>NZ_FNUR01000020.1 GCF_900108105.1 Butyrivibrio sp. Su6 | reverse complement strand
AATAGAATCAATAGTTTCAAAAAACTTCTTTTTGATGTATGATGCTTTCATGAGTGCCTCCTTAAATCAATGTGTGGTCGGATACCTTTGATTTAAGGGGCCGCCTTTGCTAAAGCTTCTTTAGCAAAGGCGGCCGCACTTTTTGAGGCCTGTGTCAAGCCCTAATTTAAAAATTTTCAAATAAAAAAGTGATTCTTACGTTCTTTGTAGAATCACTTTTTCTTTTGCAATAATGTTTTTGATATGAAAGTATATATGAATTTCCTTAACTAAATGACATTGCTACTGTTCTCGGAGTCAGAGCCCGAGGCAACTTGTACCTAGCCACACCGAAGGTGCTTGCCATTGACGGGTTCTGAGGAAAACGCTACAATGCTGAATCCGACGGTGAGATGCAATCTACTGTTCCCATCATCATCACCGTCGGCTCGCAAACCAAGGCGTTTTCCTCAGGTTCAGTCAATGGTGGCGTATGGTCTCATAACAAACATTCACTTTTCACATTTAATGTGAGACAATTGATAGAGGATATTAAATATAACCAGATATACGCAGAACTAAGTATAAGAAAGAAATATGAGCTATGAAGAATATAATTATTTGTCTTATTGGCGAAGAAGATGAGATTCTTGCAAAACAGGTTTCTATGCTTAAGGAAAGGCATAATGCGAGTGTAAAAAGGATATCTTTAGAAGAGGCTGAAAGCATAATATCAGCAGGTGCTGAGGATACGTTGTTTATTAGTGATTACGAAGGCTTGGCTAATAAAGCAAGAGAGAAGGGCATGAGTGTAAATAGCCCGCAGAAGATGAAAGAATCCTATGAAAAAGCAATGGAAATGTTAAAAACACTTGGAAATATAAAATGATGTTATATGCATTGATGATTTATGCTTGAATAGAATACTTCCAATAACAAAACGGAAGATTAATGTGAGGTATATCAAAGGAGGAATAAAATGAGCAGAGTAAATTTTGGCGCAAAACCACTCATGTATCCGCAGCCGGTTCTTATCATTGCAACATATGATGAAAATGGAGTACCAAATGCTATGAACGCAGCATGGGGCATTACGACAGATTTTAAGGAAATTACGATCAGTCTGTCTGAACATAAGACTACTGACAATCTGGCTAAAAGAGGCGCTTTTACAGTAAGTCTTGCTACTGAAGGTCAGGTGATTGCCTGTGATTATGTAGGCATTGAATCAGGAAGAAAGGTTCCTGATAAGTTTGAGAAAGCTGGATTTCATGCAACCAAGAGTGATTTTGTAGATGCACCTCTTATAGATGAACTTCCTGTTGCTCTTGAATGCAAGGTAAAGAGCTTTAATGACGGTATCCTTATTGGAGAAATTGTAAATGTTTCTGCAGATGAGAGCGTAGTTACTGATGGGGCTGTTGATGTTAAAAAGGTAAAACCAATCAGCTTTGATCCATTTGCAAATGCTTATTATGGCATTGGTGAAAAAGTTGGAAATGCATTCAAAGACGGGGCGAAGCTTAAGTGAAAATGCATTTTTAATAAAAATGGCGCATTTATGATTTGACCCATAAATATAGCACTGATTTCCTATAGGGAATCAGTGCTATTTTTCTCATTCTGACAATGTTTCCCATTCATCATAGAGAGCAGCAAGTTTATCCTGAATGTCAGCCTGCTCGTCTGAGAGTTTTCTGAGTTTGGCAAGGTCTGTTCCGACTGATGGTTCAGCGAGAAGTTCGTTTATTTCACCATCGCGGGCTTCTAACTTGGCAATTTCTTCCTCACATTTTTTGAGTGCAGCTTCCTGTTTACGCTTTTGAGCCTGAGCTTCTTTCTGGGCTTTCCAGTCCATAGCGCCATTTGAAGAACTCTGAGTTGAAGCAGTAGAGCTGCCATTTAATGAAGGTGCAGAAGCTGCTGCGTTTGAAGAAACACCATCTGGCTGGGAAGCAGAATATTTAAAACTTCCGGATCCAAGGCTGCTTCCGTCATTGGAAGAAGTTTCTCCAAAGAGCCTTGAATTCTGCTCATCCGCATGCTCCATGTAATAATCATAGTTACCTATGTAATTGACTACCTGGCCATGGGTAAGGTCAAGAATCCTGGTGGCTGTTTTATTGATAAAATATCTGTCGTGGCTTACATAGAGGACGGTTCCCTCGTAGCCTGATATTGCACTTTCAAGAATTTCCTTACTGGTTATGTCAAGGTGGTTTGTTGGCTCATCGAGGATAAGGAAGTTTGCGTCTGAAAGCATAAGCTTTGCAAGAGAAACTCTACCCTTTTCGCCACCTGACAGATCGCCGATCCTCTTAAATACGTCATCTCCTGTAAAAAGAAAAGCAGCGAGAGTGTTACGTATCTCTGTATTGTTCAAAGTAGGATAAGCATCTGATATCTCTTCAAATAAAGTCTTTTCATCGTGAAGAACGTGATGCTCCTGATCGTAGTAACCAATCTTTACTTTTACACCAAGTTCGATTTTTCCTGAATCAAGGCTTTCTATGCCATTTATCATTTTGAGCATGGTTGTCTTACCGGTTCCGTTGTCTCCGATGATCGCCACATGCTCGCCCTTTTTGATCTCAAAGCTGATGTTGGAAAAGAGCTGTTCACTGCCAAATGACTTGGAAATATCTGTAACGGTAAGAACGTCCTTGGCACTTTCGCTTGAGGGCTTAAGTGAAATCTTCATTTTGTCATCAATGGTAGTGGGCTTATCAAGTACTTCAATTTTATCAAGCATCTTTTCACGGCTTTCCGCACGCTTAATTGATTTTTCTCTGTTAAAGCTCTTTAATTTGGCGATGACTTCTTCCTGATGCTTGATCTCCTGTTGCTGCTTGACATATGCTGCAAGCTCAGCGGCACGCGCCTGTTCTTTCTTTACTGCATAGGTGCTGTAATTACCGGAAAAAGAACTGACTTTTGTATTTTCAACTTCGATGATCTTACCTGCGATCTTATCGAGGAAGTATCTGTCGTGGGAGACGATAAGTACGGCACCCTTGTAGTTTAAGAGATAGTTTTCAAGCCATCTGATGGAATTCATATCAAGATGGTTGGTAGGCTCATCCAGGATGATGAGATCAGGTTTTTGTAAAAGAAGCTTTCCCAAAGCAACCCTTGTTTTCTGACCGCCGGAGAGAGTAGATATCTTCTTATCAAACTCCTCCTGAATAAAGCCAAGACCCTTGGCAACGCCGAGAACTTCACTTCGCCATGCATAGCCTGATTCTCTTTGGAATTTCTCATGCATCTGAGTGTACTTCTCCATGAGCTTTGTAAGGTCATCGCCTGTAGTGTGCTTCATTGCTTCTTCGGCGTCTCTGATTTCCTGTTCAAGGTTTATGATATCTCTTTTTACCTCTGTGAGCTCATCGAGGATGGTGTTTTCTGAGGTGATATTCTGGTTTTGGGCAAGATAACCCCATGTAGTATCTTTGGAAAAAGTAACTTCGCCATCGTCTGGTGAGAGCTGACCGATTATCATTTTGATAAGTGTGGTCTTGCCTGCACCGTTTATGCCTACAATAGCAGCTTTTTCATTGTTCTCTATATGAAAAGACGCACCGTTTAATATATCTTTTCCGTCAAAGGATTTACACAAATTATGTACTGATAAAATCATTGTTCCTACTCCATGTAAAATGCTATGCCAACACATTTTAGCATGATAAGTAAAAACTTACAAAACTAATTAATTATTGGATAAATATGATTGACCTTGCAATGAGCTATATATATAATATGAATTGATTTTTTGATTGTTTAAAGGAGTTTGCCTTGAAACGAATATATATACCTATTGCATGGGAGATTGTTTTTGTAGTTGCTACGATAATCTGGCCCAAGCAGGCTTTTCATTTATTCTTTGCATTCTATTTTGGATTACTTACATACTTTTACTTTATATACAAGCAGTTTTCCTTCAGAAAGCTTTATAAGAACTTCGGAAGAGTATTAGGATTCTGGATTCCTGTTGCTATTACCTTTATTGGTCTTTTACTTGCAGGAAAGCTTAGGATGCTGATATCTTCACAGTTTTCTTTCCATATTGATGAAGGTGCTGTAAGTATAATAGTTCACAATGATCTGGTTCCAACCTTCTTTTACGCGCTTATGATGATCGTTATCAAGCCTGTGGCAGAGGAGCTTTTCTTTAGAAAGGCTCTTATCAGATTTGATAATAAAAAGCAGACTATCATCTTTGCTGTACTTAGTTTAGTCCTTTGTGCTCTTACGAGAGCTCATGGACCTTTGGGGATTTTGGAATGGGCTATCATGGCTCTTCCGGTTACAATTGCATATATCGCTACTAAGAACATTTATATATCTGTAATGGCTCACGTATTATTCGAGTTTTACGACAATATATATGAGGTTCTTTACACTGTTGGCAGAATCTTAAAAAGATAATGTCCGGTGTTTAATAAACAAATTTATAAATGTTTTTCAAAGGAGAGGAAAAAAGTATGTTGGAGAAGTGTTTCAAACTCAATGAGCATGGCACTACCGTGAAGAGGGAGGTGCTTGCCGGCTTAACTACATTCCTTACTATGGCATATATTCTTGCCGTAAACCCTAACATTTTGGGCACAGTAATGAATGCAAACGGCGTATTCGTTGCAACTGCGCTTGCTTCTGCAATTGCAACATTTGTAATGGCTTTCTTTGCCAATTACCCAATCGGTCTTTCAGCAGGACTTGGACTTAATGCTTACTTTGCATATACAGTTTGTCTTGGTGAACTTGCCGGAGAGGAGAATCCTTTCACAATTGCTCTTACAGCAGTATTCTGTGAAGGTATTATCTTCATTGTTCTTTCATTCTTTAAATTCCGTGAGCAGATCATCAACAGCATCCCACAGAATCTTAAGTTTGGTATTTCAGCAGGTATCGGTCTTTTTGTAGCATTCATCGGTATGCAGAATGCACACATTATCGTTGCTAACGATGCAACAGTAGTAGGACTTGGAAGCTTCTCTGATCTTGATATGGTTCTTGCACTTGTAGGACTCATCATTATCGCAACACTTGTACACTACAATGTAACAGGTGGTGTTCTTATCGGAATCATTGTTACCTGGATCATCGGAATGATCCTTCAGGCAACAGGTGTTTACACAGCAGCTAATCTTTTCCCTGATTTCTCACAGGGACTTCAGCTTGGCGCTATTTCCGAGACAGCATTTAAGCTTAACTTTGGTTGGGCTGCAACACACCTTATTCAGTTCATTGCTATCACATTCAGCTTCCTCTATGTAGATCTTTTTGACACAGTTGGAACAGTAGTAGGTGTTGCTGATAAGGCAGGCCTTCTTGATAAGGATGGTAACCTTCCTAGAGTTGGTCAGGTATTTATGGCTGACGCTGTAGGTACAACATGTGGTGCTTTACTTGGTACATCAACAGTAACAAGTTTCGTTGAGTCAAGTGCAGGTGTAGCAGCAGGTGGTAGAACTGGTCTTACAGCTCTTACAACTGGTGTAATGTTCCTTGTTTCAATCGTTCTTAGCCCACTGTTCCTTGCTATTCCTTCATTTGCAACAGCTCCGGCACTTATCTATGTTGGTATGCTTATGCTTATGTCAATTGCAAAGGTTAAGTTTGATGGCGACATCGCTGATTCAGTAGGTGCTTACCTTGCAGTAGTAATGATGCCTCTTGCATATTCAATCGCTACAGGTATCATGTTTGCAGTTCTTGCATGGGTTATTCTTAAGGTTGTTACTAAGAAGGCAAAAGATATCAGCCCAATCATGTGGGTAGTTTTCATTCTCTTTGCTCTTAGGATCGTAGCCCTTGTAGCAAATTTCCAGTAATTAAATGAGATATTGAACATATGAAAAAGGCTGGCGTGCTTGCGTGTATGCCAGCCATTTTTCTTTAGTTGTGTTTTTGAGGATTTGGAGAAAAGTATTAATGGGAAAAAATAAAAATGGCTTTGTAAAAAAGAAGATCAGCCTTAAAGTAGTCCTCCTGGTAATCGTGGCTCTTTTTGCGCTGACAGTAGTAAATGGCAGTTTCTATTCTGTAAAAGAGCAGGAGCAGGCAATCCTTACTATGTTTGGTAAGGTTGTGCGTGTTGATACTGCAGGTTTGTATTTTAAGATTCCTTATATTCAGCAGGTACATTTGGTAGATATGACTACTCATGGTATTGGTATTGGATATGTTCTTAAGGATGGACAGAACATAACTGTTGATGATGAAGGAGTTATGATAACTTCAGATTTCAACTTTGTAGATATTGACTTCTATTTGGAATATAAAGTAAGCGATCCTGTTGCCGCATATTACAACAGCGAAGATCCTGAGATGATCATGAAGAACATGGCGCTTGCCAGCATTAGAAATACTGTTGTCAATTATCCTGTAGATGACGTCATCACAACTGCAAAGGGACAGATCCAGGCAGAGGTAAAAGAGAGACTTACAACGGAGCTTGCTGAAAAGAATATTGGTATGTCAGTTGTTAATATCTCTGTTCAGGACGCTGAGCCTCCGACAGAGGAGATCGTTCAGGCATTTAAGTCTGTTGAAACAGCTAAGCAGGGAAAAGAAACAGCTGTAAACAATGCTAAAAAGTATCAGAGCGAAGAGCTTCCTAAGGCAGAAGCTGCTGCTGATAAGATTCTTCAGGATGCAGAAGCTTCCAAGCAGGCAAGAATAGCAGAAGCTGAAGGTCAGGTTGCGAGATTCAATGAGATGTATGAGCAGTACAAACTCCAGCCTTACATCACAAAGAAAAGACTTTTCTATGAGACAATGGAAGAACTTCTTCCTGATCTTAAGGTTATCATCACTGATGGGAACACACAGCAGATGCTTCCACTAGATAGTTTTAACGGTTAAGGAGGATTGAGACAATGAATGAGAAAAAAGGTATTTTAGGTTATGTGATCATTGTTGTTGTTCTCCTTGCAGCGGTACTTGTGGGATCATCAACATACGTAGTGCATCAGAATGAATATGTTACAGTAAGAAGATTTGGAAAGATAGTTGCTATAGCGCAGGATCCCGGTCTTCATTTCAAGACACCTTTTATTGACAGCACCCAGTCAATTTCAGCAAAGGTTATTCTATATGATATTCCTCAGTCAGACGTTATCACAAAGGACAAAAAGTCAATGATAACAGATACATATGTACTGTGGAAGGTAGCAGAACCTCTTAAGTTTGTTCAGACACTTAATGCCATTGAGACAAGAGCAGAGGAGAGAATTGAGGCTTCTGTATACAATGCAACAAAGAATGCAATTTCATCCATGACACAGGATGAGGTTATAGAGGCAAGAGGCGAGATGCTTACACAGCTTATTACATCAGAAGCTAATTCTGATATGGCTGGTTATGGTATCACAATCGTTCAGGCACAGATCAAAGCTTTGGACCTTCCTGATGATAACAAGCAAGCTGTATATGAGAGAATGATCTCAGAGAGAAACAATATTGCAGCTTCTTATACAGCCCAGGGTAATGCTGAAGCCCAGAAGATCCAGAATGAAACTGATAAGCAGGTTGCCATCATAAAGGCTCAGGCTGAAAAAGATGCAGCGGTCCTTGAAGCAGAAGGAGAGGCAGCATATATGGAGACCCTCTCTAAAGCTTATGACACAGAGGATAAAGCTGAGTTTTACAGCTATATAAGAGGCCTTGATGCTCTTAAGGGATCGCTCACAGGCGATAAAACTTTAGTTCTTGATAAAAACTCAGAACTTGCCAAGATACTTTACGGAAATTTTAATTAAACAGTTTTTATTGCTCTCTGTACATTTTTTGTACAGGGAGCTTTTTTGATTTTTGCCCATGGTTACGCGGGAAAAGATTGCAAAAGATATTATTATATAAAACTAAATGATAAAAAATTGAAAAAAGTAGTTGATTTTCTTTTAAGTATGTTGTAATGTATTTGTGACGTAACGATAGCTTACAGTATAAGTTATTTCTAATTGGACATAATTCGTCTATTCGACGTACATCGTTCGAAGATCCCACGTTAACAATTGTTGTTTATAGGATATAGGTATTGTTTGAATAGTGCATTGTGCACGGAATGGAGTTAATTTGAGAGAAAAATACGAAACTTTAAAACTTAGTGATCTAAGGGAAATTGCGAAGACCAGAGGTATTAAAGGCGCGTCATCCATGAAAAAAGCAGAGATCATTGATCTTATGTGCGAGATGGATGAAAAAGAATCTGATAAGAAGCCTGAACACAAGGAAGAAAAACCTGCAAAGGCCGTAAAGTCTGCAAAAGCAGAAAAAGCTGAAAAAACAGAAAAGGCAGAAAAAGCTGATGCTCCTGCGGAGAAGGCTCAGAACCATGAAAAAAGCGGAGTCCACAAGAAAAACATTGTGGTTAAGACAATAAAAAGAGATGAGCAGGCTGAGAGCGCTAAAGCTGAGCCAAAGAAGGAAGATGCAGCTGCAGCGGCACCAGCAGAAGCTCCTGTTGCAGATGGAGATCCTGCAGATGGAATCCTTGAAGTTATGCAGGATGGTTACGGCTTTATCAGATGTGAGAACTATCTGCCTGGTGAGAATGACGTATATGTTGCACCAAGCGTGATCAGAAAGTTTAATTTGAAAACTGGTGACATCCTTAAGGGCAGATGCAGAGAGAAAAAAGAATCTGATAAGTTTGCAGCACTTGCAGTTCTTGATTCAGTAAACGGATACAAGCCTGAAGTTGCAATGGGAAGATGGAATTTTGAGAACATGACACCTATTTTCCCTAATTCAAGAATTAAGCTTGAGCAGCCAGGTTCATCTGTTGCTATGAGAATCATGGATCTTATCAGCCCAATAGGTAAGGGACAGAGAGGTATGATCGTATCACCTCCTAAGGCTGGTAAGACAACACTTCTTAAAGATGTTGCAAAATCAATCTTAAAGAACAGCCCTGATATGCACCTTCTTATCCTTCTTATTGATGAGCGTCCTGAGGAAGTTACAGATATTAAGGAATCAATCGAAGGTTCAAATGTAGAAGTTATCTATTCAACATTTGATGAGCTTCCTGAGCATCATAAGAGAGTTGCAGAAATGGTTATGGAGAGAGCAAAGCGTCTTGTTGAGCACGGCAAGGATGTTGTAATCCTTCTTGATTCCATCACTCGTCTTACAAGAGCTTATAACATCGTAGTTCCACCATCAGGAAGAACTCTTTCAGGTGGTCTTGACCCGGCAGCTCTTCATATGCCTAAAAAATTCTTTGGTGCTGCCAGAAACATGAGAGAGGGCGGAAGCCTTACAATCCTTGCAACAGCTCTTATTGAGACAGGTTCAAAGATGGATGATGTTATCTACGAGGAATTCAAGGGAACAGGTAACATGGAAATGGTTCTCGACAGAAAACTTCAGGAAAAGAGAATTTTCCCTGCTATCAATATTCCAAAGTCAAGCACCAGAAGAGAAGATCTTCTTCTTTCAAAAGAGGAGCTTGCAGCTATCAACAGCCTGAGAAAGGGATTCAATGGTATGAAGGCAGACGATGCAGTTGATCAGTGCATCAACCTCTTCTCAAAGACAAGGAACAATGTAGAATTTGTTCGTATGGTTGAAAAGCAGATCCGTTATTAAAAACATTAAGCCCATGTCGCAGGACATGGGCTTTTCTTAGATATTTCTATGATGATATTTTCTGATCAGCTCAGATATCGCGCAGATCGAGGAGATTCGCAATATCCCTTGCCTGCTGTGCCATTTTTTCTTCCTTCTTCTTTTGACGAAGAGATTTATCGGTTATGTGTTCTAAGTTGGCAGGATCCAAAGGATTGGTTCCGTTTGAAGTAATATTGAGAGATTTTTTCTCTGATGGCGTTATATCTTTTGCAAGATCTTCTTCAACTTCCTGGATCTGCTGAGCCTGTGATATTTCAGGATTAAGACTTATCTCAGACGACTCTGCAGATATGTTATGTTTCTCATTTCTCTTTTCGGATAGAAGACCAATAAGATCAACATTTAAATTGGATATGCTGCATCCGACAGCTCTTTTGCCCTGAACCTCAAAATTCCTGACTACCACAGTGCTGACTTCGTAATTATGGAGTGTAGCACCGTATCTGAACATGACATTTAAGTGATCCCCCGGCTTTAGACTGGTGTTTTTATCAAGGACAAGGGAAAGGCCTCTGAGCGAAATGTCATGAACGAGACAGTTCTTTAAATCGAGGTTGTTTCCATTTATGGACATAAGACCAAGCTTTTCTATGTAGAAGCGCTCAGCTTTTCTGGAGTTTTCAGGTTCAAGCTTGGAAGAAGCTCTTATAAGATGAAAATATCCATATCTTGTTTTTACAGGAGTGATAGTTGTGGACATGAATCTATAGATACGGCCATCGCGCTTGTTGAGAACCTGGACCTGCGATGGCTCCAGGAACTGCATGTATTTGCCAAAGTACTCCATTGGCTTTACAAGGAGACCAGCGGATACTCCGAATATTGCCTCTGTCATAAGGACAATACTATGGCCGCCGATCGCTGCATAGATTTTTATTTCAGAACCATTTGCAATGTCATTGACATTCATTTTGGTAACCCCTCATGTTACGTTTTCATATAGTATATGTATTCGTATCCCCTAGAATTATGATATAATAAGCCCCAGAAAAAATAAAGCGGAAAAACGTTTGATTATTAAATGGGGATATGATCATGATCAAGGATAATCTTGAATTTGTAGAGAAAAAAATCTGTGAGGCATGCGAAAAAGCCGGGAGAGACAGAAGCGAAGTCACTCTCATTGCAGTCAGCAAGACCAAGCCTGTAAGCGATATCAGACAGGCCATGGACTGCGGAATAAGAGTTTTTGGTGAGAATAAGGTCCAGGAGATCAGGGATAAGCACGAAGTGATCACAGAGGATGTGGACTGGCATATGATTGGTCACCTTCAGGCCAATAAGGTTAAATATCTGCCGGGAATAGTCAAAATGATCCATTCTGTAGACAATGAAAAGCTGGCTCTTGAGATAGAAAAGCAGTTTGCAAAAGCAGGTATTGTGGCAGATGTGCTTATAGAGGTTAATATGGCCGGTGAGGACACCAAGTTTGGACTTGCACCGGATGAGGTGATGGACTTTGTTAAGACTATCAGCAGTCTTGAACATCTAAAGATAAGAGGGCTTATGACCATTGCCCCTTATACCGATGATCCAGAGAGCAACAGAGTCTATTTCAAAGGCCTTAGAGAGCTGAAAGATAAGATAAATGCAGCAAATATTCAGGGCGTTAAAATGGACACTTTATCCATGGGAATGACGGGAGATTACCAGGTTGCTATCGAGGAAGGCGCAACATTTGTACGTGTGGGAACCGGCATTTTTGGAGAAAGAGATTATTCAAATATTAAATAAATATAAACGAATTTACACTAAAAGAGCCAGATAGTATAATGATTTTATACTATTTGACTCTTTCTTTTTTGAGGGAGCAATTCGATTTTTGAGGGCGAGATATATGCTAAAAACGACTCCATTAAATAAGAATTACACACTAGATCAGATTAATCATCTGATCGAAACGGGGCATATTTTTGTTACTCCTTTCGGGCTTAACAGAACAGCATATATTGTTGTTAATCATAAGCCCTTCATGGTCATTGCTACTGATATTTCTATCAAAGGTGTCCAGCTTAGCGGAGCATGGTACTCCTGGGAAGATCTGGAGGCTATGGGAGGCGTCTACGAGTCTGAATTTGATGCGCTTAAGGCTATTGCCGGAGGAGCGTGAACCCCAAATTATAAACAAAATATAAAATCGAATGAATTTTGGTCACAAGCAAAAAGAATCGTGATAAAATTCATTCAATTGCACAAGTATGGCGGAGGTTTTACTTTGGGGTACGAATTTTACTACATTGAAGCCTATTTGGCTTGCTTTTTCTTACTTGGAATAATTCTTTTTAAAATAGCTAGAGGTGTTAATAAAGACCTTTCAACAGTTTATCTTGGCGATATCGTCTTTGTTACAATGCTTTATTTTATAGCAGAGATATTCTGGGCACTTGTTGATAGCGGCGTTATCAGCAACTCAAAGCCTTTCCTTTATTTATCCAACATATTTACATATTTGCTTATAAGTGTTGATGCGTATCTTTGGTTCATTTTGTCTGAAACTCTACAAAAGGGAAAGATGGTAGAGAAGGACATTGCAAGACTTCTGATAAGTATACCTGTCTGGATTTCTGCGATTTTATGCATTTCAGCCTATAGAACAGGTTTAGTATTTTACGTGGATGAGAATAACGCCCTTGTGGGTGGAAATCTCTATCTGATACTTATAGTAGTTCCTTTCGGATATCTTCTTGCATCTTCAGCTAAGGCTTTTTACAGAGCTTTGGACAAGGACAGATATGCCGATAGGGGCATGTACTTTATGATAGGCGTATTTCCATGTATGCCGATCATACTTGGTATCTTGCAGGCAGTATATTGGAGAATACCGTTTTTGTGCTATGGAATTGTAGCCGCAGTTTTTTATGCATATATTACTCAGACAGAGAGTCTTATCTCTTTAGATCCGCTTACTCAGTTAAATAACAAGAATCAGATGTTCAGATATCTTACCAGGAAGATGAGAGAAGAAGAGCCTGGAATGTCTCTTTTTATCCTTCTTATTGATATCGATCATTTCAGAACTGTAAATGAAACATATGGACATCTTGAAGGAGATAACGCTCTTATCAGAATTTCAGACGCCATCAAGGAAGCATGCCAGGGCCCTAGAAGCAGGTTCTTTGTATCAAGGTATGGCGGAGATGAGTTTGTGGTAGTTGCAGAGATGTCCTACAGGGCAGAAGCTACGTGGCTTGCAGATCAGATAAAGAACAATGTAAAACGCATTACTGAAAGCTATAATACCAACTATGATCTGTCAGTAAGCGTAGGAATCGCCCAGTACGACTTCGAGTCACCAATATCGCTCCAGTCCTTCATCGCAAGAGCGGATTCAGATCTTTATAAGCAAAAGAAGATCAATTGAAATAATAAGCATGCATTTAACCTGTTAAGGTTATATCGCATGCTTTTTTTTCAAAATAAAGAACTAACCAAATTGATGATCAATCCCCCTATCATAAGTGCTGCAATAATTGCAATCGCATATATAAACTTCATTCTTGCCATATATTTTATTCTCCCGTGTAAAGTTTTGTTTGCTTTCTATTTTTTGAATTATCAGTAAGTATAGCATACTGTTTTAGTGATATACTAGTATTGTAGCTATATTTGTGTCTGTAAATAAAGAATTCTGAACACAGTGTTATTAGGAGGGGGAATATGCAGATATACGTAGCGGGCAATGTGCTTAGGAGCGGTGACGGAAGCGTTAATCATCCTTTTAAGACTATTCAGGAAGCAGCTGATATAGCAGTGGCTGGTGACACTGTCCTGGTTGCTCCCGGTATATACAGAGAGTGGGTAAGACCTAAAAACTCAGGCACCGCAAAAGAGAGAATCGTCTATAAGAGTACATCAAGGGGCGAGGCTGTGATCACAGGCTCCGAAGAATTAAAGGGCTTTGAAGCCTTTGAAAATGTCTGGAGGATCAGGATTCCAAACAGCTTTTTCGGAGATTACAATCCATATATTTCTGAAGTTGCAGGCGACTGGTTCAAGACTTCAGATAAAAATCCCCACACAGGTGAATTATATCTTAACGGAAGATCAATGACTGAAGTATTTGATCTGTCTTTTTGTATGCATCCCAATAAGGATAAGAGTTCCTGGGACCCTGATTTTTCAGAGTATGTCTGGTTTACAGCCCAGGAGGATAATAATACAGTCATCTATGCCAATTTCCAGGGAAAAGACCCAAATCAGGAGGATGTAGAGATTTCTGTCAGAAGGGCGTGCTTTTTCCCGGAGAAAAAGGGCCTGAATTATATTACAGTAAGTGGTTTTATGATCAGGAATGCTGCGACTCAGTGGGCACCGCCTACAGCTATGCAGGAAGGAATGATGGGGCCTAACTGGTCAAAGGGATGGATCATAGAAGAGTGTGAGATAGCTGAGTCAAAATGTGTTGGAATAAGCCTTGGAAAGTACTATCAACAGGGCAATAACAACAAGTGGACTTCTTATTGGTTAAAAGATGGCACGCAGACCCAGAGAGATGCAGTGTGCCAGGCAGTTAATGATGGCTGGGACAAAGAAACAGTTGGATCTCACATTGTCAGAAGATGTGATATACATGACTGCGGACAGGCAGGAATTGTAGGCCACATGGGATGTGCTTTCTCAATCATCGAGGACAACCACATCCATCATATAAATAATAAACATAACCTTGAAGGCGCAGAGATTGGAGGTATCAAGTTCCACGCTGCAATAGATGCGCAGATCAGAAGGAACCATATCGACCACTGCACAAGGGGAATATGGCTTGACTGGGAGGCACAGGGAACAAGGGTTAGTCAGAACTTCCTTCACGATAATGTTCCGCCAAAAGGAACTATCATAGAAAGCGGGCTCTCCCTTGGAGAAGATATATTTATCGAGGTATCCCATGGCCCGACAATTGTTGATCACAATTTGCTTTTGTCTGATATTGCAGCAAGGATCAGTGCTCAGGGAATTGCCTTTGTGCACAATCTTATAGCCGGTTCTTTTACCTATGTTGGAAATGGAACAGACAATGGTGGGAAAAAGTTTGCCACAAACAGATATACCCCATATCATGTGCCACATTCTACGAAGATTGCAGGCTTTATGACAATACTTCACGGTGATGTGAGATTTTATAACAACATTTTTGTTCAAAAGCCGATAAGACAGGACCTTCTGGACTACTGCGTTTCAAAAGAAGCTGACACCATAGACCGCAACAATTTTATATGCGGAACCATTCCTTACAACGCCTATCCAAGTCCTTCTGAGTACTTTGGAAGATTTGGCAAAAACGCAAGAAAGACTTTGGGCTCCAATGATCTGTATTATGATCATCTGCCGGTTTATTTTGGAGGTAACGCCTATTTTAATGGCGCAAGGAGCTGTGATTTTGAGACCTCTGCTCACATAGATCAGGGACACAAGATAAGCCTTTATGTGGATGAAGAAGAGGGAAGGTATACACTTCATACCAATCTTTATGAGTATCTGCCAAGGAACTTTACAGTTCCTGTTAATTCGGATTCTTTAGGTCTTGCCTTTGAACCGGAGGAGAGATTTGAGAATCCTGATGGAAGCTCTATCTTGTTTGATACAGACTATTTTGGCAGAAAAAGAGGGCGATTCCCTGTTGCAGGACCTTTCGAGGAATGTGGCAGTGACAGGTTTACAGTTCAGACTCCGTTGTTCTATTCCTATAAGATAAAGCATGATGAGAATGCGAGAATAGAAGAGAAGAAAGAAAAAGAGGAAGAAGATATCAGGTATGAGTCAGAGCCTGAGATGGTCGCAGATACCACGGGCTTTGAGACTGACCTTGGTGACTATGTTGCAGAAGTTAATGCGAATGTTCTTTTGACCGGGTGCTCAAATGTGGGCATAAAGTTCCCGTTTGAGGGCGAGCTCTTTATAGTCAGCGACATGTTCGTTAAGGGGAACGAAGTGTGGCTCTATGATTCCACCAATGAAAAGCTTGTAGAGCTTGACTGCGAGTACGGAATATATCATAGTTTAAAGAAGTGGTCTGTGGGAGCGCTGCAATCACTTGACGTAAGTGATGACCCCAATGCTGAGGGACTTGTAAGGACAGCGGGAACACTTCTTTGCATTCTGAATAAGAGCCTGGCCCATGACCCTGTTGATACCTGCAGCACCATTGAAGAGAAGGTCAACAGCGGAATCGAGCCAAAGGGCATAAAGATGAGATTTAAACCCAAATATCTCAAATTTATAAGAGGGAAAAAGTTCATTTCACTGGAGGATGTTATCTATAGGATAAGCAGAGCATCTATGGATATAGTGACCGAAAGAATTGAGCATTTATAAAACTATAGATAAGGATTAAAAGTTTTGATGGAGAGAAAAAATTGGTACAAACTGGATAATGCCGCTAAGATTGTTCCTTCTACGGCGAGAGGAGCAAACACAAGGGTATTCAGACTTACATGCGAGTTAAAAGAAAAGGTTGAAAAGGACATGCTTCAGATAGCTCTTGATGAGACTATCGATGAATTTCCGTTTTTTAACTGTGTCCTTCACAGGGGACTTTTCTGGTATTACCTTGAGGACAGTGATCTAAGGCCTGTTGTTGAGCTTGAGCACACACCGGCCTGCATGCCGCTTTATATTCCGGGGCATAAAAATCTTTTATACAGAGTTAACTATTTTGATAAAAGAATAAATCTTGAAATGTTCCACGTTCTTGCGGATGGAACAGGAGCCTTTATGTTCTTTAAGACTCTTATTATCCGCTATCTTCAGCTCAAGCACTCACTTAGCGAGGATATTAAGCCCGTTGATGAGTTCTCTGTTGAGGAAAAGAATGTTGATGCATTCACTGACAATTACAGCAAGCAAAAGGGACTTAAGCAGCTTAAGGAGATGTCATCTGTTAAGGCATATCAGGTAAGTGGTGAGCTTGATGAAAACCTGCTTCCGCATCTTCTTGAGGGAACAGTATCAAGCAGCAAATTCCTGGAACTTGCACATCAGCATAACACAACAGTTGGCGTTTTGTGCGTTGCGATCTACATTAAGGCTGCGATACTCAGCATGAACCGTGGTCAAAAGAAAAGGCATGTTGTGGTAAGTGTTCCTGTAAATTTGAGACAGTTCTATCACAGCGGAACAGCCAGGAATTTCTTTGGCGTTATCAATATCGATTATGATCCTGCGAATTATGACGGCAATCTAAATACGATCATAGAGCCTGTTGACAAAGCTTTTAAGGAAAAGCTTTCAGCGGAGAATATTGAAAAGACCATGAATTCATATTCTGCTCTTGAGCACAACCTGGCTGTTAAAGTGGTTCCACTCCCGATAAAGGATTTCACGATTGGAAGATTTGATGCTGCTGCCAAAAAGGGTGTAACAACTTCCATGTCAAACATTGGAAGGATCAAAATGCCCAAAGAGGTTGAGGAATATATAGACAGATTCAGTGCCTTTATGACCGCTGCATCACAGCAGATAACAGTATGCTCTTTTGGCGATAAGATGACCTTTGGCGAAGCCTCACCATTTAAGACCCACAGAGTAATGCTTAATTTCTTTAGATGCCTGTCAGAGCAGGGAATAGAAGTTGAGCTTGGGTCAAATGACTATGATGAGGAGGTAAGTGACTGATGCAGATATGCCCAAAGTGTAAAGTTAATATACGAGGAAATAAGAGCTGTTGCCCATTATGCCAGGGGAAACTTAAAAATGTAGAAGGTGAAGCAAGTCCTTCTTTTCCAACGATAAGAAGAAAAAAGATCAGTAATATCACGTTTTTGAAGGTATGTACCTTCCTGTTTGTGGCTTCTGAAATAGTTTTTGCAACCATCAATATCATGACTGAGAATAAGTTCTCATTTATCAGTCCTGTTATGCTGGGAATTCTGGCAGGATGGATCACGATAATTACCACCATGTATCTTAGAAATAACCTGATAAAGGTAATAACATGGGAAGTAATAGTCGCTATTGTTGTAGATATTTATGTTGATCTTCATACAGGTTTTTATGGGTGGAGCTTTGCGTGGATGATCCCGCTGACTCTCATAGGTCTTGCTATAGCAACCATTATTACAGCCCTTGTTTTGAAGCTAAGGCTTGATGAGTACATTCTTTACCTTGTACTTGATCTTGTGATGGTGCTTCTTCAGATTTTATTTATCAAAAATGGCATGAATAAGGTTCCGTGGCCTGCAGTCACCAGCGTGATGATATACCTGATCCTCTTTGCAGGAGTTATCATCTTCAGGTTCGGTGACCTTAAGAATGCTTCAGAAAAAATGTTTAACATGTGATGATATAGGTGTCACAGATTAAATATGTGTTCATGCTTGCATGAGTAAACATATTTAATCTGATGCCCCTAACAAGCATGAGGAAGTAGGCATATGTGCCGGATTCCGAATGCTTGTAGGATTGCGAGAGCGAAGCGGAGCAATCCGTATATCATCACAAAGTATCATCACAAAGTGTAATAGGTGTTTCATGAGTTTAAAGAACCGACTTAATAAAAACAACTTCAAACGAGGAATCGTCTTTGCAAACAGAGTGGGAGACTTCGTGGAGAATTCCATTGGTAAGGTAATGGAGGACCGCAACAAACTGGCGGATGAACTTCCTGATGATCCCAAGGATATGACCTGGTATAGAGTCTCTCTGGACAGGGGACTTTCTGGAGACGGCTCTGAGTATTATATCTATGTTAAAAAAGCTGATCCGGATAAGCTGTGCGTCTTTTTATCAGGAGGCGGAGTGGCATGGAATGAGTACACTGCAGCAAGACCTGTTACAGGGGGCAAAGTTGCAGCGGGACTTCCAAACTATTATTGGAATAATTTAAGGCCTTTTACACAGCTTATGAATATAAACGTTGGGATAACCGACATAGCATCGGATAAAAATCCTTTCAAGGATTGGAGCTTTGTGGTAATTACCTATGCCACAGGAGATTTCCATATCGGAAACAATGATTATCCATATAAATCAGAGGAAGGTAAGGATGAAGTCCTTCATTTCCATGGATACGTAAATTTCCGCGAGAGTATGAAAGTGGCTAAAAAGCTCTTTCCATCACCATCAAAGCTTTTGATAGCCGGTAATTCAGCAGGTGCCTTCGCGGTTCCTGCCCTGGCTGGAGAGATCGTTGATGACTATTATCCAAACGCCAGGAATATCACGGTTTTTTCTGACAGCGGACAGCTCCTTTACAAAAACTGGAGAAAGACAGCTAAAAATATCTGGATGACAAAGGAAAGTCTTTGGAAGCCGATAGTTAGTGATAACATAACCCTTGACTGGTATAAGGCTCTTTATGCCAAGTATGGGGACAGGTTTAAATTTTTATATTCAAGTTCCACCAGAGATTATCTATTAAGTGCTTATTACAACGATATTATCCGCAGAAAGTATGAGACGGATTCTGAAGTGCAGGATGAGTACTATCACCAGCTTATTCAGATGGTAAAAGAGCTAAAGAGTATAACTCCATCTTTTGGCATTTTCATAAATGATTGGAAATTACCGCTTATTACCATGGGAGGAACAGTTCACACCAGTGTGAGAGAGCTCCATTTCACCGCATTTACCCAAAATGGCATATCTATGGCCAACTGGCTTATTGATGCCGTTGAAGGTAAGGTTTATGATGTTGGAATGGATCTTTTACGAGAAGATAAAGAGAAAAATAAAAAGGGGAAAGCAAGGACTAGAAAGAAATGACTTACACAGCAGATTGGGATTCACTATCAAATTACAGAGTGCCGCAGTGGTACTCAGATGCACGATTTGGAATATTCATCCATTTTGGAATATATTCCGTTCCTGCATATGCCAATGAATGGTATTCAAGAAATATGTATATTCAGGGCACAAGAGAGTTTGAACATCATGTTAAGACCTACGGCCCTCATAAGGAGTTTGGATACAAAGATTTTATTCCAATGTTCAAGGCTGAGAAATTTAATGCAGATGAATGGGCAGATCTTTTCCAAAAGGCGGGAGCAAAATATGTAGTTCCTGTAGCAGAGCACCACGACGGATTTCAGATGTACAAGAGCAAGATATCAAAATGGAATGCCTATGAGATGGGACCAAAGATTGATTATCTTGGAGAGCTTAAAAAGAGCGTTGAGAAAAAGGGCATGAGACTTGGCGCTTCTTCACACAGAATCGAGCACTGGTTCTTTATGAGCCATGGCAGAGATTTTGAGAGTGATATAAACGACTCTATTACAAAGGACAGCCTCTACTGGCCTGCAATGAAAGAGCCTGAGGATCATTACGACCTCTATGCTGAGCCTACTCCAACAAAAGAGTTTATGGAGGACTGGCTTTTAAGAACAAAAGAGATCATTGATAACTATCATCCTGAAGTTCTTTATTTTGACTGGTGGATCCAGGAGGCATGCTTAAAGCCATACCTTAGAGAGATGGCAGCTTACTATTACAACGAAATGGAGAAGATCGGAAAGGTTGGTGTCATCAACTACAAGCACGATGCATTCCCATTTGGTGTTGCGGTTCCTGATGTGGAGAGGGGACAGATGGCTCTGGCACAACCATTTATCTGGCAGACTGATACGGCAATAGGAAGACGCTCCTGGTGTTACACTATCGACAATGAGTACAAGGATTCTGAGGAAATAGTATGCAACCTTATCGATGCAGTGGCCAAGAACGGAAATATGCTCTTAAATGTCGGACCAAAGCCAGACGGAACAATTTCTGATGAAGATAAAAAGACATTACTTGGAATAGGTAAGTGGCTCTCAGAAAACGGCGAAGCTATCTATAATTCAAAGCCATACAGAGTAGCAGAAGAAGGACCAACCAAGATGGCCGGCGGACAGTTTACCGATAAGCAGAAGATAAACTATACGCCTGAAGATATCAGATTCACAGTGGCACATGGCAATATCTATGTACATGTTCTAAAATGTTCTGATAATGGCGAATACATAGTAAAGAGCCTTGGTACACAAAAAGATGCCGCCAGTTCTACCGGTTTTTCGGGTATAATCAGAGGCATCAAAGTGCTGGCAAACGACAGTCCTGTAACTTTTGAAAGAAAAGACGATGGTCTTCATTTAAAAACAGATTACAAGAGCGATATGCCAGTCGTATTTAAGATTGAAATGTTATAACGGATGATCCGGGTAGAAGCTTGCTTCAATCAACAAAGCAGGCTTCTATCTGAGCTTCATATTCATCACGAAGATCCTCGGGAATATCATACTCATCCAGTGCTTCGGCAACTGACCAGTGTTCATTGGCCATAGAACGAAGAATGCTACGTATTATCAGCTGGTCTGAAGCCTCCAAAGTAGCAACACTATTCATAATCACACCCTCCTCAAAAAACGAAAATTCATACACTTTCTAACTACAATATATTGTAGTATAAAAAAATATAGATACAAGTATTGACATTTATTTGAGAATAACTTTTGTGTAATATGCACATAAAATGAGGGGTAATTTCATGCAATTGCTTGTAATTACAATTTTATTATCTGTACTTGGTCTTTTGTCATCTTTTGTTTTAGTCGGAATATTTCCATCAATTATAGCGCTTTGTCTGAGTATTTATTGTTATTTGCAGAAAAAATCAATAAATATAGTCAGAGCTCTTTGCATGTCTGTTGTAGGAGTTCTGGTTCCAATTATCATGTATCTTAATTGCTACGGTATTTCGTTACCTTTTGATAAAGGGATGGGGATGCCTTTTTGGAAACAGATAATATATGAGAATTATTCCAACATGGGATTCGATATGTCTTTTCTCAAAGGGAAAAAGAATCTGGATCTTAATGTTGAGTCCATAGATACAGCCCAAACAGAGAATGAAGATACTGAAAAAGAAAGTGAAGACCTCTACTACGTAAGTGACGGTGTTGTTCAGGATAAACCTGGATATGTAAGCGGGACAGCTGCAAGTAGTACAGGTACTTCAGAGGAAAAAGAGGAATCACTTGATTACAGGGACTATCCTCAAAACATCTTTGAGAAATTTGAAGATATAGAAAAAGACTATGATACAAAACCTGTAAGCGGATTCGTGGGGGCTTCTGATGATGATATGCCATCCTATGGCGGACTTCCTCTTGGGACGATCATAGTTGCCCAGTATTTCAGAGAGGATGATCACAACTGTAATCCTGTTATTGTGCTCCAGAATAAGACAGGAGAAACATTCAGATATGAGTGCATGTTCACAGCAAGAGACAGCGAGGGAAATGAGCTGGCAGTTTCTGAGAGAACATCGGAGGTGGTGCCTGATGAGGCCAAGTTCGTGATTGAGGGGCGTTTTGATAAGAGCGACTTAAATGGCATGATCCCATCAATGTATGAATTCACCATTACCAAAAGAACTCCCTACGAAAAGGACATGACTGATCAGGTTCTCGTCTACACGAAGGTGGATGGCAACTCGGTTATTTTAGCGGCCGACAATACTTCAGACATAAAGGTCAAGGTTGATGCCTACATTCTTTTCTTTGACGGAGATGAGCTTGTGGACTGTATCTGGCTTATTCCACACAACATTGATGAAGTCTGTATAAATCCGGGGAGTCTTGCCACAATAAAGGGCGATGCCTATTACAAATTTGACAGGATAGAAACTTACTATACTGCTTACGAAGCAATCGAAGCAGATTGATAGCACAAGAAAACTAAAAAAGATATATTGGTTTCCAACAAAAACCAATATATCTTTTTGTTAAAATGCTACAAAAATAGAGCTAGAATATTGTGAATGTATTGCAAATAGCACAATATGGACTTATCATAATAGCATGATTTAAGATTTTTTGGGGAAGGGTAGGAGTAATAAATGGCTAAATATGTAATGGCTTTGGACTCTGGAACAACAAGTAACAGATGTATCCTTTTTAATCAAAAGGGAGAGATCTGTTCCTGTGCTCAAAAGGAATTCACACAGTTCTTTCCGGAGCCAGGCTGGGTTGAGCATGATGCCAGCGAAATTTGGCAGACACAGTTGTCTGTAGCAAGAGAGGCAATGAATAAGATTGACGCCAAATTTGAAGATATAGCATCAATCGGAATAACAAATCAGCGTGAGACTGTTATCGTTTGGGACAGAAAGACAGGACAGCCCATCACACACGCCATTGTATGGCAGTGCCGCAGAACTGCTGATTTTGCAGAAAAAATGAAAGCTGAAAGACCCGGAATCGTAGAGGAATTCCAGTGCAAGACAGGTCTTAAGTTCGATCCTTATTTTTCAGGAACCAAGATCAGATGGATCCTCGATAACGTCGATGGAGCAAGACAGCGAGCAGAAAATGGCGAGCTTTGTTTTGGAACAGTTGATTCCTGGCTTATTTACAAGCTTACAAAGGGAAAGGTTCATGTAACCGATTATTCTAACGCTTCAAGAACACTTCTTTTTAACATCAATACATTGGAATGGGATAAGGAGCTTTGCCAGATTCTTGATATTCCTATGAGCATGCTTCCTGAGGTTAAGCCTTCAAGCTGCGTCTATGGCGAGACAGATCCTGAGTTCTTTGGAGGACCTATTAGGATCGCAGGAGCTGCAGGTGACCAGCAGGCGGCGCTTTTTGGACAGACATGTTTCAACAAGGGCGATGCCAAGAACACTTATGGAACCGGCTGCTTTATGCTCATGAATACAGGAGATAAGCCTGTTTATTCCAAGAATGATCTTTTGACAACAATTGCATGGGGCATCGATGGAAAAGTCACATATGCGCTGGAAGGTTCAGTCTATGTTGCAGGAGCAGCAATTCAGTGGCTTAGGGACGAGCTCAGAGCAATTGATTCCGCACCTGATTCAGAATATTTTGCAACAAGAGTTAAAGATACAAACGGATGCTACGTGGTTCCTGCATTTACAGGACTTGGTGCTCCATATTGGGACCCTTACGCAAGAGGCGCGATCGTAGGACTTACACGAGGCGTAAATAAGTACCACATTATAAGGGCGACAGTTGAGTCTTTGGCTTTCCAGACTGCAGATGTACTTGCAGCCATGGAGCTTGATACAGGAAATAAGCTCACAAGTCTTCGAGTTGACGGCGGAGCTTCCAAGAACAATTTCCTGCTTCAGTTCCAGTCAGACATTATAGATACAGATGTTGTAAGGCCAAGTTGTGTAGAAACTACAGCTATGGGAGCAGCATATCTTGCAGGTCTTGCGGTTGGATACTGGAAAAATAAAGAGGATGTTTTAAATAACTGGTCTGTAGACAAAGAGTTCAAGAGCTCAATGGATAAGGAAAAGAGAGAAAAAGAGCTTGCGGGCTGGAAACAGGCTGTTGCTTCAACACGCGGTTGGGCAAAAAACTAATTTAGGAGATGGTAAATATGTACGATTGTCTAATAATAGGCGCAGGGGTTTCAGGAAGCGCCATTGCCAGAGAAGTATCAAAATACAAGGCTAACGTATGTGTGCTTGAAAAATGCGAAGATGTATGCGAAGGCACATCAAAGGCTAATTCTGCCATAGTTCATGCCGGGTTTGACGCTGAAGAAGGTTCTCTTATGGCCAAGCTCAACGTTGAAGGAAATGAGATGATGGATCAGCTTTCAAAGGATCTTGATATCCCATTTAAGAGAAACGGTTCCATGGTTGTGTGCGTTCACAAAGAGGAACTTGATGGCCTTAAGACTCTCTATGAGAGAGGGGTAAAAAATGGAGTTAAGGGTCTTAAGATTCTTTCAAAAGAGGAAGCTTTAGAGATGGAGCCTAATCTTTCAGATAACGTAGAGGGTGCTTTATTTGCCCCTACAGGCGGAATCATCTGCCCGTTTGAACTTACGATAGCTATGGCTGAAAATGCCAATGTAAACGGAGTTGAGTTTAGATTTAACACTGAAGTTGAAGATATCAAAAAAGGTGAGGATGGCCTTTGGCATTTAAGAACAAACAATGGTGAATATGTGACCCGTATGGTTATAAATGCCGCAGGCGTTCATGCCGATGAAATCCACAACATGGTCAGCAGCGATAAGATGCACATTATTGAGAGACGCGGAGACTATTGCCTTCTTGATAAGCAGGTCGGGGGTTATGTATCACACACTATTTTCCCTCAGCCTACTAAATATGGTAAGGGAGTACTCGTTACACCTACTGTTCACGGCAATCTCCTTGTTGGCCCTACAGCAATCGACCTTGAGAACAAAGAGGGCAACAATACAACAGCACAGGGACTTGATGAAGTTGTTTCAAAGGCAAGTGAAAATGTAAAGAATCTTCCTATGAGGAATGTCATTACTTCTTTTGCAGGACTTCGTGCTCATCTTGAAAGACATGAGTTTGTAATCGAGGAAGTTAAGGATGCACCTGGCTTTATCGATGTTGCAGGTATCGAGTCTCCTGGACTTTCAGCTTCTCCTGCTATTGGAAAGATGGTTGGAGAAATGGTAAAAGAAAAGCTCTCTTTAACTGAAAAAGAGAACTGGATCGGAACAAGAAAAGGAATCACAAAGACAGAGGGACTTTCTGTTGAAGAGATGAATGAGCTCATCAAAAAGAACCCTGCTTATGGAACAATCGTATGCAGATGCGAATCCATAACAGAAGGAGAAATCCTTGAGGCTATCCACAGACCTCTCGGCGCACGCTCACTTGATGGAGTAAAGCGCAGAACAAGAGCAGGAATGGGAAGATGCCAGGCAGGCTTCTGCAGCCCAAGAACAATGGAAATAATCAATAGAGAACTGGGACTCCCTTACGAGAAGATAACCAAGAGTGGTGGCAAATCGTACATTGTCCTTGAAAGAACAAAAGGGGAGGCAAGTTTATCATGAAAACAGTAGACATAGTAATTGTAGGTGGCGGTCCTGCAGGACTTGCAGCCGCAGTAGCAGCAAAAGAGGCAGGAAATGACAGCATACTTATCCTTGAGAGAGACCATGAACTTGGTGGAATCTTAAATCAGTGCATCCACAATGGTTTTGGCCTTCATACTTTCAAGGAAGAGCTTACAGGCCCTGAATATGCTTATAGATTTATCAAACAGGCTTTGGATCTTGGTATTGAGTATAAGCTTAATACCATGGTTATGGATATTTCTGCAGATAAGGTTGTAACTGCAATAAATAAAGATGACGGATGCTTCCAGATAGCAGCCAAGGCAGTTATCCTTGCCATGGGATGCAGAGAAAGGCCAAGAGGTGCCCTCAATATTCCGGGTTACAGACCGGCAGGTATCTTTTCTGCAGGAACAGCTCAGAGACTTGTAAATATTGAAGGATATATGCCAGGAAGAGAGGTTGTTATCCTTGGATCAGGCGACATCGGACTTATCATGGCTCGCCGAATGACACTTGAAGGTGCAAAGGTAAAGGTTGTAGCTGAGCTTATGCCTTACTCAGGCGGACTTAAGAGAAATATAGTTCAGTGTCTTGATGACTATGGAATTCCTCTTAAGCTCTCACATACTGTAGTTGACATTGAGGGAAAAGACCATGTGACAGCCGTAACTATCGCAGAAGTTGGCCCGGATAGAAAGCCAATCAAGGGTACAGAAGAGAGATACACTTGCGATACACTTCTTTTATCCTGCGGACTTATCCCTGAGAATGAGCTTTCAAGATCAGCAGGCGTAAAGATGAGCCCTGTTACGTCAGGCCCTGTCGTAAATGAGTCACTTGAGACCAACATCCCGGGCGTATTTGCCTGCGGCAATGTTCTTCACGTTCATGACCTTGTTGACTATGTTTCTGAAGAAGCAAAAAGAGCAGGCCAGAACGCTGTTAAGTACATAAATGATGGCTGCAAGGATGAAAGCGGTGCAGAAACAATTGAGATCACTGCGACAGAGGGCGCGAGATATACAGTTCCAAGTTCAATCAACCCTGAACGTATGGATGATCTTTTGACAGTAAGATTCAGAGTCGGTGATGTTTACAAGAACTCTTTTGTCAGTGTTTACTTTGATGATGAGCGCATCATGCACAACCAGAAGAGGATCATGGCTCCCGGTGAAATGGAACAGATCATTTTGAGAAAGAGTCAGATTCAGGAACATAGCGGACTTAAGAAGATAACGGTTAAGATTGAGAACGAATAAGATTAAAATAGCTTATCTAATAAGATCAGGGAAATAGAGGTATTGGAAATGGAAAAAAGAGAACTTACCTGTATAGGATGTCCTATGGGCTGCCAGCTGACTGTATCTATGGAAAACGGAGAGGTTTTGGAAGTTGCCGGCAATACCTGCCCAAAGGGCGATATATATGCAAGAAAAGAAGTTGTTAATCCCACCAGGATTGTCACAAGTACCATCAGAATAACCGGTGGAGATAAAGAGAGAGTATCAGTAAAAACTGCAAGCGATATTCCAAAGGACAAGATCTTTGAAGTCATGAAGGATATTGACGCGGCTGTTGTTAGTGCACCTGCGCATATTGGAGATGTACTTGTGAAAAACGTTGCAGGAACTGGTGTTGATGTTATTGCAACAAGAGAAATAGCAGCAGTTTGATATAAGGCTGTAGATTAACGGGAGGATTACTGCGCAACCTGTTTGGGCGCACAGCAATCCTCTTTATTTGTATATGCGTAAGTGATTGGTAAGTAATTGGCAGCGTCCGCCACCATTGACTGAACCTGATGAAAACGCCTTGGTCTGCGAGCCGACGGTGAGGATGATGGGAACAGTAGATTTTCTCGCACCGTCGGATTTAGCATTGTAGCGTTTTCCCCAGAACCCGTCAATGGCAAGCACCTTCGGCGTGGCTGGGGATTATTGCCTCAGGCTCTGACTCCGAGAACAGTAGGGATGGCTACTTTCAATAATGTGTAGGGCTATATTTTCATTTTACTGTGACAATTTATTATAACCTGCACGGATAACGTGCTATTACAAAAAACATGACCTAATTAGCATTTTTCATAAGTCTAGGTCATGTTTTTTGTCATGGTATCGCCCTGCGATTACAGAATTCATGACCTAATCAACGGATTTCATAAGTTTAGGTCATGTTTTTTGTCGTTGAATCGCTCTGCGATTACAGAATCCATGACCTAATCAACGGATTTCATAAGTTTAGGTCATGTTTTTTGTCATGGAATCGCTCTGCTATTACAGAATCCATGACCTAATCAGTGGATTTCATAAGCCTAGGTCATGTTTAGATAGCTCGTTCCCCCGGCTTTGGGCATATAGCATGATATCGAGCTTGCAGCCACCCCTCATCATAGCTTTTATCGCAGGCATTTGGGCATATACGGCGATTATCCGTCCGCAGCCACCATTTTAACGGGTGGCCCGAGTCTTGAAATCGGCCTATATGCCCAGTTGACCTTCATGAGGGGTGGCTGGCCTCGCAAAAAGTTGCTATAAGGACAAAATAGTAAAAGTCAGAGGTGGCTGGGAGC
>NZ_FNUR01000019.1 GCF_900108105.1 Butyrivibrio sp. Su6 | reverse complement strand
CCATATGATCGTGAAGAATAATGGTTTGGGCATATAGCAGCTTTTTGTGAGGCCAGCCACCCCTCACGAGCGCTCAAATGGGCATATAGGCTGATTTCAAGCCTCTGGCCACCCGTTAAAAGGGTGGCTGCAAGCCTGATATCCGGCTATAAGCCCAAAAACGGTTCTATTACAGGTGGCCGAGCTATTAAAAACAAGCTATATGCCCAAAACAGAATTGCAGCTCTCCTACAGCGGGAACCACGGGCATATAGCCCTATACATTTTGGAAAGTATCCGTACCTGCAATTCTTAGTCCTACATATTCTAGGAAGTATCCGCATCTACTATTCTTAGCCATACTTAGCCTTGAAAGTAGCCGCCCCTGCTGTTCTCGGAGTCAGAGCCTGAGGCCCTTGTATTCAGCCACACCGCAGGTGCTTGCCATTGACGGGTTCTGTGGAAAACGCTACAATGCTGAATCCGACGGTGCGAGAAAATCTACTGTTCCCATCATCCTCACCGTCGGCAAGACAAAGGCCGCGTTTTCCTCAGGCTCAGTCAATGGTGGCGTACTCAGCCGCAATCTAAGCTTTTCTTATAATAAAAGAATCACCCCGCTGTCCGCATTTACTTACACATATACAAAGAGAGAGTACTTTGGCAAAATCAAATGTTTTGTCATAGTACTCTCCCTGATCTACAACATAAAAATTTTGTAGGGAACGCAGAAAAAATGCAAAATCATTTCTCTCAGCCCCTCTTAAAATAATTGCTTATGCCATCAGCATGCGGAACATTTCGATAACCTGCTCCTTAGTAGCTTCTCTTGGATTTCCAGGATAGCATGCATCGTTAAGTGCATCTGTAGCAAGCTGATCAAGGTCTTCTTCTTTGATCTTATCAAGAGTTTTTGGAATACCAACATCCTCAGAAAGTTTCTTAACTGCTGCAATTGCTGCATCACGGTACTCTTCCTGGCTCATGTTGTCAACGCCTTCTACGCCCATTGCTCTAGCAACTTCGCGAAGTCTTTCGCCTGTGTACTCGCGGTTGAATTCCATTGAAATTGGAAGGAACATAGCACAAGCAACACCGTGTGGTGTGTCATAATGTGCAGAAAGTGTATGAGCCATAGCGTGGTCGATACCAAGTCCAACGTTTGAGAAGCCCATTCCTGCAATGTACTGGCCAAGAGCCATTCCTTCACGGCCTTCTTTTGTATTCTCAACTGCTCCACGAAGATTCTTGGAGATAAGTCTTATAGCCTCAAGATGGAACATATCTGTCATTTCCCATGCAGCTCTTGTTGTATAACCTTCGATAGCATGTGTAAGAGCATCCATACCTGTAGCAGCTGTAAGACCTTTTGGCATTGAAGACATCATCTCAGGATCAACGATTGCTACGATCGGCATGTCATGTGTGTCTACACAAACAAATTTTCTTTCTTTTTCTACATCTGTGATAACGTAGTTGATTGTAACCTCTGCTGCTGTTCCTGCTGTTGTAGGAATTGCAATGATAGGAACGCAAGGATTCTTTGTAGGAGCTACTCCCTCAAGTGAACGCACGTCAGCAAACTCAGGGTTTGTGATGATGATACCAATTGCCTTTGATGTATCCATAGATGAACCGCCACCTACAGCTACGATGCAGTCAGCTCCAGACTTTTTAAAAGCCTCTACACCATTTTTTACATTTTCGATCGTAGGGTTAGGCTTAATATCTGAATAAATCTCAAATGGAATTCCAGCCTTTTCCAAAAGATCTGTTACCTTTCCGGTAACTCCAAATTTGATGAGGTCAGGATCAGATGCTACAAAAGCCTTTTTAAAGCCATGAGCATTAATCTCATTTACAACCTCACTGATTGCTCCAGCCCCATGATAAGATGTTCCGTTAAGTGAAATTCTGTTTGCCATTCTTCTACCTTCCTCCATTTTCTTTTTTTATGCGTTTTTTCGCATGTAACCCAATTAAAATTTTACCATAACCAACTGCTTAAATATGAGCTAAAACACCCATTTTCTTTGCACTTTCAATCATTTCTGCCTATCAATATTTCACTACAGATATTTCAGTTTTTTCATCATCAGGTGTTATAATCCAGCGGCACCTTCGAAAAGTCCATGTCAGATGCAAAATAATAGCTCGTGTAACCAGTCTGGTTATAGCAGTTATTCTGCCAGGCTATACTTACTCTATACATTGCATCATCCATAGGTGTATAGAGTTTATGCCTTGTAATATCCGTATTGGTGTAGATTCTAAGAGCACTGTTATCCTCAAGCCTTAATACGATTTCTTCCCTGAAATCTCCAAAAAGATCTGCTATAAGACATGGATTGCCCTTGGTTCCGTTATTGGTAAGGGTTCCCTTTGGATCAAGCATTACTCCGTGGGTGATGTCATTTATCACTCCCCTGTGGCTGCCTTTTAAATAGTCTGCCCCGTCAATGACCTGAGTAGAAAGATCTGCTGCCCATCGGATGGCCTGATTGGTGGAAGGAGCTTTAAGTGGAAGCTCTTGTCCCTTGCAGTCATATACATCATTTACCCAGCACTGAAGTCCTCTGACATTAGGGGCTATATCCCCGATCATGCACCTTCCAAGGTCTTTGGTTGCAAAAACGCCAAACTTTCCTGTATCATTGCCATCTTTATCCGTGCCGTGTATCACTTCACCTGTAGCAGCATCCCTAAGCGCATAGCCGTAAGGAGCAGCCTCAGCACCTTCAAATACATTAAATATCTGAAAGCCCTCTCTGTCAGGATCAATATGAGCAACGTGCATGGAATCTCCATGGCCCATCTTGGCATAAGTTCCATCAGGCAGATAGTCATAACTTGAATAAAGAACACTTCCGTCATGATCTATGCAGGCAGCACCGTAAATGATTTCCTGCTTGCCATCCCCGTCCACATCAGCTACAGACAGGCTGTGATTACCCTGCCCTGCAAGAATTCCATAGACAGGGTCAGTTCCCTTCCCTACATGAGGATTGTCATTAAAAGGATTGCTCATTGGGACATGGCCACTGTCCACTTTCCAGAATTCCACAAAATCCTTGCCATTAAAATTGTAGGCAGCAAGAGTCGTTCTGGTGTAATATCCCCTGCACATGATAAGACTAGGTCTCTTACCATCAAGAAAGGCCACTCCTGCCAGGAATCTGTCCACTCTGTTGCAGGGTTCAATCCTCTTCATTGAATAGTCACCCCACATAAGACCGTCATCGCCACGCACAAAAGGATAGTCTATAGTAGAAAGCTCACGGCCGTCACCTGCAAACATTGTCAGGTATTCGGGACCCTCATATATAAATCCTTCAAATTTCCTGAGATCATTTTTAGGACTTCTCGACGGAGCGTACACATCAAGAAAATAATCCGTAAGCTCATCTGCATCCCTATCGCTTAAGGGATAGTCATATCTTTTCTCAATCCCAAAGCACTCCTCCAAAGTATCAGGCCAGTTTCCCGCCTTAACTTCAGGGTGCTCTTTCCAGGATAAAAAGACATTCTTCATGTGCTCTTTGTAATCATCAGCGGAGCACACATAGTTATCTTCATTGGAATATCCCTTCAAAAGATCTTTTTCCGGAATCGTAATAAATTTTTCTGAAATCACCTCTCCGTCTTTACCAAAGCATATCATCTTTGTTCCCGGCGCAGTCTTTACCGCCATTTCAGCCCTGCCATCGCCATCAAAATCGTAGACCATGAACTGGGTGTAATGGGCACCTGCTCTGATGTTTGGTCCCATATCAAGTCTCCAGAAAAGATGACCTGACAGGCTATAACAATCGATGATGCATCTTCCTGTATAACCCTTTATTGAAACATCCTGAGAATTGGTTGGATCCCACTTTACAATGTACTCGTACTCTCCATCGCCGTTGACATCACCGATGCTCATATCATTTAAGGTATATTCAAACTTTTCTCCGGCAGGTGTCACTCCGCCTTCAGGCTTTTGTACCGGAATATCAAGGTAGTTTTCTCCGCTTTCCCAGACTGAAACATCAATGCTCCTGCCTGCAGCAAAAAAACTCTTGTCCAATACCTTATCACCAAATATCATACTGCTATCATCGACCTCAACAGCATATTTTGATTTCTCATTGCCCTCTTTATCCAGGTAATTTGTGGAGTCAGTAACTGTAGCTATCTGTTTTCCGTCCCTGTATATCTTAAAGTCAACACCTACAAGCCCCGTTGCATCGCTTCCAAAGGCTTCTCTTTTAAAAAGTCTCCAGGATAAAAAGATACCGGTGGTTGTCTTAACTGCGATCAAGCCTCTTCCTAAATTTTCTCTCTGTTCCATATTTTCATTCCTTCAGGATATTATTTTCTTTAGTTCCTTTGCCACAAATCCAGCATAGATAAAAGCCCCCTCGAATTTAAGGTGTGCATTGTCTTCTTTTCCATCAACCGCACTCTCAAACATACCCTTATCCAAATTCATATATATACCCTTGCAAGCTTCTTCCCCGATCCTGCTGTTGTACTCTGCGGTCATTTTCCCCAGATCTATGCACACTAAATTCTTCTCTTTAGCAACTTCCAGCATCTTTTCTCTATACTTGGGAAAAGAAATCCTGCATTCCCCATTCTCATCAAAATCCTTCATGGCAATGGCAGTCACAAGGACCGGAACTGCTTTCTTTAAAAGCAGTGGATCAATATAATCATTTATCAGTTTTTCTTTATATTCATCAGGAGTCAGAAAACGCTCTTCCTTCTCTTTATAGGCATCATTATGGGCTGACTGGATAAGACAATAATCCCCCTGGCATATGTCACTTATAACTTCATCAAAGCGTCCTTCATCATAAAAACTCTTAAGGCTTCTTCCAGCCATGGCTCTGTTATCTATAACAAAGTCCTCAACGTCATAGGTAACAGCGTTATCAAATTTTGAGCCCTTTGAATGATACACATTCACATTGTTATCGCAAAAATATCTATAGAGCATAGCTCCCCATCCGCACTGAGGAGCAGCCTCCAATTTGTAAGTCTGTACAGTCGAATCCCCCACAAGATATATTCTTGTTTTTCTATCCATGTTTAATAAACCATCCCCAATATCTTTTTCTTTTAATACCTCTTATATTTCCTTTGGCATCCACTTTCTCGCAAACTCCAGAGCCACAATAACATTAAGGCACCACTGGGCAGCCACATTCGTAGATATTCCGGTTATCTCTCTTAAGTTTGCATGATTTCCAGCGTTTTCCACCACAATTTCCTTAAAAGTATCAGCACCTGTTTCTGAAGAAATAGCGTCCTTTAAGATCTTCCAGACCTTTTTCCCAAGCTTTTCATCGTCATAATAGCTTGCAGCGTAGGCAACAACTCCTGCAGCCATGAAAGGATAAGAAAACTGTCTCTGCCCGATTCTCCCCTCCGTTAGACGATTTTGTTCCGCATTGTCAAGAGTATAAAACCACCCATAATCAGCAAGCATCTTATCCCACTCAGGATCATCAAGTAGCTGTGTCATCTCAAGCCAGGTCTGCTCTGAACCCTGACAGATTGAAAGGTGGCTCCCTCCTGTTGCCCTGTCACCAATATATCTCATGTGTGAGGTATCCGGATCATACTCAAAATCAGTGCCTGACATAAGCTTAAGTGGGGTTTCCTTAAGATCAGCAATTCCTGTCTTTATCTTTTCGAGATAATTTTTATCCTCCTTCTGCTCCCACCAGGTCATCCAATCCGAACAAAAACTGCTCCAATCCGGGCCTGTGCGCGCATGGGTTGGATAAACCATATCTTTTTTGTCAAAAAAGAATCTTAATGGGTCCGTTTCTCCTACGGCCACATCCGCGTCTTTTACCTCTTCAAAATAGTCCATTAGCCTGTAGTCACCTGTGAGGTAGTAATACATCCTGTGGTGTCCTGCCATAGCTATTCTGGCTTCCTTGCATGGGCATCCCCAGTGGCGAACATTATGTCTTGAGCCAAGCCCCTTGTACTTTCCAAAGTGATAAACGTCAACCTCTGAACAATGCCTTGTCATGGCCTCGCAGATCTTAAATACATCACTTCGCCCTGTTCTGAGGAAATAGAACCACAGCCAGAAAGTAGGCACAAGCTCTGTGTTCTGCCATGCATAGCCGCCCATGTCATAGCGCCATACATGCCTGTAAGGGTCATAGGTGTGCATGAAATCGCCATAATCAAAGATTCCATACCACTTGCGCTGCTCGATTTCGTTTTTGTAAAAATCAAACACCTTATCTATCTGCTGTTCAAAAAACTCTTCAGCCTTTGTTTTCCTCTCTTCAAGACTCCAAAAGCCAAAAGCTTTAAGGGAATGAAGATATTCAGCCCCAGCATAGTAAAATGCCCTGTTTTGAACCCTGTCACAGAATTCATCAATCTCTTCATCTGCCGGAATCAGTTCATCAAAAAACCTTATGCTGTATTCCGATGTATTGGCAATTCCATAAGCGCTGGCTCCATAAACATCAAATCCCTCATAATATGTCTGGGAATATCCGGTATCCTCATAATGCCTAAAGTCATAGGCATCAGCCTGAGGCGGCAAGAGCCAGATTGTAGCCTTGGCCACATCTTTTGAAACGTCTTTAAATTCAATAGTTGATGGATACTTTTGCCAAAAATCCTTAAGTCCCACCATTATTCCGCCACATTCAGAGCCAAAAGCAGCTACTCCCTCTGCTCTGTTACCGTTAAGGCAGTCTATGAAACAGACATTTTCTTTATTTGTTCTTTTCCTTATGACAAAATGCTCTGAGCTGTCCTGGAAAAGATAATAATCATTCCATATAGGCATCTCTTTAGAAGCTTTAACGGCATTAATGTCTTCATCTTTGTGCTCTGTAAATGCTAATCTTTTTCCTGCAACCTGAGCCCTGTAAATATCAGGTTCTACCCTTGGATGCCAGCAAAGAAGCATTGCATTTTCTTCATTAAAACAGCCATTATCAGTAGCAAACTTTACATGCCTGTTGTACTGCTCTCCTTTGGCAGGCACATCAAAAGAAATACCAACACCTTTAAGAAAATCTTTTGCTTCATCCCCATCATAGAAAAACGTATGTGTAAATCTAAATTCCGGACTATCTTTATAGATTTCCATAAAGATAGAAAAAGGAATCCTGCTGTCATAAGGTGTTTTATGGGTTCCGCTAAACTTAACGACGCACCTTGTGATCCCGCATTCTATTATTTCAGCTTTTCCGACAACTCCCTCATAAGGAACTGTCTTTTTTGTATATTCATCCTCACGATTCTCAATCAAAACCTGCAGATATGCGCAGTCAGCCACCCTTTTCCCATCATAGAAAAGGTCATTAAAAAGGATGCTCCCTTTTTTGTTTACAGATAGTGAAACCTTACCTGCTGTTATATCAAAAGAGCTCTCCCTTTCTTTTACACTGCATGTATCAGTAACAGTTTCTGCATCATCTTGATTCAAAACCGGAAGAACCTCAGCCACATCACCAATTTTTTCTGCGTCGACTACGTGAGCAGCCCACTTAACGCTGCCATCAGGCCAAAAAGCCGTCACCCTCGACTGAAGTTTTTCTTCTTTGTCCCCGTATTTTACAGAAAAAGAAGCATTTCTTTTAACGCTTCCTCTCTCCCACATGCTTCCAAATGTTGTATACCCCTTTGCAGCAGTCTCTGCCAATCTAAAAATCTTCATACCCCATCCTCTTAAAATGAGCATGGGGACAAATGCCCCATGCTCTTTATCATTTTAATAATAAGAATCTGTTTTACTGAACCTGTGCATTTACTTCATCAATGATTGTTGCATAGCCACGGTTTAAAACATCATCCCATGCTGCTTTAAGGCCTGCTTCATCAATCTCACCACAGATGTACTGAGTACGAGCCTGTGAAATCTTGTCATCAAGATCTTTTCCCTGTGAAGCATATGTTGGAGAGTTGATAAGGTAAGGAAGTGCAGGGTTGATAACTGCATACTTCTCTGCATCTGCCTTAACATTTGTCTCAAGGATCTGACGCTCTGTCTTTTCCTCTGAAAGAGCTGAATCAATGTTAGGAATGTAAGCAACAAGCTGGTTAAGTCCTGCATAGTTAGCCTTAAGTGAATCATCAGAAGAATCAAGACGAACTACATTTCCATCAGCATTAATTTCATAGTTAACACCCTCAAGACCAAAGTTTGTAAGGTCAAGCATTTCTTCATCACACATCTTGTCAAGGAAAGTAAGAGCTGCCTCTACCTTCTCAGGTGTGTCACATGTTGAAGCTGAAAGTGTGAAGTATCCGTTGTAACCTGATGTAGCCATTGTCTTGCCATCAATGTTGCTAAGAAGGTTCATTGAAGCAAACTCTGAAGGATCAACAACTGAAGGAATCTCGTTGTTTACGAAGTAATCCCAAACTCTTCTTCCGCCGTCAAGAACGTCGATGTATACACCGTTCTCACCGTTCTTACATCCATCTGACCATGTATCTGTTGTACGTGATGCCCAGTCTGAAGGCATAAGTCCCTCTGAATAGAGCTTCTTAAACCAGTTGAGAGCTGTAAGGTACTCTTCCTGCTGCCATACAGGGATAAGCTTTCCGTCAACTTCTGCCCATCCATTGCCACAGCCAAACCATGTCTGCATGATATCGAAAGGACCTGTGTAAGATGTCATCTCCATACCGATTGTATCGTTCTGACCGTTTCCATCAGGATCTTCATATGTGAACTTGTAGAGCATGTTGTAAACATCGTCAATTGTCTTAGGCTCTGAAAGACCAAGCTTATCAGCCCAGTCCTTACGATATGACATACCGTATCTTCCAAGTACACGAGCTCTGTAGATACCGATCTGCTTGCCATCAACTGTAAGTGACTTAGCTACGTCTGCGTTCTGTCTTGAAAGGTTAGGATATTTTGTTGAATCCTTGAGGTACTCTGTAAGATCAACGAAAGCACCCTGCTTAGCTGCTGTAACAACTGTACCTGTAACTGATCCGTTCCATGTCATGATCATTGGCATTGACTTAGGATCCTGCATTGCAAGTGTTGCCTTCTCTTCAAGAACATCGTTCTGAACCCACTGGATATCTACATCGATACCTGTGTGCTCTTCGAGCTGCTGCATGATCTGCTCAGCATAATCACCTGTGTTTGAAGCACCTGAGTTAAAGTCGATAGCCATAAATGTAACTGCAGGGTACTCTACAGGTGTCTCAGCTGCTGCCTCTGTAGTAGCTGTAGATGTTGTAGCATCTGCTGTCTGTGTGTTCTCAGTTGCTGTCTGAGAATCTGTTGTCTGTGTTGTAGCCTGTGAACCACAAGCTGCAATCCCCATTACCATGCTTACACTAAGTAATGTTGCAAGTAACTTCTTTTTCATCGTAATCCTCCTTAAGAAAGAAAATGTGTATCTGAATCTCACCATTTGAGAATTCATTCATTAACGGAAGTGCTAAGTTAACAAGGAACTTAAGCTCTCGCATGCTATGCATGCTCGCCTTAAGACGTTCGAACTAGCCTCGATAATACCTCGGCAAGTTCTCTCAGCCCTTCACAGCTCCAACCATCACGCCCTTAGTAAAGAATTTCTGAACGAAGGGGTACACGATCAAAATAGGTACAGTAGCAATAAGTGTTGTTGCCATTTTTACTGCCTTATCAGGTGGCGCACCATTCTGATCGTAGTAATCCATCATTACATCGCTGATGGCACTGGCTTTTAATACAATATTACGGAGCATGATCTGTACTGTGTATTTCGTCGGTGTCTGAAGATAGATCATCGCGTTGAAATAGTCATTCCAATAGCCTACTGCATAGAAAAGAGATATTGAAGCAAGTACAGGCTTAGACAGAGGAAGCACGATCTTTAAAAATGTGAAGAACTCCCCTGCTCCGTCCATGTAAGCCGCCTCCTCAAGTTCAAGTGGAAGCTCCTGGAAGAAATTCTTTATGATGATCATATTAAATGGGCTGATAGCTCCTATAAAGATAAGAGCCCAATATGAATCATACAGTCCGTAAGTTCTGAGTACCATGAATGTAGGGATCATACCACCTGAGAAAAGCATTGTTACGATAACCATATTAAGGAAGAAGTTTCTTCCTCTGAAATGCTTTTTGGAAAGTGGATATGCAAATGTGGTAGAAAGAGCCATATTTACAATTGTTCCCATAAATGTAAGGATCAATGAGTTTTTCAAACCCATCAGGATATTTCCGTTATTTATTGAATATTTATATGCGTTTAGCGACCATACATGAGGAATGATAAAGAATGCTCTCTCTGTTAGTTCCCTGTCTGTCGCAAAAGAGCCGGCTGCAATATACAGGAATGGAAGAAGTGTTATAACACCAACACAGCCCATAAGTGTATAGATGATCACATCTGTGATCCTATAGCCAAGGCTCATCTTAACTCCGCGCTTGTCACGCTTAATAGCCTTTGAATCTGAAGCCATTTTCTTCCTCCCTTAATATATTCCTGATTCACCAGCTTTTTTAGCTGTGTAGTTAGCACCAAGTACCATGATCATTCCGACAATTGACTTAAACATACCTGCTGCCGTTGAGAATGAATACTGTGCATTTTGAATACCTCTTGTATAAATGAAGGTATCAAACACTTCTGCAAATGCTACGTTAAGGTCATTTCTCATAAGGAATATCTGCTCATAACCTGTATTCAAAATAGAACCAACTCTTAATATAAGCATGATTATTACTGTACTCTTGATAGCAGGAAGTGTAATATTCCACATCATCTGCCATCTTCCGGCACCGTCAACCCTTGCTGCCTCATACATTTCCTGATCAACCCCCGCAAGAGCTGCCAGATAAATGATCGTGCCATAACCTGTTTCTTTCCAGATGTCCTGACCAACTATCAGACCCCAGAAATACTTTCCACTTGAAAGGATTGGAATCGTCTCACCTGTTGCCGCCTTAACAAGCATATTGATAAGACCGTCATTGGTGTTAAAGAGCTGATAAGATAAGCTGGCCACAATAACCCATGATACAAAGTGTGGAATATAAATGAATGTCTGCACAGTTCTCTTATACCAGCTATGTCTTATCTCATTTAATAAGAGAGACAAAATGATTGGTGCCGGAAAATAAAGAACCAGCTGCAATAATGAAATTCCAAGTGTATTTCTAAGAAGGATCAAAAAGTCCTGATTAGAAAAGAACTGCTTGAAATTATCGAACCCTACCCAAGGGCTTCCCCAGATTCCCTGAAACGGCGAGTAATTCTTAAATGCAATTACCAAACCTCCCATGGGTACATAACGGAACATTATAAAGTATAATAGTCCCGGCAGCAGCATCAGGTACAAAGCCTTGTGACGCCACATATAAGCGGCAAGTCCACTGTCTTTACTATAGAAGACTTTTCCTTCAGTAGTAACGATCTTGCGGTATCCCTTGCGCTTTTCACCGCTGTTACCCATAATTACCTCCTGATTTACTTTAGTAATAATGTCATCTTTTCTTTATAGGTAGATGCAAACCATGTACAAATTATATAAATAGCTCCCAAATAACGTCTATAATCATTTTCTTGCATTGTAAAAAGCATCCAATTAAGGATGCTTTTTGATATACTCTTTTGTGCATTTTGTATTATCAATAAAATGATTATTGCTGTTAAAGTGCCTATTTAAGCCTCTTTTAACGCCTGTCTGTATTTTCCGGGAGTAACACCCTCCATCTTGTTAAAAAATCTGATGAAATTCTGAGAATTTGTATAATTGAGTTTTTCCGCTATGGCACCAACCGTCATATCTGTTTCAGATAAAAGTTTTTTAGCATACTTGATCTTATATTTATCAACATACTCAGTAAAGGTAAGATTCTTTTCCTCTTTTAGGATCCTCCAGATATAACTTGTATGATAACCAAGGCTCTCAGCACATTCATTCAAAGTAATATTGCCGTCTTTATCCTCAACAAGCTTCTCAATTGCAGTCATTATATTGGCTGACTGACTGTCAAGCACGTTGTTCTGATGATAAATGATCGGATCTATCATATTGAATTTTATGTACTTTCTTACGCGGTTTAAATCATTGTAATCAAGAATAACGGGATATATCTGCCTGAGCTCTTCCCTAAACACGCTTGTACCAATTCCTGAAGTCTGAACTTCAAGTACAATCCCATTTACAAGCTGCAGCAGAACAGGCACGCAGTTGTCTCTGGAAACATCCATAGTGATGAGCTTCTCAAAAAGCCCGTCAACTACCAAATATGCTTCCTCCTTATCTCCTCTTCTAAGTGCTCTTCTAAGCTTTTCCTCTATATCACTGTCAAAAGATATCTGGTCCATGCCTGCATCCATGCGATAATAACTGAGATAGCTTCCTATATCTATCTTTCCATAGTGAAGAGCCTGCACGCTTTCCAGATATGCCTTATTTATAGAATATATATCTGAGTATTCACTGCTGATTCCTATGCCTATATTTAACCCAAAGGTATTGTAGACATACTGCGTCATGAAATTGTAGTTTTTCTCGATCAGTTCTTTTTCAGTTCCTTTTCCATCACAGCTGATAAAAATAACGATTGACCTTGCATAGTACACAGGAGGTAGAAACTCCTTAGTGCCGCAATCATCTATTATTCTGTCGATGATTTGGTTACAGATGCTCTTATCTCTTTCAGAAGACACGGGGCTGTCGTCATCCGTGGATTTAAGCACAAAGGTAAGTATCCTGTAAAAAGAAGGAATTCTACTTGATAGCGAAAGTCTATACAGATACTGATCTATTTCAGTATTTGTAAGCTCATTTCTGTAAATTCTGGTAGCAAAAAGAGCTGTGGTATGACTTATAAGGGAAGTATTTTTACTATCAAGCTTCTTAACACTGTCCGTTAAGTACTGAAGTTCATCTTCACCCGGGCGAAGCTTATAGTCACTTGACTTTTCTATTTCTCCTATAGCTGTCTGGATAGGCTTATAAATACTGTTAAACAGGATCGTCGCTCCAAAGAACAATAAAAGAACGATCAAAAGAAATGCAATCAGATAATAAGCATTTACAAACAGCTCTATTCTGTCAGAATAATTCGCCACATAGAGAGTAAGACCGGCAATGCTGGAAGTTTTGGCACTGATATATACTCTCTTTCCGTCATCGTTTTTCGTGGAATAAATGGCGTTTGTATCTGTTTTTTCCATGTTGATCTGCTTAGGAAACTCTTTATCTGTAGAAAAAATGAGTTTTCCATCCGCAGTATAAAGAGCCGCCTGCTGATTTTCACCAAGCTGCTTTTTGATATCGCTGGTGATCTGCGACATATCAATGTTTATGACTTCAAGGGCATATGGTGTAACTTCAGAAAAAGGAACAAAAAGCACAAGGTTCAGTCCATATAAAGGTACGGTCGTCCTATACTCCTTACTGTATTTATCCGGTTCTGCCCCGTCAATGTACACCCACAGATTTTTGGTATAGGTCTCTTTGTAGGTGTCATAGAGGTCTGTCAGCTCCTCAAGATTTTTCACTTCTTTGATATCATATTTTCCTTTTGTGCCAAGGACAGTATCAGTCTTGAAATTCACAAGAGTATAGCTTGCCACATAGTCTGATACAATATTGCCCCCATCCAAAATATCCCCTGCATCAGTTATAGAGCTGACCTTAGAGTAGTCAACGTCATTTTCGACTACATAGCGGAGCTTTGTGTTATTCTCAGATGCAAGATAATACTTATGAACAGTAATAAGACTGTTTTCAATACTGTTTAGCATGTTCTCTGCATCTTTTACCAGCTCTGCATTTCTAAGATCCCTGTTTCTGTCTATATAGCTCTTAATAAAAATAGTGCCGAAAGAAACCACTGCCACTATCAAAAACAGCGTAATTCCAATCAGCACTTTGTATTTATAAGCAATCCTTCTAAGCGGAAGCTCAGAAAATTTCTTGAATTTAAACATATAATACCCCAATCCCCAAAATAAGCGTCTTAGAGTATTATAGCATGGTTATAGTTGACAAAAAAATGGTAAAAACAGCACAAATACTTTACATAATTTTTCGTTAATCATCAACGTCAAAATTTTCCAGGATGTTTTCTTTCTTAGCCGGCTTCACATCTCCGTGTTTTACCATCATCATTGTACAGAAGGCAAGGCATGAGAAAACAACCGCATAGGGGAAAAGCGTTCTGTAAGAAACATATTCCAAAAGCATTCCCGAAAGAATAGGTGTGAACACCTGCGCTGCCATGGAAAACGTATAATACGTGCCGGTGTATTTACCAATATCTCCTGATTTACTCATCTCAACAACCATAGGATAAGAGTTAACATTTATAGCTGCCCAGCCAATTCCTATAAGCGCAAAAAAGATGTTTATGGAGCTCGTGTAATGAGGCAAAAATGCTGCAACCAAATAGCAGATCGTCATAATAACCACGCCTCCAAGGATTGTCTTTTTCCTGCCTATCTTACTGGAGATTATTCCAATAGGAATGTAGCTAAGTACAGCCGCAACTGTTGCAATGAGAAGTGTTGTAGCATAGCTTCCGTCTTTAAGTCCCCAGACTTCCTCGACATATCTGGTATAAGCTGTTGTTACTGCATTATAGGCCATATACCAGAAAGCTACTGATAAAAGAAGAAAGCTAAGACTTTTGAATACTTCCTTGGGAAGCTTACCTGCTGACTCATTTTCTTTTGTCTCTTTTTCTATCTTTTCACCAAGAGAACCAAGACCGCCCTCTTTTTCTATCTGTTTTTTAATTGCTCCTTCCTTTATGGTAAGTACCAGAACCATGATGGATACAGCCATAAGGACCACTATACTCACCATCAAAGGAGTGTAATTGGTGTCTGCCGCATTATCTGCTGCTTTTACCAAAAGAATCGTCATAACAAGAGTGAAAACTCCGCCAAGAGCTCCCATAAGGTTGATTATGGCATTTCCTGAACTTCTTACGGGTGCGGGGGTCAGATCAGGCATAAGTGAAACTGCCGGTGATCTGTAAATTCCCATGGAAATAAGAAGGAGAAGCAGTATCACGATAAAGAAAACCAGATTGCCACTGGGTCTTGCCACCTGTATAAGAATCGTCAAAAAGGTAATAGCCATGACAGTTCCAATAAAAATATAGGGAATTCTTTTTCCAAACTTAGTATCTGTCTTATCAGACAAAGCCCCGAAAAAAGGAAGCATGAAAAGCGCAAATACATTATCAAGCGCCATGATTGCGCCTGTTGCCGTTTCTCCGAGATTAAAATTGTATTTCAATATCTTGGGTATTTCATTGTCGTAAAACTGCCAGAATGCGCAGATTGATAAAAAAGCAAAGCCTATGAGTATAGTTCTTTTGTAGTTAAGTTTCATCCCAAATCCCCCAAATGCAGTATCAAGATTTTTTTCTAAATCCGATCTTTCCGTCATTGAAATACATATTTTCACTTCGATATGTATTATCTTCTTTACCTATATTGGTAGCAGGAGTCGTAAAATACACATCCCCAACAGCTGTATCAGGGACCTTTGTGAAGGTATCATTCCAAAGTGAAAGCTTGGAATTATGCACGATAGAGCTCCTTGTTGTATCGAATGTAACCCTTCCATCAAGCTTTTCCCAAAGATCAGTACATTCGTGAAGCCAGTAGCCACCTCTGGTTAGAGAACCTGTTACTGTATAGCTTCCACCCTCGGTAAGCTGGAGCTTTAGCGCCTTTAGTATTCCGGCACAAAGGATCATTCCCGGAATATAATCAAGGGGAACACCGTTTAAGTTCACAGGCTTTTTTAGTGAACCATTTCTTACGCTAAGTCCTGTTATATCTTCAGCACATGGTGCCCAACCCGGTCTCTCATTCCAAACTGTGTCTGAGAAGCAGCGAAGACTTCCGTAGATCACATTAGGATTGAGCTTATGAATATCTTTTTCTGATAATCCAAATTTATCAAGAGCCCCTACCTGGTATGAGCAAACGACAATATCAGCTTCTTTTACGAGCTTTTTAGCCTTTTCAAGCTGTTTGGGATTATTGAAATCAAGCTGAATACTTCTCTTTCCTGCCCATCCATCAAGCTCAAGCATCGCCTGCTCCTGCTCTACATATTTGCCTCTTCTGACCATAAGAACATCAGCCCCGGCTTCCGCAAGAAGTCTTGTGCAGGCGGGACCTGCTATGATGTGGGTAAGGTCCAGTACCTTTATTCCTGAAAGCGGTCCTCTGCTCTTGTCATACTTTCCAAGTTTCTTTTTAAGATCTGCATTTTCCTTGGTAAGTCTAAAAAGCGGCATTTCGCATACAGCTTTGCCAACTTCGCTCTCTTCCCACTCCTGCCTTGTTCGAAGCATACATCCGCAGGCGCCGTTTTCAAAGGTCTTTTCCTCAAGCTCCTGTGCATTCCACTGCTTAACAGCTTTGGCGGTTGTTACCTTGTCAAATGGGAGGGAACTTAACACAAACTTGCCAGGTTCCTTGGTAATACCCAAAGTCTCCATCATTATCTTTTTCTGGGACTCATAGTAGACATGGGCAGAAAATTTCCTTCCGTCTTTTGTTTTGTACTTATAAAAAGAACCGTTAAGAGCATTGTCAACACGAACTGCTGAATCACATCTCGCCTTGATGAAATCCTTATTTCCCTGATAGGCACTCATATAAAGACGCACTACCTGAAGCCCAGCCAGATCAACATCACACATTACAGGCTGGGATTCTTTTATGTTGTTTCTGATATTTCCTATTTCCTGAACAAGCACCGAATCCAGTGCAAGAATAGCTGCCGCAGGACCTGTCTGTAAGACCTTTTCGTCTTCATACAGGCGCTTTACAGCTTTTTTTCTGAGCGACAAAAGAACAAGCTTAAGAAGGCCAGGAAATGGGTTGTGCCCATATACTGACTTTTCTATCTGCTTCTTCCTTCCATCGGATAGATTAAAAATAACCGGAGTATCTACCTTTAAATCAAGCTTCTCCAGAAGATCATCATAGCATGCGACCGCCTGAAGAGCTTTTTTCCCCATTACATTCCCCATAGCATTCTCCTCGTAGTTTTAATTTCTTTATTCAGTTTTTAGCTTAGCTTATTTAGAATTTCTGCAGCTTTTTCGTTCCCATGCTTTGCTGCATATGAAGCCCATTTTTTTGCTTTAACAGGATTGGCCTTACCCTCCAGGCTTCCTGTAAAATAGGCTTCTGCAATCTCCCCGGCTGCTTCGATACTGCCCTTCCCTGCCTTATCGATGAGATCAAGGAGTTTTTGTTTCTTTTGAATATCCATTTAAAACCTCAATATCTGATTATATTTCCAGATAAGAGTATACCACGATATGCTATATTATGCATTCTTGAACATAAAGTTCCTGACCGGCAGCCGACATGCGCTTAATGGACAGGATGAATATCAAGTCCTGAAGGAAGATCGCTTTCTACGCCTCCGGCAATATCCATAAATCTGGCAAGTCCCATATATATTTCCGCTCTTGAAATATATGTTTCAGTGGCTATTTCGTATTTTTCATTGATCACATTCTGCTTTGTGTCCTTGAATATTTTTTTACCGTCCTTTGTAAAGCTAACGTCTCCTAAGATTCTTAATTCATAGGCTTTTCTAAGGCTCTGTTCAAGGGTTACTTTCTTTCTTTTTTCCTTGTTCTTTTCAAGAAATCTTACAATAAAGCTCATGAATTCTGCATATGTAAGCGAATCATCAGGTCTAAAAAGCTTTTTGCCACTTTCCTTGTCATGACCAATAGTCTTTTCATCAATCATGTCTTCATCCACAAGAGCCTGAATATATCCAGCATCCCAGTCATATTTACTTATATCTGCAAATTCACCACCATAAGGTCTTTTTCCTGCCATCCTAAAAGCCTTAAACATAACCATTAAAAGCTGTGCTCTTGGCATCACAGCATAAGGATGTGCATACATTACGCATGGATCCAAAAGACAGTATTTAAATGCCTTTTTTATGTCCTTATACTCAGGAATACCCTTAATATCAACATATGGAGGCTCGATACCAAATATATCAAATCCCGGCTTTTCTTTTGGAAGAGTCTTTTCTTCAGAAGCTATATCTGTGACTGGAGCTTTTGAATTCTCTATGATCTTTTTATCAAAAAAGCTATCATCAGATTGCTTTGTGATCTCTTTTGCAAAGAAATCCCCTATTAGAAGCGCTCCATACTCATTGGTATGTGTTATATCACCCGGTATAAAGAAATCCTTTGCACTATCTCCAAACTCTATCCACTTATCAAAGGTATAGTCATGAAGGTCAATAAAAGGAGCCTTAAGCTTATTGGCAACCCTTTCACAGGCATCCCTGTAAGGCGCAAGAAGAGAATAATATTTTCCATCCTCCATAGCAGGAATACGGCTTATTGGGGAACAGATCACCGGGAAAGCCCCAAGCTTTCTTACCTCTTCCACATACTTTTCCAGATTATCAGAATATCCCCCAAAAGGCTGAAGGTTGCGCCTTTTCTGATCATTATGGCCAAACTGTATGATAAAAAAGTCTCCTTTTTTCATCATCTTCTTTGCTATGCCATAGTGACCATCATCCCTAAAACAGTTTGATGTCATGCCTGAATGAGCCAGGTTACATACTGCCGCCTTTTTGGCAAATCTCAGAATAGTCTGTGCCCATCCAGCGCAGCTTCCATATGGATAATACGGTATCCCGGCATTCTGATCAGTAAGCGTAGAGTCACCGGCTACCCATATAACAGGCACTTCCTCTTTAAGCACCTTTATATCGCAAAGCTGAACAATATCAGCATGAGTAAAGCTTACATATATAGTCTTATCAACATACCTCTTTGCTGATAACGCCGGAATATATGGAGTAACGGCAATGTAAAAGCTCTTTTTATACTTTTCGCCCTTGGCAAGGTTTATTCCCCGGGAAACCATATTCCTTCTGCCTGCAAAAAGTGACATATCCCTGATATTATCTTTTGCCATAAATTCTAAGTCTACTCTGTAAGTTCCAAACTCAGAAACAGTAACTTTTTTTATGGCAATGGCTCTCTTACAGTTGTCGCACTTATAGCCTTCTTTCAATCTCCTATTTGTCCATCCACCATTATTAAGGGCTTTCCAGGTGTCAGTATCCTTAATATTCATATCCAATATATTTTCAGTTTCTCTACTCATAATCTGCAGCTGTCTTATCCTTTCAAAAGGTAAAGAACAATAGCAAAATACCTTTAATTCCGCTATTGTTCCTGATATATGTGTTAATGCCACACAAATATACTACTTTTTCTCTGACAGAATATAAACTAAATTAACTAACATTGTTGCGCATTTTCGCCCATTTTTAGAAGTTTACTCTCCAAACTCATCTATGGATGCTGCTATCTCGTCCAGACTGATTTTTAATTTTCCGTCATATATAGCCACCGGTGCCTCACCCTTTAAAGGCATCATAACAGGCATAAAGTCCTCTTCCATAAAGTTATAGATGATCAGCATACGTTTGTGAGGATCAACTATCCAATACTCCCTTACCCCAGCTTCACTATATTTTGTAAGTTTAATTGTCATATCTTTTTTTCTGGTGGACTTAGAAAGTATTTCAACCAAAAAATCAGGGGCACCATATATTCCAAATCCTTTTATCTTTTCCCTGTCACATATTACCAAAACATCCGGCTGTACCATGGTCTTGTCATCACAGTCAATCTGAACATCCACAGGAGCAGAAAAAGCCTTGCATTTACCTTTATTTTTTTTGATGTAATCAGCTATTGCTGAATGAATCACGTAGGAAATGTCCTGATGAACAACCCTTGGAGCTGACATATCGTAAAAAACGCCGTCAATGAGTTCAACCCTCTGTTCATCAGGCAATGCATAATAATCATCAAGCGTAAATTCGCCCTGTCTTTTCCTAGGATTACCATATTTAATTCCATCGGGATTTCCAAACACAGGCTCCTCTTCCCTTAAAATATTGCCATGATCATCACCGGTAGAATAACCGCTTTTCCCATATTCAAAGGCCTTGCCCTGAAACTGCTCTTCAGCTCCACCAAGCACCTTTTCTATAGCATTAAGAGTCGCAATTCTTGGTGACTTGGTTTTTCCCGAAAAAATTTTCTGTAGAGTTATTGCCGGAACTCCCGTATACTCTGAAAGCTGTGAATAACTATATCCTCTTTTTTCCTTAATTTCTCTCATCTGCTTTATTGTCATGTAAGTGCCCTCCATTAGTCTCATAAGTGTATTATGAATAGCAAAATATATTCATCTCAAAATCATTACATCTTTCTATATACTTTTATATATAATTATATCTTTTGATATCTTTTAAGTCAATATGGTATTGTTTTCGCTTTTTTCACAATATTGTCACCAGGCGGATACCTGATGTTCATTCATCATTTTTCGATTGCATTTTATAGTAGATTCTCATATAATACGAACTGTTGCAAAGGTATATATTTGTTTTTCAGAAAGGCTGTTTTATAAATGATAAGTGCAAATAACGTAACACTCAGAGTCGGTAAAAAAGCTCTATTTGAGGATGTAAATATTAAATTCACACCGGGTAACTGCTACGGTATCATCGGAGCTAACGGAGCCGGTAAGTCAACATTTCTCAAGATCTTGTCAGGTCAGATAGAGACAACAAACGGTGACGTTGTTATTTCTGACGGCGAGCGTCTCTCATTCCTTGAACAGGACCACTTCAAGTATGATGAAAATGTTGTTCTTGATACAGTAATCGCGGGAAATGCTCGTCTTTTTGAGATCAAGAATGAAAAAGACGCTATTTATGCCAAGGAAGACTTTACAGATGAAGATGGTATCAGAGCAAGTGAGCTTGAGGCTGAGTTCGCAGAGCTCAATGGATGGGAAGCTGAGTCTGATGCAGAGAGCCTTCTTAACGGACTTGGAATCGAGTCAGAATTCCACTACAAGCTTATGAAAGAGTTGGACGGTGCTCAGAAGGTCAAGGTTCTTCTTGCAAGAGCACTCTTTGGTAATCCGGATATCCTTCTTCTGGACGAGCCTACCAACCACTTGGATCTGGATGCGATTGCATGGCTTGAGGAATTCCTTATCAACTTCGAGAATACAGTCATCGTTGTATCCCATGACCGTTATTTCCTTAATAAGGTATGTACATACATCGCTGATATAGATTATGGCAAGATTCAGCTCTATGCCGGTAACTACGATTTCTGGTACGAGTCATCACAGCTCATGATCCGTCAGATGAAAGAAGCTAACAAAAAGAAGGAAGAACAGATCAAGGAACTTAAAGAGTTCATCGCCCGTTTCTCTGCTAACGCAAGTAAGAGTAAGCAGGCTACTTCCAGAAAGAAAGCTCTTGAAAAGATCGAGCTTGATACTATCAAGCCTTCGAGCAGAAAATATCCTTACATTGATTTCAGACCAAACAGAGAGATCGGTAACGAAGTTCTTACTGTAGATGGCCTCTCCAAGACAATTAACGGAGAAAAAGTTCTCGACAATATTTCATTTGTGATCCAGAGAGATGACAAGGTTGCTTTTGTAGGTGGTAACGAGCTTGCAAAGACCACTCTCTTCCAGATCCTTACAGGAGAGCTTGAACCTGATGCAGGAACTTATAAATGGGGCGTAACAACATCTCAGGCTTACTTCCCTAAGGACAATACAAAAGAATTTGACAACGACTACACCATTACAGAATGGCTTACAGGATATTCAGAGGTAAAAGATGCAACTTACGTAAGAGGCTTCCTTGGAAGAATGCTCTTCGCCGGTGAAGACGGAGTTAAAAAAGTTAAAGTCCTTTCCGGAGGAGAAAAAGTAAGATGTCTTCTCTCCAAAATGATGATAAGCGGTGCTAACTGTCTTATCTTTGATGAACCAACCAACCATCTTGATATGGAATCAATTTCCGCTCTTAACGACGGAATGATCAAGTTCCCGGGTGTTGAGCTTTTTGCCTGCCGTGACCACCAGGTTGTACAGACAACAGCCAACAGAATCATGGAGATTCTTCCCGATGGAACTCTTATCGATAAACGTTCTACTTATGACGAGTACCTTGAAAATGATGAAATGGCTAGAAAGCGTACAGTTTATAACACTGCCGCTGACGAAGAGGAGGATGACTAATAGTCATCTCCTATCTGACCCATTTCGAATAATAACCACGTGATTATCAGGATCAAAAGATCTTGATATAAATACACTTAAGTGTTTTAAGGAGGAGCTTTATTATGCAGCAGTTTACCCCAGTAAAAGAAGGAAAAGTACGTGAGATCTACGATATAGGTGAAAACCTGATCATGGTAGCAACTGACAGGATTTCAGCTTTCGATGTTATCTTAAAGAACAAGGTAGTTAAAAAGGGTACAGTTCTTACTCAGATGTCCAGATTTTGGTTCGATTACACTAAGGATATTGTAAAGAACCACATGATCAGTGTTGACAATGCTGATATGCCTGAATTCTTCAGTGCTCCAGAATTTAAAGGAAACAGCATGCTTTGCAAAAAGCTCACTATGATCCCTGTTGAATGTATTGTACGTGGTTATATCACAGGTAGTGGCTGGGTATCATACAAGGAAAACGGAACTGTTTGTGGAATCAAACTTCCGGAAGGATTAAAGGAATGCGGCAAGCTTCCTGAACCAATCTACACACCAAGCACAAAGGCTGAGATTGGTGATCACGACGAGAACATCGATTTTGAGAGAAGTATTGAAGTGCTCGAAAAAGCATTCCCTGGACGCGGCAGAGAATACGCTACAAAGATCAGAGATTACACAATAGCTCTTTACAAAAAATGCGCTGACTACGCTCTCACTCGCGGCATCATTATCGCTGATACAAAGTTTGAGTTCGGTGTAGATGAAAACGGTGAAGTAGTTCTTGCAGATGAAATGCTCACTCCTGACAGCTCAAGATTCTGGCCTGTAGAAGGCTATGAAGAAGGTCATGATCAGCCTTCATTTGATAAGCAGTTCGTTCGTAACTACTTAAAGGCTAATCCTGATTGCGATTACAATCTTCCTTCTGACGTAATCGACAAGACAATTGCAAAGTATCTTGAAGCTTACAAACTCCTTACAGGCAAAGACCTCGAGGCATAAAAAGTATTTGCAGATAGTAGAAATCCCACAGGTTCTAACGAACCTGTGGGATTTTTTATTGTTAATCTTCAACCATCACAAACTGTCCAAATACTGAAACATAATCTCTGTCATTACTATCTGTAAACGTCAATACCCCCGGATAATCATAATTATCTTTTGATAGTCTTTTGCATTTTTTTGATATTACCTCCTGCTCCCCATCTTTAGAAAGAGCGGTCAATGTATTATCTCCATACATATAGAGCTTTTGTGTATCGCTATCCCAGTACATTTTTCTGATATCCATATTTTCATCTTTATCTGAGATTGCTGTGATTTCTCCATTTTCATCAATACTGCAAAGAACGGCCTTTCCTGACTCAAAGTAATAACACCAGACAATTGATGCATCATCATTTATTTCCACTTCGTCTATGTTCACATCACCTAAAAGCTTTTTTCTCTCCAGCTTTCCTGAATCGTCCCGCTCATACCTTATAAGTTCTTTATCATCTTCAACAATATAGATATCCTTATCCGTACGCCTTGCATGAAATGCCACATAATTATAATTATGTCCAAGCTTGGTAAGTGTATAGTCGTCATTAATGAGGTAAACATTGCCATCACCATCATGAATTAAACCGCCTGCAAAAGTATCGGTATCATATACGATTCCGTCATAGCCTTCAGCATCTGAGCTTTCTTTATAAACATCCATCGCAATCTTATAAAAGTAAGCACAATCAATAGCCTTGGGTTCATCCATTCCGGACTTATAGTAATAATTTATTTCACCGTTTTTATATATCGTTTCTGTACAGTCTCTGTTAAATAAAAAGTACCCAGAACGTTTAGGAGTTAGCTCTATCTCTTTTCCGTCATGCCAGACATACTCTTTAGCATTGAAGTCTTCATCATAAACTTCGTAAAAAACTGTAGAACCATCATCAGATATTGCCCTTACGCCGTCCACATCCGAGCAGATAAGCTCCGCTTCCATATCGATTCCTGCTATATAAAGATACTTGCATGAATAATCATCCGAATATTTCATATATGCAGCTTTTGTTCCATTCGGTGACAAAGCGATAGAATGATATGCATCCTCATCTATTACATACGTTTTACCGGATTTGATATTCACAAGGCTAAGTTCATAATTGTAATCAACCCTGGAAAAAACATACATATATTCCCCGTTATAAGAAATTCCTGCCCAAAGCGCATCTGATTTAACAGGAACAGTTTGAAGATCTGTGCTAACATACAGGGCATTTTCTCTTCCATCTACAAATGCACCGGCTGAGTGATCTTTATTATATGAAAACCTGTAATAAGTCTCATCTTCAGCATACATTCCCTCTAAGCTATCCCCTGCATCATTGTATATGACGCCCTCAACCTCCAGAATTTTGGTTGGGGTCTCCTTATAAACAGCCGTATCTGCTGATGATAAAGATGATCCGCTTTCCGGCTCCGGCTTGTCTTTTGTATTTTCTCCTATAATGCTAAGTACCACCATGATTGCAGTAAGAATACCCATGGTCAGATAAAGCGCTTTTCCTGTTAGCTTGCCCTTTTCCCTTACATTCTTTTTATGATTTACCCTGTCTTCTGCTGCCTTATTGTCCGTATCAGTAAATATCTTAGGCGTTTCCTTTTTGGCAGCTTTAGCAGTTTCTTTTACCGGTTCATCTATCTGAACATCTACATTTTCATAATCAATCTCTTCTAAAACAGGAGCCCCGCAAACACTGCAGTGCCCATCTATAGGCGTGATCTCGCTCCCACAACAACTACATTTCATAAAAAAATGCTCCATCCTCTCGTATAAAAAATACATCTAATTATACAAGTGTTTGGAGCATTTTAACATCCCTTGTTTATTATTTAAAGAATTCCATGTCGGCACTTAGCTTATCAGCAATTTCCTTAAGAGATCCTGCCGATGCAGAAAGCGTTGTAACTGTAGCTGAAAGTTCCTGCATAGATGCACCTGTTTCCTCTGAAGATGCTGCATTCTCTTCTGAAATAGCTGAAAGAGAGCTCATAGCATCTGAAACAACATTCTTGGCACTTACACAGGTTCCGGCATCTTTTTCAATGCTCTTAGCACTTTCAACTGTAGATGAAATATCATCAATCATAGCGTTTACGCTCTGAACTGTAGCTCCTAAAACTTCCTGTTGCTCGTCATTGCCCTTCTGAACTTCAGACGCCATTCCAACTGCAGCCTGTGATTCTTCCAAAAGAATATCCATCTCTTTTCTGATATCATCGGCCATCTGCCTTGAGTCTTCAGCAAGCTTACCAATTTCTTCTGCAACTACTGCAAAGCCCTTTCCTGCCTCTCCGGCTCTTGCAGCCTCGATAGAAGCATTAAGTGAAAGAAGATTTGTCTGGGTTGCAATTGATGCGATTCCTTCAACCTTTTCGTTGATATTTTCAACAGCCTTACTTGTTGCTCCGATCTTTTCAGAAATCTGAATGATGTTATCACTCATATTCCTGCTGCTTTCCTGAAGATCAGCAAGAGACTGAGCAGACTCTGTACTTACTTCCTGCATTCTGTTTGCTATGCCTGAAAGCTCATCAGTACTTGTCTGAACATTACCTGTAGCAACGTCAATATCGCCAACACTCTCTGTAACACTTTGAATCTCATCAGCCTGCTGTGTTGCGCCTGATGCAATTTCCTGAACTGCATTGGATACGTCATCTGCAGTCTGTGAAATCTGGCTTGCAGCATCAGCAAGTTCAACTGAAGATTCATGCACAGAAAGCGCAGAATCTTTGATGTTTTTGACAATTCCACTAAGTACATCCAAAACAGAATTTGTATTGGTTATCATATCTCCAAATTCATCTTTTCTTCCCTGGAACTGCTCAATCGGAACAAATTCACCTTCTGAAAGATGATGAAGAGCCTTATTAACTTCATTAAGAGGTCCTGTAAAGGAATTAGCCATTTTAAAGGAAGCAATGATAGCTACAACTACCATGATAACGCCTATGAGAACAGTAAAATAAGCGCTTTTCTTGGCAGAGGCAAGAGTTGCATTGTAATTTGATGATACAACAACTATCCATCCTGTCGATGGTTCCTGCCTGTAAGATACAATCTGCTTGTCATTGCCCTTACCAGTCTCATATGTACCAGCCGAATTTGACTGAGCAAGCTTAAAGAAATCTCTGTCACTTCTGTTATCTTCAGCGTCATCCGCATTTATCTCATAGTCAGAATGAGCGATTACTATTCCGTTTCTGTCAGTAATAAATGCTCTCTGATTAGATGTTATATTATCTTTTAGAAGGGTATGAAGGTCAGACAGGTCATAACTTCTCTGAACAACGCCTATCGGAGTTGTATAATCATGATCAAATACCGGAACTGCGGGAACAATGATCCTTGCTCCAGTAGCTTTTGAAACCATGATCTCAGAAATATAGGAGTTTCCGCCAATTGCCTCCTGGAAATACTCTCTCTCGGCAACATTTGAGAGTTTGGCACCGTCATCCCTGGCAAGCTGCTGACCAGTACTGTCAGATACTACTATGGCATTTCCATCATTATAGATCAGATTGGCTTTTGTTAAAAATGCCACCATAGAATCATCATCTCTTGCTTCGGCATTTTTGACATAGTCAATAGTAAAAGGACTGTATGCAACAGCTTCAATAGTTCTTATCTGTTGCTGAATCTGCGCTAAAAAAGCCTCTTCCACAATCTGAGATTGCTTTGAGTTAATATACTCAGCATCTTCAAGTCCCTTACTCATTGAACTGGTATAGCTAACAATAATGGATATAATGAGCGGTACTGCAACAAGCAGAGACATAGTCATGATAAGACTTGTCTTAACGCTATCTTTCCAGTTCTTTTTTGGTACTCCGGATGTTTCTTCTTTCTTTGCCATAAAGGACCTCCATTAAAAAAAGCAAACACAATTATCACTATAACGTAAATCAATTATACATCTATCCATGATAAATAATAGTATTTGAGTCTATTATTTATAATTATTTAATGAATAAAAAACGCCCACGCATCAGTGATGCGCGGGCGTATATCAATTCAAAAAACATATGATTTTTGTATAATAATTCATGCTTTAAAGAACTGCATTTCTTCATTAAGCTTATCAGCAATATCTTTTAGATTATTTGCTGATCCGGCAAGAGTTGTAACTGTAGCAGAAAGTTCCTGCATGGAAGCTCCTGTTTCCTCTGATGAAGCTGCATTCTCTTCTGAAATAGCTGAAAGAGCACTCATTGTGTCTACAACCGCATTCTTGGAGCTATCACATGTCTCTGCGCCCTCAGAAATAAGCTGTACGCCACCAACTGTACTTCCAATATCTTTAAGCATTCCATTAACGGCATCCAAGGTCTCGCCAAGAGCAATCTGCTGGTCATTGTTGCCCTGTCTTACATCTTCTGCCGCTCCAACAGCCGCCTGTGCCTGTTCAAGAAGAATATCCATTTCTTTTCTGATATCGTCAGCCATTGCCTTAGAATCCTCAGCAAGTTTGCCAATCTCTTCTGCAACAACCGCAAATCCTTTTCCTGCTTCTCCTGCCCTTGCAGCTTCGATAGAAGCATTAAGTGAAAGAAGGTTAGTCTGTGTTGCGATAGATGTGATGCCCTCTACCTTTTCGCTGATATTATTAACAGCCTGCTGTGTTGACTGAATAGTTCTCGAAATCTCATCAATCTTTTCAGTCATTTCATTAGAAGAATTCTGAAGGTCAGCCAGAGACTTACTTGAAATCTCAGATGCCTCTTTCATCTTTCCTGCAAGGTCTGAAAGATCATCAGTTGATCTCTGAACATCGCCAACTGCTTCGCCAATCCTTCCAACATTTTCAGAGGCACTCTGAATCTCATCAGCCTGCTGAGTAGCCCCGGATGCAATTTCCTGTACTGCATTAGATACATCTTCTGCAGTCTGGGAAATCTGATTAGCCATGTCTGACAGTTCTGTAGAAGATGCTCCTACATTCTCAGCAGATGCCTTGATATTAGACACTATTTCATCAAGCTTTGTGATAACAACATTGGTTGCTTTTGATATTGCTCCAAACTCGTCTTTTCTGAGGTCGAATTTCTCAACCTTCACAAAACGTCCATCTGACAATGCTTCCAAAGATTTATCTACTGCCTGAACCGGATCAGTAAAGCTCTTTGCCATCATGAAGGATATAACAATTGCAACAGCTAAAAGGATAATGCCGACAATAATAACAATCATGGCTGCTTGCCGTGCCGAAGACATGATTTCATCTGCGCTCTTTGCTGTAACAACTACAAAGCCTGAAAGAGGCTCTTTATAATAGGACATGTAATTTGTTCCAAAAGCTGAAGCTGACTTATAATATCCTGAATCAGCGCCTGAGGTATAGAACTCAGAGGTTGAAACATCAACTTCATCGTGAACTCCCTCAGCAATCTCATACTGCGAATGAGCTGCAACCATACCATCTCTATCTACTACAAAAGCATTTTCAGCCTGTGCAGCGAGAATATCGTGCAAATTGGAAAGATCATAATTTCTATGAACGATTCCGATAACTGTATCGCCATCTTTTACAGGAACCGCAAAGGTTATCATTCTGTCTCCGGTAGTTTTACTAACCAGGATATTAGAAATATAAACCTGACCAGATACTGCTGCCTTAAAATACTCTCGCTCTGCAACACTGACAAAATCACCTGTTCCTCTGGCAATCTGCATACCTGTAGCATCTGTAACGGAAGTATTCTGTCCATCATTAAGAACAGCATCACAGTTCTGGAGATAAAGCTGAACTGCGTCATACGGAATGCCTGCCCCACCTTTGACATACTCGATAACTGTAGGGTTTCCTGCAACAGACTTGACCATGTTCAGATTTGCATTGATTGCTTCCACAAGTGTGCTCTCAACATACCTTGCCTGCCATTGCTGAGAAGCCTGTGCATCTGACAGCGCCTTATTTGTAGAGGTAATATAACTAACAACTATCGCTACAATAAGTGGAATAGCTGTAACAAGCACCATTATCGCAATGAGCCTTGTCTTAATGCTATCCATAAAACTTACACCTTCAGAACTTTTCTTATTCTTTGCCATGTTCATTCCTCCATGAGAAAATTACCTATTTGCGTACACAAATTCACGCAAAATAATTATACATCCTACCCATGGAAAATATAGACAAATAGCGCATATTTAATAATCTTTTAATGTTTTTCCATTTATTTTATGAACTAAATATTGTTTTTTATTTGACACCCTAAACTTTCTAAAAATCCATCCGATATATAAGACAAAGGAGGAAGTAAAGGCATGAAGAAACTTCCAGAAAACAAATAAAGCACCTTCACTGCGGCAGGATCCCGGTGGAGGTGCTTTTTTTGCATGTAAAGAGGTTTAAATATGTTAGTTTAGGGCGCTTTTGATAGCGGCCAAGAGGTCGTCGTACTCTTCGAAGGCTGGAAGGTTTGGATAGTCGGCTTTGATCTTTTCGGTTGAACGGAAAAGGAAGCCTGCTTTGCTGGCCTGTATCATAGCAAGGTCATTGTAGCTGTCTCCGCTTGCGATTGTCTCATAGCCAATGGATTGAAGGGCTTTAACTGTTGTGAGCTTTGAATTTTCTATTCGCATTTTAAAACCTGTGATCTCACCATTTTCTGCTACTTCGAGAGAGTTGCAGAATATTGTTGGCCATCCAAGTTTCTCCATAAGTGGTGTTGCAAACTGTGTAAAGGTATCACTTATGATAATTACCTGAGTTATGCTTCTAAGCTCATCCAAAAACTTTTTTGCTCCCGGAAGTGGATCAATTTCTTTTATAACGTCCTGAATTTCTTTAAGGCCAAGTCCGTGTTCCTTGAGAATTCCTATTCTCCATTTCATGAGCTTATCATAATCAGGTTCATCCCTTGTTGTGCGCTTAAGCTCTGGTATTCCTGATTTCTCAGCAAAAGCAATCCATATTTCTGGTACAAGTACTCCTTCAAGATCCAAACATACAATATTCATATCTAATGTCCTCATTTATTATAAGTTTATTTTAGGAAGTGTATCAAAGCTCTTCTGAAGCTCAGCATCTGTAGGAATATAATCCATCATAACGCCGTCATTGAACTTCTGATAAGCGACCATATCAAAATAGCCTGTACCTGTAAGGCCAAAGAGAATAGTCTTTTCCTCTCCTGTTTCCTTGCACTTTAATGCCTCATCAATAGCAACTCTTATAGCATGGCTGCTCTCCGGTGCAGGAAGGATTCCCTCTACTCTTGCAAACTGCTGCGCAGCCTGGAATACTGAGGTCTGCTCAACAGATACAGCCTCCATATAGCCATCATGATAGAGCTGTGAAAGAATTGGGCTCATGCCGTGATAGCGAAGTCCTCCTGCATGGTTTGCAGATGGGATAAAGTTTGATCCAAGTGTATACATCTTGGCAAGTGGACATACCATTCCTGTGTCGCAGAAATCATATGCAAATTTACCTCTTGTAAAGCTTGGGCAGCTTGCAGGTTCTACCGCAATGATCCTGTAGTCTTTTTCACCGCGGAGCTTCTCTCCCATAAATGGAGAAATAAGTCCTCCAAGGTTTGATCCGCCACCGGCGCAACCAATGATAATATCTGGAGTCACGCCATATTTTTCAAGGGCAAGTTTAGCCTCAAGTCCTATAACAGTCTGGTGAAGAAGTACCTGGTTAAGCACACTTCCCAAAACATATCTGTAGCCTTCAGTCTTTGTTGCAACCTCTACCGCTTCAGAAATAGCGCAGCCAAGACTTCCGGTTGTTCCTGGATGTTCAGCGTTGATCTTGCGTCCAACCTCTGTATCCATTGATGGTGAAGGAGTTACAGAAGCTCCGTAAGTGCGCATAACCTCACGTCTGAATGGTTTCTGCTCATAAGAAACCTTAACCATATACACTTTACAATCAATTCCAAAGTAAGCTGAAGCCATTGAAAGAGCTGTTCCCCACTGGCCCGCACCTGTCTCTGTGGTCACACCTTTAAGGCCCTGCTTCTTTGCATAATAAGCCTGTACAATTGCGGAATTAAGCTTATGGCTTCCACTTGTGTTGTTACCCTCAAATTTATAATAGATCTTTGCAGGTGTACCAAGGGCTTTTTCAAGGAAATATGCTCTTACAAGCGGAGCAGGTCTGTACATCTTATAAAAATCAAGTACTTCCTCAGGAATATCAATGTAAGGTGTTGTGTCATCCAGCTCCTGCTTAATAAGCTCATCACAGAAAACAGGCCTTAAATCCTCAAATCCCATAGGCTTTAAAGTTGCGGGATTAAGAAGTGGAGCCGGTTTGTTTTTCATATCTGCTCTGACGTTATACCACTGTCTCGGGATTTCATCCTCTGACAGATAAATTTTGTAAGGAATTCTTTTCTCTTCGCTCATAGTAATACTCCCCTCTGTGACTTTGACAATTTAAATTATTAAAGCACATTTTTGCTTTACGTGTCAATAATACAAAAGACACCCTACTATAATAGTAAGGTGCCTTATATAAGCCTTATTCATCTTTTCCGATTTTCATTCTCTCATGACCGCCAAGCTTATTGGCTGCGTCCTGATTGCCGCTAAGAATAGCCTTTACAAGATGCATTCTAAAGCCAGCGTCAATAAAGTCGCAGTGCTTACAGAATGGATAATTCTGTCTTCCTTCTGCAATATCTCTTCTGACTTTCTGAAGAGCTTCACTTCCCCAGGCATCCTTAAGACTGACCTCATTAAGGTCTCCAAAGTTTGTAGTTTCAAAGTTATCACAACAGCAAAGACCGAGTCTTCCGTTTGGCATGATCCACATATCCGTAAATGGTAAAAGACATGTTTCTTTAATGACCTTTTTTGTTTCCTTTTTATTAGGTGCACTTCCGGCCCTGTTAGTAAGAACTTCCTGAAGATATCTCATCTGTATCTGAATATCAAGGTCTTTGAACTCATCAGGATGAGCTGTTACATAGTCATAAACTTCCTGAATGCTTTTGTGAAGCTTCATCTCCATGGAATAATTGTTGATGATAAGCTGATTTATATATGGAGCAACAGCTTTCAATTTATCAACAGTTAAGATAAGTCCGTTTGTTGACATGAAGATAAAAGAATCCGGCAGTTTTTCTCTTGCATACTTATGCCTTTCTACAATCTTGGTATCAAGCCATGGCTCATTATTGCCATAAAGTGTAAGGTGTCCCTTATAGCCCCAGTCTGCAAGCTGATCGATAATACTCTTATAAAGCTCATCGGAAATATGTGCCAGCGGTCTGCACTCAGCGTTAACATTTGCAGTACAGAAAGCGCATGTTGAGTTACATCTGTTTATGGTCTCAATATTTACCACATTTGGCATAGGTATTTCTTTTGAATTCAGGAAGTAATCACAGTATTCTTTCTGTGACTTACTTCTTGTAAAAAACTGCATCTTAAGATATGCATTGCTGGCGAGCATAGGAAACTTCTTCCTTGCTATCCATCCGAATTTTCCCATAAAACTATTTATCTTGATTGGCATAATAAAACTTCCCTTATATATATTTTCATTTTTAAAGTCCGTGTATGATAATAGCATTATCTGGGGCAATATGCTATAATTATTTAGTTAATTTTATAAAAAATGGATTAGTTAGGGGAAAACATGAAAAAGTACATTAAAATTGCACGACTTGATCATTGGATCAAACAGTTTTTTATAATGCCGGGTATCGCTGTTGCTCTGCTTCTTACGGATGTTAAGATCACAGAACTCAGTATTTTAAAACTTCTTCTTGGATTCTTTGGTACCTGCTTTATTGCCAGCGCCAACTACGTTATCAATGAATGGCTTGACGCTCCATATGACAAATATCATCCGGTAAAAAAGAACAGACCTGTAGTGACAGAGAACATGGAACTTAAATGGGTTTTAGTTGAATATGCTATTTTAGCAGTTCTTGGTCTTTTATTATCATTCCTTGTAAACAAGTATTTCCTTATCACTGCTGCAGTTCTTTTGGTAATGGGAATCATATATAACGTGGAGCCTGTCAGAAGTAAGGACATCGTCTATTTCGATGTTATTTCTGAGTCCATAAACAATATGCTTCGTCTTCTCATGGGATGGTTTATAGTTACCTCTGATTCCATTCCACCTTCAAGTATCCTTATCGGATATTGGATGGCAGGTGCATATCTTATGGCCACAAAGAGATTTTCTGAGTACAGAATGATCGGCGATCCTAAGGTAGCAGGCTTATATCGTAAGTCTTTTGTAAAGTACACAGAGAAAAAACTCCTTGCATCATCTATCTTTTATGCGCTTTCATCTACATTTTGCCTTGGAGTTTTCCTTATAAAATACAGAATTGAATATCTTCTTTGTATTCCTTTTATTTTCCTTCTGTTTGCTTATTACTCAGCAATGTCGCTTGATAATGACTCTGCTGCTCAGAAGCCGGAAAAGCTTTACAAAGAGAAAAAGCTTATGCTTTTAGTTCTGCTTATAATCGTTTTATTTATTGTATGCACCTTCTGCACTTTTGACTTCTTAAAGCCACTTACATCAAGTGCCCTTATTAAGCTTGAGGTATAATCAGTACATGAATCTTAAAGAGCTATCAAAAAGACATTATGAAACACTCTGGTGTTTTTTTACAAGTTTATTTATATTAACCTTTACCACCAGATCATCAATCCTTTTTCCCTATAATAACTGGGACGATGTGAACAGTTACTTTACAATGGGAAAAGGACTGATGAATGGGATGGTTATTTATAGGGACCTTTACGATCAGAAAGGTCCTTTTCTTTATTTACTTTACGGAATTGGGTATCTTATCAGCCACAAGAGTTTTTTCGGAATCTATATATTTGAGATAATTGCCGGTACAATATTCCTTGCATTTGCTTTTAAACTCATCAAAAGACATTCTTCAACCTCCGTTGCACTCGTTTTAATACCACTTGTTGCTGCCGGTGTATACTCATCAAGGAGTTTCTACTGGGGCGGAGCTGCCGAGGAATTCTGTCTTCCAATGTTAGCCTATACCATTTATATTATTGATATTTTCATGCATCCAAAAGATGCCAAAGAATACGACCGTATTTCTGATTCCAGAACTTACTTAATTGTGGGAATTCTTACCGGAATCACTGCACTCGTGAAATATACGATGATGGGCTTCTTTTTTGGATTTGCCGTAATTTCAATATGCCTCATAATATATAGAAAGGGATTTGTAGAGGTATTAAGAAAAGCTCTTATCTACATCCTGGGAATCGTAATACCATTCATCCCATGGTTAATATATTTTGCCATAACCGGTGGACTTGATGACTGGTACAGATGCTATATCTACAACAATTTGTTTTTCTACAGCAATATAACAGCAGATTCCATTTCTTTATATGAGAAAATCTACAAGCTGGCAAAGCTTCAGTATTGGCTTATATTAGATAATTTCGAGTACTTTGTATGGATAATTGCCTGCTTTATACTTGCTCTCATCTTTGAGATAAAAGCAGCCAAAAAAATAGCATACCTTTTCATGTATGCTTCAACCTTTTTTGTTATCTTTTATGGCGGAGGTACACTTCCGTATTATTCAATACCACTTATGGTATTTGCACTTCCGGGAGCTGCTTATGTTGCAGATATTTTTCAAAAAGCTTATATCAAGTATAACAAAAGAGTATTATGGTGTAATACTGCTGTCCTTGTCATAGCTTTATCGGCAGTTTTTGCCAAATACAACTGTTTAAGCGCAGATTATTTATTACAGAGCAGACAGGACCACTGGCTTACAAGAATGGCAAGTCATATAGAGGAAGCTCCTGACACAACTCTTTTAAATGTAGGCTGTCTTGATGTTGGCTTATATACCATAACAGGCATTGTTCCGACCTGCGAATACTTCCAGACCAACGGAATTGCCCTTCCTACAATGTTCGAAGAGCAAAGTCGCTACATAAAAGAAGGCCTCACAGAATATGTCATTGCCGGCGAGATGGAGCCTGACGGTATTCATCAAAAATATGAACTTATCGACTCTGTATCCTTCTATGATAATTCCTATGACCAGGTCTACTACCTGTACAAGTTAAAATAAGAATAATAGTGAAGACAGAGTGACGGTTCTTTTGACTTATAAAAAATAAGTCAAAAGAACCGTCACTCTGTCTTCTCAAATCGCATTAAGAATAAACTCAGCAAGACCATCGTGATCATTGTCAAAGCGTGTGATCACATCGGCGCTCTTTTTAACAATATCTGTTCCATTTATCATGGCTATTCCACAACCTGCTGCCTCTATCATAGAGATATCATTCTGCTCGTCTCCGGCTGCATAAGTGTTTTCTACGGGAATTCCAAGATAGTCAGATAGTCTTTTTACTACACTTCCCTTTCCTGCCTCAGAAGGAAAAATCTCCATGTAATAAGGATTAGAATATAGAAGTGTAAGCTTATCCCCTACCATTTCCTGAAGCGCTATTCTGAATCTTTCCTGTTTATCATGGTCATGAAGCTCTATAGCTATCATCTTGGAAGGAGGAGCTGATATTTCTCTCATGATATCGTCAGTAACGATGAATGGAGTCTTTATAACTCGTCTGTAATACTCCATACATTCACCGTTCTTTTTGCTGACAATATGGGTTTCATTGTAAGTGTGACAATGCACATCAAACTTTTCTGAAAGCTCAATTATCTTTGGAACCAGCTCAAGTGGAACACCTGTTTTATAGACATATTTTCCATCATCCACACTGTATATTTCAGTTCCGTTAGAACCGCATAAAAAACTGCCCTTAAAGTCGAGATGCAAACCACTATAGACAGCCTTCGCACTGTCTATAGCTCTTCCTGTATTAATACAGAAATGATTTCCTGCATCAGTAAACTTTTTAAGGGCATCTAAAGTCTTCGGAGATATTATCTTCTCACTTGTTAGAAGTGTTCCATCAAGATCAAAGAAAAATATCTTAGAGCCTGTTTTTGCCATTATATTATGCCTCAACTATCAAATATCTACCGTCGCCTATGTCAAAGACTTCGTCCGCTTCAAGTACATTGCCACCTTCAGTATCGACGCCTGCCTCTTCAAAGTACTCTTCTACTTCATCAGGTCCATCAACAACAACAGCCATACAGTCCTCTAAAAAAGCTTCAGCCTCTTCTGTTGTTTCTGCAACATCCTCAGGAAAAAGCTGCCCCTGATTTTCTAAAAAGCATCTTAGAACTGCATCATCATACTCGTGCATAAAAAATCCTCCATATTACAATAAACTTTTATTCTTTAATTCCTTATAGAGTCTTGCAACTGGAAGTCCCACAACATTATAGTAATCGCCGCTTATACCCTTGATATGGATTGCAAACAATCCCTGGATTCCATAGGCACCGGCTTTGTCATCAGGCTCGCCACTGTTCACATAAGCATCGATCTCTTCTGAAGTCAGCTCATCAACATGGACAACTGTTTCCTCATGAAATGTAAAATGCTCTGTCTTATCTCCAATCTTGTAATAAACGGTTACACCTGTATAAACCTCATGAGTATTCCCCGAAAGATCTCTGAGCATTCTCTTGGCATCCTGTCTGTCTATAGGTTTTCCAAGTACTCTATGGTTATATGATACGACTGTGTCTGCACCTATTACAACTATACTGTCTGTACTATCCGTTAAAATTTTGTGAAAAATCTCTGAAGCTTTCTGAAATGAGAGTTCCTCAGCGATTTCTCCAGGCTGCTGTGCAGAGGTCTTTTCCTCAGACACTGCAGGTATTATTTCAAATTCAGGAATAACCTTCCCAAGCAGTTCCTTTCTTCTTGGTGATCCTGATGCTAAAACATAACGCATAAATCTAACTTTCCTTACATTTTATATTTTCATCTCCGGCGTAAACACTCTGGAATTCTGCGGGTTTATATTCTTAACTGCAGCTGCTGCCTCATCGCCGAATATTTTTTGAGAATTAATCCTCTCACCCGGCAAAAGATCTTTTTTCACCTTTTCAAAAGAGCCATCATCATTCATAACATGGGCCTTTTCTGTGTCTCCAAGCTCAAGTTCAAGAATGTGCCACACTTTTTTCCTAAGCTTCTCATTCTCTATCGGGAAAAGAATCTCCACTCTTCTTTCAAGATTTCTTGGCATCCAGTCAGCACTACTAGCGTAAAACTCAGGACTTCCGCCATTCTCAAAGTAAAAGATCCTGCTGTGCTCAAGGAAATTACCGACTATAGATCTGACAGTTATATTGTCAGATATTCCCGGTATCCCTGTTCTAAGGCAGCATATTCCTCGAACTATGAGATCAATCTTAACTCCAAGGCTGCTTGCTTTATAGAGCTCAGCAATAACATCCTTGTGACATATCGAATTCATCTTGGCGATTATCCTTGCAGGCTCGCCGTTTGCAGCATGTTCTTCCTCTCTTCTGATAAGGTCTAATATCCTGTCTTTAAGCCATAGAGGAGCCAGTGATAACTTGTTCCATCCAAGAGGCTCTGAGTAACCTGAAAGCATGTTAAATACAGCTGTCGCATCCTCGCCAAATGCAGGTGCGCAGGTAAATAATCCTACATCAGTATACTGTTTGGCAGTAGAATCATTGTAATTACCTGTTGCAAGATGGACATACCGCTTAATTCCGTCATCCTCTCGTCTGACCACCAAGGTTATCTTACAATGTGTCTTAAGTCCTACAAGTCCGTATATTACATGACACCCGGCTTTTTCAAGCATCTTGGCCCATACGATGTTGTTCTCTTCATCGAATCTGGCCTTAAGCTCAACCAAAACCGTAACCTGCTTCCCATTATCCGCTGCTTTAGCAAGAGCAGCAATGATAGGCGAATTACCACTTACTCTGTAAAGTGTCTGCTTTATGGCAAGTACATTTGGGTCAATCGCTGCATTCTCGACAAATTTTACAACATTTTCGAAAGTCTCGTAAGGATGATGCATAAGCACATCACCTTCTCTGATAACCTCAAAAATATCCTTATCCTTCACAAATTCAGGTACAGGCTGAGGCGATTTGTAGCCGTGCTCCTTAAGGTCATCAAAGCCCTCAAGCTTATACATCTTCATAAGGAATGTAAGGTCAAGGGGACCCTCTATCTTGTAGATTTCATTTTGATCAACTCCTAAATCCGTCACTAAAAGATCAAGGAGCTTTTTATCCATATTGCTGTCAACTTCAAGTCTAATGGCCTGTCCCCACTGCCTAAGTTTAAGCTGCTTCTCAATTTCCTTTAGAAGATCTTCCGCCTCATCCTCGTCAATTGAAAGATCCGCATTCCTTCCAACCCTATATGGAGCACTGGTTAAAATATCATAATTAAGAAACAGTTTGTCTACCTTATCCAGAATCAGCTGTTCAAGAAGGACAACTTTTTTATAATTGTTCTCTCCCTCTGTATAGGGAATCTCTATTATTCTTGGGAGCACATCAGGGACCTGCACTGTTGCAAAATCAATCTCTCCCTTGGAATCCTTCTTTTGCAAAAGAGCTGCAATATTAAGCGTTTTATTTCTGATAAGTGGAAAGGGTCTTGATGAATCCACTGCCATAGGCGTCAAAACGGGAAATATATACTCCTCAAAATATCTGTCTATGTAAGCCCTGTCAGCTCCTTTAAGCTCTGATGGAACGCACACTTTAAGCCCTTTTTCCAAAAGAAGTGGCAAAAGCTCATCGTTGTAGATCTGATATTGCTTATCAACAAATGTATGAACCTTTTCAAGGACCTTTTCAAGCTGCTCAGACGCTGTCATTCCTGCAATGTCACACTTCTGGTAGCCGGCATTTATCATATCCTTAAGCGAAGCAACTCTAACCATAAAAAACTCATCGAGATTGCTGGCAGAAATACTAAGGAACTTGAGTCTTTCAAAGAGAGGATTGCTTTTATCCTCAGCTTCAGAAAGCACTCTCTCATTGAAGCCAATCCAGCTAAGTTCCCTGTTTATATAGTACTTAGGATTTTCAAAATCCAATGGTTCTTTTTCTTTTAGCTTTTTTGACATATTATCCCCTCACTGTCATCACAACATTATTTTTTGACGAATTACCGGCTTTACTCCAAACACTTCCTCAAAAAAGCTTGCTCTGTTGCCAAACATTCCTTTTTCAAGGGTCGTATCTGCCATGGTATCCACATTTATAATGAGCTTTTTGTCCTTAAGTTTTACCGTAACATCCTTAAACTTCTGCTTGTGAGTTCTGTCAAGTCCGTTGGCTACTCTCATGATAGCAGTAAGTTTAGTCATTCTAAGGTAGTCCTCTCTTGAAAAGCCCTGGTAATGTCCGCTTCCCCCGTTGTAATATTCAAACTCCTCATGGTTGAACCTTACAACATTGGCTACTATGGCTCTTTCAATATGAGAAAGACCTATGATCTCTGTAGACATTATGATGTTATAACAGCAGTCGCCTAAATACACAAGGCTTATATATTTACCGCAGTCATGAAGGATTGTTGCGATATTAAGAAGAAGTCTGTCCCTCTTTGACAAACCGTGAAGTTCTGTCGTACTGTCAAAAATGGTGAGCGCGATTTTCTGCAGCGTTTCTCTTCTTGACTTACTTCCGAGAAATCTTTTTGAGATATTCTGTGAACATGCGATAATATCCTGTTCAAAATCATGTGGCGACTTTATATAGTTCTTTTTATCTGCATACTCATAGGCTATTCCATCGCAGAGAGTAATGCCCGGAGCCCATATATTCTCTGCCTTTGTAATATCAAGTATGCACTTTATAAGCGCACTTGAGACAAACAGTAGTGGAACATTATCTTCAGGAATCGTGAGCATTTTGGCAACCTGCTGATCGCTCACAGAAGCTCCTTTTTCTATAAACTTCTTAAACTCTTTTCCTGTAACACTTCCGCAGTCCTTCTCTTCTCTGTCGATCTTCTGAAGAAGAGGTGAAACGTAATCATCAATAAGGATAATGTTTTCAATCTTCTTGTCCTTCATATGCATTTTGGCAAAGACCTGGAGCTGCGAGTTTACAAGTTCAGGAATAAGTTCCATAAACCTTGCCCTGGTTGCCTGAACCTGTTTCATTGCCGTGTGAAGACGAAGCACACCCATTTTGAGGTTCTGAGTGGCAAAAAGAGCATCTTTTTCAAAAAGAGATATCTGAATACTGCCGCCACCGATGTCAACGATGGCTGTAGGCCTTGAAATAACCTCTTCAAACTGATCATATTTTAAGGCGATAGATTTATAGTCTAAAAATCTCTGTTCTGAGTTACTTAATATATCGATGTGAATGCCGGTCCTCTGCTCTATAAGGTCCCTGACGATAAGAATGTCAGAGGTTTCTCTTAGGGCACTTGTACCGTAAGCCTGATAATGTGTAACATCATAGCTTTTCATTATCTTTTTGTACTCAGAAAGTATCCTTATCATCTCATCAACATGTGCCGATGAAATGTGACCTGAGGCATAGGTCTCGCTTCCTATATCCATTCTATGCCTGATGTGATCAAGTTCATGGACCCCCCTGTCCATCGATAGTTCAAATATCTTGAGTGCAATCTCGTATGAACCCACATCTACTGCTGCAAAAACTTCACCCATCATAAAGAAAATACCTTCCTTTATCAATAATTTCCAAGGATCCTGAGCATTTTTGCTTCTTCCCTGAGACCTCGCAGTGCGTTCTTTACCGCACTGTCTGACAGATTTCCCTCAAAATCGATAAAAAATCTGTACTCCCAGTTTCTATCCTCAATAGGGCGAGACTCAATCTTGCTCATATTAAGATCATTATAAATAAAATGTGACATAAGATGATAAAGTGCTCCGGCCTCATGCGGAATCTCCATAATGAGGCTGACTTTTTTAGCATCCTTGCAAAAGATTTTCTGATTGGTCACCACTATGAATCTGGTTGAATTGGAATCTGCCTGATTCACTCCTTTTAGAATAACATCAAGTCCATAAACGCTTGCTGCGCCTTCACTTGCAATAGCAGCTTGTGATATGTCTTTGTCCTCTGCAACTTTTCTGGCTGCAAATGCATTGTTCTTCATACTTATCTGCTGTATATCACTGTGTTCCGATAAAAATCTCGCGCTCTGCATAAGGGACTGGGGATGAGAATAGACCTTTGTGATATCCTCAAGCTTTGCCCCCGGAACACCTAAAAGACAATGTTTTATTTCTATGATCTGCTCGCCAACTATATAGTGCTCATATTCAGCCAAAAGATCATATATCTCACTTACTATGCCCGCCGTGGAATTCTCAATAGGAAGGACAGCAAAGTCACAGCTTCCATCCTCCAAAACAGCCATAGCATCTCTGAATGTCTCAACAGGAAGGGCATTTACATCTTCTCCAAAGAAAGCTTTCATGGCCATTTCGGAATAAGATCCTGCTGCTCCCTGATAGCAGACCCTTGAATTTTTCTTATCTATTCCATCCACCTGAATGAACGGAAGTTTTCCTGACGCCCCTGCCTCAGAAAGTTTCTGATACTGGAGCTTTCTGCTCATGGACATGAGCTGTGAAAAGAGTTCTTCAACGCCCACCTTATTAAAATCAGAATGAGCAAGTTCTTTTACTGCTCTTAGCTTTATATCTTCTCTCTCTTTATCAAAAACCTTTTTCCCATTTGCTATCTTGTAATCAGCAACTCTGGACGCAATGTCCATTCTCTTTTCAAAAAGGTCAACTATCTGCCTGTCTACAACGTCAATCTCATTTCGCAGTTCTTTTAAGTCCATATCAAACACTCCAAGCATAATTATTTGGCAATCTCATACCATAAAGTTTAGCTTAATTATCCCTTGATAGCAAGAAATAACGCGCATATAATGGTTGTAAGGTAGTTTCAGATGAGGGGTGAAACGCATGAGCAAAAGAGCAATTCTTATTGTTTCTATCGTTATGCTGTTAATCATAGGACTGGTGGCTGTATATATCAATGAGCACACAATTCCTATGTCTGCTTCTGATTCCGGCAATTCAGCGGGAAATCTCCATAATAACGGATATTTTTTTGAAATGGATGGCAAAGTATATTTCTCAAACCCTTATGACAACAATTGCCTTTATTCAATGGAGCTTGATGAATCCAAACCAAAGCGCCTAACAAGCATGGGCGTAAAATACATCAATGGAGCAAATGGGCTCTTATATTTTTACATGGATTCATCTTCTATCGGTAAGGGTGTCAGCGGACTTGGAAATGCAACCAATCAGTACGGAATCTACAGATGCAAGATAAATGGTGGGGATCAGACATGTCTTTTGCGCGATTTCTGCGGTGAACTTGCTCTGTGTGGTGAATATCTGTACTACCAGGTAAAAACAGATGGCGGTTCTATAAATAAGATCCGTGTAGATAAAAAGAATAAAGCTCTTGTTGCACCTGAAATGATCTCACCTGTATGTTATGACAACGGGGTCATATATTATACCGGAGTAACAAATGACCACAACATTCACGCTATGTATACTCAAAACGGTGATTCCACAACAGATGTGATTCAGGGCAGCCTCTGGTTCCCTGTCGTTCAAGGCGGCTATATCTATTATTTAAATGCAGTTTCCAATTACAGTCTTTGGAGGACCAATTTGTATTCTGGCGAAACTGAGCTTATTACCTCAGACAGGATTGATTGTTTTACTATGAATGATCAGTTCATTTTCTACTCATATTCCAATGCAGATTCCCCTGCACTTCGCAGATGTGCGCTTGACGGTTCCGGAAAGGTTGATCTTTACGAAGGAGTCGTCAACAGTTTAAATTTAACATCACGTTTTTTATATTTTAAGGTTTACGGGCAGGACGATGTGATGTATCATATGCCTTTGGATGGATCTGCTCCTGCTTCTTTATTTGTAATTTATTAAGTAGGAACGATTAACAATATATATAAATGAGGAGACGGTATGAATAATTTGCGACACATGATGAATCCTCTAGATTTCTCGGTTGACGAGCTAGAGGCTCTGTTCGATGTTGCTGGTGACATCGAAAGAAACATGGACAAATACGCGCATATGTGCGACGGCAAGATATTAGCCACCTGTTTCTACGAACCAAGTACCAGAACAAGACTTAGTTTTGAAACTGCAATGTTACGACTTGGAGGTAAGTGCCTGGGCTTTGCAGACGCCGGCAATTCTTCAGCCGCCAAGGGCGAAAGTGTTTCCGACACTATAAGAGTTATTTCCTGTTTCGCAGATATATGTGCGATGCGTCACCCCAAGGAAGGTGCTCCAATGGTTGCAGCTTCTAAATCTCTTATTCCTGTTATCAATGCCGGTGACGGTGGTCACCAACATCCCACTCAGACACTTACAGATTTATTAACTATCAGATCTTTATATGGCGGACTTAATAATTTCACCATCGGACTTTGTGGAGACCTTAAATTTGGTCGTACTGTCCATTCTCTTATAAATGCCCTCACAAGATACAGCGGCATTCATTTCATTTTCATTTCACCAAAAGAACTTAAAGTACCCGATTACATAACAGAAATGCTTGACTCAAAAGGCATAACCTACGAAGAAGTTATCAAACTTGAAGAAGTAATGCCACGTCTTGATTTCCTGTATATGACAAGAGTTCAGAAGGAAAGATTCTTTAATGAAGAGGATTACATCCGCTTAAAGAATTTCTATATACTTGATAAAGCTAAGATGGCTCTGGCAAAAGAAAAAATGTATATTCTTCATCCACTTCCACGTGTAAATGAAATATCAGTGGAGATTGATTCAGATCCAAGAGCCGCATATTTCAAGCAGGTACAGTACGGACTCTATGTAAGAATGGCACTCATATTGACATTGCTTGACATGACAGACGCCCATATGAATGAAGGTCTGCTTAGAAAATTCTGAACAAGCATTTAAGCATCAGACCTAAGAAAGAGGTAAATATGTTAAATATTGGAAAAATTGAAGAAGGCTTTGTTTTGGATCATATCCAGGCAGGTAAGAGCATGCAGATCTACAAGCATCTGGGCCTTGATAAACTTGATTCAACAGTAGCCATAATTAAAAATGCCAAAAGTAAAGTAATGGGTAAAAAAGATATTCTTAAGATAGAATGTGATATAGATTCTCTTGACCTTGATGTCCTTGCTTTTATTGATCACAATATCACTGTAAACGTAATTAAGGACGGACAGATCATAGAAAAGAGATCTCTCGTACTTCCAAAACAGATTGAGGGAGTTATCAAATGCCACAACCCAAGATGCATTTCTTCGATTGAGCAGGAACTTCCACAGATCTTTTATCTTGCAGATGAAAAAAATGAAATCTATCGCTGCAGATATTGCGATGAGAAGTATTCAGAAGGTGACGTGGTATCGCACTAAAGAGAGTAAAAATAAAGGGCGGCTGCCTGGATGAACATCATCCTCGCAGTGCCCTTTTTTCGTTGTGATAAGTTATTTAATGTAGCCGTTTTGTCTGTAATAAATGTCATCCCCGTGTTTTACACGGCGTTTCTCTTCGTCTCTAAGTAGCTCCTGCATGTAAGGATTATCGTTGGCTCCGGATACTGAAATTGGAGTAGTCTCTTTGTTAACGTAGATATCTTTTGATGATTTTCCAAACATAATAGTGTACCTCCCTCATGAAATAATTGTACCACATTTACGTTTCTGTATGTTCGGATATTAAGTACGGATTACTCCGCCATGCCTCCCGCTCGGAACTTTCGTTCCTCGCTGGAACGGCTTCTTTATACGGATATTAAGTGCGGATTACTCCGCTTCGCTTTCGTAATCCTAAACACCATTCGGAATCCGCACTACCGTGCTACTTCCTCACGGTGTTTATTCGTAAAATTAAAGCGATATGGCACATTTGCTAGCAAATGCCATATCGCTTTAGCTTTACTCACTTAATATCCGAACTCTTGTGCCCAGTACCAGCTGCCGTCACCTGTCTGGCAGATGGCAATACCGACTGTTTTGTATCCGCTATCCATAATGTTTGCGGCATGGGTTGGTGAATTCATCCATGCTGCGTAAACACTGTCTGCTGACTGATAGAGCTTTGCAAGGTTCTCGCCGTACTGAACGTTACTATTAACTGTCCAAAATGCTGAACCATCAGGTCTTGTGTGTGAGAAGGAAGTTGTGATCTCATTGGCACGTACCTGAGCTGCATCTGTAAGAGCATCGCTCCAAACAAGTGCTGCAAGTCCCTGTGCTGCTCTCTGCTGATTCATAAGATTAAATACTGCAGTGCAGGCATCTAATGCTGCCTGACTTGATGCAGCAGATCCTGCAAGAGCAATTGCTTCATCATCAATATATATTTCGCCTTCGCCTTCGTGGATACCTCTGGTTGCAGCCTGATCATCGATTGCCCCCTCCTTAACAGCGCCGCAGGCAACGAATGTGCAGGCCAAGATGCCAGCCACCACCAAAGCAACATATTTTTTAATTTTTCTCATAATCACACTCCTGTGAGTACTAATCTTAATTTCTAGTATCATGGTATCGTAACAACAATACTCATTCAATGAATTCCAGATAACTTTTTTCTAAAACAAAAATAAACATTCACAACTATCTGAAAAATTCTGAAATTATCTTTCCCATGCATTCACTTTTAATGAGTGAACCACAAACCTCTGACTGCCTCCTGCCCTTCCACTGCAGGTAGAAAGTGTGAGAATACTGTTCCCGCTTTCAAGGTCAAGGTCTGAAGGAATCTTATATGCTGAATGAGTCTGGATAAAAGAAATAAAATCTTTATACTCATCAAGATTTGAAACTACTGAATAAGCACCACTTCCAACTTTTGTGATGTAATAAGCAAATACTCTGTACTGATATACATGGTCCTTAGTATATATGTAAATATATGGATCATTCTCAAGAAGAAATTCATTTTCCTTTTGATAAAGGTCTTTTAACCTGCCAAACATGGATTTATCTTTCATATTATGACCAAATACAATGTCATGATACCCGTTAAATCCCGCATCACTCATAACGTCTTCAAAAATACATCCTGCCTTATTTTTTTCAAGTTCAAAGGTCTTATAAAGATATTCATCAACCTCAGACTCTTTTACCACAGGATAACTTATTTCAAGACACGGAAAATAAATCCAGGCAGTGACGTCAGGATTTATCTCTTCGAGCTTACCGAAGTTGATATTAAGCACAGGATAATCGACTATCTCCGCTTCATCTTCCGGAATATAATCGACAGCCACACTTCTTATCTCGTCGTATTCATCAGAAGCAACCTGATACTCCTTCTGATCAACATAGATCATCACACCTTCATAAACAATTATGGCCAGACAGATAATTAGTGCAACAATTCTTATTACTTTCTTTACCATATTTTCTCCCCTTCACAAATATTATAAATCATTTGCTAATGCATAACAAATATACGATAATTGTTAGTAGTAGAATTTTTTATGAGGAGAAAATTTATATGGAGAAAAAAGAAAACAAACTTATTAGTTTTATCAAAAGCTATCACACAGACAACTTCAAATTGAATGATTTCATTCTTATTCCTTTCATTCTTGCATATTTTCTTATAGTTTTAGGCAATACAGTAGGAAATCTTATTATCAATTATCCTGCATCAATGATAATCAATGATACCAATTATGATTATGTCGCTTTTCTTTCTATGTACGCCAGTTTTATTGGCATTTGGATAGTTATTTTTCTGTGGTGTCTTATTCCTTCAAACAGACCAATATTCGGAGCAGTCTGGAAAAAATGTAAGGGAAATACATTAAAACACCTCGGAATTGGCCTTTTGATCGGTTTTGTCACGAATGGTTTCTGCATTCTTCTTGCTGTCTTACACAAAGATATTTATCTCTATTTCTCAGGAGCCAATTTCTTTGCACTTTTGGGCATTTTCATAGCAGTGTTTATACAGTCATCAGCAGAAGAGCTTATATGCAGAGGCTTTCTCTATCAGAGAATTAGAAGAGGTTACCGCCACCCTGCCGTAGCAATTATAGTAAACGCTTTGTTTTTTGGCATTTTACATTTAGGCAATCCTGGTGTCAGCACTTTAGCTATTGTTTCCATAGTTGTTGTAGGTATATGTTATTCAGTAATGGTCTATTATTGTGACAGCTTATGGATGCCAATGGCAGCCCATGCAGCATGGAACTATACCCAGAGTATTGTTTTTGGACTTCCAAACAGCGGCCTTGTATCCAAGTTTTCATTATTCAAACTAGATGCATCAACAGCAACAGACAGTTTTTTCTACAATGTTGGGTTTGGTGTTGAAGAAACAATAGTTGCAGTATCCATAAACGTCATATGCGCAATACTTGTTGTCGTATGGGGCGTAAAAAACAAAAAGAAGCCCACAAATATCTGGGAATGATGACTAATAAAAACATACAAAAAGAATCATTGCGCCGAACTTTTGTTCGGCGTATTATATTGTTATGAATGAGTTTAATCAATCTGAAAATAAAAAAATAATATTTCACATAGACGTCAATTCTGCTTTTCTTTCATGGTCAGCTTTAAAAAAGCTTGAGGAAGAGCCCGGAAGCATCGATCTTAGGACAATACCCTCTGCTGTTGGAGGCGATGTCAATTCAAGGCATGGCATCATTACCGCCAAGTCAATCCCTGCCAAAAAGTATGGCATTGTCACAGGTGAGCCAGTAATAAAAGCGCTTCAGAAATGTCCTAAACTCGTCATGGTTCCTTCAGACTTTGCCACCTATAGGCGCTACTCTCACGCTTTCATCGACATTTTGAAAAAGTATTCTCCGCTTGTGGAACAGGTTTCTGTAGATGAGGCATATGTTGATTTCTCTGGTACAAGGAATCTTTACAGACATTTAGAAACGAGTGAACACCCATTTCCGATGTCAATTGCCTATGCCATAAAGGATGAGGTAAAAAACAGCCTTGGATTTACTGTAAATGTCGGCATTTCCAATAATAAACTCCTCGCCAAAATGGCCAGTGATTTTCAAAAGCCGGACAGAGTACACACTCTTTTTCCTGATGAAATTCCTTCCAAGATGTGGCCACTCCCTATTAGGGACCTTTTTGGCTGTGGCAAAGCCACTGCAGAAAGGCTTGAGAGCATAGGTATCAGAACTATTGGCGATGCTGCAAAAAGTGAGCTGACTTTTTTATGCAGTATCCTTGGTGAAAACGGTGGGAAATACATATACGCAAGCGCCAACGGGATTGGAAGCAGCAATGTTTCTGACGAATATGACGATGCAAAGAGCTATTCCAATGAGACCACTCTGTCCTATGACCTAAACGCCGACAACTATGACAAGGATATAGGAGGCATTCTAAAATGGCTCTCTGAAAGCGTTTCAAGAAGGCTGAAAAGAGAAAATGTTTACGGTAAAACTGTCACAGTAAGCGTAAAAACAGGGAATTTTAAAAGGCATTCCTGCCAGATGGGACTTGAAAGCTCCATAAATGATGCTGATAAAATCCTAAAGCATGCAAAAGAACTTGCCGACAAGCTTCTTCTTGGTGATAACGGCCTATTCATCAAAGGTGAAGTAATAAGGCTTGTGGGAGTAGGTGTCAGCAAAATGGATGATGGCAGTTTCCATCAGCTTAATCTCTTTGAAGATATCATGCCACAGACCTCAGAATCGGTAAAAGAACCTTCAATATCAGAGGACAAACGAAAAAAACTTGATGCCATGACACAAAAACTCACTTCTGCCTATGGCAAAGACATAATCAAAAAAGGAATGAAATAAAAAATGAAGAATGATCCTTAAAGGTCACTCTTCATTTTTTATTACCATCTTCATATCATCAGGCATTGATGCCAAAAAACGCAGTTCCTGCCCTGATATTGGTTGTAAAAATGTAAGTGCGCATGCATGAAGGGCTGCTCTTTCCATTCCATGGTTATTTGCTATTTCTTTTCCATAGAGACTGTCTCCTAATAAGGGATGTCCAATATAAGACATGTGAACTCTTATCTGATGGGTTCTTCCAGTATCAAGTTTAAGTCTCACAAGAGCAAAATCGTCAAACTGTTTTTCAACTTCATAGTGAGTGACAGCTCTTTTCCCGTCATCTCTTACTTCCCTTATCATCTTTTCTTTTGGATTTTCCCATATTGGAGCATCGATGGTCCCCTGTTTTTCGGGAAAAATCCCATCACAGAGAGCAAGATACTCTTTTCTCCTTGACATATCAAGGCACTGCTCAGAAAGAAGTGCTGCACTGTATCTGTTCTTGGCAAAAATAATAAGTCCCGATGTTTCCCTGTCAAGTCGCCCGATCACTCTTATAACGTGATTCTGACCGGTCCTGTTGTAATAGCCCATGAGTGCATTGCTCAGTGAATCCGTAAAATGGCAATATGAGGGATGAACAACCACATTCCCCTGTTTATTGACTACAACAATATCTTCATCTTCATAGACTATATCTATTGGATCATCACTTGGAACAATTTCTGAAGCGTTGTCTGTATCTTCATAGATCCTGACTACAAGCTCCTGTCCCGGCTTTATTTCATCAATGATCCTTACAGCCTTTCCTTCACACATAACGCCGTCTTCAAAGAGTTTGCACCTCGTTACTTCCCTGCTTGAGAGCTTTAATCTTTCACGCATTATATCGCCCGCTCTCATAACTCCATCTTCTATTTTTAATTCATATCTGATTTCTCTATAGCTGTTATTCATACGTAGCATTATAACTAAAAAAAGGATAACAGGCAAAAACCTGTTATCCTCTGTTTTCATTATTGATCTCGATCATGTCGATCCTGTTTATCACTCCAATATCTTCAAGTACCCGGATCATTCGGTAGACAGTAGCCATTCCTACGCTGTTGTCCTTTGCCATGACCTTATAATATATATCTTTACAGGAAGAATGGTCATTTCCCATAATAACATCAACTATCAGTTTCCTCTGTTTGGTAATACGGCATCCGTTTTGCTTAAGTCTGTCTATAACCTGTTCACTGCTCATACTACTGTTCCCCTCCTTATAGTGCCTCCACACTTATAACTTCATAGCCAGCCTTAGTTATGGTGTCACAAATAAGGCTTTCAGGAATCTCCTTGTATAAAGAAACATACGCTGCTTTTTGGGATAACTTAACTTTTGCCACTACCCCATCCAGCTCATCAAGTTTTCTTTCAACCCTGTTCTTACAGTTATCACAGTGCATGCCCTCTATCGTCACTTTAAGTTTAGACAAAGGTTTTCCGGATATTTTCTTTTTGGGAGCTTTTTCTTTTGGCCCTCCACAGCAGGATCCCTCTCCCTTCATATGCTGGATTGTGCCTTTAACAGCAAAGAAAAGAATAACAGAAATAACCAGAATAATTATTATATTGGAAACGCTCAAACTATTACCTCCAACAGATACTAATACAAATCTAGTGCCTTATCTGCCTGACAAGACACTAGACATCTGATCATTGTTTTTTTGTTAAAGAGCTACATGCTTTTGCTTTGCTACAGTTTTCCGCCATTGGACAGCCTATGCAGTGTGTGCCCTTTTTCTTTTCCTTATAGATATAGAAAACGGCAAGTCCAACACAAAGTAAGATAATAATTGAAATTAAAACATCTATCATGATAACTCCTAACTAACAATTGCTTTTAAATATCAGCCAAGTTTGTACTCAAGTACCATCTGTTTCTGATTTCTCTTGATGATGAATATGATAACTGCTGCAAATACTGCTACTGCAACAAGTCCGCCTACAAAGCCTGTTCCAACAGAACCTGTTGTGATAAGTGTACCAATCTGGTATACAAGGAATCCAACTGTAAATCCTGTTGCAAGCTGGAGAGCGATCGCACCCCAAAGCCACTTAGCAGATTTCATTTCAGAGTTCATAGCACCAAGTGCTGCGAAACATGGTGGTGTATATAAGTTAAACATAAGATATGCAAGTGCTGCAACCTTTGTTATTCCCATAACTGCTGCTACTGCATTTCCTTCACCGATAAGCTCAAGTTCCTCTGTATCAATGAGGTTAGAGATAGCATAAACTGTAGCGATTGTTCCTACAACGTTCTCTTTTGCAATAAAGCCTGTGATAGCTGCTGCAGCAAGCTGCCAGCTTACGATACCAACTACAGGTACAAGAAGGTAAGCAAATGGTCCTGCAACGCCTGCAAGGATTGATGTGCTCTCCATTCCCTCTTCAACTGGCTGGAATGAGAAGTCAAATGTCTGCATGATCTGAACTACTGTGTTACATACTAAGATAACTGTTCCTGCCTTAACGATATAAGCCTTACCTCTTTCAAGCATTGACTTAAGAGCAAATGTAAGACTTGGAACCTTATACTCAGGAAGTTCAATGATGAAGAATGACTTTCTGTACTTCATACCTGTAACAGCCTTGATAAGAAGAGCTCCTAAAAGGATAAGGAGGATACCACCCATGTAGCAGATGAAGCTAACCCATTTTGATTCAGGGAAGAATGCGCCTGCAAAAAGAGCTATAACAGGAAGCTTAGCACCACATGGCATGAAAGTTGCAAGCATAGCTGTTGCACGTCTTTCTCTCTCATTTCTGATAGTTCTGCATGCCATGATAGCAGGGATACCACAACCTGTACCGATGATCATAGGAATTACAGACTTACCTGAAAGACCTACTCTCTTGAAAATAGGATCAAGAACTACTGTTGCTCTTGACATATAACCGCAATCCTCTAAAAGAGCGATGAGGAAGTACATAACCATAACAAGTGGAAGGAAACCTACTACGGCACCAACACCACCGATAATACCATCAACAAGAAGGGCGTAAAGAAGTGGATTAGCATCTGCCATAGCATCTCCAACCCATCCCTGGAAGCTTTCAATCCATCCGGCAAGAATATCTGCAAGCCATGTGCCTACTGTTGTCTGTGAGATGTAGAATACAAGCCACATAATAGCAGCGAAAACTACGATACCGATAACCGGATGAGTAATAATATTATCAATTGTATCGCCGATGTTCTTATCTTTTGTAAGAACTTTACGATTTTCAACATCTGCTACGATCTTATTTACAAAATCAAAACGCTTTCTGTCAGCTTCTTCAACTTCAGCCTTATTAGAAAGGTCGATATTTCCTTCTGAATATGCTGCCTTCTGTCCTTTTCCTTCAAGCTCTGCAGCAGCCTTAACAACATCCTTAAGACCAGTTTCTGATGTTGCAACTGTATTTATTACAGGACAGCCAAGCTTTTCTGATAAAGCCTTGGCATCAACTTTGTTTCCTTTTTTATCATTGGAATCTGTCTTGTTAAGTGCAACTACAACAGGAATTCCAAGCTCAAGAAGCTGTGTTGTGAAGAACAAGCTTCTGCTAAGGTTTGTTGCATCAACAATGTTTATGATTGCATCAGGATGCTCATTTTTAACGTAACCGCTTGTGATACTCTCCTCTGATGTAAATGGTGACATTGAATATGCACCAGGAAGGTCTACAGCGATAAGCTCCTTGTCCCCATCATAGAAGCTCTTTTTAATAGGACTCTCCTTTTTGTCTACTGTAACGCCCGCCCAGTTACCTATTTTTTCATTACGACCGGTGAGAGCATTGTACATGGTAGTTTTTCCACTGTTTGGATTACCAGCCATTGCGATTCTCATTTCTTTTCCTCCTGAAATAAACTAATTGTATTTTATTTATCAGGGACGCACCTTACGATGAATCCGAGCAAACTAAGTTACTTATGGCTAACAGCCTGTGAAAAAATATCTGGCATAAATTGATATGCCAGTCTTTCAGATAATGATCAGATTGTAATAGCGCCTGCAAGCTCAGGATCGATGTTATATCTCGCATCCTTTATCGCAACTACAAGATTGCGCTTCTTATCTACAACTGTGATCTTCTCTCCGCTATAGCATCCAAGTGAAAAGAGAAAACTCTTCATGTCCTCATCATCACCTGTATCTACGCCAGTAACAACATACTCTTGACCAAGTACAGCTTCATTTAATGTCATATCAGTACTCCTTTTCGTTACCCTTTGCTAACCGAATGTTAGTTTATTCTAACTGATATTTTTTGTCAACAACAGGTTTTGCGCAATTTAATATTTATTTTTTAAAGGAAAATTATATCTTTTTGTGTTAGCTATTGCTAACTTCTTTTTCTAAATAATATCCTTTTTGAAAAATAATGTCAATAAAATGTTGATTAATTTTTGATAAAGGAGATGGCTTTAAAGGAATCTTCTATGAAATAAAAAACTGGCTTATGCAAAGCGCATAAGCCAGTCAGATCAAGCTCATTATTCAATTAAAAATACTTTTTGTCCTTCATTCTCTCAATGGCATCCATAGCAAGCTTACTTCTTTCGCATTCAGCTGCAGAAAGGGATATCTGCCATGCATAAGGACTTCCCTTCATATGCTCTGAAGCATACGACAAGCCATTTGTCCTCTCATCAAGAAAAGGTCTGTCTATCTGGTTAGGATCACCTAAAAGGATTATCTTGGTGTCCTTTCCAGCTCTTGTAATGATTCCTTTTGCCTGAGTTGGAGTCATGTTCTGAGCTTCATCAATAATAAGATAGGTCTTAAGGATTGACCTTCCTCTGATGAAGTTTAATGCTTCACACTGAACGATTCCTCTTTCAAAGACCTCATCTGTCTTACCCTGCAGCTCTTTTTCATCCTTATATCTCTCTTCTTCATTGGAGTCAATGAGCTGCTCAAGGTTGTCGATAATCGGTCTCATAAGAGGTGATATCTTCTCCTGTTCATCGCCGGGGAGAAAACCAATATCATCATCAAACTGAGAGTTTGGCCTGCAGACAAGAATCCTTCGATATTCACCAGTCGGTCTGTTTATCATCTTTTCAAGACCTACAGCAAGTGAATAAAATGTCTTGGCTGTACCAGCCATGCCCTTTACAATTACAAGCGGAGCCACCTCAGCAGGCTGCATGAGTGCTTCCTGAAGGAAATACTGTCCGGCATTCCTGGGTTTAACTCCATATGGCTGACTCTTTTCAAACTCAAGCTTTTTTATGAAGCCTTTAGATACACGGCCCATCTGGGTTTTATTAGTTGACTGATCTGCTCTTACAATAACAAATTCATTCTCATACAGCTCGGGTGCATATTGATTTCCATCGTCATCGCAGCAATAGACTTTATCAACAGGAATACCTTTTTTCTTGAAATCCTTAAAGATTTCTTCCGGTGCAAAAACAGATATTCGCCCGCTGTACTGCTCACCATGGTCCGCAACCTGTTCTGTCGTGAAGTCTTCTGACTTAATATTAAGGAGTTGTGCCTTAATTCGCATCAAAATGTCCTTAGTTACAAGAATTACCTGAACCTTGGATACTTCACTAAGACCCTTACATACTTTCAGGATACGGTTATCAGATTTATAATCTGCCATATCCTTAGGGAGTTCTACATCTTTAAAGTTCTTTTCAACTCTAAGAAGTCCCCCATTGTCAAGCTCTACACCTGCAACCAGATTGCCTGATCCTCGAAGCTGATCGAGAATTCTGATTGCCTCTCGTACATTCGCTCCTCTCTCGCCCTCATCTCTCTTGTGGGCGTCAAGCTCCTCTAACACTACCAGCGGAAGAACGACCTCGTTATCATCAAAGCACTTTAAGGCGTGTGGTGCCTGAATCAAAACGTTGGTGTCCAGTACGTAGATCTTCTTCATGCGTAGGTCCCCCTCTATTTGTATGACTTATATTGTTATTATACCACATATAGTGGTTTTAGGATACAAAATGAAAAAGTTATGTAATAAAAATATATAAAAATCTGGATTGACTATTGACTAAAAGCGAGAGTTTTATTATTAGAATTGATCTTTATTACGAATGCTTAGATTACTGCTCCGTACGCCACCATTGACTGAGCCTGAGGAAAGCGCCATGCCAGCTCTGCCGACGGTGAGGATGATGGGAACAGTAATTAGATTCGCGCACCGTTGGATTCAGTATTGTAGCGTTTTCCTCAGAACCCGCCAATGGCAAGCACCTTCGGTGTGGCTGAGGGAAGATGCCCAATGTCATTTAGTTAAGGAAATTCATATATACTTTCATATCAAAAACATTATTGCAAAAGAAAAAGTGATTCTACAAAGAACGTAAGAATCACTTTTTTATTTGAAAATTTTTAAATTAGGGCTTGACACAGGCCTCAAAAAGTGCGGCCGCCTTTGCTAAAGAAGCTTTAGCAAAGGCGGCCCCTTAAATCAAAGGTATCCGACCACACATTGATTTAAGGAGGCACTCATGAAAGCATCATACATCAAAAAGAAGTTTTTTGAAACTATTGATTCTATTGTTGCGGATCCATCACCGTTTGTAAAAAGACCTGGTTCTGATTT
>NZ_FNUR01000016.1 GCF_900108105.1 Butyrivibrio sp. Su6 | reverse complement strand
AACATAATAGGTCTTGTTTGCAGTATTGCTCTCTTGTAATTCATTTGTCTGGCTTTTTCCTCAATAAAGTCCATCATTCTACTAGCAATCTTTTGACCTCTTGACTCAGCTTCTACCCATACACGCTTTATCTCAACATCACTATCAGAATACTTTTTCAGTCCTGCACAACCAACAGGTTTTCCGTTGATATATGCTATGAGAACATCAGATATAGTATCAGATAGATTGTATGGAACAAACCCAGCTCTTTTTTCTACCCCGCCAACAATCTGACTATAGTATTTTTCCGTTTCTATATAGAACTGTTGAAAAGCTTCATTGTTTCCATCAGTCCATTTGAATTCAATTCTATCCATTTCTTTTGTCACCTTATTTAATTATCTTCCGGTATAATGCTCATTCCAGCAAACTGGAATTGTTAGCACTCTATCTTATTGCACCGGAGGCATAAAGCATAAAATACAATCGCCAGAAACTGTGATACCACAGACACAGTGACAAGATACACAGGATTCAAATCATACAGGGCACCGAGAAGCCAACTGCCCAGAAACCACGCAATACCAAATCCTGTCTCAAATATTCCGAAACCGGTGCTTCGCATGGAACGCGGGACGATTCCGCTGACAGCTGCTTTCATAATACTTTCCTGCGCACCCATTCCAATCCCCCACAGAATTATCCCAGCTCCGATCAACCAGGCATTTCCAGTCATAAAAACAAAATATGAGAAGAATGTGCTGCATAGTGTGGAAATGATCAGAGCCTTCAGCCCGACCTTATCATAAAGCCAGCCAAAGAATAGTGCAGCAAAGGCATCCACAGCCATTGCCCCAGCATATAGCAGGCTGAGCATGGATTCATTAAATGCTCCGGTATTAGCCGAATGAAGTGTGATCAGGGTGAAGTCTGCAAAGCCAAAAGCAAAAAAGCAGATGGCCGCCATGAACAGAACAAATGACTTCCTGAATTCAAAGCTTGCCGGTTTATCTTCCTGCTTTTCAAAGATCTCCGGATCAGGGTATCTTATCTTTGCTGTCAAAACAAGAGCTATGGTGATCATTGCAGGAACAAGCAGTATCGCAAAAGAGATTCTATATGTTGTAAAAAGGTCGTCTGTACCTTTTACAAGAGCTGTTACAAAAAGCAGTACCGGTCCGAGAAACGCGCCAAGCTGATCCAGAAACTCCTGATAGGCAAAGCCTTTTCCGGTTCCGATCTCGCTTGCCGCAAAGCTTACCAATGTGTTTTTGGCAGGCTTTTTTATCGCTTTTCCGATACGCTCTAGGATTACAAGACCGCAGGCCCAAATCCAGCCATGTTCAGGTACGAGTGCCAGTGCAGGAATCGCCAGAGCCTGTATTACATAGCCCGTGATAACAAATGTCCAGTATTTCTTCGTTTTATCTGCTATAAATCCGGATATGAGCCTTAGTGAATACCCGCACAATTCTCCTATACCGGACACAAATCCGATGGTTGCAGCGGATGCCCCTGCGAGGTTCAGATATTCGCCCAATATGCTTCTGGCGCCTTCATGAGTCATGTCCGAAAACAGACTTACGATTCCCATCAGGGTTATAAATATTATGGCGCCAGACAAAGCCCTTTTTTTATCCATGTTCTACTCCACTAATCCCGATTTGCTTATTTCATTATCCTGAAATTCAAAGTTTTATTATCGTCGCAAGTTTCTTTCCGCATAGAATTCCAAATATGCAGCAACAACAACTCAGTACCACATATAATCCGCCATTCATATATTGTTTCTTCTCAAACAAATTAAAAGCTTCAAGGGAAAATGTAGAGAATGTGGTAAAACCTCCACACACCCCTGTCTTCCAGAAAAGAATGGTATTATCAGATACACTTTCTCGGTTACTGGTAATTCCAACAATGAATCCAATTAGTATGGCACCGAGGATATTTGTAATCAGAGTTAATATCGGAAAATAAGTCTTAACAGGAATCAGACTTATTGCATATCGCGCTACTGCACCCAAGGCACCACCAAGTGCTACAAATAGAAAATTCATATCAACCTCTCTATTGTCATATATACTGGAATATAATCATTACTTCTTTGGTATGATTGAATTTATAACCACTATTTCTTATTCTATCCAATGCACCCACATAAAACAAGGGCGTTTTCACGCCCCTGCCTACTGCTATCATAGTATTCATCTCTCCGGACTGAGATTATTCCTTTTGAGATTCGGACCTTGCTGTTCCTTCCTCTGATCTACGATTGTCTGGTTCTCTCTAAGCTTTTGTAAGAGACTTGTCCTAGCCTTTTCAGCTACCTCAGGCTTCTTGGTTTTATCCCACCATTCTTTGAATGTTTTGAATGCTTTCGAGACAAGTTTTCCCAGTGTAGTCTTGGGATTTTCAAGTGTTGCGTATCTCATGAATTCCTTCTTCATTTCCGAATTCACTACTGAGTCCACATATTGGTCGACTTTGCTTTCTATATCCTGCTTCATTTCTTTAGCCGTATCATCCAAAGCTTCAATCTGTGTCTCCTTCTCCTGGCACTTATCTTTCAGCTTTTCATATTCTTGCTGCTTTAGCCTTAAGTAGAATTCTTTTGAGAAGTCGCTATTCCTTCCTTTTTCCTTTGGCTTTAAGTTTTCATCTCCAAAGATCTCCGGGTGGTCTTTCATCTGATGCTCTACAAAATCGTGCATTAGATCTTGTATTTTTTCTAGTCTCTCCTGATCAAACACTTTTGTTTTTGCCACCTGTTTGCTTAGTCCTCGTTTGTATCCTGTTGCTACCGGAACTCCTACTACGTGCATATGAGGTGAATCCTCATCCAAGTGTGTTACCGCCGATGCGATTTTGAATTCCGGAACTATCTCTTTTACATATTCAAGCTGTTCTCTCAAGAGTGGCTTCATTGCATTCCACTGCTCTCTCGTCTTATCTGCCCAGAATTCCTTATCCCCTACTTGGAGAATTACCTCCGTAGCCACATCGTTCTTTTTGCTTTCAGATACATACTCCAGATAGTCATGAATCTGTCTGTCACTTCTTTTACCTTTGTTGTATTCCGCAAGTGCCTCAGAGAATTCCCTTTCATAAATCTCTTTTACATCATCGAGAATATTTACTTCACTCCCGACTTCCACTTCGATCATTTCTTCGTTATACTCTTCGCTTTGAAATAATCGAAGATTGTGTTTGCTCACCGAAACCACATCTCGCGTTTTAGTGAGCGAATGCTTCTTACATGAAATGTGAAATGTCACTGTTATCATAAACTAAATCCTTTCGTATTTTTTGCCGCCGGCAGGCCCCTCGGAGAGCCCCCGGATAATGATGTGTAATGTCATTATCCATAGGGGGTTACCCATAACGACACGTTATGGGGAAGCTCGCTCCGCTCGCCTGCCAAACCATTCATTCCTTGGCTGATTATTACCGGAGCGTGTCACGCTCCCGTTCAATCCATCAAGGGAAATCACCATCTAAAATCCCTGTGCATTCCCACCATATCGAGGTAGTCCTGACGAGCTTTTTCCTTCTCCTCTTCTGTGGGTGCTGTCTTGAACTTTGAATAGATTTCATGCCTTGCTAGTTTTTCCATCTTGTCTTCAAGTTCTTTTTTGATCAGATCAGTATCTTCATCAAACTCAAAGACCAATAATCGTACCAGCCTTATAAATAATTCCTGTGATATCTGTACGTTTTTCATTCGTCCCTTTCTTCTAGTCCGCAACAATGCAGTGTCTTTATCTTTTTACAACCTTGCAATCTTAAGAGTGTAACTTCAGATAACTTACATTGTTGCGGTCTTGATTATCATTCGTTCTCTTTCAATATCCAGTACCAAGTATTGTTGATTCTCCTGGCTTTTATTCCAAGTTCGTTTTTGGCTATTTCCAGAGTTCTTTTTGATATATCCTCTTCTTTAGCCAGTTCTACTGCCTCGTTACTTGGGATCATATTATGGTCTTCAGCCAATTCTCTCAGAAGAGCTATCGCCTTTTCCTGCTTATTTGCTTTCGGTGCAATTCCTCCGAGAACTTCGTCTGCGGTTATTTCATAATCTCCAATCCACTCGAATCCCTTTTCTGATAATCTGAAGGCCTTGGAATGTCCAAATGCTGCTAAGTTGTTCTTTATTTGGACTATTGCCCTTAGTTCCGGTTCTCCTTCTATCCTTCCTACCAGCAGGACACTTCTTGCTACTGCGTAGAAGTCAATTGATCCCATCCCTCGATAAGCTGCCTTGTTTCCGGAAGCTTTGTTCATGTGTCCGATTAGGATGATTGCACATTTGTACTTCTCCGCCAAAGCTCCCAGCTTCTTAGTCATATCTCTTGCTTCGTTAGCTCTATTCATATCCATTCCGCCTCCGAGATATGCCTGTAGTGGATCAAGGATCAGGAGTTTTGCTCCAGTCCTTATGATTGCCTGTTCAACTCTCTCATCTACCATTGATAGCGATTTATCACTCTCATCTATCACATGGATTTTGGAGCAGTCAGCCCCGGCACCTTCAAGTCTTGGCTTTACCGTATCAGCCAGTCCATCTTCTGCTGTCTGATATATGATGTTTATTGGTTCCTCACTCTGCAGACCTGTATCTAACGAAATTCCTTTTGATAACTTCGCTGCTGCATTTAGTACAAAAGTTGTTTTTCCATCTCCGGGATCTCCCTGAATGATGGTAAGCTTTCCATATGGTATAAACGGATACCATAGCCAGGAAACTTCTTCAGCTTCTACATCTGACATCTGGATAAGCTTTAATTCTGGTTTGCCTGTTTCCATTTTGATTCCTCCAATCTTACTTTTTTGTTGAACTTGGCCGGAACCCTTGCTATACTTTATTTAATCGAATTTACAAAAGCTCCAGCTTTTCATTCACTCTCTTGTTACCAGCAAGAGAGTTTTTTCATTTTAGACTGCTTCTGGACTAAAGTATCCAATCTCTTCCCATACCTTTCTGTCTGGACAATAGTAGTTGTATTCACTGGAATTCTCTTTCTTCATGGCATATCCAAATTTGAATATCCCCTGCTGGATTCCAATTCTTACGAACTGTGCATCCTTGTGCATTGCCTCGGCAACCTCAGTTATAGGAACATTTCTACCGGTAAATCTTGGTAGTTCTACATATAACTTTTTGTCTTCCATACTTTTTCACCTCCCTTCTTTTAAAATACGAATTACTAGTTCGTATTTTGATAATACGTCTTAGTAATTCATTTGTCAACACAAAATATGTATTAATAATTCGTATTACGCTCTTGCAATTCGTATTACTACATGTTACAATTCACACAAGGAGGTCAGTACGATGAACAATGGATCTGATATTGGAAATAGAATTAAGCAGGCTCGCAAAGCTCAGCACCTCAGTCAGACTGAACTGGCTAACAGGCTAGGCAAAACTATGCGTACCGTACAGAAATATGAAAGCGGTGAAATAGAACCTTCAATAGGTATACTGAATGAGATCGCAAATATTCTTAATATCTCCCCGGCAGAACTTATTGGATATCAGAAGAAGAACATTACTTTAGATACTCTCTCAGATGTCCTCTATGTTCTAAACGAATTAAATAAAAAAGCAGGTCTTCACTTCAATATAGACGTAAATCGCCCGCCAAAAACTGAAGAGTGGAGCTGTAGCCTTAAATTCATGGGAAACGATGAAATAGCAGAAAACAACGCAGATCTCTGCCTTTTTCTGGAAAGATACGCAGATGAACGAGAAAGCCTTGAACAAGGCCTATCAAATGAAGATAGATTTAATCACTGGTTTGAAACAGAACTTGCATACTACGCAAATGTAGCATTGCCCGATAAGAAAGGTGATTAAGGGACTATCCCCTTTTTCATAAATAACCTGAGCATCAAAGGAGGTCGATATTATTTGAAATTACCAAACGGATATGGAAGTGTTATGAAAATGTCCGGGAAACGCAGAAAGCCCTATATGGTAAGAGTAACCACCGGATGGACCATTGATCCGGAAAAAGGTACCAAAAAGCAGACGTACAATGTCATAGGATATGCTGAAACCAAGCAGGAAGGCTTGCAAATGCTATCAGATTATCATCAGAATCCATTTGATACAAAAGCAGCCAAAATGACATTCACAGACGTATATAATGCCTGGTCTGAAGCAAAGTATCCTACCATCTCTAAATCCAACGTGCATGGGTATACAGCCTCATATAACGTATGTGGCACCCTTTACAATAAAACTTTTAGAGATATAAGGCTGGCAGAGCTTCAGAATGTCATTGATACCTGCGGAAAGAATTATCCTACACTCCGTAAAATCAAAGTCCTTTTCAATCAGCTTTACGATTACGCCCTTAAGAACGATATCTGTAACAAGGACTATTCCGAATTTGTAGATATCCTCAAGTATAAGGACAAAAATCCAAATAAGGTTGAGAGAGATATCTTTTCAAAAGCTGAGATTGACAGATTATGGGAACTCAAGGATGATCCGTTCTACCAGACAGTACTGATGCTGATTTATAACGGCTGTAGAATATCTGAACTACTGGATTTGGAAAAGAATAATGTGCATCTCGAAGAACAGTATTTCGATGTGATACTAAGTAAAACTGAAAATGGTATCAGAAAGGTTCCTATAGCAGATAAGGTTCTCCCATTCTACAAAGCCTGGTATGAATCCTCTGATTGTGAGTACCTTCTTCACACAGATGACAACAAAAAATTCACCTACAGGAACTATAAAGACAGCTACTGGACACCACTAATAGAAAACCTTGGGATGGAGCACAATCCTCATGATACTAGGCACACCTGCATATCAATGCTGGCGGAAGCTCATGTGGATCCTACAATGATCAAGAAAATCGTAGGACACTCCGGAGCAATGTCTCTGACAGAGAAAGTGTACACACACCTTGATATCCAGTCTCTGGTAGAAGCAATAAATATAATCTAAGACTTGATAATTTTGCTGTCTACCTGCTGTTTACTCGCTGTTTACGGTACAAAATTTTCTGCGTTTCACCACAACTGAATACAATTATAGATAAAAGAAAAACCCCAGAAACACTGAGTTTCTGAGGTTTGTAAATTCTTTTTGAATCTCGAAAGATTATCTCTTGCTGAACTGTGGAGCACGACGAGCTTTCTTTAAGCCGTACTTCTTTCTTTCCTTCATACGAGGATCTCTTGTAAGGTATCCAGCCTTCTTAAGTACAGGTCTGTACTCATCTGAATCAGCCTGAAGAAGAGCTCTTGAAATACCATGTCTGATAGCACCAGCCTGACCTGTTGTGCCGCCACCTCTTACAGTAACAACTACATCAAACTTATCTGCTGTCTCTGTAGCTACGAGAGGCTGTCTAACGATAACCTTGAGTGTCTCAAGTCCGAAATACTCATCGATAGATCTCTTATTGATTGTTATATTTCCATTTCCAGAAACAAGGTATACTCTAGCGATTGATTTCTTTCTTCTACCTGTTCCATAGTAATTAGCTGACTTTGCCATTTTATTATTCTCCTTCACTTACCAGATTAAAATGTTAATACTTCAGGCTTCTGAGCTGCGTGTGGATGCTCTGAACCAGCATATACGTGAAGCTTTGTGTACATTTCTCTACCAAGAGATCCCTTAGGAAGCATTCCCTTTACAGCATGCTCGATAACTCTCTCTGGCTTATCGTTGAGCATCTGACGAAGTGAGAACTCCTTGTGATGTCCAACATAATCTGTGTGGTGCCAATACATCTTCTGATCAAGCTTCTTACCAGAAACTTTAATCTTCTCTGCATTGATTACGATTACATAATCACCTGTGTCGATGTTAGGTGTGTAAATAGGCTTGTTCTTTCCTCTGAGTACGTTTGCAACGTTAGAAGCAAGACGTCCAAGTGTCATATCTGTAGCATCAACTACATACCACTTTTTCTCTACTGTAGTTGCACTAGGCATATAAGTTTTCATTATGTTTCCTCCAAATTAAAACTAATACTTAATTTGTAACCTCTGCAAAACCCTTCACCTGATCCTGCAGTATATATATGAACATATTGAAGCTTACCGGGACATCAATATGTCACTTACAATTTTGTGGGCATAGTTATAGAATAAACTTTGTCACACAGTAAGATATTATAGGACGCAAACAAAAGATTTGTCAAGATGTTTTGCCTCTTTTTCGGATAAAACATCTATATTTTTTGTTCAGTCATCTTCAGCTGTTTCCGGTCCGGGAATTCCGTCCAAAAACTCATATTTTATCAGGAAAAGGCCACATGCCGGAGCAGTAGGCCCTGCTGCTTTTCTATCCTTTTTATCGATCATTTCCTTAATATCTGATGGTTCCCCTTTTCCTCGTCCAATCTGTAAAAGAGTACCTGCAATTATCCTTACCATGTTATAAAGAAAACCATTTCCGATAACCCTTATAACTACCTCATCACCGTGACGAAATACCTCAACTTTTTTTATGGTACGAACATGACTGACTGCCTGCGATTCAACATTGCAAAAGCTCGTAAAATCATGCTCTCCTTCGAGGTAATGAGCTGCCTCGTTCATAACGTCAATGTCCAAAGGCATACTAAAATGATAAGTATAAAAGCGCCTTGTGGGAACAGGCATCTTAGAATTCAGTACCCTGTACTCATAGGTCTTAAGCGTATCACAGTGCCTTGGATGAAAATCAGGATGCACCTCTCTTGACTCAGTAACGCATATATCCTGCGGAAGAATATGATTAAGCGCATACGAGAACTTGTCTCCGGGAATTGACGACGAAGTATCAAAAACCGCTATGTTACCATAGGCATGAACTCCTGCATCCGTGCGGCTTGCACCGATCACTTCCACTTCCTCACCGGTCAGTCCATGAATTGCCCTGTTAAGCATTTCTTCAATTGTATTGTGGGTACTTTTTTGAAGTGCCCATCCGTTATAAGCTGTTCCATCATAGGAAACAACCAGCATTATCCTGCGTTTTTTCAACTATTACTCCTGTAACAAAGACATTTTGCAAAATACATTCTAAAAAAAATATATTTTAATAATCAATAACAGAAATCAAAAGAACTAATCATTAAACAAACAATAATCTTCCAAACACAACTATCGCCACAAGGTAAATCAATAGCACAACATAAGCGATCCTGTCTCTGTTCTGATAAATAAGCGGTTTCATCTTGGTTCTTCCTTCTCCGCCACGGTAGCACCTTGCTTCCATAGCCATGGCAAGATCAAGGGCTCTTCTAAATGCGGATATGAAAAGAGGAACAAGTAAAGGCACCAGGCTCTTAGCTCTGTTTATAAGTGAACCGCTCTCAAAATCTGCGCCTCTTGCCATCTGCGCTTTCATGATCTTATCCGTCTCTTCCAAAAGAATCGGTATGAATCTGAGGGCAATGGACATCATCATTGCTATCTCGTGCACCGGGACATGAAGAACCTTAAGAGGTTTTAACACACTTTCCAGGCCATCTGTAAGATTGTTGGGCGTAGTTGTAAGTGTCATTATTGATGAGCCTGTTATAAGAAAAACAAGCCTTATAGCCATCAAAATAGCAAGCCTCAGTCCCTCATAGGTGATCTTTATTTTCCAAATGCTCACAATTGGCGTTCCTGGTGTCAGTATCAGGTTAAACACCATAGTTATGACCAAAAGGAAAAAGATAGTCTTCATTCCTCTGAACATAAACTTGACAGGAACATTTGAAAGTGCAATGCATGCTCCTAAAAATACAGCAGCAATAACATATCCCCACACATTTTTTACAAGAAAAAGAGAAATGATAAACGCAAATGTCGCCACCAGCTTAACCCTTGGATCAAGTCTGTGTATCACCGAGTCTGTTCTATAATATTGTCCAAGCGTAATGTCTCTTAACATTTTCCAAACACCTTAAGTATCTCATTTTTGGCTTCCTCAATAGTGGTAGCCTCTGTATCAACATCAAATCCTGCAGCTTTTAATTCCTGCATCACATAAGTAACGGTAGGAGCTGACAGGCCTATTTCTTCAAGTTCTTTATAGTGCTTAAATACTGCCTTGGGTTCACCGTCAAAGGTTACTTTTCCCTTGTTCATTACGATTATTCGCTGAACATAATCCGCTACATCATCCATACTGTGGCTTACAAGAATAACCGTAATGCCCATCTCCTTGTGTAGCTTAGAAATTAGTCCAAGTATATCTTCACGCCCCTTGGGATCAAGCCCGGCTGTAGGTTCATCAAGAATAAGCACTTCAGGCTTCATGGCAAGTACTCCTGCAATTGCCACACGCCTCTTTTGTCCACCTGAGAGGTCAAAGGGTGACTGATAAAAATACTCATCATCAAAACCAACCTGCTTTAAAGCCTCGTACGCTCTTAGCTCCACCTCTTTTTGCGGAAGTCCCAGGTTCTTAGGCCCAAAACACACATCCTTAAAGCAATCCATCTCAAAAAGCTGATGTTCAGGATATTGGAACACAAGACCAACCTTGGCTCTTAAAGCTTTTTTATCAAAATCAGCATCAAAAATGTCTTTTCCATCAAAATAAACATTGCCGCTTGTTGGCTTAACAAGTCCATTCATGTGCTGGATAAGTGTAGACTTTCCTGATCCAGTGTGACCAATAAGCCCGATAAACTGTCCCTTGGGAATCTCAAGATTGACGTCTATCAGTGCTGCATGAGCCATGGCAGTGTCTTCATCATATATGTAATTAACATGATCAAGTATTATCGACATAGTTATATTTTTCTCTCATTCTCTTATTGATGAAAAAGTTATCCCTGCTGAAGTTTCAGTTTTTTCAATTCATCAACAAGTTCTTCTCTCGAAAGTATTCCATCAGGAAGCGGCAGGCCGCTCTCTTTAAGTTCATGCGCTAAAAGAGTAACCTGTGGAACTCCCAGACGAAGCTCTTTTAACTTATCAACCTGTGAAAAGATCTCCCTTGGTGTTCCCTGCATTTCTATATGGCCGCCATCCATAACAAAGACCTTGTCGGCATATATTACTTCTTCCATATAGTGTGTAATAAGTATTATTGTTATCCCTTCAACGCTATTAAGCGCTCTTGCTGCCCTGATAACATCCTTACGGCCGTTAGGATCAAGCATGGCTGTAGGCTCGTCGAAAATAATGCACTTGGGATGCATCGCTATTACACCTGCTATGGACACTCGCTGCTTCTGACCGCCAGAGAGATGATTGGGCGATGATTTTCTAAACTTGAGCATCCCCACAGTGCGAAGACTCTCTTCCACTCTTTCCCATATCTCATCAGTCGGAACACCCATATTTTCAGGGCCGAATCCCACATCCTCTTCTACGACCTGTCCGATTATCTGGTTATCCGGATTTTGGAATACCATTCCGGCTTCCTGTCTGATATCCCAAAGATGTGACTCGTCCTCAGTATTCATGCCATCTACAAATACCTGGCCTTCTGTAGGATATAAAAGCGCATTAAAATGCTTGGCCAAAGTAGACTTACCTGAACCGTTATGTCCGAGAATGGCAATGAACTGTCCGGGCTTTATATCAAGGTTAACATTATCAATTGCCCTTGTAATGCCCTCAACATTGCCTTCTTCATCTCTTCTAATATATTCAAATACAAGATTATCAGTACGTATCATGTTTTTTACCTACCATACTGCAACAGTATATCACAAATGTGATATCATTTATGTATTATATGCGAGGTTTATTCAAATGAACAAGAAATATTTAAAAGATTTTGCTTTTTTAGGCGGCGTAATTATATTCTGCGCAATTGCTGCGAGAATCCTTGCCGGAGGTGAAACTTTAGAGGAATATGCACAAAAAAATGATAAAATCCCTGAAGTCTCCGCAGTAGCTTCAACAGATACGGCTATTTCAAGCACTGATGAGTCCTCTTCATTCATTTCATCAAAAGAGCTAAATATCACTTCTGGGACAGTCACTACAAAAGATGAATCATCTGTGATTCCTTCAAAGGCTTCTAATGAGGCAGCATCTTTAGCATCATCGCAGGAAGATACGCAGGCTCTGTCAGATGATTCCGCAGACAGATTTGTATATAAGGATGGTTTCTACTACGAACCAATTTCAAATGAGATTTTCAAAAGAATTTCCGGGATTTCTTATCCGGCAGACTGCTCAGTACCACTAGATGATCTTAGGTATCTCAGCCTTTTATACAATGATTTTAACGGGGATACCCAGACGGGTGAAATGATTTGTAACAAGTCCATAGCAGAGGATTTATTAGAAATATTCTGCGAATTATATCAAAACAGTTACCATATTGAGAGCATCAGGCTCATTGACGAGTATAACGGAGATGATACTGCATCAATGCTTGCCAATAATACTTCCTGTTTTAATTACCGCGTCGTTGAAGGTACAACAAGACTTTCAAATCATGCAAAAGGGCTTGCTGTAGATTTAAATCCTTTTTATAACCCTTATATAACATACAATAAAGACGGTTCTATAAATATCTCCCCAGAAGGGAGTGAAGCTTATGCAGACAGAGCCTCTGCTTTTCCCTATAAGATTGATGAAAATGATCTTGCCTACAAGCTTTTTAAAGAGCATGGTTTTACATGGGGTGGCAACTGGAATTCAGTAAAAGATTATCAACACTTTGAGCGTTCAAATTGAGCCATGCGCAATAAAAAATAGACTATAGACGTTGAAAGTTTACTTTCATAAGGCTATAGTCTATTTTTTATGGATACGGCGAATGCCGTACAACGAGGAATTTTGCAAAGCAAAATTTCGAGTGGAACGCATGTCTCACAAAATTCACACGCCAGACTCGGAACCGCTTCGCTTGTTCCTCGTTGACGCGGCAGTCGCCGCATCAACTGAAATAAAAAGAGAGAGTTTATCAGATGCAAGCATCTATAAACTCTCTCTTATCATTTCATCTGGCGTGGCTCGTTGCTCACACAAGCTCAAGAACAACCATCATTGCTGCATCGCCTTTTCTCTGACCAATCTTGATGATTCTTGTGTATCCACCCTTACGGTCTGCATACTTAGGACCATACTCATCGAAAAGTTTTGCTACAAGATCGATTTCCTTTGTGTTTCTCTTTCTTCCCTTGTTCTCCTGTGGAACTTCAACTACAGGATAAAGAGTCTTGAGAAGCTGTCTTCTTGCGTGCATACGTGAAGGCATATCTTTCTTGATTTCCTTCTTAACTGTTGTATACTTTGTAACCTTCTTGCCATCAACAACTTCTTTTACTCTTCTGCCGTCTTTGTCCTTCTCAGGAACTTTGCAGTCAACTGTAAGTGTCTCGAAGTTGTCCTTCTCTTTAGCTGCAAGAGTGATCATAGGCTCTACGATCTTCTTGATTTCTTTTGCTCTTGCTTCTGTAGTAATGATCTTACCATTGTAAAGAAGTGCTGTTACCTGGTTACGAAGAAGTGCTCTTCTAGGTTTTGTTGCTTTTCCAAGCTTTCTGTACATTGCCATTGTTTTAATTCCTTTCTCATCTGCAGGTTTCCCCTGCCAGTTAACATGAGGAAATGCCCATCGGTCTTACTTTCCAGATGCTGTAAATGTTACATATGAGAACCCGGATCAGTACACATCGGCTTTACCTGATCCGGATATTCATTTGAATGATATTAGTAATTATTCGCCATCTGCTCTGAGTGAAAGTCCAAGCTCGTCAAGCTTTGCAAGAACTTCCTCAAGTGACTTACGGCCAAGATTACGAACCTTCATCATATCATCAGGAGTCTTGTTAGCAAGTTCCTGAACTGTATTGATTCCAGCTCTCTTGAGGCAGTTGAATGAACGAACTGAGAGCTCAAGTTCATCAATTGACATCTCAAGAACCTTACCCTTCTCATCATCTTCCTTCTCCACCATAACTTCTGCAGTCTTGGCATTCTCTGAAAGATCGATGAAGAGGCTAAGATGCTCTGAAAGAACCTTTGCAGCAAGGCTTACAGCCTCGTCTGGAGCAAGTGTTCCATCAGTGTGAACATCAAGTGTAAGCTTATCAAAATCAGTAACCTGACCTACACGAGTATTCTCAACAGTTACGTTTACTCTCTCTACAGGTGTGTAGATAGAATCGATAGCGATAACTCCGATAGGAAGATCGCCAGTCTTATTCTTGTCTGAGCTTACATAACCTCTTCCCTTTGTGATAGTAAGCTCCATATAAAGCTTAGCATCTTTTCCGGAAAGTGTAGCGATTACCTGATCAGGATTCATGATCTCGATATCCTGATCTACCTGAATATCAGAAGCTTTCACAACACCTTCACCATTGAACTCTATGTAAGCAGTCTTTGGTTCATTTGTGTCAGAAGAATTCTTAATTGAAAGATTCTTGATATTCATAATGATCTCAGTTACATCTTCCTTAACACCAGGAATAGAACTGAACTCATGCAGAACGCCTTCAATCTTAACCTGGCTTACTGCTGCTCCAGGTAATGAAGAGAGCATAATCCTGCGAAGGGAATTGCCCAGTGTAATACCGTATCCTCTCTCGAGAGGCTCTACTACGAATTTACCATACTTCTTATCATCTGAGATTTCAGCAACTTCAATATTTGGTCTTTCAAAATCAAACACTGATATACCCTCCTTAAGTGGTTTGTTAACAAGTTAATTATATCATTATTTTGAGTACAACTCGACGATAAGCATTTCGTCAACTGGTACATCAATAACTTCTCTTGAAGGAAGTTCTTTAACTGTACCCTTAAGGCCTTCCTTGTTAACATCAAGCCATTCAGGAACAAGTCTTCCTGCTGTGATCTCTGAAATATCCTTGAATCTCTGGATATTCTTAGCTGCTTCTTTAACTTCGATTACATCGCCAGCCTTGATAAGGTATGAAGGGATGTTGATCATCTTTCCATTAACTGTGATGAACTTATGAAGAACAACCTGTCTAGCTTCTCTTCTTGTTCTAGCGAATCCCATTCTGAAGATTACGTTGTCAAGTCTGCTCTCAAGAATTGTCATAAGGTTTGAACCTGTCTGACCCTTCATTCTGTCAGCACGAACATAATAATTTCTGAAAGGCTTCTCAAGAACGCCATAGATAAACTTAGCCTTCTGCTTCTCACGGAGCTGAAGTCCATACTCACTCATTTTCTTACCAGCTCTAGCTGATGTTCTCTTGGACTTCTTGTCATATCCAAGGAATGTTGGATCCAAATCAAGTGATCTGCATCTCTTTAATACGGGAACTCTGTTTACTGCCATTTTTTGGCTCCTTTCTTATTCTCAGATTGTTTTCACATTCTGATGTTGTTTACAGTGTTAAGCACCTTCGTCCAACGAGTTATTGTTTACATTTATATATGCACAAATAACTGCTTATAATCGTGATAAAATCACCGATTATACTCTACGACGCTTAGGTGGGCGGCATCCGTTATGTGGTACAGGTGTTACGTCTGTGATAGATGTAACTGTAAGACCGCTTGCAGCAAGAGCTCTGATAGCAGCTTCTCTTCCTGATCCTGGTCCCTTAACGAATACATCAACAGTCTTAAGGCCATGTACAAGTGCAGCCTTAGTTGCTGTCTCTGCAGCTACCTGTGCAGCATAAGGAGTAGATTTCCTTGAACCCTTAAATCCCAGACCGCCGGCACTTGCCCAGCTAAGAGCGTTTCCTGCAGCATCTGTCAATGTAACGATTGTGTTATTGAAAGATGACTGGATATGTGCCTGTCCGTGTTCAACGTTTTTCTTGACACGCTTTTTTGCAGCTGCCTTCTTTGCAGCTGTAGCTGATTTCTGATTTGCCATTTTAAACTAACCTACTTTCTTCCTATAAATACTAGTTATAATGTTACTTATGAATTCGCCATGCACAAATTCAACTGGTCCCAATAGCCTCTGGAAAGAATTACTTCTTCTTATTAGCGATTGTTCTCTTTGGTCCTTTTCTTGTTCTTGCATTTGTCTTAGTTCTCTGACCACGGCAAGGAAGTCCTCTTCTGTGACGCATTCCTCTGAAACATCCGATCTCAGTGAGTCTCTTGATGTTCATAGCAACTTCTCTTCTAAGGTCACCCTCTACTTCGTAGTCGTTACCGATGATCTCGGCAATTCTCTTTACTTCTTCGTCTGTAAGATCGCGAACACGTGTGTCCGGATTTACTTTTGCTGCTTCAAGAATCTTGTTTGAGCTTGTTCTACCGATACCGTAGATATATGTCAAACCGATCTCTACTCGCTTATCTCTAGGTAAATCTACACCTGCAATACGAGCCATTTTAATTCCTCCATTTAACAAATAAATAATAGTTTAATGAGAAGCTTTTCTCCTCTTGCTCCGGACTTTTTTGCCAGAGCTGTTACTTGTTTGATTGGGGCATCTAACGCCCAATCGGACAGTACTTAATCCGATCTTTCCAATACTCAATTCATTATTGGTATCAAAAAGTAATCCGAAACGGCTCGAATTAACCCTGTCTCTGTTTGTGCTTAGGGTTGTCACAGATTACTCTGATAACGCCCTTTCTCTTAATAACCTTGCACTTTTCGCACATAGGCTTAACAGAAGACCTAACTTTCATTGTTTCTCCTTTCCTGCATGGTAACAGAATAATGCCTGAAAAAGGGCACAAATACCCCTTTTCCTAAAAAGACCATTTAACATCATAGCATATATCAAATCAATAATCAACAGGTTTTTACAAAAAAAATACCAGGATTTCGATAAAAATTTTTACCGAAATCCTGGTATGATATTACACGCTTATCAGCCTGCTTCTTCGTGATTATTGAAGCTTACGCCCCTATTGATGTCGCCCTTATGATTAACACCGAAGTCATAATCATTTCCAGGTAATACTGCATTGAGCACGATTCCAAGAAGAGCTGCTATAGCAAGAGATGTAAGAGTTACAGGAGTATTTCCGATTGTAAATGTGATACCATCAGAGAATCCAAGTCCTGATACAAGGATAACTGCTGCAACGATCAGATTTCTTGATTTTGTGAAATCAACCTTGTTTTCTACTACATTTCTGACACCGATTGCTGAGATCATTCCATATAATATGAAGCTGATACCACCGATGATAGCTGTTGGCATTGTGCCAATAATGTCTGAGATCTTAGGAATGAAGCTTACTACGATAGCATATACAGCTGCGATTTCAACAACCTTTGGATCATATACCTTAGAGAGCTCAAGAACACCGGTGTTCTCTCCATAAGTTGTATTGGCTGGGCCTCCGAAAAGTCCTGCAACTGCTGTTGCAAGTCCATCTCCAAAGAGTGTTCTGTGAAGACCGGGATCTTCGATAAAGTTTTTGTCTGTTGTAGCTGAAATAGCTGAGATATCACCAACGTGCTCCATCATTGTTGCAATTGCTATAGGAGCCATAACAAGAATCGCTGTAAGATCGAATTTTGCGAACTGGAAAGGAGGAAGTCCAACCCAGCTAGCTGCTGCAACAGGTGCAAAATCAAGGATTGCACTGCCGTCTGCATTTGTGAAGCCAATTGCATTCATTATAAGAGCAACACAGTAAGAAATAACTACTCCCATAAGGATAGGAATGATCTTGAACATTCCTTTGCCCCAGATATTAAAGATAATAACTACTGAAAGTGCAACAAGTGCAAGGAACCAGTTTGCTGAAGCATTAGAAACAGCAGATGGTGCAAGTGAAAGTCCGATACAGATAATAATAGGTCCTGTTACTACAGGAGGAAGGAAATGCATAACCTTCTTTACTCCTACAAGCTTTATTACTACTGCAAGGATAAGATAAAGAAGTCCTGCAACAACAATACCACCGCAAGCATAAGGAAGTTTTTCTCCATATGTCATATCAGCGTACTTACCGGAATTTAAATTAGCTACGGTAGCAAAGCCACCAAGGAATGCGAATGATGATCCCAGAAATGCGGGAACCTTGAATTTAGAAAAAAGATGAAAAAGAAGTGTACCAATACCTGCAAAGAAAAGTGTAACCTGAACTGAAAGTCCTTCCCCATTAAAATAACCATTAACTAAAATTGGAACTAAGATCGTCGCCCCAAACATTGCAAACATATGCTGCAATCCCAAGAGCGCCATTTTGGGTTTCCCCAGAGTCGTGGCATCATAGATAGCCTGTCGTTTTTCTCCCATTTTTCTCCTCCGTTTTATTAACCTGAAAGGTTGTTTTTTACCAAAGTGAATTATAGCATGATGTCACCTTATGTGCATTAATTTTTCACTAAAAAATATGATTGTTTTTTAACAGAAATCACGCTTTTTTTCTGTGCTTTTTTCCTAAAAAAGTATTAAACTAAAACAAAGTTTTTTATTCAGGGAGGGTTATATGTACACTGCAAATACTGCTCGTTACGAAGAAATGACATACAACCGTTGTGGAAAAAGCGGTCTGAAGCTTCCTGCCGTATCTCTTGGGCTATGGCACAACTTCGGCGATAACTCCGATTACAACAACATGGTAGACATGTGCAAGACTGCATTTGACAACGGCATCACACATTTTGATCTTGCCAATAACTATGGTCCGGCAGATGGAGCCGCCGAACTTAACTTTGGTAAGATACTTAAAGAGAACTTTAAATCCTACAGAGATGAGATGATCATTTCAACAAAGGCTGGCTATTACATGTGGCCCGGCCCATATGGTGACTGGGGCAGCCGCAAGTATCTTATTGCAAGCCTCGATCAGTCTCTTAAAAGAATGGGACTTGAATATGTAGATATTTTTTACCATCACAGAATGGATCCTGAGACGCCTCTGGAAGAGACAATGGAGGCTCTTGCCCAGATTGTAAGAAGCGGCAAGGCTCTTTATGTTGGTATTTCCAATTATGACGGTCCTACTCTTGAAAGAGCTCACGCCATATTAAAAGAGCTTCATGTTCCATTTATCATCAATCAGAACCGCTACAACATTTTTGACAGAACAATAGAGAAAAATGGTCTGAAGGAAAAGTCTAAGGAGGTTGGAACAGGAATTATATGCTTCTCTCCTCTTGCACAGGGTCTTTTAACAGACAGATATCTGAATGGTATTCCTGAGGACAGCCGAATCCGCACTGACGGCCGTTTCCTTAAAGAGGGTCAGCTTACAGAAGAAAAACTCGCCAATATTAAGGCTTTAAATGAAATTGCCAAAAGGCGTGGTCAGACACTGGCCGAAATGGCGCTTGCGTGGAACCTTAAGGACGACTATATAACTTCAGTAATCATCGGCGCATCCAGATCTTCTCAGATTCTTGATAACATAAAAGCTATCGAGAATACTACATTTACAGAAGATGAGTTAAAAGAAATAGATAAGTATTCCATATAATTCAAAAAGGGAGGCACAAACCTCCCTTTTTAGTATTCCATTATTCTCTTAATGATATCCATCTGCTCTCCGCCATATTTTTCATACACTGAAGAAACAGCTTCCCTAAATCTTAATTTTTCTTTTGCCGAAAGCTCTATTACGGTGACCCCTCTCTTTTCAGCAACTTCCCTCGACGACTTTTCTCTTTCCTGCCAAAGCTGTCTTTCATAAATTGCTGATTCTTTTGCACAGTCACGAATTATCTCTCTGTCATTTTCATCCAGCTTATCCCAGATAACCTTTGAACATATCTGTAATTCAGGCACTCTTGTATGTTCATCGATTGTATAGTACCTTGCCACATCATAGTGTTTCATCGCCTCAAATGATGGCCAGTTGTTTTCTGCACAGTCCACTATCTTCTGTTCAAATGCCGAATACACATCAGAATACACTATCTTTACAGGATTGCCGCCAAGAGCTGAAACCATGTCAGCCATCATATCTGACTCCTGCACTCTTACATTCATACCCTGAAGATCTTCAAGTTTTCTTATCGGAGTTGTGCTGTAAAAATTTCTTGCCCCAGCGTCATACCAGGATAGTCCAACAATTTCCTGTTCCTCAATACAGTTAAGGAACTCATCCCCGATACCTCCTTCCAGGACTCTCCACATATGTTGCGAGTCGCTATACAAATAAGGAAGCTGCAGAGCATTAAGCGCCGGAGCAAACTCAGCAAGCTGCGACAGGGACACTCTTGCAAATGCAATTCCTCCAAACTTCATTTGCTCAATAACCTGCATCTCACTTCCAAGCTCAGCGTCATACTTAACCAGTATTTTGATGCGTCCATCCGTCTGTTCATACACAAGATCAGCAAACTTCCGGGCCCCCAGGGTAGTGGGATAATCCTCGGTCTGATTTTCCGCATACAAAAGAACAAACTCCGGCTCTTTATTCATATGATCACTGCTAAGCATAAGCAATAGCCTTAAGCCTGCAACAGCAGCTATGATTCCCAAAACAGACAGCACTAGGCCATATATCCATCTCTTTGTCATTGTTCCAAAGCTCCGCTCCTATACTCGCTTGGTGTCATTCCCACCATTCGTTTAAATATCCTGGTAAAATAATTAGGATCTCTAAATCCCGCTTTATATCCGACATCTTTTATATTAATCCCTGGATCAGCCAAAAGATCTTTTGCCCGGGCCATTCTGAACTCATTCAGGTACGTAATGAAATTCTTGCCAAAATTTTGCTTGAAAAGTTTGCAAAAATAAACGTCGGAATAATTTAAGTATCCTGCAATATCCTGAAGAGCGATATCTTCCATGTAATGGCTTTCTATGTACCCTGTAATATCCCTGATGAGAGTATTGCTATGTATATCATCTTCGCTATAGTCCAAGGAAGGCTCTGATCCTGAATCCTTTTGAGAACGGTCAGCTTTGGGGGCTTTGCTGTTACTATCGCAAATTCTGAAGGCCTCTTCCAATATATTGATCAGTTCCTCATCAGAACCGGGTTTTAAAAGATAATCCAAGGCCCTTACTTCAATAGCTCTTTTGGCATAACTAAATTCATCAAATGCCGTGAGAAAGATAATGCTGCAGTCTTTATCAAGGTTTCTGATCTGCGTTGCCGCTTCAAGTCCGTTCATTCCAGGCATCTCAATGTCAAGAACAGCTATATTGCACATATTCTCGGTATATTTTTTCACAGCCTCAATTCCATTCTCAGCCACAAAGACTTCAACCAGATTCGGGAAAAAAGCTTTTATCTTTTTATTTATCACCTGTCGTTCAATTGGTTCATCGTCTGCCACTAATATTCTATACATTGCTATCCACCTGCATCTGTGGGTCTAAGAAAGGTATGTCAATGAAGATCACTGTTCCCTCTCCTTCTTTACTGGTAATTTCGAAATTTCCGTCGCTATACATCGCTCTGATGCGCTTACATATATTACCAAGTCCTATTCCCACTGTTTTTTCAAGATTCTTATTAAGCGTCTGATCATAAAGCTGCTTTTTTATATTCCACAGAGTTATCTCATCCATGCCAACTCCGGTATCTTCAACATTTATATGCAGCCTTCCACCTACATGCCGTATCTTTATGGTCACTTTTCCTCCCTCCACTTTCTTGGATATGCCATGAATAATTGCATTTTCCAAAAGAGGCTGAAAGGTGAAAGTGGGCACTATAACTGCATTTTCATCCACCTCTGAGTCAATTTCAAATTGAACTCTCTCACCAAATCTCATTTTCTGAAGATACATATAATCTTTTGAAATCTTTAGTTCCTGCGAAAGCAAAGTTTCTTTTGCCTGAGTCTTTAGATTATATCTAAACAATGAGCTTAAAGCTTCTATCATCTGCTCTGTGGTAGGCGCATCCTCCAGATTCGCGGTTCCCGCTATAGCATTGAGTGTATTAAAAAGAAAATGCGGGTTTATCTGGCTCTTCAAAAGCTCAAGGTTCATTGTCTCAAGCTGCTTTTCAATCTTTAGATTTTCCATTTCCTGCTCATGAAGCTGATCAAGCGCTACTCTCTTGTCTTCCAATGCCTTTATATACTCGCCTGTAGCAAATTTCATTTTGTTAAAAGCAGTGACGAGCTCGCCAATCTCATCCTGGCTGCTGACTTCAATGTCATCAATAAAAAAATCATTTGCGGCAATTTTACGTGAAGCGTTTGCAAGAGTCAGCACAGGAGTGGTAATTGACGCGTTCATGATCTTTGAGATTTCAAATATTATAAAAAATACCACGATGCCGATAGCTGAAACCAAAAATGGGACACTTATGATGACGGGCATGAGCTTTTGGTAATTGGCATTGCCTTCCTTCATTGTCACGTCAACAAAATGCTGCGCATACTGAAGCAGATACTTTTGCATTCCATATACCCTGTAAAGATCTGCTATCAGAACGTTTCCATCCTGAAAATCCTCTATAACCTTATCTCTTTCCACGCTATATTCGCCATAAGCAGTCTTAAAGGAAAACATCAGCGCATAGCGCTCTTGCCCAAGTCGCCCATAATCAAGTGGGACTTTATTCAGAGTTTTCGCGCTTTCATTAACACTCTCTATCCATTCTGTTTTATTAGAAGGATCTGCACTGTGTACGTACATATCAAATGTGTCTATTTCCTTATTAAGAGCGCTTATTACCTCACCGCTTTTGGAATTATCCTCCATAATGTCATTGAAATCCATCATAAAGAGCTTAATGATCCAGACATCAAAAAGAAGAATTGCTAAAGTAGCAAAAAATACGCTGCCTGTAAAAACTTTTATTTTGTTTATGATCTTGAGATTTTTCCAGAATTGTCTAATTTTATTCATAAATGGGTAAAAATAAAGAGGCTTCGTTATAGTTATTGTAATAATTATAGCGCCGCCTCTTTAAAAAAACTATTCAAACTAAGCTGTTATTTTTGAGCAAAGGTAATTGAAAAATAAGTCTTTTTCTTTGCCCAAGACTCTGTCAGTAATCATATATCCATGTCTGTCATCTGACATTACAATGATCATATTATTTCTTTTTATGGCATTTGATATATTTTTCCACTTAATACTCTCAAATCTGCCGCCGGTTTCCACCAAAACGCCCTTATCATTAAATGTCAGTACCATGTCTTTGGGCAGATTTTCAAGCTGCTTTGCGCTCATACCATATGTTGCAAGAGGCTGGATCACAGGAAAAAGAATGCATCCAAAAATCATGAGACTTCTTATAAATCCTGAAGAAGCGCCCCAGAATCTGATAGTCAAAAGAATCATCGCAACCGTAAACACAAGGTTTATTATGCCAACAAATGACTTGTAGGTACGGCGCATAGCCATTTTCCATATGTCTGCAGTTTTAACATCACAAGTATATCTATACTCCATAAAAAGCCTTTCAAATAACGATCATTTCATAAGCAGATTCGGCAGGAACATACTGATCTCTGGAATAAAGGTAAGCAGTAAAAGAACCACTATCATACATAGATAGAATGGCAATGTAGCCTTTACAACTTTTTCCATCTTTACCTTGCCAACCGCAGATCCTATGAAAAGAACTGCTCCAACAGGTGGTGTCAGAAGTCCAATACCGCAGTTTAATATGATCATTATGCCGAACTGTATCGGATTAATTCCAATTGATGTAGCAATAGGTAAAAGAATAGGTGTTGCGATCAAAATGATCGGTGCCATATCCATGATACATCCAAGTACCAACAGAATTAAGTTCAATAAAAGCGCGATCAGTATTGGATTTCTTGTAAGTCCTATGATTGCATTAGCTGCAAGATCAGGTACGTGAAGGGTTGTAAGGCAATAACCAAAAATGCTTGATGTTGAAATAAGGATAAGAACTATTGAAAGTGTATCAACGCACTGCTCAAGAGTTTTCCATACTCCCTTAAGATCAAGCCCCCTATAGATAAATACACTGACTATAAGGCTGTAGATTACTGCAACAGCTGCAGACTCTGTAGCTGTGAAAAGACCTCCAACAACACCGACTACAACGATAACTACTGCGGCAAGGGCCCAGAAAGATATTCCGAGCTGTTTTCCAAATTTCTTTATGCTAAATGCTTCTCCTTTTGGATAGTGACGTCTTTTAGAAATAATGTAAGAGCCTATCATAAGTGAAGCTGCAAGAAGTGCTCCGGGAATGTAACCTGCCAAAAACAGGCTTCCTACGGAGACTCCACCTGCGCTCATCGCATAAATGACCATATTATGACTGGGAGGAACCAGCAAACCTTCGCAAGATGAAGTAATTGTTACCGCAGTTGAAAAGTCATCGTCATATCCCTGATCAACCATCATAGGGATCAAAATACTTCCAAGGGAGGCAGTATCTGCAGCTGCAGAACCCGAAATACCTCCAAAGAAATAGGAAGCAACTATGTTTACCATGGCCATACCACCGGTCATCCAGCCTACACAGGCATCGGCCAAAGCAATCAGCTTTTCAGAAATTCCTCCGCTTCCCATGATGCAGCCCATAGTTATAAAGAACGGAACTGCCATGAGCGAAAAAGAACTTATTCCTTTTACCATCTGCTGACAAACAGTTGTAAGAGGAAGTCCCTGATACAAAAGGCAAAGGATTGAGGATAATGCTACTGCATACGCTATCTGGAATCTCAAAAAGATCATGACCAGAAAGCTAATTAGCAATATAGCAATTGCTGTAGAATTAGCAGTCATCAGTTTTTCTCCTCCTTTACAAAAAATCCCTTGATGTGGTTGTAAATTGCTTCAAGTTCAAAAATGATCATTGCAAGACCAGCCACAGGAATTGGAAAATACATCCAAAATCTTGATAACTTAGGAAGAGAAACATATACGCCCTTACTTCCAATTGTAGAAGCATACTGCCATCCAACTATAAGCATTACAAAAGCCAAAAACATGATGCATACATCTGATAACAAATCCAGTATTTTAATGAGTTTGGTTGGAAGATATCTGTCAAGGGCTGTCATTCTGATATGAGCGCCCCTCCTGATGGCAAGGGCTGCAGATAAAACTGCCATATATGCCATCAGTGTAAGAACGATTTCTTCTGTCCAGGATGGATCCGGGATAAAAGGAATATATCTGCCAAAAACGCTCATACTTGTGATAATGATGTCTGCCACAAGAAGAATCTTACATATCACAAGCATAATCTTGTATGTCACATCATATAAAGGCTTAATACTATCAACTGTTTTAAAAAAAGATTCCATATTTCCCCTTTATATTTATTACTTCATATCAACTAACTTCTGGTAATAATCTTCAAGACCTTTAATGTTTTCCTCAATTACAGGCTTAACTGCTTCCTGCCAAGGTGTGATATCTTCAACCTCAATGATTGTAACTCCATCAGCCTTAAGTTCTTCTAATACAGCATTCTCTTTTTCCTCTGAAATTGAGCGGTTGTACTCAGAAGCAGCCTTACCTGCATCAACAAGAACCTGCTGCTGTTCAGCAGAAAGCTTATTCCAAGCTTCATCTGTGATGATTACCTGAATAGCACCAAGAGTGTGTCCATCAAGGATCATATAAGGAGCGACTTCAGGGAAAGCATTAGACTTGTAGTTTGCGATTGGCTGTTCAGCGCCATCTACAACTCCTGTCTGAAGTGCTGAATAAAGCTCACCAAAGCTTACTACTGTAGGAGATGCTCCAAGCCCTTCTACAAGACCATTCATGATAGGGTCATTTGAAACACGAAGTTTCATTCCCTTGAATGAATTGATATCTTTTATTTCATTAACTGTAAAGAAATGACGGAATCCTTCTTCTCCGTAGAAAAGACCTCTTACACCGCTACCGTTCTCTGAAGGCTCCTGAAGGAATTCCTGTGCAAGGTCTGATGTAGCAAAATTCCAGAAATGATCACGGCTTGTAAAGATATAAGGAAGTGAAAGAAGCATTGACTTCTGTCCGCCATAGCTTGTAAGAGCGAAAGCTGAAATTCTGGACATATCAATTGTTCCGCCACCGCCAAGCATTGTGTCAAGAACATCGTTCTCTGAACCAAGAACACCACTAGCCTGAAGATCAATAATGATTGATCCGTTAGATCTAGCTTCTACTTCTTCTTTAAACTTCTGATCTGTCATACCTACTATGGTATCAAGAGGGTTTACCTCTGCCATAACAAGTGTGATAGCATCTGCAGCAGGTGTAACTGCTTCAGGTGCCTTAGTCTGCTCAGCTGCAGTTTCTTCTTTCTGCTCAGCTACTGGTTCTGCAGCAGGTGCTTCTGGTGCTGTTACTCCACATGCAACAATAGAAAGTCCCATTGCCAGTGCCATAAAAACTGATACAACTCTTTTTTTCATTTGTGTAACCTCCCGTTTTCTTGAAAATCAACTAAAAAAATGACATTGTCTTCTCGACAATGCCATTATATGTTACCGCGGGAGGCAGTAAAATCGGACATTATTATCATTGACTAGCATATTTTTAACACGAGGATAACCTCACATACAAACATTGCAACTATAAATGCCTTTGCTATTAAACTTACCATATTGTTATCCTCCTTTCATGAGTGATTTTTGTTTTCTGATTATTTATACGAAGGAGAAAAACAAGTGGCAAAAAAGGCAAAAAAATAAAAAAATCCGTGGCACATTTGCCACGGACAATTTCAAAATTATTTGTCTCTCCAAATAATTCTTCCTTTTGTAAGGTCATATGGTGAAAGTTCAAGAGTTACCTTATCACCAGGTAAGATTCTGATGAAGTTCTGACGAAGCTTTCCACTGATATGAGCAAGAACAACATGACCATTCTCAAGCTCAACCTGGAACATTGTGTTAGGAAGCTTCTCAATAACCTTTCCTTCAATTTCAATTACATCAGCCTTAGACATTTCTTTCCTCCTATCCTTTACTATCAAATAATAGTTAATATCTCTGGTTCGCCATCTGTTATAGCGATAGTGTTTTCATAATGTGCAGCCAGGGAACCGTCTACAGTTACCACTGTCCAATCATCATCAAGCCATCCAACATATCTCTCCCCCATGGTTATCATAGGTTCAACACATATTGTCATGCCTTTCTTTAGTTTTACCCCGGGCAACAACTTTTTATAATTAGGTACCATTGGTTCTTCATGAAGGCTAGTACCAATTCCATGACCTGTAAGCTCTCTTACTATACCATATCCATATGGTTTTATATAGTCATCAATTGCTCTTGATATTTCATGCAGCCTATGTCCGGCTTTGGCCTTTTTTATCCCTTCAAAGAAGCTCTCTCTTGTAACATCAATAAGTTTTTGTGCTTCATCACTTATCTTACCAACGCCCCATGTTCTGGCAGCATCAGAATGATACCCTTTATATATAAGTCCTGTATCAAAGGTAACAATGTCACCCTCCTGCAGGATCCTATCAGCACTAGGAATTCCATGAACAACTTCATCATTCACAGAAATACACACGGAAGCCGGAAAACCTTCGTAGTTTTTGCAATTAGGTATTCCACCAAGAGAACGGATAGTATCTTCTCCAATCTGATCAAGTTCCAATGTAGAAATTCCGGGTTTAAGCGCAGCATGAAGTGCCTCATGCACTTTTGCAAGTCTCTGTCCGGACTGCCTCATAAGCTCAATTTCTTCATCAGTCTTAATTGTAATAACTTTACGCATTCAAAATACCTACGATATTGCTAAATACTTCCTGCATATCCTTTGTACCGTCAACAGTCTTAAGAATATTCTTCTTATCATAGTAATCGATAAGCGGCTGAGTCTGCTCATGGTAAACTGACAATCTGTTCTGTACTGTTTCAGGCTTGTCGTCTTCTCTCTGAACTAACTCACTTCCACATTTATCACATATTCCTTCTTTCTTTGGTGGGATATGCTCAATATGATAAGTTGCACCGCACTTAAGGCAAGCTCTTCTGCCTGACATTCTGCGAACAATGTTCTCATCAGGAACATCTACGTTAATGGCAAAATCAACTTTATCACCAAGCTTTGTAAGCTCACTGTCAAGTACATCTGCCTGAGGAATTGTACGTGGAAAACCATCAAGTACATATCCATTCTTGCAATCATCATTTGCTACTCTGTCAAGAAGGAGCTGAACTGTAAGTTCATCAGGAACAAGCTGTCCCTTATCCATAAATTCTTTTGCCTTCTTACCAAGTTCTGTTCCATTTTTAATATTTGCCCTAAAGATGTCACCGGTTGAGATGTGTGGAATATTGAACTTATCCGCGATCATCTGAGCCTGTGTGCCTTTTCCTGCGCCTGGTGCGCCCAACATTATTATCTTCATACCATGACCCTCTTTTTATGTTAAATGATATCATTATTTTCTGATTAAAGACAAATAAGAGGCAGCAAGGGCGCATATGCTCCCCTGCGACCTCTTTTAAGTTACCAATTAATCTTCCAGGAATCCTTTGTAATTACGTACAAGCATCTGAGATTCAATCTGCTTGATTGTCTCTAAGATAACACTTACCACGATGATAAGGCTTGTTCCACCAAAGGAAACACTTGCACCGAACATACCATTAAAGAAGATAGGTAATACACCAATGATTGTAAGACCACATGCTCCAATGAAAATGATATAGTTCAAAATGCTTGTAAGATAATCACTTGTAGGCTTACCTGGTCTGATTCCAGGAATAAATCCGCCCTGCTTTTTCATATTATCTGCAATCTCAATCGGATTGAAAGTGATTGATGTGTAGAAATATGCAAAAAAGATAAGCAGTAAAATGTAAACAACCAAACCAATTGAATAATTCCAATGGTTAGGATTGCACCAGTTACTCTGGTTTAAATATGCAATAAACTGTCCCCAGAAACCTGAACCATTATAGCCAACGAGCTGACTGATAATGATAGGGAACTGGAAGAGTGACATTGCAAAAATGATAGGCATAACGCCTGCTGTATTGACCTTGAGAGGAATCTCTGAACGGCTTCCACCGTAAGTTTTTCTTCCCTGGATCTTCTTAGCATACTGAACAGGAATTCTGCGCTCAGCACCATTAAGAAGAACGACCAATACTACCATTGCAATAATAACTGCAATAATAACAATTGCTGATACTACTCCCCTTGCAATAGGCTTTCCGCTCACAAACTGACCGAAAAGTGAGCTAATATCTGACGGCATTCTTGAAAGAATGTTGATAGTCAGAACTATTGATATACCGTTTCCAACCCCATTTTCTGTGATTCTTTCACCAATCCACATCAGGAATGCACTACCAGCTGTGAGTGCTGCTACAATCTGAACTACAAGGAAAATAGACTGTGATGTTAAGAAGCCTGTATTTCTGTAGAATCCGATTGACATCGCGATGGATTCGATAAGAGCTAAAGCTACAGTTATATATCTTGTAAGAGCTGTAAGCTTCTTTCTTCCATCTTCACCATCTCTCTGCCACTCCTCAAACTTAGGAATAGCAATTGTGAGAAGCTGAATGATAATAGAAGATGTAATGTATGGTGTGATATTGAGTGCCAAAATTGACATGTTCTCAAATGATCCACCGGTAAATCGATCCATAAAGCCAAATGCATCACTCTCTGTCAAACCCTGAAACCAATTTCTAAATACTGATGTATTCATTCCAGGTACTGGAATTGCAGAACCAAGTCTGATCAGGGCTAGCATTGCAAGAGTAAATAGAATTTTCAAACGAATTTCTTTTACTTTTAATGCATTCATTAGGGACTTAAACATTAGATCACCTCTGTTGTTCCACCAAGTGCCTCGATTTTTTCTTTAGCTGATGCGCTGAAAGCATTAGCCTTAACCGTAAGCTTCTTAGTAAATTCGCCATTTCCAAGAATCTTTACACCATCAAGCTCTTTCTTAATGATGCCCATATCCTTAAGTGCCTGAACGTCAACAACTGCTCCGTTCTCGAATACTTCAAGTGCGCTTACATTGATACCTACGATGTTCTTACGATTGATGTTCTTGAAGCCTCTCTTAGGAAGTCTTCTGAAAAGTGGCATCTGACCACCTTCGAAACCAAGTCTTGGAGCTCCTGAACGAGCCTTCTGACCCTTGTGTCCCTTACCAGCAGTCTTGCCGTTTCCTGAACCATGTCCACGGCCTCTTCTAAAATTATCGCTCTGAACTGAACCTTCAGCAGGTCTTAAGTTGGATAATTCCATGATATTCCTCCTTATAAATACTGGAGCTTATACCGCTATGCGCAGCATATAATCATTATACACCACTCGCGCGTACGTAATACAGCTCCAGTTACATTTTATGTTTCGTTTTCCTTATTAGATCTCTTCAACCTTAACAAGGTGTCTGATCTGCTGAATCTGACCTCTAGTAGCTGAGTTGTCAGGAAGTTCAACAGAACTGTTAAGTTTCTTGAATCCCATTGATTTTACTGTTGCTACCTGCTTAGGTACAGCACCGATTGTGGACTTAACCAATGTGATTTTAAGTTTCTTCTCGCTTGCCATCACTCTTCCTCCTATTATGCGGTTACTTCTGAAACTGACTTACCGCGCTTTGCTGCAACTTCTTCAGGTGTCTTTAACTGAGCAAGACCATTGATTGTAGCATAAACAACGTTCTGCTTGTTGTTTGAACCAAGTGACTTAGTTCTGATATTTCTGATTCCAGCAAGCTCACATACGGAACGAGCAGGACCACCAGCGATGATACCAGTACCTTCTGGAGATCTCTTAAGTAATACTTCGGCTGAACCGAACTTACCTACGAAATCATGTGTAATACTGTTGTTCTCATCAAGAGGAACAGTAATAAGGTTCTTTGTAGCATCTTCCTTACCCTTACGGATAGCATCTGGGATTTCTGTTGATTTGCCCAGACCAACACCAACGTGTCCATTGTTGTCACCAACTACAACAAGTGCTGTGAACTTCATGTTACGTCCACCCTTAACAACCTTTGTAACACGTTTGATGGTTACAACTTTATCTGTCAATTCGAGCTGACTAGCATCTACGATTGTACGCTTCATTATGTGTTTTCTCCCTTCTTAGAATTCCAGGCCAGCTTCTCTGGCAGCATCAGCAAGTGCTTTTACCTTGCCGTGGTAGATATATCCACCTCTGTCAAATACAACGGCTTTGATACCCTTTTCCATTGCTCTCTGAGCAACAACGCTTCCTACCTTTGAAGCAGCATCAATGTCATCTGTATTTTTAAGCTCAGCCTTGATATCTTTCTCAAGAGTTGAAGCAGATACAATTGTTTTGCCGGCTACATCATCAATAACCTGTGCATATACATGATTATTGCTTCTAAAAACTGCGAGACGTGGTCTTTCAGCTGTGCCGCTGAAACGATTACGAATCCTCATGTGCTTTTTAGCACGAATTTTTGATCTTGATTCCTTACTAACCATTTTGCACTCTCCTTATCTTAATTATTTCTTACCAGTCTTACCAACTTTACGTCTGATAACCTCATCAGCGTACTTGATACCCTTGCCCTTATATGGCTCTGGAGCTCTCTTTTCTCTGATGATTGCAGCGTGCTGTCCAACTGCTTCCTTATCAATTCCCTTAACTGTAATTACCTGACCCTCAACAACTGTCTCAATTCCTTCTGGATCAACAAGTTCTACAGGGTGAGAATAACCAAGTGTCAGAGAGAGTGTCTTACCATTCTTAGCAGCTCTGTAACCTACACCGTTAACCTCAAGCTTCTTTTCGTAGCCATCTGTAACACCAATAACCATGTTGTTAAGAAGGCTTCTTGAAAGACCATGTAAAGCTCTAGTCTTCTTCTGATCGTCAGGTCTCTTAACCTCGATCTGTCCGTCTTCCTGTGAGAAGATAATCTCAGCTGGGAAAACTCTTGTAAGAGTACCCTTAGGTCCCTTTACAGTCACCTTATTATTTTCTGCAACCTCTACAGTTACGCCTGCAGGAATTGCGATTGGCATTTTTCCGATTCGTGACATGCCCGTACCTCCAATTTACCAAATGAATGCAAGAACTTCGCCACCAACCTGGAGCTCTCTTGCTTTTTTATCAGTTACAACGCCCTGGTTTGTAGAAATGATTGCAATACCAAGTCCGCCTAATACTCTAGGAAGCTCATCCTTGCCTGCGTATACACGAAGACCAGGCTTTGAGATTCTCTTAAGACCTGTGATAACTTTATCGTTTCTGTCAGCACCGTACTTAAGAGTGATGTGAAGAGTCTTGAATACACCATCTTCTACAACATCAAGCTTCTTAATATAACCTTCTTCAAGAAGAATGTTTGCAATTGCAAGCTTCATCTTTGATGAAGGAACATCAACTGTGTCATGCTTAGCAGTATTTGCATTACGAATTCTTGTAAGCATATCTGCAATAGGATCATTCATTGCCATTTTATAATTGCCTCCTTAATTATTCTTGCTTCGCCTTACTACTCCCCAAATTGAGCAGAGACACGAAGCCGCAATGGAATCATTTTAATATTTCGTGGTCCCCATCCCGGACCACCATATCAGCAAACGAAGTTCTGCTCTCGGATTAACATCCTCGCCAGAACACGCTCAAACTAGGCTCATTAGTACTTCGCCAAGTTTTCACAGCTTACCAAGATGCCTTACGAACACCTGGGATCTCGCCCTTGTATGCAAGTTCACGGAAACAAATTCTGCAGATTCCGTATTTTCTAAGGTAAGCATGAGGACGACCACAGATCTTACAACGATTGTAAGCACGTGTAGAGAACTTTGGTTTCATCTGCTGTTTCAACTTCATGGATAATTTAGCCATCTTGTCCTATTTCCTCCTTAATTACTTTGCAAAAGGCATATTGAACAGTGTAAGAAGCTCACGAGCCTCTTCATCTGTCTTTGCTGTTGTTGTGAAAATAATGTCCATACCTCTTGTCTTGTCAATCTTATCATACTCGATTTCAGGGAAGATAAGCTGCTCTTTGATACCAAGAGCATAGTTTCCTCTTCCATCGAAAGAGTTAGGGTTGATTCCTCTGAAGTCACGTACACGAGGAAGAGCAAGGTTTACGAGACGATCAAGGAAATCGTACATCTTGTCGCCACGAAGAGTAACCTTACATCCAATTGGCATACCCTCTCTTAATTTGAAGTTAGCGATTGACTTCTTAGCCTTTGTGTAAACAGGCTTCTGACCTGAAATAATAGCCATATCGTTAGCAGCATTCTCAAGAAGCTTAGCATTCTCTTTTGCTTCACCAACTGCCATATTGATAACGATCTTGTCAAGCTTTGGAACTTCCATTACATTCTTGTAACCGAACTTCTTTGTCATTGCATCAACGATCTCGTTCTTGTATAAATCTTTATATCTACTCAACGCTTAATACCTCCTTCCTAAATTAGTCGATAACCTCACCAGTCTTTTTAGCGATGCGGTTTTTCTTTACAACCTTACCATTCTCATCCTTTTCAACCTTGAATCCGATCTTGGTAGGCTGTCCGTTATGAAGATACACAACGTTTGAGATATCAAGAGCAGCTTCACGCTCTACAATACCGCCATTAGGATTCTTAGCAGAAGGCTTCTCGTGCTTTGTAACCTTGTTAAGGCCCTCAACAACGACCTTTCCGTTCTTAGTATCAACAGAAAGAACCTTTCCTTCTTTATCGATTTCTCTTCCGGCGATAACTTTAACCATATCACCCTTCTTAATCTTACTTGTTGACATCTGGGCGCCTCCTTATAATACTTCCGGAGCAAGAGAAAGGATCTTCATGAATTTCTTCTCACGAAGCTCTCTAGCTACGGGTCCAAAAATACGTGTTCCCTTAGGCGTACCATCTTCATTGATAACAACAGCAGCGTTCTCATCAAATCTGATGTAGGAACCGTCCTTACGACGTGTCTCTTTTACTGTACGAACGACAACAGCTTTAACTACATCACCCTTCTTTACAACTCCACCGGGTGTTGCTTCTTTAACAGAAGCAACGATTGTGTCGCCGATTCTCGCATATCTTCTTGTAGATCCACCCATAACACGAATTGTAAGGAGCTCTTTAGCACCAGTGTTATCAGCGACCTTCAGTCTACTTTCCTGCTGAATCATGATATTTCTCCTTTTTTCGAATTACTTTGCACGTTCAATAATGGATACAAGTCTCCATCTCTTATCTTTGGAGATAGGCTTTGTCTCCATGACCTTAACTGTGTCACCAATACGGCACTCATTGTTCTCGTCATGAGCCTTAAGCTTATATGTTCTCTTTACGATCTTCTTGTAAAGAGGATGCTTAACATGGTCCTCAATGGAAACTGTGATGGTCTTGTCCATCTTATCGCTTGTTACTTTACCAACACGCGTTTTTCTTAAATTTCTTTCCACGATCTTTTCTCCTTTTAGATTAAACAAAGTGCTTAGTTAGCTGCCTTTGCATTCTGTGTGATTACAGTCTGGATTCTTGCAATATTTCTTCTTACTTCTTTAATTCTTGCTGTATTATCCAACTGGTTTGTAGCGTTCTGGAATTTTAAGTTGAAAAGTTCCTTTTTAGCTGAAACAAGCTCTGTCTGAAGTTCATCAGCAGACTTTGCCAGAAGCTCTTCTACATACTTATTAGTTTTCATTAGATACACCGCCTTCCAAATCAGCCTTTGAAACGATCTTGCACTTGCAAGGAAGTTTATGTGTTGCAAGACGAAGTGCTTCTCTTGCATCGGCCTCGGCAACTCCGCCGATTTCGAACATTACACGACCTGGCTTAACAACAGCTACCCATCTATCAACTGCGCCCTTACCAGAACCCATACGAGTTCCAAGTGGCTTCAAAGTGATAGGCTTGTCAGGGAAGATTTTGATCCAAACCTGACCACCACGCTTGATGAAACGTGTCATAGCTACACGGGCTGCCTCAATCTGGTTTGAATTGATCCAGCAAGGCTCAAGCGCAACAATTCCATACTCACCATAAGTGATTGTGGTACCACGAGTAATTTTATGAGCCATTGAACCGCGGAACTGCTTGCGGTGCTTAACTCTCTTTGGCATTAACATTATTTATCGCTCCCTTCCTTATCTGAACTCTCACCTGCTTTAGTTGGAAGTACTTCACCCTTGTAGATCCATACCTTTACACCAACCTTACCGTAGGTTGTATCTGCTTCAGCAAAACCGTAATCGATATCTGCTCTGAGTGTCTGAAGAGGAATAGTTCCCTCGCTGTAGAACTCTGAACGAGCGATATCAGCGCCGCCAAGACGACCTGAGCAGCATGCCTTGATACCAAGTGCATCTGTCTTCATTGTTCTGCTCATGCATGACTTCATAGCTCTTCTGAATGATACACGGTTCTCAAGCTGCTGAGCGATATTCTCTGCAACAAGCTGTGCATCCTTATCAGGCTTCTTGATTTCTTTAATATCAACAAGAACTTTCTTGTCTGTAAGCTTTGAAAGCTCTTTCTTAGTTACCTCGATTTCAGCGCCGCCCTTACCAATTACAACACCAGGCTTAGCTGTGTAAACGATAACCTTAACTCTATCTGATGCTCTCTCGATCTCAATCTTTGAAACACCAGCTGCATATAACTTCTTCTTCAGAAATTTTCTGATATTATAATCTTCTACAAGATTATTGGCGAAATCGCCAGATTCAGCATACCACTTGGAATCCCAGTCAGCGATAACACCAACTCTGAGGCCATGAGGATTAACTTTCTGTCCCATTCTTAGGTTCTCCTTTCAATTATCTTTCGTCCAAAATAACAGTCAGATGACTCATTCTCTTGTTGATTCTGTACGCTCTGCCCTGTGCTCTAGGCTGAATTCTCTTCATGATAGGGCCGTTGCTAGCTGTACACTCAGCAATGTAGAGGTTTGATCTGTTCATACCTTTGTTGTTCTCAGCGTTTGCTACAGCACTGTTAAGGAGCTTGTAGATTACGCTTGAAGCATATCTAGGATTGTACTGAAGGATTGCAAGTGCAGTCTCAACATCCTTTCCTCTGATAGCATCCATGACAAAGCATGCCTTCTGAACTGGTATTCTTGCGTAAGATAACTTTGCAAAAGGTCTTGTTTCTTTATTGTCACGATTTCTTTCTCTTTTAATCTTTGATCTATGCTTGATCTCCATTTCCATGGAAATTTCCTCCTTTCATCGAACGAATAATTAGTTTATGCTGCTCTTTCTCTCAGCGGGAGAATTTCCAGCATGTCCTCTGAATGTTCTTGTAGGAACAAACTCACCGAGCTTGTGTCCAACCATATCTTCAGTAACATATACAGGAATATGCTTTCTTCCGTCATGAACAGCGATTGTGTGTCCAACAAAAGACGGGAAAATTGTAGAACGACGTGACCATGTCTTAACTATCTGCTTCTGGCCCTCAGCGTTCATAGCATCTATCTTCTTAAGCAGGCTTGCGTCTGCAAAAGGTCCCTTTTTAAGTGATCTAGACATTTTATTCCTCCTTATTTGATGGCTTTACCGTTTCTTCTTCTTACGATGAGCTTGTTAGAAGCCTTCTTAGCCTTACGTGTCTTATAACCAAGAGCTGGCTTACCCCAAGGTGTGCTAGGACCAGAACGTCCGATAGGAGCTCTTCCTTCACCACCACCGTGTGGATGGTCATTAGGGTTCATAACAGAACCACGAACTGTTGGGCGGATACCCATGTGACGAATTCTTCCGGCCTTACCATAGTTAATAAGGTTGTGATCACCATTTCCTACAACACCGATTGTTGCTCTGCACTCGATAGGAACCATTCTCATTTCGCCTGAAGGAAGACGAAGTGTTGCATACTTTCCTTCTTTAGCCATGAGCTGTGCAGCGTTTCCTGCTGAACGAACCATCTGGCCGCCCTTTCCAGGATAAAGCTCAATGTTGTGTACGTTTTCACCGACAGGAATCTCTGAAAGTGGGAGGCAGTTACCAACACGAATTTCAGCGCCTGCTCCGTTCATAACTGTCATTCCATCAGTTAAACCGTTAGGTGCAAGGATATAAGCCTTTGTGCCATCCTCGTACTGAATAAGTGCAATATTAGCTGATCTGTTAGGATCATACTCAATTCCGATAACCTTTGCAGGCATATCGTCCTTATTTCTCTTGAAATCAATGATTCTGTACTTAACTCTGCCGCCGCATCCACGATGTCTAACAGTGATCTTACCCTGGTTGTTACGACCAGCTTTGCTGTTCTTTGAAACAACAAGTGACTTCTCTGGAGTTGCTTTTGTAATCTCTGAGAAATCAGATCCAGTCATGTTTCTTCTGGATGGGGTATATGGGCCGTATTTCTTAATTCCCATGATTTTTTCTCCTTTTTCTTTATCACGTGACTAGTGATTTATCACTTGAATCCCGGACTCTGTATTGGATTCGCACGTATAATCATCATTATCTAAATTAGAGTCCCTGGAAGATTTCGATGTCCTTGCTATCTTCTGTAAGCTGTACGATTGCTTTCTTTGTCTTAGCTGTGAATCCGACTGTCATTCCACGTCTCTTCATCTTACCAGCTGCATTGATTGTGTTAACTTTAGCAACCTTAGCACCTTCGAACATCTTCTCTACAGCTTCCTTGATCTGTGTCTTGTTAGCTTCAGGATTAACAAGGAAAGTGTACTTCTTCTCGCTCATGCCAGCCATGCTCTTCTCTGTAAGAACTGGCTTAAGGATTACGTCATAATACTGTAATGCTGCCATTAGCAATACACCTCCTCTATCTTAGCAACTGCATCCTTTGTAAGGACGAGTGTTCTAGCGTTTACGATATCATATACATTAAGTGTATTTGTAAGTGTTGTATTTGCCTCAACAAGATTTCTAGCTGAAAGAACTACGTTCTTGTCGTTATCAGCAAGTACTACAAGAGCCTTACGTGTTGCCTTAAGGTTGTTCATAACCTCTGCAAATCTCTTTGTCTTGATCTCATCAAACTTGAGCTCATCAACAACGATGATGTTGCCTGCCTGAGCCTTGTCTGTAAGTGCAGACTTAAGAGCAGCTCTCTTTTCCTTCTTGTTCATCTTGAAAGAATAATCTCTTGGAACTGGAGCGAATACAACTCCGCCGCCCTTCCACTGAGGAGCTCTGATAGAACCCTGTCTTGCATGACCGGTTCCCTTCTGTCTCCAAGGCTTTCTTCCGCCTCCGGAAACTTCAGAACGTGTTTTTGCTTTCTGTGTACCCTGGCGCTTATCAGCGAGCTGCTGAAGAACTGCCATGTGTACGAGATGTTCATTTACTTCAACTCCGAAGATAGCATCGCTTAAATCGATTTTGCCAACTTCTTTGCCTTCCATATTATAAACAGATACATTAGCCATCTGTATGGTCCTCCTTTCGCGTTCTATTAGCCTACCACTTTAACTGTTTCCTTGATAGTAACAAGTCCCTTCTTAGGTCCTGGAATAGCACCCTTAACAAGAATAAGATTCTTGTCAGCATCTACTCTTACTACCTCAAGATTCTGAACTGTTACCTTTACGCTGCCCATGTGACCAGGCATTCCCTTGCCCTTAAATACGCGGCTAGGATCTGAACTTGAACCATTAGAACCCTGATGACGGTGGAACTTAGAACCGTGTGCCATAGGTCCTCTGTGCTGACCGTTTTTCTTAATAGCACCCTGGAATCCTTTTCCCTTTGATATTGCTGTAGCATCAATCTTGTCGCCTTCAGCAAAGATATCAGCCTTGATCTCAGCACCAAGTGCATACTCAGCTGCGTTCTCAAGCTTGAACTCTCTTACATATCTCTTGCAAGAAACTCCAGCCTTTTTGAAATGTCCCTGCTCAGCCTTTGTAGCACCGTGACGGTGGTAAATTGTCTTGCTTCCGTTCTTGTCCTTGTTAACAACTTTTTCCTTCTTGTCAACAAAACCAACCTGAACAGCGCTGTAACCATCGTTCTCAACAGTCTTAACCTGTGTTACTACGCATGGACCTGCCTGAAGAACAGTTACAGGTACTAATGAACCGTCTTCCTTGAAGATCTGAGTCATTCCAACTTTTGTAGCTAAAATAGCCTTCTTCATGTTTGTTTTACCTCCTTATTACGTCTACAGCGGATGCTTGTTTCGTTCGCAATGTCGCTTAAATTGCACCTTTGTGTCAATTATCCAGTTAGTCACGGCATCATGCGTCTCGCATCATACTAGTAGAGGTGAATCAATTTTAATTATTTCATCTTGATGTTTATGTTTACACCTGCTGGCATCTCGAGTCTCTGAAGAGCCTCAACTGTCTTTGATGTAGGTGTGATGATATCGATAAGTCTCTTATGTGTTCTCTGCTCGAACTGTTCTCTAGAATCTTTGTACTTGTGAACCGCTCTAAGAATAGTAACAACTTCCTTCTTTGTAGGAAGAGGTACTGGTCCACTTACCTGAGAACCGTTCTTCTTGACTGTCTCGATAATCTTCTTGGCAGATGCATCAACAAGCTGATGATCATATGCCTTAAGTGTAATTCTCATTACCTGATTTGCCATAAAAAAAGTCGCCTCCTTTTCGCACTTTTAATGAAGTACGACAAGCGGTGACTGTACACTCTCCCGTGTGTGTCCTAACCTCAAATACATAATAAGGCCCTGGATTCCTACACGTCGTTTCTGCCTTGGGTTAGTCGGCAGACATTGAATTAACTGTACAGTGACTTGTCGTCAGTTTGGTTGGCCAAAGCAACTGGCCTCTAGACATTCGCTCCACGGAAAACCTGCTTAACTGGATAAAGCAGCAACCTCACGCTTCATAGCTATCATGTCACAGCATATGTTACTATAAAGCATTTTATTTTATATTGCAACCACTTTTTTAAAATTAATCACTTTTATCGCAAAATCCACCTTTTTTGACTGTTTTTCTTGATGTTTTTTAATCTCTTATGCTATTATGATGACGAAAAACTGATCGCTGTAGTACAATGATTACTATTCATTCAGCAGCCAGCACTGTGCTGCTGGGCTGCGTAAAAAAGTGATTCATGTGGCAATTTTGCCCATCGCGAAGCGATTTAATTGCAAAATTGCTTTGTTACTGGTCAGGAACTGAACAGTAACATACAATGTTTCGAGCATAGAGACTATAAATGCATGTTGTATGCATTGCAAATTAATATATAGAAGAAAGGCATTATAATATGTGGATTGCAGATGGTTGGAAAGACTATGAAGTTCTGGACACTTCAAGCGGTGAGAAGCTTGAAAGATGGGGAGATTACCTCCTTGTTCGTCCTGATCCTCAGGTTATCTGGAATACAGAGAAAAAACATTTTGGATGGAAAAAGCCAAACGGACATTATCATAGAAGCAATAAAGGCGGCGGCGAATGGGAGTTTCATAAACTTCCTGAAGAATGGACTATTAATTATAAGGAACTTACATTTAATCTTAAGCCATTTAGCTTCAAGCACACAGGTCTTTTCCCTGAGCAGGCTACTAACTGGGACTGGTTCTCTTCATTAATAAAAGAAGCAAACAGACCAATCAAAGTTCTTAATCTGTTCGCTTATACAGGCGGTGCTACTATTTCAGCTGCCAAGGCCGGAGCAAGTGTAACACACGTAGACGCAGCCAAGGGAATGGTCGCCTGGGCAAAAGAAAATGCTGCTTCTTCAGGCTTATCAGATGCACCTATCAGATACCTTGTTGATGACTGTGTTAAGTTTGTAGAAAGAGAAATAAGAAGAGGTAATAAATACGACGGAATCATAATGGATCCTCCTTCATATGGAAGAGGCCCAAAGGGTGAAATCTGGAAAATTGAAGAATCTGTTTTCCCATTTATACAGCTTTCCTCAAAACTGCTTTCAGATGATCCTCTTTTCTTCCTTATTAACTCTTACACAACAGGATTACAGCCTGCAGTTCTTTCTTATATGCTTCACACAGTTCTTGATCCTATTCACAAAGGTACTGTAGAGGCAAATGAAATAGGACTTCCTGTAAAAGGAAATGGTCTCGTCCTTCCTTGCGGAGCAAGCGGACGCTGGACTGCACAATAAAAATAAGAGCAATGATCAATAAACGGTCATTGCTCTTTCTTTATTAATAGTTAGATGTAATTGTTACTGCATGATAATATGCATCGCTTCCTCTTTGTGCAACAACTGTAACGCTCTTATTAAGAAGAAGTACAGGACACTTTGAGAAGTTTGTATTGGAATCAAGTCTTATTTCCATGACTCCATCATTTGTATCAAGGTGAAGTGTTCCTTCATCAGTATCATCATCAACAGTACCTGTTATAGTAGCCTGAGTTGATGAATCAAGAGTAGCTGTTGATGAAGCAGTGTCTGAATTATTTACAAGCTTTGATGTATGATTCCATGCATCAGATCCTCTGTAGAAGCTTACTGAAATCTTCTGTCCCGGTAAAAGAACTCTGCATGCACTCGCATCAGTACCAAGATCTAAAACAAATTCCATAGTTCCTGCGGATGTTGAAAGATACAGGATTGAAGCTGTAGTTCCTTTCTCAACTGTACCTGAAACAGTGCTTCCTGAAGATGTAGAACTTGATGTGGTAGTCGTTGTTGTAGATGAAGAAGATGAAGAACTGCTGCCCGCATCTGCGATTGAAATCGCATGCATATAAGCATCAGAACCTCTTTCAACAACAACCTTTACCTTCTTACCAATGATAAGCATTGTCACATCATCAAGGTCTGTATCGTCGTCCATTTTGATCTGCATTGTTCCGTTATCAACAACCAGATACAAAAGCTCTTCAGATGTTCCCTTTGCTATGCTTCCTGTAACAGTAGCCTTTGTAGAAGCATCTAATGTAACTTTACCAACCTGACTTGATCCTGATATGGAAGATACATGCCAATACTCATCGCTTCCTCTATAACAGGAACAACTGATAGTAGTTCCGGGAAGTACAAGCTTTGTACCGCTTATGGTAGTATTGCTGTCAAGTTTTATCTCCATTGTTCCACCGCTAGTGGTCAGATATAAAATTTCTGAAGTCGTCTTATCGGAAACAGTACCAGAAAATGTGGTCTCAGCAGCCTTGGAAACACTCGGAACAGAAAGCCCCATGATAGCTACAAGCACCATTGTAAGCAGCACGCCTATAGTAGCTGACAAACTTTTTTTCATAGTTTTCCCCTTTCGTACAATATATTCACTTTTTCAAAGTATATTATACATCATCTTGTATGCAATTCAAAGTATCTGCACTGGTCAAAACCTTAGATTTAACAGAATTTTCAAAGGTTTCAAGCTACCAAGGGTGCTTTGGTCCGGAAGATGAGCCATTTCCTTCCCCTTCTTCTGAACCTTCTTCGCCGTCACCATTCTCTTCCTGGCCATCGCCCTGCTCTCCACTGCCTGAGTTTTGGCCTGAATACTTCTTATGCTCTTCAAGCTGATCTATTTCTTCCTGTCTCTCCTGCATAGCATTCTTTTTATTCTGCTCAAGAGCCTGCTGTTGCTGCTTCTGCTTATTGGAATCAGATGAACCACCAGACTTCTCTTTTTCGTCATCGCCTTCTGATTCTTTTTTGTCCTGTTCGCCTTCTCCGCCATCAGAACCATTTTGCTGAAGCTTTTCGATCATCTTGTCAATATCATCTTTTAACTGCTGAGCGTCCTTATTATGGCCATTCTCACCCTTATCTTCAGCACAACCGTGCTCTATCAGCACACCTCTTGCCTGATACAATACAGAAAGAGCATTCTGCACTTTTTCTTCAGAATCAAGGTTTTCAAAATCAATTATATGAAGAAGCGCAAGAGCCAGGTTGATCCTTATCTGACAGTCCCACGGCTCTTTGGGATTAAATTTCAGAGCATCGTAGTAATAACTTACGGCACTAATGTAATCGTTCTGCTGATATGCAGCGTTTCCTACATTGTAATAAGGAATATAACCCTGAGGAAAATTCATCAAAAACAGTGTCTTTTCTTTGGAAGTATCATATATTCCCTGTTCATAAGAAACAACAAAACCTTTATTCACAAAGACTCTGACTATTGCCGAAACTGATATAACTACGACAGCAACTGATACGATAAGTATCGCCAGATACTTTATTGGTGTCTTTTTCATGCTCAGAGCCTCCCTTTCCTTACAATTACAAAAAGCTCCCAAAGAAGAACAAGTGCCAAAGCTATAGCAAAGTAAAAATATGTATCCTGAAAAGCTTCAGCTCCCATGCCCTTTTCAACAATAGTCTTGCTGCTTTGCTTGATCAGTTCTATCTCGCCCTTTATTGCAGCATTACCATCATTTACATTGTAATAATTTACTTCCAGGTCCTCTGCTACCTGCTTCAGATTAGCCTCATCAATCCTGGATATCGCATCCTGATGAGTATCATAATCATAGATATATCCCCAGCTGCCGTCTTTCATTTTGCCACCGGCTTCTGTGCCATATCCAAAGACCGCACCGCCATCCACATACTGAGCAAGATCCTTATATGAAGAGAGGCTTGTGCCGTTTGTTATTTCGCCGTCGCTTATATAAAAGACTATAGTTTTTCTGTTCTCCTTTCTTGATGATGACAAAAGAAGTGACTCAATATCCTTATATGGAAGAGAAAGGTCGCTTCCTGTTGCCATTGTGCTGTCAGGAGAAGAAAACGTTTCGAACAGATTCTCTATATACTGAAAATCCTGCGTGAACGGAGCAAGTACATGGGCCTGATCATCAAAGGTGACCAGTGCAAAATTAGAGCCTGCAAGTTCATCTATTATGAATCCGGCATCGGCAATAACTCCATCCATTCTTTCTTTTGACCCGTTGTAGTCGCAAGCCCACATACTTATGGTAGTGTCCACAACAAAAAGAACATCGAGATTCTTTGTTGAGAATTCATATTCATCATCCGTAGTTACAGGCCTTAACCCTATGCAAAAGACCAAAGCATATATAAGTCCAAGCCTGATAATGGTCAATATCTTATCTTTTAGTTTTAATGGATTCCTGGAAATTATGGTAACTGTAACTGCTACAAACACAAGAAGAACAAACACCATAACTACAAGAGGAAAAATAGGCCTAATACTCATCTTTGCAACACCAATCCTGCTGACAATCCAAGTGCCAGACATATAATTAAAATAGTAAACGGAATATAAGGAAGATCCACATACTGTCTGGACATAACTACCTTAACCAGCATTGCTTCCTGTTTCTGTATATCTTTTACAATCTCTGATACAGCCTGATCCTGTGTGCGGACATAAAACTTACCGCCGGTTGATTCAACAGCCGTTTTGAACTCTTCCTTACAGGAATTATAATCATATTCATCAGGAGCATAGAAAGCTTCTTCACTTGGGAATATACCAAACACAGTAACCTTGTTCTGAGCGCAGGCTTTAGCTGCATCTTCAAGATCCATGATCTGTTTTTTTCTGGCATTTAACTCGTTATCCGTGCACATGATGATAACTCTGGTCCTGTCAGACTCTCCAAGATAGGGGAATGAATACAGCGCTGTTCCCAGTCCCTCACCCACAAGTGATGATCCCTTGCTCTGATTATTATAAAGAGTTCCGGCATCATAATAGTCCAGCTTAAAAGCCAGTTCTTTGTACTCTTCAAGCAGTTCGTCAGGAATATACATGTACTCTCCGTACTTATCCTGATATTCCTTCTGAAGCGCGAAGTATTCACTAAGCTCATCAAGCTTTTGAAGAACATATTCATAATCATCTGTTAAAGGGACATATGTGACTGTAGATGTGTTAAAGATGTTTATTCCTATCCTGTCTCCCTCAAGCCCCTTAACCACTTCCTTAAGATAATCTGTTATTTCGTAGTTAAGATCATAAAGAGAATAGGATACGTCCAAACAAAGAATGATATCTCTTTTCTTTACCCCACTATATATATCATCTTTTTTGTAAGGTCTTGCTATAAGAACCAAAGATGAAACAATACTTCCAATTATCCCCGCTATAAGAATGCATCTGAGCACAAGATACCTTTGCTCAAGTCTTTTATATATCTTTGACTGCTTTAATCTTTTGGTGTTGGCAGCCTTGATCCCCGTGGCATATATAAAACTTTTCTTCCTTTTTATATAAAAAAGCCCGGCAACAAAAACCGCAACAGCTATCAGACCAAAGACAACCACCTTTCCATACATCAGTTCCATGTTTTGATCACTCCCATTGCCCTGTTGCAGGAAGCTTCGAGATTCATATTCTTTGATCTCTCGTCCTCGCCAAACTCAGGCACATAATATTCCTCAATAAGAGTATCCAGCTTAGAGAGCTTTAGTTCTTTCAAATCTCTTAATGTGTACTTTGTGACATCTATTTTAGTTGTCTCAAACACAAATCCCCTGATTATCAGACTCAGCTTCTGATAGCCATCTCTCTTTGAGATCTTTTTTGCTTTATAATCCGCAATTAAGCGCTGTGTCTGCAAAACATACTTTCTTTTTGCATTATAAAGGGTAATCTGCCCAGCCTTCTTATAAGCAGTCTTTTCTTCAGTAGTTACTTCCCGGACAGTTTCCTTGTTTTTCATTTTAATAATGGCAAAAATGACTCCTGCTATTCCTGCCACTAACAAGATGCTAAAAACTACAAGCACCCATATTTCATACTCAAAGGGTGGTTGTAATGTAACCGTAGTTTCCATGTCTATACCTTTCAAACAGGACAATCGCCTTGTCTATTATCTCACTTTCGGTCTTAAGGGATACTGCTGCCACGCGGCTCTGCTTACAGGTATCATGCACCTGATCTCCCAGTTCTTTCCTCAGCTCTTTGTCAAACTCTTTTAACTTCCTGCTGTGGGAAAAGAAAAATCTCTCGTACCGGCTGCTCTCCAGATCATACACGTTCTCACCAAACAAAGACGCATCCTCAATTCCAAAAGCAAGAAGATCATGATCTTTCGTTATTGCTCTTACTGTATCCTTGCTTATACCGGCAAGACCTTCCATATCTGTAATAAGAACTATGATCATCCTCTTATGAACCATACTTACAACATCCATCAGAGTCTGGCTTATCGTCCTTTGATTGTCCTCACAAATATGCTTTTCGTACTCATACAAAAGACCCTCAAGATGGTCAGGACCCGACTTAAACAAGCTGACACTTGGCTGATCCGCCTTAGAATAAGCCATGGCAAAATCAGAGCCGTTTCTTCCGGCAATATATGCAAGAGTTCCAAATGTCATAAGGGCAATCTCCTTTTTGGAATCTCCGCAAGGAGTATCGCCCTTCATTTTAAGACCGCTGTCGCACACAAACATCATATTATGTCTTCTGTCGGTCATATATCTTCGCACAAGGATCGTTCCCATCCTCGAGGATGACTTCCAGTCAATGTCATGGACTTCGTCTCCCGGAGTGTACTCCTTAAGGTCCTCAAAATCCATGCTTCGCCCCTTATGGATTGAGTGGAAATCTCCCTCAAGAATATTAGAGGTCTTTTTTGTGGTATAAAGAGCTACCGCCCTTCTTATTCTTGATAAATACTCATAATCTATGTTCATTTTTGTCAGCTCTCTATCATGGAGTTTTTACGGAATTAACAATTCCGTCAATTACCATCTCAACAGAAATATTGTCCGCAACTGCTGAATAGTTAAGACCGATTCTGTGTCTTAATACCTGATGACGGACAAGCTTGACATCTTCAGGAGTAACATAGGTTCTTCCCTGCATAAGTGCTGCTGCCTTGGACATCTTAAGGAAAGCAATGGAAGCACGAGGGCTGACACCGATCCTTACGTATTTGCCAAGTTCAAAATCAGGAATCTGATTGGCCCTTCTGCTGGCAACAACAATACTTGAAATATACCACTTAATGGCATCATCAACATAAACCTTATCCACAATGTCCTGAACCTTATCAACATCCTTGATCGTAAGAACAGGTGGATCAACTCTTGAGATAGTACCTGACTCGATCCTGCTAAGGATCTCTACTTCCTCGGCAGCTGTAGGATATGTGATCACCTCTTTTATCAGGAATCTGTCTGTCTGTGCCTCGGAAAGAGGATATGTACCTTCCTGCTCAATTGGGTTCTGAGTAGCAATTACAATAAAGATATCCTCAGGCATGTGATAAGCCTTGCCACCTATAGTAACCTGCTTCTCCTGCATGGCTTCAAGCATGGCTGACTGTGTCTTGGCACTTGATCTGTTTACCTCATCAAGAAGTACAAAGTTAGCAAATACAGGTCCTAAGATTGTTTCAAATTTCTGTGTTGCCTGATTATAGATCTGTGTACCTACAATATCTCCGGGCAAAAGATCCGGTGTGCACTGTATACGTGCAAATTTGCCATCCACAGCATCAGAAATAGCCTTTGCTGCTGTAGTCTTTGCAAGACCCGGTACTGACTCTACAAGAATATGTCCGTCTGCAATTATTGATGCGATAAGTGAGAACTTAAGCCCCTTTTGTCCAACAACCTTTGAATCAAAATAATCAGAAAGCTTTTTTATTACATCCTGTGAATAGTCAAAATCCTCTTGGTTTATGTTGTTCTGAATGTTCATTTTTTATTTTCCCCTAACAATATTACTTTATGATAGCCCCTAGATTGCGCATTATGCCTGCTGCAATATCCGGCTTATTCATGGAATAAACATGAATATGGCTAACGCCGTTTGAAATAAGATCAATTATCTGATCACATGCATAGATAATTCCCGCCTCTTTAAGCTTTTCAGGATTATCCTGAAATCTGTCCACCATGATCTTCATCTTCTGTGGAATAGTTGAACCTGACAGAGCCACACTTCTGGCCACCTGTTTTTCATTGGTAATAGGCATGATACCCGGAATTACCGGAACATCAATACCCTTATCCTTTATGCGATACAAAAACTGATACAGCGTGGAGTTGTCAAAAAACATCTGAGTAGTCAAAAAGTCACAGCCGGCCTCTACCTTTTCTTTAAGGTGCTGAATGTCCTCTGACTGTCTTGCGCACTCTACATGTCCCTCAGGGTAGCATGCTCCTCCAATGCAGATATCCGGATCTATGGACTTAATGTCATAGATAAGCTCTGTCGCATGGTTGTAATCAAAATGAGTCCTTCCCTCTTTGGGTATGTCACCTCGAAGTGCCATGATATTCTCAATACCCTTTTCCTTATAGGTATTGATCATTGACTTCACATGATCCTTGTCGGATGAAACGCAAGTCAGATGAGCAAGTACCGGCACATGATATTTATCCTGAAGATCTGCCGCAATACTTGCTGTGTTTTTACTTGTTCCGCCGCCGGCTCCGTAAGTTACGCTCATAAAATCCGGGCCGAGGGCTGCAATCTCAGCTGCAGCCTTCTCAACGGCGGGATATCCATTATCTGTCTTTGGCGGAAATACCTCGAATGAAAGTGTCACTTCCTTTTCTTTAAAAATTTCTGTAATCTTCATATTTTTGCCCTTTATACATTAATTTCAGCTGTAACTCCAAGAAGCTCTTTGTTTTCCTCAATGATAGGGTTAACTACCTCTGCAAGGAATTTCTCCACCTGATGTGCACTGCATCCAACATACTTTTTAGGATCCATTGATGCCTTGAGCTCATCAAGTGTAAGGTGGAATGCAGGGTCAGCAGCAATAAGCTCAAGAAGGTTGTTGTCCTTGCCCTCAACTTTAACTGTCTTGCCGGCTTCCATAGAAAGCTCACGGATCTTTTCATGGAGTTCCTGTCTGTCTCCGCCTGCCTTTACAGCATCCATCATGATATTCTCTGTAGCCATGAATGGAAGCTCTGCCAAAAGATGTTTCTCAATAACCTTAGGATATACCACAAGACCATCCACCACATTGAGGCAAAGGTCAAGGATACCGTCTGTTGCAAGGAATCCTTCAGGAATTGAAAGTCTCTTATTGGCTGAATCGTCAAGTGTTCTTTCAAACCACTGTGACACTTCAGTAATAGCAGGATTAAGAGTATCTATTATAACATATCTTGAGAGAGAACATATCCTTTCACTTCTCATAGGATTTCTCTTATAGGCCATAGCTGATGAACCAATCTGGCTCTTTTCAAATGGTTCCTCAACTTCCTTTAAATGCTGAAGGAGTCTGATGTCCTGCGCCATCTTTGTTGCAGATGATGCAATACCTGCAAGAACATTTATAACCTTCATATCTATCTTTCTGCTGTATGTCTGACCTGAAACAGCCATGCAGCCCTTAAATCCCATCTTTTCAGCAAGCATAGGATCAAGCTTATCAACCTTTGTGAGGTCTCCGTCAAAGAGCTCAAGGAAAGAAGCCTGTGTACCTGTTGTTCCCTTTGAACCCAAAAGCTTCATATTATCAATAACATAGTCAAGATCCTCAAGGTCAATTGTAAAATCCTGAAGCCAGAGAGAAGCTCTTTTGCCTACAGTTGTTGGCTGTGCTGGCTGGAAATGAGTAAATCCAAGGGTTGGAAGATCCTTGTACTTGTCAGCAAACTTAGAAAGCTCATAGATAACATTTACAAGTTTTTTACGGACAAGCTTCAAAGCCTCAGTCATTACAATGACATCTGTGTTGTCACCAACATAGCAGCTCGTTGCACCAAGGTGAATGATTCCCTTAGCCTTTGGGCACTGCTGACCATAAGCATATACATGGCTCATAACGTCATGGCGAACTTCTTTTTCTCTTGCTCTTGCAACATCATAGTTGATGTCATCCTGATGCTCTTTAAGTTCATCTATCTGCTCCTGAGTAATGTTAAGTCCCAGGTCTTTCTCAATCTCTGCAAGAGCAATCCACAGTTTTCTCCAGGTCTTAAACTTCATATCCTGTGAAAAGATATACTGCATTTCCTTACTTGCATAACGCTCTGATAATGGGCTTGTGTATCTGTCTGTATTCATTTTATTCCTCCTGATCAATCCTGGTATTTTTATCGCTCGTAGTCCCCACGTATATCCGTCTTTGGTGGTTCAATAGGGTATTGGCCTGTAAAGCACCCTTTACAAATTCCCAGCTTTCCACCGACCATTTCCTCTAATCTCTCAATCTTAAGGTAGGCCAGTGAATCTGCTCCGATTATCTTGCAAATATCTTCAACATTCCTGTTGTAGGCAATAAGCTGATCTCTTGCAGGTACATCTGTTCCAAAGTAGCAAGGCCACAAAAATGGCGGTGAGCTTACTCTCATATGTACCTCTTTTGCTCCTGCATCGCGGAGCATTCGCACGATTCTGTCAGATGTTGTACCTCTGACAATGGAATCATCTATCATGATGATCCTCTTGCCCTTAACGCCGCTTGTCAAAGCATTTAGCTTGACCTGAACGCTGGACTCTCTATTTTTCTGTTTTGGTTTGATAAATGTTCTTCCGATATAAGAGTTTTTGACGAAGGCCTGTCCGTAAGGAATTCCTGATTCCATGGCATATCCAAGAGCTGCAACGTTTCCTGATTCAGGAACACCTACAACCATGTCTGCATCAACAGGTGAATCCTTGGCCAAAAATCTTCCGGCTGCAATCCTGGCATCATAGACGCTGATTCCATCTATTGAACTGTCAGGTCTTGAGAAATAAATATATTCAAATATGCATCTGGCATGTTTCTCCTTTTCGATGCACATTGATTTGTCTGACTGGATCCCTTTTTCAGGAGAAATAGTAACTATCTCACCCGGCTCAACATCTCTGATAAATGTAGCTCCTATGGTATCAAGCGCACAGGTCTCAGAAGCCAACACATAACAGTTATCTCTTCTTCCTATTACAAGAGGTTTAAATCCATAAGGGTCTCTAGCACCGATAAGCTTTCTCGGTGACATGATAACAAGACTGTATGCACCTTTTATCTTGAGCATAGCCTTTCCCACTGCCTCTTCTACAGAGCTTGCAACAAGCCTCTCTCGTGCAATATAATATGCAATTACTTCTGAATCAATAGTTGTTTGGAAAATCGCACCTGTATAAGCGAGCTCTTGACGCAGCTCCGGTGCATTGACTAGGTTACCGTTATGGGCTAGTGCCAGGGTACCTTTTACATAATTAAGAACTAAGGGCTGAGCATTTTCTCTGGTGCTGCTTCCTGCTGTAGAATAGCGGACGTGACCTACACCAATATCACCCTTTAGCCCGTCTAAAATATCCGGCGTAAACGCTTCGTTTACAAGTCCCATGTCTTTATAGCTGGAAACCTTGCCTTTTGGACCATTCGTCTGACTCACAGCAATACCACAGCTTTCCTGTCCTCTGTGCTGGAGCGAAACGAGCCCATAGTAGATAGATTCTGCTACATCACCGCCGTCGAAATCGTACATGCCAAAGACACCGCACTCTTCGCCGAGGTGTTTGTAATTCTCCAATCTGTTTTCTCCCACCATTTGGTTCTCCTCAAATACTAAATACGTAATGAATGCTCAAACACAAAAATAATACCATCTATCTTTTTTGCTGACAATGAAAAAAATACCCAAATGTTTACACATTTGGGTACATTTCTTCGTATCTTGAAACCATATCAAGTATTTCCTGAGCATATTGCGGGTAGAGCTTTGCAGTATCTTCGATCTCTCTTTTTGCATTACCCGCTACGATATTTCTGTTGTATTCCATCCGCTTTCTAAGGGACTGCCTTTGTACATTGAGGCTGTGCCTTATTTCAACCTCCTCATTGTGGCTTATAAGAGCCTCCACCTGATGAACCCATATATCAGGGTCTTTTACCCTGTAGTGCCTGAGGATATAAATAAGATCCTTTTGGTTTGCATCAAGGCTTCTTCTTGAGTCCTCGTATTTCTCGCGCTCTTTTTTCTCCTTCAGATACTTGTCATACATGCCGCTAAGCTCTGCAGAATTCATGACTCTGTACTTCATACAGAGGTAGTCGATAAGATTGGTGTTATTGACATACCTTATCTTTACTGAATTCTGAAGCATTATAAGCCTTGAAATGGACTTTTTTACACTCTTTAATTCAACCACAGCTCCGGTGCTCTGAACATACAGCACGGTGATAACTATGGCAGATAAAAGAATGCTTATCATAAAGCCATAGGTAACATTAAGCTTAAGTCCAAACTGTAATATCAGTAAAAAAATAATTATAAGACAGAGAGTTACTCCTATTACTATAGTAAGGGTCTTGGAACTCTCAATAGTTTTCTCAAGTTCCTCTTCTCTGAAAAGATATGCCTGATGCTCTGAATCAAGCCTCTTTAGATCATTCTTTATCTTCTTTTGAAAGCTTTCTGCTTCAAGGAGCTTTTCTGCTCCAATCTGTGCCTGAGCCTGAAGCCTTTCCATATGTTCAAAGTCTTCATCGCTCATTTTGCTCTTGCGCTTTACAAATTTCTCCTGCTGCTCCTGGGATTCAATTATTCTCTGGGCACAATCAGTGACCTCAGCCCTCTGCTCTGGCGGAAGTGAATCAATTTCCTCCATGTCCCTCAAATGGCTGGTAACATCTGCATATTCTACTTCAAGGGCGTCAAGCTGCCTGGAGGCTTCTTCCATCTGCTGGAGGCAGCTCCCAATGTACTCCCTTCTCTGAACCGGATCATCCATATCAAGGTCTTTTCTGGTATAGACAATATCATTCCAGTCCTGAAGTTCTTCCTGCATCACCCTGTCATCGGGTTTATTTCTTCCAAAAATATCATCCAAAAGTCCCATACGTAAGTCCCCCAGCTTATCCTACTTTACTTTTGACGAGATCTCTGTACTCGGTTTTCAGCTCCTCTGTAATCTTCCCCACCACATCATAATACTCGCCCATCTTGCCCTCTGCCTTGTAGACAGAAAGAGTTCCCACCGCAAGATTGGACTTGCTGCTTCCAAACAGCTCTTCGAGCTCATTTACCCGTCTTTCAAGAGCCATTGAAGCCTCATACATATCTTCATTATCCGTCACAAATGAAACATATTCCTTGTCAGAAAGATTCATTCTTAAAGCCCCAAGATACTGAATAAGTGACGCCTCATCGCCGCCATCCCTGTAGGCTTTCAGAAACATATCCGCAGCTCTTTCAAAGAGAAAGAGTCTCGCGTACATAACACCTTCATTGTGCTCTATCTTTGCTTTCGTCTTCTTATCAAGTTCGTCCGTATTATTTAAAAGAAATTCATATTCCTTGAATGCCATGCTATAGCGGTTATTTTTCAAAAGATAATCCGCACGGGCCATCTTTTTCCTGTAGACATCCATTCCTGCATTGGCTCTAAGTATCTCTTCAGTCCTGTCAACTTCCTTCTTACTGTTATACCCTACATAATCAAGAATGGTTCCCGCAAGAGACGCGATGGAGCACTTCTTCATGTACATGCTCCGAAGCTCATCCGCAAGTCTTTCTAGAGAGCACTCCTTCTCAATCCAGTCAAAAAGGTCATTTCCAAAGCTGTCCTCATCCAAAAGAAAAGCATTATTTACAAGTATGTAGCAAAGTTCCTCAATGCAGTAGACATTTTTGCCCACCTTTTCTATATGAAAGGGAGTCTTTGCATATGTTCCGATACAAAGAATTGGCTTACTCATAACATAACCTCATTACAGTTCAATTATCTGCTCCCAGGTCTTTCCCGAAGATGGGAACAGCTCTCCAAAGCCCAGATCCTGAACCTTGACGCCCACCTCATTTACAGAATTCATCTTCATGGAAATTCTAAGTCTCGTTGTCCCTTCCGGTCGTTTTTCAAGGCCGTCAAGATACAGCTGCACCATTTTGGGCATCTTTCCTGTGAGCGGAGTAACTTCAACATTAAGTATTCCACTTGGATCCATGATTATCTCGATAGAAACCTCAGCCTCATACCAGTTGGTTCCCGCATCAAGAAGTGCACAATACACTTCTGTTCCGCATTTCATCAGCTTCATTCCGAGATTGGATTTTAATTTATCCTCTCCAAGGAATACATATTTTTTGGAATGCTCCGAAGGTTTTATCCTTTCTCTTGCTGCAATACTGGCTCCCTTACTAAAGAGATTATTGCCCTGGAATACCCTTCTTGTTCTGCACAAAAACTCCAAAGACCTTTTTGCCCATTTGTCCCTGAAGCCGTCCCCTAACAGGAACACAGTAGATATGATCTTTTCACCGCAGACCTTCTGCATTATCGTAAGGAACTCATCATCAAGTCTCTCGCAGGTCTTGTGGTACAAAGCGGCTTCCTTGGGAAATCCAGCCGGATCAATCCTTAAATTGTCAAAAGAGCTGTCTTCAATAGTTGCCACGATCGGTGTTGTATTGTGGTTTAATGTCATTTCATAGACATTAAGTTTTTCCATGTCATAGTCACAGGCAAGGATCACATGATGCATCAGATCATCCGGCTGATACAGCATGTAATTATAAAAGCTCTCCTGATGGCTCTGATAAAATATGTTTTTTGTCTTAAGCTCAAGAGCTGATGTAACGGCATTTAAAACCTGAACCATTCTGTGGTCAAGGCTGCTTGTTGTTATCATTATGGCATCCACATTATCAAGTGAAAGCTCCATAGATAAAAGTGACAGACTTCTTTTAACAAACAGGGTCAAAAGAGCTATAGGATCATACTCGGTCCCTGCCACCATCACAGGCTTACCAGCCCTTGCCGACGCTAAAAGATCAGGAGCAGCAGTTGCATCGCCCTCCTGAATATGGCGCACCGCCTCTTTTCCATAAAACCACTGATTTACATCATTTCTTTTGCACAGCACGGTAGGAATATTATACAGTTCTGCTCCGGCCAGTACTGAGAGAGTCTCCGGCATATCCGCATCTGAAGCCAGATAGCTTATCTGCGAAACCTTCTCGCCCAAATCATATCCCAGCACAAAGCGCTTTTCATCCGAACTCCCAAAAAGCATATCCTATCATCCTTCTTCGCCATTATCTAAAAAGGCCGTAAACAGCCTGTCACAAACAAATCTCTTTTTACCAAGCTCCAAAAGAAGCTTATCCACAGTGTCATAATCCTGGAGAGTCTCTCCGATCATGATATCGTTGATATAACTGAACCTGCTGCCTGTATGAGTCTTTATAATATCGCTCTTCTGAATGGTTCCACTCTCCGTGAGAACATCCTCTCCAGTTTCTGAATCCTCTGTGATGTAGTACTGGAGCTGCTCTCCAAAGAAAAGAACAAAAGAAGCAACGAATATTCCTTCATACATCTCGCGCATTTCCATGCTCTTGTACTCATTGTCCTCATCCCCTGCAAGTCTGTAATGGACATAGCAGTGCTTCTGCGGCATGGTCCTGTATTCAAGCATGGTTTTATCGGTAAACTGCACCATTTCAGGAAGAAGCTCTTCATACTCTGTAAAGAACGGGAAATATATCTTTTTATCCACAAGTTCTCTAAGAAATGCTACAGCTACATCCTGACTATATTCTTCACCCGTCTTTTTCTCATTGGCGTAGTACCTAAGATACGCAAGCTTACATACATCAAGAAGAGGAACCCCCATCAGTGCAAGGCTCTCTATCCTCTGATAGACAAATCCGTCGGTGACTTTTCCACGAACAAAACTGTCATATGCACACTGTGAAAGGAAGGCAACCTCAATATCAGTGCTGGCTCCGCTCTTTACATAGGATTTAAAGATCTCGATCTTTTCACCTACAAAGGAACCGCTATAGAGCATCTGCAGAAGCATTCGCTCAGCAAGTGGATAGGTATCAAGACCAAAAGACTGCGCTGCCCTGAACACATCCCTCATCTCTTTGATGGTACCGTTAAAGTTTGCCACCAGATACTTTAACAGCTGCTCATCATATTTTGCCTTGGAAAAGGCATAATAAGCTATCTCAATTTCCTGCGGTCCATTATCATAAATATCCCTGTCAAGCATCCTTGAGCACATACGCAGGATAATCTTAGGGTCAATTGAATAGGTTCCGTATGTCTTTATCCACTCCATGGCCTTATCGTAGAGTCCGGCCATTACCATAAGCTCCAATAGTTCATCGCGCTCCGTGGTGCTTATATCAAGCGGATCGATATTCACAAGATACTCAGTAAGCTGCCTTGTAAAATCATTGTCATAGTAGAACCTGATAAGATTATTTCTTATCTCATTCTTTACCTTTTTTCTGACATACTCTGAATCAGCAAGATCTCTGTATCTGCTCACATTGTCCATATCGATGGTGTAAGCATTCTTGCCAAGATCACACAAAAACAGATCCAGGTTCTCTTTTCCCTTCTGAATATAAGGAATTGCATAGTCTGTCAGCTTCCCGGGTATCATCATTCTGATATTGGTATAAGCAATCGTAGTTGCATACCTGTTATCATCCCTGTCTGTCAAAAGAACTGTATAATCATTGCCGTACAAAGGAACGTAAGCCTTGCCATCAGTTACCTGATAGCGCATTTCCTTTGCACACTTGTCGTAAATAACGCAGACGCTGTTCACTCTTTTATCTGAGGTTTTTATCTCAGCTGTATTTATGACATACAAAACCTTAGGTGCATTGGCTGCATCAACCATCTGCTTTGTGAGCAAATTCTTGTAAAGATATCCAAGATCCTTATTGATCCTGCCCCTGTCAAGCTGAGCCATGAGAAACTTCTCAATCTGTGGCAGATAAGTTTCATAGAGCTCAGGGTAATCCTGCCTTCTCTCATGAATATATCTGTAAAGGATCGCATTTTTATCATACTCAAGGTCACTCTGGTAAGAGAAGTACATGAGAACCATCTTGCTTATCTCACACGGAAGAGTTCCCTCATCAGTTACATAGATGGACATCATGTAATACTCATAGAGCCTTGTTATACGAAGCTGCCTGTCGACACCAAGGACATACCACTCAAAAGCTGCCTTTGAAGTCTTACCTCCCTTTATCAAAAGAGATACGATAGCTTCAAGGACAAGATCATTTTCTTTTACCTCATAGCAGGCCTTTAAAATCCTGTAGAGCCTGTCGCTGTAGCCTCGAACGCGGGTTGAAAGATATACTATCTGATCGATCAGATTAAGGCTTATGATCTGTTTCTTGGCACCGTACTCAAGAACATAGAGTTCAAAGTCCTCAAGCCTTGTCAGGATCGAAGGCGTCTCATTTAAAAGTCCCATGGCCTCGAGGTAAAGTATCGGACTCCTGCATCCAAGCGCAAACTGTTCCTCGATACTCATCCACTTTCTGGGACTCGATGACGCATACTCATCAGCCACATACTGAATAAGCCAGGCAATACGCCAGTTATCCGGATTGCGCCTAAAAATCCCCTCAAGTCTCTCAGCCACATCATTCAAATAACTCTCTTCTTTACTACAAAGCGTAGAAAGGTAGAGATAGTAGCTATAGAGTGTATCTCCTGGAGAATCAAGGGCCTCTTTCTCGGCTTTGTCAAGAATCCACTTGCCCTCATTAACTCTTCCTGCAGTAATATAATAATGAGCTGTATAGAGCCTGAACTCCAGGTCCTTATCATCAATTGCATTCATCTTGGCAATTATCTTGCCTGTATCTGAGACCCAGGCTCTGGCGGTTATCTTTTTACATCTGTAATTCTCATAGGCCCTGACAAGCTCGACCTTAAGCTGCTTTTTCTCCTGATAATCCGCTGTAGGATGCCTGCCTGTAAGCTCCACTGCCACTGTCACAGGAATCTCAGTCTTAAAAAAGGCATTCCTGAAAATGATCCTGCCAAAGTTGTTACCCTCATGGAGCATTTCTGTCCTAAGCCTTATCTTTATATGGCAGGAACTGCCGCTAAAACTCTCATCATTTAGATCTGTTTTATCAAGGCTTATAAAATCCCCATCCACATCGGCATGAAGGTCAGTATAGCCCCATCCATTTCTGGTTATGAGGATTCCATAGTCATGAGTAGTTCCCGTAAAATCAATATGCATCTCTTCCTGATCAATAATATATTCAACAGGCTTCTTTTTATTGATACTTATGAGAAACTCTTCAACGTTCTGCTCATTAACCCTGCCCACAGAAAGCCCTCTGTAAAGGCTCTCGTACTGGCTGTCATTTCCCTGGAATACACTTATAAAATCCTTGGAATAAAAGAGGTCAACTGCCTCCTTCCAATCAGTCTTAGCTAAATTTGCAAAATGGAAAAGATTTTTGATATCACCAAGGCTTGATGCTATATGATCATGCCTTACTGTGACTACAAACGGAAGAACATACTCTCCCTGATTAGATATGATCCTGAAATCCCCCTGGTGAACATCACCCTTGGAAAGGCCTCTTGAATCATACCTGTAAGAAACTTCATATGGTGAACCTGTAAACTCCGGAGTTATAACCTCCATCCTGATATCTGTTGATGAAATCCTGCCTGTGACAAACCTGTTCTCAGGTCCGAATATAGTAAAAGAGCCTTCGACTTCTTCATCCGGTCCCAAAGAAATCTCAACTCTGGGCACAGAAAAATCCAGGCTCTTATCATCATATTCAAACTGCCCCTTAAGGAGTCTCTCCACAATCTCTCTCACAAGCTCACCCCAAAAACATTCTTACTACCTAGTATATCACACTAAGGCCGTTTTTAGTACTCATGGAGTGACAGTGAAACTAACTTTACTCCGTTCTAAGGGCTTCAATTGGATCAAGTTCAGCAGCGCGCTTTGCAGGATATATTCCAAAGAAAAGGCCTATAGCTGTAGAAATAGCTACTACAAGCAGCACCAATAGCGGATTTACAGAGAACGCAAATCCTATCACCGTGCAGATAAGGTACGCCAGGGAAAGCCCCAGGATAATGCCTATGATACCACCCGTAAATGTAAGTATTGATGCCTCCGCTAAAAACTGCGTAAGTATGGATGATGTACGGGCTCCGAGAGACTTTCTGATACCTATCTCTCTTGTCCTTTCTGTAACAGAAACAGTCATGATATTCATAACGCCGATACCTCCAACCAAAAGAGATATGGCAGCAATTATGGCAACAACAGAGGTTATGATCGTAAGAATAGTATCTGTAGTCTGATCAAATCCATAACCGGAAGACACCTTTACAGCACCTTCGCCTCTAAGTCCCATGACATTCTCAACAACTGACCTTGCCTGAGACAAAACAGCATTTTTGTACTCACTGTCAAGATAAATTGTAAAGCTCTCCAGAGTATCCAGATTCAGACTGTATACGCCAGCAGCTGCAGTATATGGCACATCTCCCATATACATAGGTTCCTCCATATAACCGGCATATGCTGTATCCATTGAAGTATCTTCTCGTATGCCAATTACCAAAAACTCTCCGGTAAGATCATAAGCTGTGATAGTAACAGTCTCTCCTACTGCTTCTTCATATCCAAATAACTTTTTTGCAGCTATCTGGCTAAGTACACAGACTTTTTTACCATCTTCTACATCTGAAGCGTTGAAGTAACGACCGTGAACCATTTTCACGCCTGCGCCATATTCCATTGCCTCACTTCCACAGCTTAAGCTCATATCATAAGCCTGGCCACGCACCATAGTTTCTCCCCAAATAGTAATGCTTGGAGATACTCCGTATATATTCTCGAGTCCCTCATCTATCCTGTCCAGATCATCCTTAGTAAAAAGCTTATCTGTTTTTGTATTATCCAATGAAACTGATACAGTAGTGGCACCAATGGAATCCATTTCACTGTTCACCGTAGCCTTCATGCCGTCTCCGATGATCAAAACGGTCAGAACCGCAGCGATTCCTATTATGATTCCAAGCATTGTAAGAAAAGATCTTCCTTTATTGTTCCTTATGCTTGAAAGCGCACTTTTTATATATTCTCCAAAAGTTCCCATTTTATATTCCTTATAATCTCAGCGCATCGATCGGCTTCATTTTTGCAGCTTTTCTTGCCGGGTACAGTCCAAAAAACAGTCCCACTAAAATAGAGAAAAATGCTGCTCCAAGTACTGATGAAGGTGTAATGATAACGTTAAATCCTATAGCAGTACAGATAATATGCGCAAGGATTATTCCCAAAATAATCCCAACAATTCCACCAAGGAATGTAAGGATGGATGCCTCAAACAAAAACTGCGACATGATAGCTGCAGTTTTTGCGCCAATTGATTTTCTTATGCCGATTTCTCTTGTTCTTTCTGTTACAGAAACAAGCATAATGTTCATTACGCCTATTCCACCTACCACCAGGGAAATAACTGAAACCAGTAAAAGAAATGAAGACGCATAGCCAAGGATCTGATCAAGCTGTTTTGAGAAATCAGCCATACTATATCCTGATATGGCATTAGTTCCCCTAAGGCCATGAGTGTTCATAAGGATATTTTTGGCCTCGGTAACTCTGTCATTTAGTATTCCCTGATCAGCAAAAAGAACCAGACTATAAAGCTTATCTGCCTCATAATCAAAATCCGCGCAAAATGCTGTATATGGAGCTTCTATCTGAGCGTAGTAGTCCTGCCCCTCCATAAGAAAAGTATACATTTCATTCATGTGATCACGAAGCCCTACAACAGTATAGGTTGCAGTCTTCCCCCACATGGTTATCTCTATTTCATTGCCAATACACTCATCTGTTCCAAAGAGTTTTATAGCATCATCTATGAGCATGACACACACTCTTTGTCCACCTTCAACCTGCTGCCTTGTAAAATAAGACCCCTTTACAATTCCATTTCCAAGAGCATATTCAAAAGCCTCTGTTCCGGCACTTACATTTGCTTCAAAAGTACCTCTTTTTGCCTTTACCTTTCCATACCCGGAAAAATTAGGAGATACACCCTTTATATCAGGAAGCTCATCCTCAATCAGTCTCATATCTTCTCTGGTAAAAAATTCAGAGGTTTTCTTTGTGTTTATACTTATTATTCCGTAGTTACCGGCTATTCCGTTAAGCTGACTCTGCACAAACTCAGTCATGCCGTTTCCCAGAGCAACAACAGCAATTACTGCCGCTATACCTATGACAATTCCAAGCATCGTCATAAGAGTACGATAGCCATTACCAATTATCTGCTTGATCGCACTTTTAAAATATTCACCAAACTGTCCCATTATCTTTTATCCAAACATCTCTGTTAAAAACATGCTTATCACATGTTATTAACAGCTACTGCCATACCTTCTGTGAGCGTTGATACATCTGACGAGATAACTTCATCTCCTTCAGACAATCCTTCGATTACCTGTGCCTCTGTGCTTGTTGAAATACCAACTGTTACATTCTTTCTTGTTACTACGCCATTTTCAACAACATATACATAGTCGCCTTCTGCATCTGTCTGAATATATTCATATGGAAGAACGATAGTGTTGTCGGCCTTTTCAGCATGGATCTTATTTGTTGCTTCAACACCAAGGATTATGTCATTGTCAGGATTAGTAACCTTTATGATTGTCTCTACTACTGCAACGCCGTTGCTATTCTTTGTGGCATTACCTGATATCTTGGTAACTTCGCCATCATATGCTTTTCCGTTGATTGTTATATCAACCTTCTGGCCAACTGCAATCTTAGGAAGATCACTCTTTGAAACAGAAAGAGCAACCTGGACATCTTCAAGATTTGCCATTGTAACCATCTTAGCTCCTGCAGTAACTGTTGCGCCCTCTACTACAGCAACTTCTGTAACTACGCCGTTAAAGTCTGCCTTTACGCCTTCCTTTGCAGCTTCGAGCTTATCAATTGTATCCTGCTGAGTGAGCTGAGTTGACTCATAGGAAGCCTTTGATGAAGCTGCTGTTCCGCCATTAACCTGAGCTGCCTTTGCAGATGAAAGGTGGCTCTGCTCCTCTTTAAGGGCTGTGATCTGATCATTCCAAGACTTGATCTCGGCATCAGTCTTAAGAGCATATGATACGTCATTGTATGTCTGCTCAAGAGCAAGGATCATCTGTCTGTCGCCCTCTGATGGCTCTTTGTATTCTCCATCTGTCTTATTGCCGGACTCATTTCTTGTAATGTATGAGTTGCTTCCTGCATCAAAGTATTGTTCATACTTATCATCAATACTGTTCTGGTTTATATCGTACTGAGTATTCTGTATATCTTTAAGAGTCTGATTGATCCTGTTTGTTTTCTCAGTGATCTTGTCGTTAAGCGAATTGATCTCCGCAGTGATCGCATCAAGTCTGTCATTGATCTGCTGAGCTGTCATTCCCTCTGCATATTTTCTGTCTGCAGCTCCAACTGCTGAATAAAGTGAATTATAATTTCCCTTTGCCTGAGTGATTGCAAGCTGGGCTGTCTTCTCAGCAAGGTCAAGAGCCTCTGTGTCATATGTGTACAAAACATCGCCGCTTGACACCTTATCGCCAACCTTGATATCAAGAGTTTCAATTGGTGCAGCTACTTCTGAAAAGTAAGTCTTGGTCTCAGCACTCTGAACTGTTCCTGAGATAGAAAGAACATTCTCTATGTTTCCAAGTACAACAGGTGAAGTCTCAACCATTGTCACCTGATTCTGTCCAACAAGGAACTGTCTTCCTATGGCGCCAAGTATCAAAACAGCTGCCACGCCGCCAACTATATATCTCTTCTTTAATTTGAATTTCTTTTTACCTGTAACTTCTTCAGGAGGTGTTGCCTCCTCATAATCATCATAAACCTCTGCAGTGCTTCCTGTTGTTTCCTTTATAACTGCAGTTTCAGCTGCATCTTCCTTAACAGCTTCATTTGTCACAACTTCTTTATTTTCTTCAAGATTTTTGTCTTTCTTGTTCTCTGACATTTTTCTCCTCCATACTTTTCAATATCGGTTTTTATCAAAACAAATCAATCATCCTTATAATTCTTATTGATCACATCACTCTTTATCTGACCATCTGAAATCGTGATTATTCTCTTTGCCTGCTCTGCTATTCCAGGGTCATGAGTGATTATTATTACGGTTCTTCCTTCTTTATAGAGCCTCTTGATAATACTGATTATCTCTTTTGTTGAAGCTGTATCCAGGTTACCTGTGGGCTCATCTGCCAAAAGAATTGGTGGTGCCTGCGCAATAGCTCTGGCTATAGCAACTCTCTGCTGCTGACCACCTGACATTTCATTTGGCTTATGTGTCTTTCTTTTTTCAAGGCCGACACTGTTTAAAGCAGCATTTGCAAGTCTGTCTCTTTCTCTTTTACCAACTCCGCGATAGATAAGTGGAAGCTCCACGTTCTCCAAAGCAGTAAGCGATGGTATCAGGTTAAATCCCTGAAATATGAAACCAATTTCCCTGTTACGCACGTCGGACTGCTCATCATCTGTCATATGAGAAACGTCCTGACCATGCAGAAAGTATTTTCCACTGGTTGGTGTATCCAAACACCCAAGCATATTCATAAGGGTAGATTTTCCGGAACCGGATTGACCTATTATGGCGACAAATTCGCCCTCTCCAATAGTAAGGCTCACGTGATTAAGAGCCCTTACCTCATTTTCACCAGGATTATAAATCTTACTTACATCCTTGATCTCTACTAGTTTTTTCATAACATCCCTCAACGTAAGAATCTTTCTTACGCCTCTTTTACACAATTTAATCCCACGTCACTTTTTATCATGCCCTAATTGCCAAGTAAAATCAAGCTTTACCAATTTAAATTATAAAAATTTAATAAACTGAGCACAATTTCGAAACACTTTTTGAAATATATCACACAACATAAAAACAAGCCTGATTACACTTAATCGGGCTTGTTTTACACTTTATTTGTGTCTGTACTCCGCAAATAGTTTTATCCCGGTTAATCGATTTTACTAGATTTAATTGTTGACAACTCGTGATTTCTATGAGATTATTGTTAGCACTTGCTAACGCTGCGTTAGCAGCAGCTAATTATAATAACACTAGAGGAGTAAAATTATGAAGAACAAACTTATTTCAGCTTTATTCGCAGGTCTCCTTGGCCTTAGCGTCGTGGCATGTGGAGCAACATCCGAAACTGCCACAGTAGATACTGCAGCAACTGACAGTTCAGAAGCAACAACTGTTTTCGGATCAGAATCAACAGAAGGATCTTCTTCAGTTTCTGAAGACAGCGCTTCTAATAGCGATGCAACTTTCCCACTCACGATCACTCATGGACTTGGCGAGACCGTTATCGAGGAAAAGCCTGAAAACGTTGTAGCAATTGCATGGGGAAATCCTGATGTTCCTCTCGCTCTTGGAATTGTACCTGTTGGAATTTCAGAAGCAAATTTCGGACCAAGGGATGAAAACGGCCTTCTTGCATGGACAGCAAAAGCATTTGAAGATCTCGGTGCTACTCCTAATGTATTTGATGATACAGACGGATGGGACTACGAAGCTATCTCAGACTGCCAGCCTGATGTAATCCTTGCAGCTTACTCAGGACTTAGCCAGGAAGAATATGACAGACTCAGCGAAATTGCTCCTGTAGTTGCATATCCTACAATTGCCTGGACAACAACATGGCAGGAAGAGACCATAAATGATGCTGCAGCCCTTGGCCTTGAAGCTGAAGGAAGAGCCCTTGTTGCTGATGTTGAACAGCTTATTTCTGACAAGCTCTCCCAGTACCCTGACCTCAATGGAAAAAGAGTTGCATTTTTCTGGCTCTCAGAAGATGACCTCGGAACCTTCTATATTTATACAAACAACGATCCAAGAGCAGCATTTCTTGGAGATCTTGGATTTGTAACTCCAGAGAGCGTAACTGGACTTATTGATGATCCAAATGCTTTTTCAATAACAGTAAGTGCTGAAAACGCTGATGTTCTTAGCGACGTTGATATCATCATTACATATGGTACAGAGTCACTTGTTACAGCAATGCAGAATGACGGAAGATTTTCAAATATTCCTGCCGTAAACAACGGCGCATTCGTTTTACTTGATTCAAATGATGCTCTTGCAGCAGCAAGCACACCAACAGTTCTTTCTATTCCTTACGCAATTGATGATTATCTGGAAGTGTTAAATGAAGCAGCAAAAAAGATACAGTAATACAAAACTAATCATAGGAACAATAATACTGATCATTCTGACAATTGCCGGTGCCATTCTTTCAATAGTATATGGCAGTAAGAACGTACCCATTGCTGATATAGTCAGCTTTTTTACCGGAAAAGAAACAGATAAGTTCATTGCAGCTGTAATTTCTGCCAGAGTTCCAAGGACAGTCTTCGGCCTCATTGCCGGAGGCTGCCTTGGCGTTTCCGGTGCAATGATGCAGTCTATCACAAGGAACCCAATAGCAGACCCAAGCATTCTTGGTGTAAACACAGGTGCTTCTCTCATGGTAGTTATAGGCATTGCATACCTTAATATTTCTTCCGGAATTGGACTTATAGGGCTATCTTTCATAGGGGCTATGGCCACTGCATTTTTTGTCTACGGAATTGCAAGCGTAGGCTATGGCGGGGCAACTTCTTTAAAGCTGGCCCTTGCTGGAACAGCCGTGTCAACTGCCCTTGGTGCCATTGTTAATACTATCATGCTTCCAGACTCACAGGTCATGAAGGAATTTCGTTTCTGGCAGGTAGGAAGCATCAGTGGTGGAAGCTGGGAAGATGTAAAACTGCTCCTTCCTTTCTTTTTGGCAGGACTTATCCTCTCTTTACTTTGTTCATCACCACTTAATGCATTGTCACTTGGCGATGAAATGGCTATCTCACTGGGTGTAAAAGTCGGACAGATAAGGATAGTATCCGCATTTGCAGGAGTTCTTCTCTGTGCATCTGTAACCGCCCTTGCAGGGCCCATTGGATTTGTGGGGCTTATGCTACCCCATGTTATAAGGCAGCTTTTTGACAATGACATGAGAATTATTGTTCCACTATCTGCTATAGGTGGGGCAGCTCTTTTGACAATTTCGGATGTTTTAGGAAGGATTCTTGGAAGTCCGGGAGAACTTGAGGTTGGAATCATCACAGCCATCCTTGGTGCCCCGGTATTTGTAGCAATTGTATGGATGACAAAGGCCAAAAATATATGACGACCAAACTAGAAACAGATTTAAAAAATATATATTCAAAGCAGCGAAAAAGAAATATCGCATGTGCTCTATTTTTCATTATTATCATTGCTATTCTCGCAGTCCTCATGATGACAATAGGAAATACGAATTATTCACTAAGCGAAGTCATTAAGGTACTTCTAAGCGATGAGACAAAAGGGGCTGCCTACACCATAAAAAGTCTAAGGCTTCCAAAGCTTATTGTTGGAGGTCTTGCCGGTTTTTCTTTTGGACTTGCAGGCTACACTTTTCAAAACCTTTTAAGGAATCCTCTCGCTTCTCCTGACATTATCGGAGTTACCGCAGGTTCCTCTGCCGCTGCAGTTTTCTGCATCCTGATACTTGGTATCAGCGGAGCTGTTGCTTCAATCTTCTCAGTAGTAGCAGGTCTTTTAGTTACAGGACTTATTCTTTTACTCTCTGGTAAAGGAAATGCCTTCAGCAGCAGAATGATCCTCATAGGAATCGGTTTTCAGGCAGTTTTGAATGCCCTTATTTCCTGGATGCTGCTTGTTGGTTCTGAATACGATGTAGGAACAGCGCTAAGATGGCTTCGTGGAAGCCTCAATCCCGTTCAGATGTCTGATGTTCCGGCTATAACAATAATGACTGTTCTAGCAGGTGGAGCTCTCCTATTCTGCAACAAAGAACTCAGGATCATGCAGCTTGGAGACGAATATGCTACTACTCTTGGTGCATCGATAAATATTATCAGGATATGTTGCCTTATCTGCGCTTTGCTCCTATCCTCAGTAGCAACTGCCGCAACAGGTCCCATTGCTTCAGTAGCTTTTTTATCAGGCCCTATAGCAACAAAGCTAACAAGGAATGGATCTATCGCAATGCTGACTTCCGGATTTGTTGGAGTAATACTTGTTTACGCTTCCGAGCTTATAGGCAAAAATCTTTTTGAAACCAGCTACCCTGTGGGAGTCGTAACAGGACTTTTGGGGGCTCCATACCTGCTACTGCTTTTACTTAATATCAATAAAAAAGGAGAAAAGATCTGATGAGTAAGATTGCACAGAGTCACACTTTCACTGCAAATGGGATATATGCAGGCTATGACAATAAACTAATTATAGAAGATATGAATTTGAGCATTCCCGCAGGAAAGTTCAGCGTTTTGATCGGACCCAACGGATGCGGCAAATCCACCTTGCTTAAGAGTTTTGCAAGGCTTCTGTCTCCTTCAAAGGGAAATATCCTTCTTGATGGAAACCCAATTTGCGAACTCCCCACAAAACAGCTTGCTAAAAAAGTTGGTCTTCTACCACAGTCACCTATCGTTCCTGCAGGAATAACTGTAGCTGACCTTGTTGCCAGAGGAAGATTTCCCTATCAGAATCTTTTTGGCCAGCTCACCAAGGCTGACTATGAAGCCATCTCCTCAGCAATGTGTGCAATGGGAATAACAGAACTTGCCGACAAACAGGTAGATTCTCTTTCAGGCGGGCAAAGACAGCGCGTATGGATTGCACTTGCACTAGCCCAGGACACAGATATACTGCTGCTTGACGAACCTACCACATATCTTGACATTGCATATCAGGTAGAAATTCTTGACTGCCTTGCCAAGCTAAATGAGATAAAGAAAGTTACAATCGTTGCAATACTGCACGACATTAATCTCTCAATCAGATATGCTGATCACATATTTGCTATGAAAAAGGGAAAACTTGTAGCAAGCGGTAACCCCAAAGATATCATAACTCCTGAACTCATGCAGGAAATTTACGGAATGGACAGTTCCATCATACTTGACCCTGAGACCGGTGATCCTTATGTGATCCCTAGAAGCAAGGCAAGTTAAGGGTATCTCCAAGTTATTTAAATTGAAGAGATTAGGGAGAGTATTCTGTTGTATGCGATAAGCATACATCAGAGTACTCTCTTTTTGTATATGCGTAAGTGAGTTAGGATACATAGGGACGATTCAAATAGATTAATCTATGTTACGAATACGTACGCCACCATTGACTGAACCTGAGGAAAACGCCTTGTCAGCTTTGCCGACGGTGAGGATGATGGGAACAGTAGATTTTCTCGCACCGTCGGATTCAGCATTGTAGCGTTTTCCTCAGAACCCGTCAATGGCAAGCACCTGCGGTGTGGCTGGGTTAAGGTGCCTCAGGATCCAATTCCGAGAACAGTAGGGGTGGCTACTTTCAATAATGTGTAGGGGCAATAACAGCAGAAGGCTACTTTCAAGGATATGTAGAGCTAAGAACAGCAAATGCAGATACTTTCTAGAATGTGAAGGGCTATATGCCAGCGGCTCCCGTTGTAAAGATAGCCGAAATGCTGTTTTGGGTATATAGCTTGTTTTCAATAGCTCGGCCACCTGTAATAAAACCGTTTTTGGGCATATACGGTAATTATCCGTCCACAGCCACCCTTTTAACGGGTGGCCAGAGGCTTGAAATCAGCCTATATGCCCATTTGAGCGCTCGTGAGGGGTGGCTGACATCGCAAAAAGCTGCTATATGCCCAAAACGATATTTTTTCTATTATATTGATCGTTATACGGACGGAATGATTTTTATAACAGCGATTTTCTGAGATATAGGATAAAACCTGAATTTCTATCGAAATCCACTTTGATAATACCTATCATGACCAGAAACATGACCTAAGTAATAGAAAAATACAAAATAGGTCATGAATTTTGTAGCAGTTTAAGCAGTATCACGATAAAAAATATGACCTAAATAAAAGAAAAATACAGAATAGGTCATAATTTTTTTAATAGCACAGCGATATCACGCCAAAAAACATGACCTAGACAGGTGAAAAATGCTATTTAGGTCATGTTTTCAAGTAATAGCATGTATCCATGCAAGCGTATCCTCGTATGTTACAATAAATCAATTATCACAGTAAAATGAGCATATAGCCCTGCACATCCTTGAAAGTAGCCATCCCTACTGTTCTCGGAGTCAGAGCCCGAGGCAATAACACCCAGCCACACCGAAGGTGCTCGCCATTGACGGGTTCTGAGGGAAACGCTACAATGCTGAATCCGACGGTGCATGAAAATCTACTGTTCCCATCATCCTCACCGTCGGCAGAACCTGCAGGGCGTTTTCCTCAGGTTCAGTCAATGGTGGCGGACGGAGACGCAATCTAAAACTTTTCTAAGAGAATATGAGAGACGACTCAATAGGCTTTAAATTGGGAACTAATCACTAGAGCCGTCCCATTTTCCTACAGAGCCAATTACTTACGCATATACAAAAAGAGAGTATTCTAATATATACTAATTGCATACATCAGAGTACTCTCCCTAATCTACAAAATAAATAATCAACTTTTCACAGCTCATCATTTTATTTTGATGCCATCCGTTTGCCACACTTTTTGCATTTTAGAACAGGTTTTTTCAATACCTTAACATCGGTCTTCACAAACTCATGATCTCCGCCTTTAGGGCAGTTTCCCTTGCGCTTAGCGCCGCCAATTACATCCTCAAGATAATCGTCTGTTATTTCCATTCTTACATTTTTATTCTCATCCATTTTCGTACCCTCCATACTCATACGAAGTGTTCTATTAATCAACAAATTTCAAACCAATAATAACAATAGCCCGCAAAGCTATGTATCATTTGTTATCCATTTATACGAATCAAAATGAATTTTGGCAATTCTGGTCAAGGACGATATTTTTTCAAAAGCTGTTTCATAAAAATTGGCTGAAATATAAAAATAAGAATGTATCCAACTATAAAGCAAATGACAAGAGAATGAAGAAACATTGGAAGAAATGAAAGCTGCGCCATCCCGCCGCTTGATTTCATGGCCATTGTATATGCCAGTAGTACCATTACAAAAGTCATAAGCGGTGTATAAAGAAGATTTGAAATAAGACTGCTTAAGAGGCGCTCTTTTATTGTCCCCTGTTCAAAACCTGCCTTGCGGCAAGCATCACCGGTTATTTTACCTACAGGGACCACAAAACCAATGAGTATGCTAATAATCGCACTTACAATGAAGCTAAAAATAAATCCAACAGGCGTAAAGTGACCTGAAGAAAGTGTCCCGGTAAGGGCCAGGCAAAAGCTCATAAGAATTCCCATTCTGATTCCCATTTCTCTGCCAATCTTTTTCATCTGCTCATTCATAGGCGTCTCCTTCTTCACATAAAACACAGTTGCAGCTATCTGATTATTATTTATATTTTATCATAATCGCGTCTACTATTAAATCTGCAATTACGTGTTGAAATAACCGGGCTATCCCTTATGAACTTTTTTCAAGTACATAGTCTGAATAGCTCATGCCGGTATATTTTTTAAAACACCTGCTAAAATAGTTAGGATCAGGAATTCCCACTTCTCCTGCCGTTCTATACATCTTATATCCAAGCTCTGCATAGCGAAGAGCCTTTTTCATTCGAAGATCTGTGAGATATTTGGCAAAATTTTTCCCGGTGTCAGCCTTAAACTTACGAGACAGGTAGCTTGCGCTAAAGCCAAAATTCTGAGCAATGAAAGTCAGGTTGAGCTTGGGATCCGTGAAATTCTCCATAACGTACTTTTCTATAAGCTCAGTGGGATTTACCTCTTCATCATAATCGTCATTTTCACCATCTTTATCCGGATTGCTTCTCTGTCCCAGATTATACCTTGATGCATCAAGCTTTTCTTTTGCCCTCTCGAGAACCTTTGTAACTTCCGCTCTTACCATAGGTTTAAGCATATAGTCAAACACAGGAAGACTCACACATTTTCTGGCATACTCAAACTGATCAAATGCCGTCATTATTATAATGATAAGATTCGGATATCTTGCAGTCGCAATCTCCGTAAACTCTATGCCATCCATAAAGGGCATTGAGATATCAACAAATGCTATATCCGGCCTTATCTCATCAATTACATTTATGGCTTCGATCCCACTTGCTGCCTCTCCAACAACCTCCATTCCAAGGCTCTCGTAATCAATCGCTGCCTTCATAAGTTTTCTTGCCGATTCTTCATCGTCAATTACCATAACTCTGTACACATTTCCCATAATAACCTCTCCCTGAAACATCAAACCCCTATATTGCCAAAAAACTAATGTCCAATCCCCTGAAAAAAAGTCAGCTCGTGGCCGGAATTACAAATTCAATTTCAGTAAATTCCCCAATTTCACTCTTTATCCTGACAACATCCTCTTTTCCTGTATAGTACCGTATTCGCTCTATAGTCCCCCAAAGACCAAAGCTCTCGGTGTCAAGGTCATTTTTATCCTTCCTCTCAAGAGAAAGGATCTGATCTATTTTTTCCTGGCTCATACCTATTCCGGTATCATGTACGATAATGTGCAGATTTCCATCCTGAAGTCTGCTGCTTATCTTTATTTTACCTCTTTCGCCCTTCAAACGTATACCATGATATATACTGTTTTCCACAAGTGGCTGCAGTATAAGCTTTGGAACCACAACTTCCTGAGTATTTTCAGCTATGTCATACTCATCATCCAATATGTCGCCATATCTTAGCTTTTGAAGAGAAAGATAATCCTTAACGATCCACACTTCCCTTGAAAGCGGGATTGCCCTGTCGCCCTTACTTAAGAAATTTCTGTAAAAACTGCCCAGAGTTTCAAGCGCGTCATGAACATTTCCGGCTCCTGCGTCCATAGCCATAAAGCCAATGGTCTCAATTGAATTATAAAGAAAATGCGGCTTTATCTGCTCCTGCAAAACTCGCATCTCTGCCCTCTGAAGAGTCTTTTCTTTTTCCATGAGCTTATCAATAAGGTCATTAACATGATCAATCATGCCGTTGTAGTCACCCTGAAGCATATCAAGCTCACTGTAAGGCACTTCGACATTTATTTTCTTAAGCTCTCCCGACTGCCTGTTTGTTTCCATTGAATTGGATAATTCAAAGATTGGATCTGTTATAGTCTTTCTGATAAATGTTCCAACGAAAAATGCAAGAATAATGAACACTATCATCAAAAACAGCAGAATATACAGCATTCTGAAGGGAATCCCCTCTGTTCCGTAGGGTGAAACCCTGAGAATAACTATAGGAAGGTCACTTACAAGACACCCCGACAATAGTTCTCTCTCTCCGTCTATAAAAACGTCCTCATGCCTTATAGATGTACTTACGAATTTATTGTCAAAAAAGTCTACGTAGCTTTTATTTCCTGCAATAAAAGTCCCATCACTTCCCATGATGCAGATATTGTCATAGCTAAGGCTTGCCAGCATTCTCTCAAAAACCAGAGATGAAATATTCATCATGAGAATTCCGGTTCTTTTCTGAGTGTCAATGTCATATATTGCTCTTCCAATTGTGACAACAGGGCGCCCGTCCTGCTTGGTCGCTATACCGTTACTGTTAAGGGAAACCACTGCTCTGCCAAGACCTTCATATATATCACCTTTCCATTCTTCACTGTTCATAAGTCCATAGTCATACTGATAGGTAAACCGGTTAGTTGCCAGCATGATCAGGTCTTCTCTGAAGATCATGACACTATCCACGCCCTCTGTTACGTTCAAAATGTCCATAACTCCATATCTGGCGTCGTTTATCATACTGATATCTACAGAGAGCATCTTTGCCCTTAAAAAAGTCAGAACCCTGTCATCTATCATTATAAGTCTCGAAAGAGATGTGTATTTCTGAATATCGGAACTAATGTTACTTGAAAGTGTCTTAAGAACATTTTCAGAATCTCTGGTGGCGTAGTCTTTTTGCTCCTGCTTTGTGATTACATATGTTGAAAACACAAATACGATGGCAGCAACAAGAACTATCCCAAAGATCAGCCTTTTAAGGCTAAAAGAAAGCGTATTTTGCTTTATGTTTTTACTTATTATGCTTAATTTCATTCCCCAATATCCCCAAATACCTCTAAAAATAACACCCATATTCATTATAACCGATTTCTTCCTGAAAGTATCTGCGCTTGTTAAGTAAAAACCAAGGAAGTATAATGACTTGACGACGCATTTTTTTCGGGAGGACTTATTTTTGAAAAAGTGGAGTTTTTCATCAGAACATCTGATACCCCTTAGCTTTTTGGGAGCTATACTAATTGGAGCAATTCTTTTGTTCCTTCCTATATCAACGGCGCCAGGAAACACCACAGATTTCCTGACAGCTCTTTTTACAGCAACCACATCTGTATGTGTTACCGGACTTGTTGTAGTAGATACCTACAGCCACTGGAGCGTTTTTGGACAGGTTATTATCCTTATCCTCGCCCAGATCGGTGGTCTTGGTATCATCACTGTTGCATCTTTGTTTATGCTGGTCACAAGAAAAAAATTCTCAATGGGCCAAAGGATCATTCTTACAGATGCCCTTAACCTGAATGAACGCTCAGGAGTTTTAAGAATACTTGTCCGCATAATGCGCGGGACTATTATTGTTGAACTGCTTGGAGCAATTCTTTATTCCATCAGCTTCGTACCTCTCCTTGGATTCCAAAAAGGTCTATGGGCAGCTATCTTTAATTCTGTTTCTGCCTTTTGTAACGCAGGTATGGACATTGTCGGACCTACAAGTATGGGTGTTTTCAATTCCAACTCACTTGTCCTTTTCACAACAATGGCACTTATCGTTTTAGGAGGCCTTGGCTATGTAGTCTGGTTTGACTTATCTTCCGGAATCCTTAAAGGAATTAAAAAAAGATATTCTCCAAAACTCATCTGGAAAAGACTGTCCGAACACACAAAACTTGTTCTTTCCCTGACATTTATCCTCATTGTCCTTGGAGCAGTATCTATTTTGGCATTTGAGTATAACAATCCCGAAACCTTAGGAAACATGCCGCTTTCTCAAAAGATCATGAACAGTTTTTTTGAATCAATAACTCTAAGAACAGCCGGATTTGCCAGTTTTTCACAAAAATCCATGACTGACCTGTCCTGTATTATGGCTTTTATTCTTATGTTTATAGGCGGCTCACCTGTAGGTACAGCCGGCGGAGTCAAGACTGTAACTTTCTTTTTGGCGGGTCTGAATATTGTTAATTACATAAAAAACGATGATAAAGATCTTGTGTTTAATAGAAAAGTTTCCTATGAACTTATGCGAAAAGCCACTGTTATCGTAGCTGTCAGTTCCTTTACAGTTGTGCTGTTCACCCTCTTACTGATGTCAACAGATACATCACTTGGAGTCACAGATGCTCTTTTTGAGATAGTCAGCGCATCTGCAACAGTTGGCCTTTCCAGAGATGTTACAACGACTTTAAATCTAGCAGGCCGAATCATCGTAATTATAGCCATGTACCTTGGAAGGATCGGCCCCATTTCCATGGCAATCTTTTTTGCAAAAAGAAAAACCAGAAATAATTCAGTTCAATACATCGAAGGCAATTTCTACGTAGGATAAAGGAGAATGACAATGAAAAAATCAGTTGCAGTTTTAGGATTAGGAAGATACGGAATCAGCCTTGCCAAAAGTCTTTATGAAATGGGAGCTGACGTCCTTGTTGCTGACAAAAATGAAGACCTTATAAAAGAAATGGCAGACTTTTGCACTGTTGGCATATGTGCTGACCTGGAAAATGAAGAAGAAATAAAGTCACTTGATATAAAAAACATGGACATTGTTGTCTGCGCTATGGGACGAAATCTGTCGGCCAGCATCATGTCAGTTGCTGTTGCCAAGGAACTTGGTGTTCCGCTTGTTGTAGCAAAAAGTTCCTCAGAAAGGATGTCTTCCATACTCAAAAAAGTCGGAGCAGATAAGATCATCATTCCTGAGGACTTCGGAGGTTTGCAATCTGCAAGAATCCTTATTTCAGATACTTTCATTGACTATTTCCAGCTGGATGAAAATCTCTCAATGGTTGAAATAAGACCAAGAGACAGCTGGATTGGAAAGAACCTTTTGGAGCTTGATCTCAGAAAGAAATACAAGCTCAACGTTGTCGCTGTAAAAAACAGCCAGACAAAATGGGGCTTTATTGATCCTCAGAGAAAGCTTACTTCTGATACCACTCTCCTTGTAGTCATTGAAACAAATGAACTAAATAAAATAAATAAGGGCTGATCCTTATTTATTTTACCCCTTAACGGCGCCAGCTATAAAGCTGGCCTGTATCTTGCCGCTAAGGAATATATAGAATATAAGGGTTGGAAACGTCGCTATTACAAGGGCTGCACCGATTGGCCCCCACTCTGTGGTATGCTGTCCGGAAAGTGCCTTTATACCTACAGGAAGCGTCCTGTGTGCTGAATCTGAGATAAATACATTTGCAAACATGAACTCGTTCCAGCACTGGAGGTATGAATAAACTCCGACAGTTGATACCGCAGGTTTCATAAGTGGAAGTATGATCTTAAAAAACGTTCCAAAGAGTCCGCATCCGTCTATCCTTGCTGCCTCATCAAGGGCTGTCGGTATTTCTGCCATAAAGCCGGAGCAGATAAGGATTGCCATTGACAGTGCAAACGCTGAATAAGGAACGATCAGTGTCGAGTACTTATTAAGCCAGTGTAGTTTTGACAAGACTACGTAAACAGGCACGATTGATGCCTGAATTGGAATTGTCAGTCCCAGCATAAAAAATGCATTTGCAAGTCCGCTAAATTTCCATCTGATTCTGGTTATCGCATAGCAGGCCATCATGGCTGCCATCATTGAAATCCCTATTGCAAGAGTTGTCACAAGAAGGCTGTTAAAAAAGTACAGTCCCATATTTCCTGTGTTCATGGCTGTTGCAAAGTTAGACCAGAGCCATTGTCTTGGAAGGCCTATAATATTGCTTCCGAATATCTCATCATTTGACTTAAGCGAAAAAGTGAACATGAAATAAATCGGAAAGATATTGATCAGGGCCCAAATGATCAGAAATATATTTGTTATAACCTTAAGATAAGGTTTTTCTTCCTTAAGTGTGTAACTTTCCATCTTTAATCATCCTTTTCTTTAAATGCTGCTGTTATGAGAAGTGCAAAGGCAAAGCACAGGATTATGAGCATTACAGATATTGTGCTGCCCATTCCATATCTGTTTCTAAGGAACAGCATGTTCTCAAGAAGTGTGCTTGGAACCTCAGTTGACTGGAAGGGACCGCCTTCAGTCAGGATCCTTACAAGATCATAGGTCTTGAGTGAACCTGTAACAGCAAAGATAACGCTTACCCTTATGATTGGCTTGATTATCGGTATGACAACGTATTTGTCAACCTGCCATTTGGTTGCGCCATCAAGCATTGCCGCTTCTCTAAGATCTATGGATACTCCTTTTACTCCGGCGTACATAAGTAGCATATGATAGCCGATGTACTGCCAAACCGTCGGAACGATGATACTTCCAAGAGCAGTTTTTACATCGCCAACCCATACGTGCTTTAGATTTCCCATGTTTATTGCATCCAGAAATCTGTTTAAAAGGCCGTAATCCGGATTGTAGATCTTAAGCCATAACTGACCTATTACAACTGTAGAGATCAGCACCGGCATAAAGAAAATTGACAGGAAAGTTCTTTCTCTTCTCGCTCCTCTTCCCAGCAAAAGCGCCAGTAAAAGCGCAAAGGGCAGCTGAACAAAGACAGAGAAAAATGCCAGGATCAATGAATTTTTTAAAGATGTGATAAATTTGATAGAACCATTTGTAAACAGCTCTATGTAGTTATTAAAACCAATGAATGTGCCTTCAGAAAAGCCATTCCAGTCATATAAGCTCCTGTATACAGATACAGCGATAGGAGCTATCAGAATACTTATAAAAAGAAGTAGACCGGGAAGCAAAAATACAAAGATAGCAAAAGCTTTTTTCAGTTCTTTTTTTCTTCTCTCCCTCTCTACGTTTTTTTCTTTTTCCATACGAAAACCTTCCCCTATATTCCTTTTAAAAAAGGCCCTCCCTCTCTCTTAGTAAGGAAACAGGAAGGACCTTTATTTATAACAAGTTATGAAAAAGTATTACTGAATATCTTTTGCAAGACCCTCTATGAACTGACTTCCATCAAGGAGGCAGCCATAAACCTGATCTACATATGAAAGATATGTGTTAGCAGAATCTGCACTCATAGCTGTATCGCCGAAAAGAACCATTGAATCAGCGCCTGCAACGATTCCTGCTACAGTCTGTGTAAGTTCGTTAACTGAACTTGTATCGCCGTAAGGTGTCCAAGCTGGAAGTCCGCATCCATCAAGGTATCCATAGTGGCAGATGAGCTTACCAAGCTCGAATGCATAGTCAGCAGCTCTTTCTGCATTAGGTGAAGATGCTGCAACTGCAAGTGTATCTGAAGGTCCGCCAATGAGCTGTCCAAGTTTTGACTTGTCTGCGTTGATAACAGGGAACTCACCTACTTTTACCTTAGGGAAGAACTCTGCATTAGCTGCAAAGTCAGCGCAGTTCCATGTTCCGTTCATATAGAACGCATACTTGCCTGCCATGAAGTTATTCTTAACTTCATCGTTTGTAAGGCCGATTCCTGAAGGATCGAAATATCCGTTAGTAACAAGGCTCTGGAATGTATCAACGGCGTCTGCTACATCCTGATTGTTCCATGTTGACTTTCCAAGGAATATATCATTAAGTGTGTCTGCTCCGGCACTCTTCTCGATAACTGACTCGAGGTACTCAGTTACGCACCATGTCTCCTTACCAGCGCATCCAAAAGGAATGATTCCTTTTGCTTTAAGTGCGTCACAGCAAGCAATAAACTCATCATATGTGCCAGGGATTTCTTCGTAGCCAACTTCCTTAAGAAGCTCCATGTTAGCAAAAAGACCAACGATGTTCATTGTAAGCGGCACGCCATAGTGCTTTCCGTCATAAGTTGAGTTGCCAAGCATAACCTCTGGAAGTTCTGACTTATAGTTCTGATAAGCATCATCAAGGCAATAAACCTTTCCTGCTTCTACGAAATCACCAAGGAATGCACATGACCATGTAAAGAAGATATCAGGCATCTCATTAGCAGAAACTGCAGCTTTGATCTTGGTCTTGTAGGACTGATTCTCGAAAGCTTCCCAAGTAAAGTTGATCTCTGGGTGATTTGCCTGCATATCAGCGATAGCAGCTTCATAAGAGTGGCGGTTTGAATCACTCTCTGTAGCAATACACCACATGTTAAGAGAAATAGGCTCTTCTGAAGTAGTTTCAGCTACTGCCTCAGTCTTCTCTTCTGTCTTGGCTTCAGTAGTAGCTTCCTGCTTTGCAGGCTCTGAAGCTGATCCTGTATCAGCAGCTGGCTGAGAAGCACTTCCACATCCGAAGAGAGACAATGTCATTAAACCCGCCATAAACATTGAAACAATACGTTTTTTTTGCATTTCATACCTCCCTTTATTAAATTGTTGTTTTATCTAAAGCGCATGCAGCTTAAGATTCTTTAACTTTTGGCCTCTGTCTTTACCATAGGCCATGGATAATCGATAGTGAGCTCATCCCCATCAAGCTCATAGTAAAGATATGCATCCTCTATGGGATCGTCATACATCAGCTTTATGCAGGAATTCTCTTCATCCACTGTATATCTGCCAAAAAAGATATTCTCCTCAGAGAACTTTCCGTCATCAGTAAACTGATACTCCCATCCGTTGTCCTGTTTCCAGACACCAACAATTCCGTCAGTATCTTTTTGACCATCGTACTCATAAGTGGACTTCTCGTACAAAAGCATCGTATCGCCTTCCATCACATAACGCAGTCCAAAATGATCCCCATTATCATCATCCAGCATTATGTACGAGTCGTCCTTTGAGTATGAATACTTTTCGCCCTTGTAAAGAGCTTCTCCGTCATCGTAAAAGGATAGGATTTCTTCACCGGGTTCATGGATGTACGCCCAGCTCTCAGTTTTTTCAGCTGTCTTTCCACAACCAAAAAGCACCAAAGATGCGCATAAAACCAACATAGTTACCAGGTAATATTCTAATTTTTTCATACCCTTTTTCCTTCCCTTCATGGTTTAAATATATCCGATTGTTCACAGAAATTTAATGGAATATTTTGACTTTATTAAGCACATTTTTTACTATTTAGACAAAAAAATCCCACATGACAATAATTTGTCTGTGGGATTTGCACTATTATCTAAAATATTTTTGATATATTTCCATCAAATTGGATGTAGAAACTTCTTCATCAGCCACTAAAGTAACCGAATTCCACAATTTCTCATTGAGTCGCTTGTTCAATGTAGCCACAAAAGCGTCATACTGCTGTCCAAAAACCTCTCTTTTTCTCTCCGCTACGATTTTTTCCTTGTTAGCCTCAGTCTCTTCTCTGTTAAAAGTAGTTATGCATTTGATGATCACATACCCTTCTGAGGTTTCTATGATATCGCTGACTTCATCAGTTCCCAGATTAAATGCAGTCGTATCATAGATGGACTCCATATCGCCCTTTCCAAAAGAAATAGTTCCTTCATCAGCCTCATTGTACTGAGCCATGAGCTCTTCAAAGCTTCTGCCTTCTTCAAGCTCACTTACAATACTTTTCATGTTTCTGTAGATCGCATTTTTTTCTGAATCGCTGACAGGCGCCTTTTCTCCACCGGCATCAAGAGTATAAGTTTTTAGAAGTATCTGCTCCACGGTTATGGTTCTTGCTTCATCATCACTAATCTCCGGGTTAATGTCCCTTATGATGTAGTCATAGAGCTTATCGGCCAGGGCTCTCTCCTCATAAATAGCAAGCACTTCTTCAAGTGTCACATTGCCCATGGCTTTGATATCAGCTTCCGTAAGGCCTCCGTAATACTCATTTGCCGCCTGAAGCGAAAGATTTATCTCAGACTGGTCAAGGGAGATTCCATTTTCCTGTGCCAAAAGATTCATAGCCTTTATCTGAGCGATCTTGGCTAGAACCGATTCTTTTAATCTGTCTTCTACAGTTCCTGCATCAGTCTCTTTGCCCCAAATATCACTTCCAAAGCTCTCTTCATAGCCTTCCTGGGTATTTACCAGATACACAAGAGCCTCCGACAGATTGCAGCTCTTGTCCTCGATTGTAAACACCTCATTCTTGGAAAAACCTGTTGTAAAAACAAGCCTTACATCTGAAAGGTCCGTGCCGCATCCGGTAAGAACAAGGGACAAAGCCAGAATAGAAGCAGCTGATAAAATATTCAGTTTACCTTTTAGTTTTTTTAGTGTTCTAAAAATCATGTCTGCCTGTTATTTCATACTGCTGATGATACTGCGGGCAACAGAAAGTCCATTTGCACTCGCCTGCTGAAGACCTCTTGTAACACCTGCTCCGTCTCCGATTGCGCGAAGACCTTTGATACTGGTCTCAAAGTCTTTATTTACAATAACTTTATTGGAATAGAACTTAACCTCTACACCATAAAGCAGGGTCTCGTCTGAAGCAATTCCGGGAGTAACCTTATCAAGAGCCTGAATCATCTCATCGAGATCTACCATTATCCTGTGTGGGAATACAAGTGAAAGATCTCCTGGTACAGCATCCTTAAGTGTCGGAATCAGATTATTCCTGCAAAGTCTCTCTTCTGTCGTTCTACGACCTCTTTTGAAATCGCCATAGGTCTGAACAAGTATCTTGCCACCACAGAGCATATTTGAAAGTTCTGCTATTTTTTTACCATATTCGATTGGTGTTTTAAAGGGCTTAGTAAAGTTCTTTGAAACCAAAAGTGCAAAGTTGGTGTTGTTTGTCTTAAACTCTTTTCCCTTATAGGCATGTCCGTTAACTACTGCAAGACCACCCTCGTAGTACTCTGTAGCAACTTCACCTGAAGGATTTGTGCAGAAAGTTCTCACCTTATCATCAAAGGTTGGTGTGTGGTAAATAAGCTTTGCCTCATAAAGATTTTCATTGAGGAACTGCATTACCTCATCCCTTACTTCAACGCGGACTCCTACATCTACTGTTCCAGGTTTTGTCTCGATTCCAATCTCTTCGCACTTATCCTTGAACCAGTCTGCGCCCTCTCTTCCGACAGCAGACACAATTTCTTTTGCCAGGAAAGTCTCCCCTTTATCTGTCACTACTCCTGTAGCAACGCCGTTCTCCACAATGATATCCTTGACCATCGTATTAAACTCTATTGTGACACCCTTGCCTAAAATATGTTCCTGAAGACGGGAGTAAATCTTATATCCCTCCTCAGTGCCAAGATGTCTTATGGGACACTCTACAAGCTTAAGATTGGCGTTTATGGCTTTTCTTCTGATCTCACGAAGCTCAGCCTCTTTATCAACGCCATACACGCTGGTATCTGCACCAAATTTAAGGTATATCTCATCAGATTCATGTATAAGCCTTGTAGCCTCATCATACCCAAGAATTTCAGGAAGTGTTCCTCCAACATCCGGAGAAAGTGAGAGCTTTCCATCAGAAAAAGCTCCTGCTCCCGCAAATCCTGTAGTAATTGAACATGGCTTGCAGCCTGCGCAGGTCTTGGTAACTCTCTTAGGGCAGTTTCTCTTTTCAATAGAGCGGCCCTTTTCTATCATCAGAACCTTGAGATCAGGTCTCTTCTCCATAAGTTCATATGCGCAGAAGATACCTCCTGGACCCGCACCAATAATTATCACATCAAATTCTTTTGCCATTAAAATCTCCTCTCTGTAATCAGATAAGCAGATAATTATAACATATCAAAGCCGAAAAAATCCAAAAGTTTAGTCGTCTATATGCCCGCTTAGATCATCAGCATCATCAACGTCATGGATATCGCCTGCTCCAAAGCCTATGTTCTGCATGCTCACAGTTCTTCTCTTAATTCTTGCGGCTTCCGAAGCCTGAAGTAGGAAGTCTTTTATCTCGCGTCCATGCTTTATATTCTTCATAGTGATAGTCCTGTCTGTGACATCAGACGTAAATAAAGTTATTGTAGAAAGACCTGCCATGCGCTGCAGAAGTGTTCTTGTGATCTCCACATCACTGATCTTATACATATAGCAGTCATTCTCACGGACAGTAAAAAAGCCGTTGATTATAGTAAAGTCATTGTCTCTTATCTCATACTTCGTAAAAGTCCAGGGAAGGCCAAACAAGAGCCATCTGCTGCGCTCTGTATATCTAAGTTCTCCCTTTGACATTTTAGATTCTTCATATTTTTCTGGATTTGCAATTCTAGGACTCATCTTATCTTCCCCTTGTGATCACATTTTATTTTTAAATAATACTTTTTGATTATAAGTTTTTTATCCTCATTATTCAATTTATGGTTAAGGGCATTCCCTATCAGTATTATAACAAAAAGCAATTTTTTTAGATTACCCACTTCAGATTTTCAGTTCTTCATCCGATAAACTTCATGAGGCAAAAGAATGAAAGCATTATTGAGGTTATAGGAGAAAAGTGGAAATGGATTTTAACTTTTTGGCCGCAGCAAACGGAATAACAAGTAAATATTTAAACCAGCTATCACCAAGTAGTGCTTCTGTGAGTGCACTTACTGCTGGGGAAGATGCAAAAGGCAAATTTGGAGAAGAGTTTGATAAAGCCTACGATTCATTGCAGGCTACCAGAGCACTTGATGCAACAATGCGTCAAAGCTACGCTTCTTCACATAAAGATGATTTTAAACAGGCTGCTGACAGACTGGGATATTCTATAGATAACAGAGTTATTGACATGCTCCACCTTGAGATCACATCAAAGATGGATGCACAGGTCAACGAAGCAATGAATAACGCAATTGATAATCTTTAAAAAAAGTTGTCGAAAGAAAAATCTTTCGACAACTTTTTTCTTTGTTTTTGCAATAATAAAAGACAATACATTAAACACACAGGAATACAGACTGACACTTAAATTAAGAGTCAGTTAGACAACGCAAAAAAGCGCGCAAAAGAACTATAGTGATCATCACACTATCTTTTATGAAGGAGTCATAGACATCCCTGTATGTTCAATGTTTGTGAGATTTGGAAGATGCAAGAATCATAGCCGCGTAAGCTATCATAAGCAGCGAATTAGACACGCTGTCCGCATCATCCATTGCTCTTTCGAGCAGAAATAATGTTCGTAACTAATAACTTGTCGTTCAACGATTGCAACTTTATCACAACTAAAATTGCATGTAAATAGCACTACCTTAATCTTAAGAATTTCTATCGCAAATCTTAAGAATTCCTTAAGAAGTTGACTATTTATGGATTATTTGTATTTTCTTATTTGTGCCATACCGGATCACACCAATAAGACAGAGGGACGGTTCCAATGTCATTTAGTTAAGGAAATTCATATATACTTTCATATCAAAAACATTATTGCAAAAGAAAAAGTGATTCTACAAAGAACG
>NZ_FNUR01000014.1 GCF_900108105.1 Butyrivibrio sp. Su6 | reverse complement strand
ACAGAATGTCTAGTGATACAGTGGAACTGTTGTTGATAGGTAACGTCACGCCAATCCGAGAAGGCCGCACATATCCAAGAAAAAAGCATACCAAACGTGTAGTTCCACTAAGTTATAGAGCATAAATTTCTCCAAGAATAAATGGCACGGAAGAAGCAGGAGCAATCCTGCTTTCTTGGCGTGCCATTTGTTTTGCAAACAAGATATGAAGTTTTCTAAAACGGAGTTTTTATGCCATCCGTTATGTATTAAATGCACTTGAATACCTTAACTAAATGACATTGGGACGGTTCTAATGACTTATTAAAAGCAAGTCATTAGAACCGTCCCTGTTATTCTACATTAGCCTTTTCTTATCTGCCTGCAAATATATTGTCAGTTTTACATGTGGGACATTTTACCTTCGTTTTTGACATATCAGCATCAAAAACTGTTTTGCATTTTATACATGAAACCTTCATATACTGAATTTTCTTTGCACCTCCGGCAACACTCTCAAGTTTTTCATCCTCGATCCTTACCATTTCAGTTCTCCTCCTCATCAGGAATTATCGCTTCATCATTAGTTTTATTTTCATCTGCAACGTCATCGTTTTTCTGTGTTTCCTCTACTGCCTCTTCCTGCGCATCTGTAGTATCAGCTTCATCATTGACTTCATCCGCTTCTACAGCCCCGATATCAGTAATACTCTCTTCTTGCTTAGTATCTTCCGTTTTTTCTTCCTGCCCAGCATCTTCTGTAGCATCTTCCATCTTAGTATCAGCTGTTTCATCTGCCTGAGCTGTATCAGATACTTCTTCTGCCTTGATAGTATCAACAGCAGCTTCTTTTTCTATATCAGCTACTTCAACCACTGTCTCGCTGGCAGCTGTCTTTGCCTCTTCAGTGTCAAAACCTGTCTTTTCTTCAGAAACTACAACCTCTGCAGCAGGTCCTTCCTTTACCTGGTCAATCTTATTTTCTGTCTTTTCATTAGCTTTATCTCTTTCAGCCTGCACATTTTTAACGGCCTGTTTTAATACTTTCTCAGCTTCCTTCTGACTATTCTTCCAAGTCATGGCATTATCGCATTCATTATCAGGAATATAGTCATAGAACTCCTCCAGACCTTTCTTTTCTGTTGAACCTTTCGGATTTAGATTATCTGTGGCAAGATAATATTCATCTCCAAATACGTCATTGAGGTAATATTCGGCATACAAGTCTTTCGCATAAAGACAGTCAACGCTTAGATCTTTACCCTTCTCCACGTAAACAGTTCCAAGTGAATAAGTATTTGGCGTCTCATTTATTGAATAAAAATCATCAGCACCACCAAGTATCTCCAGATAAGTGTCATCAAGCTCTGACATATCATGTGAATGTTTTTCCTCTCCCTCAACGAAATCATTGTACCTGATAGGTGTGTATTTCCATTCTTCCTCACCCTTTTCATTCTTTGCATGGGAGCTCTGAACATACATCCTTATTGAAGACAAATTGTTTTTTCCTGCCTGATCAACCATGTATGCTGTTCTTGTCTTGTCGCCGGCATCTATTCCTGAAGCAGTCTCTTCAGATGTCCAGTTTCCAAAAGGAATGTAGCCGATAAAATTACCATCATCCAGAACCTGTGTAACATACATGCTTACTATCTGCCCGTTAAGTGAATACCAAAGCTGATCAAAGGCCAAAGCCTCGTAAGTAACACTTCCATCATCCCGAATTACCTTGCCGCCGGAATAGCCATTCTTATTTCCTACAGAAACAAAATGTGTATCGTCACCCTCTCCAATATTCAAATACACCTTAACATCAAGCTTGTCGCCGGCAACAAGTGGATCAATATTTTCCACCTTCACAACTGCAGTGCCATTGTAGTCGCCGTATTTATCATTGTTTTTGCGTTCAGGCATCGTTATTGTTACTTTATCCGCTGATATTCTGTCATCAATCATTTTCTGTATTGTCTTAACGATAGGGTCATCAGGATTTTCTCTATCCACACCCGAAGCATTTACAATGTATTTGTCATCTTTATCCTTGTCTATATAGTCTTTAAAAAGCTGCTCTACTGTAGGATTTTCTTTTTGATCCCAGAATATAGATAGTCTGCGACCTGCAAGGTTACGTACTGCGAGCTTTGCTGCTGTTAGTTTGTACTCTTTATTTATGTTATTCTCTTCATATATTCTCAAGAGCTCGGCTGCTTTGTTATTGAAGTAAAGCATTCCCTTTTCAGCCGGTCTTTCATAATATGCCTGTATAGGGTAGTATATGCTTATTCCGCCATTATTCACGCCTGTTTCTTTATACTTATTAGCAAGTACACAATCATCAATGGCTGCAATCACTGCATTACTTGCGTTTACAAGTTCCGGTGAGTATTCCTTATTCTCATCTGTAAAAAGAGATACCAAACGTTTTAGATCAAGAAGATTGCTCGATCCAAAGCCTTCCCTTGTTGCAAAATGAGATTTTGGACCTACAGATGCAATGATGTCATAGTATCTTGTGTCCGCTTCCTGCATAAGGCAAAAAGCAAATTCACTCACCTTCTTATCAAGCGTTTCCATTTTGCTAAGGTCCATCAGCGAGAGTGTTGAATTGCCGTTCTTAAACTGATCAATAAAGCTGTTTACTATAGTATTGCCAAAATCCTGCGTACTAACCATAGGATCAGTTCCAAGAGCATTAAAGAATGCATTGTAGTTCCAACCAATTCCCGGCACGTTCTCTTCAGAGCCAATATAGAAATCTGCATAGGGCGCAATAGTTGAGGCGACCTCATAATTGCCCATTTGGCATGCATCAAACCCGATAAGATCGAATTTACCGCCATTCCTTACATAATCAGTTCCCTCAAGGATTTCTTTTATCTTTTTCAAAGAAACTGTATTTTCTATTGTATTTTTCTGTTCCGGATGTTTCTCAAGATACTCCGCAAGGAACTCATCATCACCATATCCGCCAGGTCCGCCGCCATGGTCCCAGATTACAAGATCATACTTTTCTGCTGGCGCAATAGATGTAGTGTAGTCAATTGCAGATATGAAAAAGTCCTTATCGACAATGTACTGATTCTCATAGGTCTTCAATAACTTAAGACTGTTATTTCCGCCCTTATTCACAACCTCATAAGTCTGAAGTCCCTTGATATCTGTACTGTATTTTCCAAGCAATTCTTCAGTTTTCTCATCAACAGCCTTTTTCTGCTGAGGAGTAAATTTGTTTTGATCCACCTCTGGATAAAGAAGATTAGAAGCATAATCGTAATATGTCTTCTTATCGTTCATATGCCAGGTCTTGGTTCCGCCGGCTACAACAATTACCTTTACATTATCAGGAATATTGGCCCTTAACATATCCAGAATATTCTTGGTTCCATAAGCACTGCCTGTCTCAAGGTTCGTTCCATCGAGATAGATAAGAATAGTTCTGGTAAAAAGCTTTTCCTCATCCTGCTCTTTTGTTGTATTCTCGCTCTCAACCTCTTTTGTATCAGCTTCTAAAGTATACTCTGCATTATTTTCAACTTCACCTGCCTGATCTTTCTGAGCCTCTATAACTGCTTCATAAAATCTGGCATAAAGAGCTCTCTCACTATCCTCTTTTCTGGCCTGCTCAATAAAAGCATTTAGGAATTTAGATAAATTCTCATCCTTACCAGCCTTTACAAGGCCTTCATATTCAGAAGTAAAAACTCCATTAAGGCTGCAGCTTGGAAAGCTTGTTACTCCTTTTTTCAGCTGGATGTTAACAGGTCCAAATATCTTATTAAGGTAAGAAACGCTGTCTTTTGCAAGCTTCTCATCGGTAACTGTAACAGCTAAAGAGAGCTTATTTTTTCCCTTGCTGACAGTATATGTTGTTTGCCCATTATAGCTGATACTTAAGCCCGGAAAGCTGTCTGATCTAAGAACAGCTCCAATGGGGAACTTACCCACAAGGCTTGTGCCTTCAGATATCTGTGCTGCAGCAGATGCTTGCAACGAGCTTTGTTCTACTGCCTGAGCTACTATCGCTCCTCCCCCCGGAGCAATAACATTAGAAGCAATAAAAGTTGCTGCAAATGCAGATGTGAAAAATTGTTTCACTTTGATTCTCATAACATCTCCCTCTCATATCTCGTTATTTTTTACACTCACATAATATTTTACGAGCAGGACTGCACCTTCGGCACTTAACAATTTTTAAACTTTCTAAAAAAAGTATAAAAAAAACTGATGTAGATACTTTCTACACCAGTTCTTATTACAATATTTAAGAAACTAAATTTCAATCTTTCTTTTCAGTCTCAGGGAAGATTATCTTGTTTACAAAGAAGAATACTACCATGCTTACACCACCATTAAGAACTATAGTAGCTATATTGTAAACAAATGCAGGAACGAACTTACCTGCAACTGCAACCCAAATACAGTTGATAGAATTAACTATACAAGTGATAACAATAAACGCAAGAACATACCATGCGATCTGCTTTCCTGGCTTTTCATGATTACGGAATACCACAAGCTTCTGAATCGGGAAGTTGATGCACTCACCTATCACCATGGCAACCATGTAAGCTGTAAAATATGCAAGTCCACCATTAGCCTGATCATACCCTAATATATTCCACTCAAAAGTCTCTCCTGCAATTGTAAGCGGGATTCCCGGCCATCCAAAAGCTCTGTTGCCTAGGAATGCGAAGGCTGCTGGCAAAAATGTAAGTAACAGATATTTAAATACAGTGATAAGGTTACTTACAATTACGAACAAGCCTCCCTCTCTAACCCACTTTGCAACAGCAGGGTGCTTTTCTGCAAAATCATTCCACAATTTCATAATATTTCCTCCAATCAGCCAGAACCGTGCTGATGCTTTATTTTATTTTTGCTTCATATTCTTTGTTTTTCTTGCCATTTCTGAAATATCCGCCAATGATCTGACCAAGTCCTCCAAAGAAATGACCGTTAACAAGCTTAACAATTCCTTCTGCCATCTCCATGCTTACTGCTCCGCCTGTCATCTTTGCCATTGCTCTAAATGGCATGTTGTAGATGAAGAGAATATTAAGATCAGGCTTTCCGGATTCGTCAGCTTTTTTCTTCATAGCTGTAAGCTTCTTATAAGCAAATCTTGCAAGAGAACTCTTTGCGTAATACATCTGACAGAAAGCATCGTTAAGTCCAAGCTCTCCGCTCCACTTTCCATCAGGAACACTTCTTCCAAGAAGCTTTTCGTATTCTGCAGTCTCAACTGACTGGATCTTTCCTGAATAATATGAAGGAAGGTCTTCTTTGCTATAAGGGATATTTTCTGTTGTTTCAGACTTGAACACCTCTGCTGTAAGCCTGATATCAGCACTGCTTGCTCCCACTGAAATGATGTATTTACCATCCTCAACTTCCCAATTATTTGTTTTTACATTCCAATAACGGAAAGTCTTGTCATCAAATGCAATTGTTACTTTCTTGCTCTCACCTGCTTTAAGGAATACTTTTGCAAATCCTTTGAGCTCCTTTTTAGGTCTGAACACCTTGCCGCCTGGAAGTCCAACATAGAGCTGTGCAACCTCTGCGCCATCTTTTGATCCTGTGTTAGTGATAGTAAATGTTGCACCCTCATCTGTCACAGAAATGTCGCTATACTCAAATGATGTATAAGACAAGCCAAATCCAAACGGATAAAGTACAGGCACATCAGCTGTATCGTAGTATCTATAGCCAACATAGAGACTTTCTCTGTACTCAGAAGTCCTCTCCTGGCTTGGATAGTAGCGATAAGCAGGCGTATCCTCAAGTCTTCTCGGAATAGTTTCTGAGAGCTTACCGGATGGATTAACATCACCCATAAGGATATCCATAACCGCTCCTGCACCGGCCTGTCCATTGAGATAACAGTGCAAAAGAGCTTTGAAATAGTGATGCCATGGCATCTCGATTGCAGAACCTGCACTGATTATACCAACAAGGTTAGGATTAACCTGACCAAGCTCCTGCAAAAGATTTATCTGGTTCTGAGGAATTCTCATATGAGTTCTGTCCATTCCCTCAGACTCACTGTCCTCATTAAGGCCAAAGAAATACAGTACTATGTCAGCTTTTGCTGCTATATCAAGGGCTTCTTTTTTAACAGCAGCATCTTCCTGACCATTTCTTGAATATCCTCTGCTCATACCAACAACCTGAAGGTCATAAGTACCAATAAGCTCTGCTACAGTCTCAATCTTTGTAGGATTAACCAGTGATGATCCTGCTCCCTGATATCTTGGAACAAATGCAAAATCACCGACAATAGCAACCTTAGCTCCAGCTTTAAGAGGAAGAATATTTCCTTCGTTTTTCAAAAGAACTGTACTCTCAGCAGCTGCTCTTCTTGCAATGCCATGATGAGCATTCTTATCAAAATCATCCTTCTTGCCCTGGGCATTTACATACAGTGTCATAACTGCATCTAAAAGCTCATCTACTCTTGCGTCTACATCTTCTATCTTGATCTTTCCGCTTTCTACAGCTGCAATGAGTTCTCTTGCAGAATCAAGACCAGGATTGGGCATCTCAAGATTGGAGCCTGCAGCAACGCCAAGTGCATGATCATTTGAAGCGCCCCAGTCGGTGATAACAATGCCGTCAAAGCCCCATTCCTGCCTCAAAATATCATTCAAAAGATGCTTATTCTCATTGGCATATGTTCCATTTACCTCGTTGTAGGCTGACATGATAGTCTTAGCCTTGCCTTCTTTTACGGCAATCTCAAAGCCTGTGAGGTATATCTCTCTGAGTGTTCTCTCATCAACCACAGAGTTCATAGCCATACGGCGAAGTTCCTGTGAGTTTACTGCAAAATGCTTAGGGCATGCGAAAACACCCTGTGACTGAATACCTCTAACGTAGGAAGCTGCCATCTTACCAGCAAGATAAGGATCTTCTGAGAAATACTCAAAGTTTCTGCCGCAAAGTGGACTTCTTTTAATATTAAGTCCGGGGCCTAAAAGAACATTTACACCCTCTGCCATTGCTTCTTCACCAAGAGTTTCTCCAAGTGTTTCCCCAAGTTCAGTATTCCAGCTATTTGCTATTGTTGCAGCTGTCGGAAAACAAGTTGCAGGAAGTGAAGCATTAAGTCCCAAGTGGTCTCCTGCTCCTGCCTGCTTTCTAATGCCATGAGGTCCATCCGAACAGAAAATTGAAGGAATACCAAGCCTTTCAAAGTCTCTTGTCTGCCACTCACCCTTACCACTTAAAAAAGCTGCCTTCTCTTCAATTGTCATCTTCTCAATGATATCCTGATGTTTCATGATTACCCCTTTATCTTTATATGAAGCTGGTGCCCGCTTTAATTGCGGACACCGCTCCAAAAATCAATTTATTATTCTTCTGCAGAAGCTTCTGCTTTTGTTTCTCTGTTCTTAAGGAAGTTCTTGATGAAGATTGCCATGAGGCAAACCATAAGAGCTCCAAAGATAACATCGAGAACGATCATAAGCTTCTTCCATGAAGCCATACCCATTGTAAGGTTCTCAGGTGCATAAGCACGGCTGTTTACAACTGTGTAAAGAATATTCTTTGTAGCTGTACGCATTGCCTGCTGTGCTCCGTTTGTATCTCTGAACTGTACACTGTTTGTAGCTGTAGGATAGTTTACAAGCATGCAGTCTGTACCATTTCTGATAGCCTGGTCAGATGACATGTATCCATAAACTCCAAAGTAGTCTGTAAGAACGAAGCCATTAAAGCCCCACTCATCTCTAAGTACAGTGTTGAGAAGTGATGAAGAACCACCTGCCCAACGGTTACCAATGTAGTTGAATGATGACATTACAGCGCACATTTCAACATTCTTTACACAGATCTCGAAAGGTCTTAAATAGATTTCACGGATAGCCTGCTCATTTGACCATGTGCAGAGCATATCACATCTGTTTTCTTCCTGATCGTTCATAGCGAAGTGCTTGATGTAAGCATAAACTCCGTTGTCCCATGAACCCTTACAAGCTTCAGCAGCGATATATCCTGAAAGGATGCTGTCTTCTGAATAGTACTCGAAGTTACGTCCTGCAAAAGCAGTTCTGTGAATGTTCATAGCTGGAGCATACCAACCTGATACATCCATCTCATCTGCCATCTTACCGATGTAATCACCGAATGAGTAAGCAAGCTCTTTGTTAAATGTAGCTGCAATTGTTACACCTACAGGGAATCCAAGAGATCCAACACCTGTAAAGTTATTGTTGATTGAAGCAGGTCCATCGCAGTCGTTTGTACGAACCTTACCGATTGAATCAACTGAGTTTGTCTGATATCCACCAAGTGAGATAAGTGCATTCATATCATCCAAAGACATGCTGTCAAGGAGTTCATCCCACTTAGGATCATCCTTTGAAAGACCTCTGAGGTCAGCAAGCTGAAGACTTGTTGTAGCACCTGTTGTAACTGCTGCCGCATTTGGATCTTCATCAGCAGCTGTAGTTTCTGCTGTTAAGTAGTTGCTGATGTTATAGAAATCAGCTTTGCTTTCTGCGCTCATTTCATAGTTTGAAGGAGCCTTTGTAGCTTCTGCATAGTTAGCAAAACCATCTGCTCTTGAAAGGTATGTAATATCACCTTCTGCATAATCAAATACGTTTGTAGCTGTGATAAGGTCGCTGCTACGTCCATTTGATCCATTGTATGTTACAGTCTGATCAACTGTATATGTCTTTGAATCAATAACATTATGTGAATCTGAATTGATTGAGATCACATAATCACCTTCTTCGAGAACATATGCCTTAGCGTTCTGGTAATCATAAGCTGCCATATCTTCTACGTTAAAGGAAATTGTAATAGTCTGAGATGCGCCCGGCTCAAGAAGGTCTGTCTTATCGAACTGGATAAGATTTGCTGAAGCCTTTTCAATGCCACCATTTGTGTATGGAGGATTGTAGTAAACTTCTACAACGTCCTTACCTGCAACTGAACCAGTATTTGTAACAGTAACATCAAAGCTGATTGTTCCATCTGCCTCTGTGATGTCACCCATTGTCTGTTCAAATGTTGTGTATGAGAGACCATATCCAAATGGATACTGAACCATCTCATCATAGTTGATAAGTCCCTCTGCTGCTGCAGTTTCATAGAACTTATAACCTACATAGATACCTTCAACATAGTTGATGAATGATACATAAGATGTAGACTCAACACCTGTAAATCCTGTTGAAGTGTACTTGAACTCATCCATGTTTGTGTAGTTGAAGTCACCAAAGTTGTTCCACCAAGGTGTCTTTTCCATGTCGTAAACATATGTGTCGATTGTCTTAGCTGAAGGATTAACTTCACCTGTTACGATCTCACCAACGGCCTTCATACCAACGTGACCCATACCAGCTACCCAAAGAGCTGACTTGATCTGTGGATGATCCTCGATGAAACCAAGTTCGAATGCGTTAGCACCATTGTAAAGAAGAATAACCTTATCAAAGTTTGCACAAACAAGGTCGATCATCTCTTCCTCTCTGTTTGTGAGCTGAAGGTAATGATCACCTGCATCCCAGTCATTTCCTTCATTTAAAGAATCATCATATGTTCCTGCAGTATATGTTGTGCCATCCTGATAAGAACCATCGATAACTGCATTCATATCTGTTGGAAGGTCAGCACCTTCTCCACCTGAACGGCTGATAACGATCATAGCTGTGTCAGAAAAGCTCTTTGCGTTAGCAATCATTTCATCAGTGTAAAGAGAAACGTTTGGTTCAGGAAGTGTCCAATCCTGATTCCACATTCCAACTACAGGTCTGTCTGCCTTGTAGTCTGTATAGAACTGTGTAAGCTCTGTGTTTGTCTCAATTCCTGCCTGTGAAAGAGAATCAAGAAGTGAAATCTGATCATATGCATCGTTAAGAGCACCTGATCCTGCACCACCAAGGATAGGATTTGTTGAAGCCCATCCGAATACATTGAGCTTTGTTCCTGAAGCAACAGGAAGAGTATTATCATCGTTTTCCAAAAGAACAATACCCTCTCTTGCAATATCCTGTGCAAGAATAGTTGTCTCATCAGAAGTAGCCTTTGAAATTGTTCCGCTACCACTAACAAGGTCAAGCATTGTGCTCATAGGACCTGAACAGATCATATTTACACAAACAACAATACCAGTAAGCATAGCAACAAGTGCTGTGCCCCTAATAAGCTTTTTAAGTGGCTTATTAAGTTTCATAACCGCAATCATAAGAACAACTGCGATCGCAATGATAACACCGATAGCTATCAGATAAGATTTGATCGATGTTATGACGTTCATGACGTCATCCATGTTGATAGATAACATAATATAACCTCCCTTTTTGTAATCTGCATTTGCAACTGGTCGGATTGCAAAGCCTTTGGTCATACGCGCAGCACGGTTAATCTGCGCATCAATGTACTTTAAATTTAGCACAATAAAAAAATCGTGCCGTTTTTGTCATAAACGGTACGATTTTTGTCATGAACTGTATGTAGGCTTGTGACGGGTATGTTCCACGAGGATGACGCTTCCGCTCTATCTCGAACGTAGCAGTACTAATGTGGCAAAAAAACGCCACATAAGTACTGACGTTCTCAAAAGCATCCTCATGAAACATACCCTTTCACAAGCTATCATTACATAAATCTCAAGATATAAAAAGCATTCATTCCTTCAATCATCTATCTTGTGCTGTGTTTCTGGGCTTTCTCAACGTACATGTTGTCATCCATGCGTTTGAAGAATGTATCGGTAGTATCCTTTTCAGTATCAAAAAGCGTATATCCTAGTGATAAGGAGAGTTTGTAAGGACGATTCTCAGTTTCATTGAACATTTTAAGTTCATCCCTTATATTATCCACTATCTTCTTCATTTCATCGTCACTGGTATTATTTACAAGCAGAATAAATTCATCTCCGGCAAAGCGTGTTGCTATTGCCTTATCAGGTTTGCTAAAAATGATAACTCTGGCAACATCAATAAGAGCTTCATCACCTGTGGAATGACCAAACGTATCATTGATAGTTTTGAAAAAATCCACATCGATCATGATTGCTCCGACTTTGGGATTCTTTTCTTTTAACATCGATTCCATCTTGTAATCAAGATATGCCCTGTTATAGAGACTAGTCAGTTTATCAAGGTAGGAGAATTCATTCTGAAGTGACATATAAATGGATGTAAGTCCAACAGCAAGTGAAACCCATATGAGTGATACCCCATAAAACATCATCTGAAGCGCGCAGCCAAGCACTACCGGGACCGCCATAAGATACAGGGGGAAAAAACTTATTTTCCCATACTGCTTCTCATATTTTTTTAAAACAGCGCCGCTATGTATCAGATAACACAGATCCACAACATAAAAAGCATAACTGAGCGGAAGCCTGTGATACACGTTCATATCGTCAATGTAAAAGATCATAGGGAAGAACATATTGCCAAGTGCTATGATGACCAGAATAATAGCTGGTATAAATGCATACCTGTAAATTCTCTTTACCCTGGCTATACTCTTATAGAGCTTTAAATCTTCATATAGACACCAGGCGGAGATAAAAATCGGATTTACCACGAAACAATACGTATTGCCCAAAAGATTTACTATCTTCCATCCAAGTCCCGATCTTCCATCTGAAAAAAAGCTAAAGAAATCAACTATACAGGCTATCATCGTAAGTATAGTGATAGCAGAGTAAACCTTAAGTTCAAGGTTCCCCTGAGAACGTCTGATACGACTGCTGATAAGTAGCGCCACAAGAAGCATAAAACCGACATAATCAGCCACTAGAATTGTAACTATATTCATGCTAATCCTTTCATTGGAATAAGCATTTTGACTTCAAACCAATTATCATTCAGGTCAAAATTCAATGTTCCGTTATATTTTTCTACTGTATACCTGATGCTTTTAAGACCAAAACCATGATTACCCTTGTCTGCCTTAGTAGTTACAGGGTATCCATTCTTCATTTCTATATTATTTTCACAATAATTATCTATCTGGATCAGAACAAAACTCTTTTTAGGTGAAATAGCCAGATGAATAAGCCGCTTTTCAGGGTCATCTATAAGGGATACGCTTTCTATTGCATTATCCAGCGCATTACCAAAGATAGTACAGATATCTGAAACGTGCATGAAATCAAGGATATTACCGTCAGCCACACATGTCAGCTTAATTTTGTTGGCTCTGCAGTTCATCATTTTTCCTGCTATAAGTGTATCCAGAACACTGTTTCCAGTCTGCATTTCAGGGCTAAAAGACTCAAGCTCCTGCTCCAGAGAATCGATCCACTGAGTTCTCTCCTCATCACTCATCTCAGCCCTTAGTCCCGCAATCTGATGCTTTAGATCATGATACTTCATATTGATCATATCAAAAGTTGTCTGATAGCCTCTGTATTTATCATACTGAGCCTTAAGCATAGCGTGAATATTTCTCAGCTCTTTTTCAGCAAGAAGCTCACAGATCCTGCTCTGATACACATATAGTATCATTATGCCGGCTATATCCACAAGAGTCCTGATATAAAAAACATCCGCAGTAACTCCCGCAGAAAATGGCGTGTTCTGTACGATAAAACTAAGGTTACTGAAGGCAAATACTGCCGCAGCAATAGCCACAGCTGCCAATAATTCATGGTAATTAACTTCAAATTGTGAAACGCCCCTTGTGATACTAATCTCCATATAATGAGCCCAGATAAAAACAAGAAGATATATTGCCACCAGAATTGCGATCTGAATAATCTCTGAATCAGTTTTTAGTAAAAAGAAACATGCAAGTTGCCACTCCAGGGAGGCTGCAAGCTCTGCAAGCAGAAACGCCCTTGCGCAGTAATAGCCTATAACATTCACACTACTGTCACAACTTAAGTACATAAAGACATACATAAATGCCACAGCTACGATCATACATGGAATCCAAAACACAACAGGGAGATTTTTGGTGTACACCAAAAACACGCTCTGAATAACAAGAGCAATAACAGAATACGCAACAAATAACTCGTTCTTAACTTTTCTTTTTAAAACAAGGCAGTAAGTCATACACGCCAGCCACTCAGCAAGGGCAGTATATAGCCTTGGTATATCCTGATAGATATTTTCCATTATAATTCCTCATGACATAAACTCAGTCAAAGCAGTCATAAAATCATTTTTCCTTGCTCTGCTGATAAGAAGCTGCTTACCTGCTATAATGCAGCATCCATTCTCGACTCCGTCGACATATTTAAGATTAACAAGATAGCCTTTGTTAGACCTGAAAAAATTATATTGAGAAAGCTGATTCTCAAAGTCGCCAAGCTTGGCCCTTATCTTAAACTCACCACCGCTCGTATAGAAAACAAGATTATGCCCTTCACTTTCAATATAAAATACATTATCTATATCAAGCTTTTTTATACCGGATGGCAGTTCAATTGAAATAGTCTTTGCAGAGCTTTTTTTCATCCTGGCAATTGCCCTTCCAAGCTTTTGAGAAAAGGCAAAATAGCTAACAGGCTTTAACACATAATCAAGAGCATCTACCTGATAGCCTCTTATGGCATAGTTAGTCATATTGGTGATAAACATGATAACAACATCCTGGTCGAGCTTTCTGATTTCTTCCGCAGCAGTCATGCCGTCCATAAGCTTCATCTCTATATCCATAAGTATGATGTCAAACTGACTCTTATACCCGTTAGTGATCTCATCTCCATCTTTAAAACGGGTAAGTCTGAAAGAACTGCCGCTTTCTGATTCATACCTGTTAATATATTCAGTTAACTGGGATGCATATGAATCCTCATCCTCTACGATTGCTATATTGATCATCGTCTTTTTCTCCTGTATAGGGACAATTATACAAGATAAAAAAACAGCTGTACACAAAATGTACAGCTGCCCATATTAGCTAAGAAATCCTATATCTGAAATGATTGGAAGCTCTTTTGCCTTACCCATGCAAGCCCAAACAATAGCAACGATCTTGATCACACCAAGAATTGCTGCGCATATACCTGTTACAAGCCATCCAAGAAATGGAATGATGCTTGGGATAAGTATAATGATTGCTGCTATAGAAATTCTAAGAGAATTTCTTGCATGGAATCTTGTAAATGGGGTTCCGGCAATAAATGCAATAAGAACACCGAGAATTCCGAACAGATAAGCTGCAAGTGCAATGATCCTGTTGTCTGCAATATCCTGAGCATCAAACTCTTTTGTATGATCCTTAGAATCTGAGTAAACAAGTGGCTGCTGATATGGTGCCTGGCCATATGACTGCTGAGGCTGAGGCTGTGGCTGTGGTGCCGGTTGAGCCTGTGGCTGTGGATTAGTAGCCTGTGCACTTTCTGCCTGTTGATTAACTGTCACTGAAACACCGCAATTATTGCAAAATGCTGCATCATCAGCGATCTGATTACCGCAATTAGGACATGTTTTCATATTGATCCCCTCCAACTCTAATATTAGGTGGGCACTTAACCAAGCACCCACCTAATAGATTTTACCTTGTTAGGTTATCATTTGCAATACTTCTGAAGTGTAGCCCTTACTGCACCTTCGCCTTTAAGAAGCTCAAGATAATATCCAACTATCCTGTCTGAAAGGCCTGCTGCCTCAAGGTCTGTTCCGAATATAGCAGCATTTTTAAGAAGAGGTAAAACAGCTGCCTTAACCTTATTCTCATCTGTCTCTCCGAGCTTAATGTCTTTTACGAAGCTCTGAGCCTCCTCAAGAAGTGGATCAGGACTAGGCTCGAAGCTCTGGCCCTTATCGTCCACTCCCATAAGGTAACGAAGCCAACCTGCATGAACAAGTGGTATAAGTTTAAGGTCAGCAACGTTAAGTTTATCAGAAGCAAGATATGCCTTGATTGTTTCACCGAATCTGATGCCAAGCTTCTGTGAAGTATCGCATGCGATTCTCTGTGGTGTGTCAGGCATAAACTTGTTAGGGATACGCACATTTACAACAGTATCAATAAATTCCTTTGGCTTAATAACGCCAGGATCTGTAACAACAGGAAGTCCCTCTACGTAGCCTATTTCTTTTACAAGCTTAACGAGGTCTTCATCCTTCATCTCATCTGAGATCTTTGTATATCCAAGAAGGCATCCGTAAACAGCAAGTGCTGTGTGAAGAGGATTAAGGCAAGTGCAAACCTTCATTCTCTCAACCTTGTCTACAGTCTCCTTATCTGTAAAGATAACTCCAACCTTCTCAAGAGCAGGTCTTCCATTTGGGAACTTGTCCTCGATTACAAGGTATTCGCTCTCCTCAGCGTTAACAAAAGGAGCTACCCATGTTTTCTTAGATGTAACAACTGCCTCAAGTTCCTCAACACCGTCGTTCTTAAGAATTTCATTTACAGAATCATCAGGTCTTGGTGTGATCTTATCGATCATTGACCATGGGAATGAAACAAGTGCTTCATCATGCACATAGTCAAGGAATCCAGCATCTGCTTTTCCGTTTTCTGTCCAGTTCTTAGCAAAGGCATCCATAGCTGCATAGAGCTTGTCACCATTATGTGAGCAGTTATCTGTACTTACCATGGCAATCTTCTTTTTGCCTGCTGTATATCTCTCATACAAAAGAGCTGCTACCTTTCCGATATAGCTCTGTGGCTTTTCAGGGCCATTTTCAAAATCTTCTTTTACCGCAGGAAGAGTCTCACCTGCTGGATTTACAAGGCTATAACCCTTTTCTGTGATTGTAAAAGTACACATCTTAAGGCTGTCAGCTCTGAATATCTCTTTTAATCTGCTGAACTCTTTGTCATCGTTAGAATCAAGGATGCAGGACTCTGCAATGCTTCCGATAACCTTCTTATCAACTGATCCGTCAGCTTTAAGTGTAACAAGGATAGAAAGGTTGTCGTGAGGTCTGTACATTTTCTCTACGATCTCATAATCAAATCCCTCAACAACTGTAAGTCCCTTGTCATTCATTCCATCATCAAGCATTCTCTGAGCAAGATTTGCCTGAAAAGCTCTGAAGATGTTACCTGCTCCGAAGTGCACCCACTCAGGCTCAGCTACTGTCTTCTTTATCATCTCATCTCTATCAAATTTTGGAAGTTCGTATCCTTTTTCCTTCCAAACTGAATCATTCTTTATACTACTATCACAAAGCTTCATTATGTTATCTCCTTCGCATTCAATTTATAAGGAAGTTCTGCACTCAGCATCCGCCTGGCCAGAACACGCGCACTAGACTCGCAAAAACCTCGTCAGGTGCTTACAGCCCACGCTGATGGCTCTTCTCAATTGCTTCCCAAAGGCCGTTTATGTATGTTGCACCAAGTGCTCTGTCATATAAGCCGTAACCTGGCATTGCAACTTCACCCCAGATCATTCTTCCGTGATCAGGACGGATAGGTCCGTCAAAGCCAGTCTCATAAAGAGCCTTAACTATCTCATACATATCAAATGTTCCATCTGATGAAAGATGAGCTGCTTCCTCGAAGTTTGTAGGAGAAATAAACTTAAGGTTACGTACATGGGCAAAATGAATTCTTCCCTCTAAAGCTCTGATCATGTGTGGAAGATCGTTCTCAAGACTTGTACCGTAAGATCCTGAGCAGAATGTAACACCATTGTGTACATCATCTACAGCCTTCATGAGCTTTAAGATATTCTTTTCATTGTTGATGATTCTTGGAAGTCCGAATACTGACCAAGCCGGATCATCCGGATGAATAGCCATCTTAATGTCATATTTATTACATACAGGCATGATAGCCTTAAGGAAGTAAACGATGTTCTCAAAGAGCTTATCCTCATCGATTCCCTTGTAAAGCTCAAAGAGCTCTTTTACCTTAGCCATTCTCTCAGGTTCCCAGCCAGGCATAACTGTTCCGTTCATTTCACCTGAAATTGACTCAAACATCTTCTCAGGATCGATCGCATCAACTGCTTCCTGTGTATAAGCAAGAACTGTTGAGCCATCTGCTCTCTTTCTTGCAAGTTCTGTTCTTGTCCAGTCAAATACAGGCATGAAGTTGTAACATACCATGTGGATATCTTCTTTACCAAGATTCTCAAGTGTCTTGATGTAATTATCGATATGCTTATCTCTGTCTGCTGTTGCAGCCTTGATCGCATCAGACACGTTTACTGACTCGATTCCGGCAATCTTAAGTCCACCGGCCTCAACTTCATTTTTAAGAGCCTTGATCTCATCCTGTTCCCAAAGCTCTCCTGCCTGCTTATTGTAAAGAGTTGTGATAACTCCATGTACTCCAGGGATCTGTCTGATCTGCCAGAGTTTAACAGTATCATAATCTGTGCCATACCAGCGAAGTGTCATTTCCATAGTCTTAATCCTCCTATAATTTCGTGTTCAGCCGATTGGAACTTGCAGATCCACCTCGTACACTACCTGCATATTCCAATCGACTGAATATCCGTTTTCGTTATATACACAATACTTTCATTTAAGAAAAAAAAGAATAGAATAACTTGTTTCCTATATTGCAAAAATTGTTATCCATGTTATTATGTACCTATGAAAAATAAACTCAGATCATCATTTAATTCAAGACAGTATATGATTTCCTCTGATTTTGAGGTGTTCTATTATCTGGACAGGGACTTTAAAACACTGAATCCCCATGCCCATGATTACTATGAGTTTTATCTTTTCCTGGACGGTGATGTCACCATGGAGATATTTAGAACTGATGGAGAGAAAGAGCACATCGATATGTACCCAGGGGATTTAATGGTCGTGCCACCGGGAATATCACATCACGCCATTATGCACACATCAGAAAAGGACTATAAGCGTTTTGTCTTTTGGATCAGCAAGGATTGCTGCAATTCCCTGATGCAGGAATCAGTTGATTATATGTACCTTATCCAAAAGGCAGAGGCTTTTCACAAGTATATTTATCATCTGGCACCAGCCTCTTTTCACCTTGTTGAATCCAAGTTCTTGAGACTTTTAGAGGAAAAATCCAGCGACAGATACGGAAGCGGTGCTATGAGCCATCTATGTCTTTGCGACCTGATCCTTACTATCAACAGAATTGTATACGATGACGACCATATACAGAATGGCAATGATGAACTGGCTCTTTTCCAAAATATCCTTTCCTATGTGGAGAGCAATCTTGAGGATACCCTTTCACTTGATGATATCGCCGGGCAGTTTTTTGTCAGCAAGTACTATGTTGCTCACTTATTCAAGGACACTCTTGGCATTTCACTTCATCAGTACATAATAAAAAAGCGTCTGGCGGAATGCCGAAACGCTATAATCAGCGGCGCCAGTATAACCGGCACCTATGAAAAATTTGGTTTTAGGGATTACTCAAGCTTTTTTAAGGCATTTAAAAAAGAATATGGAATGTCCCCCAAAGAATATCAGAATCTGTCTGCCCTTGACATGACTTCTTTCCATGAAGGTGAAAAGATATAATATCATCGTACTTAAAATAATAATTTTCTTATCTGAAATTTCCGAATTCATTGCAAAAATAATCTTTTTATGTCATATTGGATTGTATATTGAAACTTAGGAGAATGGCTATGGCTCTTCCACTTCCAAAAGGAAAACAGATAACAGTTGCCTACAGAGAAATCTCATCTGATTACGAAATGCCTTCAATGGAGGTCGCTTCAGATCACTATTCTCTTGGCTTCATGATCAAGGGAGACAGGCGGATAATTACTCCTAAAATGAATTTTACTCTTCATGCAGGCTACATAGGAGCCATGCGCCCCTATATCTATCACAGAACAATACCTGCCTCTGATTCAGAATATGTCAGCATTCTCATTAAGTTTTCTCCGGATTTTGTAGCAAACATGACAGATACTCTCGGTCCACAGATCATGGAAAAGATATTCCGGTATCCACCAATTACTTTTTCCGATGGTGACAGAGAAAAGATCTTCTCTTTAGCCAGAGAAATATATGAGTTGTACAATGAAATTGAAGAACAGGACCTTGATATGTCTGAAGGCTCAATTTCCAGATACCGCTTGCAGAACCTCTTGATCCATATTCTTCTCGAAGTATATGACAAGGGCCATTTTGACAGCACCAAGGCAACAATCCATGAAAGTGAGCTTACCGAGCCCATCATGGAAGCTGTTTATTATATAGAAAAAAACTATATGCAGCCGCTGAAAATAGACGAAGTTGCCCGCATTTCAGGGTACTCTGTCTCATACTTTTCACGTATTTTCGCCAGACAGCTTGGATCTGACTTCACAGAATATCTGTGCATCACAAGGCTGAAGCACGTACAAAACATGCTATTGACCACCAATAAGTCAGTGATGGAAATATCCTTAGAATGCGGTTTTTCCTATCCGGGTAACATGACCAGCAGCTTCAAAAAAGAATTTGGTATGACACCTCTACATTTCAGAAAACAAAATACAAAACTATAAACCTAAGAAAGGTGAAAAAAATGGAATACATAGAAAATGATTTATTAAAAATCGGCGTAGCTACTCACGGAGCAGAGCTCAGTAGCATTTTCGACAAAAAAAGAAACAGAGAAATGCTTTGGCAGGCAGACCCAGCATTTTGGAACAGACATGCACCGGTTCTTTTCCCAATTGTAGGTAATGTAAACAAGGGCGTATTTAAATACAAAGGAAAAGAGTATCCCATGTCTTCTCATGGTTTTGCCAGGGACATGGACTTTGAGCTTCTGGCAAAAACTGAAAACTCTATTAGTTTCGTCCTCAGATCAGATGAAGAAACAAAAAAGAAATATCCTTTCGATTTTGAGCTTATTATCACACATGTCCTTGATGGCAACACAATAAAGGTTCAATGGGAAGTCATAAATCCATCAGAAGATGAACCTTTGTATTACTCAATCGGTGGTCATCCCGCATTTAACTGCCCTATCTATGATGATGAAAAGAGAACCGATTATAAAGTAAAGTTTTCTAAAAACAGCCTGAAGTACTCACTTATCATCCAGGAAACAAGAGAAGTTGACTTTGAAAACCCAAGCACTCTTGAATTAAAGGATGGATACCTCGATATCGACGCACATCTTTTTGATAAGGACGCGCTCATTTTCGATGATTACCAAGTAGATGAGATCAGCCTATGTACTCCTGACGGCAAGCCATATATCACAATGAACTGCAAAGGTTTCCCAAGCTTTGGTCTTTGGTCAAAAGAAAAAGTTGAGGCAAGATATGTGTGCCTTGAGCCATGGATTGGCCGCTGCGACAACAAGGGGTTTGATGGTGAGCTTCCTGAAAAATATTGTGAACAGCACCTGGATCCAAAACAGTCTAGAAAAACAGAGTACACAATCAAGATAAGTTAATCAAACATTCATATAACCATACAACGAACTAGTGAGAGTATTCTGGCATAAGCTTTGATCTTATGACAGAATGCTCTCATTTTGTATATGCGTAAGTAGCTGGCTCCATACGCCACCATTGACTGAGCCTGAGGAAAACGCCGTCTATACCTCGCCGACGGTGAGGATGATGGGAACAGTAGTTAGATTCATGCACCGTCGGAACCAGCATTGTAGCGTTTTCCCCAGAACCCGTCAATGGCAAGCACCTTCGGTGTGGCTGGGTACAAGGGCCTCAGGCTCCAATTTCGAGAACAGTAGGGGTGGCTACTTTTAAGGCTGAGTATGGCTAAGAATAGTAGATGCGGATACTTCCTAGAATATGTAGGACTAAGAATTGCAGGTACGGATACTTTCCAAAATGTATATGGCTATAAGCCCGTGGTTCCCGCTGTAGGAGAGCTGCAATTCTGTTTTGGGCATATAGCTTGTTTTTTATAGCTCGGCCACCTGTAATAAAACCGTTTTTGGGCTTATAGCCGGATATCAGGCTTGCAGCCACCATTTTAATGGGTGGCCAGAGGCTTGAAATCAGCCTATATGCCCATTTGAGCGCTCGTGAGGGGTGGCTGGAAGCTTTACAAAGCGCTATATGCCCAAACCATTATTCTTCACGATCATATGGACTGAATGGAACATGGAAAATTCGGATTGTCAAAGCGAATTGGGTATATAGTCATATTTTTAAGTTAACACATCCATCGACAGTATTTTCAGGAAGTGAAACTGGGCATATACGAGAAAAAATGGATTGCCACATCCATTGGATGAGTGAACTGAGGACATATGATCTCTATATAATGGTGTGGTAACCTCAAATAAGGTCGTATATGCCCAAAATCACAAATCAAAAACCTTGTCACATGGTGTCGTAAGCTCAAAAATCAGGCTATATTTCCAAAACAGAATCTTCGCTCTCTTTACATTGAAAGACGCAGACGCAGACATATAGTCACATACATCCTTGAAAGTAGCCATTCCCTACTGTTCTCGGAGTCAGAGCCTGAGGCAATAATCCCCAGCCACACCGCAGGTGCCTGCCATTGACGGGTTCTGGGGAAAACGCTACAATGCTGAATCCGACGGTGCGAGATAATCTACTGTTCCCATCATCCTCACCGTCGGCTCGCAGACCAAGGCGCTTTCCTCAGGTCCAGTCAATGGTGGCGTACGGAGCCAATCACTTACGCATATACAAAAAGAGTGCTTTGGTGTAAGTAAAAGCCTACGCCAAAACACTCTCCTAATCCTATCCAAAATGTTACTTATTTCAAAAAATCAATCATCAAGATCAAGGAACTCAAACTCGAAATCGTCATCATCGCCGATAAAGTTCTTTGCTCTGCGACGAGGTGATTCCTCCTGAACATCCTCTCTTCTTGAAACTCTGTCTTCTGCCTCTTCCTGTGCCTGACGAATACGTCTTGATGCACGCTCCTCAGATCTTCTGGCCATACGCTCGTCACTATCATCTCTTCCGGAGCGTCTTGCCTGTCTGTCATCTTCAGCGTTTCTTCTGGCAGCTCTGTCATCTGAATTTCTTTCAGGTCTTACTGTTCTCTCATCATCAGAATTTCTTCTTGATGGTCTGTCAGCCCTTGCTGATCTCTCATCTGTAGCTCTTTCATCTCTTGATGGACGAACTGTCCTTCCTTCATTTTCTTTTCTTGAAGATTCTTCCGCATTTCTTCTAAATGATCTGCGGGCAGGTTCTTCGTCCTCGTCACCTCTTGCTCTTCTTCTGGCTACAGGCGCATCCTCGTCCTCTTCCTCATCTCTTCTTCTCTTGTCACTTGATGAATAGCGATCATACTCTTCATCTTCGTCTTCATCCTCATAATACAAGGAATCTCTAAGCTTAAGAGCAAGAATGATAAGTGCAACAACAAGTACTGCTATAGCAATGCCAAGAGCAATGATAACCGTCTTATATGTACTAGCCTGCTTTGTAAGAGTTGGTACAGACTCAGCTACTTCTATAAGCTGTTTAACCTGTACTCTCTGGCCTTTCTCATAATCATAGAGATACCAGACATCATCCTCATACTTAAGTTCAAAAGAGCCATCTCCTACCTGCGTTGTTGTCTCTTCGGCAGGAGTCTCTGTCTCAGCAGGTGTCTCAGTGGCTTCACCTTCGCCACCCTCAGTTCCTTCAGCGTTCTCGCCTTCAGCATTCTCTGTTGTCACTTCTGCTTCAGCAGGTGCAGCTTCCACAATATTTACAAGATCGCTTCTTACAAAGCCTGTCTTAGCATTAGCTCCATAAGTGATCTGATACCATGTCTTACTATCTGTACCTGTTGCCTCACCTGTAATAGTAACTGTATCACCCTTAGTAAGGTTTCCTACCTGATCATAGCCTGTGCCTGCACCTGAACGAACCTTACAGTTATCAACTGCTGTAGCACTCTTCTGATCTGTAGCTGTTACTGTTGTTGCAGGAAGTGATGCTGCTGCGGCATTTGTCTGGCTTGTTGTGGATGTAGTAGTTGTTGTAGCTGTGCTGCTATCTGTTGATCCATCCTTCTTAACAAGATCACTTCTTACATATCCGTACTCACTCTTGTTGACTCTGATTTTGTACCAAACATAGCCTGAAGCATCTGTTGCTTCATCTACAATTTCAATTGTGTCCCCAATCTTTAAGCTTGAAACCTGGGTTGCTGTGGTACTGGCTGATTCTCTTACCTTTACATTATCCTGGCTGACTGTACCTGTTGTTTCAGTATAGGCAAAAGCCTGAAGACCAGTTCCGGCAAAAATAACCACGCAAGCAATCAGTGAAAGTAGTACGTTTCCAATTCTCTTTCCCTTATTGTTTTTCATTTTACCTCCTTCGCGTCATCGATAGCCTTTCCAATATCATGACGCATATACTTGTTTTCAAAGCTAACCCATTCTGTAGCCTCATAAGCCTTTTTACGGGCCTCTGCAAGTGTATCGCCCTTAGCTGTTATGCCAAGAACTCTTCCACCGTTTGTGACTATCCCCTCTGAAGTAGCTTTGGTTCCTGCATGGAAGCAGTAGTAGCCTTCTTTACCCTTGAAATTCTCAAGGCCGGTGATAAGCTTTCCTTTCTCATAGCTGACAGGATATCCTTCGCTTGCAAGGACAACGCATACTGCAGCTTTATCCTCAAATTCAAGGTCTGTTTCAGAAAGTTTACCATCAATACATGCATTAAACACATCTATTATATCAGTTTTAAGTCTAGGAAGCACCACCTGAGCTTCAGGGTCACCAAATCTTGCATTGTACTCCAAAACCTTTGGTCCATCCTCTGTGAGCATAAGCCCAAAGAAAATAACTCCCTTAAACTCTCTTCCTTCGCTGGCCATAGCCTCTACAGTCTTGCCATATATATGCTCACGGCAGAATTTATCAACCTCTTCTGTATAGAAAGGGCTTGGAGAAAAATTGCCCATTCCACCGGTATTTAAACCTGTATCGCCGTCTCCTGCTCTCTTATGATCCTGCGCAGATGACATAAGCTTATAAGTCTTTCCATCAACAAATGAAAGGACTGATACCTCTCTTCCTGTCATGAATTCTTCGATGACCATATGATTTCCGGCATCTCCGAATTTCTTATCCTGCATGATCTCTTTTACGCCAGCCTCTGCCTCTTCATAACTCTGGCAGATAAGAACGCCCTTTCCGAGTGCAAGGCCATCAGCTTTAAGAACAATAGGAAACTTCGCATTCTTAAGATACTCAATAGCTTTTTGAGGGTCGTCAAAAGTCTCATATGCAGCAGTAGGGATACCATACTTCTTCATAAGGTCTTTTGAAAAAGCTTTACTTCCCTCAAGGATAGCTGCATTTTTCCTTGGTCCAAATACTCTTAAGCCTGCTGCCTCAAAAGCATCAACAATACCGCCAACCAAAGGATCATCCATACCGATAACAGTAAGATCGATCTCTTTTTCCTTAGCAAAAGCTACAAGCTTGTCAAACTCCATAGGAGTGATAGGAACGCACTCTGCAAGCTCCGCAATACCGCCATTTCCAGGCGCACAATAAATCTTATCAACCTGAGAGCTTCTTGAAACAGCTTCTGCTATAGCGTGCTCTCTTCCGCCTCCACCAACAATCAAAACCTTCATCCTAAAATACTCTCCTCATACCCTTCAATAATGACTTTGCCGTCTGCAACCTTAACCCTGTTATTAGCAATAAGGTCTATAGCAAGAGGCATTATCTTCCATTCAGCCTGTTCCATTATGCGTCTCTGCAGTGACTGTGGAGTATCATCATCTCTCACATAAACTGCCTTCTGCAAAATAATTGGTCCCGTATCCGTTCCTTCATCCACAAAATGAACGGTAGCACCTGAAACCTTCACGCCTCTCTCAAGGACCTTCTCATGAACCTTAAGTCCATAGTACCCTGTCCCACAAAAAGACGGAATAAGTGAAGGATGTATATTGATAATCCTGTTCTTAAACTCTTTTACAACAATCTCAGGAATAACAACAAGGCAACCTGCAAGAACAATTAGATCCGGCTTAGCATCCTTTAATATCTGCAAAAGAGCTTCATTAAACTCCGCTCTGTTTTCGAACTCTTTAGGGCTCTTTACAACGTAAGGGATACCTGCTTTTTTTGCCCTCTCTATAGCATAAGCATTGGGGTTGTTGCTATACACAAGGCAAATTTCCGTATTTGCGATTTTTCCCTCAGCTATCCCGTCGATGATTGCCTGTAAATTGGTACCTCCTCCGGATACCATGACTGCAATTTTCATATGTACTCCACCACACTCTTATTTGTTATACAAGTTCAACTTTTCTCTCGCCGGCCTTGGTCTCACCTACAACCCAAGCTTTATCTCCTGAAGCTTCAATAGCTTTAAGAGTCTTTTCCACATCGCTTGGATCAACTGCAAGTACCATACCAAGTCCCATGTTGTATGTGTTGTACATCATCTGTTCTTCAATTCCGCCCTTTTTCTGCATAAGTGTGAAAATAGGAGGAATGTCATAGCTGTCTTTTTTAACAACTGCTGTTATGCCTTCAGGAAGCATTCTTGGAATATTCTCGTAGAATCCGCCACCTGTAATATGGCTGCAGCCCTTGACCTTAACTCCGGCATTCTTAATAGACTTCATCATCTTTACATAGATTCTTGTAGGAGTTAATAAAGTCTCTCCAAGGGTTGCGCCGAGCTCATCATAATATGTATCAAGGCTTTCTTTTGTCATATCAAAAACCTTACGAACAAGTGAAAAACCGTTGCTGTGTACTCCGCTTGATGCTACACCGATAAGTGTATCACCTGCTTTGATGCTGCTTCCGTCGATCATGTCCTTACGATCAACAACACCAACAGCAAATCCTGCTACGTCGTACTCATCTTCTGGCATAAGTCCTGGGTGCTCTGCTGTCTCACCACCGATAAGTGCTGCATCAGACTGTTTGCATCCTTCTGCAACGCCTTTAACAATGGCTGCAATCTTCTCAGGAATATTTTTACCACAAGCTATATAGTCAAGGAAAAACAGTGGCTCGCCGCCTGCACAGGCAACGTCATTAACGCACATAGCTACTGCATCAATTCCTATTGTGTCATGTTTATCTAAAAGAAAAGCAAGTTTGATCTTGGTACCAACTCCATCTGTTCCTGACAAAAGAACCGGATCTTCCATGTTCTTTATATCTTTTAAAGAAAATGCTCCTGAGAACCCACCAAGTCCTCCAAGTACCTCAGGTCTCATAGTCTCCTTAACGTAAGCCTTCATAAGCTCCACAGACTTGTAACCTGCCTCGATGTCAACGCCAGCTTTCTTGTAATCCAGTGCCATAATAAAACTCCTCTTTTTCTATAATTTTATCTGTAAAAATAAATTAGTAATTCTTATAACCTACTTCCTGAAGATGCTCATCTTTTTTAACAACGCTGTCCTTCAGTGAAGATGTATATGCTTTCAATTTATTAAGAAGTTCTGAATCTGATGTAGCCAAAATCTTGGCTGCAAGTATTCCTGCGTTAGCGCCGCCATTTATAGCAACTGTAGCTACAGGGATCCCTGTTGGCATCTGAACAATGCTATATAGAGAATCACGGCCTCCAAGTGAAGTTGTATGCATAGGTATTCCTATAACAGGCATTGGAAAAATTGCTGCGCACATACCTGGGAGGTGTGCTGCCATTCCTGCTCCTGCAATGATTACCTTAAAGCCCTTTTCTTCAGCAGTCTTAGCATACTCAAAGAACTCATCAGGTTCTCTGTGTGCTGAGATGATACGCATCTCATAAGATATTCCGAGTTCTTCGAGAATATCTGCTGCCTTTGCCATTACCGGCATGTCTGAGTCACTACCCATTACAATTCCAACTTGTGCCATATAAATCCTCCATTTTGTCTTTTATATATCCAGTAAACAAAATGATATTTTTTTGTTTACTATAACATAACACAATATATTGTGCTACATTTTCCTTTTTAACCCTTAATTGGTATATTGAGCTCTTCAGTACCCGGAAGAACGAATTCTCCGTTCGAAATGATAACGATTCCTTCTCCGTTTTCTTTTACTGCCCTGATCTCTCCAAGTTCATCATATGGAATGGTTATATCAGTATGACAGCTAAAGTAAGCTTTATCCGGATCAGTCTTTCTATTCAAAGAGATCTCGTTATCTCTTGCTATAATGCTCTTTCCATCTGGGTTGTAAGTGATATTGTCTTCTTCATGGGAATAACATGTATCACCTACGGCAAAATGAGGTCCCGTCTTTTCAGCTATAAGGATTGGTAACTTATCCGCTATAGAATAGTCCCTCGCGATTTGGTATGCAGTTGTATTAGTTCCGATGGCAAACTCTCCAATCGGAAGAGTCTTATGATTAAAAAGAATATTGTCACTAATATACTTTTTATTCTCTTCATCGGATTCAAAGTTTGAACAATTATAATCTTTTATACATCCATCTTCGAAAGTGATCTCAAGATTCTTAAAGAAAAGTCCCTCCAGATAAACTCCCGATACATGGAGCGTTCCATTGGTTCCCTTGAGAACAGGCGATGTAAACACCTCTCCAACAGGGATATTGACATCGGCAACACAATTTTCGAAGTTGGTTTCATGAGTCTTGTCTTTTAACTCATGAAGCATGACCTTCATATCTGTCCTGTTGCCGTTCATGCCCTTAACCTCAACGTAAACAGCTTCATCAAGTGCATCTATGATCTTCTGCTGGATATTCTGATACAGCTTATAATCAAGTGTATTTATCTTAACAACTTCATTAAAGATCTCAGGAAACTTTGGCCCAATCTCGGGAACAGGGAAAGCAATGATAGTAAAGCTTCTTTCCTTTCCTATTATGTACTCATTCATGATCAGGCTGTTCTGGATCTTATAATCACTTAAAAGCTTTTTCTGAGTATCGCTGTAGTGAACAGCATCCTTTTTAGGAACAGGTGCAAAGGGCTTTTCTCCGAAGGTCTCGATAACAGCCGGGCCTCCAAAAACCTTAGCTTCCTTTTTATACTTTTCACCTGCAGCTCTCATGGCCTCAAGCCTTCTGGTAACAAGCGCTCCATCAAGATAAAGAGCATCATCATCTTTGTGGTCATAGTCAAACTGCTTATTGGGAACTGCTCCTGTATATCCAGATCTCCTTGCGCTTCCAAGCATTGTAAATACTGACATGTTCGCTCTATAAATACTGGACTTAAGACCAATTTCTTTAAAATTGGAAACAGCTTTTTTTACAATTCTTTCAAAACCAAGCTCATAAACAATAGCCGCAGTCTTCTTTATAGAAATATCCTTGCCTGTCATGGCAAAGCCTATGCGATACCCTTCTGTATAAGTAGTTGCAAGCTTATCAATTTCTTCCTGCGAAAGAGTATTCAGATGCTCTGCAGTCTTAAGCTCATTGTCTGTAATATACTCTCCGAATTTATACAAATAACGAAGATCAGTAAGATCACTTTCCATAATGATGTCTCTTGCAAAATCTGACTCAGGAGCCACCATCTGTGCAAATCTTATGCACCTTTCTTCCTCAGCATAATCACTGTAAAACCAGTACATTATCTGTCTGATAGCTTCATATTCAGGAAGCTTTCCTGCCTCAGAGGCAGAAGAAAAAGCTCCATATACTTCCAAAAACAGCTCGGCTCTTATGACCATATCAAACAGGTTATGCTCAAACGCGCTTGGGATCATCGAGCGGATTTCAAAGTAAAGACTGGATAATATCTTTCCAAAGTCTTCTCCAAGTTTTTTAACAGCTACCTCAGGATTTCCAAAAGAACTGTCATAATGCTCAGGGAGAATATCCTCATAAAGAGCTTTGTTTCTTTTTCCAAGCTCTTCCATGGAGTCTTTCTCAAGGCCTCCATCAATCGACCACTTCAGCGTATCATCCATCATCTCAATAAAGCCTGATACGAACCTGAAATACTCGTCAAATTCCGGCATGCCAAGTTTTTCATTTTTTATTTCTTTTATTCTTGAAACTGCAAGCTGATATCTTTCACCGATCATTTCGCTGTCAGTTGTAAATTCGTAGTAAAGTTCCTCACTCATTCTTTATCCCAATCCTAAAACTAAAATAAACACAACAAAAAGGAAGGCTACTAGGTTTAGTGCTATTCCAAGATTTGGAAACAGTTTAAAAATGTCTTTTTCAAATCTGGATCTGATACCAAGCACCAGCCCTATACATGAAAATATCGCCGCAACAAAAGCCGCTGCGGCGTATCTCATAATAGCCTGCCCACCATTTACATATGAAAAATAAACCGAAAGAGAAAGCGCGGTCACAGAGAGTACACCAAGAACAGTAGACATTATCCCCTTTTCAGGATGTCTATTATCCGTAAACATATACCTGTCTCTGACCGGCTCAAGTTTTTTAATCTTTAATCGAAAAGAACTCTTTTTACCCATTTGATGCTTAAATAATAACTCTCTTTCTGCTTCCAAGGAGCTTAGCTCCACTTATAATAAGAAGCACCCCGACTGCAATCCCCGCAATAATGGAAATTATGCCAAAGGCTATATTAAGTGCCCCTGTGCCTCCAAGTACCTTATATGTATGTTCGTCCATTTGCCCCTCCTCATATTGCCTGCACGCTGCAAAGATTATTTTGCACCGTACTCTGCATAATACTCATCAATAGCTTTCTTGATATCTTTTGTGATAACAACTTCACCATCGATTGGTCTGTTGTACAGATAGCTTACAACATCCTCCATCTTAACAATAGAAGATGCACTGAAGCCATATCTCTCTTTTATCTCATCAAGAGCACTTGCGTCAGAATCCTGGCCTTTTTCCTGTCTGTTAAGAGATACCATAAGACCAACAATATCACAATCTGCCTGTTCCTGAATGATCGGCACAGTCTCTTCAATTGACTTTCCTGATGTTGTAACGTCCTCGATGATAAGAACTCTGTCTCCATCTCTAAGCTTAGAGCCTAAAAGAATTCCCTTATCGCCGTGGTCCTTGATTTCTTTTCTATTGGAACAATATCTGATTTCTCTTCCATAAAGTTCACTGATCGCCATACTTGTGGCAACAGCAAGTGGAATACCCTTATATGCAGGTCCAAAAAGAACATCGAACTCAAGTCCGAATGTATCATGAATAGCTTTGGCATAATAGTTACCAAGCTTTTTAAGCTGAGATCCGGTTACATAAGCGCCGGCATTCATAAAAAATGGTGACTTACGTCCACTTTTCAAAGTGAACTCTCCGAACTTAAGAACATTACTGTCAACCATGAATTCTATGAACTCTTCTTTGTATCTTTCCATACCCTGGTCTCCTTTGAGCAACATTTTAAGATTACAAAAATCACTAGTAGATTATAACACCTAAGTACTGTATACACAATTTGCAATTTATCTGTTTGCAAGTGCATCAGCAATATCTTTTTTCATATCAAGAACAGCTGCTCTTGCGGCTTCTCCAACCTTACCATCATTAAACTGCTGATAATTTTCGCTCTTCCAGGCAGCAATGATTCCGCGTGATGAGTTTACAATAGCGCCAAGACCATCTTTATTAAAGAAATGAACAAGATCTTTTCCTTTTCCGCCCTGAGCACCATAACCGGGAACAAGAATATAAGCATGAGGCATGATCTCTCTTAAGACTTTGCCCTGCTCAGGATAAGTAGCACCAACTACCGCTCCAACATTACTGTATGAGCCATCCATTGAATCAAGTCCCCATTTTTCAACCTGCTCTCCGACAAGCTCGTACAAAGGTCTTCCATCAATTATCCTGTCCTGAAACTCTCCGCTTGAAGGATTCGATGTCTTTACAAGTACAAATATGCCCCTGTCTTCGGTATTGCAGACCGAAATAAAAGGCTTCACACCGTCGGAACCAAGATAGGGATTAACAGTAGCAAAATCTTCGTCAAATCCTCTAAATACCTTGTCACCAATCTTGACTGAGCCAAGATGGCCAACAGCGTAAGCCTCTGATGTGGAGCCAATATCTCCTCTTTTTATATCGCCAATTACTAAAAGACCTTTCTCCTTACAGTAATCTACAGTTTTCTTAAATGTAACAAGTCCGGGAAGTCCAAGTTCCTCATACATTGCAATCTGAGGTTTAACTGCCGGAACCAGATCATAAATGTTATCGATGATCTCTTTGTTGAACTGCCAAAAAGCCTCTGCAGCCCCTTCTAAATTTTCTCCTTTTTCCTCAAAACATCTCTTTTTGATATTATCAGGAACGAAATTAAGTTTGGGGTCAAGTCCCACAACAATTGGTGCAGCTGTCTTTTCAATTCTGTCAATAAGCTTTGATATCATTTGATCATTTCCTTTTTTGTTATTTATCATTTACGGCTTCGCAAGAAGTCGTCGATAGCACCTGTAAGCTTTTCTTTAGGCATAGACTTTAGAAGGTATTTCTCAGGTTTGAGATTGACTACCTTCATAACGCTTTCCTTATCATCTTTTGCTGTAAGGAAAATAACAGGAGTGTGTTTAAGTTTTGAATTACCCCTGATCTCTTTGAGCACCTCAGGTCCACTCATAACCGGCATTTCATAATCCAGAAGAATAAGATCCACAGGATTCTGTGCCAGGAAAGAAAGGGCGATCTTACCTGAGCTTGCCATGTAAACATGATACTTGACCGACAGCCATGTCCTCATCATTCTGAGCATGGTACCGTCATCATCTATTATTAGAATCTTTTTTCTTAAACTCTCATCAACTGCGCTGTATTCTACCACAGAGTCGAGATGTTCCGCAAGAAGCTTTACATCCAAAGGTCTAAGATATGTTTCCTGAACTTTTTCTTTGGCAATATAATTAAGAGCAAGAGTCAGCTCATCTCTGTTTCCGATAAGATAAAGCATGAAACGCTCAGTATCAATAGCTTCATTAAGATATTTGAAAAGGTTCACGTCGTCCATGGTCATGTCGCCCAGGTACAGAAGATAGATGCTTGGTTTATCTTCTACTTCCTTTATTGCTCTTTCATATGGCGCAACACTTATAACTTCATAATCTTCTTTCTGAAGGCCTACAACAATGGCATTAACCATGAAGCTTTTGGTATGTCCAATTAGGAATACTTTCTTTTCCATATCAGTTCCTTTCGATTTTCCGCTTTCTATTACAGTATATTCAAAAGACCATCTCTGTCAACCGCTCCCATAAGCCGCTTTATTTCGCTATGTTTCGAAGCATACGCCTGTGGAATGCGGTAGTCTTCAAGCATTTTCATTATATCGTCAGCACTGTCAAAATATGATGCAGAAACAAATTCTTTTATGGAAGCATATGCGCTCTCAAGCTGTTCCTCCGATATTTCCGGCTTATCATTGTCTTCTTCCTGGGTAAGAGACGAAAGTTTTGTATTATAGCTCCTATACAACTCTAAAAGTTCAGGAGTCAGTTTCTTTATTTCCTCCACATTTTCATCATTTCCGCACTGTTCAAGGTACTCAGCCTGGTCAGCCAGATCTATGGCTCCTATTGCACGGGCCGAGCTCTTAAGGCCATGAACATAGATCGTATAATTCTTGATATTTCCCTCAGCCTCATATTTCTCTATAAGACGGGATCTTTCGTCAATTGCAAGTTTAAAGTCTTTCATTACTTCTAATGCAACATCAGGAGAACCGCACCTTGCAATAGCTGTCTCTATATCTATGCCGCTGACTTTCAGGATATCCTGCATAGCTTCTTTATCTGTTTCTTTTTCTTCTTCCTCGTTCGAAACAAAATCTTTGTCGCCGGGTCTTGAAACCTTAAAGGACGGCAGATAACTCATTATCATGTCTTCAAGTTTGATAGGATCTACAGGTTTGGACATGTAGTTAGTGAAGCCTTCCTTGAAATACATCTCTCTTGATCCTGATACAGCATTGGCCGTAAGCGCAATAACCGGAGTCTTCCTGTTTAGATTACCGCTAAGCTCCTCCATTGCATGGAAGGTCTGAATACCATCCATCTCAGGCATTCTGTGATCCAAAAAGATAATGTCATATCTGTTTTTGGTCACAAGATCAAGGGCCTCCATGCCACTGGTTGCAGTATCAACAACAATCTGAGTCTTCTTTAATAGTCCCTCTACAACAGTGAGATTAGTCTTTGTATCATCAACAACAAGAATCTTGGCGTCAGGTGCGTGGAAGGTTTCATGGTAATCATGCGCATCCTTGACCGCCTCGTTATAAGCTTCACTGAAATTACCAATAGGTTCCGCGTCTACTACTTTTTGAACTATGGCAAAAGAAAACTCGGATCCCTTTCCATACTCGCTCTTAACTACAAGCTTTGAATCCATAAGTGATAAGAGACTGTTCACAATATTTATTCCAAGGCCTGAACCTTCTATTGTTCTGTTTCTCTTTTCATCAATTCTTTCGAAAGCTCCTGAGAGTTTATCGATGTCTTCTTCTCTGATACCAATACCTGTGTCAGTTACTTTTACTTCCAAAAGGATCTTGTTTTCTTCATAAGCCTCTTCCGGACTTTCTGCCTCTATGTTCTTATAAGTAATATCTACGGTGACGCTTCCCACTTCTGTATACTTAATAGCATTTGTAACTATATTGATGATGCACTGCTTTATACGTACCTCATCGCCATAAAGAACATGAGGGATTTCCTCTTCAACATTCACGATCATCTCAAGATTTTTATCTTCAGCTCTGACCCTCGCCATATTCACAACGTCATTGATGAGAGACCTGAGTTCGTACTCAACCGGGATTATTTCCAGCTTTCCGGCTTCTATCTTGGAAAAATCAAGGACATCATTAATAAGCGCCAAAAGAGTCTTACCTGAACTCTGAATGTCTTTTGCATACTGAATCACAGTGCTGTCATTGGACTCTCTGAGTATCATCTCATCAAAGCCAAGAACTGCATTAATAGGAGTTCTGATCTCATGGGATATATTTGAAAGGAACCGCGATTTAGCCTCATTGGCGCTCTTTTCGATATTCAGCTGGTCTTCTATATTCTGCCTTGTTTTTACAAGCTCAATGTATTCCATCAATCTGTATATAGTCAGGTCTACAGCGTGGTATAATTCCTCAATTTCATCGCCGGTGCTTATATGCAGATCATGAACTTCCTTCACATTCGCATTAATATCGATATCATTGGAGTTATAGATTTCCGTGACAGCCTTGGATAAACTCCTTATAGGTCTTGCAATTCTGCGCTGGGCATATCTGTTAACAAATACTGCAAGTGGAATTACTATAATCGAGATAAGCATGGCAAGCTTCACACCAAAGGCTGTACTTCCAAGCTGATATCCATTAGTCTCAAGTTCCTCCGTGCTGGCTATAACATCATCCATCATAGTGATACTTACTCTGCTCTCAAGCATTTCTGCATTGGAAACATCACTCCAACTGCTATCAATAGCAGAGTTTTCCGCAGTATCCTCGATGGATTTCACTTTCATTGTAGGTATAAGCGTATTCGATGCAAGTTCCGCGGAAAGACCAAGAACAATGGCTTCGAACACGATAATCTGCATGACTACCGCGCCAATCTTGGATTTTCCTTCAACCTCGTATCTCTCATCTTCATCAAGAATTGAAGCATCCACGTAATACTTTCCATTTCCAAGCTTTAACTTTTTTTCTGTGGGCAGGAACCTAAAAAATGCATACACGATAAGACACCCGATAAAACACCCCGGCGCCTCGTTCATAAAGAAATATATATGCGTAAATCCTGAAAAATCTGCCAGATTCTTTCCTGCCAAAAGGAAAAGGATGATTCCCCAGAAATTACCTGTAAGAATTTGCAAAAACACCGATGTTAATATAGTTTTTGGAATATTAGTAAAGAATTTCCTTCTGGCGAGTATATCTGTCACACAGCAGACCAAAAGGTAAATAAAACATAGATAAGAAAAGCTGCTATAAGCAATAGATTTATAGATAAACACAACAAGCACACTGATCATTCCGGGCACAGCCCCTCCAAGGGCTGTAACCAGAAGAATCGGTATGTATTTGAAAATATAGTAAACACCGGCAACGACCTGATTCATATCGTCAACGTACAGTATCTGCCTGTTGTAAAGTATCGTAAAAAACGATGCTAAAACAATCATAAAAAGGTCTATCAGTACTTTTTCCGGAATCTTCCTATTTTTTTTCATAAAAGCCTCTAAAGTCTGTATCACATGTGTCCATCACGATGCATAGAGAACTTATCCATCGGATAGTTTTTCAGGTTCTCCAAAACTTTTCTGTCATCTGCTTTTGAAAGCAGTGTCTCTCTGGCCTTAGTAATCTCCGTATATTGTTTATGTCTCGACGGGCCGCCTACACATCCTCCCGGGCAAACCATTCCTTCAACGAAATCTTCAGGAAGCTTGCCGACCTTCAAAAGAGTAAGTGCTTTTTTACATTCAGCACCACCTGCTGCCCTGAGAAGCTTTAACTGCGAAGTATCTACTCCTCGCTCCTGCATGCACTCTATAACCGCATTCGCTACGCCGCCGCTTGTGGCAAATCTCTTTCCCCAGATAGATGATTCCTGATATTCATCAGAAACAGGCTCAAATTTAACATCTTTTGATCTCATGAGAGCTCTCAGCTCACCATATGTAACTACATAATCAGCATTCCCAGGTACTGATTTATCCTGCGCTTCAGATTTTTTAGCTATACAAGGTCCCACAAATACTGTCACGCATCCGGGTCTTGTTGCCTTTAAATATCTTGAGATGGCGCACATAGGAGAAACCGTGCTGGACATATTGTCCCTGTACTGATCAGGGAAGTGCTTTTTAAGCATATTTATAAATGCAGGACAACAGGAGGTTGTCATTTTGTGTCCTTTTTCAAAAGCTTCCGTCCACTCCTCAGACTCGTAAGCAGCTGTCATATCTCCGCCAAGTCCAACCTCAACCATATCGGCAAAGCCAATCTTTTTAAGGCCTTCTTTGATGGATGCCATGCTGATATCCTCGCCAAACTGCCCTTCTGTCGCCGGGGCACACATGGCAATTACTTCTTTGCCTGCCTTAATCTCTTTTATGATATCAACCAGGAAAGTCTTACTGCCTATAGCCGCGAACGGACAGCTGTGTATGCAGTGGCCGCACTGGATGCATTTATCTTCATCAATCTTGCAGTAGCCATATTCATCGTATGTAATGGCGCCTACCGGGCATGCCTTCTTACATGGTCTTTCAAGATGCACGATTGCGTTATAAGGACAGGCATTAGCGCACATTCCGCACTCTTTACACTTTGCCGGGTCAATGTGCATATGTGTATCACCAGGTGTTATGGCTCCAAACTTACACGAGTTTATACACGCTTTTCCCATACAGAATCTGCAGTTATCAGTAACAGAATATGCTGAAATAGGACACTCATCACAAGCCGGATCAATTACCTGAACTATGTTCTCAGAATCCGGATTGTATGACGGATTCTTGGCCTGAGCCAGTCTTATACGCTGTCTTACAATCTCTCTTTCCTTGTAGACGCAGCATCTATAAGATGGCTTTGGTCCGGGAATGATCTTGAGGATAAGCTCCTCGATGTGTTCAGGATCATTTTTCCCATCCCATTCAAGTCTGCAGACCTGCTCCATAATATTGTGTTTAAAGCGATTCATACTTTCGTCATTTGTAACCATAATAATCCCCTCATTTCTTATTGATCATGCTTGCCAGGTACCCTGCGCCAAAGCCGTTGTCTATATTTACTACACTTACCCCGCTGGCGCATGAATTGAGCATAGACAAAAGAGCTGCAAGTCCGCCGAAAGCTGCTCCATAGCCTACACTTGTAGGAACAGCAATAACCGGGCAGTCTGCCAGTCCGCCCACAACGCTTGCAAGTGCGCCCTCCATTCCTGCAATAGCAATAATGACATTGGCGCTCATAATATGCTCCATGCTCTCTTTATTTATAAGTCGGTGTATTCCTGCCACACCAACATCATAAAGCCTTACTACATTATTCCCAAGAAATTCCGCTGTTCTGGCGGCTTCTTCCGCAACAGGCATATCGCTTGTTCCACCCGTTGCAACAACTATTTTTCCAACTGCCTTGGATTTATCAGGCATTTGGCCTGCTATGCCAATTTTGCTGAGCTCATCATAGTCTAGCTCAAGTCCGTCGTCTTTTTTGTTCTGTAAAAAGAAATCCTTTGCCTCCACAGACATTCTCGTGATAAGAACACTTTGTTGCCCGTGAGATAGAAGTTTTTTGGTTATCTCAAGGATCTGGTCAGGAGTCTTGCCCTGTCCATATATGACTTCAGGCGCTCCCTGCCGTAAACCTCTGTGAAAATCAGGCTTTGCAAACCCCATATCCTCAAATGGCGCTTCTTTTAGCTTAAGTAGCGCATCATCTATCGAACTATCGCCCTTTTTAACAGATTCCAAAAGCTCCTTTATAGCTTTTTCGTCCATTTTTATTCTCCTTAGATTGCCTGTCAGGGCATACTTTCCATTTATAATATTCTACCATAATAAGAGTATAAATAATTATAAAAGAATCATAAAAGACCAAATGCTGTTATGAACCTAAAATTATGATATAATCAGTTTCGCATTTTCGTTTTATAAAAAGGGAGGTTCTATATGAATATTCATCTTTGTAAAGGTGACGAAACACTGGATCAGGCACTTGAATACATCAATGAGCACGACAGTGAAGGAAGAAAATACACTTTCGATAAGGACGCTGACAGATGCTACATAGGGGATGAAGCCTTTGTGAGCGCACCTGTTCTTATAAATTACAAAAACACATATTATGCTTTGCACGAAGTATAAGAATAAATATAAAAAAAGTAAAAGGAAAGAATAATGGACTCTATCAAGAATGCTATCAAAGATTATTTCACTCAAAAAGACTTCAAAAAGCGCCTCATTTTAATGCTTGTCGGCGTTTTTCTCATGGGATTTTTCCTATCCTTCCTCATCGAAGTTGACCTGGGAACAGACCCATGCACATTTATGAATCTCACCATTTCAAGGCGTCTTGGGATTCTTCTTGGAACCTGGCAGCTTGCTCTTAACACAGTTCTTTTCATATTCGTCATAATTTGGGGAAGAAAATATATTGGACTTGGAACCATTGCAAACATGGTTTTTGTAGGATACATAGCTGACTTTTTCTGTTTTGTATGGAGCAAAACGATCCCAGAAAGATTCTTTACTGTTTTTCCTTCAAGAGCAATCATTTTCGTAATTGCCCTATTTTGCTTCATTGTTGCCGTATCGTTTTATATCAATGCAGCCATGGGAGTTGCCCCATACGATGCAATGCCTCAGATAATATCTGACAAAGTATTAAAAAAGGTAAAGTTCACCTACATAAGAATGGCATATGACTTTTTGGTCATCATTGTAGGAGTCTTATTTGGTGGCACCCCAAACATAGGAATTGTCCTTATGGCGCTGTTCCTTGGCCCCGTCATAACAGTCGTAGGTAAAAAACTAAACGACTACATTTTTCATCTTTGATTCAATTAAAAAGTAAGAGCTGTGAATGATTTCTCATTTCACAGCTCTTTTTATCTCATTATGCTCTGATCTTTACAAAAGCCACCGGCTTTTTCTCTTCAACATGCTCTGTTCTGCGAACCAGGTCAGTTGTGTGAACCGTGTACTCTGATTCCTCTTCCTCATCGAACATGTTTCCTGAGCCCAGCATATCAAGCGCCTTAAACTTGCCGTATGATAAGTTCTGCTCCTTTGCCTTGATCGCATCAGTCATAATTGCAATGCAACTCTGGCTCATGCCTGTTTTTGTCTTTGCGGAACGTCTCATTATTAAATTCCTCCATCTCATAAGAAAATTTTTTTCATCAGATGAAACGGCGTGTAAAGTAACTTTTTCAGGCCCCTCAACCTATTGTATCTCTACACCAATTTTTCATCTAATGGGTACATTATATACCATGCCCTTATAAAATGGTAGACGCTTTACTGTTTTAAAATATTAAAATTTTATGAAATAAAATTTCACCTTTGCACTTTAATACGATCATCTCCGGCCAGATAATTAAGCAGTGCCTGCCTTGCATGCTCTTTATCAGTGGCCTCCACGCTTACCAAAAACTGATAGGTATGCTTCTTACGTCCCTCCATCTGACTAAGCCTTTCAGCCTCTGCGATGGATTTGTCCCTGGTGTCCTCACTTGTCATCTCCATTATGTCGTTGATGGCAAATGTCTTAAATATCTCCTTGTATTTTTCATCAGTAAGATACTTGTCAATAAGCGCTATAGTGTTTCCAAGGTTTAAGTAATCTCCATGAAGAAAACTCTCCATGTCAAGGACCTCACCATTTTTATTACTGGTCTCTTCATCCCAGGAAAGTTCCTTGTTCATGATTTCTTCAGTCTTATCCATGTTGGCTTTTTGCCAGTCCATAACATACCACTTCCAGATCTGAAGACGTCTTCTGTTCACGTCCTCATCACTAAGCTCAGCCATTTTCTGAACAGCGTGTCTTACACCTCTTGAAATGAGAGCATCATTAGAATTGGCTATTTCATATTTACGGCTCTGTATCTCTGCTTTTTTTACCGTATTTTCAATTTTCAGTCCCAGTTCCCCATCCGATATACGTATGAGAAAAAGAGAATAATCTCCATGACGAGCGATCACAACAGGTCTTTCAACGAGAATAGTATCTTTGAACTCATTAAAGGACTTGAGGACATCATCATTTTGAATGTAACGAAAGGTTCTGCTCATTTAATTCCCCTTTTCAAGGTATTGTTCCTTAAATATTTCAATCTTGCAGGGTCTTCCCAAATGGTAGCCCATCATCTCTGATATTGGATAACTCCTGGCTATTCCCAAAGTTTCTTCATCTTCTATCCCCGTGTAGCAGGTTCTTATCCCAAGCCTGTGGGTAAAAGAAGTGATTGCCTCCACCATGTACTTGGTAGTAAGATTTCCGGCTATTCCGCCAGTCACTGCAGGTACAAGGTTTACCAGATCAATTGGTAAATGTCTCACATAATCCAGAGATGCAAAGTCAGAAACATCAAGCCCCACCTTTATTCCACACGATTTCAAAAACTCTATCTGGCTCTTTAAATGTTCCATTCCAAGCTGTCTGCTACTCTGTGCCATTTCAAGACATAAACCTGTAGCAGGATAACTTATTTTTCTCAAAATTTCAATAAGGGTAGTTCTGAAATCTGACCTCTCAAGCTGCATAAATGCAAGGTTTACGCACAAATAAAAATCTTTTTTTTCTTTTCTGATCTCTATGGCATCCCTAAGAGCATTTTCTAATATCCAGTTCCCAAGTGTATAGAATACACTATCCTGCTCAAGCCATGGCAAAAACTCCGCCGGCGACACTTCACCAAATGGTTCTTTTTTCCACCTGAGAAAAACTTCCATGCCAACAAGCTTATCCTCTGTAACAGAAAAGATTGGCTGGTATTCCAGATGAAAGCCTTCAAATCCGTTCAAGATGCAATTTCTGACTGTATCCACAAGTTCTATGCTGCTTTTATTATTATCAAGCTGATCATTGTGGAAAATTATCAGATTTCCATGTCTCTGTGTCTTGGAATAATCAAGGGCATATTTGGCACTGATATAAATTGAATGTTCATCTATGTCAGAATCTGTCGAGATTATGGCTCCGCCGCCCAGTTCTGCTCCTATTTTTTTTCCTTCAAGGCTTAAGCTCTCTCTGGTAAAAAGTCTAAGCCTTCCATAAAGCTTTTTTACCTCGTCTATGTTCATGGTCTCACTAATAAGGGCCATGATCGTTCCTTCGCCCCTATAAGCTTTACCCATATTCTCAGATTCCTGTTTTAGTTTGACTGCAAGTGCCCTCAAAATGTTATTGCCGCGCATGTAACCATATTTTCTGTTTACATCAGCAAAATCAATGAAGTTTATCATCAATATGATATACTCTTTTTTCTGAGTCTTAAGGCTTCTCATGTGGTTGAGCATCTCATATTGATTAGGCAAAAGAGTTATCGGGTCATTGTTGTCAACTATACCTTTATTTATGATGGAGCAAGCATAAAACACAGGTTTTCCTGCATAGTCTTTTATGACTACTCCTCTGCAGGAGCAGACTACAAATTCTCCGTTGCGGTTTTTAGCTCTGTACTCAATATTGGGTTCAACCTTTTCTCCTGCAAAAGCCGCATTTATATACTCGTTGTATTTATCCTTATCATCCCCATGGATTCTGGTTTCCCAGACACTTGCCGCATTATAGATGTATTCTCCCGCAAGGCCAAAGTATTCAACTGCGTTCTTTGACCACCTCGCTATGTTCCTCGACATGTCATACACATAAACATAACGGCTTCTGGATGTTACAGCGAAAGTGTCAAAAATCCTGTTTATGGTATCGTATGTTCCTCCCATTTTTGTCTATCCCCCGTATGCCTTTTATTATCTGAAATCTCTGGCAGTAACTCTTCCCTTCTCCTGTCCTGTAAGCCTTTTAGCCTTTAAAAGTCTCTTGTTATAGTACATTGCGTCATCCGCTTTTTTCACTACGTCTTCAAACTTTGTGCCATCCTCAGGACAACGCGCATATCCGGCACTTATGGATGCATTTAGCTTTATCTCTCCTATTGTCACTTCTCTTCCTACATTTTCGCGCATTCTGGCAATAACGCCCTCAAAGAACTTCCTGTCATGGGTGCCATGAATAACCACTACAAATTCATCGCCACCGATCCTGAAAGCCCTGTCTTTTTCACGAATGCTGTTCTGAAGCCTCTTGGCAACAATATTTAGAAGTGCATCGCCTGTTTCGTGGCCATATGTATCATTTACCTGTTTAAAATCGTTAAGGTCAATATAGATAAGGCCATAGGGAAGCTTTTTCTTGGAAAGTTCTTCCATATGTTCCTGGTAACTTCTTGGATTGTAAAGATTCGTCAGCGCATCTCTGTAAGACATGACTTCCAGCTCTTTTGCGTTGGCCTGAAGAGATGTGTAAGCTGCAACAAGCATCGCCAGAAGAATACTTATCGTAACAACAATTATCAGGACACCGGCAATCTCATAAAGCTCCATCCAGTTGCCCATAGGAGCAATGGAAAGTGTCCAGTAGCTTCCTCCCACAGTACTTATCATAGCTTCTACAGGCGCAGAAAGCGCTCTTTCAGAATACTCCATGATGATCTGTGTCTTACCTGTTACAACATCAGTACCTGTAAGCTTATACTCATAGTTTTCTTCTGCCAGACCTTTAGTATTTACTTCCGCCAGGAAATTGGAAAGATTTATAGTAACCGAAGCGAACCCCCAAAAGTTATCAGTGGTTTTTTCATCGCCTAAATAGATTGGTCTTCTGATGATAATGCCGTAATTGCCATCAGAAAGATTGACCGGAGTCATTATGATACCCACTCCGGTATTCCTACTGTTATCCGCATGGATCTTATTCTGAGAATCCTCAAACAGATCTATTCTTTCAGAGACACCGCTGTTCATAGGATACAAATAACTGACAACACCGTTTGGAGCCAGTGTTATATCAACCACATCGATATTATCATCAAACAGAGCCTCACCTGTCTTTTGGAATTCTTCCTGGGTTATCTCTCCATCGCTGCTTCTGACCTGAATTTCCAGGATACGTGTGATGTACTCCCTGTTTCTTATTTCAGCATGGATTCTATTCGCGAAAGATTCCGCAATAAAAGTGGCCCTTTCTCGCCTGATCCTTGAAGTATTAGTCAAAAAGGCCATTGCCAACAATGTTGTTATTATTAGTGAGATTGCAAAAGTGATAAGTCCTAATCTGATGCTACGTTTTTTGGACATTCATACCTCCAAATAAGAGCCGTTCACAAAATCCCGTGCCATTTTTACCTATACATAGTAATTATATCATACTTTTGCATCAAAAATATTTCAGTCAACTGTCTAAACTAAATAGATTCATTATCAAATTTGCTAAAAAAAGAATCAGCCACAGATTTTTATTCTGTCAGCTGATTCTTTTTCGCAGTATCTAAGTTCAAACTCAAATACAATATTATATTTAATTATTTAACAACGATATTTACGATGCGACCAGGAACATAGATCTCTTTTACAATGTTCTTGCCTTCAAGCTTGTCTGCGATAAGCTCTTTACCCTTAGCGATTACTTCATCCTTAGGATCTTCCTTACCAATTGCAAGAGTTGCCTTAACCTTACCATTGATCTGAACAGCAATCTCTACTGTATCTTCTACGCACTTAGCCTCGTCATAGGTTGGCCATGCTTCATAAGCAATTGTGTCATCATGACCAAGGATCTGCCACATTTCTTCACCAATATGTGGGCAAATGCATGAAAGCATCTTAATAAAGTTCTCAGCGTACTCTCTTGGACAGCTTCCCTCTTTGTAAACAGCATTAACAAAGATCATCATCTGTGCAATGGCTGTATTAAATGCCAAAGCCTCGAAGTCATTTGTTACTTTCTTTACAGTCTGATGATAAACTTTTTCAAGATTACCATTGTTTTCATCTGTGATATTGCTCTCTTCAGTGAAGAATGAATATACACGGTTAAGGAACTTTCTTGCTCCTGTTACGTTATTGGAATTCCATGGCTTTGACACTTCCAAAGGTCCCATGAACATCTCATAGAGTCTCAAAGTATCTGCACCATATTCCTCAACAATATCACTTGGATTAACAACAAATTCAGGGAAACGCTTACCCATCTTGATGCCGTTTTCACCAAGGATCATTCCCTGATGTACAAGCTTCTTAAATGGCTCTTTTACAGGAGAAAGACCCTTGCTGTATAAGAAGCGGTTCCAAATACGTGAATATAACAAATGTCCAACTGCGTGCTCAGGTCCTCCGACATAAAGATCAACAGGCATCCAGTGCTTAAGAAGTTCCTGATTAGCAAACTCATTGTCATTGTCAGGGTCGATATATCTCATGTAGTACCATGAAGATCCGGCTGAACCAGGCATTGTTGAAGTCTCTCTTGTGCCCTTAAGTCCGTCCTTGTCGTAATGCTTCCACTCAGTAGCATTCTCAAGAGGTGCCTGACCGCCATGTCCCTTATAGTCCTCAAGTTCAGGAAGTACTACAGGAAGTTCGCTGTCATCAAGGAACTGAATGCTTCCATCTTCCTTGTAAACACATGGAACAGGCTCACCCCAATAACGCTGTCTTGCAAAGATCCACTCACGGAAGTGGTAGTTAACCTTTTCCCTGGCAACGCCCATATCAACGAGCTTCTTTGTGATAGCTTTTTTAGCATCTTCAACAGTCATTCCATTGAATTCTTCAGAATTCATAAGGATGCAGCCCTTACCGAGGTATTCTGTCTTTTCGAAAGCATGCTTTGTAACGTCTACAGTTCCTTCTGCATTGTTAATAACCTGAATAAGTGGAAGTCCATGAACTTCTGCATATTCAAAGTCTCTCTGATCATGAGTAGGAACAGCCATAACTGCACCTGTACCATAGCTTGCAAGTACGAAATCACCGATAAACAGTGGTACTTCCTTGCCATTTACAGGGTTGATAGCATATATTCCCTTAAGAGGACAGCCTGACTTAGTCTTGTTAAGATCTGTACGATCAAGATCGTTCTTCTTGAGAGTTTCATCGATATATGCCTGAACCTCTTCAGGATTCTCAACACGATCCATAAGACTCTTTACAATGTCTCCGTCTGGAGCAAGTACCATGAATGTAATACCATAAATTGTCTCGATACAGGTTGTGAAGATAGAGAACTCTCCGCCGCCTACGATCTTAAAGTCAACTTCCACACCGGTTGACTTACCGATCCAGTTACGCTGGATTTCTTTTGTTGATTCAGGCCAGTCGATCTCGTTAAGGCCATCAAGAAGTTCTTCTGCAAAAGCCTGCTGGTCGATAACCCACTGTTTCATCATCTTTTTAACTACAGGGTATCCACCACGCTCAGACTTACCGTCGATAACTTCATCATTTGAAAGAACTGTTCCAAGCTCTTCGCACCAGTTAACCGGCATATCAATGTGCTTGGCATATCCGGCTTCATATAACTTTTTAAATATCCACTGTGTCCACTTATAAAACTTAGGATCACTTGTTGCAATCATCTTGGACCAGTCATAATCGAAACCAAGCTCTTTAAGCTGCTTGGAGAATGTCTGTATATTTTTCTCTGTAAAACCAGCAGGATGATTACCTGTTGTTACAGCATACTGCTCTGCAGGAAGTCCAAAAGAATCATATCCCATCGGATGCAAAACATTATATCCCTGCATACGCTTCATACGGGACATAATATCAGTTGCAGTATACCCTTCCGGATGACCTGCATGTAGGCCTACTCCTGATGGATATGGAAACATATCCAATGCATAATATTTTGGCTTGGAAAAATCCCACACATCTGTCTTAAATGTTTCGTGTTCTTCCCAATACTTCTGCCACTTAGGTTCAACTGCGTGATGGTTATATACTTCTGACATGAACTTTCTACTCCTTCTACTTTTTTCATATGGATACGTAACTATGCTCAATTAATTACCACGAATCATGCATAGATACTAAAAAATTTTACCACAAGTTGGTCTTATGTCAAACGGAGAATACGCTTGTCTGTTATTGTCATTTTTGCGTGGATGTATTATCATTATATTATAGATAGCATGGGGTATTGTGAGACTTTTAAACATAATTTTTACACTGATCATAAATATTTTTATATAGAAAGAACGAGGTGACAAACTATGTATATAGCAATGCAATGTGCTGACAGCAACGGCACTCTGAACACTGAGATATGTACTTTCTATGGAATAAGATATGACACCAGGTACAGATCCGCTGTCATTTCAACGGAACACCAAAATCACGACTATGTCGTTCCTATGGATCCAAAGGATTATGAAAATGCTGCAGGCCAGATCATGGAAGCCATGAGATCACATGCCAACATGATCAAAATAGAAAAAGGCATTGTCTGCCGTGGAAGAAAAGGTGAATCCAGACACGTAAATCCTCAAACACTTACTATCGTTCCAATCTGATACTTTTGTTTTTCAATATAGTATAAACAAAAAATGCTTGCGTTTTCTGCGCAAGCATTCTTAATATCTACACATCATTTTCCCATTGACGCTATAAGAGCATCTATTTCTGCCTGGCTCAACATCTTCCCAGGATCTGCCGCAGCCGGAGCTGCAGCTGGTGCATCCGCCGCCGGTACACTTGCTGGAGAAAAACCTCCTCCACCACCTGCCTGCGATGATTTACCCATTATGCTCGCAAGTAATTCCTGCTGTTCAGCACTAAGTCCATTTGCATCCATAAATAATCTCTCCAGGTTACCTTTTCTCTGTCTATGACCTACAGTTTCTTTGCCTAATGCACATAATTCCATGTTTAAGGTTATTGTATATAGTATAAAAATATTCGTCAAATAACCTTTTTATAAACATCTCTTAAACTACTGATAAAAAATCATACCTTCTTACCTGTTTTACATATGTCTTTCAGGCAGCACTCTGCGCACTTCGGGCGCCTTGCTATGCACACTGCTCTCCCATGAGTAACAAATCTGTGGCAAAGAGAATTGCCTTCCTCCGGAGGAATAATCTTCCAGAGCTCTTTTTCCACCTTTGCAGGTTCTTTTATATCATCTACAAGTCCAATAAGATTGCAGAGCCTTATGCAATGGGTATCTGTCACAATTGCCGGTTTTCCGAACACATCTCCCATTATAAGATTGGCACTTTTCCTGCCAACTCCCGGAAGTGCCAAAAGCTCTTCCATATTATCAGGCACATTTCCGCCATATTTCTCATATATCACCTTCATGCAGGCTGATATATCCCTTGCCTTGGAATTGCCAAGTCCGCAGGGACGCACGATTTCTTCGATCTCTGAAACTTCAGCTTTTGCAAGAGCCTCCACTGTTGGAAACTTTTCATATAATATTGGCGTTATCATATCCACTCTTGCATCTGTGCACTGAGCCGCCAGTCTTACGCTTACAAGAAGCTGCCACGCCTTGTCATAAGCAAGAGTGCAGACCGCATCGGGATATTCTTTTTTTAATCTCTCAATTACCTCTAGGGCAAGTTTTTTCTTAGTCATATTTTTTATCTGTGCCATATTCAGACGAAAATTATTTATGAAATAAAGATTGAATGCTATCTATTCTTTAATATATCCCACCCGTGTGGTATCCTAATGCAGTTGGTGCTTTTTAATGAGGTGCCAGCGGGGGAGGAAATGTATGATAAATTATTATAACGCGTTCATATCCTATAAGCACGCAGATCTTGACAATAAGGTTGCTGCTGAAATTGTTAAGGGACTTGAACATTACCACATTCCCGGCAAGATCAGGAAACAGACCGGGGTAAAAAAGATTGACCGTATCTTCAGGGACAAGGACGAGCTTCCTATCACCAATGATCTAAACGATACTATTGCTGAGGCCTTAAAAAATGCCGATTATCTCATAGTTATCTGTTCCACCAATACCAAGAAATCCACCTGGGTTGAAAAAGAAATAGAGACTTTCCTGCAAAATCACACCATGGGACAGGTTCTTACTGTTCTTGCTGATGGAGAGCCCTATGACGTAATACCAAAAATTCTTTTAACCTCTAAAAAGGAGGTTCAGGATGAAAACGGAGAAACTCACACTATTGAAGTTCCGCTTGAGCCGCTTTCCTGCGACTTCAGGCTTCCTGTAAAAAGAGCCAGAGCCGAAGAGCTTCCTCGTTTGGCTGCTGCCCTCATTGGCTGCTCCTATGACGAACTTATGAACAGGCATCGTCAGTACAAGATGAGAAAGCTTTCTGCCATCTTTGCAGGCGCTATGGCCCTCATGATTGGCTTTACAGGATATATGCTCTACAGCAATTCACTTATCCACAAAAACTACATTGAGTCCCTTCGCAACAAGTCAAAATATCTTGCAAATGAGTCGCTGAAGCTCCTTGAAAACGAGAACCGTATCGAAGCAATGCAGCTTGCTCTTGAGGCACTTCCAAAAGATGAAAAGGATGAGACACCTGTAACTCCTGAAGCACTGAAAGCCATAACTCAGTCATCCCTTTCTTATGTATCACTTGCAGGATCAAACATTGACGCAGCCTGGAATTACCAGATGTCAAACCAGGTAAGGGAATATAAGGTTTCAAGCGATGGCTCAAAACTGGCAGCTGAGGATCAGGGCAACAATATCACTGTTTGGGATACTACGACTCATCAGGTTCTTTTAAACTGCAATGTTAATCAATTCGATGGATTATTCTTTTTTGATGATAACACTTTGATCGTCTCAAGCTGGGATTTCATCGACGCCTATGATCTTAAGACCGGCGAAAGGAAATGGCGAAATGAGGACCTGAGCACAGTAACCGAGGATATATTCAACTACACTGACACAACTTTCCTTGTTCCGGATTCCCATGGCAGAATATCAGAAGTATCTGTAAAAGACGGTTCAGTAGTTAATACCATTGATTTCAATGTTATCGAAGAGAAATACAGCATGGATTCCTGTGACGAATTTGTGTTATCACCTGATAAAAAGAGAATTGCTTTTTGCCTTGGTCAGGGAACAAGTGAAGAGCATACATACCTCCATAAGAGTTACTCTCTTATGGAATACGATATTCAAACAGGTGAGCTTTTATCTTACCCTTTGGAAGGCCAAAAAATTCACTATATTGCCTATTTAAACGACAAATTGTACACCGCATGTACTAATGGCACTCTGGATGGCAGTGGAAAAATGTATGATAACATATACATAACTGATGACCATACCGGTATTTACTGCTTTAATTCAGGGGAACTTACTCTTAACTGGCAATATGATTTTGTTTCTACAAACTACGCGATAAACTGCGGTTTCAAGGTCTTAAATGACACCAAAATGGCCTTCTATGCAGGAAACATGGTCCGTGCCTGGGATAATGAAACCGGTGAACTTCAGCTTGAAGATAATGTAAACGAGCCTATCATATCTGTAAATGAAACAGGAAAAGAACTCTCTCCTATGTACATTACCAAAAGCGGTTCCATGGCAACACATACCACCATGAGCGAAACTTCGTCAGGTCTTACGCTGACATCACGTTTTACTGATGATCTCACCGACGCTATTATAAAAAAAGGTATCTATACCCATCAGGCCTACTCACATACAATAGTCTTCTATGGCGTTGGAATTTCAGATGAAGACTGGACCAAATTTGACAACTGCCCTGTATATGAAAACACATTCAGCTGCTACAACCTAGATGAAAAAGTCCTTTCAATTGCTGTATCCGACGGTGCCGATGGCTCAGATATCTTACTTTTTAATTCAGACCAAAAGACCTACAAGACCTCTATTCATGTAAGTGACAGCTGCAGATACTCAAAGGTAAAACTGCTTGGAACCTGCGAAGGAAAATTCTACTATGCCTTCACCGAATATGATGATAAATATAATTCCATACTTTACCTTGCATCTTATGACCTTGTGACCAAAGAGCAGACAAAAGAAAAACTAAACGATAGCTACGGACCTTCCAATGCACAAATGGTTTTAAGTGATAACAACCTGGTTTATTACAATAACATCGATTACTATAATTCGGTAGTTGTATTAAACGATCTGAAATCCGGCGAAAAGACAGAAGTAAACCTTGATGACCTTGAGGTTCAATATTGTAAAGCAATTAAGTATTTTTCCAAGGCAAATCTGGCATATATCAGCTGTGGTTCCTCCGATATGCCAAGCTATAAGATAATAGATTTTAACAACAATACCTCTTTTGACATAACTGTTCCTTCAGGTTGGGAAGCGCCAACAGATATAGCAGTTGATGACACAGGAAAAAGAGTTGCCATAACAAATGGTGAAGTTATCTTGCTTAAGGATATCGAAGGTGAACTCATCCAGGAAATTTCCTGCAACAACGCTTCTCCGATGGGGATGGCATTCCTTGATTTTGAGAATTTAGGAAACCTTCTGGTAGTTCCCTATTCAAACGGGTCCATGTTCAGATATAGCGGAGATGATGGCTCATTTATCGGTAATAGTGACCTCTCAACCTATTACAACAACTACGGTGAGATAGCAACTTTCGAAATTGATAAAGAGAATAATCTTCTTTATGTACTTGAAAGCAATATCCTCAACATCTTTGAACTTGAAAACTGGGTTGAAGTTGCTTACATAGAGCACTGCTATGGTCATCACAAGGGTACAGATACCTTTCTGACCTGGGCTTACAGTTCAAGCTCAAGTGAATTAGAGGTTGGCTATTTCAAGCACTACACTACTCAGGATCTGATTGCCAAAACAAAAGACTACCTTCAGGGAACAGAGATGTCTGAAGCAGAAAGATCCATGTATGGATTAGATGGCTAATTATTGCGCAAGAAAGCATTTGGCAAAAGACATGCTTTCTTGTGCAATTTTATTGATTAAAAATAATCATTCTTGTATTTTTATGCACTCTTGGTAGACAATTTCGTTTACAGTTGTATAATTATGTATAAAATTGCATATTAAGGAGAAGAACAATGAAAAAAGTAAGTAGTTTTGTTGGGAAGTACATGGCAATCATTGTACTGGTAGTAGCTGCGCTGGCTCTTTTTGTGCCTGGAACATGTCTGTGGATCCAGACATCATGGGTAAACTACCTTCTTATGGTAGTAATGTTCGGAATGGGTCTTACTCTTAAGCCTGAAGATTTTATTCTTGTTTTCAAAAAGCCTAAAGATATCCTTCTTGGATGTGTGGCTCAGTTCACCATTATGCCACTTTTAGCTTTCGCTCTCGGAAAGGCATTTGGCCTTGAAGCAGGTCTTTTGGCCGGTGTTATCCTTGTTGGAACATGTCCCGGAGGCACATCCAGTAACGTTATCACATATCTTAGTAAAGGCGATGTTGCTTTGTCAGTGGGGATGACAAGCGTTAACACTCTCCTTGCTCCATTCTTAACACCTGCAATCACATACCTTCTTCTTAGAACTTCTGTAACTGTAGATGTTTTGGGAATGTTCGTTTCTATCATCAAAGTAGTTATCGTACCTATTGGCCTTGGATTTGTTATCAACAGATTCTTTGGAAAGTTCACCGCTAAGGCAGCTGACATTCTTCCACTTGTCTCTGTTACAGCTATCACACTTATCGTAGCAGCAGTTGTATCACACAACTCAGCAAGAATCCTCGAGACAGGTGCTGTTGTATTCGTAGTAGTTATCCTTCACAACCTTTTAGGATATGCATGCGGATACCTTCTCGGAAAGCTTTTAAAGCTTCCTGTATCCAAGAAAAAAGCTCTTTCTATCGAGATTGGAATGCAGAACTCAGGACTTGCAACATCTCTTGCAGGAACAGCTTTCCCAGACCTTGCAATGGCAACAGTCCCAGGCGCAATTTTCTCAGTATGGCACAATATTTCAGGTGCAATCCTTGCAAATATCTACCAGAAGCTTGTAGATGATTCCCAAAAAAATGACACTGAGGAAGAACCCATTTTAGAAAAGGCTCAGTGAGCCTAAATTGAACTTTATTAAAAATGCTTACGCCATCGGCGTAAGCATTTTTTAGTTACACTCCAAACAGGACCTGGTAAAAGAGCTTTTTCGTCTTCTCTTTTCCTATGGCCTTGATAAATACGTTGGTTGAAGGACCACCGTTTTCAATAAGGTCATTTACGTAGTTCAGAGTCTTTTGCTTTTTTAGTGCAACATCACTGACCTCAACATGAGGCAGACTCAAATATGTCTCCAGATACTCTTTTGCAAGTGCATTAAATGTTGAAGACAAATTCTTTTTTCCCTTAAAGGACATACAACCTGAAAGCTTGATGTCATCATACCAATGCTTTCCCGGATCCCTGTAAGGAAGATAGTCATACTTTGATACTAATGCTTCAATTCTGTCCAGATTGTCTAATGTATCAGTGTCAGCCACAGTATCAAAAAGCTCTGTAATCAAAATATCATTCCCCATGACCTTTATCCTGTCATAGGATAAAAGAGGCAGATCAGCCTCAGATGGCGTAAATATTATGGTATCCATTTTCATGAGACCAAATAAGCCTTTAGCCGTCATTACAGATATATGCCCAAGATTTTTAGCTTCATAGGCCTTTATATCAAAGCGCATGCCATTGATCTTTAATCCATCATACTCTGAAGTATTTACAGGTTCCAACTCATAATGAGTTTTTATAATCTTAATCATTTCATCCAGACAAGTCATAGCCAGCCTCACTTTCCAAGTACAAGGTCAGCAATTCCGGCCTTATTCATGACTATCACGCCATAGAATAGAAGTCCCTGTCCAACAATGTTAATTATCTGGGCAATCCAGTTCATGTAGCTCTGAGTAAAATCTTTGGATGAAAGATATCCCATTGCAAGTGAGCAGAGAAAAGATATAACAAAAACCGCTATGAGAAATGGCTTTTTAAGCTTTACTGCAATTATGCACAAAGCAATATATATCATAGCAAGTCCAATGCACATGCAGCTTACAAATATTGCTGTGCCTGTAAACACAGGTGGCGCAACGGATAGCGCAGCGTTTTTGCCCTGTCTGTGGAAAAGCATTGCAAGTATGCCTATTCCTGCCAAAAGAAATCCAATGGACTGCATCGGAAAGAATATATCATTCAAAGGCTTGAAATCACAGATTCCTGCGGCATAAAGAAGCTTATAGAGTGCTTTGGCAACTCCTGCACAGATTATATCAATTGTGCCCACAGCAAAAAGTGCGAAGGCGCCTTTGCTCATTTTGTTATACAGATTCCTTTGTAACATTATTGCTGCAATAGCAAAAAATATAACCGGTATAAAATCTATGATCCCCATTGTGATCGAATAATTTTTCATATGTAACCCCCAAGATGTCACTTATCAACTCGTTTTTTTATTCAGATGATAAATAGGAATAAAAGGAAGTATGATCGGTGTCTTATTTGCATAATCATTATACGCAGCATCATTGCCATAACGTGCCATCTGGCGCTTTTCAAGGCGCTGAGCTCCGTTGAACATGATATAAACAATGCAGACATATGCTATTATCGCCATAAGCCACTGTCCAATTCCCTGATAAGTTGTGATTCCTGCAACAAATACCCCTGTCCAGAAAATAATCTCCCCAAGATAATTCGGACATCTGACAATTTTGTAAAGTCCCTTTGTTGCCACCATATCAGGTCTTTCCTTTTTCTGCTCTGATTTCTGTTTATCTGCAAGTGACTCGAGTCCAAGACCAAAGACAGATATCAGCATGCCAATTACAGGAACGATCACATCCTTTGATCCGTTTGCATATCTAAAGAGCATTGGGCTCACCTGTGCTGTATAAAGAATAGCAACGAATACCCAAATTGAAATGCTTACAAACACAGGTATTTTCTTGTCATTTCCTGTTGCTTCCTTTAAGGTCTTGCGATATGCCGCATTTTTTATCTCTCTTATCAAAAGAAATCCGGACAAACGCACGCCATAGGCAAGAAACAAAACAGCCTGTAAAACAGCAAGAACAACAACTCCTTCTGACCAGCCATACTTCAAAGACATAATTAAAATAGTTATGCCGCCACCGGCAATTGCAAATCCATATCCAATAGACAGAAAGTACACATATTTATAGAAGCCCACTGCACTGAGAACAGCGCAGACAAGGCAGATTATAAGTAATGAATTCCAATACATAAATTAATCCTCCAAGTGAAAATACCTGCCACTTTTATCAGACGGCAAAGTTGTCTTTTATATATTCAGCAAAACTCATATCTCCATATTTGGTTGAACCTACCATATCCTGAGATAAAGTAAACTTTGAGAAGCGGATGATTGCTTCTTTTCCGTTCTTTTTGAGCTTATTCACAAATGCAAGTACATCAAAGAGCCAAGTCGGAGCCTTCTTTATTACCGGTTCTTTTCCTGCTGCCTTAAAGCACATTGTTGCAATTTCTTCATATGTGTAAGTCTCTTTTCCGCCTACATCATAAATCTTGTTGTCATCAAGCATGTGCTTTACGATGAAATCAGCAAAATCTTCAGTTGAAATAACGTTGCAGCTGACAGGTGTATTTCCAAGAAGGGTAACGGCGCCCTTTTCGACCATTGGTCTGAATACTTTTACAATGTCATAAAAATAGCCTGTTGGTCTGTGGATAACATAAGAGAGGCCGCTTTCTTTCAGCTTCTGCTCAAAAAGATATTTTGCATGTACCATTGGTACTTTTTCAGGAGCCTGATCTGCTCTTATTACTGAAATATAGGTAAAATGTTTAACTCCCGCTTTTTTGGCTTCATTTAATATGTTGAGGTTTCCCTGATAATCGATATCATAGTTGGAAATTGTGGCAGATCCCTTTGTAAGACCTACAGTTGTAATGACTGCGTCTGCGCCATCGCATGTTCCAGCAAGTGTTTCAGGTTTTGTCACATCTACCTTGGTAAAAGAGTATTTGCCATTAAGTTCAATATCTCTCTGCATCATATCAAGGGCAACTACTTCATGTCCTTCCTTTAAAAGAGCTTTAAAAATATCTGCGCCAAGATTTCCATAAGCGCCTGCAAGTACAACCTTCATTTTTTATCTCCTCCATGTCATGAATTATTTTTTCTTCTTTTCCTGGGCACGCTTATCGTTGATTATCTTCATGTGCTCCTCAGTTACAAGTTCAACGTTATTCTCTCTTGCCCACTCAACACAGCCCTTAAGAGCAGCAGGTAAAAAGACTCTTGGAACACCCAATAGGCACTTAAGTGCATCATCAGTAAACTTTATCTTGTCATCAGCTCTCTCTGCAGCATAACGAACAGAAGCAAGTGACGCTTCGCGAACCTGCAAAAGCTCTGCTCTCATTCTTCTCTTTCTGTGGAACCAGAAGTTCTTTGAATCCCTGTAACCGTAATCTACAGGAAGTGGTGGAAAATCTCTTGCTGTCACGCCGTTTATTATGGCATCACGATATTTCTTTTTCATAAGAATTTTGTCAATTCTTAAGATAAAGTGCGCACCAAACTTACTGGTTATGCCATTGAAATCATGATATGGACCTTCATAGCCTTCAAGCTGACCCGGTGCATCGTTTGAAGCTCCATCAAGCTCTCTCATCCATGTACACTCGATTACTTCTATGGCGTCTGTCATGACCATAGGGCGCAGATCCTCAGGATTTTCCTCCTGAATAAGGCTCTTTTCCAATTTGAAATTACATTTTGGCATCTTTTCGGATGGCTTATCGCCAGGCCATGAAAGCTTCACTGCCTCATGAAAGTTTTTGGGATTGTCATCGATAAAGTTGATCGCACATTTTCCTGTGCGCAGGATATTCTGTGCTGTGTTAGATGAATTACGACAATTAAGAAGCATTGCGTAATAATCCTTACCAGCAACATAATATGGCTGGATCAGGGAATAGGGTCCCAGATTAGTTGAGCCGTCTTCGCACAAAGTGCTGATAAGAACGGTAGGCATCGGAAAAAACAGTGATGTCTGATAAAAATTGTCTACGATTCGCAAGTTTTCAAAGCTACTCATTTCATACCCTCCGCTTTTGTGATTCATTTTGATATTTCACATCTTTAAAAGAATTCTAAAGATTCCCGCCTGTTTCTCAAATGGAACATCCTCAAGTGTCCAAAAAAGTATAGACTCCGCAATGTGACTGGCCATAAAATCAGGTTCATCATAGCTTTTATCAATACACACAGGCAGTATTATATTCGCAAGAACTCCTCGTAGCTGTGCGTGTCTCTCAGCAAAGACTGCGGAATAAACTGATGCAGCCTCCTTATCTTTAAAAAGAAAGCTGTATTTGTTTATAAAGACCTTGAGATAATCATGAATTCCCTCAAGAAATATAAGTTCTTCTGAAGTGTCCAGCTTTTTCATCTGCGCAGTGCAGCTCTTCCAGTCCTCCAACATGAATGAAGATATCAGCATATCCTTTGACGAGAAATAATTATACATAGTCCCAACGCCAATTCCGCAGGCTGCTGCAACAGAACGGATAGTCGTCTTTGAATAACCATTCTCAAAAAGCTGTTTTTTTGCTTCTTCTATGATTTGTTCCTTGATGTTTTCTATAATTTTGGGCATATCTATCTTTCCAAAAAATCAAAATAACCATAGCTGTACGCTGCTGTAGCTACAGCCTTCAGTATTTTATGAACGTGTTCGTTTAAATGGTAACAATCTCTGATTTAAAAATCAATATTTTGCTGAAAATACGCTTATTTTCAGAGAAGTCTACAATTATCAGGTTCTGTTTTTGGTAGAAATTATAAAGAGAGGACATCTATTCCACCTAAGCATAAGTGGACTAGTGTCCTCTCTAATTATTCAAAACTCTCCATAGTTTTAGCAAATTCAGACATGTACTTTTCATTATCATCATCTGCCATTTTCCTGAACCCGGCTATCTTTTCATCCGTTAATATCTCGTAGGATATGAATTTAAGCGCCTTTGCCGCATTTTCACTCTTTAATACTATCTGCTCATAGCAGTTTCCTACCATGAGCAGCTTCATAGCCTCCTCATCAGACAAAAAGCCGCTGGTGATAACTCCGAGTGTATCGTGTATCGTATCATTAGCAATAGGTCCGATGATCAAATCATACTCATTTAAGTAATCCGGCATGCTCCGTCTATTGTTGAAAATATATTCAAACCATTCTTTATCCCGGTCAAAGCGCTTGATCTTCAGATTTTTTTCATCAAGCTCATATTTATTAATTATAATGTCAGCGTCCGGCCTTGGCGTGACCCAACGCCCTGCAAAATCATATTTATCTGAAGTATAAAATCCTTGTCCAAAATCAGCATTTTTCCTGCCATGATGTATATCAGGCTTTTCTATAACATTGTAACTTGCGTGAAATAATGTGATCATATGGTGTACCTCTTTTTCACAACTGCCCATAAGGCAGCCGGCATTCTTAACAGCAAAACTCACTCTATAGTTATATTATTATGCTACAATATGACTTATGAATACGCAAAATATAAATCCAATAACAAAACTTGATTATCCTGATCCGGACGTTATTTACTTTGATGGTGCCTACTATATGGCCAGCACCACCATGTACTTTATACCCGGCTGTGAAATCTTAAGATCCTACGACCTTGTAAACTGGGAGCATGCTTCTTTTGTCTATGACAGACTAGATGGCACTCCTTCACAGAAACTTCAGGGAAAAGAAAATATCTACGGCCAGGGAATGTGGGCTGCAAGCCTTCGCTACAATAAAGGCTTATTCTACATTTGCTTTGTTGCCAACGACACCCATAAAACCTATATTTTCACTTCTGCTTCAATTGAAGGTCCTTGGGAGAAGTATACTCTCGAAGGTTTCTATCACGATAATTCCATTCTTTTCGACGATGATGGCAAGGTTTATATCGTGTATGGCAATAAGAATATCTTCATAAAGGAGCTCGCAATTTCAGGAGAAAAGCTTTCAGATTCTGATACGCACGATACTGAAAAGCTGATAATATCAGATGCCGATGACGCATATCTTGGCTATGAGGGTTCTCATTTTTACAAGATAAATGGAAAATACTATATTTTCCTGATTCACATTCCAAAGTCCACAGGAAAGCGCACTGAGAGCTGCTTTATTTCAGATTCTCCTTTTGGTCCCTACACCGGAAAAGATGTCTGTGATGACGACAGAAACTACCGCTCCTCAGGCGTAGCCCAGGGCGGAATAATTAAGACTCCAAATGGTAAATGGTATGGCATTCTCTTTCAGGACAGCGGTGCTGTAGGCAGAATTCCTATACTTATGCCTGTGAGCTGGGATGGAGATTATCCAGTCTTTGGAGATAACGGCCACATCCCTGAGTCTTTTGACATTGAAGATTTGAAACCTGGCCACTGCTATAACCCGCTTGTTTCAAGTGATGACTTTAAGACTGAGTATTCTCTTCAGGGAAATTCTTCATTTGGTTTTAAGCCATGCTGGCAATTTAACCATGAACCTGACTTATCACTCATAAAAAGAAATCTTACAGATGGAACAGTTACTTTAACAACTGATAAGCTATCATCCAACCTGATGCAGGCTAAAAACACACTGACTCAGAGAACTCTTTTCCCGGGCTGTAGCAGCACGGTCATCGTCAATGGTTCAAATCTGAAAGATGGTGACTACGCCGGTCTTTGCGTTTTGGAAAGCTGTTATGGCTTCATAGCTATAACAAAGCGCCATGATTCATACTATCTTGTCATGGGCAAAAGAGATATCACCACAGGTGGTATTTTTGGCGAGCGCCACGATGACGAGCCTTTTGATGAAATGGAATGCATAAGGCTTGAAGATTCTGTAGTCAGACTGCACTCAAATGTAGAATTTGAAAATGACACAGCAGAATTTAGCTACTACGAAAAAATAAGTGATGCCTCACCTAAAAAGCTCGGTATCACTCATAATCTGCAGTTTAAACTTGACCATTTTACTGGTGCAAGATTTGGCCTGTTCATATACAGCACAAAATCCTTTGGCGGAAGTGCTTCATTTTCAGATTTTGTATATCAGTCATAAACTTGTGACTGATATGCAATAGGTGCTATGTTTTCATTTCAATGATAAATCACTTCAAGAGAAGGCTCTTTTACCGGATTCGTCAGCGCAGCGTTGCCGCTAACAGGCTTAAATTCTGCTGACAGATCCAAAGCATCACTCTTATAAAGAGGTATCCCTTCTCCAGCCATAAATGCCTCTACATACTCTTCAATAGTCCTTATGGGATGGTCAAATCCCATTCCACCCATGTTCTTTAATCCAAAATTGTGAATATCAGAGCCCGCAGCCATTCTCATATTGTTCTCCACTGCATACTGATACCCAAGAGCATTCTGGTAGTCCGGGTTTGATGCGTTGTAAACCTCAGCACCGTCGCAGACATTTTTTGTAAGGTGTATCGCTTTCAGATAATCTCTTTCTCTATAGGGATGCGCATGGATCATTATCGCCCCCGCTTCATGAACTGTCTTATAGACTTCGTATCTGTCTTTTTCCATTATGTCAGGGTTTGCCAAAAGCCAGTTTTTATCTACTCCGTAAAGCAGGTATTCATCCCCTTCAAAGTTATACTCTATTCCAAAAAGTACAACGAAGTCATCGCCTGCAGCTGCCCTTGCATGCTCATACCCCTTGCAGTACAATTCAACTCTTTTCTCCCATGGAAGATCTTTTGGAACAGCACTGTTTCCGTTAAAAAAGTGATCTGTCACAATGATGCCGCTGTAGCCAAGCTTTTTCATATAGTCAATATAATTTACTCCCGGCGTAGATGAACAGGCACTTCCCTCGATAGTGTGTAAATGTGTTTCAAAAATATACATGATTAATTCCCCAAAAAATATTTCCTTTTCAAAAATAACCCTTTAAGATTATAATATAGTTTCACGTTAATTTGGGAGGAAAAAGATATGAAATCACCGGCAGAAATTGCTACAAGATACGAAGCTGCAGGTTCAGCTAAAGCATCTGCACCCTTTGGCAAAACTCTTTTACTTGGAATAATGGCAGGAGCATTTATAGCACTTGGAGGCCTTGGAAGCCAGATAGCTTCTTGCTTTGCTTCTGATCCATCATCAGCAAGAATGATCAGCTCAGTGGTATTCCCTATAGGACTTTTCATGGTACTAATCGGCGGAGCTGAACTTTTTACAGGTAACTGTCTTATCACAATCCCTGTTCTTTCAGGTAAAGCCAAGCTTTCAGGCATGTTAAAAAACTGGGTTATTGTTTACTTTGGCAACATGATAGGCGGCTTCATCATAGCAGCCCTTGCTACTTTCAGCCACATCTACTCATTTGGCGATAACGCACTTGCTTTGTCAGTCGTAAATACCGCCATTACAAAATCAAACATAAGCTTTACAGATGGACTCCTCCGAGGAATACTCTGTAATGTTCTTGTATGTATGGCCGTATGGTGCTCTTTTGCAGCAGACGAACTTGCAGGAAAGGTATTTGCCCTTTGGCTCCCTGTAATGCTCTTTATCATCTGCGGATTCGAGCACTGCGTTGCCAACATGTACTTCATTCCCGCGGGCCTTCTCACATCAGCCTTCTATGGTATCCCAGGCGATGGTCTTTCACTTGCAGGTTTCTTTATAACAAACCTCATTCCTGTAACTATCGGAAACATCATCGGTGGCGGCCTCTGCGTTGGCGCAGTATACTACGCTGCATACCTTAAAAAATGATCACAGAGAAGAAATAACACGAATATTGTAGATAAGGGAGAGTAATCAGCTGTATGCAATTAGCATACATCTGATTACTCTTTCTTTGTATATGCGTAAATGACTTCTCTAACTCTCTATAAGACACGGGGACGGTTTTAATGACTTATTAAAAGCAAGTCACTCAACCATCCATTTAACTTCTTAGAAAAGTATAGGTTGTAGCTGCGTACGCCACCATTGACTGAGCCTGAGGAAAACGCGGCCTTTATCTCGCCGACGGTGAGGATGATGGGAACAGTAGTTAGATTCATGCACCATCGGATTCAGCATTGTAGCGTTTTCCTCAGAACCCGTCAATGGCAAGCACCTTCGGTGTGGCTGGGTATAAAGGCCTCTGGCTCCAATTCCGAGAACAGTAGGGGCGGCTACTTTCAAGGATGTATGTGACTATATGTCTGCGTCTTTCAATGTAAATAGAGCGAAGATTCTGTTTTGGAAATATAGCCTGATTTTTGAGCTTACGACACCATGCGACAAGGTTTTTGACTTGTGATTTTGGGCATATACGGCCTTATTTGAGGTTACCACACCATTATATAGAGATCATATGTCCTCAGTTCACTCATCCAATGGATGTGGCAATCCATTTTTTCTCGTATATGCCCAATTTCACTTCCTGAAAATTCTGTCGATGGATGTGTTAACTTAAAAATATGACCCTATATACTCAATTCGTTTTGACAATCCGAATTTTCTATGTTCCATTCACCGTCCATATGATCGTGAAGAATAATGGTTTGCGCATATAGCGCTTTGGAGAGCCACTTTGAGGTCTCATGACCAGAAACATGACCTAAGTAAAAGAAAAATACAAAATAGGTCATGAATTTTGTAGCAGTTTAGCATTATCACGATAAAAAATATGACCTAAATAAAAGAAAAATACAGAATAGGTCATGAATTTTGTAGTAGTTTAAGCAATATCACAACCAAAAATATGACCTAGACAAATGAAAAATGCTGTTTAGGTCATGAATTCTGTAATAACAAGGCAATATCATGACAAAAATCATGACCTAGGCAATTGAAAAATGCTAATTAGGTCATGCTTTTTGCAATAGCACGTTATCCGTGCAGGTTATAATAAATTGTCACAGTAAAATGAAAATATAGCCCTACACATTATTGAAAGTAGCCACCACTACTGTTCCTGGATTCAGAGCCCGAGGCAATACCCCCAGCCACACCGAAGGTGCTTGCAATTGACGGGGGCTGAGGAAAACGCTAAAATACTGAATCCGACGGTGTATGAATGAAGCTACTGTTCCCATCATCCTCACCGTCGGCTTGTAGACCAAGGCGTTTTCCTCAGATTCAGTCAATGGTGGCGTACGGAGCCACTATGTATGGCTCATATGTTGGATTTTGACATTTCTTTTCCTTGGATATAAAAGAATGCTTACGCCACCGGCGTAAGCATTCGTAATAAAATCAATTCTAATTATAAAACTACCGCTGTAACACAAGAGTACGCTTTTTTAGCAGTTTCCTCATTAAACCAAGCAATCTCATTACTGTACAACGCTGTATTCAATAACTTCAGCTTTTTCAAGGTCAGCGTACATAGCTTTCATTGCTGAGTCATCAGGTACTACTGCATTTTCATCTCCATCAAGCTCTCGAAGATCTGAGTGATGGTAATATGTACCATTGCCGTTTCCGTCATATTCTACATATGCTTCTTCGTCAATGCAGAGAATACTTCCACTTGCAATAGTATATTTTTTGATCCAATGATTTGAACCTGCGTAAAGCTTTCCATCATAAATTGCAAGAGGATAAGCTGTGCCGCCTGCTTCTACAAGACCAAGGTACTCTGGAACACCAGCTTCATTGTAGCGATATACTTCTGAATCGATAGCTGCATTGAATACACCACCATCAGGGCTGTTATTAAATGTGTATTTTGTCACAAGTAAAACATCTACTCCATCGATAGTTGCATTTGCATAGCCGCTTCCTTTTTCAAGCTTATCTACAATCTGTGTAAAAGTATCACATCCTGTGATGTCAGTAGGAACATATTCATCATCCGGCATATTGGCGCCAACCTGCTTACTCTCATCATACATAGCCTCTGCTATTGCCTGAAGATCAAATCCGTCAAGGTCAGCAGCCTCTACAGTAAGAGAATAATCTGCCCCTGTTTCTATATCAAACCAGGTGATAAGATCAACATATTTATCATCGCCAATGTAGCGGTAAGCTTTTCCTGTCATATTTCCACCGCCCCAGTTAGCAAGAGTAATATCATCTTCCACTGTCCAGTTATAATACAGGCCTGAAATATCCGTAGGCTCATCTGAAGCAATGAGCTGTTCTCTTGCAACAAAAGAATTGCCATCAAGATCAAAGTCAAGCTCTACAAGAGGCCATGTATACTCATTCTCCTTTTTTTCCGCTTCCATCATTCGCCATACTATATTTGTTGCTCCTTCAGGTGCAGAAAAGAGATTTGGAGCTACAGCATATGCTTCATCTTCAGTACACTCACGCCATGGATTTGCGATTTCTGTTTCTTTAGTACTCTCAGAAGAAGCTGCCTCTGCTACATTTTCAACTGCTTCACTTGTTTCGGTTGTTGGTGCTTCTGCTGCACCTGATCCACATGCAGCCATAGAAATGGCCATAGAAATAGCCATGATAGAAGTTACGAATCTTTTTTTCATGTTTTCCTCCTCATAAACGAAATTTAAATTCATATATAATGCTACACCATTTTGTGTACCACAATAATTAAAAAAAAATAAAACAATTTAAAAATATATATTGCATGCAATTTAATTATGTGATAGATTGTATACAATCTAATTCGCAAATACAAAATATTTTACCAGAAAGGATGTGATATTTATGAATAATATGTTTGATTTAACAGGAAGAGTTGCACTTGTGACAGGCTGCTCAACAGGACTTGGTGTACAGATGGCTAAAGCTCTTGCAAGCCAGGGCGCTTCAATCATCGCTCTCGCAAGACGTCAGGAGATGATCGATCAGGTTGCAAAAGAAATCCACGATACATACGGAGTTGACACTCTCGCTATAAGATGTGACATTACAGATACTGATATGGTTGATAAGGCTATAGATGAGGCTCTTGCTCATTTTGGAAAAATAGATATTCTTATCAACAACGCCGGAACAGGTGCAGTCGCTCCTGCAGAGGATATCACAGATGATCAGTTCAGCAATGAGCTTAACATTGATCTTTTTGGAACTTTCAAAGTTGCAAGAGCAGTTGCTAAAAAGGCAATGATTCCTGCAAAATACGGAAGGATCATCAACATCGCTTCTATGTACGGACTTGTTGGAAACAAGATTGCTCCTTCATCTCCATACCACGCAGCAAAAGGTGGTGTAGTTAACCTCACAAGAGCCCTTGCAGGTGAATGGGGCAAGCACGGCATCACAGTAAATTCCATCTGCCCAGGTTATTTCTACACTCCTCTTACAAAAGAAACTCTTGATTCCGATTACTTCAAGGAGTATGCAAAGACAGCTATTCCTATGGAGAGATACGGTGTTGAAGGTGAGCTTGATACAGCAGCAGTTTTCCTTGCTTCTCCAGCCTCCAGCTACGTTTCAGGAATCGCCCTTCCAGTTGACGGCGGCTACACAAGCATGTAACCCCTCGCAAAAATACATACTTTCTTGCGAGTGGCATTAAATCCGAAAGTGCCCATAACTTTGGATTTATGGTCTACTATACATATAAAGACTAGTATTTTTGCAAGAACAGCAGACGAACTGAAAGTGCAGGCATAGTGATGTGAGCGATTTATTTTGAAATGATGATAAATGGATATAAATAAACCCACAAAAGACTTGTGTTCTGAATAAGTATGAAACAAGTCTTTTGTGGGTGTTTTATGTCCAATTTATCACATTGAAAAATATCAGAGTGAACAGAGCTATACCTGCACTTTCAGCTCGGCTGCGTCCGTTTAATTATTTTGCAAGAACCATCATGATCTCATTGCTGCGGGAGATGAACTTGGTCATTGCTTCGCCTTCAAGTGGTGCGTTCTGAATGCGTGCAAGATCGTAGAGCTGCTCACAGATCATGTTTGTGTTCTCACCGTCTTCGTGTTCCATTACGTACTGAACAAGAGGATGATTTGCGTTGAGGATAAGTGTCTGGCCTTCGTTACCAAAGTCACCCATGCTCATTCCGTTCATGGCATACATCTTCATCATCTCTGCCATACGTCTTGATTCTTCTGATACTGTAAGCATAGAAGACATCTTCTTATCTTTGAGCTTTTCAAGCTTGATTGTAAGTTTGTCATTCTTAAGAGCCTTTTTGATCTTCTCTGAAAGCTCTTTTTCCTTCTCTTCAAGTTCAGCTGCTGCCTTCTTGGATGTCTTGGACTTAAATGTATCTGTAAGGTCTGCATCGATTCTTGCAAACTTGATACCTTCATTCTTAGCCTCAAGCTGCTGCATGAAAGGAACATCGATGTTGTGGTTCATGATGAAAGCTTCCATCTTCTGAGCCTTGAACATCTTAATGTACTGGCTCTGCTGCTGTTCATCAGTTACATAGTAGATTGTACGAGGTTCCTTAGACTCTTCTTCCTTCTTTTCTTCAGTAGAAGAATCCTTCTTCTCATCGATAACTTCTGCCTCAACCTTATTGCCGTTCTCATCAACAGCATCTTCCTTAGCTGCTGCCTCTTCAGCCTCTTTATTGATCTGAAGAGCTTCAGGTGTTGTAAGATACTTGCCATCGAGGTTCTTAAAGAGGATGTAATCTGTCATCTTCTCGCAGAACTTGTCATCACGAAGGCATCCGTATTTAATGAATGGGCTGATGTCATCCCAGTACTTGTCATAATTCTCTTTATCTGTCTTGCAAAGACCTGCAAGCTTCTCCGCAACCTTCTTTGAAATGTACTCAGAAATCTTCTTAACAAATCCATCGTTCTGAAGAGCACTTCTAGAAACGTTAAGAGGAAGGTCAGGACAGTCAATAACACCCTTAAGGAGCATTAAGTACTCAGGAATAACTTCCTTGATGTTATCAGCTATAAATACCTGGTTGTTGTAAAGCTTTATTGTTCCCTCAATTGATTCAAACTCCATGTTGATCTTAGGGAAGTAAAGGATACCCTTTAAGTTAAATGGATAATCCATGTTGAGGTGGATCCAGAATAAAGGCTCCTTGTAATCACGGAATACCTTTCTATAGAATTCCTTATACTCCTCATCTGTACAATCCTTAGGTGTCTTAGCCCAAAGAGGATGTGTATCATTAAGAAGCTGTGGTCTTCTCTTTATCTTAAGCTTCTTCTCCTCTTCCTTTTTCTCATCCTTATTTTCGCCATCTGCCTTGGTCTCATCTTTCTTTTCAGGCTCAACGACTTCTATAACCACATCAGAATCCAGTTTTTCTGATTCTTTGATTGTCTCAGTTCCCTCTTCATTTTCCTTTGAAAGATAGATTTCATAAGGCATGAATGAGCAGTATTTCTCGATTACTTCTCTGGCCTTGTACTCGTTACAGAACTCAAGGCAGTCCTCAGAAAGGTGAAGAGTGATTGTTGTTCCTACCTCTTTTTTGTCACCATCTGACATCTCAAAATCTGAACCGCCATCACATGTCCAGTGAACTGAAGCTGCATCAGACTTATAAGAAAGTGTATCGATATCTACTGAATCAGATACCATAAATGTCGAATAGAAACCAAGTCCAAAGTGACCGATGATCTGGTCTGCATTAGCCTTATCCTTGTACTTGTTAAGGAAGTCAGTAGCACCTGAAAAAGCTACCTGGTTGATATATTCCTCAACCTCTTCAGCAGTCATACCAATACCATTATCAGTGATCTTGATAGTCTTTTCCTTATCGTTAAGTACAACATCTACACGAGGCTTAAATCCATCAGGAAGAGTGTACTCTCCCATCATATCCATCTTGCGGATCTTTGTGATAGCATCGCATGCATTTGAAATTACTTCTCTGTAAAAAATATCATGATCCGAATAAAGCCATTTCTTAATTATTGGAAACATGTTTTCGCTGTTAATAGAAAGATTACCTTTTTTTGAAGCCATAATTCTCACTCCTTATAAAAATATTTAGCAGGTAAAAATCCCACCAAAAACTAGTTTAAGTCCGCCCAATACAAAAGTCAATAAAAAATTAGCACTCATCTAATCAGAGTGCTAATAACCTATCTATTATAATCTCTTTTTCGTATCACTGACCTTAATATCTTTCCGTTGGCATTATGTGGAAGGCTCTCTTCAAACTTTATAAGTCGTGGGTATTTGTAGATTGCGGTATTCTTCTTTACGAAGTCCTGAAGCTCCACGGCAAGCCTGTTGTCCGGTTCATAGCCTTTATTAAGAACAATGCTGGCCTTTACAAGTGCCCCTCTTGTTTTGGAGGGATAACCTGTGACTGCGCACTCAAATACTGCCGGGTGATGCATCAGTATATCCTCTACTTCTGAAGGGCCTATCCTGTAGCCGCTAGATTTTATTACATCATCATTTCTTCCTACAAAGAAAAAGTGCCCTTCCTTGTCCCTAATAGCCATGTCCCTGGTATGATATACTCCGCCGTCCCATACCTCTTTGTACTCATCTTCTCCACATAAATATCCTGCCAAAACTCCCACAGGCCTCTTTCCATCCTTTGGTACTATGACAATCTCACCCTCTGTGCCATCAGGTACAGGATTGTTGTTATCATCCACAAGCTCAATATGATAAAGAGGTGATGCAAGCCCTATGCTGCCAGGAACCTGCTGCCCATCCACAGTAGTACAGGTCAAAAGAGCTGTCTCAGTCTGGCCAAATCCCTCTCTAACCGTAAGCCCTGTCATCTCGGTAAATTTCTTTGATACCTCTTTTGGCATGGATTCACCTGCAGTTGTGACATAATGCAGATTCTCAAGATTGTACTTTTTTAAATCTTCCAGAACAAGGTACTTATATATGGTAGGCGGCGCACAAAACGTGTTAACTTTCTCTTCTTCAAGAAGTCTTAGCATATCTCCCGCATAGAACTGTTCATAGTCGTAGACCATGATGGCCGCTCCCATAAACCACTGACCGTAGAGTTTTCCCCAGGCAGTCTTGGCCCAGCCGGAATCCGCCACAGTAAGATGAAGCCCCTTTTCTCTGACCCCATGCCAGTTTTTGGCTGTAAAAATATGGGCCAATGGATAGGAAAAGTCATGAATAACTGCCTTCGGCGCCCCATTTGTTCCGGATGTGAAATAGTAAAGCATAGGATCAGTAACCTTCGTTGTCACCCTGTCAAAAGAGCTTTCTCCACTTTCAAGCATCTGATCAAAGCCCTTTTTATCCTTGTAAGTATCCCCCACAACGATCTGGCATGTCAAAAGACCTGCTATTGCACTTTCTACTTTGCTGCAGATATCATCAGCATTTACGCATATTACAGCCTTTGCCCCTGAAAGACGCACTCTCTCCCTGATATCCTCAGCAGAAACCATATGTGATGTAGGCACAGCAACTGCCCCAAGCTTGTGAAGAGCCAGGATGCTTATCCAGAACTCATATCGTCTTTTAAGAAGCAGCAAAACGCTGTCACCTTTCCCGATGCCGAGACTTCTCAGCCCATTTGCAGCCTTATTTGAGAGCACCTGCATATCTCTAAACGAAAACCGCGTTTTCCTGCCATCTGCAGTCTTGTGTAAAAGAGCCAGCTGGTCTGGCACTTCTTTGGCAAACCTGTCCATAACATCATAGGCAAAATTGAAATCATCGCCATATGTAAGCTCAATATCAGTGATTTTTCCACTGTCATCTTTTATTTCTTTATAGTAATCCTCATAGATCATGGTATTTCCCCTAGTAACCCACTTTCCTAAACTTTTCATAGCGCTCATCAACAAGGTCTTCTACAGGTAATTGCTTAAGTTTCCTTATTTCTCCAGCAATTTCTTTTAAAAGATCGTCTGTTTTTTCACTGCTGCACACCCTGTCCACAAGCCCAAGTTCATAGAGCCTCCCAGCTGTAAGTCCAAGAGCTTTGGCTGCTGCATCTGCTTTTTCCGTAGTTTTCCACAATATGTTGGCGCAGCTTTCAGGAGAAACCACACTAAAATAGGCATCCTCCATTATCCAGATCCTGTCAGCATGGCTAAGAGCAAGTGCTCCGCCGCTTCCGCCTTCTCCTATAACAATTGATAATATGGGGGTTTTAAGATCAGACATTTCAAAAAGACTTTGGGCGATTGCCCTTCCCTGGCCCCTTTCCTCTGCGTCAATGCCGCAATAGGCACCGGCTGTATCGACAAAACAGACAACGGGCCTTTTAAACTTCTCTGCCTGCTTCATCAGTCTTAGAGCTTTCCTGTACCCTTCGGGCATGGCGCTGCCGAAGTTATGTTCAATACGCTCTTTGGTATCTTTCCCCTTTTCAATTCCTACTACTGTAACCGGAATTCCATCAATCCTGCCAATCCCTGCTATTATCGCCCTGTCATCTCCAAAAAGCCTGTCTCCGTGAAATTCCACAAAGTCTTTTACCAAAGCTTTTATGTAGTCGCTTGCAGTCAGGCGTCCCTCAGATCTGGCGCCCTTAACAATCTCGTAATCTTCCATTTGTTTGTTCCCTCTATGCCTTAAAATCCGTGGAGCTTTAAGATTCTCTCAAGATATTCCTTCTGCTCCTGTCTTGGCACTATCTCGTCGATAAAACCGCACTCCAGAACCCTTTCTGCCTTTTGAAAGCCATCCGGCAGCTTTTGGTTAAGAGTTTTTTCAATAACCCTCGGCCCTGCAAATCCCACTCTTGCTCCCGGTTCTGCAAGTGTTATGTCTCCAAGCATTGCAAAAGAGGCATCTACGCCCCCTGTGGTGGGATTAGTCAAAAGAACTATATAAAGGTTCCCAGCCTTGTCATGTCTTTTTACTGCGGCAGAAACCTTTGACATCTGCATTAGAGAAACCATGCCCTCCTGCATCCTTGCTCCTCCCGAAACAGTGACTCCAATAACCGGAAGGCCACGCCTTGTTGCATATTCAAAGAGCCTTGTGATCTTTTCACCTACAACTGCTCCCATGGACCCCATCATAAAATTTCCATCCATGGCGAAGATGCAGACCCTGCTGCCGCCGATAGCTGCCTCTCCGCAGATCACAGCCTCTTTTTCACGGCTCTTTTCCTTTGCTGCAATGAGCTTATCCTCATACTCAGGGAAAGATAGGATATTCCTGGATTCCATATCCCTGTCCATCTCAACAAAGCTTCTTTTATCTGTGAGCATAAGGATCCTTCTGCGGGCTCTCACAGGAAAATAGTGTCCACACTCAGGGCATATAAAATAGTTTTTCCTGATCTTTGAAACAGACACCTGATTTTGACATTTCTTGCAGGTGATTTTCCTGCTCCTTGGCCTGTTATCTGTATTTTCAAGCTCATTATTAACTTTCAAAAATAAGCTTTTAAGCTCCATATCTTATAACACTTTCTGACAGATCCCTGTATCATAGTTTCCAACTACAAATCTGCCGTTTTCCATGAATTTCATATGCATATCCCTGTTATTATCAACCCCCAGAAGCACAAACTCTGACAGAGCACTCTTCATCTTTCTGATAGCTCCATCCCTGGTATCTGAGCAGACAATAAGCTTACCCAGCATTGAATCGTAAAAAGGACTTACAGTGCAGCTCTGATAAAGAGCTGAATCAAACCTTACATCCACTCCTCCCGGAATATGCAAAAGCTCTACCTTTCCGGTGGAAGGCTTAAAATCCTTTGAGCTTTCTGCGCATATCCTGCACTCGATCGCATGCCTGTTACTTCCTATCTCCTCCTGCTTAAAAGGAAGCTCAACTCCCGCTGCTGTTCTTATCTGCCACTCAACGATGTCAATGCCGCACACCATCTCTGTCACAGAGTGTTCAACCTGAAGCCTTGTGTTCATCTCCATGAAGTAGAACTTATCATCTTTTACCAGAAATTCCACTGTCCCCACAGTCACATAGCCCACCTTCACAGCAAGCCTTCTTGCGGCCTCGTGCATCTTAATACGCAGCTCCTCTGAAAGAACCGGAGCCGGGCACTCTTCGATAAGTTTCTGATTCTTTCTCTGAACTGAACAGTCCCTGTCCCCAAGGATCAGGACTTTTCCCTTTTTATCTGCAATTATCTGAACCTCAACATGTTTTACATTTTCAAGATACTTTTCCATAAACACGCCGTCATCGGCAAAAGAGCTTTGGGCTTCTTTTTTCACCTGCTCAAAAGCAGAAAGAATTTCTTTTTCCTCCCTGACAACTCTTATGCCTTTGCCACCGCCACCGGCTCTTGCCTTAAGGATAACCGGATATCCTATCTCTTTTGCCCATTTGAGAGCGTCTCCACTGTCAGTGAGGATATCGCTCCCCGGAGTCACAGGAACATCTGCACTCTTTGCAATTTCCCTTGCAATCTCCTTTTGTCCCATATTACGCATAACTTCTTCACCGGGGCTGATCAGAACAATTCCGTTCTCGCTGCACTTTTTGGCAAACTCAGGGTTTTCTGATAGCATTCCATAACCCGGGTGAATAGCCTCTGCCCCGGTCTTTTCTGCCACAGTCAGGATAACGTCCATGTTAAGATAGCTGTCTTTCACCAGCGCTCCGCCAATGCAGTAGGCTTCATCTGCCATTTCCACATGAAGCGCATCCCGGTCCGCCTTGGAATAAACAGCAACCGTCTCTATTCCCATTTCTTTGCAGGCTCTGATGACCCGAACTGCCACCTCGCCCCTGTTGGCAATAAGAATCTTAGAAAACATGTCAGTTACCTCCCTTTTCCACCAATATGGCAAAAGAAAAATCACCGCTCATACACTTTTTTCCATCCACTGTGAGTTCTCCATGAAGCAGATACATAGGATGCGCATCTCTGATAAGCTTTGTATCGATCCTTATGGTATCTCCAGGCTTTATCATTCCCCTGAACCGCACCTTATCAAGGCCTGTGTACACAGGAGTTGCATCTTTCCCCTTCATCTTTTCTTCAAACATGATGCAGGCGGACTGGGCCATCATCTCACACTGAATAACTCCCGGCACTATTGGATTCCCAGGGAAATGCCCCTGTAAAAAGAACTCATCTCCCCTTACCTTATAAAATCCTGTTGCCGTACCATCTTCATTGAGATACGCCTCATCCACAAGCAGCATCGGCTCCCTGTGGGGAAGTATCTTTTTTATTTCTTCTCTGTTCATAAAATCACCTTACTCTATGACAAACAGGACCTGGTCATACTCAACAAGGTCACCTTCATTTGCCAAAACCTTAGCCATAGTTCCGTCAACCGGAGACTTTACCTCATTGAGCATTTTCATTGCCTCCAAAGTGCACAGAACATCGCCCTTTGAAACCCTGTCTCCCTTTTTGAGTGCCTTTTTATCTCCAACACTTCCATTAAAAACACCAAGGAGAGGGGCCTTAACCTCAAAGCCGCTGACAGCTTTAGCTTCACCTGCTTCAGGTTCATTTTTTACTTCATTTTTATTTGCCACAGGCTCTTTTTCCACAATTTCAGATGACTTTAAATCTCTTTTCAACTTTAGAAAAAAATCTTTCTCATGAACCTCAAGTTCTGATAAAGACAGCCTTGCAAACATATCCTCATAATCTTTTAAAGAATTAGTCATACTCACGCCTCGTAACGTTTAAATGCTATACATGCATTATGTCCGCCAAATCCAAGGGACGTGCTGATTGCATATTCAATATCTGCACAAACGGCCTTATTTGCTGTATAGTCAAGGTCACATTCCTCATCTTTTTCCTTGTAGTTTATGGTCGGCGGAATTATGCCATCCTTAAGTGCAAGAACAGAAGCAATGGCTTCAACCGCACCTGTGGCTCCCATCATGTGCCCGGTCATGGATTTGGTGGAACTTACATGGATGTCGTAAGCTCTTTTGCCAAAAACAGCCTTGATGGCCTTGGTCTCCATGGCATCGTTTAAATGAGTACCTGTGCCGTGGGCATTGATGTATATCTCGCTGCTTTCATCAATTTTCCCCTCGTCAACAACGCTCTTGATGGCCCTTATGGCTCCGCTCCCTTCCGGGTCCGGCGCTGTGATGTGGTAGGCATCCGCAGTATTTCCATAGCCGATAACCTCAGCAAGAATATTGGCTCCTCTTGCCTTGGCGTGCTTATACTCCTCGAGGATAAGGATCCCCGCTCCTTCTCCCATAACAAAACCGCCCCTTCGCTTGTCAAAAGGAAGACTTCCCTCATCAGGATTTTCTGCAAGATTCAGGGCCTGACAGTTGATAAAACCTGCCATTGCAAGCTCATTTATGGAAGCTTCGCTACCTCCTGTGATTATGGCATCTGCATATCCGTGCTTGATTGCCCTGTAGGCCTCTCCTATGGTGTTAGTTGAAGTAGCACAGGCAGTAACAACAGGAAGTGTTGGCCCCTTTGCGCCGAATTTTATTGATATAGCTCCTGCTGCCATGTTGCTGATCATCATTGGCACAAAGAAAGGTGATACCATGTCAGGACCTTTTTCTCTTAACTTATCCTGCTCTCTGATCGTAGAATTGATACCCCCAATTCCCGATCCTATATACACTCCAAAACGTTCACTATCAATCCCGTCCTCAAGTATCCTGCTCTGGGTTACAGCCTGCTTTGCTGCTGCCATAGCATACTGCATGAAAAGATCTGACTTTCTGATCTCCTGCATGCTGTCATAATATTCTTTTGGGTTAAAATTCTTGACCTCCGCATCAAGGCTTACCTTAAGGCCTGATGCATCAAATCTTTTTATCTTTCCTATTCCGCATACACCGTTTTTGAGATTATCCCAAAAAGTGTCCAGATCATTTCCTACTGGACTAATAACTCCCATTCCCGTTACAACTACTCTACACATACATTCCTCCATCCACTTTGATGACTTCTCCGGTTATGTACTTTGACCCTTCGCTTCCCAAAAAAAGCGCAAGGTCAGCCACATCCTCGGGATTTCCAAGCTTCCCAAGTGGGATCATCTTCTTCATTTCCTCTGTCTGCGCATCGCTTAGCATCGCAGTCATCTCAGTGGTTATATATCCTGGTGCTATGGCGTTGCACCTTATATTTTTTCTTCCGTACTCCCTGGCAACGGCCTTTGTAAATCCAACAATTCCAGCCTTTGATGCAGCATAGTTGGTCTGGCCTTTATTCCCCATAAGTCCCACAACTGAACTGATATTTATAATGCTTCCTTTTTTATGCATCACAAAGTTTCTGATAAAGGCTTTAGTGACATATATACATCCCTTTAGATTCACATCTATAACACTGTCAATATCCATAGTCTTAAAGTTTGCAAGAAGGTTATCCCTTGTTATTCCTGCGTTATTTACAAGGATATCGATAGTGCCAAAGTCAGCTATTATCTCCTTTGCTACGCTGTCAACCTGGTCTGCATCCTTAATGTCGCAAACATAGAGCCTTGCCGTAATTCCATAAGAAGTAAGCTCTTTTATTGTTTCAAGGGCTGCTTCGCTCTCTCTTGTTGCAATGATCGCAAGATCTGCCCCATTTTGAGCGAATCTCAAAGCAATTGCCCTGCCAATTCCCCTGCTTCCTCCTGTTACTACTGCTTTCTTTCCTTTAAGCATCCTTTTTAAGCTCCCTTAATACTTCATGAAGTGAATCCATATCATTTACTGAATAAACCCTGGCTCCCTCAACAGTTCTTTTCACAAATCCCGAAAGTGTCTTTCCGGGACCGCACTCTATAAATGTATCAACTCCGCTATCCGCCATGTTTTTGAGAGTTTCCTCCCACTTAACGCTGCTGCAGACCTGACCTGATATGGTGTCTATCATATCTTTTTCTTCCTCCGGGTAGGGCTTTGCTGTTTTATTTGCATAAAGAGGAATATGGGGTTTTTTAAGTTTATAGACCTTTCCTTCCTTTAGCTCATGCTTTAGCTCTTTTGCTGCACTCTCCATATAAGGCGTGTGAAAGGGTCCTCCAACAGGAAGCTCTATAAATCTTACCTTTTGCTCCCCAAGTTTTTCCTTGAAGGCATCTATTTTCTCTTTTTCACCCGATACTACTACCTGCCCCGGGCAGTTGTAATTTACAGGATAAACCTCATACTCTTTGCACATTTTTTGCAAAAGAGCTTTGTCCATCCTAAGCACAGCTACCATGCCACCTTCCACAGCTTCAGCGGACTTCTGCATGTATTTTCCTCTCTGGCACACAAGCTTAAAGGCTTCCTGGAAACTTAGTACATCAGAAGCTGCAAGAGCTGCCACTTCCCCAAGAGAAAAGCCTGCAACAGCATCCGGACTTACTCCATTCTGCAATAGAGATATAGCCCCCGCCATATCAGCTAAAAAAAGGCATGGCTGGGCATTTTCTGTTCTTTTTAACGTTTCAGCATCCCCTGTAAACATCTGAGTAAGCGTACCGGGGCGGATTGCCTCGGCAACTCCAAAGAAGTTGTGAACTTCAGGTATATTCTCAAATAAATCCTTTGTCATTCCGGGATACTGACTTCCCTGACCGGCGAATAAAAAAGCTATCTTTCCCATCAAAGTTCCTCACATTTCTTTTCCAAGAGAGCCTTAGCATCTCTGCAGATACCTGTAATGATCTCTTCACATGTCCCCTCAGAGTTAACGAGCCCTGCAATCTGTCCGCACATACATGATCCCGTCTTAACGTCTCCATCTATGGCAGCGCGTCTAAGTGCCCCTGCTCCCATTTTTTCCAGTTCATCCGGTGTAGATAGTGGGTCATTTTCTTTTGCCTGAAAGTCCCTTGTCATTCTGTTTTTCAGAGCTCTTACCGGGTGCCCAAGGCTTTTACCTGTGACAATCGTGTCTCTGTCCTTTGCCTTTAAGACTTTCTCCTTATAATTTGGATGAACACCGCACTCTTTTGCAGTAAGGAATCTTGTTCCCATCTGAATGGCCTTGGCCCCCAGCATAAAAGCTGCTGCCATGCCTCTTCCATCCGCAATTCCTCCGGCAGCGATAACAGGGATATTCACCGCATCAACAACCTGTGGCACAAGTGCCATCGTCGTGGTATCTCCAACATGTCCACCTGACTCACAGCCCTCAGCCACCACTGCGCTGGCGCCCATTCTCTGGGCCATTACTGCAAGAGCGACGCTTGCAACCACGCAGATTACCTTTACTCCTGCATTTTTTAACTGCTCCATGTACTTTGCAGGGTTTCCTGCGCCTGTTGTCACAACTGCGATTTTTTCCTGGCAGACAACCTCAACAGCCTCTTCAATATATGGACTCATGAGCATCAGATTCACACCAAAGGGCTTATCTGTCAGCTCTTTTGCCTTCCTTATCTGCTCCCTAAGCTGCTCCCCATTGGAATTCATCGCTGCGATGATACCAAGTCCTCCTGCGTTTGATACTGCAGCTGCAAGATTCGCGTCAGCGATCCAGGCCATTCCTCCCTGAAAAACCGGATATTTGATCCCAAGCATTTCACAAATCGGATTTGCACTCATTTATCGTTCCTCTCCAGATCATTACTGCTTCTCAATGAGCTCAACCAGCTTATCGATTGTTGTGATCTCCTGTGAAAGCTCAATCTTGCAATCAAGCTCTTCCTGCATCTGCATAACAAGCTCCATGATGTCCAGAGAATCAAGTCCGATCTCTGTAAATGTTGATGAGGATGAGATTTCACTTTCCTCCTTATCAAGATACTCTGCGATTATACGAATGATTGTTCCTTTAACGTCTTTCATTTTTGTCTCCTTTTGAATGTTCCATGTTTATTTATTATCAATTCTTTGTTACAATAATCTTGGGTGTTACCCCCAAGTCAATAGATTTTTTTAAGTTTTTTCGAGGGTTTTTATGACAACTTTTTACGATTACAAAAACGACCAACAGGAATATTCACTCACTGTCAGCCAGTTTGCAAAACTATGTGGTACGACAAGGGATACTTTAAGACACTACTATGAACAGGACATTCTCATGCCCAGAGTAGATGAGAGCAACGGCTATCACTACTATTCCGCATCTCAGATAAGCTCTTTCTTTTTTATAAGCACCATGCGCCAGGCGGGCTGCAGCATTCCCGAGATCAGAGACCTTATCCACAACTCCTCCAGGGAAGCAATCGAGAGACTGACTAACTCCAAGATTCTTGAAATGCAGAGGGAGCTTTACAGAATAAATAAAAAGATAAGTGCGCTGCACCTTGGAATGTGGATACTTGGAGAATTCGGAGGGCACAAAAAGGGCTCTTTGTTCTTGCAGACAATGCCCGAGATCAGCATCAGTAAGACTCCCATTCAGAATAAAGACTTTGCTCATCACACCGCTGATATCGCCGAGGACATCTCAGTTCACCTGAAAAAAGCTGTGGACAAGGATTCTCTGTCTATCTTCCCAACAGGAGTCACCATCTCTTATGAAGACCTCGTCAAGAAGCATTACGTTTATAACAACATAATAAGTCTTTCTTTCCTGCCTGCAGATAACATCGATACATTTCCTGCAGAGGGCCGCATCGCTCTGTGCTGCCATCAGGACAATCTGTCAAAAGACATTGAAAAGACCTACCAGAAAATGCTTTCTTACATAAAAAAGAACAGGCTAAAAGCCTGCTCTGATCTATACGTAATAAGTCTCATTAACCTTTATGACAAGGAAAAAGAACATACTTACTTCAAATATTTATTTATATATGTGGAACCTGAAAGCTGATCACTCAAGGATTCCCTTGCATTTCCTGGTGAGGGTGTTTAAGACACGCTTTTTATCAAGGCTCCAAAGTGGCTCCACAAGGAGCTTTCTGGGGCCATCCCCAGTCATTCGATGTATCACAGTTTCCTCAGGTAAAAGAGCTATGCACTCTGCAACAAGGTCTGTGTATTCCTCCATATCCATAAAGGAAGGCCTCTCAGCTTCACTCATCTCAAGGTACTGTCTGTAAAGCTGTGTCCCCTTAAGAAGTTGCAGATTTTGAAGCTTTATGCCATCGAGCACAGGTGTAAGCCCGGAAAGGTATCTGACCGTATCAAGCATATCTTCCTTTGTTTCGCCAAAAAGCCCTAAGATTACATGAACTATTACAACTATCCCGGCTCCTTTAAGCCTCTTATAGGCATCTTCAAAAACCTTTAGCTCATAACCTCTGTTGATGCTTATGGCAGTTTTTTCATGGATTGTCTGAAGTCCCAGTTCTACCCATACAGGCTTTATCTGATTCAGCTCTTTTAGCATATCAAGGACGTCTCTTCCTATACAGTCAGGCCTTGTTCCGAGGGATAAGGCCACCACGTCTTCTCTTTTAATGACTGCGCTGTAGAGCTCTTTTAACCTGTTTACGTCTCCATAGGTATTGGTAAATGACTGAAAATAAGCAATAAACTTATTTGCATCGGTTTTTTGTCGCACCTTATCCTTGGCTCGTTCAAACTGCTCATTCAACTGCCTTACCCCAATGCCGGTCACAGGAACAGCGAAGTCTCCTGAACCTCCCTCAGAGCAAAATGTGCATCCATGAAAAGACCTCTCACCATTTGGCATAATGATAGAGCCGTCCCTGTTTGGGCAACTGCAGCCCGAAGTCAGGGACAGGCGATATATCTTTTCACCATATGTACTTTTTAAGAATGTTGAGAGTTTATGATGCATGGTTCATCCCCATGTTCTCCGATGATCTTTTCCATCCAGACCATATCGTACCATTTGCCAAACTTGAATCCACATTTATGGAAATGACCAATAAGTTTATAACCCATTTTTTCGTGGAATCTGACACTGTCATAGGTCAAATATTCATCCTCTTTTTCAGGATATCCGATGCATGAGTATAGATTGAGGATTCCCATGTCCTTAAGGCGCTTCTCAAGCTCCTCATAAAGAGCTCTTCCAAGTCCATTTCTCTTGCAGTCTTTATCGAGATAAATGGACATTTCAACGCACCACTGATAAGCTGCCCTCTCGTGGAATTTGCTGGCATAGGCATAACCAACGATCCTGGTACTTCCTGCATTCTCACTGTCATCTGCGTTTGAGACTTCCTCAACAACAAGATAGGGGAAATCCTTAAGAACTTTTTCTATACGGCTCTTAAACTCGCTTACAGTTGGCACTTCATACTCATAGGTTATAGCTGTTTTTTCAACATAATACCTGTAAATATCAAGAAGTGCCTCTGCATCATCAGCGGTTGCAAGCCTTATTTTATAACTGCTGTTATTATTCACTTTGTCCTCCAGGTGATGTTACTTGGATCACAGCTGAAGATTACCTTCTATTCCTTCAAAATCAATGACTTTGCAATCGCCGTTTTTAAGGCTTATTCTGACAGGTCCATATCCTCCGCATTTCTGAGGGTCTGTGTACTCTATGGACTTTACAGGGAAAATATCATCATCTGAAAAGTCTTCAAGACTCTCTTTTGTGATCACCTGAGAAATAAGGAAGTACGGCTCATATCCATACTGCTTTTCCCTCTTGGTATCTGCATAAAGGATAATGGAATTCTCACTGTCAGGGTTGGTATTCTTACTGTGTATCAGGTCTATATTATCCCAACCATCCATAATCGTAAAGGCTAACTGCTTTTCTTTTCCTGTATGATCATGGCCCTTTAATATAACAGCCTTAAATCCATCTTTCTCTTTTTTGATAACCTCTGTTCCATTATCAGGGAATCCAAAAGCTCCAAGTGTTATACGGAGCGGTCTTCTGAACATGCGGATCTTGTCTGCACGCATGATTCCATAAGGAACTGCAAAATCAGCGATATTTATGGCTGTTCTCCAATGAGTTTCTGTCTGTGTCTCATACTCAAAGAAGTGCCTTCTGTAGAGCACACCATCCTTCTCCCCATGCCAGAAGCATGCATTAGGCGTAATAGCTACAGGATGCTCTTCATCCAGGTAAGTCACAACATACTGCTGAGACTGAACTCCATCCTTATTGACACTGTCCCAAGGGAATTTTGTGTTATAAACAAGCTTTCCATAGTTCCAGATTCCATGAAGGTCCGTTTTATCTTTTACCATCTTACCAGTTCTAAGCTCAGTAATACCATTTGCCTCATGGTTAGCCATGCAAAGTCCTGGTCCGTCCAGGGTTGTGACAAGGGTCTCATTTTCTTTTAAGTCTTCCCATGGGCCAATATTTTCTTTGCTTGTCCAGAATGGATGATCAGCAGGCAGATGCAGGCACAAAAGAGCCTTTGCAAGCCACATAGGAGACTCAGCGCAGGAATAGGACTGCACAAGAGGAACGAATGGGCCATAGAAGCCAAGTGTTGGTACGCCTTCCCACAAAAAGTCATCTCTTGAAAGGAACTGCAGAAGTGATCCTGAGCAGATCCTTCTTGCAAGTCCTGGATCTATAGCGGGATTGTTCATAAGGAGATTGCCGTCAAATGAACTTGTTGCTGCATTTCTGTAGATGCCGCTTCTTCCCCACATATTTGTAAATCCATCTCTGTCAAAAAAGAGTGGATATGTCTTCATGAGTTCATTGGAATTTTCTTCAAACTTTTTGGCTATATATGGCTCTTTTTCATATCCATACCACTGATTCCAGATGGCTGTATACATATTGAAAGCCCAACATGAATAATAGTCAAAGGACTGTCCGTCTCTGTACCAGCCCTGGCCAACATAATAATTCAGGATGTTCTGGGCATGGTCGCGCATGATATCCTCATCAATCTCATAGCCGTACATATTAAGAAACGCCAGATCAAGCATGTTAAAAAGGCGCCAGTTCTGAGGCACTGTATTTGAATGAGCAAAGTCGCTTAAAAAGGCTGCTATTCTGTCTTTTTCTTCCTTTGTGTAGGTCTCCCAGATTTCGTCTTTTGAAAGCCAGAGACAAATAACAAGCGCTGCTGTCTCTACAGTCTGCTGAAAACATGCACATGGGTTGCCGCTCTTATCCAGCTCTTTCATATCCGAATAGTTTAATACGTAGTTCTTTTCACCCTTTGTAACTGCATATAAAACCTGTTTCTTATAATAATCTCTTACATTTATGCCATTTAATACAAGGTCAGGCCTAATGTGGATTAAAGGCGCAGAAATAAAGAAGGATCTGCAAAGTCCCTCAAAAATCTCCGCCTTGTAGCGCCACATGGGAGCATCCTTTGAGGGGTAGGTAACTTCAGTCTCATACCTTGGCATTACCACCGGATCCTCTATGCTTTTGATATTTCCAAATATTCCTGATAAAAGATATTCTGCTGCCTCTATCCAGCTCTCTCTTGTAAGGCCTGTATATGGGCTAAGTTCATAGTCTGTTTTTGTAGGTGTAAACTTCATGGTCTGCTCCTTATACTCTGACAATATATATTATTGCATCAAAATAAACTGCTTATGACATTTTCAGGTTAAGCTGTCATAGTATTCGTTCAGAATACATTAAGGGCGCTCTCGTTAAGCTTCATAAGTGCCTCAATGTAATAATAGTCACCATAGATAATGGCCATATGGTGACCATTTCCATGATAATCAACTGAGCCTCTGGTAAGGAGGTTATCTCTGTCTAAAGTGTAGTCGCAGCTATGGCTATCAAGCGCTTTTAAGAGTTTTACGGCTGCTGCAAGGTATTTTTCTGCACGTTCACTATTATTATTTGCATACTGGCCCAGAAGACTCTTTGCGATTTCAATTAATCCACCTGCTGTTATTGCAGCTGCTGTAGAATCCTCAAGATCATCCGTCTTTGGCTGTCTGTAGTCAATTGGAACAAGGAAAGTCTCAGGCATCTCAGAGAGTACATAATCTGCAACTTTCATAGCAGTTTCAAGATATTTCTTTTCACCTGTATGAATATAACTAAGGGCAAATCCATAAACTGCCCAGCTCTGTCCTCTTGTCCAGCTTGAGCCTTCACCATATCCCTGTCCGCCATACTCTCTGTCGAACTTTCCGGTAAATGGATCAAAGCCAACGATATGTCTTACTGAGCCGTCTTCTCGGATAAAGTTTTTCATTGCTGTATCCGCATGTGCCATGGCAATCTTTTTAAATCTTGGATCTGCAAGCACATCAGAAGCCCAGTACAAAAGCGGAAGATTCATCATACAGTCGATAATAGCCCAGCCTGTAGTATCTCTGCCATCACCCCAGTCATTCCATGCCCTGATGAAATTACCGTTTAAGTTAAATCTTCCCGCAAGGCTTGCTGCTGCAAGTAAGCCTCTGTTCTTTGCTTCCTCGCCTTTATTTAACTTGTAATTGATGACAGCTGTTGGAAGCCATCTAAAGCCGGCATCGTGGTCCATTCCGTTATAATTAAGAAACGCTGCATCAAGCTTTTCTTCTACCCAAAGCGCCTCTTCTTTAAACATATCATTACCTGTAAGCTTATAGAGCTGCCACATTTCTCCGCCCCAGAAGCCATTAGTCCACCAGCAGATTTCTTTTTTATCTGATCTGTCATCAAATCTGCCGCTTTCATCTGTAGTATATGGTATCTTATTCCTGTTTCTCTCTGTAACAGGAACCATCTTTTCTTCTATTTTTTTCAATGTGTCATTGACCCACTGTAAGTCTTCGCTACTGATAAATCCCATAATCTTCCTCCCAAACATGATTGCATAGTTGAATTGCTTTAGTTTTTTCTTACCCAATTCACCAAATTATATAGTACCGTCTTTTGGAGCAAAAAATAATGTATATTTTATATTAAATCTTGCGATTTTTTAGCCAAACAGGATTTTGTCACTAAATGCATGACTTTTGGTTATAGCAAGTAATTTTCTATAACCCTGTCAATGCCTACTGAATCTAAAGGTATCTTTTCTGTTTCAAATGTAGCAAGCATGTTTAAAGACATCACGTAGCCGTTCTCTACATATGCTTTTGACTTATATATATATTTGCTTATATATTTTTTATCATCCATCATTCCATAATGCTCCCAAATATATATTTTTCCGGTTCTCTTATTCTTCACAATAAAATCCGGATAAAAATATTCATTACCAACTTTTAATCTGCATTCATATCTATACTGAATTCCATTTCGAAATAGTGCATCAGCAATCATTGCCTCTGCTTTGGACCTTACCAGGTCACCTTTTAAAGTGGCAATTTTCAATTTTTCTGGATTTTTATTTGATTTTTCATACTCTGCCTTATCCCAATTATCATCGCATTCTGCGCCAAAATAAGATGGTATATCTATCAATTTCCTATATGCAGGTTGATTTTTAATAGTCATCGCTGGTGTCTCTCTAGGATGTCTTTTTATGTATGCATCAATGGCTGCTATTTCCATCTTTGTCGAACTTATCTGCTTTTGCAGCAAGTTCTTTATGGCAAGACTTTTTGCGATTTCTATTTTATCCTTCTTTAAGTATTTCCTTGTGATTTTCCGGTCTTTTTGAATTACCTGATAATACTTATAACCCCTGCCATTTTTATTTATCTGTATTCTTCCTTCAGGAAAATTTCCCCTTTCAAATTTATCTTGATAAATGTTTAATTTTTTAAGCAGCACTCTTTTTTCTGCCATCATAGCATCTTCAATATCCACATTCACTCCTACTTTCTTAGAATTTTGCTTTCTTTATTTGTTTTCTTCTTTATTTTGTGCGGTTTCTCTCCTTCTCTTTTCTTTGTCCCTACTTATATACCTAGTATTGCTGTCACTTTTCGTGCAGTTATCATTACATGCACTCTGTTTGTTAATATGAATAGTCTCGCGATTTGCGAATAACGTTGTTCATGCCAGATTAGGCATCAAGATTTAAATAAATAAACAACTTGATGAAAATAACACATTTCAACTTCTAAAGTCAAGCTTATTTCCTATTATTGTAAAAATAGTTTATCTACACCCTATTTTTTCTAAAACCATTTCCTATACAGCTTATTTTTATTTAACTGCACCCTTTTTTTCAACTAACTCTTTCCTGTGATTAGATTTCTTGTTCAAGTGCACCCTCTAAAAAGGGTGCACTTGATTTAAAACATGTTGTATAGCCAATGTCTCCAATATGTAATAGGGTGCAGTTAAATCAATATCGGTATCACAGGAAAACAAAAACAGAAAACTGGGGTGCAGTTGTCTGAATATGTTAATCTCAGGAAATTCCACTTACAAAAACAGGGTGCAGTTGCTTTAAAATCTGCAACTGCACCCTGTTTCATCATCTAAACTTCATTTCAAGCCTATTTGAAGGCCCCATCTCTAAAAGCACTCTGTATACATCGTGCTTCCAGGCGATAGAAAGCCTCTCATCTGTTATTGGATATGCTTTAACAGTGGCTGATTCTGCGCCACTTATCTCTGCGCATCCCAGATTGCCTATGCGCACCAAAAATTTCTTCTTGCATGATGCGGGGCCATCACTTGGACTATCCTCACAATTTCCATCTTCAGAAAGCACCTCAATTTCCGGCTTCTCATAAGTCATAAGACTTATAACTGCATTAAGATCGCCATCATAGGTATCCTCAACACAAACACCCTCACCTTTATTCAGACTTACAATTCTTTTATAGCTTCTGATGCGGTCATCACCGTAAGCACCTGCGATATCCATGGCTAAAGAGGATATATGCTTTCCAGAGCATACTTCATCAGCAGAATTATCTTCTGAATTCATGCATAAAATACAGTTTACATCCCCTGCCGCGAACTGTTCACCTGCGTGCTGCATTATAAATGCTGAATTATACACATCTGCAGCAGCATCTCTTCCAAGTTCTTCCAAATACTGTTTTCCGCATGCTTCAGTTTTTCCCTCAAACGTGCCACTCTTATCTCCAGTCAGGTATCCTTCATCAACAAAAGTAGGCAGATTGTGGAACTGAGACTGCATGGTCCACAGTTCATATCTTCTATTAGAGAAAGTCTTCTGTGTATAAGTTCCAACTCCAAGGTCAATGAGCATAGGCTTTCCATTTTTATATATGGTAAAAGAGCCAACATCATTATGATTATGACTATCTGCATTGTCACCAGCTTTGGCAGCAAGTGTATAAACGCCGTCTCGAGCCACCATCAGTCCAACACTCTCAAAAAAGGCATCTTCAGGTATACCTGCTTCACCAGTAACACCCATCATCTCGTCATAAGCAAAAGCCTGGATAAAATGGTAAAAGAGATTTATCTCACTGCTGACAAGCCTTTCCTCTTCAGATTCTTTTTGAAAATCAAGAGCTGCAAAAGTAGAAAGGACCTTATCTCCTGTTGCCTTTCCAAACAGATACTCTCTTGCAGTTCTTCCACCAGCAAGAGCGCTGCAATCAGCAAAGTTCACATAATACCCATTGCCTATGTACATCTTAACTATGTAATTGGCAACATTTCTAATAAGCTTTTCCTTGAATACCTCAGCAAAAGAGCTATTGCCATCCTTGCCATTTCCAAGAACAGCGCTCATAAGCTCAAGACATCCAAAGAGACAAAGAGCCGCATGAGAATAATACTGAGCTCCCTCATCACAGCCTCCGTCTTCGCCGTACTCATCAAGGAAGTAATCACAGGACTTGGCAGCCTTTTCAATAAATACCATTCTTTCCTCTTCTGTGAAAAAGTCTTCAGGACGAGTAAGGGCACATATCAGAACGTTTTGTGTACACCATGGTGTCCAGTTACACATTGATTCCTTGCCATTTCCCATCCACCAAAAATGCTGTTCTAAATATGGGGTAAATATTCTCTCCTTAAGTCTTTCATTGACATAAGTGCTGATAAAAGGACTTATCTCATTTAATACAGGTCTTAAAGCATATTCTGCAAAAGCAACTTCTGCACCTGACTCTGCATCAAAAAGATCTATGATAGGCCTTGTCACATCAGGCATTTTCTCCTGTACGCCATCACGCACATAGCTCGTGTGGGGTGGCAGGCACCATGTAGTTTCCTCCAGGATGAGGTATAGCCCATCAAGGATATCCCCTAGAAATCTCCCTTTATTTTCAACGCACTCGGCAAGAACAAGCTTATTTAATTTCCTTCTCCTTGGAAAGTACTTATCCTCAAACCTTACTCTGTTTCCTGATTTCTTAAACTCCATAAAATCCGAGATAAGAAGCTGTGTCCATGGTTCTTTCATAGCCTCCTCGCCAGCCTGCACAAGTCTCTTTTTCAGGGAGTCAGAAAGTCCTTCCCATTTGTTCCTGTCTGAAATATCAGGATACTTTGTATATATGCTGCATCCTTCACTTTTACTAAAAAAATTCTGTATTAAAGTTCGATTACTCATCTGCTTTCCTCATTTAGGGTGAATTTATCTTTATTCTGTTCAGATACTTTTATTCAATTCACTCCTGCCTCAGTTCCATACACTTCTATCTGTGTAAGTGCAGGGAATGGGCTTGGATCATCGGCTTTTATCAGTTTTCCAAGTTTTATCCACCTGATGTTTTTCTTCTCAATGTTGAAAACATGTGGTTCTGCGACCTTTTTATCCATTTTGACAACTTCGCTGCTTCCATCAGAAAAAGTGAAAGTAGCTTCTACCCACCAGTTATCATGTGGGAAATCGGCTCTTGTATAGAGAACTATCTTGTCAAAGTCAACTTCTCTTCCAAAATCCAAAGTAAACTCAGCATCATCCTGTCTGTTTATTCCCCAGGATTCATAAGGCCACTCACCATGAGAAAGTGTAGCTATACAGCCATCTATCGCATTCCTTGCAGCAAATACAGCTTCGCCTCTTGTTTCAACATTGGCACTTGCATGAGGATAAACACCTGACACTTCATGCTGATCAAAAGGATTAAGAGCAATATTCCTATAGCCTTTAACTTCATAATCCTCAGCTTCTCTTATTGTAACAACATGTCTGTTGCCAAAAAACGCAAGGGGATTATAGCTTGTTTTCTTTTCATAAAAAGGAACAATAAAATCAACAGTTTCCTGGTCCACAAGCACCAGAGAAGTACCAACTGCTGCATCTACCTTTACGACATAGAACTTTCCGGGAACAAGTCCTGAAAACTCAATAACATCTCCCTTTCTATACTCCCCATCCCAGGCAAGTACTACATTTTTCTCACCTTCGTACTCTGCCTTAGGCACATGATCCCATTCATTAAATACTGTAATTTTCATACCCACTCCTCCAAAGCCTTTTTCAATTTTACTTTATAGTCAAAAAATCCGCACAAACTGCGGATTTTTCTATCTAACCAAAAAACATTATTACATTTTGAACAAAAACATTCATCTTGTTGATAAAAATACGTTTTCTCTAACTGCTGCCTCATCCTGTGGATATTCCTGGAGATATGTTGTCATTAAAGATGATGCCAATCCAAACTCTCCCATATATTCATAGGCAGTTATCTCATTAAGCATAAGCGCCTGATTTAAGGATTTGTCGTTTATCTCTATTCCTGACTGAAAAGAAGAAACAGCACCTTCATAATCGCCCTGCTTTATCTGGCACATTCCAAGCTGATTGTAGACCTTTGCACTGTTAGGATTTTCAGACAGATAAGTCTTATAAACACTTATAGCATAGTTATAATCACCCTGAACTTCTCCAGTCTGTCCCAGCAAAAGAACTACCGGCTCTTTTTCCTGGTCTCTTTCGCTTCTTGCTGCTTCGAGGTAGCTCTGAGCATCAGCATTGTTCCCAAGGTAAAAAGAAATCTGTCCCTTCTCGTAGTTGGTCATGTAATCACTGCCATTTTCCAAAGCTCTGGTAATGATGGAAACGCCTTCCTCTTCATAGCCATTTTCAGCAAGGGACTTATATATCATGATCATCATAGAATAATCCTTGGGATTAAGAGATATGGCCTTGGTAAAATCAGCATATCCGGAGTCATGATTACCTGAGGACAATTCACATGTTCCTCTTAGATAATACGCATTGATGTCTCCGCTCCGAAGACCGATTATTGCATCATAGACCTCTTTTGCCTTACTGTACTCTCCAAGCTTCATATAGCTCTCAGCAAGGTAGTAGTTGGTGTCAAAGTCCATATCATCAACTATTCCCTCATCCGATGCAAGCGAAGAAAGCAGCTCCTCAGCTGCCTGCTCATACTCGCCGCTATATAGATATGCTATTCCCTTACCTCTATGGATAAGGCACGCATCCTCGCCATTTTTTTCTGCTTCCTCAAAGCTCTCGAGCGCACTGGTATACTCGTGGCTCTCGATATAAGCAAAACCGGAGTCAATGCTGTGTCTTCCGGCCAGACTCCCGCAACCTGAAAGCAAAATGGTCAGAGATAACGCTCCCGCAACAATTCCGCGCTTCATAAGCTCTTATTACTCCCCAAGATAAGCAATTACCTCAACTTCGCAAAGGACATTTCTAGGTAACTGTTTAACTGCCACGCAACTTCTTGCAGGCTTTCCTGTAAAATACTTTTCGTAAACAGCATTAAATGCTGCAAAATCGCTCATTTCAGCTAAAAAACATGTTGTCTTAACTACGTGCTCAAAGTCAGTTCCTGCTGCCTTTAAGATCTCGCCAATATTGCGGCAAACTCTGTCTGCCTGATCAGCAATTGTAGTTGTGTCTATTTCCCCACTTGCAGGGTTGATCGGGATCTGTCCTGAAGCATAAAGAAAATCCCCTGCCTTGATTGCCTGTGAATATGGTCCTATAGCTGCTGGTGCCTTGTCTGTACTGATGTATTCCATTTCATGTCCTCCTCTTTAAATGCTTAAGTGCTCTGCTCTTGGGATTCTCACTAGGCTCGTAAATACCTCGCCAAGTGTTTCCCCATGGCTCGCACTAAATTCGAAAATACCTCATTAAGTGCTCTGCTCAAAAACGGCAGTCACATAGAAACCCCTGTCATTCTCCTCAACCTTTGTCACTACGCCTTCCCTCTCAAGCATTCGCTCTCTAAAGGGGAAATTGCCTGACATTGCAAGAGACGGATCAATCGTATAGTAATAGTTACTTGGAAGGACGCCTTCCGTAACAGTCACATGATCTCCCTCTTTAAGGAGTCCGGGCCTTTCCATTTTAAAAGTCATTTCTCTAGCCATTTTAACACCTACCCTTATTCCTTAACAATAGCATTTGCAAGCAAATACTGATGCCATCTCTCATATGAAGAAGCCTTAAGATGAACATCGTCAAAAGAAAGCTCTGCTAAAAGGTTTCCGTTTTCATCATCAACCGCTTCATTCATGTCTATGTAAAAGATAGTTTTGTTATCTGCAAGCTCTGAAAGTGCCATATTTCTAGTATTTATATTGTCGTTATTAAAGTACTTATCTGAACTGCTCTTTTTCTCTGTCACGTGCATGATGCCCTGGATATATATGATCGCATCAGGCTGAAGTTCACGAATTCTGTCCACCACAGCCTTGTAGGCCTGGGCAAAAGTCTCAGGTGTTCCTGTTCCAATCTCATTAAGTCCAAGCATGATATATATCTTGGAAAACTGATTCTCGGAAAGAGCCTGATCAACAGTGATTTTACCGCTTTCAGTCTTGATGAACTCAGTGTTCATGGCATTGTATATGGTCAATGAGATCTTGGAATAGAAGGTGGCCCTGGTATCCAATTCTTCACAATACTCAGAAAGTCCAACTGTTCTGGAGTCTCCGATGAAAAGAGCATCCGTAAAATAGTCATCATCAACCTGAGTAAATTCATACACTTCCTCAGAATTGCCTGAAATGTCATTGCCGGAAACATCATTTCCTGATACATCAAAACTTTCTGCACCAACGCCATTTCCTGATATATCCTCACTTACCTGTAAGCCATCATCAGGACTTTGTGTGCCTTCTGCCAGCTGATCGTCTTCGACGTTTTCCACATTTTCTGTCAAAGAATCAGAGTAATCCACATTTGTTTTTGTCCACGGAAAAACTCCATCCGCAGCAGCTTTAAAAAAGCTGGCAAGGATAGGCGTATCAATATCTTCAGGACTTACGTACTCACTGTATACAGTGTCCTTCAGTGCAAAAGACAATATCGATATTAAGCTTGCTGTGATCACTACCCCAATTAAGAGAGGGCATGTCTTTACTAGTTTCATTTTTATTCCCTAAAATCTAAAATACATAAATGGATTACCGGCAGCATTGGATAAGCTATAAACGCAAACCCAGAAAAGTACAAATAATAATACAGTAAATGCCGGATGTTTCCTCTTTACTTCAAAGAATTTATATAATCCCGGAAGCAAAAGAACAATTGATACTGCCAAAAATCCGCCATAAATACCAAGGTTCTTTATATAATCGCTTCCATTCACAGATATTCCCTGTCCAAAGAAAGGAAACAATCTTTTAAAATAATCTGTAAGACCCTTAAAATCAGAAATTGCAAATATTACCCAGGTCAGCGGAATAAGTACAAGCACATTGAATCTGCCAAGCACCTTCCTTGCAATTTCAGGCATTTTCCCCAGCATTACAAATCGCTCAAAAACGATAATACCAAAGAGGATAAGTCCCCACAAAATAAAGTTAGGCGTAACTCCATGCCAAAAGCCTGTAATAAGCCAAACCACAAAGAGGTTTAAAACAATCCTCATATCCCCTACTCTGCTTCCTCCAAGAGGAATATAGATGTAATCCCTAAACCAGGATCCAAGAGAAGCATGCCATCTTCTGTAAAACTCAGACACACTCGCTGAACTGTAGGGCTGGTCAAAGTTTACAACAAACGGAAATCCAAGCATTACCCCAATTCCTGCAGCCATAAGAGAATAGCCCCAGAAATCATAGTAAAGTTCAAGAGTATATGTAACCGCGCCAATCCACGCAAGAGGAGTTGAGATACTCTCATAACCTATTGTTCCTATATCATTCCACAGCATAGACAGATGATCTGCCAAAAGAACTTTCATTCCAAGTCCTACAACAAAGAACCTTAAGCCATCTTCTATCGCCGAGAAAATATCCTCTTTTTCTTGAAAATATATCTTTTTCTGATAGTCAGAAAAACGCATGATAGGTCCTGAAACCACCTGTGGGAACATGCAAAAATAAGCCGCAGCATCGACAAAGCGCGGCTCTTCATCAATTTTTCCCATGTAGAGATCTGCCTGATATGAAATCATCTTAAAGGTAAAAAAACTGATTCCAATTGGCATAAAAGAATTATCCACAAATTGTGAAAGAAGCTTAAACTCTACGAGCATTAAAGCATCAAGACATACAATAAACGCAAGAAGAAACTTATTCTTCTCCCCCTTATGAGCTCTCCCAAATAAGTAGTTAACAATCACAGCTATGCATAGTACTGCAAGCCCCTTTAAATCTCCCACCGCATAAAACGTCAAACTCCCAATAAGCAGCGTAACGCTTCTATATGTAACGGGAGTCAGATAAAATGCTACTAGAAACACAGGTAAAAACCTGAATATAAAACCTAAATCCGAAAAATTTATCATTTCCCCACTTTGTTCCTTCAAAATAAGGCGATATTTCTATCGCCTCAATCTGCTTAATCAACCATCAGAATTATTTATTTCTGCAAGCTTGGTCTTAGCCTCCTGAGCGCTCTTTGTCTCAGGGAACCTTGTGATAACCTCGTCATAGACCTCTTTAGCCTTGGCAATATCACCACTGTTGTAATATGAATTACCAAGATAATACAATGTATTCACATTGGTATTGTCGTACTGATATGCCTTAGAAAGATTGCTGATAGCAATTTCATAATCACTTTCCTTATAGGCACTGTATCCGGTATTGTAATATGATGTTGCAAGCTGTGGACCTACAAGCACCATAAGATTGTCATAAAGCGCTGTGAATTCAGTTGAAACATCATCACCTATCACAGTAAGATCAACGTCAGCAAGTGCTTTTGCTATTCCATCCACGTCACTTGGATCCTTGATGTATATTGAAGCAGCCTGCATAAGGGAATTCATAGCTGCTGATGTGGATGTTGCACCCTCATATCCTGAAACCTGTCCCTCAAGTTCCTCTACCTGACTCTTAAGAGTCTTGATCTGCTGCTCATAATCATTTATCTGTGCTGACTTGGCATCAGACTCTTCACTAATCTGAGTTATCTTTTCCTGATTATTGGAATTGATCCCTGCAATTCTCTGAGGAAGTATCAAAAAGCATGAAGCAGCAATTCCCAAAATAATTCCAAGAACAATGCCCCATATGGATCCCGTTCTAGTAATAGCAGTCTTTTTAACCGGCTGAATGATCATCTCATTGCCGCTGTTGTACCTGATAACATCATCAGCATCTGCAGCTATATCAGAGACAAGCTTACCGCTCTCACCGGGAAGAAGCATATCATCAGCTTCCTTAAGGTACCTCTTGGCCATTATATTGCCAGTATCAAGCTTAAGGGCTTTACCCGCCTCTGCCTTGGCTCTGTCCCAGTTTCCGCTCTTTAGATACAAAAGACATAGCAAAAGATGCGCTTTAACAAAATTGCTGTTAAGTGAAAGCACCTTTTTAAGCTGTATTACAGCAAGATCAAGGCTGTCCTGCCTGCAATAATTAAGGGCAATATTGAATTTCTTTATTGTCTGATTGATCTCATCAAGCTTGGCAGGGCTGTTTCTAACTGTATCCATGAAATAATCAGCAGTATTCTCACCTGTTTCAAGATTCTTGCTGATTACCCATTCTGAAAGCGCAGCAACAACCTCCCCGGTCTCATAGTAAATAAGTCCAAGAAGGTTTCTGGCATCAATGTTATTCTTGTCCAGCTTAAGGCTCTGGCGAAGTGAAGCAACAGCACCTGAAAGGTCTCTGACACTGGCTTTTTCAAGTCCCTCGTTATAAAGCCTGTTAGAAAGGCTGACCATTTTCTTGTATGTTCTGACATTTCTTCCGCATCCCGGACAAATGTCGGTATTGTTCAATTCAGTGTTGCAATTAGCGCACCTCATCTGTTATCTTGTCCTTCTCTGATTATCAGTTTCGCTTCTTGCCTCTTTTAAAAGCTTTACAAGTACATCTGACATATCATCAAGATCCTGATTGTAGATAATGTCTTCTGTATCCTCTATTTCAAGGCTTGGTTTGAATTTTTTAAGTTCTTCTTCAAAATTCAGCATAATTATCCTCGTATTATAGATATGAGTCATTTCACATCATAGTTTTTATCTCGCCCGTAAGATACAAAGATCCTGCGGCAAAAACTATGTCTCCTGACTTTCTGATAGTAATTATATCAGTCACCGCATCTCTGACATTTGAATAGTACTTTATCGGCAGGCCAAATATACCAAACTCTTCCTTACCATGTTCGAAGGCTCCCTTAAGTTCTGAAACAGAAACTGATCTGGAAGTCTCAAGAGTTGCAACATATATGGCGTCAAACTGACCACTTAGGAGTATCTTATCAACAATATTCAGATACTGTTTGTCAGATACCACACCAAAAAGCAATATTTTCCTGCCATCTGCATCTATTCCTTTTACAGAATCAAGAAATGCCTCTATTCCGTCAATATTATGAGCTCCATCCACATAAATCCCGGGACGGATCTCTTCCATTCTGCCTTCCCATTTGGCTGTAATAAGCCCTTCCTGAATATCCTGCCTGGATATAGCAGCGCCATTATCCTTAAGTATTTCTGCGGCTGTCACTGCTATAGCAGCGTTCTCCGCCTGATACCTGGCCTGGGTCGACAGTTTCAAGTCAACATATTTATCATAAAGGGAATTATACGAAAAAGCAATGAATTTGTTTCCGTTTTCATCGCATATTCCTCTTACATCCTCAATGTCTTTTTCCTGGATTATAACTGCCCTGGAATCCAATTCCAGAGCCTTTTTCTTTATTACTTCCGTGCTCTCTTGCTGTTTGTCAAAAAAGACTGTAGGAACTCCGGGTCTTATTATGCCGGCCTTTTCCCCTGCTATTTCTTCAATGGTATTGCCAAGATACTGCATATGGTCAAAACCTATTTCAGTGATAATGTTTATCTCAGGTCTTCCTACTGAATTAGTAGCATCAAGTCTTCCACCAAGTCCCGTTTCAAGTATGAGGTAATCCACAGGATATACATCATAAAGGAGCATGGCCATAAAGAACAAATACTCAAAATAGGTTGGAAAATAGCCATCCTTGCCATATTCCATGACTCTTTGAAGTGTTTCCACAAATATTTCTGTAAACAAAGAATCTGAGATCATCCTGCCATCAACCAAAAATCGCTCATTAACTTTAACAAGGTGAGGCGAAACAAACGTCCCCACCTTGTATCCAGCTCTCATCAGTATAGATGTAAGGTAACTGCACACCGAGCCTTTTCCGTTAGTCCCGGCAACATGGATGATTTTCATGTTCTCATCAGGATTCCCCAGAAATTCCAGAAACTCCTTAGTATCTTCAATCGTATGTTTATCAGTAAAACCCGGAATCCGGTTAAGGAACTCTTCACATTCCCTAACCGAAACTCCTATTCCACTTGATGCAGATTCCAATATTCGATTTATGCTATCATTTATCTCTTTTGTCATAACTTATCCAAGCTGCACAAACAGATGTCTTAAATTACTTGCTAAGCTGCTTAAGACGCTCTGTGATCTGGTCGTAAGTCTGCTGATATTTCTGCTGTTTTTCTTTTTCTTCAGCAATCTTCTCTGCAGGAGCCTTTGAAAGGAACTTCTCATTGCTGAGCATATTCTGAGATCTCTTAAGTTCTCCCTCAAGCTTTTTCTGTTCCTTTGTAAGTCTTTCAATCTCAGCTGAAATATCTACAAGATCTGAGAAAGGAATATATACAGTTGCATCAGCAAGTACTACTGATACAGCATCATCAGCAATGCCTGTCTTGTCTTTCTGGCATACTGATTCTGAAGCATATGCAAGTGACTCAAAGAAGAGCTTACCTGTTGTAAAGATATCGAGGATTTCACTGTTCTCACTTACAACAAATACTTTAGCCTTGCGGGATGGAGCAACGTTCATCTGAGTTCTTACGTTACGGATACCACGAACAGCTTCCTTGATTGTCTCGATAGCCTTCTCGTCATCAGCAAAATTCCACTCTTCCTTATATACAGGCCAGTCAGAGATCATGATTGATTCCTCTTCATCCTGCATAGTGCAGAAGATTTCTTCTGTGATAAATGGCATATATGGGTGAAGGAGCTTAAGGGCTCCGATAAGTACTGTCTGAAGTGTCCAAAGAGCTGCTTCATGTGACTTTTTGTTGTCTGAGTTGTAAAGACGAGGCTTAACCATCTCAATGTACCAGTCGCAGAACTCATCCCAGATGAAGTCATAAACCTTCTGAACTGCGATTCCAAGCTCAAAATGATCCATATTATCTGTTACTTCTTTTACAGTCTTATTAAACTTGGAAAGGATCCAGTGATCTACAGGCTCAAGTCCTGCAGGAGCAGGCTGATGGATAGCGCTCTTTGCATCTTCGCCCATGTTCATCATGATAAATCTGGAAGCATTCCAAACCTTGTTTGCAAAGTTACGGCTGTTTTCTACTCTCTCATTGTAGAAACGCATGTCATTACCAGGTGCATTACCTGTGATAAGTGTAAGTCTCAGCGCATCAGCACCGTAATTCTCAATGATATCCAAAGGATCGATACCATTTCCAAGTGACTTACTCATCTTTCTTCCCTGAGAATCCCTTACAAGTCCGTGGAAAAGAACTGTCTTGAAAGGATATGTTCCCATCTGCTCGTAGCTTGAGAAGATCATTCTGATTACCCAGAAGAAGATAATGTCATAACCTGTTACAAGCACATCTGTAGGGAAGAAGTACTTAAGTTCCTTAGTCTCATGAGGCCATCCAAGTGTCTCAAAAGGCCAAAGAGCTGAAGAGAACCATGTATCAAGTGTATCTGGATCCTGAGTAAAGTGAGTCTTTCCGCACTTAGGACATACAGTAGGTGCCTGCTTGGCAACAACTACTTCACCGCAATCATCACAGTAGTAAGCAGGAATTCTGTGTCCCCACCAAAGCTGTCTTGAAATACACCAGTCACGGATATTATCTGTCCAGTTGAAATATGTCTTATCCATTCTTGAAGGAATGAGCTTGATCTCTCCATCCTTTACAGCCTTAACTGCAGGTTTGATGAGCTCATCCATCTTTACAAACCACTGTGCCTTGATCATAGGCTCAACAGTTGTATGGCAACGATCGTGAGTTCCAACATTGTGAGAATAGTCCTCGATCTTAACAAGAAGTCCCATCTCATCAAGTTCTTTTACAATAGCTTCTCTTGCAGCATATCTGTCCATGCCTGCAAACTTGCCACCGTTTGAATTGATAGTTGCATCATCATTGAGGATGTTTATCTCCTCAAGACCGTGACGCTTTCCAACTTCGAAGTCGTTAGGGTCATGGCCAGGGGTGATCTTAACAACACCAGTACCAAATTCCATATCAACATAAGAGTCCTCAACAATAGGAAGCTCTCTGTTTACTATAGGTAAAAGAACTTTCTTGCCCTTGAAGCTCTTGTATCTGTCATCATCAGGATTTACAGCAACTGCTGTATCACCAAGCATAGTCTCAGGACGTGTTGTAGCAAACTCGATAAACTCTGTATCTGAAACCTTGCCATTCTCATCGATCACAGGATATTTAATGTGCCATAAGTGACCTGCCTGCTCCTCGTACTCAACCTCTGCATCAGAAATAGAAGTCTTACAAACAGGACACCAGTTAACGATACGGCTACCCTTATAGATATAGCCTTTCTCGTGCATCTTGCAAAAGACCTCTGTAACAGCTTCATTGCAGCCTTCATCCATTGTAAAGCGCTCTCTGTCCCAATCACAGGAAGATCCCAGCTTTTTAAGCTGCTGAATGATTGTTCCGCCGTATTCTTTTTTCCACTCCCATGCTCTCTCAAGGAATTTCTCTCTTCCAAGGTCTCTTTTATCGATTCCTTCTTTTTTGAGAGTATCGATGATCTTAACCTCTGTAGCAATTGAAGCATGGTCTGTTCCAGGCTGCCAAAGTGCATTATATCCCTGCATCCTCTTGTATCTGATGAGTATATCCTGCATTGTGTTATCAAGAGCATGTCCCATGTGAAGCTTACCGGTAATATTTGGCGGTGGGATTACAATAGTAAAAGGTTTTTTGGTCTCATCTACTTCTGCGTGGAAATACTTTTTCTCTTCCCACTTTGAATAAAGACGAGCTTCGATGCCCTTTGGATCATAGGTCTTAGCAAGTTCTTTTTTCATAATTATCTCCTTATAAAAAGTTCTCTAATTTACTTAAAGGTGTGTTGCATCATCCAGTGACTTCTGTGAGATTACTGCCTTATGAAGCATTATTATCTCGCCTTTGGTATGCTCTTTTACCTGATAGAGAGCATTGTCCGCAGCATACATATAGTCCCAGAGTTTAGTAGTCTCCTGAGGAACAGAATTTCTGATTCCCTGGGAAATCGTCACGATTCCCTTATCGGAGTATTTGCTGGAAAGATCAAGATCTATCACAGCCTGTCTAAGCATTGTAGCATATTCCATGACTTCTTTATCAGTCATGCTTTCATATATAATAACAAATTCATCGCCGCCATATCTAAAGGCGTGAATGAGTTCATTTTCTCTGGCCATTTCATTTATTATAGAGGCAACCTGAGTGAGACACTCATCACCTGCCTGATGGCCATAGGTATCGTTATACTGCTTGAAATTATCTATGTCAAGAATCTCTACTGCCAGTGATCTCTTAAGGTCAAATGCCTTCTCAAATGCTGCATCTGCAAACTTATTCAGGCCATATCTGTTACCAAGCCCTGTCAGAGGATCGGTAGAAGCCTGCTTCTGCAAAATGACATTTTCCTTCTCAATAGAATAAAGCCTGTTCCTGATGTCTGTGAAAAACTTATAATTGGCAAGTCTTTCTTTTTCTTCATCATTAGAAGCCTGGAAGAATTCATTCAGTGCTTCGTTCTTTTTCTTTTTATCACCAAGACATACATATAGCTCACATTTTAGCTTGGCAAAATCTTTTTTCAGATGTGCTATATTAAAATCCGCAAGAGACCTTTCAGTATTATCAACTATACGGACGGCTTCGTCAATCCAACCAATCTTAATAAAGAAACGACACATAATAAATATGTCTTCCATATTATCAAGGGGATGCTTGTCGTTCTGAATAAGAGTAAGAAGCCTTGAAGCATATCTCTGGAACTTAACCATATCCCCTATGTAATGATAGCCCCTTGTCCTTATGTCTGCAGCGGTAATACCATTTGCAAATTCTCTGCCGGCTTTATCCTCCGCTTCGAGCTTATCAATCCCCAGAAGGCACTTTCTTACTGAATCCGGCTTGTCCAGTTCCATATAACAGTCTGCCTCAAAGCAATAACAAAACAGTATATTTCTATAGTATAAACTGTCTTTTTTATTCTTTCTGATCTGTTTGTAGGCTGAACGGATATAAGTCAAAGCCTGTTTGGGATCCCCAGCCACATAATAAATCTGACCTATATTAAAATCTATGAATCCGGGAACACTGCTGTCGAGCCCTTCACAATTTCTTTTTCCTGATAAAAAGAAATCCAGAGCAAGTTCGTGATTGCCATGATTTAGTGCATCGATACCCAATAGATTAAAGCACCTTGCCAATAACTCGTTTTCTCCACAGGACTGAAGTATCTCAATTGCCTTCAACAGATTCAAATTGAATTTCCTATAATCTGTAGTCAAAAGATAATACGCATCTGCAAGGTAGTAATAGGCACATCCCAAAAGATTCTGGTCATCCGCCTCTTTGGCTCTTCTGATAAATCTGTTACAGGCATTGATATAACTACTGGACATAGTTGTTCTGGTAGTAAGCACTTCATCATATAAGGCCTGTATTTCTGAATCAAAGTTTTTAATATTCATCGTGGTACCTCAAATTAGCATAAGAGCCATAAAAAAACTAGAGTCAGTATACAACATCGTAAGGGCGCTAGCAACATGACATACGTGTCAACTACAATATATGGTTTACATATAGTCGTTGACCGCATTAGTCACATGCTCGTTTTTACACACCATAGTGTTATATTTTTACACACTATTTAAAGCGCCTATTTTAGCGGTATCTTTAATACTATATTTCGACTAATCCCCAGTTTCCACAGAGTTATCCACATGACGCACACGTCACTTATCGGTAAACTCTGTATCATTTTTCTATAAAAACGTCAAATTGAACATCCAATTGATACAATTTAAACATTTGTTTGGTTTACATATTTTTGCAGATTTTATTATTATGTTAACCCTGTTGTTTTCTTTCTATGATTTCCTTCCAAAACCAATAGCTCAATCGCGGCAAATCCCAGTCCAGAACTGCGATACAGCGTTTTTGACCGTACTGGTCGTTACAGTCTTATAATCTTTCCACTCTCGTGGGAAAAGAGCTCTGTAGCTTCCCTGCATAAACCTGTCATCCAAAAGCGCCGCAACGCCCATATCTTCTTCAGTTCTGATAACTCGTCCAGAAGCCTGAAGGACCTTATTCATGCCGGGAAATCTATAGGCATAGTCAAAACCATCAAGTCCTTTTTCATCAAAGTATCCTCTTAATATCTCTCTTTCGTTGCACACAAGAGGTATACCTGTTCCAACTACTATTACCCCGATAAGGCTGTCATACTTAAGGTCAATGCCCTCACTGAAGATTCCTCCCATAACACAAAATCCAAGGATATTTTTATCCTCAACAACATCAATATCCATGTGGATAACTTTCGAAAGGTCCAAATTATTTCCGGCAGAAAATCTGTCGAGAAACATTTCCCTTGCATCCTCACTCATAAAGCTCTGCTGAACAAGAAGCTCTGTTGTCTCCTCATCAAAAAAATTATCCTCGAAGCATGCAAGAACCTCATCCAAAAACTGATGTGACGGGAAGAAAATAAGGTAATTTCCACTTCTGGCACTTACAATATTGTGGATATAACCTGCAATATTCATGTACTGCGCCTCGCTCCTTTGGGAGTACCTGCTGGTAACATCACTTCCAATAAAAAGTCCAAGTCTGTCAGGATCAAAAACAGATTTGGCATACATCTCAAAATCTTCATCAGTTCCGCCGAGGAGCTTTTTATAATACTGAATAGGCAAAAGCGTAGCAGAAAAGAGTATTGATGATCTGCCTCGCTCCATGCACTCCGAAAGGTTCCTTGACGGATCTGCACAGTAGAGCCTTACTAAGAAGCTTCCATCTTCAGAAAACTCGCTGTACATCACATAGTGGTCATCCACTCTGTCATAAATTGTCAAAAATCTCGATATATCAAAATAAAACTCCAGTATATCATCTCTGCATGGGCCTTCAGAATGATTTTCCAAATACTCGGATATTATCCCTGCCAGCCTGTTTAGTGGATTGATCAATTTTTCTATCGATGTAAGCTTAGTACATCCGTCGCATTCTCTTTTCATCTCCAACATTACCTTGTTACATTTATCCAAATGTCCTGCAATGCTTGGATGATACTCTTTTATGGTGTTCTTAAGCTCAAGAAAATTCTCTTTTCTAAGAACCGCACTGTACATATCCCTTCCTCTGTCAAGAAGGTTATGTGTCTCATCCACAAGAAAGATGTAATCCCCCTTTGCCCCATCAGCAAAGAATCTTCTAAGATATACAAAGGGATCAAAAACATAGTTGTAATCGCAAATTACAGCATCGGCCCAAAGGCTCATATCAAGAGACATCTCAAAGGGGCAGACTTCGTGCTTTCTGGCATATTCTATGATTACTTCCCTGTCAAAAGAATCCTCGTGGGTCAGGCAGTCAAATATGGCATCATTTATTCTGTCATAATGTCCTTTTGCATAGGGGCATATAACCGGATTGCAGTTTCTCTCGGCATCCTCCAAAAAACATATCTTATCCCTGGCAGTTATAGTAACCGTCTTAAGGCTCATATTCTGAGTTTTTCTCAGGGTATTAAAGGCCTCTTCCGGAACCGTCCTTGTTATAGACTTGGCTGTCAGGTAAAAGATCTTGCTGGTCTTGCCCTCGCCCATGGCCTTGATCGCAGGAAATACAGTGGTTATAGTCTTTCCCGTGCCGGTTGGAGCTTCCAAAAACAGCTTTTTCCCATGTATGATAGTTCTGTATACGCCTGCTGCCAGGTCTTTTTGCCCGTCTCTGTAAGGAAAAGGGAACGCAACCTTCTTAAGAGAAGCAGTTCTTTCTATACTCCAGTTGTATTCAAAATCAGACCACTTCAAGTAGCTGCTTATAATATCGTCAAACCACCCGGTTATCTCTTTATAAGAAAACTTATAGTCAAAATACTTCATTTCCTCCGAGTCTATGTTGCAATAACTCATTCTGACCTTTATCTCAGGGCATTTTATCTGCCTTGAATATATGGCAGCATAGCATTTAGCCTGGGCAAGATGGACCAAAACAGGTTCCTTTAAGTGATTCAGGTCCCTGTAGGTGCCCTTGATCTCATCTATCAGTGGCAAAGCAGAATTTTTCTCAATAAAAGACTCCTGAGCATCATATGCTCCGGGTTTTCCAAAAAACTTATCTAAAATACCATCAGCTCTTCCGGATATTACAAGTTCATAGCCATTTGCACTATGTACATACTCAAGTGGAACTTCCGCATGATAATCAGGTCCCATGCTCTTTTGTATCATTCTGTGTATTCGGCCACCTTCCTGCATTGCATCTGCAGGAGCCTGATGTATTCTGTTGTCTATGTCGCCGCTTCGAAGTATAAATTCAACAAGTCCGCGTACAGATATTTCAATCCTCATATACTCTCCGTATATAAACTTATTTAAATCAGGCTTTTTAGAAAAAGAAAAAGCTCCATGATATTTTATACCATGGAGCTTTTTTAATCTACAATGAACAAATTGTTTTATCAGCCTGCAACTGCAAGAGTGTCAAGGTACTGCTCAAATTCTGCATTATGTCCGCTGAACTCTACAGTAAGCTTCTGATTAAAATCAAGGCCAAGAACGCCTAAAATTGATTTAGCGTCAACCACATACCTGTTGTAATATATATCCACGTCAAAGTTGCACTTAGAAGCTGTGTCCACAAAGTTCTTAACCTGTGAAGGCTGCAAGCTTATATTTTTTCTAATCATCTGTCTCAACATAAATAGTCACCCCTTTCTTTATGCGACTTAAAAAACTATATCGTTAAAGTGTGACTATTTTGTGAAGAAATTGCGAATAATTCGTTTAAAGAATCTGAATTCCGTTAGAAACTGCTTCTTTTACCATATCTTCTGGCCAGATTGAACATTGAACTTCTCCGATGTGAGCTTTTCTTAAGAAGAACATGCAGATTCTGGACTGTCCGATTCCGCCTCCAATAGTATAAGGAAGCTCTTTATCAAGAATTGCCTTCTGGAATGGAAGCTGAGCTCTCTCCTCGCAGCCTGCTTTCTTAAGCTGTGACTTAAGTGAGTTTTCATCTACACGGATACCCATGCTTGAAAGCTCAAGAGCAATGTCAAGAACAGGATAATATACGATGATATCAGCATTGAGTTCCCAATCATCATAGTCAGGAGCTCTACCGTCGTGTCTTTCACCTGAAGGTAAGAGATCACCGATCTTCATGATACATACAGCGCCCTTAGCCTTAGCAATGTAGTATTCGCGTTCCTTTGGTGTGTACTCAGGGAACATTTCCTCAAGCTCCTGAGTTGTGATAAAAAAGATCTCCTCAGGAAGAATCTCTTCAATGTAATCATACTGAATGGACATAAACTTCTCAGTCTTACGAAGAACCTTATATACGTTCCTTACTGTTTCCTTGAGGAATTCTTCATTTCTGTCCTCTTTAGTAATAACTTTTTCCCAATCCCACTGATCTACAAAAATGGAGTGAATATTATCAGGAACCTCATCACGTCTTACGGCGTTCATATCTGTATATAAGCCCTCACCTACGTTAAAACCGTATTTTTTAAGGGCATATCTTTTCCACTTAGCAAGAGAATGAACTATCTCTGCATTGCGACCGTCCTGATGAAGGATATCAAAAGAAACTGGTCTCTCTACACCATTAAGATTGTCATTAAGACCTGACTCAGGTGTAACAAATAAGGGGGCTGTAACTCTCTGAAGATTGAGCCTTGTGGAAAGCATCCCCTGAAAGAAATCTTTAACTGTCTTGATGGCAACCTGTGTATCGTGCAGATCAAGCGCTGACACATAGCCACTCGGAATCTTTAAATTTTCCATAATTCTCCTCCAATTTTTATAGCATATATAAATAGATTAAATTACTTTTTTTATTTTTATGCAAGAAAAAAATATCATATAAATACGTTTTTTCCATGATTACCTATGGTTATTGACAAATCACGGGCAGAAGCGTTTAATATGAATTGCAAAACAAAATAATACCGCTAGGGGAGCTATGCTGAGATTGAACGATTTTTTTTCGTCGGACCCTTATTACCTGAACCGGATAATACCGGCGTAGGGAAGCATTTGATATCTTTTTTCGTGCGAAGATATATCATCTTTAAATGAAAAAATTAACCTCCTCTTGATTTGGTATTAATCAAAGGGAGGTCTTTTTTATGGATTTATTTTTACAGGATGTCAGTGGTGAAGGAGTTTACAGCATCACTACCGGCGGTTACATTTTATTTATAGCTCTTATGGTTGCAGCACTTCTTGCAGTGAGCTACCTTGTTAACAGAGATGGAAAGGGCAGGATCAGTATCAGACAGCTCACCACATCAGCTCTTTGCATTGCTCTTGCTTTCGTATTATCTAATATAAAGCTTTTCAGAGCACCAATGGGAGGCTCTGTCACAGTATTCAGTATGTTCTTCATCACATACATCGGATATGTATATGGACCACGAGTAAGTCTCGCAGCAGCCTTTGCATATGGACTTCTTCAGATGATAAGCAACCCCTATATCGTAAGTGTTCCTCAGCTCATATGCGATTATATCCTCGCTTTTGCAGCACTTGGTCTGGCAGGATTTTTCCATAATGAAAAATACGACATGTATAAGGGATATATTGTAGGTGTTCTCGGCAGATATTTCTTTTCTTTCCTATCCGGCGTTGTATTCTTTGCAGACTATGCTCCGGAAGGTATGTCACCTATAATTTATTCTCTTCTTTACAATGCAGCATATTTAGGACTTGAGGCTTTACTTACACTTGCAGTTCTCATGATTCCTGTAGTAAGAACCGGTCTTAACAGGCTCAAACATGAAGCCACAGACTACAGCGTCAGAAAAGAAGCTACTCTATAATATAGGCATTATATCTGTTATAGTCGTCGCTGCCTAAGGTAGCGACGATTTTTATGCCCTCTTCAAGATATTCAGAATTCTTTACAACACCTTTTCCTGTTAAAAGACTAAGTATCCCGCCCTCAGAATAAGGAATAAGCAGTTCACAGTCATTCTCATTCTCACTGAGTTTCTTTTCTATAAGCTCAATAAGAGTGTTCAGACTTTCATCTTCCCTTGCTGAAATATATATTCTGTCATCCATGGATCTTGGCACCGGCATGACAAGCTGTCCGCTTTGCTCCTGCTCATCCTGTACCACATCAGATTTGTTAAAAACATAGATAACAGGTATATCTCCGGCACCTATCTCAGCCAGTGTTTCTTTTGTCACATCCATATGATAACGATATTCAGGATCCGAAAAATCTATTACCTGAAGGAGCAGATCTGCGTACTTAGCCTCTTCGAGAGTTGACCTGAATGCTTTTACCAGTGCATGTGGAAGTTCACTGATAAAACCGACGGTATCTGAAAGAAGAAATGGTCTGTGTCCCGGCGCAGAAATCTTTCTTACAGAGGTATCAAGTGTGGCAAAAAGCATATCTTTTTCCAAAACCTGCTTCTCATCAAACCCTTCGCCGCCATAAAGCCTTAGAAGGTTATTCATTATTGTGGACTTACCGGCATTGGTATATCCAACCAGAGATATTCTGGGAAGTCCCGATCGTAGGCGCCTTCCTCTCTGAGTGTCACGCTCTTTTTCAATAGCAGTTAAATCTCTTCTAAGTTCAGCCATTCGGTGCTCAATACGCCTTCTGTCCAGCTCAAGCTGTTTTTCACCAGATCCCTTATTGGAGAGTCTTCCGCTGCCACCTCCCTGCCTTGAAAGGGAGGTTCTCATATGTGCAAGTCTTGGAAGCATATATTGGAGCTGGGCGTATTCTACCTGCTGCCTGGCTTCTTTGGTCTTGGCACGCTTGGCAAAAATCTGCAGGATAAGCCCCGTTCTGTCTATAACCTCTGTATCAAGAGCCTTTTCAAGGTTTCTTATCTGCATTGGGGATAATGTGTCATTGAATATAATGATATCCGCTTCAAAAACATCCAGGGAATTACGTATTTCCTCAACTTTTCCGCTACCAATATAAGTACTTCTGTCCGGATTCGGAAGAGACTGCGTAACAGTGCACGCAACTTCAATATCTATAGCTCTTGTAAGCTCTTTTAACTCATCCATTGACCTCTCAAGATCAAGGTCATTTCCGCCCTGATCAAGGCCTACAAGAATTGCTCTTACTTTCTTTTCTTCTTTTATGTTTTCGTACATTCTCTTCCTCACTTCATCCTTATTTCTTTTCCAAGGCAAAAAGAATAAATATACACTTCTTTTACCTTCATACCTGTGGATGCCTCTATGGCCCTTTTATAATAATCGAGCTGTACTTTATATCTTGAAACAAGCTCAGAATCACGCTTTACATGGTCTGTCTTATAATCAAGGAGCACAATCTCTCCATCTTCGATAAAGAACGCGTCGATGATACCCTGAATAAGCACCATTTCTTCATCCGGGAATTTTGCATCAAGCTCTTTTGAAGGAATCCCCATCATAAAGGGCTTCTCACGCATGAGCGCGCCGTTTCTAAAAGCCGCTCCCATTCTTTTTCCAAGGCTCGTCTCCAGGAAAGTAGCAATATCAGTGGCTTTGATCGACTTTGAATACTCAGGTGGTATCACTTTTAGCTTTTCTTTTTGTATTATCCACTCTTTTACTGCAGATGCAATCTCATCTTTAGCTTTGGCAAAAAGACTTTCATCCCCATAGATAGGTTCATCCAAAAGCTCCATCACTCTATGGTATGCGGTTCCCCTCTCTGCACCGAAGAGAATATCTTTAGAAGAAGCGCTGTCATTTTTCACTTCAGGCTCTTCATAACTTATCTCCCTGGTAAATACTTCACCTTCCTCATGCAATTTCTTGCTCTTTAATTCTGTCACAGTAGTCTTGGTAAAAAGACCTCTTAAGTCCTCGTGGGCATATTTTGCTTCAAACTTAGCCTTTAGTCTATGTGATAACTGTTCATCAAAACAGGCATCAATATCCCCCTTTAAGTTCTCAAGCCTCATTGCACCTTTTACATTTTCATTTCCAAGGGCATCTGATAGTTCAGTATCATTCATACTCTTAAACTCGAAGGCTATATTTCCGGCATCTTTATCCACAAAGGGCAGGTAATTCTCTTTGGCAATCCCCAGCTTATCAAGTAGTTTTCCTACACTTGGATGTCTTATGACAGATGGCAGGATAATATCAAGATAACTGTCCGCAGAGGTTCTCATGGAATATGGTAAAAGATCATTTCCTGCTATTACCGGAATATTCCTTATAACGCCCTCCAGCTTATCATTCAGACTCTTGCAGGAAGCCGTCATGATAAGCTTCTCCTTTGCTCGTGTAAGTGCAACATACAGTACTCTAAGCTCTTCACCAAGGCTGTCTTTTTCCATTTTATCTGCAATGATCAGGCGTTTTAATGTGTCATATCGCACTCTAAGCTCAGTATCTATGCACTTTACACCTATTCCTAGATCAATATCAGCAATCAAGTCACCCTTAGTATCCATCCTGTTAAACTTTTTGGAAAGCCCTGCAACAAAGACAACAGGAAATTCCAGTCCCTTACTCTTATGGATAGTCATGATCCTGACTACATCTGCATTTTCATCAATTATTCCAGCCTCTCCATAATCCACCATTGCAATCTTTAGATGCTCAATATATCTGATAAAATGGAAAAGACCCTTAAAACTTGATTTTTCAAAGCTAAGTGCTCTGGAAAGAAGCTGATCCAGGTTTGCTTTTCTCTGACTTCCGGAAGGAAGAGCTGATATATACTTATCATAGCCTGTCTTTCTGATGATATACTGAAGAAGCTCATGAACAGGCGTGTAAACGGACATTTCCCTGAGTTCCTGCAAAAAGTCCGTAAATTCAGCCAGCTTTGGATATTTTTCCCTATCATTATCCACAAGTTCAATCAGCCCCTGATAAAAAGAGTCATCAAGACCAATCGCTATTCTATATTCCGACAGTTCCTCGTCAGTAAAGCCCCCAATAGGTGAATGCATCACACCTACAAGCGGAATGTCCTGAAGGGGGTTATCAATTATGGTCAGTAAATTCAGCATTGTGCTGATCTCACTGGTCTCAAAATAACCGCTCTTCGATTCAATATAAGCAGGGATTCCCTGTGCCTCGAGAACACTCTTAAACGCATCATCCCAGCCGGCATTACTTCTTAAAAGAATTACAATGTCCTTAAACCTAAGCTTTGGATCTTCTTTCATAAGCTCTTTTATGCGGATAGAGATCGCAAGAGCCTCTTTCTCTTTTGTATCATATGAGTCTATATCCACTTCAGGATTGGAGACATCTCCTGTAGGTGCCCCATCTATCATAATGAGTTCCGGCGACATATCAAATGCAGGACTTTCATACTCTGCACCGGTCACAAGCTCAGCATCTTTGTCATATTCTACCCCGCCAAGGTCTTTACCCATTATCTTTTTGAAGATATAGTTCGTTATCTCAAGAACCTCTTTTCTGCTTCTAAAGTTCTTGTGAAGGTCTATTCTTCGGTCTTTGGATGACGCATCCTTGGAATATGTTCCGAGTTTTTCCATAAATATCTCAGGTCTTGCAAGTCTGAATTTGTAGATACTCTGCTTTACATCACCAACCATGAACCTCTCGGACTTTGTAACATCATCTCCGGAAATTGCTTTTAGCATCATCTCCTGAACATTGTTGGAATCCTGGTACTCATCAATCAGTACTTCCCTGTAGTAGTCTCTGTATTCAAGCGCCACAGCAGAAGGTGTATCCCCAGGATGATCTACCAAAATCTGCAGAGCAAAATGCTCCATATCAGAAAAGTCGATCATCTGCTTTTCTCTCTTTTTGTCATCAAAGCGCTTTTTAAATTCTTTCGTCAGCCTGCAAAGCTCTCTGACTGCTCTGTCGCAGAGCTTCATCTGCCCGGCTATTACATCTGCTGTAAGAGCCAGATAATTCTCTGTCAGCTTCTTTATCTCGTCTTTAACACCGTTTCTTACCTTCTGAACATAGTCTTTTTTATCGGGGGATACGGAATCGTCCTTTTTTCCTGGGAGTCTCCCAAAAGAAATCCCGCGGACCCTGTCAAACAGCTCATTGTAGGTATTATATCCCAAAGCCGCATAAATACTGTCTTTTTCCTGTTCCAAAAGATCACCATACATATACGGGCCATCAGGTTCTTCACAGATTCTTATAGCTGCTGACATTTTATCCACAGATTCCTGCAATGAACTTTTGATGTATGCGATACAGTCTTTAACCCACGAAAGCTCATCAAAGTTTTCACCTTCAACCAGATAATCTCCTGCCCTCTCATCAAGCCAGTCCATTGGCCAGGGCATACTCTCAGAAAATCTGTAGAGCTGATATATATATTCCTCAACTTTTTTGTCACTGCTTCCTGTACCGAAATAATTCATGCAGTAAACAAAATCTTCATTCTGCCCCTCTTTAGCAAGGGCATATTCCTCCTCCAGAAGATCCTGCATTACATCTTCCATGAGGAGTTTTAGTTCTCCCTCATCCCCTACCCTGAAAGATGGATCAAGTCCAATATGATTGAAATTGTTTCTGATAACGTACTGGCAAAAAGAGTCTATAGTTGTTATCTGGGCATTATGAATAAGCGTCTCCTGCTTTTGGAGATGCTTGTTATCCGGCTCTTCTTCAAGTTTCTTTTGGATAGCCAGTGTTATTTTTTCTTTCATTTGAGAAGCAGCGGCCTTTGTAAAGGTCACAACAAGGAGATGATCAATATCAACATCGCTGCTGATCATCTGTATGATTCTCTCTACCAGCACAGCTGTTTTTCCTGAACCTGCTGCCGCTGAAACCAATATATTAGATTTTCTTGCGTCTATTACCGCCTGCTGTTCTTCTGTAAATGTGACTCCCATTTATCCAACCTTCTAATTTCAAATATTAAGTCCACAATTAATTATTCTGATTTCGTATAAGTTCCATAGCTTCGTCACTCTTGATGTCCAGTTCTCTCATGGAATAACCCGATATTTTCTCGTCATAACCGCAGATAGATCTGTAGGAACAGTATGTACAAGAGCTTCTGTCACCCATTTCATAAGGATTAACCTTTATTTCTCCCTGAAGAATCCTGTTTCCAAAGTCTTTTATCTTTGAATCCACGAATTTTGAGATAGCTTCATAATCATCCAGGGTAACAGTTGTTGATCTGGCTGAGACTGTTCCATCCTTTTTCAGCTCCACAGGAATAACATCGGACTTGCCATTTAGCCCTTCATCTAAAAGGTTTATGACATCCATATTTTCATTGACCAAACCAGTCGTTCGCAGTTTATCCTTTATAGCCTCATTGATATCATCCGGTTGCAAATCTGCTTTTCCATCTGCCAGAGGATCATCAACGTGATAGTACAACACCGCTGCCGGAACTGTATCTTTTCCACCGTGTTTTTTCTTAACTGCTGCGGTTGCAACGTTCATATACATTACAAGCTGCAATTGCAGTCCATAATAAAGCGCTGCCACATTAAATTTATGTCCACTTGATTTAAAATCTATAACCTTCACGTACACATGGTCAGAGTCTTCGCATAGATCGATTCGGTCAATGCGTCCATGTAATTTCATGCTGGTGAGGATATTATTTTTTTCATCTTCAGACAGGGTTATATTTATCTCATCGATATTACCCGCATCTCTAAAATCCATCTCCACATATGCAGGCTCAAAGTGCCCTTTAGAGATCTGATACTTTAGAGTGTCCACAGTTCTTGTAAGGATTCTCTTTATACGCTCAGTCATGTACTGATTACGGGCACTGCTCATAAGTATTGTTTCGCCATAACCGGTGATACATTCAGTTAAAATACGATTTAACAATTCATCTGACTCTTCTTTTGTGAACTCTGTCCATTTCTTTTGCCCACTCATGACCTCATGGGTGTATTTTTCCAAAACTTCGTGGAAAACATTTCCAAGATCTGCCGCATTAAACTCGTACTCTTTTCTCTCTTCAAGCCTCAGACCATACTTGAGGAAATGGGCATAACAACAGCTTGCAAACTGTTCGAGACGGCTTACGGAGTTCTCCAGATTGGCTCCATATAAAGACAAGGCAATCATCCTGGATAATGGTTTATCCTCATAATGTTTAAATGCAGCTTCTGTGATCCTGTTAAGAATCCTGCTGTTTTCCATGTCTATCTTTGATAGAGTCCTATAGAGCGTTATAAAGTCTGACTTTTCTCTGCCTTCAAGAATTCCAAGTGCATATTTTCTCAGCATCTCAGAAATCTTGTCCATACTGTCATCTGGGGTTACAAGTTGCCCCTCAAAAGTTCCCTCCTCCGGTTTTTCCACAGTTATCCCCGGGAACATCTGAATGAGTTTTGGCACCAGATAGGCAGGTCTTAGAGATTTGCCATCCGCTCCCAGCTCTGCATATGACAAAAACAGCCTGTCCGTCGGCTTAGTAAGGTTCATATACAGGTATAGTCTCTGTATATACATCTGCTGCCTTGGAGTTGGCGCAAGTTCTACGCCTGTGTCAAGTTCAAGCAGGTATTGCCTGTCAATATCAGAAAGAATTCCTCCTGTACCTGCTCCTGACGGAATATACCCGTCATTAACTCCAAGCAAAAAGAGAACCCTAACCTCTCTAAGCCTTGTTCTTTCTATATCTCCCACAATTATTCTGTCGACATCCTGAGGAATCGTGCCAACTTCAATTTCTGAAAAGCCCGCACTTAAAATGTCCCTGTACTCAGAGATATCAATTTCATCATCGCCAAGAAGCTCATCGATCTGCTTTAGAAGATTTAATATCTTGTCATAGATCTGCTCATATTCCCTTGCTTTCTTCTCATTTCCAAGAGCCCTGAACTTTTCCTTGTAGCCATCAAGCTTTTCTTTACAATTCTCAGTTTCTATTACTTTGACAAGGGCCCCTGTTATATCTGATACTTTTCCCTTTTTGTTCTCAAACAAAGGCTTAAGGCAAAGACTTATCTGCTCACGCATTCCTTCTAGCTTTTCAAGTAAGAGAAGCTCTTTTTCCGAGTCTTTGTCCTTGGAGGAAGATTTGAATTTCCTGGGCATATGCCTAAGGAATCTGTCCTCCCATTGCTTTCTTCCTTTGATTCCAAGTGCTCTTACATAATTTTCCAAAAGATCCGTATCTTCAGCAGAAAAAGAAGTCATTCCACTTCGCATGTAGTGGAATACATCCTCATACTTATACCCTGAAATAACTATGTTTATAGCACTGGTTATATACTCAATAAAAGGATTCAAAAGCAAACTGCTATTCTTATCGATGTAAATTGGAATATTAAACTTTTTCGCTTCATCCTCAAGGATATCGCTGTAATTATCAAGGCCTCCGCACACAAGAGCAATATCCCTGTAAGCATAGCCATTTTCTCTTATAAGGTCCGATATCTTTATCAGGGTCTGCCTGACTTCCTCGAAAGGCGTACTTGCCTGATAAATTGATATGGCATCCTGCTCTTTTTCATATTTGAGCTTGTTAAATCTAAAGAGATTCTGTTCCAAAAATGCCAGTGGTTCATTATTCTCAAGCCTCTTAACAGGACTTTTTTTTATGAAAATGTCCCCCTGCTCATTTTTCGACATTTCCTGATTTCTTACATTTCTCCATGCGTCAAAGCTCATATTTCCGGGATACTCGAGCTTTTCAAGATCAAGAACAGTCTTTTTTGTAAGCATAAAAAGATCCTGCTCTTCAAAAGTACCTTCATAGGGATCACTAAGTGGGCTGATAGTAAGAGATACCACTACTTCGCTTGCCACATCCATAAGCGCCTTTATAACTCTGTACTGTATAGGAGTAAATCCGGTAAAACCATCAAAGACTATAACGCTGTCCTTCATAAGTTTAGAGTTCGGAATCTCTCTGCACAAAACGTCCAAAGTCTCCTCAGTAGTGATATACTTACCCTCAATGTATTTTAAAAATTCACTGTAAAGAAGCCTCAAATCCTTGATCTTGGAATTAAGCGCACCTTTAGAGGAGCTCTTTTCCTCAAGCAGAGAAAGCGCTTCATCTGAAATGCCATATTGCATAAACTCAGAGATAGTTGATTTTACCTCATCAATATAGCCGGGCTTATGCATGTTTTTTCCTATAATTGGGAGCTTCGTACCAAGAATATCTGCAACGCGCCTTAGAACAAGGCTTTTTCCCAGATCATCAAGCACAGAAAAAGAGCTTATGGAAAGTTCTTCAAATATCCTGTGCGAAAGCCTTCCAAAGCTCAGTACATCTATATTCATTATAGCGTGAGAAGGATGCATTTTTACTACATCCTTCTGGGTCTGCATCGTAAACTGATCAGGAACTATTATATAAAAAGATTTCCCCGGTTCCTCGATACTTCTTTTTATTACCTCGTTATATAATCCGGTACTTTTCCCCGAACCGGATGCCCCAAAACAAAATCTAAGCATACCTATCCACTTTCGATTGGTGTATTTAGTTATATATCCTGTCATCGCTGACATCATCAGCATATCTGCAACAGGATATATACTTCCACCTATCATTATAGTAGAAAGGAAGTATCATGTACATCTGCATTCTTCCATTATCACCGGGAATTGCAGAATGGTAATAATCCACAAGATAGTCTCTGGCAACCTTCTTTACTCTTTCAAGAACAGTTGTTATGTCATAAAACTTTCTAAATCTCTCTCTATCCTGTTCATACAGATACATATTTGAATACATCTGAACTGCTTTTACAGCATCTGACTCTATATCTGCAACTGCAAGCTGATCTGAATTCAGGAATATATTCTCAACTGTTCCATCTTCATCATAAAGATCCACTCTAAAGTACTGACTAAATACATGTGCCATCGCAACCTGAATATTGTCAGATTTCTTGGCTTCGCCGTGCATTGTGATATTTCTTGAGACTATTGCAAAAGCAGCCTTACATCCATGCCTCGAAATGAACCTGATTTTAGTATTAATCACGCTCCCGTTAACAACAATGTCCATTTCAGCTCTCTTATCACTTGATATCTCGGCCTTTTTTGATATTTCCAAAAGTCTTTTTGTCTCGGTGAGATCAACACTCTGATTCCTTTTATTTGCCTCATTCACACTTGATATGCCAAGGCTGCTCAAAAAATTCCTATAAGCATCGTTGGCATAAATAATAATCGGCTTTTCATCAATAATTTCATATAATCCAATAGGAAGGTTATTAAAAACCTGCATAGTTTTGGGACGAAGTGGTGTACTCCCAAGGAAATTTATTCCGCCTATATCGTCATAGTACTCATGATAATCAACATCTTCACAGATCTCCAAAGTATTCTCCTTTGGCCTGTCAATATCTGTCGCAGGTTTAGGTTTTCCAAAAAAATATCCCTGAATCTTTTCACAACCTATTCGCCTTAAGAACTCATACTGTTCCTGAGTCTCCACACCTTCGGCAAGGGTGTGAATCCCAAGCTCTTTTGCCATGTTTACAATCGTCGCAAGAATAACTCTTGATTTTTTATTTGTCTCAAATTCCCTTATAAAGCTCATGTCTATTTTGAGCATATCAAAATCATAGGATTTAAGGTTGCCGAATGATGAATATCCTGCCCCAAAATCATCCATCCAAACCTGATATCCGGCATCTCTGAATTTCTTTATTTCCCCTCCAAGAAAAGTTGAACCGCTGGCTATTGCACTTTCCGTAACTTCTATGTTCAGAAGCTTTTTGGGAATCCCATACTTTTCTCTGCACTTATCAATTTCTGCCATTATGTCGCACAGTTCAAAATCAAGTCGTGACAAATTCACAGAAACAGGTTCAACACAATATCCGCTATTAATATCATCCCTTAAATCAGCGCATACCATGTCTATAATGTATATGTCCAGCTTATTAATTAAATGTACGCTCTCTAGTACCTCTACAAAAATCGCAGGCGATATCATACCATGAATCGGGTCCATCCACCTTGCAAGAGCTTCATATCCGCAGACCTTTCCGGTAAGTGCCCTGACTTCTTTTTGATAATAAACTGTAAAATATCTCTTTTTAAATGCACTCTCAAAATTATCTATTACATACTGCCTGAGCTCATTCCTTTTATTTAGCTCATCAGAATAAAAATTGTTGTCTTTATCATAAACTCTTATTATGTCATCACAGGCAATTTTTGCTCTGTCAATCAGCAAAACAGGATATTCCTCATTGCCTTCCACCTTGTAAATACCGGCTTTAAGGCGCATATTAAGGCTTTTCTCATACCTGCGCATCTCATTTCTTAAAAGGTCCAGCTTTTCTATTATTTCATCTTCCTGGATCTTTTTGGAGAGGATAATAAACTGATCGCCTGTTCGTGCAATAAGTGATTCATTAAAAATACTCTGAATTTCTAAAGCTAATCCCTTAAGGAGATCATTGCCGCCGATAAATCCATATCTTTGGTTAAAAGCTTTGAAATTCATTATATTCAGATAAATAACCACAGTAATATCTGATGCAGAATACTCTCCATTTCCTTGAAGGTGATCCAATACACCCGTAAGATTATGGAGCCCTGTCAGATTATCCATATGGCCATATTCATCTAACTTTCCCTGTTCAAATGAACTCATAAAGCACCCCGCATCATACCAAAAAGAGCCAATAATCCTTATTGGCATATATATAAATTGTAACACAGCTAATGTAAACAAAGTGTATATATGACGTTATTTCAGATTTTTTTTATCATTTAGTTATAATTGCAATTCGCATAAGATTGTGTGAAAATTATTAGAATCAAATATAAGCATGACAGGGGTAAAAAACATGAATTTTGAAGATATTACTGCACAGAGCCGTCAGGCCGTAACCGAGATACTTGAAAAAGCACGCCTTAAAGCAGGCGATATCTTTGTGATAGGATGTTCCTCAAGTGAGATTCTTGGTGACCAGATAGGAACAGCCACTAACCTTGACTCAGCAAATGCAGTGTACGATGGCATTATGCCTGTTTTAAAAGAAAATGGCATATTTGCAGCTGTGCAGTGCTGCGAGCACTTAAACAGGGCTCTTGTAATGGAAAGAGCCGCCATGGAAAAATACGGATTTGAACAGGTCAATGCTATCCCTCAGCCAAATCACGCCGGCGGAGCCATGGCAACAGTCAGCTACCAGAGATTTGAGGATCCTGTTCTTGTGGAATCAATATGTGGAAAAGCCGATGCCGGAATCGATATCGGTGGAACCATGATAGGAATGCATATGCACAGCGTAGTAGTACCAATGCGCATATCCCTTAGAAAAATAGGTGAGGCTCCTATCATATGTGCACGCCACCGCCCTAAATATGTCGGCGGCCAGCGTGCTATCTATGATGAGAACCTTATGTGATTTGGACGACAGCGGGGAAGACACAGGGACGGTTCCAATGTCATTTAGTTAAGGAAATTCATATATACTTTCATATCAAAAACATTATTGCAAAAGAAAAAGTGATTCTACAAAGAACGTAAGAATCACTTTTTTATTTGAAAATTTTTAAATTAGGGCTTGACACAGGCCTCAAAAAGTGCGGCCGCCTTTGCTAAAGAAGCTTTAGCAAAGGCGGCCCCTTAAATCAAAGGTATCCGACCACACATTGATTTAAGGAGGCACTCATGAAAGCATCATACATCAAAAAGAAGTTTTTTGAAACTA
>NZ_FNUR01000001.1 GCF_900108105.1 Butyrivibrio sp. Su6 | reverse complement strand
AGACAGTTCGGTCCCTATCCGGCGCGGGCGTAGGATATCTGAGAGGAGCTGTCCTTAGTACGAGAGGACCGGGATGGACGGACCGCTGGTGTATCAGCTGCATCGCCAGATGCATAAGGCTGGGTAGCCACGTCCGGAAGGGATAAACGCTGAAGGCATCTAAGCGTGAAGCCCCCCTCAAGATGAGATATCCCTGGTTTTTGCAGTAAGACCCCTTGTAGAGTACGAGGTTAGATAGGCACAAGGTGTAAGCATGGTAACGTGTTCAGCTGATGTGTACTAATAGGTCGAGGGCTTATCCATAAAGGTAAGTATAGAGATAAAGAATTGGATTTAGATAAATCAGTGTTCGGTTTTGAAGGTACAAATTTTAAAGAAAAACTAAAATTATAAAATACTTATAAATGAATTCTAAAAAGACGGTCAAATAGCCGTCTTTTTTTGTTTTTTTATATTTACTTTCAAAAAACTATGCTATACTAAATGAGGATATTCAATTAATTAACGAACGGTTTAATGTTATTTTTCTTTTTTTAAACTTCACTTTTTTTACTATTTTATTGCGAGAGGTGAGAGAATGGAATCAAAGATCCTGCTTGAAAGTGGTAACAATGAACTTGAAGTTCTTGAGTTTAAGATTGATGATCATTGCTATGGCATCAACGTTGCAAAGATCAAAGAAATCATTGTGTATCAGGAAGTAACTCCTGTACCAAATGCTCATCCTAGTATCGAAGGTATTTTTATGCCTCGTGATACAATGATCACAGCCATTGACCTGAGGAACTGCTTACAGCGCGGTGCTTCCAAAGCAGGTGGATTGTTCATCATCACAAACTTTAATAAATTGGATATTGCTTTCCATGTAGATTCTGTTATTGGTATTCACAGAGTATCATGGGCTGATATCATCAAACCAAATGCTACAATTTCAAAGGCAGAAGAGAGTATTTCAACCGGTATTATCAAGTTTGATAATCAGTTGATCATCATTCTGGACTTTGAGAAGATTGTATCTGATATTAATCCTAATACAGGTCTTAATATGGATGCTCTTTCAGAGATTGGACCTCGTCCTAGAAATGAAGTTCCAATTGTTCTTGCCGAAGATTCACAGCTTCTTAACAAGCTTATTGTAGATTCACTTAATAAAGCGGGCTATAATAATGTGAGACATTTTGAAAATGGTAAGCTTGCATATGACTACATCAAAGCTTGTAAGGATAGAAATGAGCTTAATAATATCAAGTGCATTATCACTGATATTGAAATGCCGATCATGGACGGACATAGATTGACTAAGCTTGTAAAGAGTGATGATGCTACTAAGGATATACCACTTATTATTTTCTCATCACTTGTTAATGAAGAAATGAGGAGAAAAGGTGAATCTCTTGGTGCTGATAGGCAGCTGTCAAAACCTGAGATTGGTAATCTTGTAAGTGTAATAGATGAACTAGTTAATGCTTCCAGTGCAGGCTAATATTAACTGACTATAACTCCCTTTGCCTCTCAGTTATGAAACACGTTTTCAATGACTGTTCTGCAAAGGGAGTATTTTAATATTACAAACAATAGGCGGTATTACATCATGGAACAAAATTTAGCTGGTTTAGTAGAAAACTTTGATAATGTTGTTATAGGAATTGGCAACGAATGGAATTGGGTAAGTAATGGACTTTCTAAGGATGAAAGGTATAGCAAATTATTAGAGTATTGTAAGAAGAAAGATAATAACTGGCTCTTGCCTATTGTGGAATACGAATATGCTTATTATCAGACAGATACAAAGATTGAAAAGGCATATAAAGCACTGAAGAATATTATTGGTGATAAGAAATACTTTTTAGTTGCTGATATTTTTTTACAGGATGCGCTCATGTATGGGTTTGATCCTCAAAAGAGTGTTTATCCTTGTGGAACATATATGTACCTTCAGACATCCGATATAGATGATCCATTATTCTTATCAGATAAATCACCTGAGTTTAATGAAATCGTAGAGAAGATTCATAAGATCATTATTGAAAATGATGGCGATTTTGATGAGGGTACAAATTTTGTAAAACCATTTGCTGATGGAAAAGTATTGTATCTAAATCAGAAGAGAAAAGAGTATAGGACCATTAAGTATAATGAGAGTGCCTATCAGGACAGATGGGCTGATTATATGAAGTTTTTGACTAATACTCTTAATTCCAAGCTTCTTATTTTAGAACTGGGAGTTGGTCTTGATTATCCAACAGTAATCAGATGGCCATTTGAAAAGGTTGCCTTTATAAACAAGCAGGCACATCTCATCAGAGTTCACGAAAAATTATATCAACATACCCCAGAAATACAGGATAAAACAGAATCAGTACAGATGAATTCTGTTAACTATATTTTGCAGGAGAATAATGGGCGATGAATGCCAACAACGAAGAGTATCTCGATAGCTTGCTGAATTCAGCCAAGTCAAGTGATAACCCTCAATCTGCTCTTAACAGAATGGCAACAAAGGGAGGCAAAAATTCCTCTACATCACAGAGAAAAGGTGATGCAGGGGATATTGGTGCGCTTGTAGATAACTCTAACGGTGAAAACGAGGCATTAAATGATATTGGTAGTCTGTTAGACAGACTTGATAGAGATGAAATAATTGATGATAGATTGTCATCTATGTTAGATGATATACAGACACCTACAGATTCAGGAATTCCTACTTTTACTGTTGGTGCGACTCCAACAGTTGATGATGTCAGAGATCCTGAAGAAATTGCTTTGGATGAGGCAATTGCTGACGCTGAAAGAATGGATCAGGAGGCTCAGAGCGGAAAGTTTTCTGATAGTTCTGATTATGTACAAGAACAACCCCAGGAAAATACTGAGGAGTTGCCTGTACCCAATGAGAAGCCACCGATCATAGATGAGTCTGCGGAGGATGATTCTCTTTTGGAAATGGCTCCGGAGGTAATGCTTCCGGAGGATGCTGATATTTCGTTGGAAAATGATGTAGCAACTGATGCATCCGAAACTCCTGAAGAAATCTTAACAGATCTTTTGGATGAAGCTCCTAGCAGTAGTTTGACGGAACCTGATCAGGATTTAGAGGGAAGCCTTGTAGATGCTCTTGATAATATGCAGGACTCTGAAGGGAAAACTAGTGATGATGTGAACATTGATGAACTTTCGCTAGACGACCTGGAAGCTGCCATGGATGAGGCTTTAAGTGAGGAGCCATCAGATGGCAAGTCTGTTAGTGATGATATTAGTGCGACTTTAAATAATATTGATGGTGCTTCTGAAGGTGAAACAGAGGCTCCTATAGAGGATTCTCAATCAGCAGATATTGCTGATCTTCAAGCTGATGTAGCAGAAGAGCCGACGCAAGAGACAGATGAAGCTGATGTTTTATCTCAAGAAGATAGTGCAATATCTGAGGAACCTACATCAGATGAATCGAAGGGCGAATCCGATGATGTAGATCTTGCTGAGATGGAAGCTATGCTTGACATGTCAGGACTTATGGATGAAGAGTCTTCAGATGGTGGTATAGAGGAGAATTCTGAAGGTTCTACAGATGGAGCGCAGGAAGAGGCTTCTGGTGAGGTAGCTCAGGAGGCAGCTGAAGAAGTTCCTAATGAGGAACCATCGCTGGAAGATGCAATAGCCGAGGAACCGGCGCCCGAAGCAGGCGCAGCATCTGATGATGGGGGTTCCTTAGACGGAAGTGAGGAAGAACTAAATTTAGATGACCTTGAAGCAAGCCTTGATGATCTTTTAAGTTCTGAAGAAGGGTCAGGCTCTGCTGATGGTGAGGTTGCAGAAGTTGAGAGTGCTGCAGGTGCTACTGATGGAGAAACGGCATCAGAAGAAGGTGATGTAGCTGTTCCTGATCTTGATGCCCTTATGAACAGCCTTGCTAATGATGAAGTTGAAGATATTGAGAACACGTCCCATCTTGATGAAGAGGCAGGAAGGCCTGAAGATTCTGAGATACCTAAGGAAGATATCTTAGATGCTTTGACTGAAGAAGGATTTAACGATGGTGGAGAGCCATCACTGGATGAACTTGCATCAATACCTGAAAGAGGTGGTGGCGGCGAGGATTCTGAAGAAGATCCCGATAAAAAAGGCAAGAAGAAAAAGAAAGAAGGTTTTTTTGCCAGATTATTAAAGGCCCTGACCAGAGAAGATGATGATTCAGCTGAGGGGCTTGCTAATTTAACTGATGAGAATCAGCAGGTTCTTAATGAACTTGGAGAAGAAGGCAAGGGCAAGAAAGAAAAGAAGAAAAAGGAAAAGAAGCCTAAGAAAGAAAAGCCTAAAAAGGAAAAACCGCCAAAGAAGGAAAAACCACCAAAGCCAAAGAAGGAGAAAAAGCCAAAGCCTCCTAAGGACCCCGGCGTTCCCGAAAAGGCCATCGCGCCAAAAAAAGTTGCTATTTGTGCTATCTTTGCAGCGTCCCTTGGAATTCTTTTCGTAATCCCGTCAATGGTTATCCCTGACAGTGTCACATCTACAAGGGCAAGCAATGCATATAAACAGAGGGAATATACTACAGCTTATAAACTGCTATATGGAAAAGAAAGAACTGAAGAGCAGGATAATATCTACGAGCAGTCAAGAGTTTTGGCATGGGCAGAGCGATATCTGAACGGATATGAAAACTACATTGCCATGAACATGGAAGAGGAAGCCTTGGATATGCTTTTGATGGCTATGAGAAATCAGGATGTTCTGCTTGAAGAAGCTGCTAAATATGGCGTTGAGATTCAGGTGCAGAGTGTGTATGACAGTATCGAATCATTATTGTCAGCTAACTATGGTCTCGGCGCAGATGATATAGCAGAAATCAATTCCATAAAGAAGGAAAGGGATTACACTATCCGAATAATGGAGATTGTCGGAACTTTAGAATCATGATACACTTGAAAGCATCGGATATCTCGGAAGGAGTTTGATGCTTGATGGTAGCTATTATTGATTATGATGCTGGTAACATTAAAAGTGTAGAAAAAGCGTTTGATTATCTTGGTGCGAAGACATTAGTTACCAGAGATCCAAAAGAAATCTACAGGGCAGATCATGTTGTTTTACCTGGTGTAGGTGCTTTTGGCGATGCAATGAACAAAATAAATGAGTATGGTCTAAAAGAGACAATTTCAGAAGTTGTTTCTAAAGAGATACCATTCTTAGGAATATGCCTGGGTCTGCAACTTCTTTTTGAATCCAGTATGGAATCAGAAAATGTTAGCGGCCTGGGCATTTTGCGTGGAAAAATAAACAGAATTCCCGGTATAGATATAGAGGGCAATAAGTATAAAATTCCGCAGATAGGCTGGAATAGCCTTTCTTTTCCAAGAGAGGGAAGACTTTTTAAGGGCCTTGATGATAACCCTTATGTATATTTTGTGCATTCATATTATTTAAGGGCTGAGAACAGGGACGAAGTAACTGCAACAACAGATTACAGCGTGTCTATAGATGCATCTGTTGAGAGCGGGAATGTTTTTGCATGCCAGTTCCACCCTGAAAAGAGCGCTGATGTAGGAATGCAGATATTGAAGAATTTCCTTGAAGTTTAAGAGAGGTGACTTATGCTTACAAAAAGAATTATTCCATGTCTTGATGTAAATAATGGGCGTGTTGTTAAGGGAATCAATTTCGTTAATCTTAAGGATGCAGGTGATCCAGTATCAGTAGGAGAGGCCTATTCAAAAGCTGGTGCAGATGAGCTTGTTTTTTTGGATATTACAGCTTCTAATGAGAGAAGAGCAACTGTAGCTGATATGGTAAGAGAAGTGGCCAAAAAAGTCTTTATTCCGTTCACAGTAGGTGGAGGCATCAGGACAGTAGATGATGTAAAGGCCATTCTTAGGGAAGGGGCAGACAAAGTATCCATGAATTCTGCAGCAATTGACAAGCCAGAGCTTATTGCAGAATCCGCGGATAAATTTGGCAGTCAGTGTGTTGTAGTTGCCATAGATGCCAAGAAAAGAGCTGATGGCGGCGGATGGAATATATATAAACATGGCGGAAGGATTGATACTGGCCTTGATGCAGTGGAATGGGCAAAAAAGGTGGTTTCACTTGGCGCAGGAGAGATTCTTTTGACAAGTATGGACTGCGATGGAACAAAAGCCGGATATGACATTGAACTCACAAGACAGATTTCCCAGTCTGTTAATGTGCCTGTCATTGCGTCAGGCGGAGCAGGAACCTTAGAGCATTTCTACGATGCACTCACTATAGGCGGAGCTGATGCAGCTTTGGCGGCATCTCTTTTCCATTATAAAGAGCTTGAGATAAAGCAGGTAAAAGAGTACCTGAATGGAAGAGGAATTCCTGTAAGATTATAAATTTGGAGATTGTTTTTATGTCAATGATAACAAACGACTGGCTCCCAGCCTTATCAGGGGAGTTTTCAAAGGATTATTATAAAGAACTTTTTACTTTTGTAAAAAAAGAATATGAGACCCATGTGGTATATCCACCTGCGGATGATATATTTAATGCACTTCACCTTACTCCGTTAAAGGATGTTAAGGTGCTTATTCTTGGTCAGGATCCCTATCATGAACCGGGACAGGCCCATGGCTTGTCATTTTCAGTTCTCCCGGGAAAAGCAGACACACCGCCTTCACTTGTTAATATATATAAAGAGCTGAATGATGATCTTGGCTGCAGGATTCCCAATAATGGATATTTGAAAAAATGGGCTGATCAGGGTGTGCTTCTTTTAAATACAGTTCTCACAGTCAGGGCCCACCAGGCTAACTCACATCAGGGAAAGGGATGGGAAAAATTTACAGATGCCATAATTAAGGCTGTTAATGAGAAGAATGACCCTGTAGTTTTCATGCTTTGGGGAAGACCTGCTCAGACTAAAAAGGCGATGCTTAATAACCCAAAACATCTGATACTCGAAGCACCTCATCCAAGCCCTCTTTCAGCCTATAGAGGATTTTTTGGATGCAAGCATTTTAGCAAGTGTAACGAATTCCTGGTTCAGAACGGACTTGAGCCTATTGATTGGCAAATAGAAGATATTTGAGCTAAATAATAATTCTTGCGTTTTTATACATTACCATGTTAAAGTGATGGAGAATTATTTTATAGCGGAGGATTACTATTATGAAAAAACCATTCGTAACTAAGGACCAGGTAGAAGATATTGTAAAGATATATCCTACCCCTTTTCATATCTATGATGAAAAAGGAATTATTGAAAATGCAAAAGCAGTATATGATGCTTTTTCCTGGAATAAAGGTTTTAAAGAATACTTTGCTGTAAAAGCTACACCTAATCCGGTATTGATGCAGATTCTTAAAGCGCAGGGCTGCGGCTTTGACTGTTCTTCTCTTACTGAGCTTATGTTAAGCGAAGCTGTCGATGCCAAGGGGAGCGACATTATGTTCTCTTCTAATGATACTCCGGCTGAAGAGTTTGTTTACGCTGACAAGCTTGGCGCTATCATAAATCTTGATGATTTTACACATATTGATTTTTTGGAAAAGACTCTTGGTAAGATTCCGGAGACAATTTCCTGTAGATACAATCCCGGCGGAGTTTTTCAGATGAGTAACGGAATCATGGATAATCCTGGTGATTCCAAATATGGTATGACAAAAGACCAGATCATCGAAGCTTACAAGCTTTTAAAAGCTAAGGGAGCAAAGAGATTTGGTATTCATGCCTTCCTTGCTAGTAACACAGTTACAAATGAGTATTATCCGCTTCTTGCAGGCCAGCTCTTTGAACTTGCTGTTGAGATCAAGGAAAAGACAGGTGTTGCTCTTTCATTCATCAATCTCTCTGGTGGTGTAGGAATTCCCTACAAGCCTGACCAGGAAGGCAATGATATATACGCAATTGGTAAGGGCGTAAAAGAGCAGTTTGAAAAGATACTTGTTCCTGCCGGAATGGGAGATACTTCAATTTTCACAGAGATGGGCCGCTTCATGATGGCGCCTTACGGAGCTCTTGTTACCAAGGCAATTCATGAAAAGCATATCTATAAAGAGTACATTGGTGTTGACGCCTGTGCAGTTAACCTTATGAGACCTGCTATGTATGGTGCATATCATCATATTACAGTTTTGGGAAAAGAAAATGCACCTTTAGACCACGTGTATGATGTAACAGGATCTCTTTGTGAGAATAACGATAAGTTTGCTATTGAAAGAGCTCTTCCTGAGATTGAAAAAGGTGATTATCTCTTTATTCATGATACAGGTGCTCACGGCTATTCAATGGGTTATAATTATAATGGTAAGCTCAAGAGCGCAGAACTTCTTTTGAAAGAGGACGGAAGCGTACAGCTTATAAGAAGAGCTGAGACTCCAAGAGACTATTTTTCAACTCTTGACTGTCTTGGAGTTATGGAAAAGCTATATAAGATCATGGATGGGGGAAAATAATTGCTTTTAGCATTTTTTGCATGTTGGTCACTTCAGTTGATATTAGGAATTACCGTTAGAAATCCTCTAACGGTAGTTCTTTTTGTGTGTCTTTTATTTGCTGATAATAAGGCTAAAGAGTATAGGATAAAAAAGATACCGGGATTATGTATATCGGTGGGGCTATCCGCTGTGATTTCATATCTTCTTAGGGCAAAGGTTACGGAAGGGTTTGATAGTTCACTGTTTAAACTATTAGCTCTTATCATTTTATCTGTTGGTCTTTTTTGCCTATTTTATATCATTTATAAGGGAGTATATTCACTTATAATAAGAGACAAAAGAGCAGAAATTCCTGCAAAATATCAGACTGTTACAAGATTTCTTGATAAATACTATGATCTGATCAATACCCCCAAAAAGGTCTTTGTTCTTTGCTTTTGTTTATGCCTTCTTTGCTGGCTTCCATATTTTCTTTACGAGTTCCCGGGGATAATGACTGCTGACTCACTGGTCCAGTATGAGCAGATAATGGGATTAAGGCCATATTCCAATCACCATCCCATGGTACACACGCTTTTGATAAAGCTTTTCTATAGCATTGGATTCTTTTTTACAAAAGATGTTGTAAGTGCTATCAGTTTCTATACCGTCTTTCAGATGCTTTTGTTTGCAGCAGCCTTATCAAGGCTTGTTATGGAAATAAGAGTGATCTCCGAAAAGAGGAATCTACTGGTGGAACTAATCAGTATTGCCTTTTTTGCGCTGGTTCCGTTTAATGCTGTGTTTGCAGTGACTATTTGGAAGGATATTCCTTTTGCTGCGATTACAGTTCTTTTCGTGTGCCATATTATAGAGATGAAAAATAAAAGAGCTTCATATCCGGGCTTCATCGTGCTTGGAATTTTGTTTTCATTATTTAGATCCAACGCCTGGTACGCATTTATAGTATGGTCTTTAGTTTTTGTATATTCCTTCAGAAAAGAAATAAAAAAAGCGCTTCCATCAGTTATTGTTGTCCTTTTGTTTGTTGCAGTGATAAAGGGACCGGTTTTTGATAGCTTTGGGGTAGAAAAGCCTGATTTTGTTGAGTCTTTATCTGTCCCAATTTCACAGATAGCAAGAGTTTTAGTTAATGACAGAGAGCTTACAGCTTCAGAAGAAGAGCTGATCGATGCGGTAATAGATACAACTTATATTCATGAATTATATGCTCCGGATTATGCGGATAATATAAAAGAACTTGTAAGAGCCGGAGATGTATCATACCTTGAAAGTCATAAGGCAGAATACTTTAAACTTTGGGCAGGTCTTTTGCCAAGATATTTTGGCGACTATGTTTCTGCATGGTTTGATCTTCTTGGAGGATATATTTATCCCGATTTTGCATATGCAGTAGGAGATATAGACGGCATAATGGGCAATGATTATGGCCTAATTTGGATGCCTAAGATAGGCGGCAAGCTTGTAGTTAAGACAAAAGAAATTCTTATTAAGCTTGGAGGCTTTGTTCCGATATATGGCATGTTATGGAGCATCGGAACATACTCATGGCTTTTGATAGCAGCTCTTTTCATAGGTATAAAGAGAAAAGTAAAGACACCTGAGATGTGGCTTTTATTTTTGATGCTTGGAACGCTTTTAATAGCGGCACCTAATCTTGAATTTAGATATGCATATTCTTTGGCTTTGGTCTGGCCACTTTTTATCAGTAGGGTAAATTCTTCAAAACAGGCTTGATTCATCGTATTTTGTGTAGTATCATAACTTAAGTGCATATTTGTATACAATTATCCAATTAAACACATTGAGATCAAAAATATGAATCAACAGATTAATGAGTTTGTAGAACATCTTCATAATGTTAAGAAAACCAGCGAGAATACCTGCCTTTCATATAAGCGTGATCTTGAGCGCATGGCGGCATTCATGCATGAGCGTGGAATAGATGAAGTCAGCGGTGTTACAGAGGATAAAATAACTGACTATGCCAACAGTTTGAGGAATGAGAATTTTGCTCCTGCGTCTATAACAAGGCATTATACATCTATGAAAGCGTTCTTCAGATACATGGTGGAGAATGGGAATATCACAGATAGTCCTGCAGAAATCTTGAAAAGTCCCCATGTAAAAAAGAATCCGCCCAGAGTTTTATCTGCGGTTGAGATTGAAGGCCTTTTATCTCAAAAATTTCCAAGTGATGCCAAGGGCAAAAGAGACAAGGCTATTTTAGAGCTGTTGTATGCTACGGGATTAAAAGCGTCGGAGCTGGTTAACCTAAAGCTTTCCAATGTAGATCTGGGGCTTGGTTGCATTCGCCTTCCAAGGAGCAGTGGTGATACCAGAGAGAGACTTATTCCTTATGGAAAAAAAGCAAAAACAGCAATGCATGATTATCTGCTTAATGCCAGAAGAGAAATGATCGGAAACTGCGATGATGAAGAATTTGTTTTTGTAAATTGTAACGGCACTTCACTTAGCAGGCAGGGATTATGGAAACTTATAAAGACTTATGTCAGAAAAGCAGGAGTCGATTCTGACATTACTATCTTTACTTTAAGGCATTCTTTTGCAGCACATTTAGTTGAGAATGGAGCTGATGTCAGTTCTGTTCAGGAACTTATGGGATATGCAGACAGCAATACTATTTCACAGTATATTTCCAAAGATGAACAAGTTAGTGACCCATATGGATGGGCTAGAATAAGAAATTGATTTTTTAAGGAGATTAAAATGGCGAAGAGCGAAATCCAAACAAAGAAGTATTCTGAAATGACTAAGCAGGAGCTTATGCAGGAAAAAGAAGCGCTGAAGGCTCAGTATAAAAAGTATCAGGGTATGGGACTTAATCTTAATATGGCGAGAGGAAAGCCATGCAGAGAGCAGCTTGATCTTTCTATGGGTATGATGGATACGCTTAATTCTGATGCAGACCTTTCTTGTGAGGATGGAACAGATTGCCGTAACTACGGTGTACTTGATGGTATCCATGAGGCAAAGGTCCTGATCGGAGCCATGATGGAGAACAAGCCTGAGAACATCATTATCTATGGTAATTCTTCTCTTAACGTTATGTATGACACAGTATCAAGAGCATATACTCATGGTATTATGGGCAACACTCCTTGGTGCAAGCTTGATAAAGTTAAATTCCTTTGCCCTGTTCCGGGATATGACAGACATTTTGCAATAACAGAGTATTTTGGAATTGAGATGATCCCTGTACAGATGACTCCTACAGGTCCTGATATGGATGAAGTAGAAAGACTTGTAAAGGATGATGAGTCAATCAAGGGAATCTGGTGCGTTCCTAAGTATTCCAACCCTCAGGGATATTCATATTCAGATGAGACAGTAAGACGTTTTGCCCGTCTTCGTCCAGCAGCCAGAGATTTCCGTATCTTTTGGGATAATGCTTATGGTGTTCATCATCTCTATGATGGAAGCCAGGATTACCTTATTGAAATCCTTGAAGAGTGTAAAAAGGCAGGAAGTCCTGACCTTGTATATAAATTCTCATCAACTTCCAAGATTACATTCCCTGGAAGCGGAATAGCAGCTATAGCAACATCTTTGAACAATCTTGAAGAGATCAAGGCTCAGCTTAACTATCAGACAATCGGTCATGATAAGGTTAACCAGCTTCGTCATGTACGTTTCTTTGGTGATCTTGCAGGAATCAAAGCGCATATGAAAAAACATGCCGCTATAATAAGACCTAAGTTTGAGGCAGTTTTGGAAACACTTGAAAGAGATCTAGAGCCTGTAGGAATTGGTTCATGGACTAAGCCTAAGGGTGGCTACTTTATCAGTTTTGATGCCCCTGATGGATGCGCTAAGGCTATAGTAGATAAAGCCAAGAAAGCGGGAGTAACTATGACTAAAGCAGGAGCAACTTATCCATATGGTAAGGATCCTCATGACAGCAATATACGTATTGCTCCTACATTCCCATCACTTACTGATCTTAAGCTTGCAATGGACATCTTTACTGTATGCGTAAGACTTGTTGCAATTGATAAGCTCCTTGAAGAATGTGAGTAATTAAATAAATAGAAAAAAGCATGACCTTGAAGATGAAAGATATATATAGGTCATGCTTTTATTATGAATAAATTAGCCTCTTCTATATATTCAGAATAGAAGAGGCTTTAATATTTTATGTTTTATTCGCAAAAAAGGAGTAGCTTATGCAAGTTCTGCAATCTCGAGGAGGAGGCGCTCTGTATCATTCCAACCAAGACATGGATCTGTGATCGACTTTCCATAGATGCCGTCTCCAATCTTTTGATTGCCTTCTTCTATGTAGCTCTCAATCATTACACCCTTAACAAGTCCCTTGATATCAGAGTTAAGGTTCCTTGAATGAAGGACTTCTTTTACAATTCTGATTTGTTCCTTGTACTGCTTGTTAGAGTTGTTATGATTAGCATCAATTATCGCAGCCGGATTTACAATTTCGCGCTGCTCATAGAGCTTTAATAGAAGGCTTAAATCTTCATAATGGTAGTTTGGAAGTGACTGACCATGCTTGTTGCTTGAACCGCGAAGTACGCAGTGAGCAAGAGGATTACCATTAGTTGTAACTTCATAGCCTCTGTAAACGAAAGAATGTGACTGCTGTGCAGCATATACTGAGTTAAGCATTACGCTGAATGTGCCACTAGTAGGATTCTTCATACCTGCAGGAACATCAAAACCACTGGCTGTCATGCGGTGTTCCTGATCCTCAACGGAACGGGCGCCTATAGCCACGTAGGAGAGAATATCAGCAACATATCCCCAATTTTCAGGGTAGAGCATCTCGTCGGCAGCAGTAAGACCGGATTCTTCAATCGCCTTGATCTGCATATGTCTCATGGCGATAAGTCCGGCATGGAAATCTGTCTTTCCTTCCGGGTCAGGCTGAGATGTTATACCTTTGTAGCCTTCACCGGTAGTACGAGGCTTATTTGTATAGATTCTTGGGATAAGAATGAGTTTATCCTTTACCTTTTCATTGACCTTCCCAAGTCTTGAAACGTAATCGCAGACTGCGTCTTCGTTATCAGCTGAACAAGGACCAACAATTACAAGAAATTTATCGCTTTTTCCTGTGAAAACATCAGCAATCTGCTGATCTCTTTCCTTTTTTAACTCTGCAAGTTCTTTTGTAAGTGGAAATTCTTCCCTGATTTCATCAGGAGTAGGAAGCTTTTGTATATATTCAAAAGACATTTATTATTCCTCCAATGTAGCTTTATTTTAATCACGTAAGTCATACTATAGCACTTTAAACTGTAAAAGTAAACTTGTTTTTATCTAAAGAATATAAGTTATCAATTAAGGCATTAAGCCTACTTATTTTTTCTGATGATGTTTTCTTCTCATCAGCAATGTCAAGTGCGAGAGTGCTTATAGTATTCATAGTATCATTATCGCACTTTGCAATAGGCAGCGATTCAATTGCTGAGCGGAGTACCTTCATATTCTTAAAGGTATGCCGGTAATAAAATGACATGAGGTCTGAATTGAGCACAGCCATAATGTAAAGAGCAGAGTACCCTGGAACTCTTGGAATCAGTATATTAGCACTGTTAAGAGAAATGGTACCCTTGCTATCATAGGCAAATACGGGCTCATTTGCAATAAATTTGTAAAAAAGTTTTTCTTTTGACCGGTACATGTGCTCAGGAGCTACCTGCTGGAAATTCTGAGGGACAAATTTTGTATAGCTTTTGGGCTCATCGTAGAAATACTTATGAATGTCGGATCCTTTTACAATTCCTTCCCATCCATCTAAAGGATTTTGGGATAAAACTGATTTATTGGAGCCTGTGACAATTCCCAGGGCAAAATCAGCCTGTCCCTCTAATGTGAAATGAGGAACGGAGAGGATTTTCTCAATAAGCTTGTACTCTTCATTGTCAGCAAGTATATGGAAGCTCTTTTCATTTATTCTGTTGGAATTCACAACATATTTCTTTTCGCAGGTTATCAGTTCTTTTTTCTCTTTTTTATAGTGCTGAACGGTTATCTTGTCTGTCTGTTTGATATTAAGTCGTAAAATGATGCAGGGGCACTGGACTTTATCAAAAATATCGCCCAAATAACTTATTCCTGATACGAAAGAATTATCTGCTATGAAGCTTCTTATGGATTCGTGATAATCGGCGCCCAAAATGGTCTCAGGTAGAAGAAAGAGCATATTTCCATTGGGGGTCAGGCTCCTTACAGCTTTTTCTACAAAAAGATCAAAGGATTCAGGCTTTCCTTTACCTGCAATGCTTTCGAAGCCCTTTTTGAATTCAGATATTTGTTCTTTGGTAAAAGAGCTTCCCCAGGGCGGATTTCCGATTATGAAGTCAAATTTCTGAAGAGTTTCGCTACTGCTCAAAAAGTCTATGCATCGGATATTGTGCTCGATAGTATATAGTTGTTCTTTGGTGCTGATTCTATATTTAATAGCCAGATTGATCCTTGCAATCTTAACGGCAATTTCATCGATATCATATCCATGGACCATTTCAAGGGGATATTGATCAGCAAGACGCAAAAGAAAGTTTCCGGTTCCGCATGCAGGATCGCATATGCTTTGCATGGTATCAGGTAAGTCTTTTATCATAAGATCCACTGCATAAAAAGGAGTGTAGTATGAACCGGTAGCTTTTTTATCCTGCAGACGCCTAAGGGATATATATATAAGTCCCAAGGTATCTTCAAATGGCACATAGACAAGTTTATATGAAGAAAAAAGTTCATTTACCTCGATATCAGGTAAATCATAAGGTAACAGACATTGCCTTATTTCTTTTGATATTCCACTGGATGCCATTAACAAATCAGCACAGAAACTGATGACTTTGGTAATTTCAAAGGTCTCATCCTGAAATGCTTCGATCATGGAAAGTATAGTTTTATAGTTTGGAGATTTTTTGGAAATATATGACCTGGGAATATAGTTTGAGCCAAGTCGCGATTTATTCCTTCTGGATGTGAGCATTTTGGATGAATTAAGTGACTCTGACAATTTTTGGACTTCACCCTTTAAAATGACAGTTTTTTTACCGCATTTTGTGGCAACAACCTTCCCAAGCTTAATCCAGTTCCTGACTGTAGCTTCGGAGATACTAAGGTATTCACTTAATTCCGTGATTGTCATATATTCTTCGCTCATGAGGATATTATCAAAGAAATGAAAGTGATTTGCAAGATGTATTAGGAAGGAACCTGTTTGAATCGAGATATTTCTTGCCTTATAATATGATTAGTTTGAAAAATATGTAATTGTTGTCTGAAGGAGGCCCTATGAACAGAACTAAAAAAATAGTACAGACAAGTGTAGTAGGAATCATTGCTAATGTGTTTTTGGCAGCATTTAAGGCATTTATAGGAATTGTTTCCAACTCTGTTGCTATAACAATGGATGCAGTAAATAACTTAAGTGATGCAATGTCCTCCTTTATTACGATAGTAGGTGCAAGGCTCTCAGCAAAAGAACCGGATAAAGAGCATCCATACGGCTATGGCAGGATAGAGTATCTTACAACCATGGTTATTGGTGTTATTATTTTGTACGCCGGAATTACTTCACTTATTGAGTCGGTTCAAAAGATCATAAATCCTGCAACTCCTGATTACAGCGCTGCAGCCCTGGTTATTGTGACAGCTGCTATTATTGTAAAAATTCTTTTGGGACTATATACGAAGAAATCAGGAGAAAAACTTTCATCAGATTCTCTTGTTGCATCAGGGAAGGATGCGCTAAACGATTCTATCATTTCTGCGTCAACACTTCTTGCTGCGATCATCTTTATCACCACTGGCCTTAGTATAGAAGCTTTTGTAGGAATAATCATTGCCGTAATGATCATAAAGACAGGCTTTGAGACATTAAAAGAGACAATTGGAGAAATACTTGGAGCAAGAATCTCTACAGAGATATCAAGATCAGTCAAAAACTCCATCAATTCATTTCCCGAAGTTAATGGAGTATACGATCTTCTTATCCATGATTATGGTAATCAGAAGCTTGTTGGATCAGCCCATATCGAGATTCCTGATGATATAACGGTTCCACAGATTGATAAGCTCGAAAGAAAGATTGCAAATAAAGTTTTAAGTGATACCGGAATAGTTATTTCGGGAATATCCATATATTCTATGAACACCAGTAACCAAAAAGCAACTGAATTGCGAGCTAAAGTCAATGAGATAATAAAGGACTATCCAAATGCTCTTCAGATGCATGGACTGTATATTGATGAAGAGGAAAAGAAAATCACTTTTGACCTTGTTATTTCCTTTAAAGAAAAGGATAAGAAAGGTGTTATAGATAAGGTGAAGGAGAGAGTTGAAAAACTTTATGAAGGCTATGATGTTCAGATAGCACTTGATTATGATTATTCGGATTGATATGAAAAAGCCGCCAAAGAAAACTTTGACGGCTTTTATATTATAATGCTTTTTGCTGAAGAAGAGATTCGAAAGCGCCCGAATCCAAAGGTTTTGAAAAATAGTAGCCCTGTATCTCATCACAACCTGCATTTTTAAGAAGCAGATATTGTTTGGAGCTCTCTACGCCTTCTGCTATTACTGTGAGGTTTAGGAGCTTGGCAATTTTTAAAATACAGTCAAGAAGGTTCATTTCCTTATTGTTCTCGGCGATGCCCTTTATAAAGCCAATGTCGAGCTTTAACGCATCAAGTGGGAGAGTGGTGAGCATGTTAAAGGATGAATATCCTTTTCCAAAATCATCCATCTCGACCATGAAGCCTTCCTTCTGAAGCTCTTTTACAACAGCCACGATCTGATCAACATTGTCTGTGTAGGCTGTTTCTGTGATCTCAAGATGAAGGTCTTTGGTCTCAATTCCATTTTCCTTAACAATCTGTTTAAGATATGATAAAAAGTCCAGATCGAATATATCAACTCTAGATACATTAACAGATACAGGAATAGTATAGCCAAATTCATCTCTCCAGATACGGATCTGTTTAGCAGCTTCTTTCCAAACGTAGCGGTCCAGCTGTCTTATAAGCCCGTTTTCTTCAAAAAGAGGAATGAAAAAGTCTGGTCTTACATCTCCAAAGTCAGGATGCTGCCATCTGATAAGAACTTCTGCGCTGGACAGTTTGGGCTTTTCTCCGTGAATGTCGTATTTAGGCTGGAATACGAGCTTAAACTGGTTTTCGTTTAGAGCATCACCTATACTGTCAAGGAGCATAGCTTCGTAGAGCTCTCTTTTATGCATTTTTTCATCATATATCTCATAAGTAGAGCTGTGGCCGTTCTTGGTAACGCAGTTACAGGCCTGAATAGCTCTGTCAAAGCGCTGCTGCAGTGAAGCTGCCATTGAGGTATCAGGATAGATACCAATCCTTATTCTTGTGTCAGGAGTATTCATAATAGAAGCAAGTTCAGATGACACCTGAGAAATAAGGAAATCATAGTTATCCTGATGATTGATGTACATATAAAAAATGTCTGCGTCATATCTACAGGCAATACCGTTGTGTTCTTTTGCTGTCTTGTTTACGCAATCCCCTATTGCGCATAAAACCTTGTCCCCGTATCCTCGACCATATAATTCATTGATCAAGTGAAATTTATTATAATTTAGTACAATAGCATCTACTCCCTGATCAGGATGTGATTTGTCGTACTCCGTAGCTCTTGAAAAAAATTGCTCTTTTGAATAGAGCCCTGTCAAAGGATCTAGGGCGGTGGGTCTTTTTACTCTTCCTATCATAAAAACACGTGTCCACTCCTTTGCATATGCATTTTTCTAAATTATACATACAAAAAAAACAAAAATCATAAAGTTCGCAAAAAAATCACAATTTGATGGTATGATTTAGGATTTTGACTAAAATTTCAACCCAAAGATTGTGATATTTTCTAAGGAAAATCAATAAATAGTACAGTATTATCTGATAATTAGAACACTTGGTTTTGGTATAAAAATAGGCTATATTGTAATTATCGAGGGTGAGTGTATGAAGAAGATACCATATGGCGGAATTACTAATATTTCTAAATATCTTTTTGAAAAATATGGAGAAAAAGGCGTTTTTGTAAAGCGTGGAAGAGCTATTGTGATGAATAGCAGGTCAATGGCGCAGATAAGTGGCAGAGTTACCAGAAACTGTTCCGTGGTTGCAGTTACCAGAGTCCTTGATTACTATGGAAAAAAAGGCCTTGTTCCGGGAATTTCCGATGATATTTCACAAACCTATAAAATTGTTGAGGAAATTGCTGAAAGTTATGGTTATACTGATAAAAGAGGTACCATACCATTTTTTATTTCAGGAATAGCAAAAGAAGCTTTTGCAACCTACGGTGTCAAGGCAAAATGCAAGGGTGTGTATGTTTTTAGCTTTGAAAAGCAGGTAAAAGAGGAAATATCGAACGGCAGACCTGTTATTATGAATATAGCCAGAGGCTTTTACAAGGACCATACTATAGTTGTTGTGGGATACAGTATTTGGCGTGTTAAGGGGAAGGAATATCCCATGCTTAGGGTTATTGATGGTTGGAAAAGCGGATACCACTACATAGATTATGAGGCCTTTTCAAGAGATTTTTCACAGTCTGTGTTTGGATCATTTAATACGATAAAGGTTATATGATAGGGGATAAAAATTGAAAAAGAAAGTATTGATCATATCGGCAGCCGTTATAGTTTTAGTTGTTGCCCTTATGTTTATAAACCATAGTATTCATAAAGAGTTCAATTCATCCAGAAGGGACGAATATGTGCCGAATGTGGATGAAGATCTGAGCGTTGTCGATGGAAGTATAACAATTTATGATGAGGGCGCAACAAAAGAAAAATCCGAACCTGCAAGTCATGAAGCTGTTGTAGGAGAAAGCATAAACAGTCCTACATCATTGGATGTACAAAACGTACGGGAAATTGTGATCCCTGAGGCAGTGACGATTGCTGATGGTGATCCAGGTAAGTTTTACAGCAATGAAGACTTTGCAGATGTGATTCCGGCAGATATTTCAACATTTTCAGAAAATGATCTTCCGGCAAAATATGATTCAAGAGATGCAGATGGAAATCGTTTTGTTACCGCACCGGAAGATCAGGGGTATTCTTATCTTTGTTGGACCTACGCGGCGCTTGGAGCAATTGAGAGCGATATATTAAAGCATAATGAAAGCATAAACTATACCGACATAGATCTGTCTGAAAAACACCTGGCTTATTACAATGTTCATAAGGCAGATGAAGAAAACACAGGATATATAGAGAACGATTACAGAGAACTTGTAAACGCTGACAATGAAGAGGGGGCTTGGATATTTGATTATGATTCCGGTTATGTTGCTGTAGGTGGCGTTACAGACTATTGCATAAGTCTACTGACTGCGTGGAAAGGCCCGGTTCCTGAAAAAGGAAATGATAAATTTAACAGTATGTACGGACAGGATTTTCTTTTTAAAGAAAATGGAGAAAAACCATCAGATAGCTATGAGAGCAGCTATCATGTCCAGGATGTAAGCCAGATCTGCGCATCTGTTCAAAACAGAGAATATGTAAAGCAGATGATCTATGAGCATGGGGCTGTTACAGCCGGAGTAAATGCGGATACTATTTTTTGGAAGAATCATAATAAAAATCTTTATTCATACTTTGATGGAGAAAAGGTTCCGACAGCAAATCATGAGATCCTAATTGTGGGGTGGGATGATGATTATCCTTCATCTGAGTTTGGCGGGAAACCAACTGGTGACGGAGCCTGGATATGTAAGAACAGTTGGGGCAGTAATAGCGGCGAAGGTGGTTTTTTCTATCTTTCATATTACGATGAGACTACTTGTTCAAGTAGTGTGGCTGCTTACAGAGTCTCTTTACCTGAATCTGAAGACTGGTATGATAATAATTACCAGGCAGCAGGCTTTATAACCAATCTGGTAGATACGCTTGATGATGATAATAACTATGTATATGCACTTACCGGTTCAAACAATCCATATGGAATGATGTATAAGGCTCTAGGGGAAGAAAAACTTGAAGCTATAGGGCTTATGGCGATTGACAGCTATCAGCAGTACGAAGTTGAAATATATTTAAATCCCGAATTTGATGAGGCAGGCATTGATATATCGAAATTAAAAGAGCCTTCATGTACTCAGAAAATCTCAGCGATCAGTGGTGGGTATCATACTTTTGAACTTGATGACAGCATTAATCTTGAGGCAGGAGATAATTTCTTTGTGCTCATAAGGCCTTATTCAAACGGCAGACTTGTCTTTGAAAAAGCATCTGATTATGTGAGTGAAGCCAATTATGATGAATGGAATAATCTCACAGGAAACATTCACAATCACTATGAAGCAAGTGGAGCATCATATTACATATCTGATGATGGGAAAATGATGGAAAAGCAAGGCGATAAGGATTTCTTTGTTAAAGCCTATTCTAAAAACAGATAATAGAGCATAACAACAAAAGAGAGACGATGGGGAGTCGTCTCTTTTTGCTTCACAAGATTTTTTTGGGGAGGAGGGCTGCTAATTGGGGAGATTAACAGCCCAGGTATGAAAAAAGTTTTGTTGGGGGAGTGAGAATTTTTATTCTCAATAGATATATCGGTGGGTTAATAAAATACTTAACAGTTTTTTGATATAAAATATCTACGAATTAAAATATATTTTTTTGTGCAAAAGTGTTAGAACAGACGTTTGAAATCTAGGCAGAAATGTGTTATATTGTGTTTAGTAAAAAGTGAGGTACAAGATATGGCAAAGAATGAAAAAGAACTTGAAGAGATAAGTACAACAGACAAGCTTAAGGCTTTTAAAACTCTAAAAGATTCGGGATTGCGTGTAGAATTTAATGGCAGTGGCGTTCCAACTGTTATTTGCGCCGGTGCTGATGAAATAGATAAAACATTAAAAAATGTCAAAAAGCTGCTTAAGGAAATCAGATATACAGGAAGCTTTGGCGTCAGGGCTCCCAGAAAAACAGATATGATAGGAACAGAGGAGTCTTTAGAGGCGGCAGAGGAAGTAGCAGAAGAACTTACAGAAAAGAACGAAGAAATGGAAACTCTTACAGCATAAACGCCAAAAAGAAAACCACCTTCTCAGGTGGTCTGTTTTTTGGGAGGAGGGGTCGACCAGTGGGGAGCCGATCGACCCGGTATGAAAAAAGTTTTGTTGGGGGAGTCAGAAGTTTTTCTTCTGATAGATTATATAATAAATGCTAAATTTGGACAAAATATGTACGATTTATAAATTAAAAATAAAGTAAATCGAAATAATAAATAATATAGTAACGAAATATAGTTTATTTCTTCCTGATGGATTATTATTAAAGAGACAATACAGATTGTATCTGAATTTAAAATAATGTATTATAGAATTCGTATTTGCTTTTAAATACAGATAAGTTTTGTGAGGAGATATTTTTTGAAATGAGTAAGATTATTTTAACTGGAGATCGTCCTACAGGTAAGCTTCATGTTGGACATTATGTGGGATCACTTCGCAGAAGGGTAGAGCTTCAGAACTCGGGGGAGTTTGATAAGATCTTTATTATGATCGCTGATGCTCAGGCACTTACAGATAATGCTGATAATCCTGAGAAGGTTCGTCAGAATATTATAGAGGTTGCACTTGATTATCTTTCAGTGGGCCTTGATCCGGCTAAATCGACACTGTTTATTCAGTCTCAGATTCCTGAGCTTACTGAGTTGACATTTTATTATATGAATCTTGTTACAGTTTCCAGACTTCAGAGAAATCCTACAGTTAAGTCCGAACTGCAGATGAGAAACTTCGGAACGAGTATTCCTGTCGGATTCTTCACATATCCTATAAGCCAGGCTGCTGATATTACAGCATTTAAGGCTACAACTGTTCCTGTTGGTGAGGACCAGGAGCCTATGCTTGAGCAGTGCAAGGAAATTGTCAGAAAGTTTAATTCAGTATATGGGGAGGCTTTAGTTGAGCCTGAAATTCTTTTACCTGATAATGCAGCATGTCTGCGTCTTCCTGGTATAGACGGTAAGGCCAAGATGAGTAAGTCTCTTGGCAACTGCATCTACCTTTCAGAAGAGCCAGATTCTATCAAGAAAAAGGTTATGAGCATGTTCACAGATCCTAATCATTTAAGAGTTGAGGATCCGGGCCAGGTAGAGGGTAACCCTGTATTTATTTATCTTGATGCTTTTGCAAAGGATGAACATTTTGCTGAGTTTGCTCCTGAGTACTCATGTCTTCAGGAGATGAAGGACCATTATCAGAGAGGTGGTCTTGGAGATGTTAAGGTTAAAAAGTTCCTTAATAACGTTATCCAGTCGGAACTTGAACCTATCAGGAACAGAAGAAAAGAGTTCCAAAAAGATATTCCATATGTATATGATGTGCTCAAAAAGGGAAGCGAAGTAGCTAAAGAAGTTGCGGCTCAGACTCTTTCAGATGTTAAAGACGCAATGAAGATTAACTACTTTGATGATAAAGAACTAATAGCTATGCAATCTGCAAAATATGAGGAGACGGTTGACTAATGAAGAACATACTATTTGTAGCTTCTGAAGGTGTACCATTTATCAAGACCGGCGGTTTGGCTGATGTAGTAGGCTCACTGCCAAAAAACATTGATAAGAGATATTTTGATGTTCGTGTAGTATTACCATTATACAAATGCATTATTCAGCAAATGAAAGAGAAGATGGAGTATATTTCCAACTTCTATATGGACTTTCATTGGAAAAATGAATATGTTGGAATCTTTAAGGCTGAGATTGACGGAATAAAGTATTATTTCATTGACAATGAATTCTATTTTAATGGAATGAAACCTTATGGTGACGACGTAGTATTTGAAATTGAAAAGTTTGCTTTCTTTTCTAAAGCAGCTCTTTCAATCCTGCCCGTTATTGATTTCAGACCTGATATTATTCACTGTCATGACTGGCAGACAGGACTTGTTCCTGTATATTTAAAAGAGAGATTCCAGGGTAGCGAATTCTACAGAGGAATCAAGGCAATAATGACTATCCATAACCTGAAATTCCAGGGAAAATGGGATATTAAAACAGTTCAGGATATTACAGGATTACCGGATTATTTCTTTGCACCAGATAAACTCGGGCTTTTCAAAGATGCTGACCTTCTAAAGGGGGGTATTGTTTATTCGGATGCGATCACAACTGTTAGTAAGGCATATGCAGAAGAAATCAAGACTCAGTTTTATGGTGAGGAGCTTGATGGTCTTCTTCGTGCAAGAGCCGGAGATCTCAGAGGTATTGTAAACGGAATTGACTATGATGAGTTTAACCCATCAACAGATAAATATATTCCTTACAAATACAATGCCATCAATTTCCGCAAGGAAAAGGTTAAGAATAAGCGTGCTTTGCAAAAAGAGCTTGGTCTCAAGGAAGATGATAAGTGCATGATGATCGGTATTGTTTCAAGACTTACTGATCAGAAGGGTTTTGATCTTATCAACTATGTTCTTGATGAGTTGTGTCAGGATGCGGTTCAGCTCGTTGTTCTTGGTACAGGTCAGGAACAGTATGAAAACTCCTTCAGACACTTTGACTGGAAATACAATGACAAAGTTTCTGCCAATATTTATTATTCAGAGCCTATGTCGCACAAGATATATGCAGCTTCTGATGTGTTCCTTATGCCATCTTTGTTTGAGCCCTGTGGACTTTCTCAGCTTATGGCGTTAAGATATGGTACAATACCGATTGTAAGACAGACAGGTGGCCTTATTGATACTGTTGAACCTTACAACAAGTATGAGAGTACAGGTACAGGATTTGGATTCCTGAACTATAATGCTCATGAGATGCTTGGCACCATCAGAGAAGCAGAGCATGTATTCTACGACCAGAAGCGTGAATGGAACAAGATGATAGACCGTGCGATGGCAGTTGACTTCTCTTGGAAAGTTTCCGCAGAAAAATATCAGGAGATGTACGATTGGCTACGCCCTTGACCTAATTTATGAAAAGTAGTATTAACGAAAATAATTCAAAAAAGAATCTTTTAAAGCAGGCTGGTATTCTTGCGATTGCAGGTATTATCTCAAGAATTATCGGCCTGTTATATGGTAGTCCGCTGGCAGCGATCATAGGCGATGAAGGAAATGGCTATTATGGAGCTGCTTATGCGGTGTATACCATAGTCCTTCTTGTATCTTCATATAGCATTCCATCTGCTATGTCCAAGATTATTTCAGGTAAACTTGCTGTAAAAGAATATAAAAATGCTCATAAGATTTTTAAGTGTGCCATTATCTATGTTTTGATCGTTGGCGGCGTTGGAAGTCTTGTGCTGTTTTTTGCTGCAGATATTTTGGTTGCCGGAAGATCTGCTACAGTCCTTAGATTTTTTGCACCTACAATATTCCTCTTCGGATTTTTGGGAGTTTTACGAGGCTATTTTCAGGCGCACAGGACTATGGTACCAACCTCTGTTTCCCAGCTTCTTGAGCAGATATTTAATGCCATCGTCAGTGTTGGAGGGGCTCTTATTCTTACAAACATTGCAGGAGAAGAGAATCCATCAAAAAGAGCAGTTTTCGGTGCTATAGGAAGCGCACTTGGAACAGGAGCAGGAGTGCTTATAGCGCTTTTGTTCATGTTATTTGTCTACAATGTAAACCGGCCTGATATCAAGAAAAGAATTCAAAAAGATACTCATGATGAAATGGGCAATTCAGAGATATACAAAATGATATTCCTGATCGTGACTCCTTTTATCTTAAGTACTTGCATTTACAACCTTTCAACATTCTTAAATTCAACGTTATTTAGCAGAATTCTTATGCATGTGAAAAATATGGATGAGAGTGCAGTTGCGTATATGTATGGCATATTCAACAGAAAAGCTATGGTTATCACAAACCTTCCAATTGCTCTTGCAAGTGCTGCTGCTTCAGCTATGATTCCTGAAGTATCAACAACATTTGCAAAAGGTGATACTGAAGGCGCGGGTAGTACTGTATCAAGGGTGACAAGAGTTATTCTGATGATTTCCATTCCTTGCGCAGTTGGGCTTTTTGCCCTGGCAAGACCTGTTATGATGATTCTTTTCCCACAGAGGGCTTCGCTTGATGAGGCATCAATGCTTCTTAGATTTCTTGCCATAACTGTAGTATTTTATTCGCTCTCTACAGTTACCAATGCGGTTCTTCAGGGAATTGGACGTGTAAATGTTCCTGTGCTAAATGCTTTATTTGCGCTTATTTTGCAGACAGTGGTTCTTAGCATTCTTCTTATCTATACGGATCTTGGCGATATTGCTCTTTGCATAGTGACAATACTTTACTCATTTATGATGTGTGTATTAAACAATATATTTATGCATAAATATCTGCCTGTGTATTATGACTTTAAAAAGACTTACCTGTATCCATCTGTTTCGGCACTGGTAATGGGAGTAGCAGCTTTTGGCGTTTATGAGCTGTTCGAATTATTATTTGGCTTTATTATTTCGAGTAAGTATTTTGCCAATCTTTTTGCTACATTTGTAGCGGTGTTTGTTGCAGCTTTTGTTTACTTTGCGGTTCTTATAAAGTCAGGCGGAGCAACAGAAGATGATATTAAGAGATTCCCTAAGGGGGCATCTATAGCCGGGATTTTGAAAAAGATAAAACTCTTGTGATGCATTGTGTTTCATTTTGCATGCAAGTTTTAATGACATTATGGAGGTAGACGTAATGAAAAAAGCAAATTTAAAAAAGTATACGGATTTTATAGTAAAAGAGACATCAGATCTTTTGAACATCGATTCTCCGACAGGATATACAAAGGATGCTGCAGCCTGGGTGAAAAAGGAATTTGAGAAGCTTGGGTTTAAGGCTGAACTCACAAATAAGGGTGGAGTAATCGTCGACCTTACAGGAAAAGACAAAAAGAACGGCCTTTTATTAGAGGCACATACAGATACCCTTGGCGGAATGGTAGCTACTATTAAGTCAAACGGAAGGCTTCAGCTTACAAATCTTGGCGGAATGAATCCCAATAATGCTGAAACTGAGAATGTTCGAGTTGTTACGAAATTTAATGGCATTTATGAAGGAACTTTCCAGCTAAATAATGCATCTATTCATGTAAATGGTGATTATGATGACACAAAGAGATCATGGGATAGCTGCGAAGTTGTTCTTGATGAAGATGTAAAGACAAAGGAAGATACAGAAAAGCTTGGAATCTCTGTTGGTGACTTTGTATGTTTTGAGCCAAATGTTAGAGTTACAAAGACAGGTTATATCAAATCAAGATTCCTTGATGATAAGCTCAGCGTTGGAATCCTGCTTGGTCTTGCTAAGTATATAAAAGATAATAAGATAACTCCGAAGAGAGCTCTTTATGCGCATATTACAGTATTCGAGGAAGTTGGACACGGCGGAAGCAGCAGTGTTCCTGAAGGCTGCACAGAGGCGATTTCAGTAGATATGGGTTGCGTAGGAGAAGGACTTACATGCACTGAGAAGCAGGTATCTATCTGTGCAAAAGACAGCGGTGGCCCTTACAGCTATGATATTGTTCAGGGTCTTATCAAGGCTGCTAAGGACAGCGGAGCAGATTATGCTGTAGACATTTACCCTCATTACGGTAGTGATGTAGAAGCAACACTCCGTTCAGGTAATGACCTTAAGCATGGACTTATTGGTGCCGGCGTATATGCTTCACATGGCTATGAACGTAGTCATAGAGATGGAGCAGAGAATACACTAAGGCTCCTTATCCAGTACTCACTTTAATTAGCTTTTTCTAATTAGTTTCCTAAAAACTTCTTGTATTGGCTATTGAATAAAAAAAGCCAATGCGAGAAGTTTTTTTGTTAATTATTTATTTAACATATTGCACAAAGAAAAAACGGCTATTTTTTGCGGGAAATGCGTATTGTTTTCGTAATTTAGTCAATTGTTCACAAAATAGACAAAAAATAAAGAGAAAAAATTACCAAAGAAAACACAAAAAAGACACATAATTTGTAATTTAATTTACTAATTTGGGAAAATACGAGCAAAAATTTTGCCGATTTAGACATGGTGCGGCTTTGCGGGGTTTTATATAATTTCTCTTGTAATTTTTTTAATTGGAGGAGAAAAAATGTATAAAAAAGCACTAATCAATCTAACAGCCGTTACTATGGCAATGTCTGTAGCATTCGGCGTATCACTTACTGCATTCGCAGCGGATGGGGATCCGGCATCTGTTCCAGAGAGATTTGATGAAACCTGGAAGCAGACAACAGGTGATAAAGAAGTAAAAGCTGATTACGAAGGGGATGTGGTAACTAACAGCGGTGATGAAGCCTGGTCTACCGTTTATGCTGATGGTAAAAACGTTGAAGTTAATGTAACCGGAAACGTAGAGAACCAGTCTGATTATTGGAGAACTGTTGGTGCAATCAATGGTGGAGAAGCAACTGTAAATGGTGATGTATCATCTCCCAATTTAACAAATGACAATCGTGGCGCTGCTGAGGCTTATGCAAATTCTTCTGTCACAATTAATGGTAATGTAACATCAAATAGTAATGGAATTAAAGCAAATGGAGTAAATGCTACTATTACTGTTGGCGATCCTTCTGGTGATAACAGCAAGGGAAATGTTACCGCAGAAAAAACTGCAATTATAGCAAGAGATCAATCTACTATTAAAGTTTACGGTGATGCCACTGGTGCTACCGGAATTGATATGAATAACTATTCAAAGGTCATTGTTGAGGGAGATGTTTCATATACTGATAATGGTATTGTTATTGATGAAAAATCACCCATTAGTGGTGAAAAGGTAGAAATCCTCGGTACCCTTAAGGATACTTCTGATTCCAATGAGAGTGCTGCTATCGTAGTCAAGCCTGGAAAAGATGATAATTCTCTTGAGATCATAAACAAACTTCCCGAAATTGTTGTTTATGAAATCACAGATGATACTAATCTTGTAAGTGTAGTGACTGATGATGATAGTATCAGCAAGGATGTAGAAGAATATATCAAGAATCATATTCAGTACATTGTAAAGCATGATGAAGAAGATAACAGTGCAATCAAGTATTTTTCACAGAACGGACTCAGATCATATACATCTATATCAGATAAGGAAGTTGTTGATCTTGATGCAAGCGTTATTACAATGACTATCAATTCAGCTATTCAGGTTGCAGTTCAGGAAGGATACTCTGTTACTGCAGGTGATAATGTAACAGTTACAGATTTAGGAAATGGTGTATATGAAATTCGCCTTGATAATAATAAGGGTGGTGTTTATGTAAAAGCACATCTTATTGGCGGAAGAGTAGTTGCTGAGAATACAGAAACTGTAAGTGATGATGAACCACGTGCAGAGTCTGAGGCTCCTTCAGTACCATTTATTTTTGCTAAATTTACAGTATCTCCAACTGGTGCAAATGCACTTCCTACAGTACTCGGCGCATACATCGGTGAAGAGGCTTCAAACGTTCCTGTACAGGCTACAAAGGTAGTAAAGGTTCCTGCTGGCAACCTTACAGCTATCGAGTACAAGAATGCTTTCATTAAGACAGTTACAGAGGCTCCAAAGGATGCTACAGTAATTCTTGAGACAGCTATGTGCTCATGCCTTGATAAGGCAATGGTAGATGCTCTTGCTACAAGACCTGACGTATCAGTTCAGATCGTATTCCCTAAGGATAAGACAGGCGCAGAGAGCTATTCTGTAACAATTCCAGCTGGATACGATGTAAACAGCCTTGTAGATGCAAACGGATACTGTGGTTTCATGTATCTTAATTCTCTCTTTGGCTGCTAATAATTGAAGTTGATATAGCCTTACTTTAGGTATTGGCTGAGAATGCATTATAAAAATCCCATGGGATAGACATTTGCCTATTTCATGGGATTTTTTGATTTTAACAATTATTCACTAATTAGTTTGAGATTTGAGATGTCAGGAGCGATTGCCATGGAATAATTGGTGTAATATACAACAAATCCGGGCTTTGCACCGCCGGGCTTTTTGACATCCTTTCGCTTTAAATAATCTATTTCTACTTTTTCCTGATTCTTGCCCTTGGAATAGAATGCGGCAAGCGCGGCAGCTTCTTCAAAGGCTCTGTCAGGAACTTCTTTTCCACCTGTGATCAGAACAACGTGCGAACCTGCTATTTTTTTTGCATGAAACCACCAGTCGCCACCATTTGCCGTCTTAAAGGTGAGTTCATCATTTTGATAGTTGTTTTTTCCAACAAAAATATCAAAACCATCGCTGCTGATATAGTGAAAGGGCTTGCTTGTTATCTTTTCTTTTCGGCCATTTTTTGATGTGGTGTGAGACTTTATATAACCACTGTCTACCAGCTCTTTTCTTATCTGAGCAAGGTCTGCCTCGTTTTGAGCTATTTCCAACGCACTTTCTATTGATTCAAGCTGTTCAACCGCCTCAGAAACTTCTTTTATCTGTTCGTCCATGGCTTCAGCTGTGCGCTTTAACTTGGTATATTTATCAAAATACTTTTTGGCATTCTGGCTTGGAGTAAGAGTAGGATCGAGAGTAATAGTTACGTCTTCACCGGTGTTATAGTCATTTACTGTAATGCTTTTAGCACCAGGCTCTGCACTATATCCATACACGGTCAAAAGCTCACCGTAGATCCTGTATTTGTCCTTTTTCTCGCTGTCTTTAAGCTGCTTTGTCTGAAGGTCAAGTTTTTTGACATTCCTTTCAAGAGCAGTCTGAACTATTTTCCTGAGGTCGACAGATTTTTGTCTGATTCTGGTATAGACATTTTTTTCTGCATAGTATTGCTCGATAAGTGCAGATATATCTGAAGTAGGAATAGTCCTATATGAAGAGTCTTCGGCTTCATAGATTGTCAACGGAATAGAAGCGTATTCTTTTGGCACGTCGCCACTATAGACTATGGAAGGAGTAAACGCTCCTGTTCTTACAAGCTCCATAACATCATCAAAAGCTCTGTAAACCTTGGCTCCTTCACCTGCATCAAGGGCTATAGCCGATTTGTCGGCGTCAATCCTTGCTCTGTAACAGATTTCTTGAGAAATAATTGGTGAAAGACCTGTATAGCTGGAATAGATAGCCTTAAAAATAGGCATTCCTTTGCTTAAGACAGCACTGGAAAATTCATCAGCCGTAGTAGTAAGAGGATTTATTTTTTCCTGTGAAGGTACAAAGTATTCTCTTCCCGGAAGAACCTCTCTTACAGAGCTTACAGATGCTGGAATGTGCTTGATTGAATCAATTATCACGTTGTTTTCATCGGTAAAAATAATATTTGAATATTTTCCCATGATTTCAATCAGAAGAACTTTGTGTCTTAGATCACCCATTTCATCCAGGTGCTCTACTTCAAAACGGATGACTCTCTCAAGGCCGCCGGGCTGAGTTACTGATACAATGCGTCCGTTCTGGATATGTTTTCTAAGAAGCATGCAGAAATTAGGAGCTGTCATTGGTGAGTTCTTATTGTCATCTGTCATGTAAGCAAGTGGAAGAGAAGCGTCCGAAGATAATACCAGTCTTTTTTGTTTTATGCCATATTTGTCCGCATTTTCATAGGACAGCTTCACAGTAATAAATAGCTCATCGCTTTCTGTCTGAGCTATTTTATAGATACGACCACCAAGCAGGTAATCGTTAAAATCTTTTGTTAAATTTGCAATAGTAATTCCGTCAAATGCCATTTTTGTAAAACCTCGCTAAATATTTTGCTCTAAGTCTTGGATAAGATTTTACACTAAATTGCTGAGCCCTACAAATATATTAAACTTTAAAATAAAAATAAAAAGAAAAAATAGGTATTGTAAACGCTTACATTCCTGTGGTATAACAATAAGTGTAAAAATTCATTTTGAGAACAAATGTAAGAGCTTACATTTTAGGAGGATATGGGTAATGGAATTATTAAACTATGATGTACTTGAAAAATCGGGCTACACAGGTTACGTTCTTAAGGATGCGCCTGTAAAGGTGCTCCAGTTCGGTGAAGGAAACTTCCTCAGAGCATTCGTTGATTATTTCTTTGACATCAGCAATGAAAAGGCTGGCTTTAACGGCAAGGTAGCTCTTGTACAGCCAATTGCACAGGGACTTACAGAGCTTGTCAACAAGCAGGAAGGTCTTTATACACTTTACCTTCGTGGAAGCGAGAACGGACAGAAGGTAGATGCAAAGAGAGTTATCTCAGCTGTAGATTCATGCCTTAACCCATATGATAAGGCTGATTTTGACAGAATGATGGAAATCGCAGCAAGTGATGACCTTGACATCATTGCATCTAACACAACAGAAGCAGGTATTGCATATGATCCTTCATGCAAATTTGAGGATGTTCCTGCAAACAGCTTCCCTGGAAAGCTTACACAGGTTCTTTACACAAGATTTAAGGCTGGTAAGAAGGGCGTAGTTGTTCTTTCATGTGAGCTTATCGATAACAACGGTAAAGAGCTCTTAAAGTGCGTTAACCAGTACATTGACCAGTGGAACCTTGAAGAAGAGTTCAAGACTTGGGTAAACAATGACAATATTTTCTGCTCAACACTTGTAGACAGAATCGTTCCGGGAAGAATCCGTGATCCTAAGGAAGTAGAAAAGCTTGAGGAAGAGAACGGATACCATGATGAACTTATTGATGTAGGTGAGATCTTCGGTGTTTGGATCATTGAAGGACCAGAGGGACTTGAGGACAGACTTCCATTCAAGAAGGCTGGAGTAAACGTTCACGTAGTACCTGATGTTATGCCATACAAGCACAGAAAGGTTCGTATTCTGAACGGCGCTCACACAGGATTTGTTCTTGGCGCTTATCTTGCAGGATTTGATATTGTTCGCGACTGCATGCACAATGACAATGTTTCAGGTTTCATGAATAAGATGCTCAATGAAGAGGTTATTCCTACACTTGTTGATCACCTTGATGAAAATGATCTTAATCAGTTTGCAGCTGCTGTTAAGGATAGATTCAACAATCCATTTGTTAACCATGAGCTTATGTCAATTTCACTTAATTCAACAAGCAAGTGGAAAGCAAGAAATATGCCATCATTCCTTCAGTATATAGAGAAGAATGGCAAGCTTCCTGTTTGCCTTACAATGTCACTTGCAGCTTACATCGCATTCTATTCAAACGATGTACAGGAACTTACAGACGCAGGACTTGTATGTAAGAGACCTGCAGGCAATACATACACAGTAAGTGATGACAGATGGGCACTTGAGTTCTTCTATGATCACAGAAATGATTCAGAAGAAGATCTTGTAAAGGCTGTTCTTTCTAACGAGAGAATGTGGGATCAGGATCTTAACAAGATCGATGGTCTTACAGATGCTGTTGTTGCAGACCTTAAGAAGATCCATACAGAAGGCGCAGAGAAAGCATACGCTAGCTGCCTTTAATGCATAATAAAAAACGCCTCGCAATGAGGCGTTTTTTTTATGAAATTATATCAGATTCTTGTTGTCCATTTTGAGCAATCAATTACTGTGGTAGCAAGGTCTGAATAGAAATCAGGCTCATGACAAACCATAAGAACTGTACCTTTATATTCTTTGAGTGCTCTGTGTAGCTCGTCTTTTGCATCTACGTCAAGATGGTTAGTTGGCTCGTCAAGTACCAGAAGGTTAGATTCTCTGTTCATAAGCTTGCAGAGTCGAACCTTGGCCTGCTCACCACCTGAAAGGACTTTACACTTACTTTCGATATGTTTGGTGGTAAGACCGCATTTTGCAAGCGCAGAACGGACTTCGTACTGTGAGAATCCTGGGAATTCGTTCCATATTTCTTCCATACAGGTTGTTTCAATATTTGGAGACATTTCCTGTTCAAAATATCCTATAGCAACGTTTTCGCCTCTTGTAACCTTTCCTGATATTGGAGGAATGATGCCCAGAATGCTCTTTAGAAGAGTACTTTTTCCGATACCGTTTGCGCCTGTAAGAACTACAAATGTATTTCTCTCAATAGCAAGAGTTAAAGGTTTTGAAAGAGGAGTATCATAGCCAATGACAAGATCATTTAGCTCAAACAGGAATTTACTTGGAGTTTTGGCAGTTTTAAAGAAAAACTCAGGCTTTGGCTTTTCCTGTATTTTCTCTATGATATCCATATTATCAAGTTTCTTTTGACGGGCCATTGCCATATTTCTTGTGGCTACGCGGGCTTTGTTTCTTGCAACGAAATCCTTGAGTTCTGCGATTTCCTGCTGCTGACGGTTGTAGGCTGCCTCTCTTTGAGCTTTTTTAGCTTCATAGACTTCCATGAATTTGTCGTAATCGCCTACGTATCTGTCGAGGCTGTGAGTCTGACCATCCATATGGTAGATGATATTGACTACGTTGTTTAGGAATGGAACGTCATGAGATATGAGAATAAAAGCGTTTTCATATTCCTGAAGGTATCTGGTGAGCCATACAATATGCTCAGCATCAAGATAGTTGGTAGGCTCGTCTAAAAGCAGGATATCAGGTTTTTCCAAAAGAAGTTTTCCGAGGAGAATCTTAGTACGCTGACCACCTGAAAGCTCTGTAACATCTCTGTCCAGACCAAGTTCAAGGAATCCAAGTGCTCTTGAAACTTCTTCAATTTTTGAATCGATGAGATAGAAGTCGTGATTGGTCAAAAGGTCCTGGATCGTTCCAAGTTCTTCCATATATTCTTCAAGCTGCTTTTCATCTGCTTCCCCCATAGCGTCGCAGATCTCATTCATTCTTTTTTCCATGTCATATAATGGTTCATAGGCAGAAGCAAGGACATCCCTTATAGTCATGCCTTCTTTAAGAACAGCGTGCTGATCAAGATAACCGACTTTAACATTTTTTGCCCATTCAATTGTACCTGCATCCGGCATGAGTTTACCTATTATTATGTTCATGAAAGTTGATTTTCCCTCGCCGTTAGCGCCTACAAGACCGATGTGTTCTCCTTTGAGAAGTCTGAAAGAAACATCATCAAAGATAGCCCTGTCACCAAAGCCGTGGGTAAGATGCTCAACATTTAAAATACTCATAAAAATATCCTCTCTATAATAAACTTTTACCTATTGTTATCTAAGCGCAATCTTTTACATTATAATTGAAAAACATGCTGTTGTCTTTTGCTTTTTACTATTTATTAAATTTTCGTAAAAATTTATTAGTGACTTTTGGAATTTAATGTAGTAAAATATAAACCTTGCTGTAAAGATATTATGGAGGTTTTTCAAAATGGATTCAAAACGTATGAAATGGACCACGTTAGCGTTCATGGCATTTTCAACCGTATGGGGTTTTGGAAATGTATTAAATGGTTTTCTTTATTTTAACGGAACACAGGTAATGTTCAGTTGGGTGCTTATGTTTGCACTTTACTTTGTGCCATATGCACTTATGGTTGGTGAGCTTGGTTCTGCCTTCAAAACATCAGGCGGCGGCGTAAGCTCATGGGTACTTAGCACAACAGGCCCTAAGGTAGCTTATTATGCAGGCTGGACTTATTGGGCTTGCCATATTACTTATATTGCTTCTAAGTCTTCAGGTGGACTTAAGGCGCTTAGCTGGGCTGTTTACAGAAATGGTGAGAAATATGATTCATTTCCAACATTTGCTGTTCAGCTTGTTACACTGGCTATTCTTTTGATTTTCTGTTACGTGGCTTCAAGAGGACTTAACCCTCTTAAAAAGCTTGCAACTCTTGCAGGAACAAGTATGTTTGTAATGTCTATTCTTTACATCATAATGATGTTCGCTGCACCTGCTATCAATCCACAGGGCGGTTTTGTATCACTTGACCTTAGTATTAAGAGCCTTATTCCTCAGTTTAATGTCAAGTATTTTACATCACTTTCAATCCTTGTATTTGCTGTAGGTGGTTGCGAGAAGATTTCTCCTTATGTTAATAAGATTGATAACCCAAGTAAGGGCTTCCCAAGAGCTATGATAACTCTTGCAGGAATGGTTGTTGTCTGTGCAATGCTTGGAACTGTGGCAATGGGTATGATGTTTGATCCTGCAGAGATCAATGCAACATCAGACAGCTTTAATGCATATAACTCAAACGGAAGTTACTGGGCATTCCAGAAACTTGGTAATTACTATCACATTGGTGATACACTTCTTATCATTTATGCTATTTGCAATGCAATCGGTCAGCTTTCAACTCTTGTTATCAGTATTGATGCACCTCTTCGTATGCTTCTTGACAATGAGGATGCAAGAGAGTTCATTCCTTCAAAGCTTCTTAAGAAGAATGATGCTGGCGCTTATGTAAATGGTATTAAGCTTGTAGCTTTATTGTCAGGAGCTATTATTCTTATCCAGTCATTTGTTCCTGGTGCAGCTGTGGTTCTTAAGCAGCTTACAAAGCTTAATTCAGTGTGCATGCCACTTCGTTATCTTTGGGTATTCTGGGCATATATCGCTCTTAGAAAGGCTGGAGATAAGTTTAAGCCTGAATATAGATTTGTTAAGAATCAGGGTGTAGCTCTGTTCTTTGGAATATGGTGCTTTGGAGTAACAGCAGCAAGCTGCATACTTGGAATGTATGATGCAGATCCGTTTACATTTGCACTTAACGTTATTACACCACTTGTACTTACAGCTCTTGGAGTGATTCTTCCTATAATTGCCAAGAAAGAAAACAAAAATACAGCAGCAAATACAGCTGCATAATTAAAAAAATAGATACTGCCAGGGAGCATGAATAATATGCCTTGGCAGTATTTTTTTGCCATAATATATTTTTGCTCGTATAAATAAGTGTATAATTAATTAGGATATTATTATGAGGAGGAACCACAATGGCAGATAAAAGAAATATGATAAATGATAGAGTGCTTGAAAATGTAAACGGCGGCGCAGGCGCAAATTCTTCAGAATTCAGGGCAAGAAGAAAAGAGTTCGATGATGCCTGGTCGGCATTAAAGATGGAGGCTAGTGGTTTTTCAGGCATGAAGATGGCTGAACTCTATGATGAATGGGAGCTTGCAGGGTATTCGCCTGATGCATCAACATTCCTTGCAACAAAAAAGGCATAAATGGAATATTACTCATATATGGTAAGATGCGCAGATGGATCGTTTTACTGCGGATACACCAATGATCTTGAAAAAAGAATAAAGACTCATAATTCAGGTAAGGGGGCTAAGTATACAAGAGCCCGCTTACCTGTTGTCTTGGTTTATTTTGAGACCTTTAAGACTAAAGAAGAAGCTATGAGCAGAGAGTGGCATTTAAAGCGCCTTACGCACTCTCAAAAAGAAAAAATGGCAAATAAATAAGTGTTGCAATTGCGAATATATAGTTATAGAATACAAGTGTACTAGTAAACATAGTACACTTATTTTTTTGCAACTAAAACTATATTGTTAAACAATGGGTGAAGAGAATGAAGCTTATTGATTATCAAGATAGCAGACCAATCTACGAGCAGATAGTTGAGAATTTCAAGATGCAGATCTTTAAAGGGATATTGCAACCGGATGATCAGATGCCATCTGTCAGAAGTCTGTCTATGGAGCTTTCTACAAATCCTAACACTGTACAAAAGGCTTATGCCGAACTTGAAAGACAGGGATTTATCTATACTGTCAAAGGGAGAGGCAATTTTGTAAAAGACAGCACCGGCTTACTTAAAGATAATAAAAAGGAAGAACTGATAAAAGCGGTTGTTGATCTATTTGTAGAGGCAAAAGAAATTGGAATACCACTAGAGGAACTTGTAGAGGAAATAAAGCTAAGGCTTGGGGAGAATATGCAAAGCGGAGGAAAATTAACATGATTGAGTTACTAGACCTGGATAAATCCTATGACGACATCAAAGCTGTCAATCGTGTTTCACTGAGCATTATGGACGGCGAAGTATTCGGACTTGTAGGAACAAATGGGGCAGGAAAGAGTACTATTCTTAGAATAATCGCAGGAGTTATACAGCCGGATCTTGGCATTGTATGTGTAGATAACAGGCCGGTGTATGACAATCCAGATGTAAAAAAAGATATCTTTTACATTTCTGATGATCAGTATTTTTTACCTAACAGTAGTCCGGAGGATATGGCGGAGTACTATGAGGGAATATATGAGAAGTTTGACAAACTTAGATTTTATAAGATGTGTAATGGTTTTGGACTTGATACAAAGCGTAAGATCAGCACTTTTTCAAAGGGAATGAAAAAGCAGATCTCAATACTTCTCGGAATATGTGCCGGAACCAAGTACCTTCTCTGCGATGAGACCTTTGATGGCCTTGACCCGGTTGTCAGACAGGGAGTTAAAAGTCTGTTCGCGGCAGAGATGGAAGACAGGGGGCTTACACCGGTGATTGCATCTCATAACTTAAGGGAGCTTGAGGATATCTGCGATCACGTAGGGCTTCTCCATAAGGGCGGAGTGATACTCTCAGAAGATATCAGCGATATGAAGCTTAACATGCAAAAAGTCCAGTGTGTCTTTAGTTCTGATGAGGATGAGAAAAATGCTCTTGAAGGATTAGATATTCTTTTACATGAAAAGAGGGGGCGTCTTCATACAATTACTATGAGAGGCGAAAGAGAAGAGATTGAAGCGGCATTCAAACGTGGCAATCCAGTTTTCTTTGAGGTGCTCGCTCTATCATTAGAGGAGATATTTATCAGTGAGACGGAGGTAGTTGGGTATGACATCAGGAAATTTATCCTTCAGTGAAAAATTCAAGAATCAGAAAAAATATATTACAAGAACTCTTTGGACAGCTCTTGTGGCTCTTCCCTTTGTGGCAGGCTATTTTATTTTTGGTGTGATCCTGCTTGTTTCAAGATGCATAAATTATGCAGCTATGTACGGACAGTCAGATGCAGTCCTAAAGGCTGAAAAATGCAAAGCAGTTTCTATGGTAATGGGAATAAATAGTGTTGCTTTTGGACTTGTGACGCTGGTTGCGATTGCGTTTGCATTTCAGGGTTTTTCCTATGTATTTAACCAAAGCCAGATGGATTTCTATCTTAGCCAGCCCACAACAAGATTTCAGAGGCTAAGGAAGAATTATGTTAATGCTTTTGTTACCTTCCTTACAATCTTTGGCTCAGTTGAGCTTATAGCTTTTTTGATCGCTATAGGTATGGGAGCAGTAAATAATGCAGTTTTGTTTTCTGTACTGATTGAGTTTTTGAGATCTGTCGTATTGTTTCTTACAGTATATAATGTGACTGTACTTGCAATTATGCTCAGTGGAACGATGCTTTCTGCATTTCTTCTGACAGGCTTTTTTGCAATAGTATCTGTAGCAATAGCCGGTGAAATAAGAGGTTTAAAAGAAATATTCTTTAAAACTTTTTCTTATTCGGAAGGCTTTAGCGCTATTCTGTCTCCCTTATATGACAGATTTTATGCTTGGTATAAAACAAGTTTTAATTATGATGATGTATTTTCTGTGAAAGCAGTTCTTGATTCTGCAAAAGACAATTTGAGACTTGATATAGATACGCTTATTGTCGGAGTTATTGCTTTTATCTTTGTGATCATTTTCAGCAAGAAAAGAAAAGCTGAGATGGCGGGAAAAAGTTTTGTTTTCAGACCGTTTAGATGGTGTATTAAAGTACTGGTCAGCATTATGGTTGGAACTGCTGCAGGAATACTGGTCTACATGATGAACGACTATGTATGGAATGATAAACTCTACATCATGATGTGCGTTATCATGCTGCTTGCTACAGCTTTAACCGGGTGCTTTATTGAGGTCATCCTTGATGCCAATATCAGGAGATTTACTAAGGGTAAGCCTTCAACAATCATTGCGGTATGCATGGTTCTTCTGATGTTTGTGATACTAAGAGGAGACCTTATCGGTTATGATTCCTATGTTCCGGCACCTGAAAAGGTTGAGAGCTGTGCAATTCTTGAAGATGACTATAACTTCAATGTGTGGATCGGTCGAGGCATGTTTGGAGATGGGTACTGTGAAAAGCACATGTACATAACTGATGTTGACTCTTTTATCAAACTGGCATCTATCGGAATGGATGGAAGAAAAAACTATGATACGGAATCTTATTATTCCAATGGCTATGATCTTTCAATACTCTATAGGATGAAAGATGGCAGAAAAATATACAGAAGCATTTTTGTTCCATATGATACCGATGAAGCGCTTATGGACAGCATTATTTCAAGTGAAGAGTATAAAAAAGGCCATTATATTTGCTTTGATGATGAGGCTATTAGAGAAATGACAGGCTCCGACGTAAATAACAATAGTGTTTCTTACGTTTCTGCCGGTGGAAGGAAAACTGACGATACCATTACCTATTCTGAAGTCAGTGATGCTTACAGGAAAGATATTTTAGAGAGTGCCAATTATTCATACCTGAAATATAATCAGCCAATTGGTAGTTTGGAATTTTCCAGTAATGGGACTCATTATGTAAACGTTTCTGTTCCTGTTTATGAGAACAGTACAAATCTGCTGAAACTTCTCAAAGACCATAACATCTATGTTGAGCCCAAGCTTACACCTGAGATGATAAGCAGCATAAGAGTTGATAATTATTATCCGGGTTATAACATTGATGATATTGATTCCGGCAAGCTCTTGCGTGATGAGGAAGTGATGACAACAAGTGCTACATACGATCCTGTAAAAAATAGCGAAGAAGTGTCAGAAATACTTCAAGATATCATTACTTCAGATTATAATGGAAATTGGTATGATTATAGTCAGAAAGATAACAAATTCAGTGTTGTAATAATGAGAAAGACTGATGACAGCGATTATTATGGGAGTAATGGAGTATATTATTCATTTTTAAAGGGGAAAGTTCCTGAGTTTGTAGTTAAGGATACTGAGTAAAGTTGTGTTTAAGTTTTGTGTTAGGGTGAGGAGAAAATTACAAAGATTATTCAAAGGGGAGCTTTCTTCAAATGAGCGAAAGAGCCTTATATCGTGGCTCTTTCTTGCTCCGTCTTTATTGGGAGTTATGTTGTTTTTTGTGGCTCCCTTTGGAGTAGTTATCTATTATTCTTTGATAAATAATCCCATTCAAAAGAATTTTGTAGGTTTTGCCAATTATATAAATGTATGGAACAACGGCGCCTTTAAGCTGGCGGGGATAAATACCTTCAAGTTTTCACTTGTAGCAGTTCCACTTGCAGTTTTGCTGTCCCTGTTTTTGGCAGCAGTAATGGAAGCAAGGATACCCTTTAAAAGCTACTTCAGGTCATTCTTTTTAAGTCCTTTAATGGTTCCGACAGCATCTGTTGTCCTTATATGGCAGGTAATGTTTCACTATAACGGCCTTATAAATAATTTCACTGCTGTTTTTGGTGTAGACAAGGTTGACTGGCTTAAATCAGATAAGGCACAGGTTGTTATCATAGCTCTTTTCCTATGGAAAAATCTTGGTTATAACATGATCCTGTTTATGTCAGCACTTGCAAGTATTCCAAAAGAGCTTTTGGAAGTGGCATCTTTAGAGAATGCCTCCAAATTTCAGGTGTTCTGGCTTATAAAAGTGAGATATATGTCATCATCGATACTGTTTGTTACCATAATGTCTCTCATAAACTCTTTTAAGGTTTTCAGAGAGATATATCTTATGACGGGCGATTATCCGGTGGATTCGCTATATATGCTGCAACATTTCATGAACAATACATTTGCTTCTCTGGATTATCAAAAGCTATCTGCTGCAGCGATAATAATGTTTATAGTAGTAACGGGTCTTGTATACATCATGTATGCTGTTGAAAACTACTACGGAAAGGATGTAGAAGGGTAAGACAGCATGAACATGTTACAAAAAATGTATAGGAAAAAGAGGCGTATAGATAATTTTAAGACCGCGCTGGTAACGATTGCAGCTTTTGCATTTGCGATTATTTTCCTTATGCCTATCATACTGACTATCACTAATTCATTTATGTCATCGTCAGAGATAAATGCCAACTATGGTTCGATTTTTGCAACGACTCAAAAGGGCGGAAAAATATTTATTTCAAAGACTGTTAATCTGAAATTTATTCCGGATATGGTCACATTTGCCCAGTACTTTACGGTTTTGTTTAAGAGTCCGCAGTATCTTTTGAAGTTTTGGAACTCAATCATATATGTCGTTCCGATAGTAGGTATTCAGCTTGGAATTGCAACTTTGGCGGCATATGGATTTTCGAGATATGACAGCAGAGTTAAAAGAGCTATCTTTTTTGCCTACATAATAATGATGCTTATGCCTTATCAGGTTACGCTTGTTCCAAATTTTCTGGTTTCAAAGGCCATAGGAATATATGGGACAAGGTGGTCTATATGGCTTCCGGGATTCTTTTCGCCATTTGCGGTATATCTTTTGACTAAATTTATGAGAAGGATTCCCACGGAAGTATTGGAGGCTGCCTCAATAGATGGGGCAGGTGAGTGGTACATTTTCTCAAGGATCAACATGCCATTATGTAAAGGAGGAATTGCTTCAATTGCTATACTTGTATTTTTTGATTATTGGAATATGGTTGAACAGCCTCTTATTCTTTTGGGTGATCCGGATCTTCATCCGCTTTCTGTATTTCTTTCTAAGATAAATACAGGAGAAATCAGTCTTGCTTTTGCAGTTGCGGTAATTTATCTCGTGCCGCCGCTTCTTATATTTTTATATGGCGAGGATTATCTGGTAGAGGGTATATCCTACCAGGGAGGAATAAAGGGATAAGAGTTTTGCAATTATTTTAGTTACAAGGGGAGTTTTGTTATGTCAGAGAACTTTGACGAGAGAAAAGATTTAATTCAGCCAAAAAAGGAAACAAACAGAAAAGATATGGTAAAGAACGTTGCAATCGCCTTTTTGTCCGTGATGCTTGTTCTTACATTCTTTTCAAACACCATTATGAACTATACTCTGCCTCAGGTAGCGACAGTTCAGATAGAGAGCGGATCAATTAGTCCGCAGATAAGGGGAACCGGAACAGTTACTGCGGAGGACCCATATAATATCACGGTAAAAGAAACAAGAAAGATTTCAGGAGTAGCTGTTAAAGAGGGAGCTCATGTAGAAATCGGAGATATCATCTACTACCTGGAAGATAAAGAGTCGGATGAACTGGTTAAGGCAAAAGAGACACTTGACACCTTGGAGCTTGATTATGAACAGATGATGTTTTCAGGTGATGTATCAAGTGCGGTTATTTCTAATGTAAGAAATGGCAAAACAGCTTCTTATGATACATATCAGGCACAGGTTGGGGCAGTGCTTGATACTTACAACGCAGCCCTTTCCGCTGACAATGCGGCACAGGCAGAGCTCGATTACATAAGTAACCTGATGGATTATGAAAAGGCGGGGATTGATTACAATACAGCAACACCGGAATACCTTATCGCTCAGGCTACTTCAGATATGACTAAGGCTGCAAATAATGGAGATACCGACAGGGTTGATGAACTTGAAAACTTCATGGCAGAGCTTACAAGAGACAAGTCACAGCTTTCAACTTATAGCTCTCAGCAGGGTTACAGCTATTCACAAAAAATTTCTCAGGCAACTGAGAAAAAAGCTCAGACTTCAGCAGCTTTAAAAGAGGCAGAAAGAGTTAAGGAAGATCAGCTAAAGAGCATCAATATTGAAATATCTCTTTGCCAGAAGAGAGACAAGATAACCGAGCAAAAAGAAAAGATAGCGAAGCTTGAGGCTGAATCTGTTGGCGCATCCGTAAAGTCACCTGTTGCAGGAACAGTATCTTCTGTAAATAAAGTAGCGGGTGAGTCAACTTCTGCAGATGAGACAATCGCAGTTATTCAGGTTGACGGAAAAGATATGACAACAAGCTTTTCTGTAAGCAACTCTCAGGCGCAAAAGCTCAAGGTTGGAGATGCTGCCCAGCCACAGAATGCATGGCAGTTTAGTTCAAACTTCAAGGCTACACTTACATCTATTAAAAATGACAAGCAGGATCCGGCAGGTAAAAAGCTTCTTACCTTTAAGATCGAGAGTACAGAAGTTACACCCGGTCAGAGCATTTCTCTGGCAATCGGTGAAAGAAGCCAGGAATACGACATGATAGTACCAAACAGCGCTATCAAAACAGATACTAACGGTAAGTTTGTACTCATAGTTAAGAGCAAATCATCACCACTTGGAAACAGATATACAGCCACAAGAGCTGATGTGACAGTCGTTGCATCTGATGACAAAAATTCAGCTATCACAGCTGCGATTGATGATTATGAATATGTCATCACAACTTCCAATAAACCTGTAAAAGCAGGAGAACAGGTAAGGCTTTCTAACGAGTAATGAAGACAAAGTTTAAAGAGATACAGAATAGTTTAATACAGCTTTTTAAGAACAAAGTCTTTATCCTTGTGCTCATTCTTATTGCCGCTGACCTTCTTCTGGGAGCATACAGCAGACATCTTGTCAGCAAGTTACCTGAGCAGGCAGAAGCTTCAAGATGGTCTGACGGAAGGAAGATGACTCAGGTCAGCGCCTTTTTTACAGAAGACCAGCTTATAGATTCGGATTACATCAGAAAGCTTGAGTATATACTTCAGGCAAAAATGAATGATGTGGGCATTATCGAAGATGATGACGATGAAGGATCAGATAGCAAAGGTCCGGTGATTATTGATACACAGACACTTGATGAGACTAATGCAGATTCTGAAACTGCTCTGCAGGAAGAAGTAGATGATTCCAGGCTCTATGCAAGCTGTTACAGTGCCCAGGGAATTATATCGATCACTTTTGAAAACAAGATGGCAGATAAGGTAACAGCCATAGGTACTGAGGGGGATTTCTTTCTTTTTCACCCTTTAGAGCTGGTATCAGGAAGTTACTACTCGCCGGATGCCCTTATGAAAGATGGGATTGTTATAGATGAGGATCTTGCCTGGCAGCTTTTTGGTTCCAATGATGTCGTTGGACAGATGGTAATGATTGGCGATGTGCCCCATTATGTTTCAGGTGTTGTAAAAAGAGAAGAAGGCAAAATGCGAAAGGCTTCAGGCCAGAATGCCAGTATAGCCTATATTTCATATGACAGCCTGTGTAAGTATGGAACAATACTAAGCGGAAGAACAGAAAGTGCAGAGATTGCAGAGGATGGTACTACAGCTAGTAAAGGTGGTATAAATTGCTACGAAGTGGTAATGCCCGGACCTGTTGATGGAATAGTTGCTCAGATTGTAAAGGAAAGTGCAGCTATTGATGATGCATATATTTCAGTCATTGATAACACTGAGAGATTTTCGTTTTTTGCCCTCCTTAATGTGATAATGTCCTATGGGACAAGGAGTATGTGGAACAAGGCTATATTTTTCCCTTATTGGGAAAATCTGGCCAGAGGGTATGAAGATATTTTGGCAACGCTTCTTTTGATCAGGCTGATATGCAGAACTATTGTAGTTGTAATTATTGTCCTGTTTATCATCAGATCTTACAGAAATAAGAATTGGACTGTAAGAGGAATATTTAATGATCTAATGGAAAAGAAATATGATTATGAGGTAAGACGAGCTCAAAAGAAGTTATGAGAGGAGAGATGTTATGAAAAGAAAAGGTTTATTAAAAAAGACCGGAGCGATAGCATTATCAATGGTTATGGCTATTGGAATGCTCGCCGGCTGCGGAAAAGAGAAAAGTGGTTCAGATGATAGTCTTTTAAATGAGGCAGCATCCGGTTCCAAAGATTATGTTTTTAAGATTGAAGATATGGGCGTTGATATTGACGGCAACAATATTTCAACAGTAAAGATTGCGGGAGACAAGGTTTATGCTGTTGATTATTACGGAGCAGATGGAAAAGGTGTTGCGGTTAATTCTTTCAACTACGATGGTTCAGGTTTGAATACAGTTTATCTTCCTAACAGTAACGGAGAGAGCTATAGCCGTTTTAATTTTGATAAGGATGGAAATATCTACGCACTTTTAGAGATTTATGACTGGGGTGACGATGACGAGATGCACATTATGGATGACGAAGAGAGTGCAGATGGCGCATCTGAAGCATCTTCACTTGAAACAGAAGCATCTACGGAAGATACAAGTGAAAATACGGCAAATGAGAATGAATCAGCTAATGACATTTCATCACTAGAAGATTCCGGTGATTTGGGCGATGCATCTTTTGCAGAATCATCTGCAGATGACAGCTTAGAAAAAAGTGTGGTTTCATATGATGATTATTCAGGAGAGATGTATGAGCCCTCTCAGGAAGAAAGATATCTTGTGAAATATGATGCTCAGGGAAATATGCTCTATAAATACGACATCAATAAAGACCTTGCTGAAGGCGATTATCTCCAGATATATGGAATGGTTTATTCAGAAAAGTATGGTCTTTTGCTAAATGATGGCCGTGGTATTGAGAAGTTTGATGAAAATAACGGCTTTAGCCTTGTTTATGATACAAGTAAATCAACTGAATATAAAGATTCATATCTTGAACTCTATCAGGGCTTTAATGGAAATATTTTCCTTGCAGGGTATGGAAATGATGGCTATTTAATTGCACCTATCGATGTAGAAAAAGGAGAAATAGGACAAAAATCAGCAGCGCTTGAGCGTTACAATAGCATGACAGTATTTGAAGGTAATGGATATGATCTGTATATCAGTACAGAATCAGCGATCTATGGTTATGACTTTAAGGCAGATAAGATTACCAAATTGCTTGACTATGTTGATTCCGATCTTTCAGCAACCTATTCGATCAGCGCAGCAGCAGCTATCAGCGACACAGAGTTTTTAGCTGTTCTACCGGATTTTGAATACAATTATTCTCTTGAGAGACTTGTTAAAGTTCCTGCTGATCAGGTAAAAGATAAGCAGGTGATCACTCTTGGGGGATCATTCATTGATTATACTGTAAGACAGGCTGCTGTTAAATTTAATCAGGAAAACCAGGATTATAAGATAAAGCTTGTAGACTATTCTGTATATAACACAGAAGATAACTGGAACGAGGGAACTAATAGATTTAATCTCGACATTGTTTCAGGTAATATTCCGGACATTATGACATTTGACAACGATTCACCAGTTGATAGCTTCATCAATAAGGGACTTTTCCTTGATCTTAATAGTTTTGTAAAAAATGACCCGGATCTTTCAAATACTGAATTTATTGATTCTGTTATGGATGCATTTAAGACGGGAGATAAGATGTATCTTATGGTCCCTGGGTTCAGTATTGCAACAGTAGCTATGAAGACTTCGCTTACTCAGGGCAAAAATGTACTATCTGTTGATGATATAGAAAAAATGATAGCCGACATGGGAATCAGCTATGATCTTGCCTGTGGACCGCAGAATCGTCAGGAAATGATGAACTACGGAATTGCTTTTTCAGGAAATAAGTTTATTGATTGGGAAAATAAGAAATGCAATTTCACAGATGAGAACTTCATAAAGCTTTTGGAATTCACCAAGAATTTCCCGGAACAATACAATGAATCACTCTGGGAGAGAAATCTTGACGATATTTACAGGTCAAATGAAGCAATTTTGAGTTTGACAGGTATTTATGGCTTTGATCAGTATAAGAGATTGAAATATGGACAGTTTGGTGAGGATATTTCATTTGTTGGATTCCCTAATGAAAAAGGTGAGAACTATTCAACAATTTCTCCTAATGTGACACTTGCTGTCAGCGCTAGAACAAAGAATTCAGAGGGAATATGGCAGTTCCTTAGAACTTTCTATATGGAAGATTATCAGGATAATCTTGAATTTGATTTCCCTGTAAGAAAGTCCAGCTTTGATAAAAAAGCAAAAGAAGCAACAGAAGTTAAGTATTATACAAATGATGATGGGACAAAGGAAGAAGAGGCAGAATACTATTGGATTGGTGATCAGGAGATCAAGCTTCCTCCGCTAACTCAGGAAGATGTTAAGTTTATAGAGGACTTTATCAACAGTTTGCATGAACCAATTACTTATAACGAAAGCGTTAACAACATAATTATGGAAGAAGCTTCTGCTTTCTTTAGCGGGCAGAAGAGTGCTGATGAGGTAGCAAATATCATACAGAGCAGACTTTCAATATATGTAAATGAAAATTCATGATCAAGCGATGCATATGAGGATTGCGAAGGTGTAGTAGCTTATATAAAACGATGCATATGAGGATTGCTGAGATGTAGTAGCTTAAACCAAACGATGCATATGAGGATTGCTTCGCAATCCTCATCCGCGCGTTCGCGCGGTATAATAAAACAGACAGGTTAATTTGTTCATGTAAACATGAAAACTAGCCTGTCTGTTTTATTGCATCGCTTGGTTTAAGCAGGATACGGGAATCGAACCCGCCTCCTTAGCTTGGGAAGCTAATATACTACCGATGTACTAATCCTGCATTGCTTGTCACACAACTATTATATTTTACTTTTATTGGCGCACAATTTCAAGTGGGCAAGGTAAATTTTTAGTGCTATAATTTCACTTAGGTAACTAAAATTTTTAGTATTGTATGGGAGAAAACAAAATGACAGAGGATATTAAAAAAGTTGCAGGCAAGGGGAAGAGCCTTGCAGGGGAATTTCGTGAGTTTATAATGCGTGGTAATGTAATGGATATGGCTATCGGTGTTATCATAGGCGGGGCTTTCCAGAAGATAATTACATCACTTGTAGATGATATTATCATGCCGGTGATAAGCCTTTTGACAGGTGGAATAGACTTCAACAACATGTTTGTAAGTCTTGACGGATCACAGTATGCAACCCTTGAAACTGCAAAGGAGGCTGGTGCTGCAACACTTAATTATGGAACATTCATTACTGTAGTTATCAATTTTGTATTGATGGCTTTTGTTATTTTCCTTCTTGTTAAATTTATGAATTCTGTAAGTAATAAGATCAAAAAGGAAGAGGAGGAAGCTGCTCCTACAACTAAGATCTGCCCTCGCTGTAAGAGTGAGATCAATATCGAGGCAAGCAGATGCCCTCATTGCACATCTGAGCTTTAAATTTGAATTGTCTTTTTGATAAAAATGTTGTATTGTAGCCCTTGTACGTTGTTGTATAAGGGCTATTTCTTTATAATATAAGTAAGATTTCGAGTTTTTGGATAGGAAAAGTATTTATGACAAGCAGTAATTTAAGTAAAAAAGCATTAATAGCTATGAGCGGCGGTGTTGACTCAAGTGTAGCGGCTGCGCTTATGGTAGATAAGGGATATGACTGTATGGGCTGTACTATGCGCCTTTATGAAAATGATATGGTAGGTAAGGACCTTTTTGATACTTGCTGCAGCCTGGCGGATACTCAGGATGCAAGAGCAGTGTGTGACAGACTGGGGATTGATTACCAGATTTATCATTATGAAGCTGAGTTCAGAGAGAATGTCATTGAACCCTTTGTATGCAGCTATGAGAGAGGAGAGACACCTAATCCCTGTATCAGATGCAACAAGTATCTGAAATTCGATATCCTTTACCAAAAGGGAAGAGAGATGGGCTTTGACTATATTGTCACTGGTCATTACGCAAGGATAGAAGAAAAAGATGGGCATTTTTATCTGCTTAAGGCCAAGGATTTAAATAAAGATCAGAGTTATGTGCTCTATGATCTTACTGAAGAGCAGCTTTCTCATACATTTTTCCCACTTGGTGAGTACACCAAGACTGAGGCGAGAGGAATTGCTGAGGGAAAAGAGTTTGTTACATCTCATAAGAGTGAAAGCCAGGATATATGTTTTGTGCCTGACGGTGACTATGAAGCTATGATCAAGCGCTATAGAGGAAAAGAGTATCCAAAGGGCGATTTTGTTGATGTAAACGGAAATGTCTTGGGGCAGCACAAAGGAATTATAGGATATACAATAGGTCAGAGACGTGGCCTTGGAATCCCTGATAAAAAGAGATTATATGTAACAAAACTTGATGTTCAGAATAATCAGGTTGTTCTCGGTGACAATGAGGATCTGTTTAAAAGAGAAGTTCACATAAGAGATTTTCATTGGATAACGGGTGAGGCTCCTGAAAATGAGTTTAGATGCAGTGCCAAGATCAGGTACAGACACAAGGAACAGCCGGGAGTTTGCAGCATAAATAATGATGGAAGTGCCATATTTACTTTTGATGAACCTCAAAGAGCTATAACTCCGGGACAATCTGCTGTTTTATATGATGGAGATTATGTTCTTGGCGGTGGAATTATTTCCAATATTTAAAAAAACACTTACATGATACCTTGAAATCTGTTATAATCGAAAATCGCTGAAAAAAAGATTTGAAGATTTCAAGGTATTATTGGAAACGCACATCCTTTGCCGGGTGATAACGAACAACACAGAGGTCTTCCCGTTTAAGAAAGAGAGGAACTTATTTTATGTTACCACAGAGCAAATTACAGGATGTGTTTTTTACTGCTTTAATGGCATTCGTTATGGTATATGCCATGATCGTTTACAACATTTCAATGAGTGTAGGCGGACTTCAGAACTTTGTATTCCTGGCAGCTTTTGGCGAGATTATTATCATGTGGCCTATAGCTGTAGTGCTTGAGCTTTTATTTGTTGGAAAGCTTGCTCAGATTCTTGCTTTTAGATTTGTAACTCCTGGTAAGGATCCAATGATCATGATCATACTTGCTATTTCATCAATGTCTGTATGCCTTATGTGCCCACTTATGAGCCTTGCAGCAACAATTCTTTTCAAGAATGCAGGCAGTGAATTTGTCAGCGTATGGCTTCAGACAACAGCCTTTAATTTCCCAATGGCACTTTGCTGGCAGATTTTCTTTGCCGGTCCACTTGTGAGAAATGTATTTGGAGCTATTATGAAGACATTTTTTAAAGGAAATAAAGCGGAAAAAGCTGCTTGATAACACTTGATAATAAAAAAAATACCCTCAACATAGAAAACTATGCTGAGGGTATTTTTTTATAGTTTTGTGGATCCTCGCTCAATAAGTTCACCGGAGAAAATAGTTTTCTGAGGCATTTCATTTTGAGAAAGGGTTCCAATAAGGGTCTTAACAAGCTGTATGCACATATCTTCAAGACGATTATCAATAGAAGAGATAGGAGGTTCTGAGCAATGAGTAAGGATGGAATTGTTGTATCCAATGATCTGTAGCTCTGATGGAACCTTGATCTTATTTGCTCTTGCAAAATTCATTGCACCAACAGCTAAAAAGTCATCACTTGCTATAATTCCATCGAATTTCACACCCTTTAAATAGAGTTTTTCTATAAAGTTTTTAACCCCGTCTATATCTTCATTTGATCCCTTGAAACATTGAAGCAGTTCTTTTTTTACTGCTATATCATGAGACAACAGAGCGCTTTGATATCCGGCCAGCTTTTTTAATCCTGAATATGAATTGCTGTTGTAAAGGTAAAGGATGTTTTTGAGGCCTGCATTGAGCATTTTCTCTGTGGCATCCTGCGTTGCCTTGTAATCATCACATAATGTGCAATACACATTATTGCAGTCGTAATCAGCATTAAGAAGCATTATGGGGACAGAAGCGGCAGCATCGTTGACATACATGTTGTCTTCGGGATTATTCATGATAAAGTTTGAACCGACCATTACGACACTGTCTACATGCTGTGAGAGTAGAAGATTAAGGGATTCTTTTCTGGAATCCATCTCATATCCGGTACAGCAAAGAACAGAATTATAACCATTTTCTCTCAGGTTTTGCTCAATATAGTATAAAGCCTTTGCCAGGTAAAGGTCAGAAGCGTCAGCGCATAAAATGCCGATTGTTTTCATTGAATTAAGGCCGAGACCTCTGGCGAAAGCATTTGGTTTATAGCCGTATTGTTCAATTATATCCATGACTTTTTTGCGTGTCTTGGGCTTAACGTTGGTGCTACCGTTTAAAACTCTTGAAACGGTAGCAATAGAAACGCCGGCCTTTTTGGATATGTCATAAATAGTCATCTGGTTGCTCATAAAATTATCTCGTTTCTAAAGGAAATTTGAAGTATCTTACAGCATTATTGTAGGAGATATCTGCAGCAATCTCTCCGAGAATATCAAGATCTGATTCAGGATACTCGCCATTCTCAACAAGACTTCCAAGGTAATTGCAAAGGATTCTGCGGAAGTAATCATGTCTTGTGTAAGATGTAAAGCTTCTTGAATCTGTAAGCATTCCAACAAAACCGGAAAGGTTGCCGGATTCTGCAACTGATTCTAGCTGCTGTTCCATACCAAGCTTTGTATCGTTGAACCACCAAGCGCTTCCCTGCTGTATCTTGGCAACAACAGGTCCCTCGTTGAATGCATTGAGAGTAGTGTTGATAATCTTGTTATCGCTTGGATTAAGGCTGTAAAGAATAGTCTTTGGAAGAGAGTTCTTTACATGAAGAGCATTGAGGAAATCAGCAAGCTCGCCCATTGGATAATATGCACCGATAGTATCAAAACCTGTATCAGGACCAAGCTTTTCATACATAGGAGTGTTATTATCACGTTTGCAACCGAAGTGAAGCTGCATTACCCAATCTCTCTTTGCGATTTCTTCGCCTTCAAAGAGCATGAACGCTGTTTCGAACTTAAGATCTTCTTCATATGAAATCTCTTCACCGCGAAGTCTCTTTGCAAAGATCTCCTCGATTTCTTCATCTGAAGCAGGTCTGTACATAACATATTCAAGAGCGTGGTCTGTTACGTTACATCCCTTTGAAGCAAAGTAATCAAGTCTTACTCTGAGAGCATCCTTAAGGGATTTGAAAGAATCAACCTTAACACCGCTTACTTCTGAAAGCTTAGCAATGTAATCTGTGAATTCAGGCTTAGTGATATTTTTAGCCTTGTCAGGTCTCCATGCTGGAAGAACCTTAACATCGAAAGTAGAGTCTTCTTTGATCTTGTCGTGCCACTCGAGTGTATCGATAGGGTCATCTGTTGTGCAGATCAAAGTAACGTTAGACATTTTAATGAGCTTTCTAACACTCATATCTGGAGACTGAAGTACTTTGTTGCAAATATCATATACTTCCTCAGCTGTTTTTTCGTTAAGAACTCCGTCATATCCGAAATACTTTTTGAGCTCGAGGTGTGCCCAGTGATAGAGTGGGTTGCCTACGGCTTTGCCAAGGCATTTTGCAAACATAAGGAACTTATCCTTATCAGAAGCATCGCCTGTCATATATTTTTCATCTACGCCAAATGCACGCATGAGACGCCATTTGTAGTGATCTCCTCCAAGCCAAACCTGTGTGATAGTCTCGAAGTGACGATCTTCAGCGATCTCCTTTGGACTTATGTGACAGTGGTAGTCGAGTATAGGCATGTTTTCAGCATAATCATGATAAAGCTTTTTAGCTGGTTCTGACTGTAATAAGAAATCTTCATCCATAAATTTCTTCATTTCATAACCCTCCTTATATAAATAATAATTTTTTTGTAAAAAATATGTAAGCATTTACACAATCAAAAATTATTATACTAGAGGGCATTTTTAAATACAATAGATAAAAAGGCATAAATTTACATTTCATTTATAGTTAAAAAAGCCAAAAAGCAGTTGACCAAATTGTTTATTACAGATATGATTTATGTAAGCAGAAATGAAAGAGCTTACATCTGCATGAATGCAGGGAAAGGGTAGGGTTATGAGTAACTTTTTAAAAATTCATCCACAGGATAATGTAGTTGTTTGTCTTGAACCTATGGCTAAGGGGCAGACACTGAAACTTTCAGATAATGAGAGCATAGTAATTGCACAGGATATTCCGGCAGGACATAAGGTTGCAATTAAAGATATCAGGAATGGAGAAAATATTATTAAGTATGGATACGCAATAGGACATTCCACAGAAGATATTACAAAGGGAATGTGGGTTCATACACATGATGTAAAGACAAATCTTGAGGGAATACTTGAATATAAATATGAGCCAGATAAGGATTATCTTGAAAAAAGAAAATCTATGGTTGGTTCAAAGAAGGCTTCATTTAAAGGCTTTGTCAGAGCAAACGGTAAAGTTGGTATCAGAAATGAGGTTTGGATCATACCGACTGTTGGATGTGTAAACAATATTGCGACCAAGCTTGCTGAGAAGGCTAACGCTTATGTGAAGGGCAGCGTTGATGAAGTTGTTGCATTCACACATAACTATGGCTGCTCACAGACAGGAGATGACCAGGAACATACAAGAACAATTCTTTCAGATCTTATCAATCATCCAAATGCCGGCGGTGTGCTTGTCCTTGGCCTTGGATGCGAGAACAGCAATATTGATGTACTAAAACCATATATTGGTGAAGTTGATGATAAGAGAGTTAAGTTTCTTGTTTGTCAGAATTCTGAGGATGAGATGGCTGATGGTCTTGCACTTCTTAAGGAAATTATAGAAGAAGCCTGTAAAGATGAGAGGGAAGAGGTTGATGCTTCAAAACTCATCATTGGTTTAAAGTGCGGCGGAAGCGATGGATTCTCAGGCATTACAGCCAATCCGCTTGTTGGAAGAATTTCTGACAGAATCATAGAATGCGGTGGTACTTCAATTCTTACAGAGGTACCTGAGATGTTTGGCGCAGAGACTATTCTTATGAACAGATGTGTTTCAGAAGAAAAGTTTAATGACACAGTAAATATGATAAATGGCTTTAAGGACTACTTTACAAAGCAGGGCGAGCCTATTTATGAAAACCCATCTCCTGGAAACAAGGCAGGTGGAATCACAACTCTGGAAGATAAGTCTCTTGGATGTACCCAGAAGTCCGGTGATTTCCCTGTTATGAACGTTCTTAAGTATGGAGAAAGAACTGACGTTACAGGACTTAATCTTCTTTGCGCTCCGGGTAATGACCTTTGCGCAGCAACTGCACTTGCATCATCAGGCGCTCAGATAGTTCTTTTCACCACCGGAAGAGGAACACCATTTGCATGTCCTGTTCCTACTATGAAGATAGCCAGCAACAACACTATTGCAGAGAAAAAGAATAACTGGATCGATTTCAGAGCAGGACAGATCCTTGAAGGTCGCAGCTTTGAAGAGCTTACAGATGAGCTCTTTGAAAAGATATTAAGGACAGCGTCAGGAGAGAAGCTTAAGAGTGAAGAAGCAGGTTTCCATGACATGGCAATTTGGAAGAGGGGCGTTACTCTTTAATTAGAAGTAACAGATTGTATACAGGCCAGTAAATCGTTATACGTATTCTTTGTGCAATTTTGCCAAACGCTTTGTGAAAAACATATTTTTAACACTATTTATTTGTGAAAAGTTTATATGTAAGCACTTACGCAAAACCAGTAATAAAGGGTTTCTCAGGAAAAAGTGCACAGTAGCAAAGCAATTTCAGCATTTTTCATGCTTGAAAAGGTTTCCGCTACATGATAAAGTACATATATGGTAAGTGAAAACGCTTACATTTAGTAAACACACAATCTATATGGGAGGAAACATTTAGATGAAAAAGAAAGTATTATCATTACTTCTGTCAACAGCAATGGTAGCTTCTCTTGCAGCATGTGGCAGCACAGGCGCTGAGACAACTACAGAGTCTGGTGACACAACAGCATCACAGTCTGCAGATGCTACAACTCAGGCAGACACAGCTGCAGCAGATGGAGAGTACACACTTGAGACTCTTAACATCGTTGTAGATGGAACACTTACTGCAACAGTTGAAAACGGACAGCAGGCTTTCAAGGAGCAGTGGGAGAAGGCAGTTTCTGAGAAACTTGGCCATCCAATCACACTTAACATCAACCAGCTTGATCACTCAGATTATGCTGGAACAGTATCACGTCTTCTTACAACAGGAGCACCTGGTGATGCTGATTACCCAGATGCACTTATCATGAGCGCTACAATGTTCAGACAGTATTCACAGACTGGTCTTCTTTGGGATATGGCAGATGCGTATGCAAATGCAGAGTTCCAGTCACGTGTAACACTTCCTTTAGTTAACGAGAACATGAAGGATGAAGAAGGACATCTTTACGGATTTGCTCCTACATATGGAAACGGATGCGTTACATATGTAAAGAAATCATGGCTTGATGCAGTAGGAATGAAGGCTGAAGATATTAAGACTTTTGATGACTACTACAACATGCTTCTTGCATTCACAAACAATGATCCAGATGGTGATGGCTCTAACGGAACATACGGTGTTATCGCTGCTGGTTATGGTAAGCTTGATGAGGCTCCATACATCAACTATATGCCAGAGTTCTGGCAGGGCGCTTATCCTTCATTCTATGAGAAGGATGGAGTTTGGGTTGATGGTTTTGCAGAGCAGGCTACAATCGATGCTCTTACAAGACTTGCAAAAGGTTATGCTGATGGCGTAATCGATCCAGATACAGAAGAAGCTGGAACAAAGCAGGCTCGTGAGAAGTGGTTCTCAGCTGAGCAGTCAACTTCAGAAGGTGTATTCACATACTGGGCTGGCACATGGCTTAGAACTCTTACAGACAATATGTCTAAGCAGGGCGTAGATGATGAACTTGGTGATGACAGACTTGTACAGCTTGCTCCTATCCAGGAGATCAAGGATACATGGGGCGGATACATCAACAGAGAAGCTCCTGTTTGGGTAATCACAGATGATCAGGATGGCAGCAACGCTCGTGAGCAGGCTATCTTCGATGCACTTCTTGAGACAATGCTTGATGGTGATACAGTTCAGACACTTTGGACATATGGTGCTGAGGATGTTCACTGGTCAACACACGCTGAAGAGTTCACAACTAACGCTGATGATCCTGACAAGAAGAAGGATTATTCATATGAAGAGGGTCAGTTCCACCTTAAGCAGTCACCTAACGATCCTAACGCTGTATGGAAGAAGAACCACCTTGATCCAGTTCTTGTTATCGCTCCTCTTACAAACGGATTCGTTGATTCAGATGAGCTTGTAACAGCTGGTAACAAGTTCTTTACAGAGAACTGTGTAGACGCTCCTCAGGCAGCTTCTTGTGAGACACTTACAGAAGTTAATGAAGAGCTTGTAACAGATAAGACAACTCTTATGAACCAGGTTGTAACTGGTGAGAAGACAGCAGAAGATGCTATCGCTGAGTACCTTGAGAAGTGGGGCGATGTTTCTGCTCAGATCGTTGAAGAACTTAATGCACAGTAATTGCATATAATATCTTAGACGGAAGTCAACTTTTCCCATCCCTTAGGGGGATAAAAATCTTCTTGGGGATGGGATTTTTTTGAAAAAATTCACGATAATTGATATAATTATCATGTAACAAATCGTGAATTACGCCAATTTGAAAGGAAGAGGATGCTATGAGTAAGAAGCAGACGGTTGCTACGACATCTACAGGAGCTCCAATTAATAAAAAGCCTCTTAGTACACGCATCAAAAATAACTTTGGTTACTACTTGATGTTTTTGCCGGTTTTAGTATTTGTAATCATTATTTATTACTGGCCAATGCTGGGTGTCCGCTACGCATTTTATACTTATAAGCTTAGAAATATTGAGTTTGTTGGGCTCAAGAATTTCTACACAATGTTTGGAAAAAAAGAATTCTGGACAGCATTTACTAATACTTTGGAGATTTCTATTACGAAACTTCTGATCACAACCTTTACTTCGGTTTTGGTTTCTGTATTTCTTAATGAAATGCATAACATTTTTGCAAAGAAGTCTCTTCAGACAATAATCTATTTGCCACACTTTATGTCATGGGCTGTAGTTGCAGCTATATTCCAGTTGTTCTTATCAAAATCATCTACAGGTTTTGTTAATGAGACATTAAAGTCATGGGGAATTTTAAGTCAGAGTATTGACTTCCTGCATGTTCAGTCAATGTGGAGACCTATTTTCTATTTGATCAACATATGGAAAGAGACAGGTTGGGGAACAGTTATTTTCCTTGCAACACTTTCCGGTATCAATCCTGAACTTTATGAAGCAGCTGATATTGATGGTGCTTCAAGAATTCAGAAAATTTGGTATGTAACAGTACCAGCACTTATGAATACGGTAATAATTGTATTGATTCTTAACCTTGCAAAGGTTCTTAACCTTTTCGAATCAGTATTTGTATTATATAACAACCGTGTGTTTGACGTATCTGATGTTATTTCAACATATGTATACCGCCAGACTTTCCTTACAGCCATTCCTGACTATGGATATACAACAGCTGTTGGTTTGTTCAAATCAATTGTTGGTTGCTTCCTTGTTCTTATATGTAACTGGGCTAGTAAGAAAATTCGTGGCCGCGGTATTATTTAAGGAGGTAACATTATGGCACAGGTAAAAGCACAGGCTATGCAAGTTAAGGCAAGAAAAAATAAAGTACATGTATTTGATGTTGTCAATTATGTAGTATTTATTTTGATTGCACTTATTGTTCTTATTCCAATTTGGAAAGTAGTTGTTGATTCCTTTAATGCTGTAGGTGTTTACCAGTTCAAGTTATGGCCTGAAGATTTTACAGTAAATGGATATCTTACAATTTTTACAACAGTTAGATTGTACAGACCATTCCTTAATTCAGTTATTACAACTGTATTAGGAACATTTCTTGGTCTTGTACTTTCAACACTTGGAGGATACGTACTCACACAGACAGAGATGCCAGGTAGAAATGCAATGTCTTTCTTCCTTCTTTTCACAATGATCTTCTCTGGTGGTATGATTCCTGAATACCTCGTTATGAAACAGCTCCATCTTGTTGATACAATGTGGATCCTTGTTATCAAGCATGGTATGAACGTTTACAACCTTGTATTGATGAAGAACTTCTTTGAAGGAATTCCCGGATCTCTCTTTGAAGCTGCTAAAATTGATGGTTGCAGTCCTATGGGAATTTTCTTCAAGATAGTACTTCCTCTTTCAAAGGCAGCTCTTGCTTCAATCGGTCTTATGTATGCAGTTACAGTATGGAACGATTACAGCACAGTACAGATTTACATTACAAATCCTGATCAGGTTAACTTCCAGTATAAGCTTCGTGTAATGATCATGGATGGTGATACGCCTACGACAGCATATAAAGTTTCACAGAATACTCTTTATTATGCAGCTATCGTATGTGCTATCCTTCCTTTCATGGCAGCTTATCCATTCCTTCAGAAGTACTTTGTACAGGGCGTTAATGTTGGAGCTGTAAAAGAGTAATTATTTTCTTTCGACATTTAGAATAGAGGATATGCTTTATGCATATCCTCTTTTTAGTTAATCGGTACAATAATGTCAAAAGCGACATTATATTAAATAAATATAATATAAAGGAGAGCGAGGTATGAGACACATATTTTGGGCAGGGGATTCAACTGTAGCCTGTAATAAGTTCAATACATATCCTCAGACCGGCATTGCGCAGGCCTTTGACAGATATACCAAGGAAGATGTTGTGATATATAATCATGCTGTAAATGGCAGAAGCACAAAGAGCTTTATAGATGAGAGCAGACTTGCTGTTATTTATGATGAAATAACAAAAGGCGATTTTCTTTTTATACAGTTTGGTCACAATGATGAAAAGATAAATGATCCAACGAGATATACAAAGCCACACGATGATTTTATTGTAAATCTCGGAAAGTTCGTGAATGTGGCGAGAAATAAAGGGGCTTTTCCTGTATTTATCACATCAGTTGAGAGAAGACTTTTTGATGAGAATGGCAATTTAAAGCCATCTGAGCATACAGAGTATGTGAAGGGGATGAAAGAGGCAGGAGAGAAGTTTAATGTTCCTGTAATTGATCTTTTTACAATGAGCCGCAATTTCCTTGAAAAGACAGGAGATGAAGCTTCCAAAAAATACTATATGAACCTTGCTGCAGGTGAAGCTGATTGGGCACCTGAAGGGAAAATAGATAATTCACATCTCAAATATGAGGGAGCACTTCTTTATGCAGGAATGATAGCGAAGGGACTTTCAGAACTTGAAGAACCATATAGGTCACTTGTTATTGATAGTCAGGCACTTGCCAAATACTTGGATATTGAAACAAATGGTTGAAACGACTTGTGGAGGAGAAAATGTCTTATTCAGATTTAGGCTCAAAATTTAGAAATCCGATAATCTTTGCTGATTACAGTGACCCTGATGTGATCAGGGTGGGGGATACATATTACCTTACTGCATCAAGCTTTAACTATACACCTGGGCTTCCTATACTGATTTCAAAGGATCTTGTTAACTGGAAGCTTGTAAATTACGCTCTAAACAATATTAAGGAAAAGAGATTTGATATTCCAAGGCATTCAGAGGGAGTATGGGCTCCTTCTATAAGATACCATGAAGGAGTATTTTACATTTTCTATGGAATGCCGGATGAGGGATATTATGTTGTAAAAACTAAAGATCCTCTTGGAAAGTGGGATGAACCTATATGTCTTTTGGAAGGAAAAGGCCTTATTGATTGTTGTCCATTTTGGGATGAAGACGGTAAAGCTTACATTATACATGGCTATGCTAAGAGCAGGATTGGGTTTAAGAGTATTCTTGGAATATTCGAAATGAGCTCCGATGGAACAAGGGCACTTACTGAAGATCACTTTATTTTTAACGGAAATGATCCTGATCACCCTGCTGTAACTATTGAAGGACCTAAGGTTTATAAGAGGGATGGATATTATCATATCTGGGCTCCGGCAGGTGGCGTAACAGATGGATATCAGGTCGCTCTTAGAAGCAAGAATATTTATGGGCCTTATGAGATAAAAGAAGTAATGCATACCGGAAATACTGTTATCAATGGACCTCATCAGGGTGCTCTTGTTGATACAGTAAATGGCGATGAATGGTTCATTCATTTCCAGGACAGAGGCCTTTATGGGAGAATATGTCATCTTCAGCCTGTTACATGGAAAGATGGCTGGCCGATCATTGGTACTAATCCGGATGAAAATGGATGCGGTGAACCGGTTTATGAATATACTAAGCCGAATGTTTCAAATGATTTTAATATAGAGGATACAGGGCTTTTTGCATCTGATGATTTTGAGAATGGAAAATATAATTTAGCATGGCAATGGCTTGGCAATCATTATGATTCTTTTTACGGCCAGATACCTGATAAAAAGAATGGTATAAGATTATATGCGCTTAACACAAGTTCTGAAAATGAGCCTGTTATCTGGAAAAGTGCCAATGTTCTTACACAAAAACTGATCTATCCAATGTTTGAAATGAAGATCAGGATGGATGCTTCCGGTCTAAAAATTGGTGACAGGGCAGGTGTATGCATGACCGGTGGCCAGTATATGGCCGCATATGTTGAGAGAGTATCTGATGAGAAGTATGTCATAAAAACAATTCATTCAGAGGGAACAGATTCTGATAAAAAAGAAGTTGCAGATAAAGATTTCGATTTTTCAAAAATCTGTTATAATAATGAACTTGCCGCTTCAGATGCGTTAAAAGACATTACATGGACCATGACATTTTCCCACTCGGATAGTAGTTTGAAATCAGAAGATATGTATTTTCAAAATGTTCATAATCCTCTGGGAGATGAAAATCCTAGTCTCAAAATAAAACTTAATTTTGGTGCATCAGATAATGAGAAACAGGGACTTGACCTTGGAGCCAACTATACTCCGTCAGATCATACGTGGGTTGGTGCAAAGATTGGTATTTTTGCTATTTCTAATAATATAGAGAATTCTCTCCCAGGATATGCTGATTTTATTTCTGCAAATATGGAGATTCTGTAATCTGTATGAGTTTTTGCTGTGATAGCGGTAATAAATGATAAAATAATCTTGCAATTATTTTTGATTTCATTTTTTATGAAGGAATACTACTATGAACAGGAATTTTGATTGTGTAGACGGAAATATGGATGTGTTAATGTATAACAACACATTAAAGAAAGTGCGCGATCTAAATAATAGCGATGAAATCTATGCTATTAGCTATGATGGAGAAGAACTAAGATATATAAAGGCAAAGATACTTGGTGTTTATAAAAGAAAGAGCAGCGCCGTCAAAATTACATTAAGTGACAACAGAAATATTATATGTAGCCCGTGTCATCAGTGGCTTACGAGGGCGGGGTGGCATTTTTCTTATGATAATGGCTCTATACACGAGAATGCTTTTTATATAAAAAATGATATGAAAATGGTTGGCTTTTCTAAACGACTAACCGGTGTATATGAAGAGTCCAGGCTTTATATGGCTGGTTATATCATAAGTGCAGAAATATACGGAAGAAATCTTATAGCTTTTCATAGTGGAGAATATGCTGATTTTGCTTTGAGAAATGGAGAGGTACTTAATCGAGTATACAATTTCCTTTTGTACTTCGGCATAGATGTGGCTTTAGAAGATTATTTTGCGCATGATAGTGATACTAACGAATATTTCGTTACGAAAAAACTGCGTGTATCCTATAAGGATATGATAAGATTCTCTGAGAAGTATTCCAAATATAAGGATGAGCCTGAATTCCTGAGGGGATTTGTTGCAGGCTCTTATGACTCAGACGGAAGCATCAATCCTATTACCAAGAATGTTGGAAGTTCCAAAAAAGAGTTCCTTAATATTGTAAAAAATGGATTGGAATTGTTTGACTTTGAATATTCCTATAACAGTGAGTATATGAAAGCTGCAATTATGGGAGGCGTCACTGAACTTATAAGGTTTTATAACATTTTTAAGCCAGTGAATAAATTTGCAGTTGAAAATCTGCCGGTTAGAAGCAGAGGTGTTGGCAATATAGCTATAGTCAACATTGAGAAGACAAAAGATGATGATTTATATGAGATAATTACTTCCTCACGGAGCTTTATTGTTAATGGTATAGTTTCCCATGACTGTACTAACTTTATTTGCGGGGAGGTAGGGCGATGAGATTTGTAAGTACCAAAGATCTTAAACCCGGAATGCTTCTGGCTAATAATTTGTATGACAATAATGAGATTACTCTTTTAAAAGCTAATACTCCCTTAAATCAATTCTATATAGATAGAATTGACAAGCTAGAATATGAAGGAGTTTATATATTTGAGGATGGTGATGTTGAGAAGGCCAGGCAGATAGTATCCGATGAAACAAGACTTAAGGCTATCAAACATCTAAAAAAATTGGATATTGATGCATGCATTTTTCTTGCTAACAGCATAGTTAATGAAATTCGAAATGCTGATTCTCTTATTATTGAGCAAAAAGCTATTTGTAGTCATGACAATTATACTTATGTTCATAGTGTAAATGTTGATATTCTTTCGGTAATTATAGGGATAGGCATGGGACTGTCTAATTCTGAGCTTGAAAAGCTTTCGCAAAGTGCCCTTCTGCATGATATAGGGAAATGCGATATTCCGTTGGAAATACTGAATAAACCAGCAAAGCTTTCCAAAGAAGAATATGAAGAAATGATGAAGCATCCCTGGTATGGGCTTTCTCGTCTTCGTGAAAAAGAAAAAACTGGAGATGAGATTTCAGCAGTAATAAAAAATGCTGTTTATTCACACCATGAAAATTGGGACGGAACAGGATATCCGAGAGGAATTGCAGGGACAGATATTCATGAATTTGCAAGAATTATTCATGTTGCAGATGTATACGATGCTCTTACAACAAAACGTGCATATAAGAATGCAATGAACCCGGCAGATGCAATCGAGTATCTTATGGCTAATGCCGGTATAATGTTTGATATAAAAGTAGTTAATACCTTTCTTCTTTATATAGCACCTTATCCAATTGGTTGTACTGTACTTTTGTCTAATGGTCAGCAGGGCGTTGTTATAGAAAATAATGAAAAATATTTGTCACGTCCTAAGGTTAAGCTTTCAAATGGCAAAGTGATAGATATGATGAAAAAATTGGATATTACGATTTTGAATATTTTGGTATAGGGGGATAACAGATTATATGGATGCAGGAAAGCTGACTATATATGATGCGGCAAAAAAAGGTGATTTCGGCCTTGTTAAGTGGATTGTGGAATATTCAAGGTCAAGTCTTAATGAGTTTGCCAAAGGACATAGGACAGCACTTCACTTTGCGGCTATGTCTGGTAATATTGAGATATTTAAGTATCTGGTTGAAAGGTGTGGCCTTGATCCTTTACAAGGTGATATTGATCTTATAACGCCTTGGGATATAGTTCATACAATAGTTAAAAATGGCTTAAATAGCGAATATACCCTTGATAATGTCAACTGTAACCCAGAACATAGGGAAATAGAGCTCTATTTAGAAAACAGATATTCTCATTCATATGATGATTTTTACAGGAATCCAATAAGAGCAGGTTTTTTTCCGGACCCATCAATTTGCAGAGTCGGTGACGATTACTACATGGTCAATTCATCATTTATCTTTTTCCCATGTATCCCAATCTCACATTCAAAAGACCTGATACATTGGGAGATAATAGGCCATGCTATTACAAACCCTGACTGGGCTTATCTTGACGAGCTTGAGGGTGGAAGGGGCTATTGGGCACCTGATATTTCTTTCTACGAAGGCAGGTTCTATATAACAGCGACTTATAGACTTAATGATGTAGGACCGGTTTACCGCAGGCAGATGGTTGTATCTTCAGAAAGGCCGGAAGGACCATACAGTGAGCCGGTGTTCATTGATGAGGATGGAATTGATCCAAGTATCTTTAATGACGATGATGGTAAAAGATACATGCTTCTTAACAGGGGCGCCCGTATATTTGAGCTTAGTAAGGATGGCACAAAGAAAATATCCGAGCCACAGCTTCTTTTCTACGGAGATAATAAAAGAGCTCCTGAGGGACCACATTTATATAAAAAAGACGGATATTATTATCTCCTTGAAGCAGAAGGTGGAACAGGGCCGGGACATATGGTGACTGTTTCAAGGAGTAGAGAACTCTTTGGAGTTTACGAACCATGCCCATATAACCCTATCATGAGGCAAAAAGATCCTGATGCTCTTATTCAGCGCTGTGGACATGGTGATATGGTTGAGACCCCTGATGGCAGATGGTACATGGTCTACCTGTGCGGACGAAAAATAGGAGATGGCTACAGCATTCTTGGAAGAGAAACTGCTATTGATCCTGTTATGTGGACAGCAGATGGATGGCCGATTGTTAACAATCTTAAGGGACCATCAACCATGCAGATCAAGCCTTTTCCTGATTTTTCAGGGATTATGGGTTCTACTGATATACATAGTGAAATAGATAAAGAAAAATGCAGTACACTTCTTGAATTGGATGAAGTAAGTACTATCGAAAAAATATCGTCATGTGGACTTCCTTTGGATTATATGACGCCTCGACCATTTAGAAATGGTGATGTGAAGTATATCGAAGGAAATGATGAGAACGAGCCTTCTTTCATAATAAAGGGTAGTAAGGCTCCCATTTCGAGTGTCGACAGTAGAAATCTGGTGCTTAAAAGGCAGACATCTTTTTCGTTTGAATATTCTGCAGACATGGAGATTCCGGAACTTTCTGAGGGCCAACATGCAGGTATTTCGGGCTACTATGATGAGAATACTTTTGTGTTGTTCGGACTTATGAAAAAGGACGGTAAGGTATTTGTCTTTTCTCAGGAACATATTGGAGAAGAGGACAGATGGATTGTATCAGATGAGCCGGTTGAAAGCTCAACTAAGATGATCAGGTTTATAATGAATACTGATTACCTGAAAAGAACACTAAGCTATGAGGTCATTGCTACTGATACGCAGATAAAAGAAGCAGTTTTTGAGAGTGCGGTATTTGCAACACTTCCTGATGTATATTACCTGTGCGATGAAGGCTATAATAAAGGAAAACGCTTTACCGGAGCACTTGTTGGTATGTATGCTTATGGTGGTGAGAGTGCCCCTCTGACTGTCAGGTTCAGTAATTGCAATTATAAGGACATATAAATAGTGGAATAATTGCATTTTTACGGCTAATATAGATATATGAGTTTTGCAATTATTGGAGGTTACTTAATATGATGCAGATTGGTATTAGATTTCATGATACTGTAGAGCTCCCTTTTGAAGAGAGACTCACAGAAATAAAAAAGCAGGGGTTTTCTTGTGTTCATATTGCTCTTTCCAAGGTGCCAGGCTTTACTGCAGACCCAATGGCCCTTACACCGGGATATGCAATGTACTTGAGAGATGCTTTTAGAAGAGCTGACCTTGATGTGGCTGTTCTTGGGTGCTATCTCAACCTTGCTAATCCTGATTCTGTGCAGCTTTCTGCAATTCAGGAAAAATATATGGCACATATTCGCTTTGCCTCACTTCTTGGCTGCGGCATGGTTGGAACTGAGACAGGAGCACCTAATGTAAATTATTCTTACGACAAAGAAGCCTGTCATTCAAAAGAGGCTTTAGAGACATTTATCACTAATTTAAGACCGGTTGTGGACTATGCTGAAAAAATGGGTGTTATCGTTGCAATCGAGCCTGTTTACAGACATATTGTTTACAGTCCCCAGAGAGCAAGAGAGGTTCTTGACAGAATAGGATCTCCAAATCTTCAGATCATTTATGATCCTGTTAATCTTCTCTGGACAGATAATTACGACAGAAGATATGAAGTGTTCGAAGAAGCCCATGATCTTTTGGGAAAAGATATCTGCATGATACATTTAAAGGACTGTGTCCTGACCGAAAATGGTGTAAAGAGCATGGGATGTGGACTTGGAGAACTTGACTATTCAAGTATCGTGAAGTTTGCCCTTGAAAATAAACCATTCATTCAGGCAACACTTGAAGATACAACACCTGATGTAGCTGTTTCATCTCGTGAGTGTATTGAAAAATTCGAAAATGAGTATTTGAAAAAGTGAAAAAACAGTGAACATTATTTGTTGTAACGATGAATAATCTTCTGAAACACAGATGATTCCTGGTGTAAATAAATTGCACCGGGAATCATTTTTTTATGAAAAAAAGTATACTATTGACTATAAATAATTATGCATTTAGTATATTGCTCTTGGAGTGAACTATTTAGGGAGGTAATCAAATGGAATTAAGTCAAATTGCAACTGATAATATGAAGAATTCACAGGCTTTGATTGCAGGAGTCAGAGATGAAAAGATCGCGATTCCTCTTTCATCAGTTTTATCTATAGAAAATGTATCTGTTTCAGAGATCAACACTGTTAATTTTGAAGATGTTATATATCTTAGGGGCCAGGTTATTCCTCTTGTTTACATGGATAAACTGTTTGATCTTGAGGAAGCAAAGAAAGAATCATTAAATATCAACGTTGTTATCTGTATGTATAAAGATACATATCTTGGCCTTGTTGTCGATGAACTCTTTGGACAGGAGGACATTGATAAAAAGTCTATGGGAATTCTCGATAACGAAAACCGTTTTTTCAGTGGAGCAACCATATTGGATGATGCAGTAGCACTTGTCCTTGATGTTGAATCACTTATAGCATAAGGAGTACAAAATGTCTGAACTTGCTGTTTATAATGCAAATGAAAATGAGTCAAAATATATCATTTTCAAAATCAACAAAGAAGTATACGCAATTGATGTTAAGAGCGTGAATAATATCATACAGATGCCTAAAATTACACAGGTACCAAGTTCTCCAAAGTATTACAGAGGAGTTATCAATCTTCGTGGAGAAATTATTCCGGTAATGAGTCTTCGCCGCAGAATGAACTATGACGATGACTGTTTTACAAGCAATTCACGTATTATTATCCTTAACATCGGAGAGGATAACCTTTTGGGAATTGTTGTTGATGAAGTTAATGAGGTACTTGATATATCTTCAAAAGATATTGAGCAGCCTTCACAGTTCATAAAGAACGATGCTTCTGTTGTCAGCGGAGTAGGAAAGATTGGAGATATGATCATTTCTATATTGTCAGTTGATTCAATGATTGGTGAAAGAAAAGCATCATAAGTTTTAATTAAACCTATACTGCCTTTTGGACAGTATAGGTTTTTATTTTTTCAAATGTTCTATCTGGTTCGTGAGTTCTTCAGGAACATCAATTCCTTCTTTTTTAAGCTTGGCAATTATGTTAAGTATTGGCTTGGCTGTGTTATTTATTCGTACTGAATAGTGGCTAAACAGATCCTTATACTGCGGATTGTCTGCATTTTTTTCTCGCACAGCCTTTGCAAAAGGACAGAAGGTAAAAAGAATCTCTCTGGTTACTTTATTTAGTCTTGGAGATCCGGCAGCTTCAAACTTTACATAGGAAAGGTAGTCGGCGATAAATACATTTTTATAATTGTTGCTGAATTTCTTTAGATCAGTTCTTAGTTTTTCTTTGTTTTCAGTAGAAAGAGCTGAATTCTTTTTATAGAACTGTAAATAATCGCAGTACATGGAGGTAAGAGAAGGGTCTGTTACATCGTTCCAGTGGACTCCCTGCTCAGTCTTGCACATTTCCCATCTGAACTCGCCAAAGAGCTTTATCATGGTCTCCTCAGTATTTTCAGTATTAAAGATTGAAACAAGCATTCTGGCCTTTGTACGTCTGTTTTTGCCATCTATTTCCTGCCAGAGGCTGGCTCTGCTGCCAACATTTGGCATAAGGATCATATACGGAGTTATGTCATCTGCAAAAAAGACCTGTGGTACACCAATCTCTGTGTTTGAGAAAAGAGCCTGTCTGCAGAATACGCCGTAGTCAATGCCACGGATCATATCAAAATAGCCGTTAACTTTGGCGGCTGTCTGGTAGGCCATATCAAGTGGCCTTAAGACATTCTGCTCATCAAAGACAGGGACAAAAGATGAGATTCGTCCAAAGGTCATCCTGTTTCCGAGAGAGAATAGATTGTGAATCTCAAAATCAAGCCTTTTCTGAGGATTATTGAGCATGGCTTCAAGCTGTGCCTGATTTATAGCACCTGTTGACTTTTGCTCTCTAAGGTAAGATGGCCAATCCTGATCAAATTCGTTTTTGGATGGATCAACCTCTAACATATAGATTTTTTTAAGCCACTCATAAATTGTCAGAACATTTCCGTTCTCATCAGGGACATAGGCCTTTGCCATATTGTAGAGAATAGCTGTATTTTTAGAACCGGCCAGTTCTTCATCGACAAAGCCAAACATGAAGAACATCTTAACTTCAATAGGAAGTTCTTCATCTGTAAGGCTGCGTAAGAAAGCAGGAGTGAACACTTCATAAAAAGATGTGCTTATATTCCTGCGCAGTGCTCTTGCTTCGTCAGAAGAATCATAGCGGTTATTATTTGATTTAAATGAGGAAATCTGCTCTTCAAATTTCTCGGCAATCTCGCTGCTTACTCCAGAATATACAAGAATGGTATTAAGAGCATTTACTATAGTTATGCTGCCTTCGCTGCCTTCGGTTTCGGCGCGTTCCATATCTGCAAGTTTTGCTTTTATTACTTTCATGGTAGATGCAAAGGACGATGTTTTCTTTTTTAAGACCTTTCTGTATTCGTTAAGAAGTAGAACCTGATCTGAAATGGTTTTATATATAGTATAAGTTGTCATGATCATGCCGGTTGCAAGTTCTATATTAAGACCATAAAAAGACTTCTTCAGAACAGCTTCGTTTTCTTTTAAACTGTTGCTAAAGTCAATTATCCAGTTTGGTACTTTTTCAGATTTTTCAGGTGGGATAAGTTCATCTAACTCAGGGAAAGTCTTGGCTATTTCACCGACTTTTATGCAAAGACTTGGATAATCTGCATAGTCAGCCATGATCTGCTCATATTCCTGAAGCGCATCATCGAACTGTTTTTCATAGGCAGCGCAGGTCTTGGCTGCAATTTCAGATGACTGAGCTGCAAGAATAGGGGCAATTTTGGGATTGGACTTTATAATTTTTGGGAGGTCATCAGGTGAATTGAAGGCATAGGAATAAACAGTGGTTTCTTCAAGGGCTTCATAATTATAAGTGTAGGGTGTACCGGGATTTTCGACAATACCTATAAAACCACCTACGTTGCATATGATAGAAGAGTAAGCATTTGAAATCTGTATACTTCCCTTTACCACGACTTCAACACTGCTTACAATGTCCTGGTCCGCTTTATGAAGAAACTGCCCTTTTTCAAGTTTTGTAATTCCCATGAGTCCTCCGAAGAACAATCAAAAAGTAAATCACGTATATAACTTAATGTTATCACGATAACCTTTTGACATCAATTAAAAGAAAATTAAAGAATTACAGGTTTTAATCTATATTCAGATCCAATATTGTTCCCAGCAATGCGGTTATAAATAAGGCTCCCCGTAAGAGTTTCATTAAAAAGGGTAAGCTCAAGGGGTGAGAGAGTCTTTTGGGCATCCTTTAATCTGTACAGCATTGGCAAAGCAGCATTTTCTCTGAGACTTGCCAAAAGAGCTGACGATTCTTTCCTGGATCCGAGAATCCTCCCATAGGCAGTGAAACCGTCTCTTTTATAGCTTTCCATGTTCTCTTTTGTTATGTTTAAAAGAATGTGGAAGAGACATCTGCTTATTCTGGTATATGTAAGGTTCTTGGTTTTTAAACAGTCACAAAATGAATCAATATCAGTGAAGCTTTCGAGATTTGTCAGAATGCGATTTGAAAGATCTTCATTTACATCAAGGTATTTTGTATAGCCGCTATTTTTTTCTGAGATCAGCTTGTAATACAAAAGATCGGAGAAGTCATTGGAATCAAGGAATCTCCCCTGGTACTTAGTGAAATAACCAAGCGCAGCGTCCGGAATCTGATCCTTAAGGACAGAAGAGCTCTTGCCTCTATCTGAAAGAATGCTGTTCCTTATGCCCTGAGCGCTTGATATTTTAGTAATTTCCTCACTGTGATAATCTGCACCTTCTCTTTTTATTGTGTAAGGAGTTATTCTGCTGTTTGTTCTCTTTAAGGCTTTTAGATATTCTATAGCTAAAATGTTATTTGGATTATCTAAAATATCAAACGCAACAGGGAAATCCGCGTTATCCTGATCGAAATATTCTTTTAAGGCTTCCTTTCTTGAAACAGGGTAGGATGCGCCTTGCTTTAGGTGCTTTGCAAGAGCTTCTTTATAAGCATTCGGCTCTTTTGTCAAAACATCTGCTATCATGTTTAAGGATCCAAGATCCGGATTTTCAGACCCGAAACACAAATAGTCTACCACTCCAAGCTTATCTAAGAGAGAGATAGCCCCGGAGGCGAAAAATTCAGCGCTTCCAAGGCTGTAATAAATTGGAAGTTCCAGTACGACATCAGCGCCAGAACTTAGGGCCATTTTTGCCCTTTCAAATTTGCTGATGATAGATGGTGCGCCTCTTTCTACAAAGTCTCCGCTCATGACTACTACGCAGTAGTCAGCATTTAATTCCTTTTTACATTGATTTATGAGATATTCATGACCTTTATGAAAAGGATTGAATTCTGCGATGATCCCGATTGTCTTCATTAACGATATCCTGATAATATAAGCCTATATGTAACAACTATATTCAAATTTTTGTACAATTTTTTCCTTGTACAAGAATTATAATATAAGTATGATATTCATGGAAGATTTTTTGATTCTGCTCAAAGAATAAAAATTGAACTGAAGTTACTATTATATGTAGATTTCAGAAATATTTTGAAAAGAGGTCAAATATGAAAATTTTAGTTATTAACTGCGGAAGTTCATCACTTAAATTCCAGCTTATTGATTCAGATTCAGAAGCTGTTATCTGCAAGGGACTTTGCGAAAGAATCGGAATTGACGGAAGCCAGATCGTTTATACTCCAGCTGGCAAGGAAAAGATTACTAAGGTTACTCCAATGCCTGATCATAACAGAGCGATCGAGCTTGTTATCGAGGCACTTACAAATAGCGAAAATGGTGTAGTTTCTCTTGAAGAGATAGGAGCTGTTGGACATCGTATTGTTCATGGCGGAGAGAAGTTCACTAAGTCTGTTATTATCAATGATGAGGTTATCAAGGCAATTGAGGAAGTATCTGATCTTGCACCTCTTCACAACCCTGCAAACCTTATCGGAATCAGAGCATGCCAGAAGGCTATGCCTGGAGTACCTATGGTTGCAGTGTTTGACACAGCATTCCATCAGACAATGCCTGAGGAAGCTTATCTTTACGGTCTTCCACATTCTTACTATGAGAAATATGGAATCAGAAGATATGGTTTCCATGGCACAAGCCATTCATATGTAAGCAAAAGAGCTGCTGAGATCCTTGGAAAGGATGCAAAAGACCTTAAGCTTATCGTATGCCACCTTGGAAATGGCGCTTCAATTTCAGCTGTAGACGGTGGAAAATGTATAGATACATCTATGGGACTTACTCCACTTGAGGGACTTATCATGGGAACAAGAAGTGGTGATATAGATCCTTCAGTTGTAGAGTTCATTATGAAGAAAGAGAATTCTACAGTAGCTGATGTTACAAATCTTTTAAATAAAAAGTCAGGTGTATTCGGACTTTCAGACGAGCTTTCATCTGATTTCAGAGACCTTCAGAAGGGATATGAAGAGGGTCATGCAGGTGCTAAGAGAGCAGTTGATGCATTTGTATACAGAGTTGTTAAATACATCGGTGCTTACACAGCTGCTTTGGGAAGAGTAGATGCTATCTGCTTCACAGCAGGTGTGGGCGAGAACAGCGGATTTGTTCGTAATCTTATCTGCAAGAGACTTTCATTCCTTGGCGCAACTGTTGACGAGGAAGCAAACAAGGCTCACGGAGAGGACAAGATTTTCTCAGGTGCTGACAGCAAGGTTAAACTTTTGATCGTTCCTACAAATGAAGAGCTTGCAATTGCTCGTGATACAGTAGCACTCTGCAAATAATGAGCTTATAAAAATGTGATTTTAAAAGAAGCGGTGAGATTTCACTGCTTCTTTTTTTGTGCGCAAGATGTTAATCGTTAAACTAGATTTTCTTGTTATTAAATAAACAAAACAAAAAACTTGAAAATATTGAAGTGAAATTGTATGATATACTATGTCTTTTTGCTTGGGATAATATAGAAAAAAGCTGATAACGGGGAAGAAATGAAAGAGTTAAATTCATGTAAAGAGGCCATGGCCTCCAGTATTGAAAATAAATACTTTAGTATTGCTCACTTGTATAAAGATGAGAAGGCAATGGAAATGCATATTCATGATTGCTATGAAGTGTATTTTTCCATTTCTGGCGGAAAACAGTTCCTTATTGATAATAAGGTCTATGATATCGCCCCGGGAGATCTTTTCCTGATAAATCAGTATGATTCACATTACCTTACTCAGATTGAGAAAGAAAAACATGAGAGGATCGTTATCATGATCGATCCCGATTATATGAAGGAAATATCATCAAAGGAGACCAATCTTGATGCATGTTTTCAGGAGAGAAATGATAAGTTTTCTCATAAGATAAGCCTTACAAGTGAACAGCAGAGCCGTTTCCTTTACTTTGTAAACAAAATACTTACAAGTAACGGATATGGACATGACCTGCTTGAGAGGGCGACTTTTACTGAACTGTTCGTCTTGATAAATCAGATAGTTAATGAGAAAAACAGCGACAAGGTAGAAGACAGGCCATCTACATACAATGAGCAGGTAGATGCCATTCTTTCTTATCTTAACAATAATATCCAATATCCGATAAGTATTGGAGATCTATCCAAACAGTTTTATATAAGTGAGTCATATATATGCAGGATTTTTAAGTCAGCAACAGGGACAACTATAAATAAGTATATGACGGCCAGACGTATTTCTATTGCCAAGTCACTGCTTGCAGAGGGAATAGGTGTGAGCGATGTTTGTGAGAAGTGCGGCTTTAGCGACTATAGTAATTTCCTTAAGGCGTTTACAAAGTCTGTAGGAATATCCCCCAAGAAATATTCTCAGAATTGCAACAGATAAAAAAACTGTTGACAAATACCGCTGCGATGAGTACAATATTCAAGTATGCTAATGAATAAACGTAAACAATTGCCTTGTTAAGGCAGTTTCTTATACGGTTACTGTAAGGAGGTGTTACTCAAATGTCAATCTGCCCAAAGAATAAGTCATCAAAAGGCCACAGAGATCAGAGAAGAGCTAACTGGAAAATGACAGCTCCAACTCTTGTAAAGTGCAGCCACTGTGGAGCTCTTATGCAGCCACATTGCGCATGCAAAAAGTGCGGCTATTATAACAAGAAGAGCATTGTTGAAGTTGAGGCTTGATAATTAAGTGGAACCTCATATGTTCTGAAATTTAAGGCTTTCCAATTTATTTGGGAAGCCCTTTTTTTGCCCTAAAAATCAATGTTTTATTCTATTGATTTTTGATTTGTACTCTTGTATATTATAAGAAGTCAATTTTGATATGGGGGTAATTTTATGGCAGAACTTGTAAGGGTTGCTGTTGATGCAATGGGAGGAGATAACGCTCCGTTTGTCACAGTAAAGGGTGCTGTAGACGCTGTCAAAGAGTCACAGAATCTCAAGGTTTTTCTCGTTGGAAAAAAGGATATTGTAGAAAAAGAACTTTCTGCTTATGAATATGACAAAGATAAGATTGAAGTTGTAGATGCAACTGAAGTTATCGAAATGGCTGAACCTCCGGTTATGGCTATCAGGAAAAAGAAAGATTCTTCTATCGTAAAGGCCATGTATATGGTTAATCATGGTGAGGCTGATGCCTATGTTTCCGCAGGAAGTACAGGAGCTACACTTGTAGGCGGACAGGTTATTGTTGGAAGACTTAAGGGAGTTGACAGAGCACCACTTGCTCCGCTCATCCCTACAGAGAAAGGCAATTCTCTTTTGATAGACTGTGGTGCCAATGTGGATGCAAGATCCAATCACCTGGTTCAGTTTGCAAAAATGGGAACTGTCTACATGGAAAATGTAATGGGAATTAAGAATCCAACAGTTGCCATTGTTAATATCGGCGCAGAGGAGGAAAAGGGCAATGCGCTTGTAAAAGAGACATTCCCGCTTCTTAAGAACTGTCCTGATATAAACTTTATTGGAAGTATCGAGGCAAGAGATATTCCTGCTGGATTTGCTGATATTATCGTTTGTGAGGCTTTCACAGGTAACGTTATCCTTAAGATGTATGAAGGCGTTGCCAAGTCCATGATGCATGTCATCAAAAAAAGTCTTATGAGTAGTCTGAAAACAAAGATTGGTGCACTACTTATAAAGGATGACCTTAAGAAGTCTCTTTCGGATTACAGCATGGATAAATATGGTGGAGCACCAATGCTTGGTCTTAAGGGCCTTGTAGTTAAGACTCACGGAAGTGCCAATGATATTGAGGTCAAGAATTCAATCTTGCAGTGTGTAACATTCACAGAACAGAAAATAAGTGAAAAGATCAGTGCTAAGCTTTCGGATGAAGGTTAAAAGCGTTGACTATATAAATTATTACTTTGACGGTTAAGGAAGGTCGAATATTATGGAATTTGAAAAAATGAAAGAAGTTATTGCAGGCGTTTTAAATGTTGATCCTGAGGAAATCAAGATGGATACAACTTTTACAGAGGATCTTGGTGCTGATTCACTTGATCTTTTCCAGATTATTATGGGTCTTGAGGATGAATTTGATGTTCAGATAGATCCTGAAAAGACAGAGAATATCACTACTGTGGGTGAGGCTGTAGAACTTCTTAAAAGCGCACTTTCTACAAAATAAGCTGTAAATAAATAACAGACTATGGTGAGGCAGCTTTATGACTGCCTCATTTTAATTTGAGTTTAAGAGATCGAGGTTTTTATGTTATCAGAGTCAGACATTTCAAAATTTGAAAACACTATTGGATATACTTTTAAGGATAAATCACTTTTGATCCAGGCTTTTACTCACAGCTCTTTTGTCAATGAACAAAAGATAAATAAAAAGCCTGATTATGAGCGCCTTGAGTTTTTGGGAGATGCTGTTCTTGAAATGCTATCAAGTGAGTATCTTTTCAAAAAATATCCGGATAAAAAAGAGGGCGAAATGTCCAAGATCAGAGCTTCTCTTGTATGTGAACCGGCTCTGGCTTTTGATGCAGAAAAACTTGATATAAGACACTACATGCAGCTTGGAAAAGGTGAAGAAGCCACTGGGGGCAGAAATAAGGAATCAATCATTGCTGATATGGTTGAGGCGGTGATCGGTGCACTGTTTTTGGATGGTGGAATAGAAGAGTCCAAGAGATTTATTTACTCATATGTTCTTACAAATGAAGAGAGCATGCAGATGTTTAGCGATAGCAAATCTATTCTTCAGGAGATTGTGCAGGGACAGAATCTGGGACAAATTCGATATGAAATTTGTGGCGAAAGTGGCCCTGAACATGATAAAATATTTGATGTCCGCGTTTTTGTGGGAGATAAGAATTTTGGAGAGGGGTCAGGAAAAACCAAAAAAGCAGCTGAGCAGAAGGCTGCTTACAAGGCAATTCTTGAATTGAAGAAAAGCAAGTAATGTATTTAAAAAGTATTGAGATCCACGGCTTTAAGTCGTTTGCAAATAAGATAAAATTTGATTTTCATAATGGTATCACCGGAATTGTAGGACCTAACGGCTCAGGTAAAAGTAATGTAGCTGACGCTGTCAGGTGGGTTCTTGGTGAACAGCGTATTAAACAGCTGCGTGGCGGATCCATGCAGGATGTTATCTTTTCGGGAACTGAGCTTCGTAAGCCCTTAGGCTATGCTTATGTTGCCATCACACTTGATAATTCAGATCATTCCCTTGCTATTGATTACGATGAAGTCACTGTTTCAAGACGACTTTATCGTTCGGGAGAAAGTGAATATATGATAAATGGCTCTGCATGCCGACTTAAGGATGTTAATGAGCTGTTTATGGACACAGGTATCGGTAAAGAGGGATATTCTATCATTGGACAGGGCCAGATCGATCAGATTCTTTCAAGTAAACCTGAGGACAGACGTAATCTTTTTGATGAGGCAGCCGGAATTGTTAAGTTTAAGTCCCGAAAAGAGACTGCTATCAAAAAACTTGAGGAAGAGAAAATAAATCTCACCCGTCTTTCTGATATCTTATCTGAGCTTGAAAAACAGATAGGACCTTTGGAGAAACAGTCTGAAGTTGCAAAGGAGTATTTAAAGCTTCGTGAGCGTCTCAAAACTTTGGACGTAAACATGTTCCTTGTTGAGAATAAAAGCCAGAGACAACAGCTCGAGGATGCAGAGAAAAATCTTGGTATAGCTACAGAGTCTCTTGATAAGGCAAAAGAATCCTATGAGAAAGCCAAGGAAGAATATGAAAGTATTCAGAAAAAGCTTGAAGTTTTGGACCGTGAGATTGATGAAGCAAGGGCAAGGATCACAGATTCTTCTGTAAAAAAAGAAAAGCTTGAAGGCCAGATTGGTATCTTAAACGAAAAGATCAAGTCTGCCACAAGTAATGATGCTCATTTTAAATCCCGTATCAAGGATGAGCAGGCAAAGATTGAAGAAAAAAATAAAGAAAAAGAGACATATCTTTCTGAAAAAGAGAACATTGATAAGGATGTAGAGGAACTTTCACAAAAACGTGATGCTGCCAGAAAAGAGCTGGAAAGAGTTCTTACACAGATATCCAACATAAATGAGGAAGTAGAGAGCTGCAAGAGCGCTATCATCGAAACCTTGAATACAAGAGCAACGATCAAGTCAAAGCTCAGTTCTCTTAACACTATGAAAGAGCAGGTTAACATCAGAAAGGCTGAACTTACAGGAAAACTTGTAAGAGCCAGATCTGATGAGTCCAAGCAGGAAGAGACTATTAAGAAACTTAGAGATGAGTTTGATCGCATAACTTCAGAGATTTCTGAGATGAATAAAAAGCAGAAACAGGCTGAAGAAGACGTAAAAGAGATGCGTGAGACCATGTCTTTGAAAGATACTGAGCTTAGAAAAGTTCAGGAGCTCTATCAGCAGGAAAAATCAAGGCTTGAAGCTTTGGCAAACATTACAGAGCGATATGAGGGATACGGCGGTAGTGTTAAGAAGGTAATGGAGAAAAAGGATACAACACCAGGAATCATAGGTGTTGTAGCCGATATTATCAAGACACAGCCAAAGTATGAGACGGCTATCGAAGTTGCTCTTGGTGGTAACATTCAGAATATCGTTACTGACGATGAAGAAACAGCCAAGAAAATGATTGCTTACCTGAAAGAAACAAAGGCAGGAAGAGCAACATTTTTACCACTCACAGCACTTGATAATCCGCCTGAACTCAAAGCTAAAGAGGCCCTGAATGAAAAGGGTGTTCTTGGTATGGCTGATGAACTTGTTGATACAGATCCCAAGTACAGACAGGTTGCAAAGGCAATGCTTGGAAGAATTGTTGCCGTAGACAACATTGACAACGCTGTTAAGATTGCCAGAAAGTACAATTATACAGTACGTATGGTAACTCTTGAGGGTGAACTTCTTGTTCCCGGCGGTGCTATCAGTGGTGGTGCTTTCAAAAACAACTCAAATCTCCTTGGTAGAAGACGTGAGATGGATGAGATGGAAGCCAACGTCAAAAAGTACAAGCAAAATATTGATGATCTTAAGAGTGAGATTGAGGAGTGCAGAACAAAGAGAAATGAACTTAGAACTCTTGCTGAAGAACTTAGAACAGAGCTACAGGGCAAGTTCATCGCTCAGAATACCGCCAGACTTAATGTCGAAAATGAAGAGGCAAGACAGGCTGAGCAGAAAGCCGGCTACAGCGACCTTAAGGCTGAAAATGACGAGATAGAGAGTAAGCTTTTGGAAATCGCCGATGAAAAAGCTAAGGCAGAAGCACTTCTTGAGTCTTCAGAGAATACAGAAAAAGAGTCTACAGAAAAAGTAGAGAAATATCAGAAGGAACTGGAAGGACTTCATGAGATCGAGGAAACTGAGAATGAAAAGGTTTCAAAACTCGATATTGAATATGAGAAGATTGCTCAGAAGCATGAGTTCCAGCAGCAGAATATAAAGCGTGTTGAGTCAGATATAGAAGCTCTTGAAAAAGGCCTTCAGGAAATTATAGATTCCATGGAGGAAAATGTTAGAAATCTTGAGCAGAACAAAAAAGACATCGAAGAGATTAGACTTACTATCGAGGCTTCTGTTGATGTTCAGTCTGATGCTAATAAAGAACTTGAACAAAAGAAAGAAGAAAAGAACGAGCTTTCTGTTTCGCAGAAAGAATTCTTTGGAAAGACTGAAGAACTCAACAAACAGATATCAGATCTTGATAAGGAAGTTATCAGATTGGGCTCAAAGAGGGAGAAATGCCAGGAGGCTATCGAGTCACATATTAACTACATGTGGAATGAGTACGAGATAACCTTATCTGATGCGGCCCAGCTTCGTGATGAGAATATGACGGATGTTCCTGCTATGAGAAAAGAGACCAATTCTCTTAAGGATTCCATCAGAAAACTTGGTGATGTTAACGTCAATGCCATCGAGGATTATAAAAACCTCATGGAGAGATATACGTTCATGAAGACTCAGCACGATGACCTTATAGAAGCAGAGAGGCAACTCAAAGAGATCATCAAAGATCTTGATGAATCTATGCGAAAGCAGTTTATTGAACAGTTCCATAAGATCAACACAGAGTTTGATCAGGTATTTAAGGAAATGTTCGGAGGCGGAAAAGGATCACTTGAACTTGCTGAGGATGAGGATGTTTTGGAGGCAGGAATCAGGATTAATGCACAGCCACCGGGAAAGAAACTGGTAAACATGATGCAGATGTCCGGTGGAGAAAAGGCACTTACTGCTATTGCACTTCTTTTCGCTATTCAGAACTTAAAGCCTTCACCATTCTGCCTTTTGGATGAGATTGAGGCGGCTCTTGATGAGAATAACGTTGTTCGTTTTGCTAAATATCTCCATAAGCTTTCAAGTACACAGTTTATTGTAATTACTCATCGTCGTGGTACAATGGAAAGTGCTGATAGATTATATGGTATTACCATGCAGGAGAAGGGCGTATCTACTCTTGTAAGTGTAAACCTCATTGATAAGGAGCTTACGAATTAATGGCAAATAACTTTTTTGCAAAACTGCAGCAGGGATTATCCAAGACCAGAGACAATATTGCCAAGGGTTTTGATAATGTTTTTTCCGGCTTTTCAAGCATAGATGAGGATTTCTATGAAGAACTTGAAGAGACTCTTATAATGGCTGATATCGGTGTCAATGCCACCAGCAGAGTCATGGACGAACTTCGCAATCAGGTAAAAGAAAAAAGAATTTCTGACCCCAATGCATGCAGGCAGCTTTTGAATCAGATATTAAGAGATCAGATGAGTACGGATGAGCATGCGTATGATTTTGAAGATAAAAAGACAATCATCTTTGTTATAGGAGTAAATGGAGTAGGAAAGACAACATCTGTCGGAAAACTTGCTTCTATTTTCAAAAATAAAGGTAAAAAGGTATTGATAGCTGCAGCTGATACTTACAGAGCAGCGGCAACTGAACAGCTTCAGGAATGGGCAAAAAGGGCAGATACTCCTATTATTACAGGAAAAGAAGGAGCTGACCCCGCAAGCGTAATATATGATGCAGCATCTGCCTTTAAGGCAAGAGGTTGCGATATTCTGATCGTTGATACTGCCGGAAGACTCCATAATAAAAAGAACCTTATGGAAGAACTGGCCAAGATGAACAGGATCATAGATAAAGAACTGCCTGGAATCTGGCGCGAAAACTTTATCGTTTTGGATGGAACTACAGGGCAGAATGCGATCATGCAGGCAAGAGAGTTTGGAGAGGCCGCGCAGCTTACGGGCATTGTGCTTACTAAACTTGATGGAACTGCTAAGGGAGGAATTGCTGTTGCCATTGTATCGGAACTTAACATTCCGGTTAAATATGTGGGAGTTGGAGAGGGTATTGACGATCTTGAGAGATTTAACTCTGATGAATTTGTTGATGCTCTAATGTAAGAGCTGGTAAGGAGACGACATGGAAAACGGGGAAAAGATGACACTCGCAAAATTTGAAGAAGCCTATGAAGATGTGAAAAAAGTTACTTTGGAGACAAAGCTTATTTACAGTGATTACTGGAGTAATGCAACAGGTAACAAGGTTTATTTAAAACCTGAGAATCTTCAGAGAACAGGTGCCTACAAGGTAAGAGGCGCTTATTACAAGATAACAACTCTTTCTGATGAAGAGAGAAAGAAAGGCCTTATTACTGCATCTGCCGGTAACCACGCGCAGGGTGTTGCATATGCTGCAAAATGCTATGGAGTAAAGGCTACAATTGTAATGCCTACTTCCACACCTTTGATTAAAGTTAACAGAACAAAGGCTCTTGGTGCTGAAGTTGTACTTCACGGTAATGTTTATGATGAAGCCTACGAGCACGCTAAAAAGCTTGCCGAGGAAAATGGATATACTATGGTTCATCCATTTGATGACCTTGATGTTGCAACAGGACAGGGTACTATTGCAATGGAAATCATTAAAGAGCTTCCAACAGTAGATTATATTCTTGTTCCTATCGGTGGCGGCGGACTTGCTACAGGAGTATCAACACTTGCAAAGCTCCTCAATCCAAAGGTTAAGGTAATAGGTGTAGAGCCTGCCGGCGCAAACTGTATGCAGGAATCTATGAAGGAAGGTCATGTTGTTACACTTCCTACAGTAAATACCATTGCCGATGGTACAGCTGTTAAGACACCTGGTGAAAAGATATTCCCTTATCTTAGCAAAAATATTGATGAGATCATAACTGTTCCGGATGAAGATCTTGTAGTAGCATTCCTTGATATGGTTGAGAACCATAAGATGGTAGTAGAGAACTCAGGACTTTTATCTGTTGCGGCTCTTAAGCAGCTTGATGTAAAGGATAAGAAGATCGCCTGCGTTTTATCCGGCGGTAACATGGATATTATTACAATGTCTTCTGTTGTACAGCAGGGACTTATTATGAGAGACAGAATCTTTACCGTTTCTGTACTTCTTCCTGATAAGCCGGGAGAACTCTCCAGAGTTTCAGGCGTAATTGCTGATGTAAAAGGAAATGTTATCAAACTGGAGCACAATCAGTTTGTTTCTATTAACAGAAATGCAGCTGTTGAGCTCAGGATCACTCTTGAAGCTTTTGGAAGCGAGCACAAACAGCAGATCATTGATGCACTCAATGACAACGGCTATAAACCAAGAATTGTAAGGACAAATATTTAAGTAATGAATAGAATAAGATCAAAGAAATTAAGAAGAATAGCAGAGTATATTCTGATAACAATCGGATCTATCATTTATGGAGCTGCAACAAGCCTTTTGGTTGATCCAAACAACATAGCACCCGGAGGACTTACAGGTCTTGCTATCGTGCTTAACAGAGTGGTGCCGATGGGTACCGGTTTGTGGTTTTTGATCATGAATATACCTATTCTGATCCTTTCTATCTGGAAATTCGGTATTAGGTTCACTATTTCAACCATCTATGCAACTGCCGTGATTTCCTGGGTTACGGATATCTGTACTAACTTCTTTTCGGGATACATCATTCATGATGTATTCCTTGGGGCATCCTTTGGTAGTGCGGCCCTTGGTATTGCAATCGGCCTGATTTTTAAATGTCATGCCACAACTGGCGGTACCGATGTTATAATTAAATTATTAAGAATCAAGTATCCGCATATCAAAACGGGAATGCTATATCTTTTGACAGATATTGTAGTACTTCTTATAGCGGGTATAGTATTTGGTGACTTTGCTGCATCCTTGTATTCCTTCATGTCGGTTATGGTCACTTCTTATGTTCTTGATCTTGTTTTGTATGGAAGAGACGAAGCTAAGCTTATTTATATTATTTCTGACAGGCCTGATGAGATAACCAAAAGACTTCTCGAAGAGCTGGATATCGGTGCCACTCATGTTTTTGCCAAGGGCGCATACAGCGGGGAAGACAAAAAAGTTATCATGTGTGCCATAAAGAAGAGACTTTCACCTCTTGCTGAAGATATAGTAAGAGACGAGGATCCGAATGCATTTATGATCATCTCAAGTGCAAGTGAGATTTATGGCGAAGGCTATAAAAGTTATTTTGACGAGAGAATTTGAGTATGAATAGTTCATCTGGGGAATTTCGTGAGAGAAGGGGTGTCAGGAACACTCATAATATTATATCTATAATATTCTTAAGCCTTGTAGCGCTTTTGGCGCTGTCTTTTAGCATTGCGCTTCTGATAAAAAATGCGATGCTTAAAAGAGAGGAAGAGGCTGTAAGGAGCGAGCTTGAAGCCCTGAACAACGAGGGATATTACACAGAAGTTGAGACACAGATCCTTGTTGACGAGGCGAAAAAGGTTGCTGCTGATGAAACTGAGAAATCAATCAAAGGTATGATCCAGAGCAAACTTGAAGCAGGTGAAGGCACCACCTCCACTATCAGGTCTCTTTTCCCTGAACAGATAGTTGTTGCCAGTGATGGAAGATACTATTTCTTTCCTATTACTGATGAGATTGAGCATCATCCTTTTGATGAAGATGACTTTGAATTTGATGATAAGGGATACCTTCAGTATGTTGGGGATGATGATAACATTACCACTAAGACAGGTGTCGATGTATCAAGATTCCAAGGCGATATAGACTGGAAAAAGGTTTCTGATGCGGGAATTGATTTTGCTATCATAAGGTCAGGATTCAGAGGCACCACAGAAGGTAAGCTCCTTCAGGATGATTACTTTGAAGATAATATAAAGGGTGCCACGAAAAATGGCATAGACGTTGGCGTTTACTTTTATTCACAGGCACTGAATGAAACAGAGGCCCTTGAAGAAGTACAGATGATGCTTGATATGATCGAACCATACGAGATCAAGTATCCTGTTGTTATCGATATTGAGTCAGCTGACTCTGATTCAGCCAGAACAGTTAATCTTTCAAGTGATTCATATGAAGAGGTTGCAAAAGTTTTCTGCGAGGCTGTTAAAAAAGCAGGCTATAAGCCAATGATCTATGGCAATGTTAAGTCATTTACGCTTCTCATGGATGCTGTGGATGTAGATGACTACGATATTTGGATCGCTTACTACGGAACACCACTTTATTATCCATATCACTTTGATATGTGGCAGTATACATCCACTGGAAGTGTTGATGGAATAACAGGCAACGTTGACCTTAATATTTGTATAACAGATTACTGATCATATGGACACAAAAGATTACGAACAGAAGGGCTATCTAAACGAAGATTATAAATTCTTCCATATATGTGATAGTGAGAACATAGATATACCTTTTCATTACCACGATTTTGATAAGCTCATTCTGATACTGAATGGAAATGTGAAATATATTATCGAAGGGCGAGAGTATGAACTTTTGCCCTTCGATTTTGTGCTTGTAAACAGGTTTGATATACATAAGCCTGTTTGCGCGGAGGGCGATGGGAAGAAGAAATATGACAGGATAATTCTTTATCTCAACCATGATTTTCTTGAGAAATATGGGCTTTTAGATGCTTTTATCAAAGCAAAAGAAATAGAGAGCTGCGTTGTCAGATTCCCTGCGAATATCAGCACTAAGATATATGATGCCTTTAAGAAAATAGAAGAAGACCTTAAAGTGGAAGATAAAGAATATGCAGGTAAGCTTTCTACAGGAATAGATGTGCTGCGAGCTTTGATCGAGTTTAATAAGGCCTGCATATCAGAAGAACTCGGATTTACCCAGGAAGCACGCTATAACAGAAAGGTTATTGATATCATAGAGTATATCAATAAAAACCTTTCAAAGGATCTTACTATTGAGAGGCTTTCTGACCACTTTTATATGAGCAAATATCATATGATGCGTGTGTTTAAGCAGGAGACAGGCTACTCAGTTCATCAGTATGTTTCTGAAAAGCGTATTCTCTTTGCCAGGACACTTATAATGTCAGGGATGCCTGCAACCAGCGCCTGTCTTGAAGCGGGCTTTAAGGATTACTCATCTTTTAGCAGGGCATTTAAACTTCAGCTTGGAGTACTTCCTTCGGAACTTAAAATATAGGTGTAAAATATAGGTGTCAAGAAAAAATACTTGACACCTCTTTTCTTTTTATATATTATAGACATTGTTGATTTTTAGGAAGAGGTATATCATGGAGAAAATCGTAGAACAGGGTCTTCTATATGATTTTTATGGCGAGCTTTTGACTGATCATCAGAGACAGGTCTATGAAGCTGCTGTATACGATGATATGTCACTTACTGAGATTGCAGATGAGCACGGTATCAGCAAACAGGGAGTACATGATCTTATCAAGAGATGTACCAAGACTTTGCAGGGATACGAGGATAAGCTTCACATGATTCGAAGGTTTGAGGCTATCAAGGAGAGTGCTAAAGAGCTAAAAAGCGTTTCTGATCATAATGGAGATATGTCAGATGAGGAGCTTCGAAAGAGGCTGGGTAGTATTTCCGACAGAATTTTAGAGGAGCTTAATAACTAATGGCTTTTGAAAGTCTTACCGATAAATTGCAGGATGCCTTTAAGGGGCTTAGGAGCAAGGGAGCTTTAACTGAAGATGATGTAAAAGCTGCTTTAAAAGAAGTTAAAATGGCTCTTTTAGAGGCAGACGTTAACTTTAAGGTTGTTAAACAGTTTGTTTCTTCAGTTCAGGAGAGAGCAATCGGCGAGGAAGTTCTAAACGGACTGAATCCTGCTCAGATGGTCATCAAGATTGTCAATGAAGAGATGACCAAGCTCATGGGCTCTGAGACAACAGAGCTTATGCTTCAGGATAGCAAGTATATCACTGTTATCATGATGTGTGGTCTTCAGGGTGCTGGTAAAACAACTACCGCAGCTAAACTTGCCGGAAAACTTAAGGGCAAAAGAAAACCGCTGCTTGTAGCCTGTGATATTTACAGACCTGCAGCTATTGATCAGCTTGAGGTCAATGCTAAAAAGCAGGAAGTTGATTTCTTTTCAATGGGCACAGATGTTAGCCCGGTTAAAATTGCTAAATCCGCAATGGACTATGCAAAAGAGCATGGCCATAATGTTGTGATTTTAGATACAGCAGGTCGTCTTCAGATTGATGAAGCGATGATGAAAGAACTGCGTGATATTAAGGATGCTGTTACAGTGCATCACACACTCCTTGTAGTAGATGCCATGACTGGTCAGGAAGCGGTTAACGTTGCTGAACAGTTCAATGAAAAGGTAGGCATTAACGGAATCATCCTTTCTAAGATGGATGGTGACTCACGAGGTGGTGCAGCTCTTTCAACCAAGGCAGTTACAGGAAAGCCTATTCTGTTCGTTGGTATGGGCGAGAAGTTATCTGACCTTGAACAGTTCTATCCGGACCGTATGGCAAGCCGTATCCTTGGAATGGGAGACGTGCTGAGCCTTATCGACAAGGCTGTTGAGGCTAACGCAGAGCGTGATGCTGAAAAAGACCGCGAGATGGTCTCCAAGATGAAGAAGGGCAAGATCGACTTCGAAATGTATCTTGAGAGCATGAAGCAGATGCGCAATATGGGAGGACTTGCTTCCATAATGGGAATGCTTCCTGGAATGGGCAAGATAAGCGATGATCAGCTCCCTGATGAGAAACAGCTTGCAAGGATTGAAGCTATTGTCCTTTCAATGACCCCTGAAGAACGCAGGAATCCTAAGCTTATGACTCCACAGAGAAAGTTCAGGATTGCTAAGGGATCAGGTAACGATATTGCAGCTGTAAACCGCTTTATAAAGCAGTTTGAACAGATGCAGAAAATGATGAAGCAGATGCCCGGTCTTATGGGCGGCAAGAGAGGATTTGGTAAATTTGGCAATCCTTTCGGAGGCTTCGGTGGTAATAAGTTCTTTTGATATGTGATTCAGCAAATAGCTGGTTTATCCATATAAATACAATATTATTTAATTTTTTATTCATTTTACGGAGGAAATTTAAAATGGCAGTAAAGATCAGATTAAAGAGAATTGGTAAGAAGAAGGTTCCTTTCTACAGAATCATCGTTTCTGATTCAAAGTTCCCTGTACAGGGTAAGTTCATCGAGGAGATCGGAACATACGATCCTAACACAGATCCTAGCACAGTAAAGTTCAACGAAGAACTTGCTAAGAAGTGGCTTTCAAACGGTGCACAGCCTACAGAGTCTGTTGCAAAGCTTCTTAAGCAGGCTGGTATCAAGTAATAAAACTTGAATTATAAATTTTAATTACTTGTGCCGGAGGTTAATCAATGAAAGAGTTAGTTGAAGTAATCGCAAAATCGCTCGTTGATAATCCTGAAGAAGTCGTTGTGACTGAGAAGGCAGAGGGGCGTAATATTATGATCGAGCTTCATGTTGCACCTTCAGACATGGGCAAGGTAATTGGCAAGCAGGGACGTATTGCTAAGGCAATCAGAGCTGTTGTAAAGGCTGCTTCTACCAGAGAAAACCTTAAGGTAGACGTGGAGATAGTTTAAGCCAAATAATGTTGAGTCGAATTGGTAACATACCAATTCGGCTCAAATTTAAAATAAGCATTTATGCTTGTATTTTTTAGTAGGATATAAGATGAATTTTCACATCATGACATTGTTTCCCGAAATGATTCAGAGTTCTCTTTCAAGTAGCATTACAGGAAGAGCTGAGAATAAGGGATATATTTCTTTTAATGCTGTAAATATCAGAGATTATTCTAATGATCTCAAACATCACAAGGTTGACGATTATACATATGGTGGCGGTGCTGGTATGCTTATGCAGGCACAGCCTATTTATGATTGTTTTATAGATATCAAAAACAAGATCATCCAAAACGGTGGGAAGCCTCCAAGGGTCATTTACGTTACTCCTCAGGGAAGCGTATTTAACCAGCAAAAAGCTCAGGAGCTCTCAAAAGAGGAGGATCTTGTTTTTTTATGCGGCCATTATGAGGGCGTAGATGAGAGAGTTTTGGAAGAGATTGTTACTGACTATATTTCAATCGGAGATTATGTTTTAACAGGCGGCGAGCTTCCAGCTATGGTCATGATCGATGCAATCTCAAGGCTGGTTCCCGGTGTACTCAATAATGATGAGTCTGCCCTTACAGAGAGCTTTCACAATAATCTTCTTGAGTATCCTCAGTATTCAAGACCGGAGGAATGGATGGGCAAAAAAGTGCCACCGATTCTTTTGTCAGGAGACCACAAGAAGGTTGACGAATGGAGACTTGAGCAGTCTGTTATAAGGACAAAAGAAAGACGGCCTGATCTGTATGAAAAGTGGCTTTTAGAAAATCCTCCAAAGCCAGAGAAAAAGAAGAGAAGAAGACGTAAAGCTGCAGAAGAACCTGAAGTAAGTGGTAATGTTGTAGCTGATAGTAATGTTGATAATAAAGATGGAGAATAATATGACAGAAACATTTCAGGTTGGTGTAATTGCATCAACGCATGGACTTGCAGGGGAAGTCAATGTATTTCCTACAACTGAAGATCCGAACAGATTTAAGAAGCTTAAAAAGGTAACTCTTCATACAAGTAGAGGTGAAGAGATAGAACTCGATGTTCAGAGTGCAAGATTTTTCAAGAAATTTGTCATTGTTAAATTCAAACAGTTCAACAATATAAACGAAGTTGAAAAATTTAAAGGCTGCGAGCTTACAATCGAGAGAAAAGATGCTCTGAAACTTAATCCCGGGGAGTATTACTGTGCTGATCTTATTGGCCTTGATATAGTCGATGAGGAAGGCAACGTTTTGGGGAGCGTGACGGATGTTATTCAGACCGGTGCCAATGATGTATATGAGATGAAAAGGGCAGACGGCGGCGAGAATGTCTATATTCCTGCTATAAAGGACTGTATAAAAGAGATAGATATAACGAAAAAAAGAATCATTATACATGTTATGGATGGACTTATGTAAATCCTGATGACTTTTATTGTTAAATAAACTATAATTATAGGTGTTAGTTTTTTACTAGGAATGTGAGGAAAAGTAATGGTTGATTATACAGAAGGTGCGGGGTACCAATATCATACACACGTTGCTCCGGGAGATGTAGGAAGATATGTTATTCTTACCGGGGATCCTGGACGTTGTGAGTCTATTTCCAAGTTATTGGATAATCCCAAATTTGTTGCTTATAACAGAGAATATAACTGCTACACAGGATATCTTGACGGAGAAAAGGTAAGTGTTATTTCCCATGGTATCGGTGGAGCTTCTACAGCGATATGTATCGAAGAGCTTGCAAAGTGCGGCGCAGATACATTTATCAGAATGGGTACATCCGGTGGAATGCAGGATGATGTGATCGGAGGGGATATAGTTATAGCGTCAGGAGCTATAAGAGCTGAAGGCACATCTAAGGAATATGCTCCAATCGAGTATCCGGCTGTTGCTTCTTTTGAAGTTGTAAATGCATTGGTTGAGGGAGCTAAAAAGGCAGGAGCCAATTACCACGTAGGTGTTGCACAGTGCAAGGATTCTTTCTTTGGACAGCATGAGCCTGAGACAAAACCTGTTGGCCCTGAGCTTTTATACAAGTGGGATGCATGGATCAAGTGTGGAGCTCTTTGTTCTGAAATGGAAAGCTCAACATTATTTATAGTAGGTAGTTATTTAAGACTTCGTACTGGTGCGGTTTTACTCGTTGTCGCCAACCAGGAGCGAGCTAAGAAAGGTCTTTCTAATCCTCAGGTACACGAAATGGATAAAGTGTACAGCACAACAATAGAGGCCATTAGAAGACTCATTGCCTCGGATAAAACCTGAAAAGGGGTTTATCAATAAATGTTTTCATTAATCAAAAAATGGAGGACGATTATGAAAAAGAAATTTTTAGCAGTACTTATGGCTGCAACAATGGTTTCTTCACTTGTAGCTTGCGGACAGACAGCTGCAACAACAGAGACTACTGAGACAACTGAGGCTACTCAGGAAACACAGGCTACTGAGCCAGCAGCTGAAACAGCAGCTGAGACAACAGAAGCTGGTGACAAGATGATGATCGCTATGGTAACAGACTACGGCGATATCACAGACCAGTCTTTCAACCAGTCAACTTATGAGGCTTGTAAGGCATTTGCTGAGGCAAACAATGCTGAGTTCACTTACTACAAGCCAGAAGGCGACTCAACAGCAGAGAGAGTTGCTATGATCGATAAGGCTGTATCTGATGGTTACAACGTAATCGTAATGCCTGGTTATGCATTTGCAGAAGCTATCGTTGAGACAGCTGACATGTACCCAGACGTTAAGTTTGTTGCTCTTGATGTTTCTGAGTATGATCTTGAAGGTGATGGATCTGATTTCAATTCAGAGACATATCCTAACGTATTCTCAGCAGTATATCAGGAAGAGCTTCCTGGATACATGGCTGGTTATGCTGCAGTAAAGATGGGCTATACACAGCTTGGTTTCCTTGGCGGTATGGCTGTTCCTGCTGTTATCCGTTATGGCTACGGCTTCGTTCAGGGTGCTGACGCTGCTGCAAAGGAGCTTGGCGCTGACGTTTCTATCAACTATGCATATGGTAACCAGTTCTACGGTGATTCAGATATCACAGCTGCTATGGATACATGGTATCAGGGCGGCACACAGGTAGTATTCGCTTGTGGTGGCGGTATCTTCACATCTGCTGGTGAGGCTGCAGGCAAGGTTGGCGGAAAAGTTATCGGTGTTGACGTTGACCAGTCAAAGACTATCGATGGAATGTTTGAAGCAGGTATGACTGTTACTTCAGCTATGAAGGGCCTTCAGGCTACAGTTAACACACTTCTTGCTGCTATCAGAGATGGTCAGTGGGATTCTTATGCCGGCAAGATTCTTAACCTTGGTCTTGTTTCTGGCGATGACACATCACTTAACTATGTTGGTCTTCCAGAAGATACAACAATTTGGACAGAATCTTTCACAGTTGATGATTACAAGAAGCTCGTTGCTGATATGGTAAGCGGCGCTGTAACAGTATCTAACGATACAACAGCAGCTGAGCCTACAGCAGAGAATGTAAAGATCAACTTCCAGGGCAATATTAAGTAATAATTACTTCAGTATGAAGTTCAGGGACCGGAAGCCTCAAAACTTTCGGTCTCTTTTTACCAGTCAAATGGTGATAAATATTGGTAGGAGGAAAAAGAAGGTGGCTTTAGAAAGCGCGTATGCTATTGAAATGCTAAATATAACAAAGCGTTTCCCTGGAATAATTGCGAACGACAATGTTACTATTCAGCTCAAAAAAGGTGAAATACACGCTCTTTTAGGGGAAAATGGTGCTGGTAAGTCAACACTCATGAGCGTTTTGTTCGGCCTTTATCAGGCAGAAGAGGGGACAATTAAAAAGGATGGTAAGGTTGTTACTATCAACAATCCTAATGATGCCAATGACCTTGGAATAGGAATGGTTCATCAGCACTTCAAACTTGTTCAGTGCTTTACTGTTCTTGATAACATCATCCTTGGGGTGGAGACAACAAAACATGGATTCTTACAGAAAGATGTAGCAAGAAAGAGAATCTTGGAGCTTTCTGACAAATATGGTCTTAAGGTAGATCCTGATGCAAAGATTGAGGATATTACCGTAGGAATGCAGCAGAGAACTGAAATTCTTAAGATGCTCTACAGAGATAATGAGATTCTTATTTTTGATGAGCCTACAGCTGTTTTAACTCCTGCAGAAATTGATGAACTTATGCAGATCATGAGAAATCTTGCAAAAGAGGGTAAGTCAATTCTCTTTATTTCTCACAAGCTTGCTGAGATCATGTCTGTTGCAGACAGATGCAGTGTACTTAGACGTGGTAAGTACATTGGAACTGTTAATATTGCTGACACTAATCAGGAAGAGCTCAGCCGTATGATGATCGGTAGAGATGTACAGCTTGTCGCAACAAAGGAAGATAAGACACCCGGTGATGTTATTCTTCATGTTGAGAATATGACTGTTCCTTCCAAACTTCACCATAACAATGCAGTTAAAAATGTTTCTTTTGATGTCAGGTCAGGAGAAATCGTATGTATAGCCGGAATTGATGGCAACGGTCAGACAGAACTTGTTTATGGTTTATCAGGTCTTGAAAATATTACTTCCGGTAAGATCACGCTTTCAGGAAAAGACATTTCTCATGCATCTATCAGAGAGAGATCTCTTAGCGGAATGAGTCATATTCCGGAAGACAGACACAAACATGGCCTTGTTATGGATTATTCTCTTGCTTATAATCTTGTGCTTCAGAGGTACTTTGAGCCACAATTTAGCACAAAGTATGGGTTCCTGAAAAAGAAGGAAATCAATAATTATGCTGATAAGCTGATTGAGCAGTATGATATCAGATCAGGTCAGGGAGCACCTACAATAGCCAGAAGTATGTCAGGTGGTAACCAGCAGAAAGCAATTATTGCCAGAGAAATCGATAAGGATCCGGATCTTCTGATCGCGGTTCAGCCTACCAGAGGTCTTGATGTAGGTGCTATCGAATATATCCACAAGCAGCTTATTGCCAGAAGAGATGAGGGACACGCAGTTCTTTTGGTTTCTCTTGAATTGGAAGAAGTTATGAGTATATCAGACAGAATACTTGTTATGTACGAAGGCGAGATAGTAGGAGAGTTTGATCCAAAGAAGACAACTCCTGAGGAACTCGGACTTTACATGGCAGGAGCAAAGAGAAAGGAGGCTGGGGCTTAAAATGGCTGGAAATAACAGAAAAATTGAAAAAGAAAGCTTTTTCTCAAAGCCGGCAGTCCAGTCTATAACTGCGTCATTACTTTGTATAGTTATAGGACTATTGATAGGATACATTGCCCTTCTTATCATTAACCCTGTTGGTGCTACAGAAGCTATTATCACAATTATAAAGAACTATTTCACATATCCATCAAAGGCGGCAGCGCTCAAATACCTTGGTAACACACTTGTAAAGGCAGCACCACTTCTTATGTGCGCTTTATCTATTCAGTTCTGCTATCAGGCTGGACTGTTTAACATTGGAGCTGCAGGCCAGTACGTTGCCGGTGCAGGAGCTTCACTTTATTTTGCACTTGGCTTTGGTCTTCCATGGTATGTATGTATTTTGGCAGCACTTGTTGCCGGTGGTATTTTTGGAATTATCGTTGGAGTATTAAAGGCATATCTCAATGTTAATGAGGTTATTTCAGGAATCATGCTTAACTGGATTGGACTCTACACAGTTAATATGCTTCTTGGTGGAGTAAAAGAGGTATCAAGCCCTTACACACTTTCACTTGCAAATACTAATCCTTCGGCTATCATTCCTTCACTTGGACTTGAGAAGCTCTTTTCAAACAATAAGTATGTTACAATTGCTATTCCTTTAGCTGTGATCATTGCAATCATTTTAAAGGTTGTTTTGAGCATGACTGTATTTGGATATGAGATCAAGGCGACAGGTATTGCAAAGGATGCTGCTAAATACAGCGGAATGAAAGAGAAGAAGAATGTTATTCTTACTCTTTTCATCGGCGGTGGTCTTGCAGGTCTTGGAGCTGCATTCCTTTTCCTTACAGGATATGAGCAGTGGTCTGTAACACAGTCATCTGTTCCGGGAATGGGCTTTAATGGTATTGCTGCAACATTCCTTGGCGGACTTGATCCTATAGGAACAATTTTTGCATCATACTTTATTCAGCACATTACAAGTGGTGGTTCATATCTTGATAAGAACGTTTATCCATCACAGATTTCAGATTTTATATCTTCAATAATCATCTACCTCTGCGGATTTGTTCTCTTCTTTAAGTTTTTCTTAAACAGCAGAATAAGAGCCGGCAAGGAAAAGAAAGAAGGAGGTAATAAATAATGGTATTACTTCTTCAATACACATTACTTTTTTCATCAGTACTTATCCTGGTTGCTCTTGGTGGATGTTTTTCAGAGCATTCAGGTGTTATAAACCTGGGACTTGAAGGAATAATGGTAATGGGCGCTTTAGGCGGAGCCCTTACATTAAAGGTTATTTCACCCACGCTTCCTGCAATTGTTATTGTTCTTACTGTACTTTTGACATCGACTGTGTGCGGAGTGCTTTATTCTGTACTTTTGGCTTTTGCCTGCATCAATTTCAAGGCAGACCAGACACTGGTAGGAACTGCTCTTAACATGCTTGCGGCAGCTGCAGCAACAGTTATTGTCAAGACTATCAACATTGCTGAAAATCCTGACAACGTATCATCAACTGTTCAGTATGTAGCTTCTAAAAAGGCTCTTGTTGTCAATATTGGCAGTTTTCAGTTCAACTGGTTTATGCTTGTGGCTCTTATAGCTCTTATAGCAGCTTATGTTATTCTCTATAAGACAAGATTTGGCTTAAGACTTATGGCCTGCGGTGAGCATCCTCAGGCTGCTGACAGTGTCGGAATCAATGTTTATACAATGCGCTGGGCTGGCGTTCTTATTTCAGGAATGCTTGCTGGAATCGGTGGTATTGTCTACATCACAGCCGGAGTAAGTGAGTGGAAGTTTGAAAACGGTGTTGCTGGTTTCGGATTCCTTGCCCTTGCGGTTATGATCTTTGGACAGTGGAAGCCTCTTAACATTGGACTTGCAGCTTTGTTGTTCGGATTCTTCAGAGCCCTTTCCAACGTTTATTCAGGATTTGATTTTTTGGCAGCGCTCAATATTCCGAGCTCTGTATATAATATGATGCCTTATATTATTTCTCTTGCGGTACTTGCATTTACATCTGCAAACTCAAGAGCACCTAAGGCAGAAGGAATTCCTTACGACAAGGGATCAAGGTGATTTTTTATATGAATGAAACACAAATTAAAGAATTAATAGAAAAAGCTTTGGATATGAGAAATTTTTCTTATACTCCATATTCTCACTTCAATGTTGGAGCAGCGCTTCTTAGTGCTGATGACAGGATATTTACAGGATGCAATATAGAAAATGCTTCTTATACACCTACCAATTGCGCAGAGAGAACAGCTTTTTTCAAGGCGGTAAGTGAGGGTGTGCTCACTTTTAAAGCAATAGCAATTGTGGGAGGACCTGCAGATGCAACAGAGCTTGAATACTGTCCTCCATGTGGAGTTTGCAGACAGGTAATGAGCGAGTTCTGTGATGATGAGTTTATTGTTATTGTTGCAAAATCAACTGAGGAATACAGGGTATATACATTACCTGAAATCCTGCCAGACAGATTTGGACCTACAAATCTCATCAAAAGATAAGAATCATTTGTTGACGGATTAACATATTTTGTGTTATATTATAGTACGTTGTGAAAATCAGACGGTCCTCTGTTATGATTTAGAGTCGGAAATTCATCTGATTCTGTAATATTACATATTAAGAACGTCCATAGAATAGGAGAAAAGATATGAGTACAATTATCGAAGAGCTCGAGAAGGAGCAGCTGAATGCTAACGCACCTCAGTTCAACACTGGTGATACTGTAAGAGTACACGCTAAGATCAAAGAAGGAAACCGTGAAAGAGTACAGGTTTTCGAAGGAACTGTTAAGAAGATCCAGGGCGGCAGCAACCGTACAACATTCACAGTAAGAAAAGAGTCTTACGGTGTTGGCGTTGAGAAGACTTGGCCACTTCACTCACCTATCGTTGAGAAGGTTGAGGTTATCAGAAGAGGTAAGGTTAGAAGAGCTAAGCTTAACTACCTTAAGGGTCTCACAGGTAAGAAGGCAAAAGTTAAGGAACTTGTTACCAGATAAGTTGTTAGTTAAAAGGCAGTTACTTTTTAGTAATTGCCTTTTTCTTTACTTACATTCAAAGCCAGACAGAGGATGACTATGTTCAGGAAGAAAAAAAGAAATCTCTACCTAAATCCCAAGAAAAAGATAATTACTCCTAAAATGCTTCACGAAATCTTTTCATGGCTTTTTGTTACAGTAATAGCGGTCTTTTTTGCATTTGTATTCGTGGTAGCATTTGGAATGCAGGTCACTAATATTGGAGATTCTATGACCCCAACCCTTGCAAATGGGCAGGTGGTTTTAGTTAACAGACTTGAGTTTAAGATATTGCGTCCTTCTACAGGAGATATCATAGCTTTTTTACCAAATGGCAACGCAAACTCACATTACTATGTTAAAAGAGTTGTAGCTTCTTCCGGCGACAAAGTTCAGATTATTGATGGCTATTTATATGTAAACGGTGAAAAAACTGAAGATACCGGCGAAATATATGATAAAATGGAAGATGCAGGGATAGCTGCTAATGAGATCAAGCTTGGAAGCGGCGAATATTTTGTCCTTGGAGACAACAGAAATAGTAGTGAAGACTCGAGAAGTGCCAATATTGGTATTGTTAAGACTAATATGATAATTGGTAAAGTGTGGTTTAAACTTGCTGGTAATGATAACAGCGGAGGTTTTATTTTAGAATGAATTTGCAATGGTATCCTGGTCATATGACGAAAGCAATCAGAATGATGCAGGAAAACATTAAACTGATCGATATTATAATTGAAGTGGTTGACGCCAGGATTCCGGCGGCTTCCAGAAATCCTGATATTGATGAGCTTGGTAAAAACAAGTTCAGACTTATAGTTTTAAATAAGTCTGATCTGGCTGATAATCAGGTGACTAAAAAATGGAAAGAGTATTATGAAAAACAGGGCCTGTTTGTAATGGAGATGAATTCCAAAACAGGTAATGAGGCCGGTAAAGTTAAGGACCTTGTTCAGAAAGCCTGTGCTGAAAAGATAGAAAGAGATAAGAAGAGAGGAATCGTAGGCAGACCTATAAGAGCGATGGTTGCCGGTATTCCAAATGTTGGTAAGTCAACATTCATAAATAAGCTTGCAGGAAAGGCTTCTGCAAAAACAGGCAATAAGCCCGGAGTTACAAAGGGTAAACAGTGGATCACACTTAGTAAGAGTATGCAGCTTCTAGATACTCCCGGTATCCTGTGGCCCAAGTTCGAGGATGAGCAGGTGGGGCTTAGACTTGCACTTATTGGTTCAATGAATGATGAGAATCTCGACATTGCTGAGCTTGCCTGTGAACTGATAAAGAAGCTTGAAAAGTTCTATCCGGAAGCTATTTTTGAAAAATACGGTATTACCAAAGAGCAGCTATCTGAACTTGAAGAGGATCAATATTCTACTCCTGCAAGCAGAGTTTTATCAGCAATTGCCATAAACAGAAAGTGCCTTCTTGCAGGTGGTAACCCGGATATCTCAAGAGCGGCAGCGCTTCTTCTGGATGATTTTAGAAACGGAAGACTTGGCAAAATATCTCTTGAAAGACCAGATGAACAATAAACTATAATACGATGGGCGAATGTTATGAAGAAGTTTCTTAAAGAACTATTAAGCACAATAATCTATTTAGCAGTCATTTTTCTTTTGACATTTCTATTTATTACCTTTGTTATGCAAAGGACTGAAGTAAGTGGCCAGTCTATGGAACCAACGCTTCAGGACGGAGATTCGCTTCTTATTGAGAAGGTATCTTACAGATTCAGTTCACCTAAGAGGTACGATATCATAGTGTTCCCGTATCAGTACGGCAACGATCAGTTCTTTATCAAAAGAATCATTGGTCTTCCGGGCGAGAGTATCAGGATTGACTATGATGGAAACATATATGTGGACGGTGAGATCTTAAAGGAAGGCTATGGCGCAGAAGTTATACTTGATCCGGGCAGGGCTGAGACGGAAGTAGTCCTTGGTGAAGACGAGTATTTCGTTATGGGTGATAACAGAAATCACAGCATGGATAGCAGGGATATTTCTGTTGGTAGTATCAATAAAGCTGATATTACAGGCAGAGCCTTCATTCGCATTTTTCCATTTTCTAAATTCGGGAGCATAAACTAATGGGTTCAATGACAGATATTAAGGCAGCGCTGCAGCTTGCAGCAACAAGGGAAGAGTATGTTTCTTTTATCGAGGAATACTCATCTGATGAGAGGGCAGGCGTAAAAAAGCTTGTAGAATCAGCGGAAAAGAAATTAAAAGCCCTCGAAAAAGAAATGGCCCGTATAGAAGAGATGAAAAAATATGAGAAAGAATATGCTCATTTAGGGCCCATTTGCGGAATTGATGAAGTGGGAAGAGGCCCTCTTGCAGGACCTGTCTATACAGCAGCTGTTGTGCTTCCTCCCGATTGTGATATTTTGTATGTTAATGATTCAAAGAAATTATCCGAAAAAAAGAGAGAAGAGCTTTACGATGTAATCATGGAAAAGGCTCTAGCAGTCAGCATTGGATGTAATTCTCCTGAGAGAATTGATGAAATAAATATCCTTAATGCTACAAAAGAAGCTATGGTCATGGCTGTAAAGAACCTCAAAGTTAAACCGGCAACTCTTTTGATCGATGCAGTTCACCTTGATGGCCTTGATGAATACAATCAGGTATCCATCATCAAGGGCGATGCAAAGAGTATCTCTATAGCTGCAGCCAGCATAGTGGCAAAGGTTACAAGGGACAGAATGATGAAAGAGGAAGCCAAAAAGTATCCTGAGTATTTCTTTGATTCCAATAAAGGTTATGGAAGTCAGGACCACATTGAAGCACTTAAGAAATATGGTCCTTGTCCAATACACAGAAGGTCGTTTATAGGTAATTTCGTATGAGTGGTATTTCCAGTGTATCACAATCAAATCAGCCTATAGTTCTGAATGGTAGCAGCCTCCAGGTCCCACAGGAACAGGGAGAGGCTTTAAACCTGAAAAATGGTGCTGTCATTCAGGGAACTGTTGTGTCTGTAAATGATACCCCTGATGGAAAGCTCGTAAATATAAATGTATCCGGCAATGAAATATCTGCCAGGCTGCAGGAAGGAATGGACCTTAGAGAAGGTCAGTCACTGCAGTTTGCGGTAAAAGGTCTAAGTTCAAGGGCGGTTACGATCATGCCCCTCTTTGAGAATACAGCAGCCATGCAGAGCACTATTAAGGCTTTGACAGCTGCCGGACTTGAGACTACCCCTGAAAATGTTCAGATGGTAAAAGACATGATGGAAGCCGGTCTTCCTATCGATAAAGCATCTTTGCAGGAAATGAGCAAGAATCTAAACTTGTTCTCTGATTCATCTGTTTCAACTTTGGTTGAGATGAAGAGCCTGAATATCCCAATAAATGAAAACAACATAAATGGTTTTGAAAGCTACAAGAACTATGAGCATCAGGTAGTAAATGAGATGGAAGATATAATTGAATCTCTGCCTGACACATATAATGCGCTTGTAGCAGGTGGTGAAGAGGCTAAAGCCCTGAATTTGTATGGCTCTGTATTAAAGCTCTTCGGGCAGGAAAATGCAGAAAACAATATAGGGCAGGAGATGGATGGCGTTTCGCAAGCAGCTAAAGAAGTCACTGGAGAGGCTGAAGCAGAAAATGGATCTATACAGGGCGCCCTCGATACAGGAAAAGAAATTCTTGATAAAAGCGGAAATATCAATAAAGATCTGACTCTTGCCTTGGAAAACTTAAATAAGGATCCGGGTGCCTTAAAAGAAGAGGCAGCTATAAACAATAAGGCTGTTTCTGATGAGTTCATTGATACGCTAAAAAATCTTGGTGTTTCGGATAAGAATATTGAAAAACTGATAACATCATCTGATTCAAAAGCTCTTTTAAATGAACTTGCAAAGAGCTTTGAAGGGGCTGACCTTACCAATGTTGTTGAAAATGCAGCATGGAAAAAGCTCTTTTCAAGTGATGAATATAACAAGATCATAAAAAGCAATATCTCGGAGCAATGGCTTTTGAAGCCATCGGAGGTTGAGGATAAAGAAAATATCCAGAATTTGTATCAGAGGCTCAATAATCAGGTGAAACATCTTGCTGAAACGGTGAATAACACAGGACTTGCTGAATCAAAGCTTGGTCAGTCCCTTAATAACCTTTCTAATAATCTGGACTTTATGAATCAGCTGAATCAGATGTTTCAATATGTTCAGCTTCCGCTTCAGATGGCGGGACAGAACGTGCACGGAGATTTATATGTCTATAGGAACAAGAACAGGAAAATGAGCGAAGACGGATCTGTCAGTGCGGTGCTTCATCTTGATATGGATAATCTAGGACCTATTGATGTCTATGTAAAAATGCTTGAAAAAAAGGTTACTACAAACTTTTATGTGGCAGATGATTCAATACTGGATCTTATCAATGATAATATTCATATTTTGAATGAGAGACTTGAAAAACGTGGCTATTCCATGAATGTAACTCTTAAACTTCAGGATGATATAGACGGCGAGGATGCAGCGGTTGATGAGATGTTTGATGTTGCAAGAACACCTATATTATCCACAACATCTTTTGATGCGAGGGCATAAAAATGGCTGATGAGAAAAGAGAAAAACAAAAGACTGCCGTAGCTCTTGCCTACGATCCTAACGAAGACGGAGCGCCAAAAGTCATCGCTTCAGGAAAGGGAGCTCTTGCTGAAAAGATCATAGAGCAGGCAAAAGAGAATAAAATTCCTGTTCATGAAGATGATAAACTTGCAGAGACGCTGTCAAAACTGGAAATAGGAGAGATGATACCTCCTGAGCTTTATGAAGTAGTTGCTGAGATTCTGGTCTTTGTTGATGCCATGGACAAGATAAAGGCAAAAGATCGCTCAAGAAAATAATGAATTATAAAAGGAACTAAAAAACAAGTGAATAAAAGAACAACAGGCTCTTGGTATGAAGATATAGCTTGTGACTATCTTAAGAGCCAAAATATTAAGATCTTAAAAAGAAATTTCAGAGTAAGATGTGGTGAAATAGATATTGTTGCATTTGATGAAGGATATTATAGTTTTATCGAAGTAAAATACAGAAAAGACAATAAATATGGCGGCCCGGAGGCCGCCGTTGGTTTTGCAAAACAAAAACAGATATGTAATGTATCGAGGTTTTATATTTCTTTTAACCACATTCCTGAAGATGCACCTGTGAGATATGATGTGATAGCCATTAGCGGAGAAGAAGGTGCATGTAAGATAAAGTGGTATAAAGATGCCTTTGAGTACATTTAAAACTTTAAATACTGTATAGCCATATTGTATATGGAGAAGTCTCACTTTCATATTGACCTACAAGCTTTATGCCAAGGTCATCTGCGTTACTTATTTCTATTCTTGAAAAAATATACTTTCCATTTAGATTTTTGAACGATTCCACATCAATTAAAAGTCTTTTGTCTGTGACATCCTTTGTTCTTACAGGAGACCAGATGGAATCTACAGTTCCTGAATAAATATAGGCTCTAGCTCCCCATTCATCGAAATATTCCCTGGCAAAGGCTGACTCTTCAAGGGCCGGAGCAATAATGTTTCTAAAAGAATCCTTATAGGACTGATAGTAGTAACTAAGGCATCCATCAAGAGTAGATATTCCGTTATATGACAATACTGCCGGGTGGAAACCATAGGCAACAGCGTACTCGCCATCATAATCAATATCTTCTTTGATGCTCTCGAATAAGTCAGATGAATAGAACTCACCGTATGAAAGGGTTTCTGACTTGTCGTTTTTTATGAGCTGCCAGGCGTTGACATATACAGTGTTAAAAAAGTCATTATATAAAGACTGAGTGCCTAAAACAGAGAGAAGTACAAGGCTTATTACGATAATTGGAAGCTTCTTAAAACGGCCTGATAATCTGATAGTAATTATGACTATCTCCAAATACCATAAAAATGGATTAAAGAATAATGTTCTGTTAAACTGCCAGCCCTTTAGAGGTGAAAAAATGATCTCAAAAAGACTTCTTATAGGTTTGCAGTAGTATAGACCATAAATTATGCAGTTAAAAACTATAAAATAGAGAACAAGATTAAATGGATCTGTAAGTAGTTTTTTATAATCTTTATCCTTAATGTGCAGGAAATTGATCACGAAAAAGGAGATGATCACAATTGGCATTGCCACAAACCTGTGAAGGTCATCGCAGTGGAACATGTTATTTACAAACACATCCTTTATGGTTAAAAGAATCTGACCAAAACTGAAATTCTCAATGACCATCTCATCCCTTATTGTCTGCTCATTGCCTGCAAAGATAAGGAGAAAAAGTCTGTATTCGATAAGTATGAAAGAAATCGAAATAAGAACCATGCTAATGATAAGCGGGGCATTTATCTTTTTATCCTTTATCAATCTGTATAGGAAATAGATAAAGATATATCCGATTATGAATGGCCCAAAGAATGTGAAATATGACAAAGTAGGATAGAGAAAAAGAAGTATATAATACTTAGCCTTTTTTTCTGTCATAACCTTTCTTATAAGATAGATGAGCAGAGGGATAGAAGCAAAGGCAAAAGAAAAAGCGGGATAAAGCGGAAGCAGTCCATATATAAAGCTGCCAAGAACTATAGCCCATTCATATTTCTTATAATTGTCCTTTAAAACATCTTTTCCAAGAAGAATTCCGGAGAAAGTTGCTATGAAGATCTTTAAAAAGTAACCGATAATATACGCTGTGAAATTAGGAAAAAGCATATATAAAACAGCATATAAATAAAACTCTGAAAGGAGAAAGTTTCTATCAATTCCTCCAAGCAAAGGTACGGTAACATTATGCGAAAAGAAAGCATTATTTAGTTTTAAGATCTGGTAATCTGCGATGTGAATATCAAGATTATCGTGAACACCAATATATGTGTGATTTTTTCCTGCAATAACGAATGTTATAAGTTCGATAGCAGTAATAAGGATGACAATTCCCCAATACCAGTTTGCTTTGACTTTTTTCATGTTCTCCTCAAGATATATGTTGTAATTAAGAATCAAGGAAAATTATATCATAGCTTTTGAATCATTTACAGTTGAGAGGGCGGCACTAAGGTATGAAAGTAAGGCGTCTTGCATGTATGGAAGAGTTTATTAAATTATGATAAAGTGGGTAAATACGATAGATACTAAATGAGGAAGAAAAATGACAGATAAGACATTGATCAGATATGGAAAAAAAGTAACTACTCAGATAAGAGAAAAAAACGGTGTGAAATATATTGTTTTTCCTGATATTGAAAAACTGGGCTTTGTGGATCATCTTTTTTCTACCAGGATAGGCGGAGTCTCAAAAGGCGACTACGCTACCATGAACTTGAGCTATACACGTGGTGATGACAAGGAATGCGTGGATGAGAATTATAGAAGGATAGCGGAAGTTTTAGGGCATGGCAAAACCTTAGATGACTTCGTGTGTACTTTCCAGACACACACTACCAATATAAGAGTTGTCACAGAAGGCGACAGGGGAAAAGGACCTGCAAGAGTCAGAGACTACACTGATATAGACGGACTGATCACAAATGTCCCGGGTATAATTCTTGGTACGTTTCATGCAGACTGTCCGCCAATTTATATTGTTGACCCTGTAAAAAGAGCTATCGGTCTTGTCCATTCAGGTTGGAAGGGGACACAGGGAGAAATTGGCAAAAAAGCAATTGAGAAAATGAGTGCTACATATGGAACTGAGCCTTGTGACTGTGTATGTGCAATAGGGCCGTCAATATGCGGTGAATGTTATGAGATAGGTGAAGACGTGGCTTTGGAATTTGCCAAGGCTTATACGGAAAAAGAACTTGAGGATAATAAGATTTTAGTGCCTTATCCCAATAACAAATACAGATTATATCTGTGGAATGCCATAAAGCTTTCTCTGTTAAAGGCAGGAGTGCCGGATAAAAATATAATTGTCACAGATATATGTACAAAGTGTAATCCTGAGCTTTTATTTTCACACAGGGTACATGGCGAAAAGCGCGGAAATCTCATGGCTTTTTTAACTATTAACGATTAACCGTTAAATTCTTAAGAAATCTTAAGAATTTTCGTAGGTAAATCTTAAGAATTTTCTGATTTAATAGAATTATAAGATATGGAGCAGAGCATGGAAAACATTTTAGTTTGCGATGATGACAAAGAAATAGTTGATGCGATCGAGATCTATCTTTCACAGGAGGACTTCAGAATATATAAGGCCTATGATGGGGTAGAGGCACTTGATATCATTAGGAAAACAAAGATATCACTGGCAATTGTAGACATAATGATGCCCAAAATGGATGGGATGAGAATGGTGATGGAGCTTAGAAAATTCAGCTCTATTCCTGTGATATTCCTGTCTGCCAAGTCAGAGGATTCTGATAAGATATTGGGTCTTAACATCGGCGCCGATGATTATGTCACAAAGCCCTTTAATCCTCTGGAGCTGGTTGCAAGAGTCAAGTCCAACTTAAGACGATACACAACTCTTGGAAGCATGGAAGATAAAGAAAACATCTATAAGACCGGTGGCCTTGTCATTGACGACAACTCCAAGGAATGTTTTGTTGATGGCGAAAGGATAAGACTTACGCCTATCGAATATAACATTTTAGAGTTCCTTGTGAAAAATAAGGGCAAAGTATATTCTATCAATCAGATCTACCAGAGCATCTGGCAGGATACCGGTTCTTTTGCTGCAGACAATACAATAGCTGTCCATATCAGACATATCAGAGAAAAAATAGAGATCAATCCAAGAGATCCAAGGTACCTCAAGGTTGTGTGGGGTGTGGGATACAAGATTGAAGATGAGGAACCATGTTAAAAAAGCCAATTAATTTTAAAATTCTTACATTGATCCAGCATGTTCTTGCGGCATTTATAGCCTTTTCGCTTGTTTTTATATTTGCAGGAACCAGCATAATCATTACAGGTGCCAGGGGAGATTATTCCTATACCTTGTATGAATCAGACAGAAACAGAGCTTATGAGGATTCATACCTTTTTAACAACATCCTTGGCAATAACCTTGCTGATGTCATAAGGCTCATAGCTATCAGAAGCCAGTTAGAAACAGCAGGGGAGTATGACAGTGAAAAGACAATTGATGTAACTGCCTATGTGAACAGAGGAACTACGCTTCCGGGAGACTACGTCACTGCTGTTTATACAGTATCAGATCTTTTAAAGTGGGCCCAGAGCGGCTTTACTTATGAAACAAGGAATTTCACAGAAGAAGAGAGCAGCTCATTTTTAAGCGCCACAACTACATACACACACCTTAAGAATAATCTTATGTCAGGTGGTATGAATTCCTATCTTAGTTCAGGCCTTTCTGATAACAGTGTTGAATTTACAGTTTCAGGCAATTCTGTCCCTTCAGGAGGAACCCACAATATCCTTGTTTCAAGGTATCAGACTGTAGATGGGAAAAATATCGAGGACCTTGTATCAAACTGGGAAGAGTACAGCCTTTTGTGCAGCAATGTCGAGGAGGCTGCGGGAACGCTTTTATCTAACTTCGAGGAATATGGAAAGCTCCTTTCATATTATGGATATCAGTCAAGTAACTTAAGGTACTATATTTCCAGAACAGTAAGTGGCAGTACATCTGTGTTTACCAATGTTTCCGAGCTTTCTGGAGAGACAACCGGAATAGATATAAAGAGTGTATTTGAAGGCTATGGCAGATACATATATTACTGCCCATATGAGCTTAAGTACGAGACCAACACTCTTATAAAAGAAAACGTGGTAAGAAGCCTTCTTAAAACATATAGCTATGCGTATCCTGATCAGATAAAGGTTTACGTGGCTGTAGATACTTTAGGCTACCCATGCAGCGATGATTTTTATCAGGGAAAGAGCAGCTTTGCAAAATATATGCCTTATAGGACACAAATCTTGATATTGTGCTTTGTTGCGGCATTTATGTATATACTTCTGTTTATAATAACTCTTAAGACACCTGTAGTTGTAAATGGAAAGACAATAAAGACAGAGATAGCCTGTCTTAAGAATATTATAATAATGGTGGCTCCTTTTGGTGCTTTTGTACTGGCCTCTGTCATAACACAGATGAGTTACATGAAGATGGTTCGGCTTGAGAACTTCCCTGTATATGCGGCCCTTGGTGCATTTGTATTTAATGTTGGTTTTCTGGGACTTATTTATGGTATTGCGGATAAGGTAAAAGAGAAGTCTCTTTGGAAGGATTCTATCCTAAGAATGATCATTATTGGGGCAAAGAATCTGATTCTCACAACTACTGATAACGGAAATGTGATCATAAGAACCTGGATTCCATATATATTCTTTGTGGTTATTAATCTGTGTCTGTTTAAGATAGGCCTTGCAGGAATAGTTATTGCAGCATTTTTAGACATACTTATTGGTATTTACCTGTACAGACAAAACCTTGACAGAGACCGTATCATCAAGGTAATAGAGAAGATTAAAAATGGCGACGTTAAGTCAAAGGTCGATGTTTCAGCACTTCATTCAGATAACATAGCTCTGGCAGATGCAGTTAATTCCATCGGTGAAGGAATTGAAAAAGCTGTAGACACCAGTATGAAGGATGAAAAGCTAAAAGCAGATCTTATAACAAACGTATCACACGACATCAAGACTCCGCTGACTTCCATAATCAACTATGTGGATCTTATAAAGAGGGAAGATATAGGCAATGAGAGAGTGATCGAGTACGTAAATATACTGGATCAGAAATCTCAAAAACTAAAAAAACTTACAGAAGATCTGGTTGAGGCTTCAAAGATCAGTTCGGGAAATATAAGCATTGAGCTCTCGAAGATAGATTTTGTTGAACTGATAAATCAGACGATAGGCGAATTCTTCGAGAAGTTTGAAAAGAGTGGTCTCACCCCTATTTTTAAAGCACAGGAGAAAAACATATCAATAGTTGCTGACGCAAGGCACCTTTGGAGGGTTTTGGAGAATCTCTTTAACAATACCTGTAAGTATGCCCTGTCAGGAACCAGAGTATATCTGGAGATGTACACCTCAGAGGATGAGGATGGCAAAAAGAAAGCTTTCTTCTCAATCAAGAACATCTCTGCCAAAGAGCTTAATGTAAGTGCTGATGAACTTACCAAGAAGTTTATAAGAGGGGATGAGTCAAGGACAACTGAAGGAAGCGGACTTGGACTTTCAATTGCCAAGAACCTTACTATTGCTCAGGGAGGAACCTTTGATATAAGGCTTGACGGAGACCTTTTTAAAGTAATAATTGGATTTGATATAGCAGAATAAAAAATAAGTGCCCATAACATTTAAGTTATGGGCACAATTTTTATATATTTAGTCGAAAAGCTCAGTTGGAGTTTTGCATCCTGAGTTGTATTTGCCGACAATCTCATGGATCTTGTCTGTTGGCATATTAACTGTAGCCATAGATGCGTCGTGATTAAGGAAATCAATGATAGTTGCAAGGAATTTACCCATATCTGCGATGAATATATATTCTCTGGAGGTAACTTCCTCATTCATGTAAGTGAGATTTGTAGTAATAACTGCGTCAAAGTATCCTTTTTCGTAGCCGTCATCAAACTTGCTCATTCCGTCTGTGAAAAGACCGAAAGTGGTGCAGATGAATACCCTTTTAGCTCCCATGTTCTTAAGCTGCTTGGCAGTATCTATCATACTTGATCCTGAAGATATCATGTCATCGATGATGATAACATCGCGGCCTGAAATATCAGAACCAAGGAATTCGTGAGCAACAATTGGGTTAGTTCCGTTAACAACGTGAGCATAATCACGTCTCTTATAGAACATACCTGTATCAGCGCCGATTACGTTTGCAAAATAAACGGCTCTGTCAAGAGCTCCCTCATCAGGGCTTATGACAGTGAGGTGATCCTTATCAACAACAAGGTCATCGATGTGAGATAAAAGAGCCTTCATAAACTGATATGAAGCAAGGAAGTTATCAAATCCACCAAGAGGCTTGGCGTTTGATATTCTTGGGTCATGGGCATCAAAGGTAATAAAGTTTGAGATACCCATATCATGGAGCTCAGCAAACATCTGAGCAGCATCTAATGATTCCATACCGTTTCTTTTGTGCTGACGTCCTTCATAAAGGAATGGCATGATAACATTTATTCTTTTTGCTTTGCCAGTAATTGCACCAATAACACGTTTAAGATCCTGATAATGATCATCAGGAGATTTGTGGTTGACGTAATTGTACATTTTATAAGTTATGCTGTAATTGCATACATCAGTAAGAATGTAAACGTCATTTCCTCGAACACTTTCCTTGATAGTAGCCTTAGCTTCACCACTGTTGAATCTGTCAAGGTTGATATCGATTTTGTAATTGTCTTTTACATAGCCGTGAAAAGCGGGATCGTTCTCAGGCATTTTGTAAAGTTCATGTCTGAACTCTGAGATATAACGATTGACGCTGTCACCAAGTTCTTTGGCTGAATCCATTACAATTAGATTAAGAGGTGCAACCGGAATAGTACCTTCCAGTTTTCTAAAATCTGGCATATTTTTCGCTTCCTTCTTTGAAATATTTATATTAGAACATAGTTCTACATTTACTGTTTTAACATCTATGGTGCTGACACGTCAAGGACAAGATGGTATAATACAGGGCATGAAGAAGAATATAGGACACCTTATCGGCAGCGTCGATGAGGGAAGCATAGCACAGGAATTAAATATTGAACCGGGCGATAAGCTCTTGAAAATTAATGATCAGGTAATTGAGGATATTTTTGATTTTCAGTACCTTGTTCAGGATGAACATCTGGATGTACTTATTGAGAAACCAAATGGCGAGCAGTGGCTTTTAGATATTGATAAGGATTTTGATGAAGACCTTGGAATTGAGTTTGAAAATGGACTCATGGATGATTACAGGTCCTGTAGTAATAAGTGTATTTTTTGCTTTATTGATCAGATGCCAAAGGGCATGAGGAAAACATTATATTTCAAGGATGATGACTCAAGACTGTCTTTCCTTCAGGGCAATTACGTAACACTTACCAACATGTCTGATGCAGATATTGACAGAATATTAAAATATCATCTTTCTCCTATCAACATTTCTTTTCAGACTACTAATCCTGAACTTAGATGCAAGATGCTTGGCAACAGATTCGCCGGTGAAGCACTTAAGAAAGTAGACAGATTATGCGCTCCGGGTACAGGAATAGAGATAAATGGTCAGATAGTTCTTTGTAAGGGTGTCAATGATGGAAAAGAACTTGAGAGATCCATTTCTGACATGTCCAAATATATACCGAACCTTCAAAGTGTATCAGTAGTTCCGGTTGGACTTTCCAAATACAGAGACGGGCTTTATCCGCTTGAACCCTTTAACAGTCAGGATGCCGGAGAGGTCATTGATCTTATAGAAAGCTGGCAAAAGAAGATTTATAATGAATATGGGATGCATTTTATTCATGCAAGCGATGAGTGGTACTTCCTTGCAGGAAGAGATTTCCCTGAAGCAGAAAGATATGACGGCTATATTCAGCTTGAAAATGGCGTTGGAATGATGAGGCTTCTTATAGATGAGTATGAAGAGGCGCTTGAAAAGGCTGTTTCAGAACATAAGACGCACCTTGATGGCCTAAACAGAGAGATATCGATTGCCACAGGAAGACTGGTATATCCATGCATCAGGGACATGGCAGAAAAGGCAATGAGCATTTGTACTGGACTTAAAGTGCATGTTTATGAGATAATTAACGAGTTTTTTGGCGAGAGGATTACCGTTTCAGGTCTTCTTACCGGAACAGACATCATAAATCAGCTCAAGGGAAAAGAGCTTGGAAGCGAGCTTTTTCTTCCTGAAAACCTTCTTAGAAGCGGAGAGGACTATCTTCTTGATGACGTGAGAATCTGCGACATTGAGGAAAAACTAAACACTAAAGTTGGAATATCAAAGTGCGATGGTCACGACCTTGTTTCAATATTATTTGATATTCCGGAAGATGAACTTTTATAAAGGATAATTATGAGTAAGAAAAATATTGTTGCGGTAGTTGGCCGCCCAAACGTTGGAAAATCAACACTTTTTAACGCTCTGGCAGGTAGCAGGATTGCTATTGTTCAGGATACACCCGGCGTTACCAGAGACAGAATATATCAGGATGTTGAATGGCTTAATCACAGCTTCACACTTATTGATACAGGTGGTATCGAGCCTGATTCCAAGGACATCATTCTCTCACAGATGAGAGATCAGGCACAGATTGCCATTGATACAGCAGATGTTATCATTTTTATGGTAGATGTTAAGCAGGGACTTACTGACTCTGATTCAAAAGTAGCAGATATGCTCAGAAGATCGGCAAAGCCTGTAGTTTTGTGTGTAAATAAGGTAGATAACTTCAACAGGGATTCCCTTGATGTTTATGAGTTTTACAATCTTGGAATCGGAGAACCTTTCCCTATTTCAGCGGTTAATAAGCAGGGAATAGGTGATCTTCTTGAAGAAGTTGTAAGTCATTTCAGCAAGGACTCAACAAATGATGAAGATGATGACACAACCAAGATAGCGATCATTGGTAAGCCTAACGTTGGTAAGTCATCTATTATCAACAAACTCATAGGCGAGAACAGACTTATTGTATCTGATATTGCAGGAACAACGCGTGATGCTATCGATACAGAAGTTAAATATAACGGCAAAAAATATACATTTATTGATACAGCGGGATTGCGCAGGAAAAATAAGGTAAAAGACGAGCTTGAGCATTATATGATCGTCAGAACTGTCGGAGCCGTTGAAAGAGCTGATATAGCAATCCTTGTTATTAATGCAGAGGAAGGCGTAACAGAGCAGGATGCCAAGATCGCCGGAATAGCTCATGAAAGTGGTAAGGCTGTAATCATTGCGGTTAATAAGTGGGATCTTATTGAAAAGGATAACCACTCTGTAAAAGAGTTCACAAAGGATATCAGAAATACTCTATCATTTATGAACTATGCAGAGATCATCTTTATTTCTGCAGAGACCGGTCAGCGACTTGTAAAGCTCTATGATCTTATTGATATCGTAAGTGAGAATCATTCACTCAGAGTTGCAACTGGTGTTCTCAATGAGATCATGACTCAGGCAGTTGTAATGCAGCAGCCACCGAGTGACAAGGGTAAGATATTAAAGCTTTACTACATCACACAGGCTTCTGTAAAGCCACCAACATTTGTTATATTTGTTAATGACAAAAAGCTTATGCATTTTAGTTATACCAGATATATTGAAAACCAGATCAGAGAAGCCTTTGGATTCAAGGGAACTCCTTTGAGATTTATTATAAGGGAGAGAAAAGAGGATAAATAAATGACCACAGCAGGTTTAGTTGGGGCGAGAATCGTCTGCATTATCATTGGATATGTTTTTGGAATGATACAGACAGCTGTTTTTTATGGAAGACTTAAAGGCGTAGATATTAGAAAAGTTGGTTCGGGTAACGCCGGAACCACCAATACATTAAGAGTACTTGGACCAAAGGCAGGTGCTGTAGTTCTTTTAGGTGACATGCTCAAATGTATGGCAGCCATATTAATTACTTATCTTATTTTTGGAAGATCCAATCCTGAATATATAATATTATTTATGGCTTATACTGCTGCAGGAACTGTACTTGGACATGATTTTCCATTTTTCCTTAAATTTAAGGGCGGCAAGGGAATCGCATGTACTGCAGGATTTACTGTTTATCTCAGCATTCAGTTCAATATTCTTTTCCTTATAATGGGACTTATTTCATTCTTCCTGCCGTTTAATCTGTTCCATATTGTTTCAGTCTGCAGTTTGTTCTATTATTCTGCACTTCTTGTTACAACGATCATCTATGGACAGATGGGGCTGTTTTTTGCACCACAGGGTGCTCTTATTGAAGTTTATATTATAGTTGCTCTTTTGACATTGCTTGCTTTTTATCAGCACAGAGGAAATATTAAAAAGCTCATAAATGGTCAGGAGCGCAAAACATATGTATTTAAAAAGAATAAAGTGGACTAATTTAAGACTTAATGGGAGATAAGACTTGGACAATAGGCAAATTGGTGTCATAGGAGCAGGTAGCTGGGGAATAGCACTTGCGTATCTTTTAGCAAATAATGGACATAGTGTTACTGTATGGTCGCGAAGTGAGGCTACAGTAGAAAAACTTAAGAATTATCATGGTAATGAAGACAAACTTCCTGGAGTCAAACTCCCTGAAAGCGTTGTTTATACTTCAGACATAAAGACAGCAGTAGAGAATAAAGATCTTTTAGTTTTAGTTGTTCCATCTGCACATTTACGTGAGACAGTAAAGCTTATGAAGCCTTTTATAACAGGTGACGATGAGCATAAGCAGATAATAGTCAACTGTACAAAGGGAATTGAGGATGACACACTTATGGTCATGTCAGATGTTATCCTTGATGAAATCCCGGGATGTGATGTATGTGTTTTATCAGGTCCTTCTCATGCAGAAGAAGTTGGAAAGGGACTTCCAACATCAATTGTTGTTGGAGCTTTTGAAAAAGATATTGCAAGATATGTACAGAACGTATTTATGAATAATGTTTTCAGGGTATATATAAGCCCTGATATGCTGGGAATAGAAATTGGTGCAGCTCTCAAAAATGTTATTGCCCTTGCTGCAGGAATGGCTGATGGATATGGACTTGGTGACAATGCCAAGGCTGCCCTTATCACAAGAGGAATTGCCGAGATTGGGCGTCTTGGAATGGCCATGGGCGGAAAGTTTGAGACCTTTAGCGGACTTTCAGGAATTGGTGACCTGGTTGTTACCTGTGCTTCAATGCATTCCAGAAACAGAAGAGCAGGAATTCTTATTGGACAGGGGAAATCCTATCAGGAAGCCATGGACGAAGTTCATATGGTTGTAGAGGGAGTATATAGCGCCAGAGCTGCTCTTAAGCTGGCTCAGAAGTATGAAGTGGAGATGCCTATCGTACAGGCAGTAAATGACATATTGTTTAACAATAAAGCACCGGGGGATGCCCTTAATGACCTGATGCTTAGAGATAAGAAGATAGAGAACAATTCACTGGATTGGTAGCATTTAAGTATCTGGGGGCTTTTTATGGCATATATAAATGCTTATCTTCAGTTTTATACAGCGATTATCATGTCACTGGTTTTGGTCGGTAATCTTATGCATGGTTTTCGTAATGTTGAAAGGAGCGTGAAGGTCTTTTACCTTATGCTTTCTTTTGATGTTTTGATGTTAGTGGCAGGTAGTTTGGATAACTACCTGCTTTTGTCATATTCAGAAGATAAGTTTATGCTTGAAGCGTTGGTTTCAGGCATTAGTGATTTTTCATACTTCATGATAATAGGTCACTTTACTTTATATCTTGATCTTTATGACAGACCGGCCGTTTATAAGGCAAGTGTATGGGCTAAAGCAGCTGTCATGATAGGCATTGTGATGGGTGAATTTTGGTTTATTACAGGATTTACAGGTGGTATATATACGCAAAATGCAGATTCCCTGACTCCGGGACCTTTGTACTATATAGGCCAGTTTGGAGGATATCTCATTACGGCTATCATGATCGGAATATTTATTAGCAGGATAAAGACCTTTAATAAAGGTGAAATTTTTGCTTTTGCTGTTTTTATTGCGGGACCTCTTTTTGGTTCATTATTAAGAGGCTTTTTTAAAGATATAATCCTTATGCCTCTAATGGTAACACTTACTTTAGTGGTAATTCAGATATTTGTTCAGCTGGAAAAAGAACTGCTAATTAAACAGCAGGAAATTGAGCTGTCTGAGATCAGGACAGATCTTCTTATGAGCAGGATGAAACCTCATTTTATCTACAACGTTTTAAATACTATCTATGTACTTTGTGACAGTTCTGCTGAAGAAGCGCAAAAGGCAATAGCTATGTTTTCAAGTTATCTAAGGACAAGCATGGTGGATTTAGATAGTCACAGACTTATTCCTTTTGAAGATGAGCTGGAGCATGTAAAAAATTACCTTGCAATAGAAAAAATCCGTTTTGGAGATAAGCTTGAAACAATATTGGAGGTAGAGACAAAAGATTTTATGATTCCGCCACTTGCACTTCAGGCACTTGTCGAAAATGCAGTGCGACATGGCATTGAAAAGAATCCTGACGGTGGGACAATCAGTATATTTGTAAAAAAAGATCTAAAAAACATAAATATAATAGTTGCTGACAATGGTGTAGGTTTTGAGCCATCATTAGAACTAAAGACTGAGAGAAAAAATGATACGAGAAAACATGTAGGAGTATACAGTGCTTCCTACAGATTAAAAAGCCTTTGCAACGGAAAACTGTTGATAGATAGTAAATTAGGTGAAGGAACAACTGCTACCATTATTATTCCAATTGAGGGGGAAGGGAAATGAAAATACTGGCAGTAGACAATGAGGAAATCGCCCTTAGAGGGCTATGCAAAGCAATAAAGCAAGCACTTCCTGACGCGGAGATATTCTCTACACAAAATAGCAGTGAGGCTTTAAGTATGGCACTGCATTGCAATCCTGCAGTTGCGTTTCTGGATATTGAAATGCCTAAGGTAAATGGGTTAGAACTGGCAAAACAGCTCAAGAAGGAAGTAAACCCAAGGATCAATATTATTTTTACAACCGGATACAATGAATACATCCAGGAAGCGTTTACAAAACTAAGGGTAAGCGGTTACCTGATGAAACCAATCACAAAAGATATGATCCTGACTGAAATTGATAATCTGCGTTATCCTCAGGAACTAAAGTGGGAAGGCAGAATAAAAGCACGGTGCTTTGGATCCTTTGAACTCTATGTGGACGAGCTTCCTGTGATGTTTCATTACAACAAGACAAAAGAGATGTGCGCTTATCTAATAGACCATGGAGGAATGTGTTCTATAGGAGAATTACAGGATAAGTTATGGGAAGATGATCATAAGGCATCAGAACACAAATCCTATCTCCAAAACATGATAAGTGATCTTAACAAAACCCTCACGGATCTGGGCTGCAACGACATAGTACTTAGAAAATACGGCGTCATTGGTATCGACTCCAGCAAGATTGACTGCGATTATTACGCCTATATCCAAGGCAACCCGGCAGCTATCAACGCCTTTCGTGGCGAATATATGTCCCAATATTCCTGGGCAGAAAAAACTCTTGCAACCCTAGTATTTAAGGCATAGAGCGCAAATATAACACATTAAAGCCTGAATTTTTCAGGCTTTTTTTATTGTAATTTTAGAGATTCGTGATATTTTGTTCCTGTTTTGTGACATTTGAGTGACAGTTGAGTTGATAACATATTGGTGAGGGGAAAACTATATATATAGCGCAGTCGCGCTTATTTTACAAGATTTTTATTGCTCATAGAAAGCATACGGGAGTAGGTGTGTTTTCTATGGCTTTTTGTTTTTTATGAGGAAGTGCTTATGAGAAGAAATCTATTATCAAGAGGAATTGCTATTACGCTTAGTGCAGTGCTTTTTCTTAGCAGCGTGGACCTTAGGGTTTTTGCTGAAGGTGAAGCAAAAGAAGAAAAAAAGAAAATCATAAAGATTGAAGAGCTTGATGAAGAGGTATTACATCAGACTCTTAAATTTGGTGCTGAAGAAAATGAATTATCTTTCCCGGATGCACTAAATGTCACTGTGTCTTATGAAGAAGAGCAGGAAATAAAGGTAAGAGTTGAAAAGACGGAAAAGTCAGCAACTGAGGCATCTTCAGCTGCAAGCAGCGGTATGTCTGTAGATGAGAGTGCATCGGCTTCATCTTCAGAAATCGAGGATGAAGAATCAGCAAACAGTGCAAGTACTGAAGCCAGCACAGACAGTGCATCTGAAGGAAGCGTTGCAGGAGATGACGGAAATAGTGAAGAAAAGAGTCAGCAGACTGAAGATGTAAATACAGACAGCGTTCCTGAAATAGATCCAGAAACTGAGAATACATCTGAGGATCCAAATGATGATACTGAAGGTAATAAGGATGAGGCAATTGAACCTGGTCAGACAGATGATGAAGAAGCAAGTGATTTAAGCAATGAGGATATAGATGAGTCTCAGAATGATGAGAACGAAGAAAGTAATGAAGATGTAAACAATGAAGGCGATGAATCAAGTGGCACAGATGAAGGACAGGATTCTGCAATGCTTAACAGGCTTTTTCCTGTTCTAAAAGTCTATGCAGCTTCTGATATTTCAGATTTAGAAAATAGTGATGAGAGCTCATTAGATAGCACCATAGATGATAATGACCTTACTGAAATAGAAGCTGAAGAAGAAATATTTGAAGACGAGGAAGGCTTTTATAAACTTGTAAAACAAACACTTACTGTAGAGGAAGACGTAACTATAGAAGGCATTACATGGGAACTGGATAAAGAAAACAGTTCTTTTGATAGGTTCGATTCTGAAAAAGCAGGCGCAGAATATAAATATGTACCTGTATTTCCTGATGAGTACATCTTAGATACAGATGCTCCTGTTATCTCAGTTATTATAAATGAGAAAGAGATAGTCTTTGAGTACATGGTTCTGGAAAATGGCGGAGTTAAGGTTGAAGGAACTCTTCCTGTAGGAGCAGAACTTGTAGTATCCGAAATATCAATGGATGAAGCAAAAGATCTCTTTGCAGAAAATGAGAGAGAAGTTGTTTATGCGGTTGATATTTCTGTAGTTTTGGACGGAGAAGAGATTGAACTAGATGATACTGTAAAGGTTACTATTACGCCTCCTGAGAATGTTGATACAGATAGTCTTAAAGCAGACGATTTTAGGCTTATACATGTAAAAGAAGAAAATGAAAAAGAAATAATTGATACGGAAGTGGATACTGAGGGAAATGTACAATTTGAAACTGACAGCTTTTCTCCATATGGATTTACTGTTTTAAAAGCAGCTCCGACCACCTATGATGTTGAATTTGCACCTGGAAAGACATTTTCTCAGAATGTTCACGTAGTCTTTTCTGATGCTTCGCTTATAGTTGGAAATGAGTCAAAGGTCACATTAAAGCTCTACGGAAATATTGAAGGGAAAGATATAAAAAAGGAAGATTCTGAACTGTCTTCTGAAGTTATTTTGATATCCTCCAAGGAGCAGACTGTAAATGGAATTATTGATGATGGAAGCGGCAATACAACAGCTTCTGTTGACTTTTCTTTTACCGATATCCCTGTTTATGTAGATAAAGGAAGCGGTGCAGCACCTGAAGGTAATGGACAGTATTCCATACCTTCAGGCTTTTATGGTATTCAGATTGAAACCGCTGATGGATATTCTGTTTCTAAAGGCCTTATAGGAAGTGACACATATTTTGTGCTTACTCCTGAAAGGGATATAAATGACGCTACATGGTCAACGTCAACCATAAGTATTGAAAATAAGATTTTGGCTCTTGTAAATCCGTTATTTACCGTGGACTGGCAGGATAACAGAAACTATGCGGATCTAAGACCTTTCACAACGAGTACATCAATTGATGGAAATGAGGCTACAATAGCTGCTGCCGTGGAGCTGTATTACAAAAATGGTGATACATATGAAAAAGTAACAGCCTCTTCCCCTATTTTAGTATCACCGGGATCAAATGTTCCAACGGTAGTTGGTGGCCCATTTAGCTGGAGCATATCTTATTCCAAGCTTCCTATGTACATGTCAGATGGAACGACCAAATATGACTGGTACATCAAGCTTTCAGATGAATTTTATGATGGAAAGAAGGCTTACTATCAGATAAGCGGTTTAAATTCTGACGGATATCTAAACATATCTGAAAGTGGCGAAGATAAAGTAAGTCTTGTATTTACTAACAGCATAACAGGAACAATAACCTGGCGTGTTGGAGAAGCAGGAGAGGCCGCTGTTCCAACACTTCCTCAAAATACGCTTTTTAGTGACGCTACTACAACTATGCATCTATATAGAGTAGTGGGAAGCAATGCTGTAGAAGAAGTTACATCAGGTTTTTCAATTGAATGGACAAAGACTACTGATTCAGAAGGAAAGACAGTGTGGTCTTACAGTATTACAGGGCTTCCGCTTTATAGCAGCGGTGATGCGATCCTTTACTATACTGTTATGACGACAACTTCAGATGCTGCCTTTAAATATACTTATGACAATGGCGTTGACAGTACTGAAACTGACAAGTGCCTTCCGGGTCAAAAGATATATGCCACAGCCATAGGCGATGCCACATTCACCTTTAAGAAGATATGGTGCGACGATGGTGACAGCGATCAGGACAGCATAGATAGAAGAGCACTTGCAATTTCAAAAGGCATAACATTCTATTTGTGGAGATATCCAAGTAACGGAAGCCTTTCAGATGGCGCTCCTGTTACTTACAATGCAAAACAGTATTCATTTTCATTAGGTCAGGAACATGCAAATTCAAGTGAGATAACGTTTTCATTTGAAGACTTTGCAGGCAGTGCCATAAAGTTCCCCAAATTTGATGAAATGGGTTACACCTATAATTATTATGTGACAGAAGTTTCAAAGTCGGAGCTTTATAAAACAGTTTATTACAATGGACAAGGCTCTTTTGCGGGAGAGTCTTCTGATACTGTTGCCCTAAATAATGGAAGCGTATGTAATGTCAGAAATGCCAAGATTTCTCCTGCTGTCACCAAGCATTGGAATGTATCAGCAATAAGTGACTATGTGGGCTCTAACTGTACATTTACTCTTCAGAGAAAAGAAAGCACAGGATGGGTAGATGTTGATACCAAAACTCTTTCGGGATTTTCTTCAAGCAAGAAGAAAGTGTCGGGATCTTTTGCTGCCCAGGAATTATATGACAAGCTAGGTAAAAAATATGAATACAGAGTTGTTGAGTCCTCAGTTACTTCCGGAAGCAGCGTGGACGCGCAGTTTACCTCTGATTGGGAAGCTGATGATAATACATCCGGCAAATACAGTGCAATCTATACACTTGGAGATTATACCTATAAAGCGGTCTCAACCTATGAAGCAACTGTAGAAGATGGAGTCGAGTCGGCCCAGGCAACAATTGTAAATAAGCTTTATGGAACAAAAAAGCTTTCCATGACTAAATCCTGGAGCGGCAGCTGGGGAATTGAAACAGAAGATGATAAGACAGGAAATGTGCCTTTAACACTTTATAGAGCAGTAGATGGTGGCAGTGCCTCAGTTTATGCCACAGTCATATTACAAAAGCCTGACTCAACCAGTGCAACTTCCGGAACTTTCACAATTCATTATAACGAAACTGATACTGATGAAGAACATAGCTTTGCTATAAATAAAATCACACCAACAAGTGGAAGTGCATACTGGACCTGGAAGACAGAGGACCTGATAGTTCCTGCCTACACAGAAGACGGACAGCAGTATGTATATACAATGACTGAAGGGAATATAGCGACAGAAGAAGGCTTCCATTACGGAAAAGAATATGACAAGACTGTTACCGGTAAGAGAATAGATCTGTCAGTTAGAAACTATACCGGTTCCCAGACGTCCAAAACAAGAATAGACGTTAGCAAGATCTGGAAGGATGATTCAGATACATCACAGAGATCAAATATCACAGTTTATTTTGGTACTTATGATGATGCCGGAGAATTTACACAGGTTTATGAAGGTGGAGATACTTCAAAGCCTTATAAACTGACTTTGTCAGCTGCCAGAGACTATGAAAATTACATCTGGGTTGATGGCAATGATTTTAAGGCTGAAGGGTCAGATGAAAATGCAGCTCAGGCTATTAAAAATCACCTTAGTATAAGCCTTATTGACGGTTATAGCAGAACTGTAGAAAAGCCTACATATTCAAATAATTCCATAACAGGCGGAGTCATAACTGCTATTGAAGATGCCGGTAATACAGTAAAACCAGGTTATAAAGTCGGTATTGTCAGAAATGATACAGGTACAAACTTTACGATCACCAATACAAGAGTAGGAAGCAGAACTTTTACATTTAAGAAGACATGGGAAGATTCTGCAAATGTTCTTGGAAAAAGAGGTGATTTCCTTAGAGTTGCTCTTTTCAGAGAAGTTAATGATACCGAAAAGGAAGTCGCATTTATAGATATTCCTACATATTCAGATGATGGAAAGACAACTCTTACAAGCGGTGATGCACTTACTGTTTCATTTAAAAATAGCGACAAGTATTATCCTGCATATGATGAGAATGGAAATAACTATATATACAGCGTAAAAGAGTTCATATGCACGGGAAATCCTCAGGCAAGTGAAACTTTATGTGATGAAGACGGGAATGAGCCTGATTCAGCAAGCGTTGTAAAGACAGAGCTAAATATAAATGCCACAAAAGATACTACAACTACGGGATATGTTGTAGAAAAAGACAGCAGCACACCAACCTATGGGCTTATTGATGGCACATATGATCTTGGATACAGTGATGTGAAAACCATGCTCATGTCTGAGAGCTATGAATATAAAAATAAAGCTGCAGGTGAAAGAGGCGATGTTTCTTTCTATGTTATCTGGCATGATCATGCAAAGAGCAATGAAAGACCTGATATTTATTATACGCTGTATTATGACGGCGGTGAAAATGGTGCACTTATTCCATACACAGGTTCTTATACAGAGAGATGGGAAGATGTTGAAGCTGGAAATAAGTTTATCCAGAAAGCTATATTTAGCGGCCTTCCTGCTGCCGATGACAATGGTAATGTATACACTTACTATGTAACAGAAACCTTTAACAATGCCACATCCAAATATACAACAGAACATTATGAGGTACCATTAAGAAATGATGCTAATAACGACTATAATGACGCGGTTATAGAAATCGCTACAGTTGGCAGTGAAAAGCAGCTCCTTGTTAAAGACGGCATTGCAAAGGATGAAAAAGTAGTTGATGGTAAATACTTTACAAAGGAGGATAGTTTTACCCTTACAAGTATTTCAGATACCGTAAAGGTCGAAGGAAGAAAACTTTGGGTAGGTGTTCCGGACGGAATTCTCGTAGATAATCTTCCTCTGGCTTATATTTATCTATTCAGAGTAAGTGACTATGATACTTCCAAAAATGTTCCTGATGTTACGGGAATGGACCAGGAAGCAAAGATGGAAACATATAGGAATGGTGCAGTCGCTGAGATCAGTAGTGGTGATGGATCTAAGTCTCCACAGAATTTGAATAAGCTTAAGTCCATGTATGTATTTGGTACTTATAAGACTGATGATACTGTAGATACTTATGCAGAGTTCCCTAAGTATGACAAATTGGGGTATCTGTATACCTACAAGGTAAGGGAAGTTATTTACAACACCTTGGGAGAAAATAATGAACTTCCGGCTGAGATCATGATTCCGCATTATTCTGATAATACGACGGATCTGACCAATCAGTACAAACTTAATGCAGCTACAAACAAGCGTACATTTAAGATCATAAAAGACTGGGATATACAAAAGCAGACTTACCAGAAAGTTGTTGCAAAGGCAACCTTCAGGCTCTATAGAAAAGAGCTGGAATCCGATGGCCATGGATATGGACATACAGATGCAAGCGGAAGCTATGCAGATGATGCTAATGAGGCAGATAAAGGATCTTCAAAAGCAGCAGCTGCTGGCTTTGCAGGTCTTGATAGCGACGCACTTGAACTTCTTGATACCAAGCAGATTGCATATAATGCAGATGCCTCTGAACAGGAAACAATCACCTGGGAAAACTATCCTATTTTTGCCCCGAGCGGAAAGCTCTATGCATATTATGCAGTGGAGCTTACTGATGATATGCCGGGATATGCGGTAACATTAATAGGCGGTGGAGATGGAATAGCCACCACTGGAAATACTGCCATAAGCGGAAATGGATACGTGGGAGTTGCATTTGCTAATTCCGGAGTCAGCCTTGCAAGTACATCTGAAGCTAATTTAAAGACAGAGACATTTAAGAATACCTATAATCCAACAGGCTTTGATAAGATACAGTTTACAAAAGTATGGGAAGCTAAAAACTTTGATGGAACAACATGGAAAGAAATGCTTCCTAAAGTATCAGATACTCAGGATGCACTTTCTTTTGAAGTATATGCCATTGCAAATACACAGTCAGGAAAGGAAAATCCGGATACAATTAATTTTACAGCTTCTGATTACAATATAAAAAAGACTGCCTCAGAGGATGGAACAACCTGGACTTATACTATTAGCTTTAAGGATAAATATGGTAACCCTATCGTTGCTCCGATTTACTCTGTCAATGGTAATCTTTATACATATTACGTAAAAGAGACACTTAATTCAGATTTTGTTAAGGCAAATTATAAAACGGTCAAGGATTTAGTTTATTCAAAGGCTAACAATGCCTCGGATAGTAACAATGCCTCGGATAGTATTCTTACACTTGGTAGTCTAAAGAACTCTTTAAAGGGTTCCTTTAGCATTCAAAAGATGTGGGATGATTACAGCAACGACTATGGAATGAGAGAAGGTTCCATTACTTTTGATGTATATTATCGCCTTGCTGGTAGTTCAAACTGGACTAAGTACAATAATAATGATAATAATAGTCCATATTCACTTAGCTCATCTTCAAAGTGGGCCAAAACATTAACCGGCCTGCCTGTTACTGCCAATAGCAATGGATCGTGTGGGGCAAACTATGAGTACAGGATCCGTGAAGTTGGAATAGTAGATAAGGCAGGTAAAATTATTGAGGTAAGTTCGCCTGCTGATGAAGCTCAAACTACCACATGGACTAAAAACGGCACAACAGAAACAGATAGTGATAGGTATTGTACAACTGTAACAGCAGGTAACTATCAGGTATACAACCCATCAGATATAACAAGCATCAAGGGAACATCCCCAACTAAGAAGCTTGTTAATCAGCTTGATACATCAAGGGCTGTTGTCAGTCTTACTGTTAATAAAGAGTGGGATGATGATAGTGATAAATATGGTCTTAGACCAACACGTATTTATGTGAAAATCCAGAATTCAAAGGATAATGGAACGACTTGGGAAGATGTAACAACAAAGGAAATAACAAATTCGGAACTTGTTTCCGGCACTGATACATGGAGTAAGACCTTTAATAATCTTCCTAAATTCCATGGAACTGGAGAGAGTGATACTTATCTCTACCGTGTTGTAGAAACAAAAATAGGTAGTACCGATACTGCCGGCACATTTCCGGAATCAAGCGGCGGGTCATATTCTATAGTTCATTCTAGAAGTAAAGATACAAATGGAAACTTTACTACTACAGTGACTAATACACTTGTACCTATGGATAAGTCGATCAGGGTATTGAAGCGTTGGAATGCAGCCCCTTCAGATGCAACAATAAGTAATGTAAAGGTAGCTCTTTTTAGTAATAACTATACGGGAGGTGACCCGTCCACGGCTGCACCTACGCAGATATCAAATATCGCAGAGATAACATTAAGTAACGGCGCAGAGTACGAGTATGCTGATCTTCCTAAGTTTAATAAAGACGGTAAGCTTATAAGATACTATGTAAAAGAGACAACAACCGGCAATTTCAAAACTCAATACCTGTCAGGCACCGGAGAAACCTGGCCTACAGGAACAGCAACAGATGCGCTTAAATATACATCAAGCGATATCACAGATGATTTCAGAGTTGTTGTAGTTAATACTCCTCTTACTAATGTTACAGGAAGCAAAGTCTGGGATGATGAAAATAATAAATATGGAATAAGGCCTGCAAGTCTTGTTCTGACTCTTCAGAGTAAAACAGAGAGCGGTGACTGGACTACTATTACCGGGAAAACTGTAACATTAAATGCTGCAAATAGCTGGACAGGAAGTATAGCCAGTCTTCCTTTGTATGCACTATCAGATGGCACAAGTCCAGTTAAGTATCAGTATAGACTTGCTGAGCTATCTACTCCTAATGCATATACAAGAGATACATCGGTTTCAGCATTTTCTGATACAGATGACTACGGATACAGCTATGATGGAAGTTCTGATTCACAGCAAAAGAGCTCTGTAACAAACCATCTTATAAAAAGAACTGATGCAGAGGCATTAACAGTTCAGAAGGTCTGGAATACAAACAGCACTTCTGACATAGAAGAGGTAACAGTAAAGCTTTTATCAAGGAATTTAAGTACAGGTGCGGATTCGACAACGGGCACACTTTCTGTGGTTCCGGGATGTGAAGTTACAATTTTCGGTAATGACACACATGTATTTAATGGACTTCCTAAATACAATAAGACCGGAAATGAGATTGTTTACTATGTAGAGGAAACAGCAAATTCTGCATTTGATACTGCCTATTATATAGAGTCTCAGGAAGGCTTTACAAAGGTTTCAAAGGCAGCAGCAAAGAGCAGTGGAACAAGCTCTTTTGCCTATAAGATTGTAAATACTCCTCTTACAAGTATCACAGGAACAAAGATATGGTCTGATGATAATAATGCTTATGGACTTCGCCCTGCTAGCGTAAGCCTGACACTTCAAAGAAGAGCAGGAGGCACTTGGGAAAATGTAGAGGGACAGAGTGCGAAAGTAGTTAATCAGGCTGGAAGCTGGAAGGCAACTGTAAGTAATCTTCCTCTGTATGAACTTTCAGATGGCAGCAGTCCTGTTAAATACCAGTACAGACTGGCTGAGCTTGTGACTCCTAATGCCTATACAAGGGATAAGAGTAAGGAGGCATCTGAATTTACTGCTACTGATAACATCAGCTATGTATATGGTGGAAGTGACACAGCGCAGACAAGTAGTGTAACAAACTTCCTTATTACAAGAACTAATCCGCTTACTGTTGAGAAAATCTGGAACACGAATAATACAGCTGATAAAAATAATGTGACTGTAAATCTGTATTCCGGTAATTTTGCAAGTGGTGATGATAATCCGGATGCGCTTTTACCTGTTAAGCATGGAACAGTTGCTATGCAGAGGGTTCTTACAGGTACTCCTGACTGGAAGAGCACATTTGAAGATCTTCCACTTGTAAATAAAGATGGAAAGACAATTGTTTACTACATTTCTGAGACAGAGGGTAGTTCGTTTACAACAGAATACTATGTTTATAATGGCAGCTCTTTTGACAAGGTAGATAAGATAAATGTAAAGAGCAGCGGCGCAGAGGAACTTAAGACGCAGATTATCAACACTCCTCATGGAAGTGCATCTGTTGAAAAGAAATGGAGTGATGGCAACAATAAGTATAAGACAAGGCCTGATAGCATATTTGCAAAGCTTCAGAGGAAAGCAGCTGATGAAACTACATGGGCAGATGTAAATACTGCGCCTTTAGTTGAATTAAATGAAGGCAATAGCTGGAAGGGCTCTGTAGATGATCTTGTTCTCTACAAAGATTATAATGGCAGTTCACCTGTTAAATATGAATACAGGTTTATAGAGACTGATTCCACTGGAACACCGTATGTTCCGCTTGGTTACAGCCTTGTATCCGCAGCATCTGAGTATATTCAAGAGACAACAGGAGATGAGAGCGGATATGTAACTTCTTTTGATGAGACTACAGATACCTATAAAACTGTAATAACAAATACTCTTATTACAAAAGATGTTACTGCTATAAAGCACTGGGAAGACGAGTCTGATTCTCACGGCATAAGACCATCCATGATAAGGCTCTTTGTAACTGAAGATACGGAAGTGGTTACTAACTCTGGTGCTTTTAACAGCGAAGTTTTAGGCGGTGTTTCAGTCGTTAAGCCCTATGGCGAAAATCCTATAATGCTTGATACGCCAAAGCAAAGGGATGATGACAATACCTGGGTCTATGTATTTGAGGGACTTCCAAGATATGTTTATGGAAACGGAGCGCCGCAAAGTGCTACGGAAATTGTCTATAAAGTCTCTGAAGATACAGATTATGATTACGGTGATGGCTTCATACTTAAAAACTATTATGAGACAACTGCAGTAAGAACAGGTGATACAACAGACATTACCAATACTGCAATGGAAAATGACGGAAGTCTCATTATTGAGAAGATCATTTCTGAAAATCCTACAACTTACGGCTTTAAGTTTGAAGTGTCTCTGGTAAGGCCGGATGGAAATAAGGTGCCGTTTAATGGTAAATACTATCTGTATAGTGCATCTGATGTGGCCGGAATTACAGACTCAGAGCTTAGGAATGATGCTTTTGCAGATACGAGTGCCTATACACGAAGCTCAGCCCTTGAATCTACAGATGGAATTGTGAGAGTGGCAGCAGGACAGGTAGCAGTTTTGGTTGGAATCAATTCCAGATACACCTTTGAAGTTACTGAAAATCCATCATATGTAGGGTATGAAGTAACTAAGGTTAATAATGGAAGTGATGAAGTAATATATTCTGTTTCTGATAGTCCTACAGGAAGAAGTGTTACTATCACTGGTTCAACCGAAGCTACATATATTGAAGAAGATACGGGTAAGGGCGGATATTATGGATTTGCATCAGGAATAATTGCAGATAAAGATTCTGCTCCATGCCATGTAATATTTACGAACAGTCTTTTTGACAGTGGATCACATTATCTGAAGGTTGAGAACGTGACAGAAACTTCTACAGATGATTCCGGAAACACTGTAACCGGCGGTGAAGTTAAGACATACAAAAAGCTCGTAGTAGTTGATAAAGAACATGAATCAGCTATAGAAGATGGTGACAAGTCCTACGATTATGTTAATGATGAAACACCATATATTGAAGAAGCCATGTCTGTTGAGTTCAGACCAGACGAGGATAATGGCTACACGTATTCCGATTCTCTTACTGTCAGCTGGTGGCTTACTGATGAGGATATGTTAAGTAATCCCGCTCATAGTGTTGAGATTTCCGGATATGTATATGAAGATGAAAATGGAAATCAGGTACCTTATACCGGTGCTGTAACAAAGGACGATGATGGCAATATTACTGCAGATTCTGAGAATCTGTTTAATGCATGGAGTCCTCTATTGGAAGATGAAAACAGTCCCTTTAAGCATGTGACTGTTCTTAGCGGTTCAGTTGTAGTGACTCTTGCAAGCAGCATTGATGAGATGCCTGTTCAGACTCTTATTCAGGTTTCATTCGTGGCACCAGAGCCTGAACCGGATCCAGAGCCTACACCGGATCCTGAACAAGATCCAACCCCAACGCCTACTCCTGCACCGACACCTACACCAACTCCGGAGCCAACTCCCGGACCAATGCCAACACCGACGCCTGTGCCGGAGCCTACACCATCACCACTGCCTGTGCCAACTCCGCCAAATCCTACACCTGCGCCTTCTTCCAATTCGTCTGAAGATAGCAATAAGGATGAGGATAACAGTTCCGACAGCAGGAAGGAAGAATCATCGGATAATAAGAGCACGCCTGTATCTACTGCGAAGAAGATAAATACAGATGCACAGATAGTTGATGATGATCAGAACAATCATATAGATGGCAGTCAAAAGGCAGGAGTCAGAACAGCTGATGACACTCCTGTTGGAACCTTATCAGCGATGTTCCTTTTGTTTATGCTGGCATTTGCAGCTGTACTTGCGACTTATCTAAGAATCCGAAAGAAGAAATATTAAATGGATAATCCTATGAAAAGTAACAGTCTGGAAAAGATTCTGAAAGTAGTATTGTTTTTGCTGCTTGCAGGAATGCTTGTAACCGGTAGTATGCTTATCAGATATGCTATCGGTTATAAGAATGACAGAACTCAAAATGAAGCTATAAAGAAAGTAGCTTATAGGGCAGCACCATCATCAGGTGCTGCCTCAATAAGCACAGTTGAAATATCGGGTGATGATAAAGCTTTTAACCCGATTGATTTTGCTGCACTAAAGGAAATTAATCCCGATATTGTAGGCTGGATAAGCGCCTGCGATGGTGAGATAGATGGTCCCATTGTGCAGGGGACAGATAACAGTTTTTATCTGAATCATAGATTTGATAAATCTGTGGGAAGTGTTGGTACTTTATTTGCTGATAGTTCTTTTACCCCTGCATTTGATAATCTGCTCACAGTAGTATATGGGCACAACAGAAAAGATGGTAGCATGTTCCATCCCCTTCTTCAGTATAAGAGTGAAGATTACTACAAAGAACATCAGGAGTTTGTTGTATATACAGAAAAAGAAGTTATTACCTATTATGTTTTTTCTGCTTATTTTGCTGATAATGATGAGGTTTTCGGAGGAGACTATGAAGAGGCAGCATTAAGCGGCATCACCATGGAAAAAATAAAAGAAATGTATACAAAAGCAATGGAAAAGTCTATGTACGATATTATGTATATTCCTGATACAAGCGATATTATCATACTAAGTACCTGCGAATATTCAGGCAGTAATAACAGGATGGTTGTATATGGGGTAAAAGAAAGAAACACATACTAAATCAATAAAAAAGAACGTGATAACGATATTATATAATCGCAAAGAACGTTATAATGTGATAAAATAAATATGTCGCATGTAATGGAATGTATTTTAGGGGGTTGCACCAGATGATGCAAAGAAATACAATCGTTGACAGTACAGTACAGTACAGTACAGTACAGTACAGTACGGTACAGCACACTTTATGATTTAATTGAAAAGATAAGAGATGGATAACCGTCAAAATAGACAGGTGTAATAGCCTGTCTGTTTTGGCGGTTTTTTATTATAAAAAATGAAAGGGGTATTTTATGAATCCAAAAAGCTCAAATCTGTTCAGAAAAGTACTGGGCATATTTCTTTCTGTGATACTTGTGGTAACACTGATGCCAAGTATGAGCGTTAAAGTAAAGGCAGCAGTAATTCCAGCAGGTAAGCTATTTGTTGCTGGCGTAGATATTACAACACAAACTAAAAAGACTATTACGACCGGTACGACTGGTGTAACTAGCGGCACAGCTATCCTTGATGAGTCTGGAACTAGACCAGTTTTAAAGCTTAATAATTTTCAATATAAGGGCAATGGTTGCAGTAAGCCCGGCGCAAGTGGCAATTTACTACTACAACATTACGCGTTGCTTGCTCAGTCTGTAAATATAGATATTGAATTAACTGGTAATAACAAACTGGAATTAAATGATAATACAGGTAGTGAAACAGCAAATTATGGCGTTTACTTTAATAATTCTACAACAATTAGTGGAACAGGTAGTTTGGAAATAAAAAACGGAGCCTCATATAACAATAAAGGTTTATATTTGAGCGGGGCTACAATTAGTGGTGTCACTATAACTGTTAATGTAGGAGATGCGCCTAATGGTAGTACTGGTATCCTTTCTGGTAATACATTAACAATACAAAATAGCACAATTAAAAGTACTGCCGGTGAATCAACCAATTCTTCTAGTAGTGGAATTGATTGTACCAAGTTAATTGTTGAGAACTCTATAATAGAGTCTCATGGTAATAGAGGTAATGAAAGTTATGGCATAACATCTCCTAACTCTTATAGTATTTCAGATTCATCAACAATCATAGCGACGGCTGATACTGCGACGTATAGTCTTGGCACAACCTTGTTCGAAATAAGTAGAGGTAGTTTAGTTGCATCAGGTCATACACAAGCAGTTTATCGCCCGGTTAAGAACACAATTAAAGGTGTCGGCTGGACTGACACGGAAGGAACAACAGGCAAAACACCTATTGATATATCTGAAACTGCAAGGGAATTGGATTCGAGTCTAAAAAAGGTAAAATTCCCAGGACATGACCATAGTTTAACCTATTCAGCAAGCAGCGCAGTCATTACAGCAACTTGTGCTAATACTGATGAAGAATGCGATCTTACAGGTAATAAGGTTGACCTGACCATCGTTAAACCTGCAAGGACAACCTATGGTGGAACTGAGAGTGCAGCAGCTACTTTAACCGGGCTTAGCGATTTCAATTCTGCGACAGGAAAGTCTGTTAGTGAAAATGGTATTAAGTACTACAAAGCAACAAAGAGTGAAACAACTTATACTAAAACAGGAGATGCCCTTGCAGCAGCTCCTACAAATGCAGGTGATTATGTTGCTGAGCTTGAACTTACAGGTGTAAAGACATCTACAAGCGAAAGTGGAACAGTGACTGCATCTGTGGGATATACAATAGTCAAAAAAGCAGCAGATTCTTTAACAGAAGATGAGGCAAAGGCAGGGATAACTATTGACTATACTGCTGAAAAGGTAACCCCAGGTACCGGATTTGATATTTCATTAAATGGTACAGATAAAGAGACTACTCTTCCAGCAAGCATTACTGAGCAGTTAAATGGTGATGCACCAAAGATCTATGTAAGAAGGGCAGAGACAGATGATGTTGCAGCAGGTGACTGGGTTGCAGTATCACTTGTAGCCAGACCGGATGCTCCTACAGGTCTTTCAGCAGATGGTGCAAGTACAGCAACTACAACTGATGGTAAGATAAATGGAACAACTTCTGCAATGGAATACTCAGAAGATAATGGCGCTACATGGGTAACTGCTTCGGATACGGCTACTCCTGTGAAAGCCGGGACATATCTTGTAAGAATTAAGGCAACAACTGATGCTCCTGCAGGAAAAACAGTTGAAATAACAGTTGATAGTAAGCAGATAATTTTAGCAGATGATCAGAAGCCAACAGCTATAACAGGGCTTATTGCTACAGGTAGTGAGCAGACTCTTTTAAATGAACCTGAAAGAGCTGTAACCGGAGGAACGATGAACTATGCGATTAGTGACAGTGCAACTATAGCACCTACCTCTGGCTGGAGTACATCAATTCCTAAGAAGGCCGATGCAGGAACATATCACGTATGGTATAAGGCAATAGCTGATGCTGATCATCTTGATTCAGAACCCGGAGTTATAGATGTTACTATATCGGATAAGCCTGAAGTTAAGTTTGACGTAACAACAATGGAACTTTCTGAGGGCGGAACAGGAACAATTACAGCAACTGTAGTACCATCTGATGCAACAATTACCTGGAAATCAGATAGTGAATCTGTTGCAAAAGTTGATAGTACAGGTAAGGTAACTGCAGTTGGAGCCGGAACTGCCAAGATCACAGCAACTATTACCGTAGGAACAACTGAGTATAAGGCAGAGTGCACGGTAACAGTTACGGGCTCAGCTCCAAGTGAAACTGTTCCGGAGATATCTATTTCAGATCTTTCAGAAGCAACAGAAGGAGAGGCCTATAACCAGACACTTACTGCAAATGGAGCGCAGCCTATTACCTGGGCAATCACAGCGGGATCACTTCCTGATGGTCTGGCACTTGGATCAGATACGGGTGTCATAAGTGGAACTCCGACAAGCACAGGAACAAGCGTATTTACTGTAACAGCAAGTAATTCATATGGCAGTGTGTCAAAAGAATTATCAATTACAGTTCAGGCAGGAAACACAATTGTTGATAAAGAGGGTACAGCGCCTTATGATGAAAAGACTTCTGTAGAGAATGATCCTGCTGAGGTGCGTGCATTAGTATCAGGGGTTACTCCTGTTGATGAAAGTGATACGGTAAGACTTATACTTAATACTGACAGTAAGGACGAGGGAAACTTATCAGACGATGAAAAAGAAGCTGTTGATACCATTAAAGGAATGGCTGAAGCAAATGGCCTTACAGTCGGAAGTTTTGTTGACCTTACTCTTATATATGAAGTTACAGATGCAAACGGTGCCCAGAAGGCAAGAGATCAGATAAAAGAGACATCAACGCCAATAAAAGTTAAGTTCCCGATACCACCTGGACTTCGAAAATCCGGAAGACTGTTTTCTATTTTCAGATTCCATGACTCAGGAGCAGAAATAATAGGAACAGGCTCAGGGGATGCTGTGGATGTAGATACAAATAAGTTCTCAATGTATGCAATAGCATATGAGGACGGCGCTGCACCAGCAGAAGATAGTGAAAAGAAGGTTGTAAGACCTCATACCCATACATATGCGTGGGACAAAGTTGAAGCTACAGAAGACAGAAATGGTGAACTTAGATATCAATGTACAGAGTGCTACGATATTCTTGTGAGAGTTCCACTATCTGCATATTACGTATTCAATGCCAACACAGTAGACAAGATTACAAAGGCAAAACAAGGCGAGACAGTTAAGATAACCACCGACAGATGGATCTCTTTCCACAAGATGGTATTTGATGCCCTTGCAGCAAGACCTGATGTAAGCCTTGAAGTAAGCTTCCTTGATGGAGAATATAAAGGAAATCGCGTATCCTTTACCATCCCGGCAGGAGCAGATTCAAGTGATCTCTTTACCGAGAACAATTTTGCCGGATTTATGTATCTTGGCAACAAGTACGGATTAAAGGCTGAAGAGAAATAATTATTTTTTACATTAGTAGATAATAATGAATTTTATGATGAAGGTGCTTGCTTACCAATAAAGGTAAGCAAGCACTTTTTTAATCTTCTGAAGGGGTGAAAATGCGACTGAAATGGCGTTCTTTAGTATTCTGCATGGCTATATAGAGAAAAATTCACCGAATAAGCAAATTGAATATTGAATTTTTATAATAGAAAGCCTATAATTAAAGAACACCCTGGAAAGGAGGCGCTTATTATGTTGATCAAATTATCTGTAGAGAACTTTAAATCGTTTGATCAAAAGGAAGAATTATCAATGATTTCTTCCAGTAAGATGCAGGGAAATAAGAGCCATCGTGTGAAAATCAAGCAGACGCAATTGTTGAAGAATGCAATTGTATATGGAGCAAATGCTTCTGGTAAATCTAATCTTGTTGTTGTATTTAATTTTATTAAAGCTGCTTTGATGGAAGGACTACCTGTTGGTTCAGCAAATGATTTTTGCAGGAACAGACAGGAAAATAAAAATCGTGAAAGTGTATTTGAAATTCAATTTACTGTGGGTGATACTTTTTATGCCTATGGTTTTTCTGCAATACTCAGTCAAAGAAAGATTACTGAGGAGTGGCTGTATGAATTGATGCAGGATGGCAGTGCGCATCAATTGTTCTTAAGAGAAGGAGGAAATGCACCGATTCTTGGCGAAAAAGTAAAGCTTTCTTCAGCTGAGAAGAGTAGATTCAGTGTTTATTCAGAAGACTTTGCAGGCCAGGATACACAATTATTCCTGACTGAAATGAACCGAGGAAAGAAATATCCTGAGAATTCCAAGCTGATATTTTTTGTAGAAGCCTTCAGCTGGATCATGACTAATATCATCGTCATCAATCCAAACATTGGTATTTCAAATACTGAAGCATACTATAATGATGAATCATTGGAGAACATAAGCAAACTGATTCAGACTTTTGATACCGGTATTACCGAGATAAAAACAAGGCAGATTACCATAGATGAGATGGGCAAGATGATCCCCGCAGAGGTTGTTCAGGGAATCTTTTCGCAGTTGAAAGCTCAGCTTCAGATGAGTAACCTTCCAAGCATTCAGATGACCTGGAGAGTTGAAGGCGGTTTCTTTAATATTCGCATTAAGGAGGGAGAAGAACCTGAGATTTCTACTCTTGTTCTTAAGCATGGCAAATCTGTTTTTGACTTTAATTTTTCTGAGGAATCAGATGGAACAAAGAGATTGTTTGATCTGATTGATATGCTCCTTACAGAAAGACCTGATACTGTATTTGTTGTTGATGAGTTGGAGCGCAGTTTGCATCCGAAGCTGACAGAACATTTTCTTAAACTTTTCATGGAAGCTCATGATGGTGTAAGAATGCAACTTGTATTTACTACACATGAAGATACAATAATGGATCAGAGTCTTTTCCGTAGGGATGAGATATGGTTCGTTGAAAGAAATGCTGACAATGCCAGCAAGATTTATTCTCTGGACAGATTCAAGGAAAGATATGACAAGAAGCTTAGCAAAGCTTATCTTGAAGGAAGATATGGTGCTATTCCTGTGTTCAGGCAGTTTTCTCTTTGACAGTAGATGATAAAGATAGATATAGTTGAAATATGTTTGTTGGAGGGAGTGTTTGGATATGAGTATGGACATGACAGTGCCATGTGATAATGGCCTTATAAATATCAGAGTAGGAGCAATTATTCTGAAGGATGGAAAATTCCTAATGGTCGGGAATAATATCAGACCGGAGTATTTGTATTCTGTAGGCGGCAGAATTAAGTTCGGAGAAACTGCTGAGGAAGCGGTAATCCGAGAAGTATATGAAGAGACCGGTGTCCGCATGGAAGTGGACAGGCTTGGATTCATAAATGAAAACTATTTTTATGGGGATGCAGAGTATAATCTCGGAAAGCTGATATATGAGATATCTTTCTTTTTTTACATGAAAGTACCTGAGGACTTTGAGCCAGAGTGTAACAGTTTTACCGAGGATGATCATGAAGAGTTTCTTAAGTGGATTGCACCTGATGATCAGGTTAAGTTTTATCCGGAGTTTTTCAGAACAGAATTGCTGCATCCTGTAAATGTGGTTAAGCATTTTTTGACGGATGAGCGTTGAAATCAGAGAAAAATAAGTATGTAAGAGAGATACAATAAAAAACAATTATAATAAGAGATGGATAACCGTCAAAATAGACAGGTGTATTTGCCTGTCTATCTTGGCGGTTTTTATATGTAAAAGAAATATATTGGCTGGGTACGCCACCATTGACTGAACCTGAGGAAAACGCTCTACCAGCCCTGCCGACGGTGAGGATGATGGGAACGGTAGATATCTCGCACCGTCGATTTCTAAACTGTATTACTTTGGGCATATAGCTAGTTTTCACTAGATTGGCCACCCGTAATAAAATCTTTTTTGGGCTCATAGCCTGATTCCAGGCTTGCAGCCACCCCTCACCATGTTTTTTATCACAGGCGATTGGGCATATACGGTAATTATCCGCCACAGCCACCTTTTTAACGGGTGGCCCGAGTCTTGAAATCGGCCTATATGCCCATTTGAACTTCATGAGGGGTGGCTGTCCTCGCAAAAAGCTGCTATATGCCCAAAATAGTAAAAATCAGAGGTGGCTGGAAGCTTTCAAAAGCACTATATGCCCAAAACAGCATCCCTGCTCTCATTACATAGGGAGCGGCAAGCATATAGCCATGCACATCCTTGAAAGTAGCCACCCCTACTGTTCCTGGATTCAGAGCGCGAGGCACTTTAAACTAGCCACACCGAAGGTGCTTGCCGTTGACGGGGGCTGAGGAAAACGCTACAATGCTGAATCCGACGGTGCGAGATATCTACTGTTCCCATCATCCTCACCGTCGGCTCTTTGGTCAGGGCGTTCTCCTCAGGCTCAGTCAATGGTGGCGTACGTAGTCAATTACTTACGCATATAGAAAGTATCACTTCGTTTCTTTATTCTTTATTAAGAAAAAATTAACCATATAGCGGTGATGTATAATCGCATTACAAAGTATAATGATTATGAGTTACTATGCGTATTATTACTTGTTCCAGTAGTCGGCATATTTTTTTGATAATGAAATGGAAAAAGGAGAGTATTCATGCAGATAACGGGCCTTACTAAGGAAAATGTATATGATTATTTGGATTTTATTCCAGTTGATATTGCTGAATGCATTGAAAGAGAGTTTACCTGCGGTTTTGTTTGTGTTAAAGAGTGGGAAGATGCCCCGTCTGCTGGAATAGTATGGGAGCTTAAGCAAGGTGATGATGAACTTGATATAAAGAGCCATATTTTATTTATGAAAGCGTTGGATGAAGAAAGCGCTAATGTTCTTATGGATGAATATACGGAATCTGCTCTTTTAGCAGAGTGTGGCTATTCATATTATTCTCTTCCAAACACACTTGAAGGTATTGAAATAAATGCGCTTAAAAAGGCAGGGTTTTCCTTGGAAGAAAAGGAAAGTTCTGTTATCAGTGTGTCTCTTTCAGAAGTCATAAAGAGGCTTTTAAAGCACGGCGATGGTCAATACGATAATATAAAACCTCTTTCTCAGGCAGAAGACAGATTTTTTTGCAGCATGATCGCAGAACTTGAATTTGAGGGGAGCCACGGAATATGTGATGACCTTTCATTCCTGCCAAGAGAATATTTTGATAATGATGTTTCCTGTTATTACGAGGATGATGAAGAAGTATATGCAATAGTTCTGGTTCATGAAAAACCATCAGGAAAAATAGAGCTGGACCTTCTTCACAGTCATGATAAGGATCCGAACACACTTATTCATATTATGAAAAAAACTGTTCTATTGGCAGAGGCTAAATATGATCTTTCAACGGAGTTTCTAATTGATCGTCATGATGACCGATCACTTTCTTTATGTCAGATATTGTTTCCTAAAAAAACAGGCGAAAAAGTATATGAGGGAATGAGAAAAGAGCAGCTTCCGGAAAACAAAGAGATTGATACAAGATTTTATAACGAAGAAGAATGGGATGAAGATTTTGAAGAATATTGATCTGCATCTGTAAGAACTTTTTGATAATTTTGGATATATAAATTTTGGAGACATAAAAATGCCTAACGAATATATAAATGATCAGCGAAAAGTTTTTAATATAGAACTTACAGAGGAATTGTATAACAGGCATCAGGATGAGGCCTGGGATGTAGTTAATTCTTTTAATAAGACAACATCTGTAAAAAATAAGCAGGGATCCAAGAAGGCTAAATATGATCTTATGAATCTGTCAGAACTGCGAGATCAACTGCTAAATGAAAAAGGCAGTAAGACAGAGACTTTTTCTCTGATGGCTAATGAAGTTGATAAATTGATCAAACTGGCTGCTTCAAAGGGAGTTTATGATGACAGAGAGCTTGGTCAGACCAGGGCGTCTTTCTTTGACACGTTTTATAGATCAAAAGAGGCTGTCAACAGATATTTATTTTCACATTCCGGATATCACATGTTTGATAAGGGAGATCGAAGGTATCAGATTGCCCTCAGAATAAAGAGTATTTTCAATGAGATGGAAAGGCTTGTTGAGGAAAAGGCAAGTGCTCTCAATGAAAAAGAAGCACGTATGATCGAATACAAGAGCAATGGCTATACACAGCAAGAAATGGAGGATGCTGAAAAAGCTTATGGAGTCAATGCTTTGGCGGCAGATGTCAATAAACTAATAGAAACAGGATTACTTGACTCAAACCTTCCTAAGGAGCAACTTGATAAATCTTTGGAAAACTGGGCTCTGAATGATTACACTGCATATATTTCAAAACTTGTGGAAGGAAAAAAACTTACTACTGAAGATGATAAGAACAATTTAATCGCATTTTTGGAGGATAAAAATAATCGTCTTCTTGCAAATAAGATTGCTTTTCCGCTGATCCTTGATAAGAGGAAAGATATTACCCTTGGTATGCCTTGGGTTAGAGAAGAGTTAAGTGATCATATAGAGATGGAAACAAATGAAGAGGATTTTTTCTTAAAGCCTCAGGAATTTATAAAAAAAGTTGATGAGATATGTGACAAGTATAAGACAGTGAGCAGTGAGATTATTGAAAAATACGATAAAAGACGTGAGGTGATATTTGGAGCGCTAAAGATATCAAAAGAGTCAGCAAATGCTTATCGCTACTCAGCGATGGAGATGATGATAACGGCAGAAAGTGATGAGCAGTTTAAGGACTTGCTTGACACTTTTAAAGATCATACGAAAGATACTGATGATTATATAGAGCAGCAACTTAAAAAGAGGTGCTCTGATGCTACAAGGGATAGGGTGAGAGAAAAACTCTATGAGCATCTTGGATCTTTACGGGTGTTTGGAACAAGGGATCAGGTCCTTGCCCAGACAGACATTTTTTTGGAGATGCTGCAATATGTTTCTCCGGATGAGTACAGAGTTGAAAGGCGCCTTCGAAAGCTCTTGGACGACTTTGGACTTGAGGAAAGCTATAGAGATGTTTTGCTTGGTGCGCTGACTCAGCATAAACCAAATAGTTTCTTAAATGCGGATGATACTGATTGGAAGACTGAAGGAAAAAAGATTGCTGAAAGGATACATAAGAACAGAGAAGCAGCCAGAAATCTTATGGAGAAAAAAGGGCGGCTTCTTACTAAAAGTCAATGGTCGGAAATCGAAGAAAAGGCAATCAGTAATTCCGCTTTTGCAAGTGGTGATTTTAAGCTTGAGCTATATGCTATTATTTCACGCAAAGATAATGGAAAAAAGTATTCTCTTAGAGAATACAGAGAAAATAAGTGTTGGGATGATGAGAGCAAGCTTCCTTATATGCTAAAGAAGATAAATATTGAGCAGAAGCGCTTAGATGATCTGGGAGATAAGCTGGATAAAAAATTTCTGGTTCATCTATCGGGAGATGGGAAAAATACTTATCTTCCATACCGCCCCTATAGTATGGCCTACAAGAACAAAAATGATGATCTGATAGAGCAGGAAAAACTGGAAAACAGCAGGTTTGAAAAACGAAAAGACCAGTTAAGAGAAGTTCTTTTGTCTGGTGGCGTTAATGAAAACGAATTAGAGTCATATTATCAAAAATTTAAGTGGTTCATGTCAGGTCTTACAGATATTACTGATGATATGAGCCCTGATACGAGACTTGTAGCTAAAAGAAGAAATATTGAGAGATTTGGAGTAATAAGTTTTGAAGAAGCTCTTTTACAGATAAAAGCTCTAGGTGCAGGCATTAAGGATATTGATAATCAAAAAGAGATAAAAGAAGCAAGAGATATATATGAGAAGGGTGTGAAGGCCCTTGAGAATTATGATGGCGAAAAGTATAAGGAATTTGTGCCTTTTATCATCAATATTCCTGAAGTTTATGCGGAGTTATTGAAAGGAGAGGAATCTTTTAAAAGCTTTATTGAAGATACTCTGGATGGGAAGCTGTCTGATTTTCTAATGGGATGCAATAAGGCCGGTAAACACGATTCCGCGTATAAAGGAAAAACAAAATATGTAATATCCGGGGCTGCAAGGCAAATATATGCCCACATGTTTATAAGAGGAATTTATGAAGGGACTCTGAAAGGAGACTCTGATTTTTATGCAAAACAGCTTGATGATTTTCAGAGTAAATTATTTAAGCTTTCTGCAAAAGGCGGCATCAGCGTAAATGGTGCAATTAAGCTGACTTCAAAGCAGATAGATAAAAAGCTTAAAAAAGAAAAACTAAAGAGCGATGAAGCAAGAATTTTAAAACTTTCTGTCATACAGGAATTATATGCTAAGGTCGAAAGAATCGAGGATTTTCAGGAAATTACAAATAAAAAATCCTGTAAGGACTTTGTGAGCAGAAAATTTGATGAGCTGAAAAACAGATTACAAAGTACACCAAACGAAGCTGAAATTTTAAATAACATCAAGACTTTCATGGATTATGAAGTAGTTGATAACGATCAAGAAGCTATAGAAGATATCAGTACCAAGAAAGAAAATGGAAGACTTGAGAGACTGAAATTCCTAAAGATCAATGATTACGTATTGAATGAGATAAGACAGGGAAAGACTCTTGTAAGAGTTACCGGTAAGGGACAAAAGGCAATTACTATTGATGAGTCTCGTATTGATAAAATGCGCGGAAGAGTGGACAAGTACTGTGATGAGCTTGACCTCCCACAGGTTCTTAAGGACGCGCTTATAGAGAGAGGTGCTGCAGGCGGGATTATTCCTGGTATTACAGATACCTATGGAAATTCAGAAGTTCTTTTTAACCATGCCCTTGTTATGAAAAGATTGTATGATCTGCTAAAGACTGATCAGGTGAATGATAAGGGAATGGGCGAAGAAGAAGTTCTGATGTTTATCGTAAAATGTTATGGTAACTCGGATCTTATAAATAAATGGTTTGATAAGCCGGAAAATCTTAAAACTCAGGAAATAAGAAAGAGTAAGGAATTAAAGATTTTCAGGGATAATTACAAAAAACTCATAAAACTTGAGGAAAAAGAATCTGAAGATCCATCATTGCAGCAGGAAATAGATGAGATTCGAAAGAATCTCAGAACTATGCTCATTACAGGAATTGGTGGGCGTGATGAGAATAACAAGACAGTAAAAGGAACAGATGCTGATCTTGAAGAGAATTCGAAGCATATTGGAGAAATCATTGATAAGAGCGCAGCCTACATTGATTATTGGAAGAAAGTAATGGAGGTTATTCGGCCTGGTTTTATTGACATATATAAAGAGAGCTCTGATCCGGCTATGCAAAATAATAATTTTAGTCTGCCACAGAGCTATGTTGACAGGCTTATGTTCTCGCTTCGACAGTATTTCATGGAAGATGTTGTAGGTGAACTAAGCAGTAATCACGAGTTCAGTGCTGAATTTTGGAAAAACAAACTGGAATTATTCAGAAAAAAAGAATACAGAAATAATCTCTATTCACAGTCAAAAGCAGTCTCTGGTTCTGATTTCATACAGAAGGAGCAGACAGCCCTTACAAATGACACTGCTGATGAGAAAGCTATTGCAAGTCTTATCAGAGCAAATCTTTATCTTTTCAAAGGCAAGGCAAATAAGTATGATGCTCTTGATGATGAGCAAAAAAAGCTTTTTGCTATTGGTCTTATGTTCCTTGATAGTAGTGCAATAGGCCTCGGAACAGAAGGAACTATGGCTCTTACTGAGGCACCGGAGCAAAAGAACAAAAAGCTTACCGCAATTCAGGCGGAGCTGGAAAAATATGTAAGCGGACAGGAATATCATTTTGATATCAACTACAGAGATGCTTTGAATAAGCTTTTGGACTTTGGTATTTCAGGTGTAGGTTTATCAGACTTGAAGATTTCAGAGGCTGCATATGATAGAGCCATGAAATTTGCTATGAAAATATCAAAACAAAAGAGTATTTATGGCGAAAAGGATGTTGAGCGTATATCAGACAGCTACGCTTCTGTTTTTAGTGCATATACGAAGTTTGGTAAAAAACAGCTTACTTATATTGATGCCTTAAGAGGCAGGACTTTGACTGTCACTGATTTAAAGAGAAGGCTTATTGATTTTGCAGTAAAGGATAAACTTAGTAAAACAGCTATTTTGCAAAAAGCATTAAAAGCTTCTAAAGATAAGTTTTATCTTGGTCCATTAGTGGGATTTGCGCAGGCAGGCGCTATAGATGAATCAATTGCCCTAAACAGAAGGATGAACAAGATCATAAAGCGCTTTAAAGAAATGAGTGATGGTGATCTAAAGATATTTGTTCGAATCCTTCAGGACAGAACTGCTGTTGATAAAAGCTGCATTAAGGCTGATGGGGAGCCTTTATACGTAAATCAAAATAAAAGAGATGCTCTTTTGGAAACTTTATCAGGAGATCCTGATATCAGTGCTGATGTTCTGGCAGGCTTTGATGACAGTGAATCCTGCTTTAAGGCTTTTACAACTGTGCTAAGTTTTCAGCTAAGAGATGATAAGAATTTTAGTGGAAAAGACCTGACAAAAGACTGCTTTAAGAAACAGTCTTTGAATAGAGATACAACAGTGGACTGGGAGCTCATTGAGAATGCTTTTAAATTTATTGATGAGATCATGGAAAAGAAGACCGCTATCCAGGCCCTTGAGAACCAAGGCGAGCTTATAAAGTATGCAGGTAATAAAAAGGCATTTGAAAGAAATGAGGAATTAAAGCAAAAATATACAAATAAAGCCGATTTTAAGCTTCAGAATTTTGAAGACCTTGTAAAAGAACATGCTGAAAAAGACAACAGCGATGGAAACAGAAGAGATATTGATAATGCTCTTGCAGGATATTATTCTCTTACAGAGCAGCAAAAGGTCTTGTTCTTTAAGGCTCTTTGTAACAGAGGAATTCTCGATATCTCCAAAAAGAATTACAAAAGTAACCTGTTTAATTTAAAAGACAGGAATTATGTGAATCCTGCTGCCCGTGACAAGCTGATTGATCAGTATATTGAAGCAAATCTTGAAGATAACATTGGTTTGTCCCTTGATGATGATGAATACTACAGGGCTATGGAAGCTCTTTACACAACGCAGATTTCAGACAGGGTAAGGCTTACAAAACAAAAAAATATAAATGATATTTTTTCTTTTGAGCGAAATCTTTTTATGAAAAGATCTACTGCCATAGACTGGAAGCTTTTTAAGAGGGCACTGAACTTTGTGAACAGAGCAACAGAGGAGCTTGAGATTACTGAAGGAAATGCCCTTCTTTATCGAGGCGCAGGAGAGCTTTATAAAAATGGCCGAATAAAAATGAACTATGGATTTTTGCGTCGAAACTTCCATAGGACAGGTAATCAATGGGTAAGGCTTATTTCTTTCAATGGTATATCCACGGCTAAAACTGTAGGCATTTCGCCAATTAATTCTACCGGCAAGCAATTAGATAATCTTTGTAAAACCATAAAGACTGTGGGAAGTTTATCTAAAGCTATAGGCTTTGCTGATTCAGGTTACGTTGTAAGCGGAGTAAATAAACTTGGCAAGAATTTGAATGAAGTCAGGCACGACGTCAAAACTCTTGAAAAAAATAGCACTGAGTGCTACATAAAACTGCAGGAACAAATCGATTCAATTATTTTTGAAAATAACTCAGTAACTGCGATAGTAGATAAACTCAAGAGTTTTACAAATGAGTATTTACTGCTGGATAAAGTCTTTGGTGAATCGAAACCTTTGACAGATAAGAAACATGTGAATCCTGACATGAAAAATATTGTCGAGAAAAACGCAAAGGGCGTTGTATTGGATTCAAATAAGGGAGATATAAGAGACGATATTAAAAACGCGTACGAGACTTATGATAGTGTAAAAAATACCTACGAGAGTGTTAAAAAAATTCATAATATGGCACTAAATAAGATACCTATCAAAAAGGTACGAGAGTTTGTCTATCTTATGGAATACTCAGTTGAAAAAGCTGCATACAAGTTTGCCAATGACAAGCTGTTTAAAGGTAAGTTAGACCCTAATGCTACTGATAAGCTTAAAACGCTGAAAGATGCAGTTGATAACTATGTGACTGAAACCTTCGATAAAATAGCAGGGAGAGTTGGAGTAAGTGCAAAAAAAATAACTAAATACACGAAGGTTGTAAATGCTTTCAAAAAGAGTACACAGCTTCGAATCGATAGTGCTATGAGAAGTGTAAACCTTGTAAAAAAGGCGGCTGATGATGTTATGAACATTGCAAGCTATGCCTCTAATATCAGTGCTATTGATCAGACAAAAAAGCAAAGTGAAAGCTTTAAGACTATTGATAAAGGCAAACTTGAGAATGCTAAAACAAATGGAAGACTTGATGAAGGCCAGCTGAAGAAAGCCAGGAACGCTGCAGATAAAAACCAGGGAATGGCGGATCTTTCCATGAATATTAGTAAGACTATGCAGAAAATGGGACTTGGAATGACTACCATAAAAGTTGCGACAAGGATTATCAGTGCTGCTGTTGATATATCCGGATTTACAGATGGCATGATTTCCAAAGCGGTCAATTGTGGACTTGCCTTTGCTATGTTTGCAATACGAGTACTTACTGATAAAAATGCGCTTAAGGAATATTACACTCAGACCGATGCAGGAAAGAGAGAAGTTGAGAAGATCAGGAACGGATATATAAATGTGGGAAAAACAAAACTCTTAAATGAGTTTAATAAAGAAACTGATCCAAAGACTGCTTCAACAGATCTTATCAGTATGATATCCCAAGCCAAGGGATATGAAGATACATCAGAGCTTGTAGCAAATACCGGCATGTCAATGGCTCAATCAATCATATTCAGTGCCAGTGAGTTTAATCCTATGGGACAGTCAAAAGTGATGGCAATCACTGTTATGAGTGTAATGGGACTTAGTCATCTGATAGGTAATACTTCGCCGGGAGCTGTTGAGCAGCTTTATAATGCATTTAAGATGAAACGTTAAAAAACCTTTGACCTTACTGAGGTTATGATGTATTATGAATGGCAAATAATAAATGCAGAGTAGAAATTTAAGCGTTAAGTGCCGGGTGAACAGGGAGTTGTCATCAGGACGAAGGATTTTTCCGCGGTTTAAGTTTCGCATCCCGCTGCTACATCAATGGAATATCTGAAACTTTGAATATCCCCCGATGTGGTAATGGAAAACTGCAAAGGAGGATATTTTTATGTTAAATCAAACAGCTAAACAGACAGTATCAGGCAAATCTTATTTTTCATCAGTTTCAAGGCTTAAAGAAACAAAAGTCCTTACTTTTTGCGGTATGATGGGCGCCCTTTCGGTTATTTTGGGCTATGTGGCCACCATCAAATTCGGACAGTACATAAGGATTGGCTTTTCAGGACTTCCAAATCAGATAGTTGACTATCTTTTTGGACCATGGATAGGAGCAATCTTTGGTGGAGCCATGGATATTATCAAGTGGTTTGCTTCAGGAGATGGAGACTTCTTTATAGGCTTCACTATAACAGCAATGATCGGCGCTATCATTTATGGACTTTTTATCTATAACAAGCCTCTTAAGCTCTGGAGAGTCATTGCGGCACAGGCTTGTGTTAAGGTAGTATGTAACATTATCCTGAATACAATATGGCTCAATATGCTTTATGGCAAGGCAATTGCTGTGATACTTCCGGGCAGACTTATTTCCAATGCTGTGATGCTTCCCGTTGATACCATCATCATGTATCTGATGCTCCAGGTTGTAAAAAAGGTGATCAAGCCATATTTTGATTGATATTTAGTTTTGAAAGGCGGAACTTCAGGCAAATGAGAGGAATTGATCTTCATACTCATTCAAATTGTTCAGATGGTACATATAGCGTAAAAGAACTGATAGATTATGCTCATGAAAAGAATCTTGCTGCAATTGCTCTTACTGATCATGACACGGTCATTGGTCTTGACGAAGCTATTGATTACACAGGTAAAACATACAGTGATATTGAATTTATTCCGGGAATTGAGTTCTCTACTGTTAATGAAGGAAAAGACGTTCATGTAGTTGGACTTTACATCGATCATCACAATGAGGAATTTCAAAAAAGGCTTCAGGCTTTTGCTGATTCAAGGCGTGAACGCAATGAAAAAATGTGCAGGAAACTGACTGAAGAAGCAGGACTCCCCATAAGCTATGATGAACTTCTTGAGGCTTTTCCCAATGCTGTTATAACAAGAGCACATTATGCAAAACTCATGCTTGATAAAGGTTATGTTAATTCAAGGCAGGAGGTTTTTGATAAATATATAGGAGATCATTGTAAATACTATGTTCCGAGGGAAAATATCACTCCTGAGGATGCGATTGAGCTTATTCTTTTAGCGGGCGGAGTGCCAATTTTAGCCCATCCTATTTTGTATCATATGAGTGATGAAAAGCTTGAAGCTTTGGTAGTAAGGCTGATAGATGCCGGCCTTAAGGGAATAGAAGCTATTTATTCTACTTATGAACCGGCAGAAGAGAGGCAGATAAGAAATCTTGCATTAAAGCATGATCTTTTGATAAGTGGAGGATCAGATTTTCATGGCGCCAATAAACCTAAGATCGATCTTGGAGTTGGATATGGAAAGATGTTCATTCCGGAGGAATTACTGCCAGATATAAAAAATGCAAGAGAACGTTAAATTGGATAAAAAAAGAATGCCGTAATTCAGGCATTCTTTTTTATTTGAATTATAAATCGCTGCAAAGCTGATTCTTACCATTGTTTTTGGCTTTATAAAGAAGTTCATCAACGCGGCCTATGGTCTGAAGAATGGTTTCGTCCTCTTTATGCTTTGTTGCACCTGCACTTATTGTAAGGGTATAGTCTATGCCAAGGAGCTGGTCAACATTTTTGATCATTTCTTCAGCATTTGTTTTTACATATTCTGCAGTGCGGTCTGATACTAGCATTACAAATTCTTCGCCACCCCAACGACCACATTCGAAACCTTCATTGCAGATGATCTTTTCTTTTATATATGAAGCAATAGTCTTTAGGGCGTTATCGCCTTCAATATGACCATAAGTATCGTTTATATTCTTGAAGTTATCTATGTCAAACATTATAAGAAACCAATCTGAAGAGTTATCTGTTTCATAGATGATTCTTTCAATGGCTCCTCTGTTTAAAAGACCTGTAAGAGCATCATGGGAAGCCTTATAGAGCATATCATTTAGCTGGTTGTTTTTCTCCATGAGCTCTTCAGTAATCGTGTTGATAAATACTGCAAGCCTTGCAGTTATCGGCATGCTTGAAGATGCCATATTCGGACCTTCTTCGATATGGTCTATTTCCTGTTTTTCTCCTTCGCGCATGGAAGCAGTGACTATTGACAGATTATTAAGGATGGTCTTGCCTTTAAAACGCATTATCTCGCCGAGAGCACTAAATCCGGCAGCTTCCATATGCTTTGAGATTTCAACGATTTCAATATTGTCCTGTTCGCCCCAAAAGAGCTTACGACCAAAACAGTTATATATAGTAATTGCCTGTGGTGCAAAGTCTCGTATAAGCTGGCCTGCCTGTTTGGTGTGCTCCATTATTCTTAATGGGTCTCCATAAGTAAGACGGATATTGCTTCCAACAGGAACATTAGTAGACATCACGATTGATCCGTCAGGATTTACAGATTTGGCATGGCGGATGTATACAGTTTCGTCATTGACCTGAACTTCCCATGGGAATTCCAAAGCGTCATAGAAGAAGTTTGGACCTTTTTTTATGTTGAGATAATGGCTGTAAACATCATAAGCAGGCTTTCCGTCAAGCTCATAAACAACGTTTCCCTCTGCCTTTGTTACATGAAGGGGGTAGCCAATAGCTTTCCAGCCAAACATTCTGTTTGTCTGGATATGAAGCTCTTTTCCACTATATAAAACAAGGAAAACACCCTCTGTATGGTAGTCGTTGTCATCAGTAAAGATAAAGGGCTTGTTATCATCATCACCTACTGCAATGGCACCAAATACCTCAATGTTGTCAGGAAGAGAATCGGCTGTATGACTTGCTTTTTCAAACATCACGTCAGAATTGGCACATACCATCTCAAGTCCCTTTAAGTCAGGAATTTCTTTTATGGTATCAAAGAAAACCTGTGAACAGTCTTTATGGAGATCATAAAAAGGGAGGACCTTAACTTTGGTAGATGGATCATCAAATACAGTGAGCGTTATCACGCATTCGTTGTAATCTATGCTTCCATTGATTATCTCACCAATAGCACTACAGCCGACAATAGGTACACCGGGAAGCTCTATATTGAGAATCTTTTGAATCCTGTCCAATTTGTAGTAAACAGACTTATCAGTATAGGGTGCATATATGTGAATGATTGCATTGCCTTCACGTAAATCGACATTTTGTGCCCATTCTCTGATATTAGGTATAAATCTTGGATTAAATGTTGTTTGAAATAGTTTCAATTGCATTACTCCCAATGATTCTAATTTATTATGTGGTCTTATTTTACTACAAATCTATTTTTAAAACTACAAATAAACGCTTGACATAATATTTTTAAATTATTAAAATTTGTTAAGAAATTAAATATTAAAGGCTGTGACCGGAATAAGTAAGAATCGAAATCTGACAACAGAGAATTGCTGGTTGGTGAGAAGCGTAAGTTAAGAGCGATGATGAATACCTCCGTGAGCTGCTGGAACGAATTCTTTTTACCGTGAGATATTAGTTTCAGACGGGGACTGACCGTTACATCAGTAGAGTATCATTCAGATTATTTTTGAATCGTACTTATTGAGGCGCATTGCGTGAGCATAGCGTGAATGAAGGTGGTAACACGGATTATTTCGTCCTTCGCAACAAATTATGTTGCGAAGGATTTTTCTTTGCAACGACTATCAATTGGAGGTGCATTATGCAGATTTTTGAGGAACTTAAGGCAAGAGGTCTTATTGCTCAGGTTACAGATGAAGAGCATATCAGAGACCTTGTAAACAATGGTAAGGCAACATTCTATATTGGCTTTGACTGTACAGCTGATTCACTTACAGCAGGTCATTTCATGGCTCTTACACTTATGAAGAGACTTCAGGAAGCAGGCAATAAGCCAATTGCTCTTATCGGTGGCGGAACAACAATGATCGGTGATCCATCAGGAAGAACTGATATGAGAAAGATGCTTACAAGAGAGGATATTGACCACAATGCTGCCTGCTTTAAGCGTCAGATGGAGAAATTCATCGATTTCTCAGATGGCAAGGCTTTAATGGTAAACAATGCTGACTGGCTCATGAATCTTAACTACATCGAGCTTTTAAGAGAGGTTGGAGCTTGCTTTTCAGTAAACAACATGCTTCGTGCAGAGTGCTACAAGCAGCGTATGGAAAAGGGACTCAGCTTCCTTGAATTCAACTACATGATCATGCAGTCATACGACTTCTACTACATGTTCCAGAAATACAACTGTAATCTGGAATTTGGTGGAGACGATCAGTGGAGCAATATGCTTGGTGGTACAGAGCTTATCCGCAGAAAGCTTGGTCAGGATGCTCACGCTATGACAATCACTCTTTTAACTGATTCTCAGGGTAAAAAGATGGGTAAGACAGCCGGAAACGCTGTATGGCTTGATCCTAACAAGACATCACCATTTGATTTCTACCAGTACTGGAGAAACGTTGATGATGCTGATGTTGATAAGTGCATTAAGATGCTCACATTTATTCCTATCGAGGAAATCCTTGAAATGGAGAAGTGGGATCCCAGCAGAGTCAATGAAAAGAAAGAAATCCTTGCATTTGAGCTTACAGCACTTGTACATGGAAAAGAGGAAGCTCAGAAGGCACAGGATGGAGCAAGAGCTCTTTTCGCAGGCGGCGGAGATGCTGCAAATGTTCCTGCTACAAGTCTTAAGGAAGAGGACTTCAGAGATGGAAACATCGATGTTCTCCAGGTTCTTGTTTCTGCAGGCCTTTGTGCTACAAGAAGTGAGGCAAGACGCGCTGTTGAGCAGGGCGGCGTGACTGTGGCAGATGAAAAGGTTACAGATGTAAAGACAACTTATGACAAGGCATTCTTTGCAGATGGAGTTATGGTAAGAAAAGGAAAGAAATCATTTAAAAAGGTTTCATTCTAAAATAAACTAGCAAAAAGCCGTAGTATTAAAAACTACGGCTTTTTTAGGAGAGGTAAAAAATGGGGTATGAAAACTTAAGACCGGATACGATAGAGTCAGCTGGAAGGTATGACTCTTTTGATGACGGCAAAGTAATGTTTGGTAAACAAAAAAATAAGCTTCCGGCAATGGGGTGGAACAGCTGGAATGCTTTTGGAAGTGGCAATACGGAGGCTCTTACTAAAATAATGGCTGATAAGTTTATAGAGCTTGGTCTTGATAAACTTGGCTATGAGTACATTATTTTAGATGATGGGTGCTATAAAACTGAAAGAGTTGAAGATAAGCTTTCTAATGAAGAAGTCAAGTTTCCAAGCGGGTTTAAGGCACTGTCTGATTATATCCATGAAAAAGGTCTTAAATTTGGAATGTACAATGACATAGGAACCAATCTTTGCGCAGGTGCACAGGTTGGAACCTGTGGTCATGAAGCTTTGGATGCTGCAAGCTATATAGAGTGGGGAGTTGACTTTTTGAAGGTAGATAACTGTTATTATCCTTTTGACAATGCAACTTTTTCAAATGCTGAAAATGCGAGATACACCTTTGCTCCAAATATTAGAGCTATAAAGCTTTGTTCAGCTGATGGCTCTTTTGAAAAGCTGTACTCTGCAGTCAAAGATGGAGCTGTAACAGGAAGGCTAGCCGAGAAGGCAGATGGTGACTATGTTACAAGAATAGGTACCTTTGATGGAACAGGACCTGACAATACACCGGTGGGACTTCAGAGCAGTGAACTTGTATTTGATGTAAATGTTCCAGTTGATGGAGAATATTATATCTTTGTGGAATATGCAACCGGAAAAGAGGAAGGCGTCGGAGAATGGCTCCAGATAATGACCGAAGGAGAAATGATATTTGACGGCTTTCTTAAAGAAACTGAAAGCCCTGCTTCTTTTGCCTGGTCAACTGCATCTTCCGATAAAGAAAGCGGATTTGGCTGCAGTTTACACGAGGGCATAAACAAAATAAGAATAATGAACCACAGAAGGCAGGAGAATACCCTAAATTCTTATGGACGTCTGTTGAAAGAGCTTAAGAAGTTAGCACCTGATAAGGATATCTATTATTCAGCCTGCGAGTGGGGAAAGACACAGCCTCAAAATTGGGGCAGTAAGGTTTGCGATTCCTGGAGAATATTAAATGATATCACTTTCAGAGTCGGAAGTGATGGCGATCCGGGGCACGGCGACTGGACTTCCGATTATACACCTGGTGTAGCTGTGCAGTACAATAAGGCTGTCATCATGGATGAATTTTCAGGCCTTTCAAAGGGTTGGAATGACCCTGATATGCTCATGATCGGTATGGATGGTCTTAATGAAACTCAGTGCAGGACTCATATGGCTATGTGGTGTATGATGAATTCTCCATTGATGCTGGGACTTGACCTTAGAAGAGTAAGTAAAGGAGATTGGATCTATAGCATTATCTCTAATGAAAAGCTTATTTCTTTAAATCAGGATAAGCTTGGAATTCAGGCAAAGAGAGTTTATTCGAGCCTTGCAGCGGAAGATCCTTCAAAAGAGTACATAAGAGACAATGATAGAGTAGATATTCTTGTTAAGCCTCTTTTGGGAGACAGATTTGCTGTTAGCTTTATAAATGTAAGCGAAAAAGATAAGGAAGATACCTATAAGATTACTGTAAAAGATATAATTAAGGTTTTTAGTGGTAGCGAAAAGGGCGAATATTTCAAAGTATTTGAAAATGCAAAGAAATTGGAAACTCTTGATGTTTACACTGATGAAATATTTACAGTTTTGGATGGATGCATTGAAGTTTCAAGTCTTAAGGCCTTTGATAATATGACATTTATAGTTTCTCTTCCTGATGAGCAATAATTATGAATTGTAAGGATTTTACAAATAAACTCATAGATTTATATCAGAATAAAAACAACCAGGAGCTTTCTTATGAGGCTCTTGGTCCGTTTTTATGTGAAATAATAGAAAGTAGTGGAGATGTATATAAAATGCCACTTCGCAGGAATACCATGGCCAGAGTACTCCATGAGTTTTATAAAAATGTTCTGAAAGAAAAGGATCTTGACTGGGGAGACGCAGGGACTTTTCCTGATATTTATGACTGCAAAGTTTGTGCCAATCCGCTTGCCCAGTGCTATGTAAGAGGCCTGATAAAACCCAGAAAATCAGGCAAAGCGTTAATTTTGGGAGCAGATGACATCGTTTCAGAAGATGAAATTTCTTATATTTTTTCTTTAATTTAAAAAAATTCTGCCACATATTTTTTTCCTTCGTATAAATATTTGTAATCAAAAATATGACATTTTGGAGGAAAATAATTATGAAGAAAATCGGATTGTTAATGGCAGGTGTTGTTTTAGCAGTATCTCTTACAGCTTGTGCAAGTGAGTCAACATCAACAACAAGCTTTAATGTAACAACAACTACAGATGAGGGTACAACGGAATACAATTATTCATCTGAATATGCAAATGGTGAATTTTCATCAGCAGAAGAATACACAGAATACAACAATGATATTAACTGCAATATAGTAGATGGTGTTGCCTATATATCTGCTCCATACAGGACAGACCTCTGGTGTGAAGAGATCGTTTATGTTGACGATGTAGAGATATGTGATACAGATGCTGAAGATGGCGTTTATTACGCATCAAATCTTCCAATCATGCAGGACGGTACTACAAAGATCTTTGTAGCTCAGTATGACGAAGAAAATGGTGAAGCTTTTGCATATGCAGTATTTTCACTTACCGTTGAAAATGGAAAGTTTGCAACTGTTGATGAGGCATATGTTGTTGACAGTATAGATGAAATATAACTTAAGGCTGCCATCAGATGGAGCCCAAAGTATCTGGAGCCTCATAAAAATATAAATAAGTGTAAAAAAGACCCAAATCAGTGTAACTGATCGGGTCTTTTTTTAATGATGTAATATAGACTATGGTTGCTTAATAAGGACGCTTCCTTGAGGAATATAACTAGTGTATATAATAATCCTTCAATTTTTAATTTTTCCCATCATAAACAGAAAATCCAAAGAACTTTCCAATAATCCCCAAGGAGCGTTTTTATTTTTTACGATTTAACACACAAAAAGCATACGTTACCCAACAAAAAATAGTATAATATTAATTGCTTTAATATTATACAAGGGAGGTTATGTATGAGACGTATTCTAAAAGGTTCTATTTCAGTTCTACTCGCATTAGCACTGGTGCTTACAGCTAATGTAACCGCAATTACTTCAAAAGCAACAAATGTGGTTGCAGAGGTAAAATCAATTGCTGATGTTCCTGCCGATCTTTCCGGCAAAACAGTTATTCTCCACACTAATGATGTACATGGAGCTGTTGGACGTTATCCTTACATTGCATCTGTTAAGGAAAATTTCCAGAAAAGAGGAGCAGAAGTTCTCCTTGTTGATGCCGGAGATTATATACAGGGAACGCCTTATGTCAATATGTCAAAAGGCGCAGACGCTATTACTGTTATGAATGCTGCCGGTTATGATTTTGCTACAATAGGAAACCACGAGTTTGACTATGGCTTAGACCAGCTTAAGGCAGATATAAAGATTGCTAAGTTTAAGACTATATGTGCCAATGTATTGGATGAAAATGGCAATTCAATCTTCGTACCAAATGCAATGTATACTACTAAGTCAGGTATGAAACTTGGCTTCTTTGGAGTAGTTACTCCTGAGACACAGACTAAGTCAAATCCTGTTTATGTAAAGGGACTTACATTCCTTTCAAAGGATGCGCTCTATGCTTGCGGTAATCAGCAGGCGAGTCAGCTTAAGGCACAGGGGGCAGATCTTGTTGTGTGTCTTACACATTTGGGTGTTGACCTTGAAGCTGCAAGAGAAGGCAACAGCAGTGATATTTTTTATGAAAAGACAAAAGGCATAGATATTATTATCGATGGACACTCACATACTGTTATGTCAGCAGAAGATATTGTTGATCCTGTTACTTCAACAGGTACAAAACTCCAGACTATTGGTGTTGTTGTGATCGACAATGCGAGTAAGTCAGTTGAAGATAGCTATCTTCTTAATTATGACAAGTTACAGCCGGAAGTAACTACGAATGCAGTGGCAACAGGTATCATTAAGAGAATTGATAATGAGTATAGTGTAGCATTTGCAAAGAGCGAAGTTGACCTCAATGGTAATAAGGCTCCTGGAAACAGAACAGAAGAAACAAACATGGGAAATCTTGTATCAGATGCTATTCTTTGGACAATTCTTAAGGATGCAGGATCAGTATCTGTTGATCCTTCACATGTTATTGCACTTACAAATGGTGGTGGTTTAAGAGCTCCTATAAGTGCTGGAAATGTTTCCAAGAAGGATGTAAATACAGTTCTTCCTTTTGGAAATACAGTTACTGTAGTGTATGTTACAGGAGAACAGCTCCTTGAAGCATTAGAAGCTTCAACCTTCTGCACACCAGAGCCTGTTGGAGGCTTCCCGCAGACTAGCGGAATTAAATTTACGATTAATACAACCAAGTCCTTTGCAGCAGGACCTATTTATCCCAACTCAACTTATCATAAGCCAAGCAGCATAAACAGAGTAACAATTGAGAGCATAAATGGACAGCCATTCTCTAAGACAGATACATATGCTGTTGTAACAAATAACTTTATTTCTGTAGGTGGAGATACATATTATTGCTTCGCTAGTTCAGGAACAAGCTTTGATACTGGAATTCCGCTTGATGAGGCTCTTATAGATTATATTAAGACAGAGCTTCACGGAGTTATCGGAAGCACATATGCTTCTCCAAGAGGCGATATAACAATAATTAAATAAGATTGTTAAAAAGATCAGGACTCCGTCAGCAAAAAGCTGGCGGAGTTTTTTTCTTTAAAGACAGCCTATTGGTGTTGACAAATTGGTAGTCAGGTTTTATATTAAACATATGAACAATTATTCATATGTTCATTAGCTTATAAAAATCATTTATTTTTATAGATACTCGAAAGGAGGCGCTTTGTGGCAGTTACAGATGTAGAGTGTTGTGAAGAACACCATGTACATATTCAGGTTACTAAAAAAGCTAAAAGAGAAATGCCGGATGAGGATGAATTATACGATCTGGCTGAGCTTTTTAAAGTTTTTGGCGATTCAACCAGAATAAAGATCTTGTTTGCTCTGTTTGAAGAAGAAATGTGTGTTTGTGATATTGCGGATACTCTTAATATGACACAATCAGCAATATCTCATCAGCTTAAGATCCTTAAGCAGAGTAAGCTCGTAGGTAACAGACGTGAAGGCAAGTCAGTTATATATTTTCTTGCCGATGATCATGTGAGGACTATTATCGATCAAGGTCTTAATCATATAGAGGAATGATCGAAATATTAAAAGCCAAATGGCGAAAGGGGTTAAATTATGAAGAAAACATACAAATGTGAAGTTGATTGCGCAAACTGTGCAGCAAAAATGGAAGATGCAGTTAAAAAGATTGATGGAGTTGTAAATGCAAGAGTAAATTTTATGACTCAGAAGTTTATGCTTGAAGCTGCAGATGATGTATATGAAAAGGTTCTTGATGAAGCAGTTAAGGCTTGTAAGAAAGTAGAGCCTGATTGCGAGATTGAGATTGCCTAAGGGTATAAGGAGTCATAGTGATATGGCTCCATTTTTTTTAAAAGAGTTTTTCTTTAGAAATGGCAGGTGTTGATTATGACAAAAAAACAAAAGAAGACCAGAAACAGAATACTTATTGTGCTTGCACTTTTTATTATATTACTTATTTTTGATAAAACAGGACTATTAAGCAGTATTCCTGAAATCATCATATTTTTTGTTTATCTGATTCCATATATAATCATCGGATATGATGTTATCAGAAAAGCATGTATAAATATCAGTCATGGTCAGGTTTTTGATGAGAATTTCCTTATGATGATAGCAACATTTGGTGCATTTGGAATAAGAGAGTATTCAGAAGCTTTGGCAGTTATGCTCTTTTACCAGGTAGGTGAGCTTTTCCAGAGTGTTGCTGTTGGCAAGTCAAGACAGTCTATCTCTGATATGATGAGCATTGCACCTGAGTATGCTGTGATCGTCAGGGAAGATGGACAGACTGATGAAGTTGATCCGGAAGAAGTTAGTGTTGGAGATACACTCCTTATTAAAGCAGGTGAAAAGATCCCTGTTGATGCCATTGTCTTAGAGGGAGAGTCCTTCATTGACACCGCAGCACTTACAGGTGAATCAGTACCGAGAAAAGTCGTAGTGGGTGACGAGATCATAAGCGGCTGCGTTAACGGTGAGGGTGTACTTAAAGTTCAGGCAACAAAGGCTTACGAAGATTCAACCGTTGCCAAAATCCTGGAGCTTGTTGAGAATGCGAGCAATAAAAAGTCCAGAATGGAGAACTTTATAACAAGATTTGCCCGCTATTATACGCCTGTAGTAACAATAGGTGCAGTGATTCTTGCAATTCTTCCTCCTATTCTTGGACAGATGGCTTTTTCAGACAGCATAAGAAGAGCCTGCGTATTCCTTATTGTTTCATGTCCCTGTGCCCTTGTTATTTCTGTGCCTCTTGGCTTTTTTGGAGGAATTGGTGCAGCATCTAAGATTGGTGTACTTGTTAAGGGAAGCAATTTCCTGGAAGCTGCTTCTCTCATAGACAGAGTTGTTTTTGATAAAACAGGAACTTTGACACTTGGTGAATTTAAAGTTTCCAGCATTAATCCATTTAACGGTGTTACCGCTGATGAACTTTTAAAGATAGCTGCAATTGGTGAGAGCGTTTCTAATCATCCAATCGCCAAGTCAATCCTTGCCGCATATAAAGAGAAATTTTCAGGTGCTACAGTTGACGCATCAAATGCCAATGCAAAAGAAATTGCAGGACATGGAATATCAGCAGTTTATGAAGGAAAGGAACTGCTTCTTGGAAATGCAAAGCTTTTAGAAGATAAAAAAATACCGTTTATGGCTCCAAATGAGTATGGAACTGTTGTATACGCATCTCTCGGCGGAAAGTTTATTGGCTCTATTGTAATATCTGATGTAATTAAGCCTGAGGCAAAAGAAGCTATTCTGGCCATGAAGAAGGTCGGAGTTAAGAAAACGATCATGCTTACCGGAGATAGAAAGTATACTGCTGATTATGTTGCTGCTCAGGTTGGAATTGATGAGATATACTCAGAGCTTTTGCCTGCTGACAAGGTCGACAGGGTTGAAAAAATGCTTGATGAAGCGGATAATAAAAGTAATTTAGCCTTCGTTGGAGATGGTATCAATGACGCTCCGGTTCTGATGAGAGCAGATGTAGGAATTGCCATGGGCTCTCTTGGAAGTGATGCAGCGATTGAAGCGGCTGATATTGTTATTATGGATGATGATATCCGTAAGATCTCATCAATCATTAAGATTGCACGCAAGACCATCAGAATTGTAAAAGAAAACATTGTTTTTGCTTTGTTTGTAAAGGTATTGATACTTATCCTTGGAGCCCTTGGAATTGCTTCTATGTGGCTGGCTGTTTTTGGAGATGTAGGTGTTGCAGTACTTGCAATCCTTAACTCTATGAGGGCTATGAAAATAGATAAGTGAGGTAATTAAATATATGGCAAGAGCAGGACTTGACGTTGGAGAACTTCTAGTGAAGCTGATGACCAGGGAAACCGGGGAAATCAGCAAGGTTGACTATGCTCCTCAAAAACCGGAATTCATAAATACTTCGGTTTTGGGTGAACAGTTCCTTGTAAGAAAAACACCAGAATCTCAAGGGTTGAGTTCTGCTTTTTTTACGGAACTTATAAGATTCTTATCCGAGAACAAAGAGTGTAATATGCATAAGCTCATGTTCGTAAGGCACGGCTTTGTTGTGGCAGAATGTGCCTTTGAACCCTATGAGATGGATATCTGGCATGTTTCTTATTCCATGTGCAAAAGTATTGTTGGAATGGCTATAGGTCTTTTGGTTGAGGAAGGAAAGTTAAGTACAGATACCAAGCTCAATGATATATTCAGCACAAGAATGGGGCCTCTTGGATTTCTTAAAAAGAATGTAACGGTAGAGAATCTCCTTAACATGTCCAGTGGAGTTGAATTTAATGAGGCTGGTTCAATTAGTGGCAATGACTGGAGAAAAGAGTTTCTGAGTTCAGGCTTTAAATTTGAGCCCGGAACAGCTTTTGAATACAATAGCATGAATACCTATATGCTGTCGGCTATTGTAACCGAGATTACAGGGAAATCACTTTTTGAGTTCTGTAAGGAAAGAATATTTGAGCCAATGGGCATAAAGAGAGTTTATTGGGAAAGCTGTCCCCAGAGTATAACAAAAGGCGGATGGGGCCTTTTTATGCGTACTGAAGATATGGCAAAACTCGGAGTTATGTATCTTCAAAAGGGTAAGTGGAACGGCCAGCAGATAATTCCTGAAAAGTGGGTGGAAAGGTCCACAGCCTGGCAGATCGAAACAGGCAAAGATGACAATGAACACTATGGATATCAGCTTTGGGTAAATGATGACAGACCAGGCTCTTATGCTTTTAACGGAATGCTTGGGCAAAACGTTTTCGTATATCCTGATCTTGATATGGTTGTTGTGACCAATGCAGGAAACAGCGATGTTTTCCAGACAAGTCTCATGGCTGTTACTATCAGGAATCATATGAAAGAGCTTACGGATGTATTTGATCATCCACTTCCGGAAGACTTTGCAGCATTGTCTGAACTTAAGGCAATTTGTAAATCAGTAAGTGGTAGGACAGTAGATTTTCCACAGATCTTAAATGGTGGCTACAAGAGAAAAAGTATCGCTATGACCAAGGGGCGGCCTAGAAAGACTGAAGTTGTGGTGAGTTCAAAGAGGGGAGCATTTAAGCCATCACTTTATTCCTATAACAATGTCAGCGAAAATATCCTGATAGACAGATGGCTGTCAAAGCTTGATGGAAAGACCTATGATCTTGATATTAAAGGTATTGGTCTGTTTCCTTTGATGATGCAGATAGTTCACAACAATTTTACTGATGGCATCCAAAAGATTGGTTTCAGGAAGGGAAACAATAATTCTTTTTATATTGAAATATATGAAGGCGAAACAATATTCAGTCTCAGGTGCGGATTTGGTGGTCGAAGATATAAAAGTATAATAAACATGCACGGCGAGAAGTATATCGTATCTCTTTCTTCGGCATGTAAAAGAGATGAATATAACAGGCTGGTTCTTAGGAATGAGATATATTTTCTTGAAGAAGCCTGCACCAGAGTAATGAATATTTACTTTGAAGATGATGCTGTGGACAGAGTGGACAGGAAGGGAACCTTTATACATCCATCAGTTCCGGGCTCTATTGAGATAAGATTTCATGAGATTCCGGGTACAGATATGCTTATGACAACCCTTGATAATCTTGCGCCTGATACCTTTGGTGGTATGACAGGCATGATCTACAGCAGATTTTTAAAGGGTGGTATGAAGGGGATCCTTAACGAGGCAGTAAAGACAACTATGCAGCCTGTTGTTAAGGGGACACTTAGCAGTTTTTTACCTGATACCGATTAAAGGCGTTATATGCTATACTTTATCTAGTGTTTGAAAAAAGAAAGTAAGAGGTGACAAAAATATGAGTTATGAAAAATTACTTGCCTGCAAAGAAGCAGTTAGAAAGAAGACAGATTTTGTTCCTGACGTAGCACTTGTACTTGGCTCAGGACTTGGCGGATTTGCAGATAATATAAAGATTGAGACTGAAATTGAATATAAAGATATTCCGGGATTCCCTGTTTCTACAGTTCCGGGACATGCAGGAAAGTTTATTTTTGGCTATCTTGGGGACGTAAAGATCGTATGCATGAAGGGACGTGTTCATTATTATGAAGGATACGATGTCCATGATGTTGTACTTCCTGCAAGACTTATGGGACTTCTTGGTGCCAAGATCCTGTTTCTTACAAATGCTGCTGGTGGTCTTGGAGAAGGCTTTGGCGCCGGTGATCTGATGCTTATTACAGATCATGTTTCTATGTTTGCTCCTAATCCGCTTATCGGACCTAATCTTGATGAGCTTGGAGCAAGATTCCCTGATATGTCTGAAGTTTACAAAAAGGACCTTCAGGAAATCATCAGAAATACAGCAAAAGAAAATGGCATAGAGCTTAAAGAGGGTGTTTACTGTCAGCTTACAGGTCCTTCATATGAATCTCCTGCAGAGATCAGACTCCTACAGAAACTTGGAGTTTCCGCAGTTGGTATGAGTACCGTCAATGAAGCAATCGCAGCTAATCATATGGGCCTTAAGGTATGTGGTGTATCCTGCATCAGCAATCTTGCTGCAGGTCTTTCAGAGACTCCTCTTTCACACAAGGAAGTTCAGGAAGCAGCTGACAAGGCAGCTCCTTTATTTACAAAGCTAGTTACAGAATCAATCAAAAAATTCAAGTAATATAAAGGAAAAAACATACATCTATGGAGAGCATAATTTTTTTATCTGTCCTTGTAGGCATATCACTGATCGCTTATATACTAGGACTTAGAGACAGTAGAAGGTCTGAAAAAATTCTTTTAACCAAATTAAAAAAGAACTTTGGAGATGCACCAAAACGAAACTACAAACAAGATGACCTTGATCATCTGCAAGGGTATTATAAAAATCATTCAGCAGATTATCAGATTGATGACACCACCTGGAATGACCTCAATATGGATGGCGTATTTGCCAGGATGAATTACTGCCTTAGCGCTACAGGAGAGGAGTACCTTTACCATATGCTAAGGACACCTCTTCTTGATGATGATTTTGATTCTTTGGAAAAAAAGGTTTCTTTTTTACAGAAAAATGAAGATGCAAGGATCAGCCTGCAGCTTATTTTTTCTAAGATTGGCAGAAACATAAGGTATTCAATTTATGATTACATTGATTATCTCAAAGATGCCGGTAAATTCAGCAATAGAGAGCACTATTTGATGCTTGCTCTCATGGCACTCTCTATATGTGTCTGTTTTTTCAATTTTTCTATTGGATTTGTAGCTTTTGTGATACTTGTAGTTATAAATCTAATTAGATATTTTGCCGTAAAGGGTGATATTGAGCCATATCTTGCTTCTTACAGGTATATTTTAAGAGTTATCAGATCAGTATCATTTTTTGAAAAGGTGAATATTCCGGAACTTGAAGATGACATTTCAGCGCTCAAAAAAGCAGCTTCAGAATTAAAGGGTTTTTCAAAAGGCTCATATATTCTTATGTCACAGAGCAGGATGAATTCAGGCGGCAATCCGGCTGAACTTATTCTTGATTATATCAGGATCGCTACACATATTGATCTTATTAAGTTCAATCAGATGTATAAAGAGATAAGTCTTCACAGAGACGATCTTGATACGATACTTACTATTACAGGAAGGATTGAGGCATACATATCAATTGCCTGCTTTAGAGAGTCTTTTAAAGGCAGCTTTTGTATTCCTGAATTTGAGGGTGATCGCTATGATGCAAAAGAACTGATTCATCCGCTTATTCAGAATGCTGTAGCCAATGATATAAGCACAAAAGAAGGAATACTTATTACGGGATCAAATGCATCCGGTAAGTCCACTTTTCTTAAAACCTGTGCAATAAACACTGTTTTGGCTCAGTCCATTCATACGGTTCTCGGAAAAGAGTATAAGGCTCCTCTTTTTGAGGTTTATTCATCCATGGCGCTTAATGACAATATTTTTGAAGGCGACAGCTACTATATCGTAGAAATTAAGTCAATCAAGAGAATTCTTGATGCTGCGGCAAAATCAGGCAACAGAGTTCTTTGTTTTGTAGATGAGGTGCTTAGAGGTACTAATACAATTGAAAGAATTGCAGCATCAACCGAGATTCTGAAGACTTTTGTAAACCGGAATGTAACATGCTTTGCAGCTACCCATGATATTGAGCTTACAGCCTTATTAAAAGACAGCCTTGGTATTTATCATTTTGAGGGCGATGTAACTGACAATGATGTTCATTTTGATTACAAGATAAAGTCAGGACCTGCCACAAACAGAAATGCCATTAAACTTCTTGGAGTATTAGGATACGATGAGAAAATCGTTGATAATGCGCAGACTCTTGCAGATAAGTTTTTAGCTACAGGAAACTGGAACTGATTTTATTTTTTTGAATTTAGAGGTAATAAATTGAAAGTTGAATTATATTCAGACGGGTCAGCCAGAGGAAACCCGGATGGACCCGGAGGATTTGGAACAATACTAAGGTACGTGGATACCAAAGGCGCTATCCATGTAAAAGAGCTCAGCGCCGGATTTGACAAGACCACAAATAATCGAATGGAACTTTTGGGCGTAATATCAGGGCTTGAATGCCTTAACAGACCCTGTGATGTAGTTGTTACTTCGGATTCACAGTACGTACTTAAGCCCTTTACTGATCATTGGCTTGATAACTGGATTAAAAAAGGCTGGAAAACCTCCGGCAATAAACCGGTTAAAAATGTGGAACTTTGGAAGAGGCTTCTTGAGGCAACAAAGCCTCACAATATAACCTGGAACTGGGTTAAAGGGCATAATGGACATCCGGAGAATGAGAGATGTGATGAGCTTGCAACCACAGCTGCAGACCAGCCCAAAGAGCTTTTGAAACATGATGATGGTGGTGACCTTAGATGATTTACTATATTGCAGATTGCCATTTTTATCACGCTGCGCTTAATACCAAGATGGATAAGCGAGGCTTTGCAGATGTAACCGAAATGAATGAATACATGATAAAGAAGTGGAATGACAAGGTTACAAATGCTGACACTGTTGTGATTTTAGGCGATCTGTCACTTGGAAATGTTCAGGAGACCAATGAACTGATTCACAGACTAAAAGGAAAGCTTAGCCTTATTGTTGGGAACCATGACAAGTACATTGGAAAACCTGACTTTGACTTGGGGAGATTTGAATGGATAGATAATTACAGAGAGATTACAGATTCTCAAAAGAAAGTAATCTGTTGTCATTATCCAATGCCATTTTATGAAGGCCAGTACAGAAAGCGTCATAATGGGGATCCTAAGACGTATATGTTGTATGGCCATGTGCATGAGACGAGAGATGAAATGCTCATGCAGAGGATCATAGAGATGATCAGAAATACATCATATGTTCCTATTGGGAGTGAAACAGAAGGGTTCATTCCCTGTAACATGATCAATTGTTTTTGCAAAAGATCCGATTACACACCACTAACTTTGACAGAATGGATCAGGTATGAAAAAGGGGAGAAACAAATTTAACTGCATTATAGCTTCTTTTGCTATAGTGTGTTGTCTTACAGGTTGTCTGCCGGGATATAATTCCGCAGATGTTTTGATAGTTGATGCAAAAGCCTGGGTAAATGGGGCGAGCTACCTTATTACTCATAAGGCTTTTGCTTTTCTTTATGATATCGATCATATATCAGTCTTTAGTTTTACATCAAAGAACCCTCTGCTTAATGTTTGCAGAGGGAAGTACTTTTATAAGTTTAAGTCTCACAACTTATATGTAAATAATGATGATGGAAAAGTATATACAGATGAGCTCTTGCCTTACGCAAACAGCTGTTTTGAAGATCTGTTTAGAAATAGTCTTGAGCTGTCTGACTCTGAAAAGCTTGTCGTAGACTATGATCCGTACTATGAAATTCAGACTACAAGCTATCTTAGAAATAGTGGCTCTTTTTCCAAGAAAAATTCAGGTAGTACAGATTATCATGTAAAGGCATTTCCTACTGAATATACAAAGGCAAATGTAGATAATTACATTTATTCAGAATATCCTTATTGTGGAGAAATTGATGGATGTTACATCATTACTGAAAAATCTTGTGAAGATCTGCCGGAGATCGTATCTCTTAAGGAATATGCAACGAATTTTAAAGATAGTGATAATTCGATGATCTATTGTCCTGATGGATATATGAAGGTGAATGTTTTAGGTTTCGGTGATGATGGGTACATGGATATTTCTGCGGAAATATATAAAAAGGAATCAATTGTTTTCGATGATAAGGTGAAAATTGAGTTTTTTAATGAGTTTTCTCAGCATTATTCCTATGTTCGATCAGTTGACGATTATGAGCTTTTGGAATCTGATTACTATCCGGCTAATAGAGATTTCAGAGTAATCTTTTCGAATACTGATCCGGGACAGATATGTTCCATACATGTAAACGGTGATGAGTCCTATGATATATATCTGGCCGATGCGCCTTATAAAAAGGTGAAAGTAAAGAAGATTTTGACTAATGGCGCTGTTTACTCTGCAAAATATGAGACAAAAAAGTATGATGATAATTGGACAAAGCTGATAACATCTTCGCAAAGAGAGAAGGGAATTCATGAAGAGGGCCACCTGCAATCCAAAAAAGATACAATGTTTTCAAATGATGCAGGGTATACTTTAAATTTATATAAATGGTAATTTTGAATTTTAAATTCTTATATTAAGTGCTTTGGAGAATATAAAAAAGTCCTCACACCATAATGCCAGTGTGCGGACTTTTTCTTTTTGAATGCAAAGTTTTATTTTAAATGATCACTCGCCAAATACTGCAAGGTAGTCTTTCTGGAACTTCTCAATTCCTGCATCTGTAAGAGGATGATGAGTCATCTGTTCGATAACCTTGTAAGGAACTGTTGCAATGTCAGCACCTGCAAGAGCACAGTCTGTTACATGCATAGGATGACGGATAGAAGCAGCAATGATCTCTGTCTGAATGTTGTGGATGTTGAAAATCTCTGCAACTTCTGAAATGAGGTCTGTTCCACGAACGCTGATGTCATCAAGTCTTCCGAGGAATGGGCTTACGAATGCAGCGCCTGCTCTTGCGCAAAGAAGAGCCTGGTTAGCTGTGAAGATAAGTGTCATATTTACCTTGATTCCTTCGCTTGAAAGAACCTTGCATGCCTTAAGACCTTCAACAGTCATAGGAATCTTAACAACCATGTTTTTGTGAAGCTTTGCAATTTCTCTGCCTTCTGCGATCATGCCTTCAGCATCTGTAGTTGTTGCCTTAACTTCTCCGCTAATAGGGCCGTCAACGATAGAAGCAATCTCTTTTACAACTTCGTATACATCACGACCTTCTTTTGCTATAAGTGAAGGGTTAGTTGTAACTCCGCAGATAACCCCCATGTCATTAGCTTTTTTGATTTCTTCAATGTTTGCTGTGTCAATAAAGAATTTCATATCTGTAACTCCTTCAATAAATAAAATAGTTTTTATACACCTAAACTATTCTATCACGATTTATTTTATAAAAATGTCTTATTCTTGCTCATTTTCTATCATTTTGTGCTTGAGGGATGTATATGGGCTTTAAAAATAACATTTTTAAAGCGTTGCATAAGACTTTGAATGCCAAATTGTGGACGATACAACGAATTGTTTCACACAATTTACACAATTCAAACACTAATTCTTCAACATAAGTTTCCATAATATTAATAAATAGTATGCAATTTAATTCATCTGATTGATGAGTGATAAATAAAGGGGAGCACTGTTTTATGAAGAATAGAGTGATGAAGGCATTTTTATGTCTTTTTTTGAGTTTTAGTTTACTTGGAAGTAATGTAGTTACTTATGCAGAGGAAACAAATGAAGTATTAAAAATTGAAGATATTGAAGATGATGCTGCGTCAAAAAAAGTATCCGATGGATCTGATGAGGAAACTGAAGAGTCTACGGAAGAAATAAAAGATGAGTCAACAGAAGGATCTACAGAAGAAATAAAAGACGAATCAACAGAAGGATCCACGGAAAAAATAAAAGATGAGTCAACAGAAGGATCTACAGAAGAAATAAAAGACGAGTCAACAGAAGGATCCACAGAAGAAATAAAAGATGAGTCAACAGAAGGATCCACAGAAGAAATAAAAGATGAGTCAACAGAAGAATCTACAGAAGAAATAAAAGATGAGTCAACAGAAGAATCTACAGAAGAAATAAACGACGATGACGAAACTACCAATTTTATTTCAATCAAGGAAAATGATATTGAGTTTGTTTTTGAACCAAATGATTATTCCTTGCCGGAAAATGCCAGCTTTGCTGTTGAAGAAAAAGACTCTGAAAACTATTTAGGATCAGATGAACTAGAGAGTGCTGTTAGTGAGTCAATAAAGAATGGTAATGAATCTATTAAGCTTAAAGCAATAAAAGATGTAAAGATTTATGATTTTACTTTGACTTGCGACGAACAGCTTATTAGCGATTTTGGAGAAGAGATCGCCGTTAGGATCAGCAAGGATATCTTTGACGATGTAAGTAATCTGAAGGCTTTTTATATATCAGACGATGGTTATGAGGAAGTTGGATGTAAAACTACGGATGATTGGATTTATATTTATACCACTCATTTTTCCTCCTACGCCATAGTTTCATATGAGACTGCAACAGAGGAAAATTCAGTAGATGAGACAGCTCTTATTGACTCTGTAAAATTACTCCTTAATGGTGACGAGGTTACGTCAGATACTACAGTTTCTTTAAATGATGAACTAACTATAAAATATATATTCAAAAGTCCTTTGAGTTTAAACTATTCTGAAGATGCCATGAATGATGAAAATGCAGTATATTTGTCAGCAGGTAACACATATGCTTTACCTTCAATTGATACAGACATTTTTGCTATTCAGAATGACCTCACTTTTCCGGTTTATTTTTCAGATCAGACCACGAAATTTGGTGATGTAACAATTGATACTGATGGTAATGTAAAATTATATGTTACTTACGAAAATTTGAAACTGGTTTATGATGTGGTTTTCGGCGTGGCGTTTACATTAAACGCCGAATCTGTCGGAAGTAAGGAAGAATTTGCTATTACATTACCGGGCGGCAGCGATGCTCAGGCTTTAACTGTTAAGATTTCAGAGAATCAGCCTTCTGAGCCTGCAATTACTAAGACAAAAAGCAAACTTGATGAAGATAGCAATATATTATGGACAATTACTGTTACAGAAGCCGAAAATCCGGTTAGCTATGAGAATGGGTATACAGTTATTGATACTTTCGATTCTAATCAGAGCTATGTAAAAGGTTCATTTGAATGTAATGGAAGTGCAGTTTCAGATGAAAATGAAAATCTGAATATCAATGACAATACTAATACTATTACTTATTCTTTTGACTCCGAATCGAAGACTATTATTACTTACAAGACTCATATTGATTTTCTTTCATCAGGATCCACTCAAAATAGTGGAGCCATAACACTTTCAATAGAAAATACTGCAAGTCTTTATGATAAGAATAATTTAGACAATCCTATAACATCAGCAACAGTAGAAGATTCTGTATCATCTGCTGAACTTAAACAGTTCATAACAAAAAATGGTGGAGAGCTTAAATATGACAGCAGCAATAATACAGGTGTTGCTTCATGGACAATAACGGTCAATTCAAACGGATATTCTTATCAGAACCTTACTCTGTATGATGTTATATCTTCCTATGATGACTATACTATGAAGCTTGATGAATCTTCTGTTAAAGTGACTGAAAATGGAACAGACCTTGTAGCTGGAACAGATTATGAGATAGGTACAACTTCGGGAAGTTCTGATATTGGTCAGACGGCCTATACCTGGAAATTGGTATTTCTTGAAGATGGAAGCAAGCAGATAATAAAGGATCATACATACACTATTACATATAATACGATAATAGAAAACTATACAGAATTTCTTCAGACTAACCATTCAACGCTTCCTAACAATTATGCTTTTCTGGAATATGAGTATGACTATACAGGAAATGGTAATTACAAACCTTTAAAAGGACCAACACTGAGTAAAATATCTGTAACAGGTACCAGCGTTGCCACAAATGCTGCAATTGATATAGAGTTTGAGGAATACAATGCTGCTACACATGAGCTTACATGGAATGTTTTAGTAAATAAGAATAAGCAGAATATTACAGATGCAGTTGTAGAAGAAATAGTAGGAAATGGCCAGGAATTTGTAAGTGTCAGTAATGCTGTGATTTCAACAGAAGATACATCTGAGAATTATACTATTGATGAAGGCAGCAAAACACTTAGCGAAAACGAAGCTGGTAATAAGGTGATTAGTTTTGACGATGAACTTAATGGTGCCAGCGCCTCATTTACTATAGTGACGAAACTTACTGATGAAGAGGCTGAAGTTTGGTCAAACAATGTCACTAAAAAAAGTTATTACAAGGATACAGTAAAACTTACTTTTGCTGATCAGGCAACTGCGTCATCTGATACGGCTTATGCCAATTACGTAAGTACTGTGCTTGATAAAACAGCCGGAAGTTATAACTATGATACTCATGCTATTGATTACACAATAACTGTAAATGCCAATAAAATGGCTATGTCCCATATTGTAGTAACTGATGACCTTGGAACTAATGGATTGTCATTGGTTTCAGGTAGCATCGCAGTTAATGGAAACACTATAGATGAGGAAACATCTACTGATGCATATTATAGCTATGATTCAGATGGAGCTTTGAAAATATATCTTCCTAATGTAAATGATGATGAAGTCGGAACAGATAATGCCAAAAAGGTCATAACATTTTCTGCAAAAGTTAACGATGGAGATATATTTACATCGACTAATGGCGGTAAAGTATACGTTACAAATACAGCAAGTTTATCTACTTCTGCAATAAAAGGTTTTGAAGTAACTAAGTCTGTTAAGACCCAGTGGATCAATAAGGTCATAGAGAAGATTGCCAGCGTTGATACTACTACAAAAGAAATAACTTATAGTGTTTACTTTAACGGCAACAGGCAGCTTCTTCCATCAAATTTGATCTTGAGGGATACATTGGGAGAAGACCTTTCGCTTGATGAAACATCTGTAAAATTGTATGTTGGCTCCATTAATGCTTCTACAGGTGAGATAACTGCTGAAAATGAAGAAACAGATTACACTGTTTTAGTAACACCAAACGGAGAGAAGACACAGCTTGATGTGACACTCCCTCAAAGGGAGAATAATACAAACATTTATGTTCTTACCTATAAAGCTATGCCAACTGAAATAAAAAGTGGTGGTGATTACTCCAATGCTATTTCACTTGTTGGTTACTCTTCAAGCGCTGTTAACAGCTCAAAAGCAGATTTAAGCGTCAGCTCTTTTGGCGGAGGATGGACCAAGGATCCTCAGGTTTTGTATATTACAGTTACAGATAGTGATGACAGTGATATTGTTTTATCCGGAGTTAAGTTTGCAGTTACAGATAAAGATGGCAATAAAGTTGCTACTTTAACAACTAAATCAAACGGAAAAGCAACTCTGATTGGAAAACTGGCTGATAGCACAGACTATACAATTAGTGTAATTGAAGAATCTATTCCTAATCTGTATGAATTTGTTACAACTGATCAGATACTTACTACGGAAGAATCCGGTGGAGTTCAAAATGCTAAGACCATTTCTTTTGTGGCAAAAAAGAAGACAAAAGAAGTAAAAATATCGAAGGTTGATAGTTATGGAAATGCTTTAAGTGGAGTTGACCTTTCTATTTCAAGGACATTAACAAATAATACTACAAAAACTGAGCAGTTTACTTCATCTGAAAATGCGTACATATTTAATGCCGCATATGACGTGCATTACACACTTTCTGAAGCTGAAGAAGATGTTCCTTTTGGCTATGAAAAAGCTGATGATATAGTTTTTTATATTGACGAAAACGGCAATTTAAATTTGTGCGATGCGCAGGAAGGCAGCTTTAATACTGTAGATGGCGATGAAATACAAATGGTAGACAAAAACCTGGACACATACACGTTTACAGTGGATGTAGTTAATCAGGAAAATACAAGCCTTACAGGAGCTGAAATATCAGTATATGAAGCTTCAGGATCTGACCCTGTTCGTGTATATAATACAACCGGAAGCAAAATATCAATAAGTTTACCTTCCGGAGACTACTATATTAAACAAAGTGAGGTACCATTTGGCTATGTTTCTGAATCAGCTATTGTTAAAGCTATAAGAATCGACTCAAACGGTGATTTTTATATTCAAACAGAATCAGATACTGATACTGAATATGTAAGTACTGAATCAAACTTTGTATTTATAGATGTTAATGACGAAGAGATTACAGCCTGTGTTGAATTGTTTGAAGAAGATGAGCTTTCAACAGTACTTGAAGGTGTAACACTTACCCTTTATGAGCTGACTGATAACGAGAATAAAGCTGAAATAATTGAGTCCTGGATAACAGATGGCAAAAGCAAGACCTTATACCTTGGATATCAGAAAATATATATTCTCAGTGAAACAGAAGGCCTTGATGGCTATGAAAAAGCTTCATCAATCAAGTTTACAGTTCTCAGATCAGATGATAATGATGTTGTAGAAATTATTTCAAATGATGGCTCTACCAGTGCACTTGAGGATAACAAAGTAGTTCTTTTGACAACTATTAAACTTCCTACATTTGAAAGTGGTAGTAAAGGGCCAAATAAAGCTCCACAGACTGTTACTAAGCCTGAAACAGAAAATGAGCCTTCAGAAGGTGAAAAAACCGGATCAGAAGTAGGCGATAATACAAATGAAGGTGAAAATCCTGAATCGGGTAAAGATACAGTTGTAGAAAAGGATACAGATAAAAACAAAGAGACTGTCACGGATTCGGATACAGCTAAAGGTTCTGATGTACAGGCTGGTGCAGGCACAAATTCAAATGCAGACGCAGACACCGATACAAATACATCTACAGACACAGATACAGATAACGACGCAGATACAAGTGCAAATACAACAGATACATATGAACAGGCTGACAATTCTGCCATAATAAATGCAACTGTCGAAAGTGTTAGCTTAGAAGACGTATCAGAAGATGAAACATTAGATGCAAATCAGCAGTCTATAAAGGGTATAAACAGACTGGCTAAGACAGGTGGATTTATAGGAACAGTCTTATCTTATGTTCTTGGAATTATATTGATTGTAACAGGTGCTTTCATAGTTTTTAGAAAGAAGAAGATTAATGAATAATATTTTATTCAAGATAGTAAAGAGCTTCCTTGGCATATTTGTTTTGAGTATGGGCGTATATTTAATAATAGCGTCCATACAGCTTAACATAAGCCAGAAAAAAGAGGTTGAGGATACTATTCAAAAAATAAAGCAGGAGAGGGAAGAGTTTTTACAGACAGGTATAATTTCTAGTGTTGGATCATCAGAGAGTGATGGAGAAAACGAGTACATTTTAAGAATTCCCTCAATTGACAGTGAAAATGTAGTAACTGAAGGAACTTCAAAAGAAGCTTTAAAAGCTGCTCTTGGTCATGAATCTGATACTGTTTTGCCAGGTGAACTAGGTAACTGTGTAATAGCAGGGCACAGGAATTATACTTTTGGAAAGTTTTTCAACAGGCTTGAAGAAGTAGAAATAGGCGATATGATCTATATTGATACTCCTACAGATACATATAGCTATAGAGTTTATGAAATAAAAACTGTAAAACCTGAGGATGTTGAAATACTTGAAAATACTGACAAAGAAATTTTAACTCTTTACACTTGTACACCAATCTATATAGCAACGCACAGGTTGGTAGTTATAGCAGAAAGAGTATTTTAATAACTTCCCATATAGGAACAATTAACCTATATGGGAAGTTATTTTATTATTAGAAAACTTTAATAAGTGTATAATTTGTTTGGTGATAAAATATATCTGTAAATACGTCAATGACAATCAAGGAGTGTGATTATGAATAAAAACATTTCTAAAGTTTCTGATTTTCAAATGACTGCAAAACTGTTGTTCAGACTCTTACCGGTACAGATACTCTTAAATTCTATTAGTGCTATTAATGGTATAGTTACAGGCTTCTTTGCATCTAACTATGTTGGAGAAGCTGCCATGGGTGCCGTAGGTCTTTATAATCCAATTAGTCAGCTTGTAGGTGCGATAAGCTTTATGCTTTTGACCGGTTCTGTTGTTATCTGCGGCAAATATATGGGCAAGAATCAGGTTGGACAAATGCAGAATGTTTTTACACTGGATATTCTGTTATGTACTATTATCTCAGCTGTAACAGCCGCGATATTGATCATATTGGCTATATTTGATCTGACATCTTTTATTGCTCCTGAGAATTCGTCCAGGCTTGTGTTTAATAGATTTTTACTCGGTCAGGCGCTTGGAATTTTCCCCTTATTTATTGGCAATCAACTTGCGGCATTTCTTTCTCTTGAAAACAAATCCACCCGAACTACTATAGCAAGTATTGTATATATAGTCGTCAATCTGATTTTTAATTATGTCTTTGTTCAGGTACTTCATTTGCAGGCCTTGGGACTTGCAATTGCATCGTCCCTTGGAATGTGGGTGTATATGCTGGTTCAGGCCCAGTTCTTCTTTACGCCACAAGCATCAATAAGACTTAATTTTAAGGGCTTTAGGTGGGATGATGCAAAAGAGATTGTTACTATCGGATTCCCTGGAGCAATAGGAAATGGATATCAGACTATCCGTGGATTGATTGTCAATGGACTTATTATTTCCTATGTAGGAAATGTTGGCATTTCTGCTTTTGCGGCTTCTAACGCGATAATGGCTTTCTTTTGGGCGATTCCCGCCGGAATGCTGAATGTATCAAGAATGATGATAAGTGTAAGTATTGGAGAAGAGGACAGAACTACTCTGAAGAACGTAATGAGGACTGCGCTTTTTAGATTTATCCCTCTTCAATGCGCAGTTTCGGCATTTATTATTCTAATGGCAAAGCCCTTTACTTTGGTTTTCTTCCAAAATCAGTCAGAACCGGTTTTTGCCATGACTATGTGGGGATACAGAATCCTTCCTCTATGTATGCCGCTTGCAGTATGGCTTATGCATTTTAGTTGCTATGCACTTGCTTCAAATAGAAAACTTTTAGTGCATATATATGGAGTATTGGATGGATTCGTTTGTGTAAGTGCTTTTACCGCCGTTTTGATTCCTTTTTTGGGAATGAATGCTGTTTATTTTGCCAATGTTCTAAATGGCATTGTGGGCGTTTTAATTGTTATCATTTATGCAATGATCAAGAATAAAAAAATACCTCAAAACATAGACGAGCTTATGGTAATCCCTGACAATTTCGGCGTGGATGAAGATCATAGACTGGAATTGTTGGTTCAAAAGCCAGATGACGTGACCGGAACTTCTGAAAATGTACAAAACTTCTGTATAAGTAAAGGCATAGATAAAAGAAGAGCGTATTTTGCCAGTCTCTCCCTTGAAGAAATGGCAGGGAATGTAGTAAGACACGGTTTTGCTATGGATAACAAAAAGCATAATCTCACTGCCAGAGCAATAGTTAAAGACGACGATGTTATACTTTGTATTAAGGATGACTGCCAGCCCTTTGACCCTGTTCAAAGGCAGCGCCTTGCTGATCCTGATGATAAGACCACGAACATCGGACTAAGGATGGTCTATAGTATCGCCAAGGATTTTACTTATCAAAATGTTTTAGGTTTGAATGTTCTTACAATAAAGATTTGATTATTCTAAAGGCCACTAATTTAATTGGTGGTCTTTTATTATATTTATTGACTTGTACGATTTAAAGCGTTAAAGTATTAAAAGAACACATCAAAATATTGCTTGGGAGGTTTGTATGATTATTAAAGTGTTGTTGCTTGTTGTATTTTTTGCGGTGATGCTGTTTATTGGTTTTACCTGCAGAAAGAACTCGACAGATGTTAATGGTTTTGTTCTCGGCGGAAGGTCTGTTGGCCCCTGGGTTTCTGCGTTTGCCTATGGAACAAGTTACTTTTCTGCTGTAATCTTTGTTGGCTATGCAGGACAGTTTGGCTGGAAATATGGAATAGCTGCTACCTGGGTAGGAATTGGAAATGCTTTTATCGGATCACTTATGGCATGGACAATTCTTGGCAGAAGAACAAGGATCATGACACAGCATCTTAATTCTGCTACAATGCCGCAGTTCTTTGCATCCAGATTTGGAGGCTCATCGCTTAAAATTGCCGCATCTGTGATTACTTTTATTTTCCTTATCCCATATACAGCTTCTTTATACAACGGTCTTTCAAGACTCTTTGGAATGGCATTTAATATTGACTATTCTGTTTGCGTTATAGTCATGGCAGTTCTTACGGGAATATATGTAATTGCGGGTGGTTATATGGCAACAGCCATCAACGATTTTATTCAGGGAATAATTATGCTCTTTGGTATATCAGCAGTAGTTATTTCTGTACTTAACAGTCAGGGAGGATTTCTTGCATCACTTGACGGACTTGCAAGAATTTCTGATGAGACGGTAAGTACAACTCCAGGTATTTTTGCTTCTTTCTTTGGACCAGATCCTTTAAACCTTCTAGGCGTTGTAATATTAACATCCCTTGGAACCTGGGGACTTCCACAGATGGTGCAAAAATTCTATGCCATAAAAAGTGAGAGAGCAATCTCTAAGGGAACCTTGGTTTCTACCTTCTTTGCCTTCGTAGTTGCCGGCGGATGCTATTTCCTTGGCGGCTTCGGAAGACTTTTTTCAGACAGAATAGATATTGCTGCAAATGGATATGACAGCGTTGTACCTGCAATGTTATCAGGGCTTCCTGATATTCTTATTGCAGTTGTTGTGGTGCTTGTTTTATCAGCTTCTATGTCCACACTTTCATCACTTGTTCTTACAAGTAGTTCAACGCTTACTCTTGACCTTTTAAAGGGCCATGTTATCAAAAAGATGGATGAAAAGAAGCAGATTCTCATAATGAGATGTCTTATCGTTGTGTTTGTAGCTGTTTCAGTTGTTATAGCAATTGTTCAGTACAAACAAAATGTGACTTTTATTGCTCAGCTTATGGGAGTTTCATGGGGAGCTCTTGCCGGAGCCTTTCTTGCACCTTTCTTATATGGACTTTACTGGAAGGGAACTTCTAAAGCCGGAGTATGGTGCAGCTTTATCTTTTCGACGGTAGTAATGCTTGCAAATATGCTTGTAAGACCAAGTTTTCCAAAACTCTTACAGTCTCCTATAAATGCCGGAGCTTTTTGCATGATTGCAGGACTTGTTATTGTTCCTTTGGTTTCTGTATTTACTAAAAAGCCTGATAAAGCCTTGGTTGATAGCGCCTTTGCGTGCTACAATAAGGAAGTTATGGTTCATCAGAGTACATCACTTTCTGACGAAGAAAACATAGCTTAAAACTTATTTAGGAGATTAACTTTTTTATGATCAGAAGAGCAAAAGAAACAGATATTCCCCGCATGATCACATTACTTAATCAAGTTCTTGAGATACATGCAAAGATAAGACCTGACATTTTTGTTTCAGAAAAGACTAAATATTCAACCACGGAGTTAAAAGAAATATTAGCTGATGATAATAAGCCTGTTTATGTCTACACAGATGAAAATGATGAATGTATGGGCTATTGTTTCTGTGTACTTAGGGATATTCCCAAGGCGGACTTTATGGCTCCTATAAAGATTCTTTTCATAGATGATCTGTGTGTTGACGAATCAAAGAGGGGTGAGCATATAGGAAGAAAGCTCTTTGATTATGTAAAAGAAGAGGCTAAAAAGCTTGGATGCTATGAGGTTACTCTCAATGTATGGGAGGGTAATGACTCAGCAATTGCTTTTTATAACAGCCTTGGCATGAAGGTAAAAGAGTATCAGATGGAATTGATTTTATAAATGCTAAAATGATAAAATAGATGTGTAATTTGGACAAAAGATTATCATATAGGGCTTAATATATGAGGCAAAGAACATATCGCATTTTAGATTTTGGTACTTTGGATAATGTTTTAAATGAGATCAATTCTTCAGAGGATTATTATTTTGCATCAGGCATTCTGATGCAGCTGTATAATCCAAGGCTGGACATAGATGAGGAATATCTTGTCAGCCGTATTAATGAAATCTGTCCAAAGGCTGTGCTTACCGGTATGACATGTGCAAGTATAGCTGAGGAGAAGTATGATCTGAAAGACTCACCAATACAGCTTTCAGTATCTTATTTTTTCAAAACAAAGATATACCGCTACGAATATGATCTAAATGAAGTATCGATGTTTGTAGCCGGAAGAATAATGAATGAAAAAATAGACGGTCTTAGAGACGTAAAATGTATGCAGATATTTTACGTTTCTCCAAGTTCGTCTATTTCTGTTTTCTCTAAGGAATTTAGCCATCAAAATCTTCCTGTGTTTGGCGCTAAAGCAGGAAGAAATATTCGTGCGCTTAATACCGCACATGTCTATGGCAGTAAATGCTTTGATAATGCTATAGTGTCGGTTATTTTTCAAAGTGATTCTTTATCTCTTTACATGGATAACAATCTCGACTGGGCTGAGATTGGAAAAGAGATGGTAATAACAGGGGTTGAAGGAGACAGGATCGTAACTGAAGTAGATGGTGCTCCTGCTATTGAGGTTTATAAAAAATATTTAAAGATCACTCCAAATGAGTTTTTTGTCCAGAATGTATGCGAATTTCCTTTTGTCCTAAAAAGAAATAATAACTTCGTGGCAAGGGTTCCGAGTGGTTATAACGAGGACGGAGCTATTATTTTTAATTCTGATGTTTTTCAGGGCGAGCATTTTAGGCTCTCTTACTCATTTCCGCAGCAGGTTCTCAATAAGACAAAAATCGGAATAAATGCAATTTCGTGGCTTCAGCCACAGGCCCTTTACTTTTTTGAATGTGGTAACAGGCAAAGGTTTCTTAGGGAATATTATAGTGAAGAGAGAGACGTCTTTCACTCATTCTTTCCTGAGTGCTCAAGCACAACCGGCTACTCAGAGCTATTTGCTTTGCCCAATTGTGGTATGTGCGATCTAAACAGCGCCTTAGTCATTGTTGGCTTAACGGAGAATAAGTATTCAAAAGATCTTTTTGTTCACGGTAGCTGTGGATTCTTAATTGAGCAGGATGAAGATGAAAAGCGTGAAGTTCCGTTTTTTGAAAGGATTCTTACTTTCCTTGAAAGTACCTCAAAGGATCTTGATGAGCTCAATAAACAGCTTGGAAAGGTTGCCTATACAGACCAGCTCACAAAGATCTATAACAGGTGGGAGCTTGAAAGGAGCATAAACGAAGCCATAACTCTTGCGCAAAATGGAAGCTCATATTCACTACTTTTCTTTGATATTGATCATTTTAAACACGTCAATGACACCTATGGTCACGATGTAGGTGATGTGGTCCTTAAGAGTATCGTAAATATTGTCAAAGACTTTATTGAAGATAACCATGTATTTGGCAGATGGGGCGGAGAGGAGTTTTTATATCTTTTCCCAAATTCAGATGTTGAAAAGGCTTTAGAGTTTGCTGAAAGGATAAGGCAGACAATTGACGATACCTACTTTGTCACAGTTCAGCATCTTACTGTGAGCATAGGAGTGACAATGATAAGGCCTGAAGATACAATAGAAACCTTTGTAAAAAGAGCTGACGAGGCTTTATACAATGCAAAAGAAAACGGAAGAAATAAAGTAGTATTTGCAAAATAACAAAAATAAATAAACCTCTGGCCAAATGGTCAGAGGTTGTAATTTTTTAGATGTTTGCAATATCTTCCTGTGAAAGGAGTTTTAAGCCCTTTCCTGTGAGCTTTGCCTCAGCAGCTTTTGTATCAGCAACTCTGAAGATCATGTAAGCGTGGTTGGAAGAGCCTCTTCCGGGAAAAGCGTACATGTACTCGATGTTGACTTCTGCATCAGCGAAAACTTCCAAAAGCTTATCGAGTCCGCCTGCCTCATCAGGAATCTCTACTGCCAGAACTGATGTAAGACTTGCTACGAAGTCATTTTCTTTTAAGGTATTTACAGCTTCTAAAGCGTCGTCAACGATGATGCGGGCAATTCCAAAATCCTTGGTCTCGGCAAGGGAAGTGGCACGCATATCTATTTTGTTTTTAGCCATGACGCTTGTAAGTTTTTTTAGTGTGCCGGGTTTATTTTCAAGGAAAACTGATATCTGTTTTATACTCATGATAGAATCCTCCTATATTTCTAGTATAGAATAATTTTTGAATAATTACTGCAAAAAATATCAATAAAACTTAGATTTTTCTCTTATCGATAACTCTTACAGCTTTTCCTTCGCTTCTTGCGATTGACTTTGGTGCAAGGAGAGAGATCTTTACCTTGATTCCAAGCATTGAGTACATATCTGTAGCAAGCTTTTTCTGACGTTCCTCGATCTCACCGACATTATCTGTGAACATCTCAGGTGTCATTTCTACCTGAACATCAAGAGAGTCGGTGTTGTTGGCTCTGTCAACAACTATCTGGTAGTTTGCAGCATATCCATTGTTCAAAAGAACTGTTTCGATCTGGCTCGGGAATACATTTACGCCTCTTACAATGAGCATGTCATCTGAACGACCCATTGGTTTAGCCATTTTGATGAATGTTCTTCCGCAGGAACACTTGCCTCGTGTGAGTTTGCAGATATCTCTTGTGCGATAGCGGAGCATTGGGAAGGCTTCTTTATCTACAGCTGTAAATACCAGCTCGCCCTGTGAGCCTTCAGGAAGTACTTCTTCAGTATCAGGATCGATGATCTCTGCTATGAAGTGATCCTCATTTATGTGCATACCATTTTGCTCACAGCATTCAAAGGCAACTCCGGGACCGGAAAGCTCTGTAAGACCATAAATATCGTAGGCTTTGATTCCTAAAGTGGATTCTATTTCCTGACGCATTTCTTCGCTCCAGGCTTCTGCGCCAAAGATTCCTGCCTTAAGAGGAATATCTTCAGGCTTGTAGCCTTCTTCTTTGAAACGCTCTGAGAGGTACGCGGCATAACTTGGTGTGCAGCAAAGGATAGTGGCCTTTAGGTCATTTATAAACATCATCTGTCTGTCAGTGTTACCGGAGCTTATAGGAACTGTAAGGCAACCAACTTTATGAGAACCGCCATTAAGGCCGGCGCCGCCTGTAAAAAGTCCAAAGCCATATGCAATCTGGCAGACATCTTCATCAGTTCCGCCGGCAGCCATGATAGCTCTTGCGCAGCAGTCTTCCCAAAGATCAATGTCATGCTGTGTATAGAAAGCGACAACTCTTTTTCCTGTTGTTCCGGAAGTTGAGTGGATTCTTACGCAGTCCTTCATTGGAGCACCAAGAAGGCCTGTGGGATAGGCGTCTCTAAGATCCTTTTTTGATAAAAATGGGAGCTTGTGAAGGTCATCTACGGACTTAATATCATCGGGAGTAACGCCTTTTTCCTCCATCTTTTTCCTGTAGTAAGGGACATTATCCCAAACTCTTTTTACCTGCTGTACAAGCTTTTCGCTCTGAATCTTTTTTATTTCTTCATAAGGTGCTGTTTCAATTTCTTTCTGAAAATATTGCTCCATATCTTTTTCTCCCCAAAAACAATTCTTTTTATGCGAAGTTTTTGCCAAGCTCGAAGGCTTTTTTATTCATGTCGAGGAATTTGGCAGGTACATTGGCTTCAAGGCTCTTCATCCATTCATCTTCAGGAAGATCAAAGTAGTGTGAGAGTCTTCCAAGTAATACTATATTTACAGCTTTTGATGAACCGGCCTGTTCTGCAAGAGTAAGGCAGTCCAGAGCATCAACCTTTGCTCCTGTAGCTTTGATCTTATCGATAATATTGTCAGGATATTCAGCTGCTCCTGTAATTACCGGCATAGGATCTATCTGCTGAGTGTTTGTGACGATCTGTCCATCCTTTTTTAGGTATGGAAGCCATCTTGCAGCTTCTAAAGCTTCAAAGGAAACAATGTAATCAGCCTGACCTTTATCGATGACAGGAGAGAAGACTTTATCGCCGTATCTTACATAGGTTACAACGCTTCCTCCTCGCTGGCTCATACCATGTACTTCAGAAACTTTTACATCATATCCCTGAGCCATTAAAAGATGTCCTAAAAGTTTGCTGGCAAGAAGTGAACCCTGTCCGCCTACACCAACGATCATAATATTCTTAGTTTCCATTGTTTCAAGCCTCCTTTTCCGGAGCATTAAAGGCTCCAACCGGACAGAGCTGGCTACATACGTTGCAGCCTACGCACAGTGTTGTATCAATTCTGGCCTGTCCATCTTTCATGGAAATTGCAGGGCATCCAATTCTCATACAGGATTTACAGCCTACGCATTTATTCTTATCAACGCTAAGAGGAGGATTGTGTTTTACGTATTTTAACAGTGCACAAGGGCGCCTTGAGATTATCACAGAAGGAGCGTCTGCGCTGAGCTCTTCCTTGAGGACTTTATCGCATTCATCAAGATTATAAGGATCAACTACGCGAACTCTCTCAAAGCCCATAGCTCTGCAAAGGGCTTCAAGATCGATCTTTCCTGCCGGATCACCCTTTATGTTGTAGCCGGTTGTTGGATTCTGTTGGTGACCTGTCATTCCGGTGATTGAATTGTCAACAATAATGATAGTTGAGTTTGACTGGTTATATGCAACGTTGGCAAGACCTGTCATTCCTGAATGCATAAATGTAGAATCGCCGATAACAGCAACAGTTTTGTGCTCACTTTCGGCACCTCTTACTTTGTTAAAACCATGGAGTGCGCCAATTGAAGCTCCCATACAGAGAGTCATTTCGATAGCACCAAGTGGTGGAACTGCGCCCAGTGTATAGCATCCAATATCGCCTAAAACAGTGCAGTTATTCTTTTTTAGAGTATAGAAAAGTCCTCTGTGTGGGCAGCCTGCACACATAACAGGTGGACGATTAGGAATCTCTGCGTCAAGGGCAAAAGAGCTCTCGACATCTTTTCCGAATTTCTGAGCAATTAGATTTTGTGAAAACTCATCAACGATTGGAAGAAGGTCTTTTCCTGTGACTTCAATTCCAAGAGCTTTTACATGATTTTCAATGATAGGATCAAGTTCTTCTACAACAAAGAGCTTATCAACCCTTGAAGCAAAGTCCCTGATAAGCTTCTCAGGAAGAGGATTGGTCATACCAAGCTTAAGTACACTTACGGAGTCACCAAAAACTTCTTTTACATACTGGTAAGAAGTTGAACAGGTAATGATACCTGTTTTTGTATCACCCATTTCAACTCTGTTAAGAGGACAGTCTTCAGCATAAGAAATAAGGTCTTTTGTTCTCTGCTCGACGATAGGATGACGCTTTTTGGCATTGCCTGGCATCATTACGTATTTTGCGATATTTTTTTCGTATGGCTTATCGGGAACAGTTCTTTCACCTGTACTTACGAGAGACTGAGAGTGTGCAACCCTTGTGCACATCTTTAAAAGAACAGGAGTGTCAAATTTTTCAGAAATTTCATAGGCAAGCTTTGTGTATTCGAGGGCTTCACCTGAATCAGAAGGCTCAATCATAGGAACCTTGGCAGCGATAGCGTGGTGCCTTGAATCCTGCTCATTCTGTGATGAGTGCATTCCTGCGTCATCAGCAACTACGATCACGAGACCTGCATTAACTCCTGTATAGGACATGGTGTAAAGTGGATCTGCAGCCACATTAAGACCAACGTGCTTCTGAGCGCAGAAAGCTCTTTTTCCTGCAAGTGATGCTCCAAAAGCAGATTCCATAGCCACCTTTTCATTAGGTGCCCATTCACAGTAAATATCATCATATTTTGCTGCTTCTTCAGTTACCTCTGTACTTGGAGTACCAGGATAACTTGAAATGAAGCATACTCCGGCTTCATATAATCCCCGGGCAACAGCCTTGTTGCCAAGCATGAGCTGTTTGCCATTGTCTTTGCTCATTTATAATCCTCCTACCTTCTTGAAAATTACGCACAATTATATAAAACAGACATTGTTTTGATTTAAAGTGATAAAGTGCATATACACTAGAATAATAAAAATAAAATATAAAATCAAGAATTAAATATGCTTTAAATTACTAAATAATAGGGCATTACCTGTATTGACCTTTTTATTAAATGTCTTTATAATATACTTTAGCGCTTTAAAGCGTACAAGAAGGGGATTACAATATGCCGATTACAGATTTACTAGAAAGAAACAGCAAACTTTATGGGGAAGAGGTTGCTCTTGTAGAGATAAATCCTGAGATAAAGGAAGAGCAGAGAGTGACATGGAAGGAATATGAACTTATTCAGCCCACAAGCACTTCCTATTACAGAAGACAGATCACATGGTCTGTATTTGATGAAAAAGCTAACAGAGTAGCCAATATGCTCATGGAAAGGGGTATCAAAAAAGGACAGAAGTGCGCTATATTGCTTATGAACTGTCTAGAATGGCTGCCTATTTATTTTGGAATATTAAAATGCGGAGCTGTAGCTGTTCCGCTTAATTTCAGATTTACTTCTGAAGAAATTGATTATTGCCTTAAGGCTTCTGATTCTGATGTCCTTTTCTACGGACCTGAGTTCATCGGAAGAATCGAGGATATTGCTGAAAAATTAAAGAAGGAGATGCTTCTTTACTATGTTGGAGATCAGTGTCCATCCTATGCTGAGGACTATTACAAGCAGGTTTCAAACTCATCTTCAACAGCGCCAAGAGTCCTTATTGAAGATAAGGATGATGCAGCAATCTATTTTTCATCAGGAACTACCGGATTTCCTAAGGCTATTTTGCATATCCACACTGCACTTATGCAGTCTGCAAAAATGGAAGCAATCCATCACGAGACAACACACGAGGACAATTTCCTCTGCATTCCGCCTCTTTACCATACAGGTGCAAAAATGCATTGGTTTGGTTCACTATATACAGGAAGCAGAGCAGTTCTTTTAAAGGGAAATTCACCGGAAGCAGTATTTAGAGCAGTATCTGAAGAACACTGCACAATTGTATGGCTCCTTGTTCCGTGGGCGCAGGATATTCTTGCTGCACTCGATAGCGGAAAGCTCAAGATGGAAGATTACAAATTAAGTCAGTGGCGTCTGATGCACATAGGTGCTCAGCCGATTCCACCAAGCCTTGTCCGTCATTGGCTTCAGTATTTTCCTCATCATAAGTATGACACTAACTATGGCCTTTCTGAATCAACAGGCCCTGGCTGCGTTCATCTTGGAATGGAAAATGTACATAAGGTAGGCGCCATAGGTGTTCCAGGTTATGGCTGGAAGACCAAGATAGTAGATGAAGAAGGAAATCCTGTTAAGCAGGGCGAGATCGGAGAGCTTTGTGTCAAAGGCCCCGGCGTTATGGTCTGCTATTACAAGAATCCTGAAGCAACAGCTGAGATTCTTAAAAACGGATGGCTCTTTACAGGTGATATGGCCCGTCAGGACGAGGACGGCTTTATATTCCTCGTTGACCGTAAAAAAGACGTTATTATTTCAGGCGGTGAGAATCTGTATCCTGTACAGATTGAGAGCTTCCTCATGAAAAATGACAAGATCCATGATGCAGCTGTTATAGGTCTTCCTGATCAGCGTCTTGGTGAAATTGCTGCCGCAATTATCCAGGTAAAAGAGGGAATGACTCTCACAGAGGATGATGTAGATGCTTTCTGTGTTGACCTTCCAAGATATAAAAGGCCAAGAAAGATCATATTTGATAAAGTTATCAGAAATGCCACAGGCAAGATCGATAAACCAAAATTAAGACAGAAGTACTGTGGTGATCACCTTGTAGAAAAACAAAATCAGGGATGATCATACTTATAGAATTGAATAATCAAACTTTTTTTGCTTTTATTGATAAATATGTAGACCTGATTAAGAAAAGAGTATTTTGCATGCAATTATTTCTTTGCAAAATACTCTTTTTTATAAAAGCAAATGAATTGGCCTCGTACGCCACCATTGACTGAACCTGAGGAAAACGCTTTGGTCTTCGAGCCGACGGTGAGGATGATGGGAACAGTAGTTAGATTCATGCACCGTCGGAACCAGCATTGTAGCGTTTTCCTCAGCCCCCGTCAATAGCAAGCACCTTCGGTGTGGCTGGGGGAAGATGCCTCAGGATCCAATTCCGAGAACAGTAGGGGCGGCTACTTTCAAGGATGTGTAGGGCTATATTCTCAATTTTACTGTGACAATTTATTTATTATAACCTGCACGGATAACGTGCTATTACAAAAAACATGACCTAATTAGCATTTTTCACTTGCTTAGGTCATGTTTTTTGTCATGATATTGCCTTGTTATTACAGAATTCATGACCTAAACAGCATTTTTCATTTGTCTAGGTCATGATTTTTGTCATGATATTGCTTTGTTATTACAGAATTCATGACCTAATCAGTATATTTATTTTACTTAGGTCATGTTTTTGATTTTATGGAATGAATATTGAATAACGGATGCCAAATCCATAGACAAAAAAAGCGCATTATTTAAGCGCTTTATCCATTTCACTGTGACAATCCAGAGCTAGGAGAAGATGTAGGATAAGTGTTTATGTAATACGTTTTTTATCCTATAGATTTAACCATCCTGATAGTGAATCTGCTCATGAGTAGGATAAAAGCTTGACTTTAGCGCTTTTTATCCCATAATTCTCAAGGCTCTGGCTGAGGATTGTGGGATAAATCAATTGTTTTTTTCACACTTATCCTACTCGGTCAATCGCAGTGTTCAGAAGGCCGAAATTGTGGGATAACTACGATAGAATTTCAGGTTTTATCCCACAGTTTAGAAAATAGGCTTGGATAAAGTGGGATAAATGTTTCAAATCTATCGTTCTTATCCTACATCCAAGCTAATCCATGTTTATCCAATTTGAATCGCCAACGAATAGAAAATTGTTTTGGGCATATAGCGCTTTGGAAAGCTTCCAGCCACCTCTGATTTTTACTTATTTGTCCTTATAGAGCTTTTTTGCGTTGCCAGCCACCCCTCATGAAAGTTGAACTGGGCATATAGGCCGATTTCAAGCCTCGGGCCACCCGTAAAAAGGTGGCTGCGGCCGGATTATTACCGTATATGCCCAATCGCCTGCGATGAAATCCATGATGAGGGGTGGCTGCAAGCCTGAAATCAGGCTATGAGCCCAAAACCGATTTAATTGCAGGTGGCTGAGCTATTGAAAACGAGCTATATGCCCAAAACAGCAGCTCGCTCTCATAGCATTGGGAGCCGAGGGAATAAAGCATTATAAGTTCTAGAAGTATCAACATCTACTGTTCTCGGAGTCAGAGCCTGAGGCGCTTGTACCCAGCCACAACGAAGGTGCTTGCCATTGACGGGTTCTGAGGAAAACGCTACAATACTGAATCCGACGGTGAGATAGAATCTACTGTTCCCATCATCCTCACCGTCGGCTCGCAGACTAAGGCGTTTTCCTCAGGTTCAGTCAATGGTGGCGGACGCTGCCAATCACTTACGCATATACAAAGTGAGAATTTTTTGATTGGGCAACAATTTTATAAAAAAGGGAAGAGCCTTGATTGGCGCTTCCCTTTTTATTAGAATTTTTTATTTTTTATCGGCAATCATCGCAAGAGTAAAAGAGATATCATTAAGAGTCTGAGTCATATTCTGTACCATTAGCTCCAATCTTTTAGAATCTGATACTTCTTCTTTTTTGAAGCGTTCCTTCATCTCTTTGATTCTCTGATCCTGCAATGCTTTTACTTCTGATACTCTGCTCATCATTACCTCCTTAATAATATGATTGATATTATGTCAATATCTTTACAATCAATTATAAAGGTTTTTTGATGAAAAAAACTGATTTTAAGTATAATTTAATATCTTTTTAACTATTTAAATATCGATTATCTGTGATCCAAGGATGGATGCAAGACGAAGATATCCGCAGTATCCATTTGAATCAAGAAGACTGTTGACATCGTATCCTGCAGGGATTACAACACGCATTTTCTTTCCTGCATAAGTGAAGAGTACTTCAACATCAATTGTAGGGTTAGCTGCAAGTGCTTCTATCATCTTTTTATCAAAAACGCTTGTAGTATTTGACTCAATTCTGAGAGTTGTTCCTGCTGGAGTGGATTTGAAACTCTCAATTACTGCAGCCTTGTAGGCTTCGTTTGTTATACCGTTTCTAAAATCAAATTTAACAGCCTTTGATGGTGTAGCACCACCTTCTATTACTGGTGCAAATGCATCATGATTAGTACTAGGTGTAGAAACAGATATTCCCATGCCTGATGATGGGGCAGGAGTATTATTTGTTTCATTGTTTTCATTTACAACCTTTATATCTTCTTCAGCAATACCTGTTGCCTGGCTGATAGCTTTGATTATTGCCTTGATATCAATGTTACCGCGATATGAATTGAGCTTTACAGCATAAGTTCCATCTTCAAGCTGGGTAAAACTCATAGTATCACTGACCTGTAGAGTATATCCGTCAGGAACAGATACATTCAATGTGTCAATAGTTCTCATGGTCTGCTTGTTTTCATTATTGATAGTTACATTTTCACCAGCTTTTATATAGTAATTGATATTATTATAAAATACTTCATAGACATCTTTGCTGACAGATTCTGAAGGCACAAGTAATTCTCCATTTGAGTTAATTGCATATACATTTACTCTCGGAAGGAAGGCTATCAGATTCTGTTTATCCTCATCTGTAAGTGCTTCCCGATCGTACATTCCGTTATTTAAGCCGTAAAGATCCTGTCTTAACTGAATACCTGTATTTCCGTTTATAGTACCTTTTATATCAATAGTTCCATTTCCGCCTTCAGTTATCATTATCCAGAGAGGTCTGTAATTAGCATTAAGATCACCACCAATGATTAAATTGCTAGAAGAATCTACTTGTACAGCAGGATTATAAATACCTGAAAGTGAAACTACGTTTTTTCCTACTGTAGCAGTTGATCCGCCTGTTACCATAAGAGCAGTATCATTTGCTATAACACTTCCTGCAACATTTATTTCACCACTATCTGAAACCAGAATAGCTCTGCCATCAACTACATTAACATCTCCGCCAATATTGGTGTTACCTGAGCTTTGACTAATGGCATATACACCAGAACCGTTTTTTGTTACATCACCTGTGATGTTAATATTACTATTATTATTTGATATTATCGCTGTGTTATTAGTATCATCAGAACCAATTGTGAGATCACCTTTAATATTAATATCACCGCCATATGCGTTTAAGCCCTCACCCTCAGATGTAGCATTGCCATTTATATTAAGAGTTCCATCATTTACATATGCAATAGAGGTGTTTGCTTGTTCATTACCTTGTGTTGCATTGACATCGCCATTAACTGTCAATGTCAGATCGCTGTTGTTCGCATCTTTAAATCCAGTTGATGAACTAGTTGAACTTCCTGTAACTTCAATAGCATATCCGGAATTTGAAGCCTCATAATTTAAATCGTGGTTATAGGAATAGTTTCCGGCACCTTCCACATCTAATGAACCATCGAATGATGTTTCAATTTCAACAGTTGCATTGGTTTCATTTTCGTTTGTTGTGTCTTCTGCAAGAACAGTAATTGCTGGTATTGAGATAGCAACTGTCATAGCTATTGCACATGAGAATACTTTCATAAACACATTGTTTAGCATATTTTTCCTCCATGAAAAAATGTATACAGAAATTGTATTTAATAAACAACAGGGTCATGTTACCAAAATGAGATATAAAATAATCTAAAAAATGTATAAAATTTATTATTTGGTGTAATTTAATTTCAAAATATTCGTATAATAAAGTAATAGAACACTTTAATTTGCAATTGTTTATCTTTTTATGCATATTAAAGGAATTTATAATCATTATTATCAAACAACATTTTTTTATGGAGGAGTTATTATGTGGAACAGAAGTGAAGTTAAGGAAAATGGTAAAGCTAGTTTTAAGAGGAATTATTGGAAGTCTGTAATAGTTGCATTTATTTATACACTATTTTTTACATCAACTTCAGCTACATTTAAGAACAATCAGGAGCAGCTTTCAAGTTCTTTCTCCGAAGAGGCTGCAAGTGATCCATCATTTATGGTAATACTTCTTGTTGCTCTTGGCATTGTTGGTACAATATTGATCATTTTGAAACTGATTGACCTTTTTGTTTTCAATCCATTGGAAGTTGGATGTAACAGATTTTTCCTCGTTAATCAGGAAACTGATGCTGATTTCCCTGAATTATTGCATGCATTCAAAAACAATTACATTAATACAGTTTTAGGTCTTTTTATCAGAGATATTGTGATCGGACTTGGATGTATCTGCTTACTGATCCCGGGATTTATCCTTATGTATTCATACAGGATGGTGCCATATATCCTTGCTGAGGATCCAACAATTTCTGCTATTGATGCTCTGAAAAAATCAAGAGCTATGATGAAAGGACAGAAGTGGGCATGCTTTGTATATGATCTTTCATATATTGGATGGTATATTTTATCACTGTGTACTATAGGACTTGTGGGTATTTTCTATGTTAATCCTTATAAGCAGAATGCCGATGCTGAGCTTTATAGAAGAATCAGAGGATAAAAGATCTGTAGTAATAATTTAATAATTAATGACATATCAAGGATAGGCTTGTAAATACGAGCCTATCCTTTTTGCCATTACAGGTGATCACAGCTCATTAATAATCCAAGAAAAAAACACTTGCAATATACCCCTCGGGGGTATATTATATTTTTAACAAATAGATTTTGTAAAATATTATCGTAAATAGGAGATTACTATGGCTTGTCCAAAATGTTGCTCTGAAACATCAGGAAAAACAAAGGTCAGGGAAGAAAAAGAATATAAAGACCTTATCAACAGGCTTAAAAGAATTGAAGGCCAGATAAGAGGTATAGAAGGAATGGTAGAAAATGATTCTTACTGTACAGATATCCTTACTCAGGTTGCTGCTGCAAATAAGGCTCTTAACAGTTTTGCAAAAGTTCTTTTATCTAACCATATAAAAACCTGCGTTACGGATGATATCAGGGCAGGCAAGGATGAGACAGTAGACGAACTTCTGGATGTTTTACAGAAAATGATGAGGTGATAAAAAGTATGGATAAATACATTGTTACAGGCATGAGCTGTGCAGCTTGTCAGGCAAGAGTTGAAAAGGCTGTAAGCAGTGTAGAAGGTGTTAAGAGCTGTAATGTTAATCTGCTTACCAATTCCATGGGGGTTGAGGGTTCTGCAAGCGAAGCAGATATTATCAAAGCAGTAGAAAATGCCGGATATGGCGCTCAGCCTATGTCACAAAAGATAAATGCTCAAAGCAGTGAGTCTCTTGGAAATGCGACAGCAAATGACTTTGCCATGGAAGAAGAGGCTCTTAGAGATAAGGAAACTCCTGTCCTTAAGAAAAGACTTATTACATCAATCGGATTTCTTGTGGTTTTGATGTATTTTTCAATGGGTCACATGATGTTTGGCTGGCCACTGCCTTCATTTTTTGATGGGAACCATGTTGCTATGGGCATGGTACAGATGATCCTTACGATCATTATCATGTTTATAAATCGTAAGTTTTTTATCAGCGGCTTTAAAGGGCTTTTCCACGGCGGCGCCAATATGGATACGCTGGTTGCACTTGGAAGCTCAGCTGCATTTGTTTATAGCCTTGTAGCTCTTTTCCTTATGACAGATGCACAGGTAAAAGGTGATACTGAGGCAGTAATGCACTTCATGCATGAGTTCTATTTTGAATCTGCAGCTATGATCCTTACGCTTATCACTGTTGGTAAGATGCTTGAAGCTATGAGCAAGGGCAGAACAACAGATGCCATAAAGAGTCTTATGAAGCTTGCACCAAAGACAGCAAATATAATCGATGATTCAGGTGAAGAAAAAGAAGTATCGATTGAAAATGTTCAGATTGGAACTGTATTTGTTGTAAGACCAGGCGAGAGCATTCCTGTTGATGGCATAGTCATTGAAGGAACCAGTTCTGTAGACGAGGCAGCCCTTACAGGCGAAAGCATCCCTGTTGATAAGGCTGTTGGCATGGAAGTCTCGGCTGCAACCATAAATCAGTCAGGATTTATCAAGTGCAGAGCTACCAGAGTTGGAAGAGATACAACGCTTTCGCAGATAATTCAGATGGTCAGTGATGCAGCATCAACAAAGGCGCCTATTGCAAAGGTTGCTGATAAAGTTTCTGGAGTCTTTGTCCCTGTTGTAATGGGAATAGCTCTTTTGACAATTATTGTATGGCTCATACTGGGAGCTGATTTTGGAAGTGCACTTGCAAGAGGAATAGCTGTTTTGGTTATCAGTTGCCCATGCGCCCTTGGCCTTGCAACTCCTGTTGCCATAATGGTTGGTAATGGTATTGGCGCCAAAAACGGCATCATGTTCAAAACAGCAGCATCACTTGAAATGCTTGGAAAGACTCAGATTGTTGCACTTGATAAAACAGGAACCATAACAAAGGGCGAGCCCATTGTTACCGATGTATTTTCTGCAGACTCAATTGATAAAAGCGGATATACCCCCAGTAAGTATGAGAATTTTGATGACAAGCTCTTAAAGATAGCAGGCCTTCTTGAGTCAAAAAGTGAGCATCCTTTGGCAAAGGCTGTAATGAAGCATGTCAATGACCTCAACGTTGAGCTTGATGAAGAGATCACAGATTTTAAGGCAGTCTTTGGCAATGGACTTGAGGCAAAACTCGATGGTCACATTATCCGAGGCGGCAAAAGACATTTCATAGAAAAATATGCAAGGATCCAGGGCGAAATACTTGAAAAGGCTGATGGACTTGCTGGTGAAGGAAAGACACCTCTTTATTTTTCACAGGACAATAAACTTGTAGGCATAATCGCTGTTGCTGATACTATCAAGGATGATTCGGAAGAAGCGATTTCCCAGCTAAAGAACATGGGAATTAAAGTTGTCATGCTTACAGGTGACAATGAGAAAACTTCCATTGCTATTGGTAAAAAGGCCGGAGTTGACAACATTGTTGCAGAAGTCCTTCCTGAAGAAAAAGAGAAGGTTGTAGCAGATCTTTCAAAACAGGGAATAACAGCCATGGTCGGTGATGGAATTAATGATGCGCCGGCTCTTACAAGGGCTGATACAGGTATAGCCATAGGGGCAGGCACCGATGTGGCAATTGATGCTGCAGATGTCGTACTCATGAAGAGCAGTCTCCTTGATGTTTCAAGGGCAATAAGACTTTCAAGACAGACACTTAAGAATATCCATGAGAACCTGTTTTGGGCATTCTTTTACAATGTAATTGGAATCCCGCTGGCCGCAGGCTGTTATATAAAGCTGTTTGGCTGGTCACTAAGCCCTATGTTTGGAGCTGCAGCCATGAGTTTATCAAGCTTTTTTGTAGTTACAAATGCTCTAAGACTTAATCTTTTCAATATAAATGATTCATCAAAAGATAAGGCTATTAGGCATAAAATTAAAAATATAGTTATAGAAGAAAGGAAAGATAAAATGACGAAGACACTTAAGATTGAAGGAATGATGTGTGGCCACTGCGAGGCTACAGTAAAGAAGGCTCTTGAAGAGGTTAGCGGAGTAGAAAGCGCTGTAGTAAGCCACCAGGATGGAACAGCTGTTGTAACATTTTCAGAAGATGTTGCAAATGATGTTCTAAAAAAGGCAGTAGAAGATAAGGACTACAAAGTTACTGATATAGCATAAATAAAGAAGGATTGGTTTGCCTTATCTGGCGTGCCAATCCTTTTTTATAGGCTTGTATATATTATTGTTTTCCTGTTGTTCCGAAGCCGCCGCGGTCTGTGTTGCCCAGGTGTTCACACTCGTCAAAGACTATTTTTGGCTGGTTTTCCATGATGCGGAACTGGCAGATCCTGTCGTTGAAAGAAATATGAGTATCACGCATAGCGATAGCTGCCATGAACCACTGATCGTTGTCTCCACAGTATGAGTGGTCAACTACTCCCATGTGATTTGACTGAATGATACCAAAATTCTTATAGGTTGAACTTCTTGGTACAATGTGAGCTTCATAGCCTTCAGGTATTTCCATGGCTACGCCAAGTGGAATAAGGTGAAATTCTCCCTTTTTAAGGTCCACATCCTCAGCACTTCTTAAATCGATCCAGTCTGATTTTCCATCAATATATGTAAGCTTTTCAATTTTGTCATTTAAATATTTGATCTTAATAACTTTCTCCATTTTTCCTCCATTTAAGCTCTTGATCATTTTAAAGTTAGTATACATTTGACATTATAAAGATTCAAGGTAAATGCTTCTTCGAAAGTGATTATTTAAGTGCTGAACTATTTAAAATACATGGATGTCAATTGCTTGAAAAAAATATGTTATATGATAGAATGTCATTTGTTGTTTTGTTATAAAAAACGTGATATTACTATATAGAGGCGCTTAAAGATAGTCATTTTAAGCACATCTAATAAAGAAGATAGGAGCAGATATGGTTAAGATTCGTACAAGATATGCACCGAGCCCAACGGGACGTATGCATGTAGGAAATTTAAGAACAGCTCTTTATGCTTATCTTATTTCTAAGCATGAAGGCGGTGACTATATATTAAGAATCGAGGATACAGATCAGGAACGTTTTGTAGAGGGCGCTACAGAGATCATCTACAGAACACTTAAGGAGACTGGTCTTATTCATGATGAGGGTCCGGATATCGGTGGACCTGTTGGACCATATGTTCAGAGCGAGAGACAGAAGGCCGGCATTTACATGCAGTATGCCAAGGAGCTCATCGATAAGGGCGAGGCATATTATTGCTTCTGTGATGAAGAGAGACTTAAGAGTCTTGTTCAGAAAATTGAAGTTGATGGTGAGACAAAAGAGATCAGTGTTTATGACAAACATTGTCTTCACTTATCAAAAGAAGAAGTTGAAAAGAACCTTGCTGAGGGTAAGCCTTTTGTTATCAGACAGAATAACCCAACAGAGGGAACAACTACATTCCATGATGAGCTTTACGGAGATGTATCTGTTGAGAATAAAGAACTTGATGACATGATCCTCATTAAGTCTGATGGATACCCAACATACAACTTTGCTAACGTTGTAGATGACCATCTTATGGGAATCACACATGTTGTTCGTGGTAATGAGTACATTTCATCATCACCTAAGTACAACAGACTTTATGATGCATTTGGCTGGGAAGTGCCAAAGTACATTCACTGCCCACTTATTACAGATGAAGAGCATCATAAGCTTTCAAAGAGATCAGGACATTCATCTTTTGAAGATCTTATCGAGCAGGGCTTTTTACCAGAGGCTGTTGTTAACTTTGTAGCACTTCTTGGATGGTCTCCTGAGGATAATGAAGAGATCATGAGCCTTGAGGATCTCATCAAAAAGTTTGACTACAAGAGAATAAACAAGTCACCGGCTGTATTTGACTATACAAAGCTTAAATGGATGAACGGCGAGTACTTAAAGAGAATGGATGATGACAGATTCTTTGAGCTTGCAAAGCCTTATCTTGAGAAAGCTATCACAAAGGATCTTGATCTTAAGAAAATCGCTAATATGGTTAAGACTAGAATTGAGATCTGGCCTGATATTGCACCAATGGTTGACTTCTTTAACGAAGTTCCTGAATATGACACAGCAATTTATTGCCACAAGAAGATGAAAACTGATGCTGAGAGCAGCTTAAAGGTTCTTAAGGAAGTTCTTCCTGTTCTTGAAGCACATGATGATTATACAAACGATGCACTTTATGCTTGTCTTTCAGATTTTGTTAAGTCTCACGAGTACAAGAACGGATATGTTCTCTGGCCTGTAAGAATCGCTCTTTCAGGAAAAGAGATGACTCCTTGTGGAGCTACAGAGCTCATGGAAGTGATCGGAAAAGAAGAGTCAATTAAGAGAATTAAAGAAGGAATAGCATTACTTGAAAAATAATAATTTTCAAGGTAATTCCGCTCAGATGATGGCTATAAGTCATTACAAAGGCCCTGCAATGGTACTTGCAGGGCCCGGTAGCGGAAAGACCTTTGTTATAGTTTCGAGGATACGCTATCTCATTGAAGTAAGAGGCGTTGTACCATCCAGTATTCTGGTAATTACTTTTACCAAAGCGGCTGCTTTCGAGATGCAGCAGCGATTCATGAAAAATACGGATAGTTCTTATCCGGAAGTGACTTTTGGAACATTTCATTCTATCTTTTATCAGATAATCAAAAATTCTGGTCACTATAATTCCAAACACTTAGAAATTGCAAATGAAAGCTTTAAGCAAAAGATCATTTATAATATTCTTTTTTCTATTGCAGAAAAAGATCCGAGCCTGAAAGAGGAAATGGATTCAGGCTCTGATATATGTAAGAACGTGCTATCTGAAATATCAAGAATTAAGAACAGCTCTTTAAAGAGTGATGACTGCAACAGCTGTTTTGCCTTTTCAAAGTATTTTAATGAGATATTTGAGAAGTATAAAAGGGCATTAAAGGAATTTGAAAAAATAGACTTTGATGACATGATACTTTTGTGTTATGAGCTTCTGTGCAATGATGAGACGCTGCTTGATCTGTGCAGAAAGAGGTTTCGGTTTATCCTTATAGATGAGTATCAGGATATCAATCTCATGCAGTATAAAGTTATTGAACTTCTGATAGGAAAAGAGAAAAATCTTTTTATTGTTGGCGATGATGACCAGTCAATTTACGGCTTTAGGGGATCCGAGCCAAAGTTTATGCTTGAATTTGCTGATTCTTTTAAAGATGATGACCCTAAAACATACAACCTTAACATCAATTACAGATGTGGCAGCGATATCTTAAATAACGCACTTCTGGTTATTGGCGAAAATAAAGAAAGACTTTTAAAAGATCTGAAGGCAGATGGTTCAAATGGCACAGGGTGCCTTGTTCCACTAAAGTTTACAACGAAAGAGAACCAGTATAATTCAATAAAAACTTTTCTACACAGGCAAAAAGATAATCTTTCAAATATCTCTATAATCTGCAGAACCAATTCTGAATGCATGTCTATAGCAGCAATGTTAAAAGAAGAGAAAATCCCTACTAATCTTGATGAGTGCTCAAAGAGCTTTTTAGAGTCAGAAAGCGTCATGGTCTTAATAAATTACCTTAAGTTTTCATGTGTTGAGCGAAGAAGAGAGTTCTTTTACAAGATCATGAATAAACCCTTGCGATATATTTCGAGGGAAGCGGTATCTACAGAAATTGTAAATGAAATGGCAGTTAAAAGATTCTATAAGTCAAATAAAAGAATGCTTGAAGAGGTAAATAAGCTCTTTTCCCAGATAAATATGATCTCACATATGAGGCCATCCTTATCGGTCAGGTATATAAGAAAAGAAATCGGGATAGACAGGGCATTTCCAAAAGAAAAAGAGCAGCTTGATGAATTTGAAAAACTTGCAAGAACTTTTGAAGATACAAAGAGTCTTTTGAATGAAATGGAAAAAAGAATGGGTGAAAAAGTTGACGAAAAGGGTGCGAAAAAAAGAAATAACGGGAACTTTGTAAAGCTACTTACTATGCATGGTTCAAAGGGACTTGAATTTGATATGGTCTGGATCCCGGATCTTAATGAAGGAATCATTCCAAGCAGAGGGGCAGCGACAGAAAGTCAGATAGAAGAAGAGCGCCGAATGCTCTATGTCGCAATGACCAGGGCAAAACAGGCGCTCATGGTAAGCTTTGTTACAGGAACTAAGGAAAATGCTATGCTTCCCTCAAGGTTCCTGCGACCAATAAGGTCAAAGTGGACTTTAAAATATGGTGATCAGCCATCAAGTCCTTCTTCCGGAAGTTCTACAAGCTCATCAAACTCTACATCATCAAGATAGAGGTTGAAAGCTTCAGCAACAGCTTCATATTCAGCATCATCACTTATATATCCAAGTTCAGGATCTTCTTCCTCGCCCTTGTAAATAAATTCATAAAACCAAACATTGCCATCGTTATTCTGTCCGTTTTTATCGAGAGGGAGAAGTACAATGTAGTCTTTTGAATTAACAGTGAGGACGATGATAATAGCACAAGTAACTACTTCACCTCCGTCAAGCTCTACATCTACAGTCATCTGCTCATCGTTTTCGATCTTTGTATTCATGTCTGTGGCAATTTTAGAAAATTCCATTAATAATCCTCCTGAAAAAACTTTTCGATTTATCTATCAAGATTATAGCACGACACGATGCAGTATGAGAAGTTTTGTGGTAAAATATTATGGCTTATGTAGATTTACAAGTACAGGATGGAGCAAAAATGTCAGAAAAGCTAGAAATACTCAAGGAAAAACCATATCCACTAGGTTGCTATATTGATTATGACAAGTCTCTTGTGGTACGCACTGTTTTTGACGGGGACAAGACCTGTGGTATCGCGCTTTATAAAGGGACTTCTAATGATGGAGAGACAGCTCTTAAGATCAAATTCCCTAAATATTTGAAGCGCGGTTCTATATATGCTGCAAGGATAAAAGGAATTGAAAATATAGATGAATACTCATCTTATAACTATTTTGTCGATTCTACTTATTTTTGTGATTCTTATGCCAAGCACCTTCTGGGACTTGAGACTTTTGGACTTGATGTTCCTGACTGCGATATAAGAGCTAAACTTGATAACAGATCAACTTTAAAGGCTTCCGAATACTCTTTTGACTGGGGGAATGACTCTTTTCCTGATATTCCCTATGAAGACAGCTTTGTTTACCTGCTCCATGTAAGAGGATTTACGAAGTCTTCAGGAAGCGGAGTTCCTTCGCAGCACAGAGGAACATTTATGGGAATACTTGATAAGATTCCTTATCTTAAATCCATAGGTGTTACGACTGTTGAGCTTATGCCAGCCATTGAGATGAATGAGGTTGAGACTCCAAAGACTCATGGAGGTATTTTGTCAAAAGAGCTTTTGTATTCCAAAGATGGCAGCATATCAAATACTAACAGTATTAAGCCTCGTCTCAATTTCTGGGGCTATAAAAAGGGCTTTTACTTTGCTCCAAGGACAGCTTATTGTTCAAACCCTGATGATGCCGAGAACGAGTTTAAGCATTTTATAAAGACAATGCATGAAAATGGTCTTGAAGTTATCATGCAGTTCTTTTTCGAAGAGAATGAGAATGAGAGCCTTATGATAGATGCGCTTAGATACTGGAGATGCTCTTATCATGTTGATGGTTTTCATTTGAAGGGAGCAAGGATACCCATTTCTCTTATAACCAGAGAACCGCTTTTTGCTGATGCAAAGATATGGTATGACTGGTTTGAGGATAGTTCTGATCCTGCCAAAAGATATCTTGCCGTATATAACAATTCATTTTTATATGCAAGCAGGAGATTTTTAAAGAGTGATGACAACTCTGCAAGTGATTTTTTCCGTTCGATGATCGCAAACGGAAATACTCATGGAGTCATCAATTATATCTGTGATTATGAGGGCTTTAGGCTTGCTGACCTGGTTGCCTATGAACATAAGCACAATGAAGAAAACGGTGAAAACAATAAGGATGGCACTGACAATAACCTTAGCTGGAACTGCGGAATTGAGGGAAGGACCAGAAAGCAGAGTATTCTGGAACTAAGGAAAAAGCAGATAAAGAACATTTTGACAATGCTCCTTTTAGCCCAGGGAACACCGATGATCTTTAGCGGTGATGAGTTCTGTTCTTCTCAGGGAGGCAATAACAATCCATATTGCCAGGACAATGAGACAGGTTGGGTTGACTGGAAGGCTCTTGAGAAAAATGCTGAGATATTTGAGTACTTTAAGTTCCTTTTGAAGCTGCGTTTTGACCATAAAGTACTTCATAACCCATCAACATTTAAACTAATGGATTATATTTCCTGTGGCTATCCGGATCTGTCCTGTCATGGAAGAGAAGCCTGGAGACCTGATTTTACGGGACACAGCCACATCCTGGGGATGCTTTATTGCGGGCAGTATGATAAGAGCGACAAAAACAGTCCATTTATCTATGTCTGCTATAACATGCACTGGATGGCTGAAGAGATTGCTCTCCCCAAACTCCCTGATGGTCTTCGCTGGAAGATGATATCGGATACTGAGAGCATTTCAAAAATAGATAATACTGATAAAAAGAACAATTCAGTTGAAAAAATGAGTGAAAGGTCAGTTAGGATCTATATGAGCGAGCCTGACCCTGATAATAAAAGCAAAAGGAAGTTGAAAAGAAAATGAATAGACCCGATGTAATTTCAAAATTTTTAAACTATGTAAAATTTGACACACAGTCTGATGACACAACAGGAACTTCTCCTTCCACAATGAAACAGCATGAACTTGCGCGTTTCCTTGTAAAAGAATTAAATGAGATAGGTGCATCTGATGTTTATTATGATGAGGAGCATTGCTACGTTTATGCTTCAATACCATCTAACATAAACGACAATGTCGACAGACCTGCAATCGGCTTTATTTCTCATATGGACACATCTGATGAGGTTAGCGGCAAGGATGTTAAGCCAAGAAAAGTTGAGAATTATGACGGAAAAGATATTGTTCTTAATAAGGAGCTTGGCGTTGTGTTATCACCTGCTGATTTCCCTGAGCTTTCAAATCATGTGGGAGAAACACTTATTGTCACAGATGGAACAACCCTTCTTGGTGCCGATGATAAGGCTGGTATCGCCGAGATCATGACTATGGCGGAAGTTCTTTTGACTAATCCTGATATTCCTCACGGAGATATTAAGATTGCATTTACTCCTGATGAGGAAATTGGTGAGGGAACTGCTCACTTTGATATCGAAAAATTTGGAGCAAAGTTTGCATATACTGTTGACGGCGGAAAGCTTGGAGACCTTGAGTATGAGAACTTCAATGCTGCCGAGGGCAAGATCGTAGTAAACGGAAGAAGCGTTCATCCCGGAGATGCAAAAGACAAAATGGTAAATGCTTCGCTTATCTGCTATGAGTTCCATTCTCTTTTACCTGTTCAGATGAATCCTATGTATACACAGGGAAGAGAGGGCTTTTTCCATCTGACAGAAGTAAACGGATCAACAGAAAAGGCAAGTGCAAGCTATATTATTCGTGACCATGATGAAGCTTTGTTTGAGAAAAAGAAACAGCTCTTTATTGATGCTGCTGAATATTTGAACAAGAAATATGGCGAGGGCACTGTAGAGGTAAAAGTAAGAGATCAGTACAAAAACATGATCGAAAAGATAAGACCTCACATGCATCTTATTGAGAATGCTAAAAAAGCCATGACAGATATCGGTGTTACACCTTTGGAATTCCCGATCAGAGGCGGCACAGACGGAGCAAGCCTTTCATATAAGGGACTTCCATGTCCAAACCTTTGCACAGGTGGCTACAACTATCACGGCAAGTATGAATATGCATCAGTACAGGAAATGGAAAAAACTGTAGATATTCTGCTTGGAATTGTTAATGAGTACGGAAAGAGTTATAAGTAATGGAATTTAAGAAAGATATAAATATTTTAAACGCAAACAAAGAAGAAGTAACAGATGCCGAGAGCTTAAAGCAGCTTGGCTTTATTGAAGAGGCAAAAGGCTATGTTGAAGAGCTGAAAAAAGAGCTTGGAAGAACACCAAAGGCCTGTGTTGTGACTTTTGGATGCCAGATGAATGCAAGAGATTCTGAAAAGCTTTTGGCTATCTTGAAGCTTGTTGGATATGAAGAGACTGATTCAGAAGAGGCAGATTTTGTTCTGTATAATACCTGTACAGTCAGAGATAATGCGGATCAGAGAGTATATGGACGACTTGGCGCATGCGGAAGCCACAAGAAAAAGAATCCTCATATGAAGATAGCTATCTGCGGCTGCCTTATGCAGGAGCAGAGCGCAGTTGAAAAGATTAAGAAGAGCTATCGCTTTGTTGACCTTATCTTTGGTACACACAACATCTATAAGTTTGCTGAACTTTTATGTACAGCGCTTGTATCTGACAGAATGATCATAGATATCTGGAAGGAAACAGACAAAATTGTCGAGGATCTTCCTGTATTTAGAAAGTATCCATTTAAGTCAGGCGTAAATATCATGTTTGGATGCAACAATTTCTGCACATACTGTATCGTTCCTTATGTTCGCGGAAGAGAACGTTCAAGAAATCCTAAGGACATCATAAGAGAGTGCGAAAAGCTTGCAAATGACGGCGTAAAAGAAGTAATGCTCCTTGGCCAGAATGTAAACTCTTATGGCCTTGATTTTAAAGAGGGTGACCCAAATCGAATATCTTTCCCTGAGCTTTTGGAGGAAGTGTCCAAGGTTAAAGGCATAGAGAGAGTAAGATTCATGACTCCTCATCCTAAGGATTTTTCTGATGAGCTTTTGGATGTAATTGCCCGTAATCCTAAGATCGCAAGACATATCCATCTTCCTTTGCAGTCAGGAAATACTGAGATCTTAAGGCGTATGAACAGAAAGTATACAAAGGAGAGCTATCTTGCACTTGTAGATAAGATCCACGAGAAGCTCCCTGATATTGCAATAACTACAGACATTATCGTTGGCTTTCCGGGGGAGACAGAAAGCGATGTAGACGACACAATTGATGTAGTAAAGAAGGCTGGATTTGACAATGCATTTACCTTCATCTATTCAAAGAGAACAGGTACACCTGCTGCCTCTTTCGAGAACCAGGTTCCTGAAGAAGAGGTAAAAAAGAACTTCGACAAGCTTCTTAAAGTTGTTCAGGAAACAGCCCGCAAGCAGTCAGAGAAGATGACAGGTATCACTGCAGAAGTTCTTGTAGAAAGTGTTAATGAACAAGATTCATCTCTTGTGACTGGACGTCTTTCAAATAACACTTTGGTTCATTTTAAAGGCGATGAGTCTCTTATTGGAACATTTGTTAATGTTAGCCTCGATGAATGCAAAGGCTTCTACTTCATGGGCCATGCGGTTTAATTCTAAAATCTAATGAAATGGGGATATAAACGTGGAGAACACTACCATGTTTGAAAGTATAGATATTGAAAAAGTTTCACCGATGATGCAGCACTATCTTCAAACGAAGGCTGAATACAAAGACTGCATACTGTTTTACAGACTTGGTGACTTTTATGAACTCTTTTTTGACGATGCCAAGGTAGCTTCAAAGGAACTGGAGCTTACACTTACAGGAAAGGCCTGTGGCCTTGAGGAAAGAGCTCCAATGTGCGGAGTTCCCTTCCATGCAGTTGATTCTTACCTTACAAAGCTTGTTTCCAGGGGCTATAAGGTAGCAATCTGTGAACAGACTGAAGACCCTAAGCTTGCTAAGGGAATTGTCAAAAGAGATGTAACAAGGATCGTAACACCCGGAACCAATCTTAACATGCAGTCCCTTGAGGAAACAAAGAACAATTATATCATGAGTGTTCTTTATTCACCTGACAGCATCGGAATCTCTATAGCTGATGTGACCACCGGAGATTATTATCTTACTGAGGTTGATAGTTTAAGGGCCTGCAATGATGAGATCGTAAAGTATATGCCATCGGAGATCATCTGTAATGAGGCCTTTACTTTTTCCGGAATCGATATAAATGATCTAAAGAATAGACTTCAGATTTTTGTAAATCCGTTAGATTCAAGGTACTATGATGAAGATTCTTGTAAGAGACTGCTGTTAAGGCACTTTAAGGTTTCTTCACTTATAGGACTTGGAATAGATGATTTTCCAAACGGAATAGTGGCTGCCGGATCTTTACTGCAGTATCTGACAGATATGCAGAAGTCGGATATTTCAAATATCACTCATATTTATCCTTATCTTACAAGTAAGTACATGCTGCTTGACAGCTCAACAAGGCGAAATCTTGAGCTTGTTGAGACAATGAGAGATAAGCAGAAAAGAGGAACCCTTCTGTGGGTTCTTGATAAGACCAAGACTGCCATGGGAGCCAGAACTCTTAGAAGCTTCATTGAGCAGCCCCTTATTGAAAAGGATGAGATTCTTTTAAGGCAGGGTGCAGTTGATACTCTTTTGAAAAACGTCGTTACAAGAGAGGAAATCAGGGAATACTTAAATCCTGTATATGACCTTGAAAGACTGATGTCCAAGATTGTATTTAAGACCGCTAATCCAAGAGATCTTTTGGCATTCAGAAATTCTATAAAGATGATTCCTGCAATTATCACAGCTCTTTTGGATATTCAGGATGACCCAGAGATAAAAAAGCTTACTGAAAATCTTGATCCTTTAACTGATATCCATGATCTTATTGACAGTGCCATAGTGGAGGAACCACCACTTGCCATAAAAGAGAGCGGAATCATTAAAGACGGTTTTGATAAAGATATAGATCATTTCAGAGAAGCCGGAACTAACGGCAAAGTCTGGCTTTCACAGCTTGAAGAGGAAGAAAAAGAAAATACAGGAATAAAGAACCTTAGGATCAAATACAGCAATGTGTTTGGATATTCCTTTGAAGTTACAAACTCATTTAAGGACAAGGTGCCTGATTACTTCATCAGAAAGCAGACTCTTACTAATTGCGAGAGATATACAACACCTAAGTTAAAAGAACTTGAGGATACTATTCTTAATGCACAGGATAAGTTAAATAACCTTGAGTACGACATGTTCTGCAAGATCAGGGATTCCATTGCTCTTGAGATAAACAGAATACAGAGTACAGCTAAATCCATAGCTCTTTTGGATGTGTATGCATCCCTTGCCTATGTGGCTGAAAAGAACAGATATGTTAAGCCTTCTCTTAATGAAAAGGGTATTATCAATATTAAGAACGGAAGACATCCGGTAGTTGAGAGAATGCTTGATTCTTCAGATATGTTCATTTCAAATGACACATACCTTGATAATAAAAAGCACTGCATTTCAATCATCACAGGTCCTAATATGGCCGGTAAGTCAACCTATATGAGACAGTCGGCGCTTATTGTTTTAATGGCACAGATAGGCTCTTTTGTACCTGCTGAAAAAGCTGATATTTGCGTTGTTGACAGGATATTTACAAGAGTTGGTGCATCAGATGACCTTGGAAGCGGTCAGTCCACTTTTATGGTAGAGATGAATGAGGTTGCCAATATCCTCAGAAACGCAACGCCCAATTCACTTCTTATCCTGGATGAGATAGGGCGTGGTACTTCTACATATGACGGACTTGCCATTGCCTGGGCTGTAACAGAACATATCAGCAACAGAAAGATACTTGGAGCCAAGACTTTGTTCGCTACTCATTATCATGAGCTTACTGAGCTTGAGGGCAAAATGGACAATGTAAATAACTATTGTATCGCTGTTAAGGAAAATGGTGATGATATCGTATTTTTACGTAAGATCATCAAGGGCGGCGCTGATAAGAGCTATGGTATCCAGGTTGCCAAGCTTGCCGGTGTTCCTGATATGGTAATTGACAGGGCAAAAGAGATTGTGACTGAACTTACGGATAATGATATTACTGAAAAGGTTCAGAGTATTGCCAAAGAATCCAAGAACGATAAAAAAGTCAAAGTACAGCACTATGATGATGTGGATATAGATCAGATGACTCTTTTTGATACGGTTACAGATGAAGACGTATTAAAGAGGTTACAGGAAATAGATATAACAACACTTACCCCAATGGATGCGCTTAACACGCTTTATAAGCTTCAAAGTGATTTGAAAAACAGGTGGAAAAACTAAATGGCTTTTATTAATGAACTGGACAAAAATACCATAGATCAGATTGCTGCAGGTGAAGTTGTAGAAAGGCCTGCAAGTGTTGTAAAAGAGCTTGTTGAAAATGCTATTGACTCGGGTGCAACGGCAGTTACAGTTGAGATAAAGGGCGGCGGTATCGACATGATCCGTGTAACCGACAATGGCAGCGGAATCGAAAAAAGTCAGATCCGCAAGGCCTTTAAACGTCATGCTACAAGTAAGCTTACCTGCATAGATGACCTTTATACTATTCATTCTCTTGGATTTAGAGGTGAGGCTCTTTCGAGTATTTCATCGGTTGCTCAGGTTGATATGATAACTAAGACTTCTGATGATCTTACAGGCACAAGATATACCATAAATGGCGGTGAAGAGATTTCTTTTGAAGAGATTGGAGCGCCAGATGGAACTTCACTTATTGTGAGGAATCTTTTTTACAATACTCCTGCCAGAAAGAAGTTCCTTAAGACTCCTCAGACTGAAGGAAGCTATATTGGAGATGTCATGGAGCATCTTGCTCTTGATAACCCAACAGTTTCTTTTCACTACATAAATAATAAAGAGGATAAATTCTCTACAACAGGAAACGGCGATCTTAAGGAGATAATCTACAGGATCTATGGAAGAGATATTTCTGTAAGCCTTGTTCCTATAAATGTTTCAGGTAACGGCTATACCCTTGAGGGGTATTTGGGAGAACCTTCCATAAACAGATCAAACAGGAATTTTGAGATCTTTTTTGTAAATGGAAGATATGTAAAAGATAAGGTCATGTCCAAGGCCTTAGAAGAGGGATACAAGCAGTATCTTATGATGCATAAGTTCCCTTTTGCAGTTCTGCATCTGCGCCTTGACCCTGCTATGGTTGATGTCAATGTTCATCCTGCAAAGCTCGAGGTAAGATTTGGAAACCAACCTGCTCTTTATGATTTTATAAGGACAAATGTAGAAAACACCCTGCGAAATCATGAGATGATACCGGATGCACTCCTTGGGGAGGATGAACCTGTAAAGAAAAATACCGGTAATGATGAAAATGCATTAAATTCAGGCGCTGTGGCCGAGGCACCTGATAATAAAAAACCGGAAATTCTCAGTGATTTTGAAGATGATGATAAATCTGCGGTAAAAAAAGATGATAAACCCCAGAAATACATTGCTCCTCAGCCATTTGAAAAAGTCAGATTCGAAGAGAACAGATTAAAGGAAGATGAGCCTGTTTTTGCAACAGGAATCAAGGCGGAGCCTATTAAGATTGAGGATTCCAATAAGTCTGCGGTCTGGACAAGGATCTTTGGGGACTCAGACGGCTCAAAGGCAAAAGAAACAGAAAAACCTTCTCCTATAATCAAGCAGGATGAAGCTGTTATAGTAGAAAAGCCTGTTCAGCTTAATCTCTTTGATGAAAAGGTTCTTAGCAGGGAAAATGTAAAAGAATATGAGATAATAGGTCAGATCTTTGGGACTTATTGGATCATAGGTTTTAAGGACAAGATATTCCTTATGGATCAGCATGCTGCTCATGAAAAAGTTAATTATGAGCGTATGATGAAGAGATATAAGTCAGGAGAGCAGCTTTCACAGATGGTTAATCCTCCTGTTATTGTTTCTCTTTCTGCAGCTGAGGAGGAGCTTTTCCTTAAATACAGACAATACTTTGAAAAACTTGGATTTAATATTGAAAACTTCGGCGGTCATGAATATGCTATGAGAGCAATTCCTGTAGACCTTTTTGGCTGTGAGAATGAAAAAGAGATGTTTATAGAGATTCTTGATGAGCTATCACATGAAACAAGCCTTGACAGAACACCTGATGTCATCAACTACAAGATAGCAAGTATGGCTTGTAAGGCTTCAGTTAAGGGCAATACAAGAATGTCCAGGACTGAGCTTGAAGCTCTTTTAGATGAACTGCTGACACTTGAAAATCCATATAATTGCCCCCATGGAAGACCTACAATTATATCGATGTCCAAGTATGAGATTGATAAGAAGTTTAAGCGAGTAGTGGAATGAGCAAACAAAAGCTTGTTGTTTTAACAGGGCCAACTGCTGTTGGCAAATCAAAGCTATCAATTGAACTTGCAAAAGCTATTGGCGGAGAGATAATCTCCGCTGATTCTATGCAGGTCTATAAATATATGAATATAGGAACCGATAAGATATCTCCCGAAAAAATGGGAGGGGTAAAGCACCACCTCATCGATTTTCTTGACCCCAAGGAAGATTTTAATGTCTTTATGTTTCAAAAGCTTGTAAAAGAAGCTATAGAGGATATTTCCTCAAGGGGCAAAATCCCAATTCTCGTGGGTGGTACAGGTTTTTATATTCAGGCAGTACTTCGAGATATAGATTTTACAGAAACTGATGAGGATGATTCCTATAGAAAAGAGCTTGAGAAAAGAGCGGAAAACGGTGAAGGCCATGAACTCTTTGAAGAGCTGAAAAAAGTAGATCCTCAGTCAGCAGAAATAATTCATGAGAACAACTCAAAGCGTGTTATAAGAGCTTTGGAGTATTATAAAAAGACAGGAAAAAAGATATCTGAACACAATAAAGAGCAGAGTAATAACGATTCTCCATATGATTTTACCTACTTTGTATTGACAGATGATAGAAAAACGTTATACTCACGCATAGACGCTCGCGTCGATAAAATGATATCCGATGGCCTCGAACAGGAAGTAAGGGACCTTGTTAAGATGGACATTCCAATGACGGCAACGTCCATGCAAAGTCTTGGCTACAGGGAAATGATCGGATATTTAAATGGTGAGTACGACCTTGAAAGAGCAATTTATCTGATAAAGCTCAATACAAGGCACTTTGCTAAGAGACAGCTTACCTGGTTTAGACGTGAAAGAGATGTAATATGGCTGGATAAAGAAGCTTTCGGCCACGATGAAGATTTAATATTGAAAGAGATGCTTAGGATTTATGGAAATGAACAGTAATATGTATGAAGCCCTTGGTATATCAAGGGAAGTTTATGAGTTTGGAGAAAAGATTTTAAAGGAGCTTGAGCCAAGATTTAAGGCCATAGATGAGACTGCTGAGTACAATCAGCTTAAGGTTCTTAAGGCAATGCAGGATAATAAGGTTAGTGAAGCCTGCCTTCTTGGAACTACAGGCTACGGATATAACGATATCGGAAGAGAAAAGCTTGAAGCAGTCTATGCCTCAGTTTTCCATGCAGAGGATGCTCTTGTAAGACCTCAGATCACATGCGGAACACATGCACTTGCACTTGCTCTTATGAGTAACCTTCGCCCGGGAGATATGCTTTTTTCTCCTGTTGGAAAGCCTTACGATACATTGGAAGAAGTAATTGGAATAAGGCCTTCAAAGGGATCCCTTGCTGAGTATGGAGTTTCATATTCACAGGTAGATCTATTACCTGACGGAAGCTTTGATTTTGAGAATATCAAAAAAGTATTACTTGAAAACGATAATATCAAGCTTGTAACTATCCAGAGATCCAAGGGATATCAGACAAGACCTACACTTTCTGTAGAGAGGATAGGAGAACTCATAAGCTTTATCAAGGGCATTAAAAAAGATGTTCTCTGTATGGTTGATAACTGCTATGGAGAGTTTGTTGAGAGAATTGAGCCCACAGATCTCGGCGCAGATATGGTTGTTGGTTCACTTATTAAGAATCCGGGCGGCGGACTTGCTCCAATTGGCGGATATATTGCAGGTAAAAAAGAGTGTGTTGAAAATGCAGCTTTCAGACTTACTTCTCCAGGACTTGGGAAGGAAGTTGGAGCTTCTCTTGGAATCCTTCCTCAGTTTTATCAGGGATTTTTCCTTGCTCCTACAGTAACAGCTTCAGCTTTAAAGGGTGCGATCTTTGCAGCAAATATCTACGAAAAGCTTGGCTTTGATGTTTGTCCAAACGGAAGCGAAGACAGATTTGATATCATTCAGGCAGTTACTTTTGGTAAACCTGAGGGAGTTATTGCTTTCTGCGAGGGAATTCAGGCTGCAGCGCCTGTTGATTCCTTTGTTACACCAGAGCCTTGGGATATGCCTGGCTATGATGCACAGGTTATCATGGCTGCAGGAGCATTTGTATCAGGCTCATCCATTGAGCTTTCAGCCGATGGACCTATAAAAGAGCCATATTCAGTATTTTTCCAGGGTGGACTTACCTGGCCACACGCTAAATATGGTATTTTAAAGACTTTGCAAAAGCTTTATGATGTAAAAATGGTATCTTTGTGATAAACTATTAGCTGTACCATTTTGTACTTTTCTGATTGCCTGGAGAAGCGGCGCATTGCGTTATATCAGAAAGGTAAAGATGAATACAATAAATAATAAGATTTTTGGAAGCAGTGCCTACAAGGAAATGCTTCCTTATGAGCGCTTTATAAGTGCAGGCCCGGAGTGTCTTACAGATGCAGAGCTGCTCGCGATCATCATTCGCACAGGCAGTGGCAATTCCTCACCAATAGAAATTGCCCATGAGATATTAAGCTTATCCAACGGTAAAGAGAGAGGATTAAACGGGCTCTTTTCCCTGACACTTGATGAACTAAAAAGTGTTCACGGTATTGGAGAAGTTAAGGCTGTTAAGCTAAAATGCCTTACGGAGCTTGCTAAGAGAATGGCTGTTCAGAGTTCTTTTAGCGGAACTTTCTTTGAGTCATCCAGACAGATCGCATCCATATATATGGAGAAGATGCGGCATGAAGAAAGGGAAAAGGCAGTGCTTCTTTGCCTTAATAATAAGCATAAGCTTATAAATGAATCTGTATTATCCATAGGCACGGTTAATTCAGCTTTGGTGTCTCCCAGAGACATATTTACACATGCGCTTAAAAGTGGTGCATCTTGTATAGTTCTTTTGCATAATCATCCAAGCGGAGATCCGACTCCGTCTAGGGCAGATGCGGAACTTACCAATAAGATCAGCGAATCAGGCAATATGCTTGATATCAGGCTTATAGATCATATTATTATAGGAAATCAGTCATATTACAGCTTTGGAGAAAAAGGGCTTTTATGGCAATAAGGAGAAGAAATGGCTAATATTTTTGGAATTGATCTTGGAACAAGCAATATCAAAATCTTCAACAGGGATGAAGACAGTCTTACAGTAGAGAAGAACATGATCGCTATTGAGAATAAGACAAATATCTTCGCTTATGGAAACTCTGCATACGAGATGTATGAGAAGGCTCCTGACAAGATCAAGATATCATATCCTCTTAACAGCGGTGTTATTGCTGATATTGAGCATATGGAGACACTTGTTAAACTCTTTATAACAGATCAGATGAAGGGCAGCGTTAAGCCTTGTGATGTTTATATTGCAGTACCTAAGGACGTTACAGAAGTTGAGAGAAGAGCTTTCCATGATCTTATCAATGATGCCGGAATCAAGGCTAAAAAGATCATGATGGTTAAAAAGCCTCTTGCTGACGGACTTGGAATGAACGTAGATGTTATGAACTCTCAGGGTGTTTTAGTTGTAAACGTTGGCTATGACACAACAGAGATCTCAATCCTTTCTCTTCGCGGTATCGTTGTAAGTAAGCTTATTAAGGTAGGCGGCAAGAAGTTTGATGAATCTATCAGAAACGTAATCCGTAAGGAATTCGGACTTCTTATTGGTGAAAAGACATCTGAAAGCGTAAAGATTTCTCTTAAGGAGCTTGAAAAAGAGGGCAAGGACGCTGTTGTTTACGGAAGAGATATCGTTACAGGACTTCCTGTTGAGAGAAAGATCCCTACAGATCTTCTTAACCAGGCACTTGTTGAGAACTTTGATGTTATTCTTGATAATGTTAAAGCTACTCTTGAGAAGACTCCACCAGAACTTGCTGCTGATATCTTCAAGCACGGATTATATCTCACAGGTGGTGCTTCACAGGTTTGCCACCTTGCACAGAGACTTAGCAACGGTGTTGGCCTTAATGTAAATATCGCTGAGAACCCTATTGGCTCAGGTGCTCTTGGTCTTGCCAAGATTATTAAAGATGATCAGTATAAACCTCTTGCATATGGAATCGAAGAGGATAGATAAATGAGTCCCATCATAAGGCAAAGAGGAGAAGAATTTACCCTTCCAAGTAAATATCTCCTCTTTATTTTAACAATTCTATGTACGGCGTTAATTGTTATCACATTTAACACTAATCTGTTTACGGGTCCTTTGAACTCGTTTGCAGGTGTATTTGTTGTACCATTTCAAAAGGGAATCACAATCTGTTCAAGCTATATAAAAGAGACTACGGATAAACTTGCTTCCATCACACAACTTCTTGATGAAAACGAGAGACTAAAGAGTCAGATTGATGAGCTTACTATTGCCAATACAAACCTGGAGCAGGAAAAGTATGAACTTACTGAGCTTCGTGAATTGTATGAGCTTGATTCAAAATATAGTGATTATCCCAAGACCGGAGCCAGGATTATCGCCAAGGATGCGGGCAACTGGTATTATTCTTTTGTCATAGATAAGGGTTCCGATGATGGCATTGCAATTGATATGAATGTTATTGCAGGTGCAGGTCTTGTAGGAAGAGTAATTGATGTTGGACCTGACTGGGCAAAAGTGCAGTCTATAATTGCTGATAACTCTGCTGTGAGCGGAATGGTTCTTTCGTCTTCTGATAACCTTATCGTTACAGGAGACCTGGAGCTCTACAGAAGCGGATATATAAGCTTTTCTAAACTTGTTGATGATGCAGACAAGGTTAGCATCGGTGACAAGATTGTGACTTCAAATATCAGTGATAAGTATCTTCCCGGAATTCTGATAGGATATATTTCTACTTTGGAAGATGATTCAAATAATCTTACTAAGTCAGGAACTCTTTCTCCTGCAGTGGACTTTGAACATATGAATGAAGTACTTGTGATATTACAAGTTAAGAATAATGGTGGAAATTAAGATTTTTTATGAATATTAGGCGTATACTTGTAAACTTCATATTTATCATAGTTTCATTTATTTTACAGACTACGCTTTTCAGGGCACTGGACTTTGGTGGAATAGCGCCCAATGTCCTTATGATAATGACTTCTTCGACAGCTTTTATCAAGGGAGATAAAGCGGGACTTTTAACAGGCTTTTTTTGCGGCCTTTTAGTCGATATTTTCTTTGGAACATATCTTGGCTTTTTTGCACTAATTTACATGTATATTGGATTTATTGTAGGAAAGCTTCACATTATCTTTTTTTCACAAAATGTTGCTATCCCTATCATGGTAATAACAATATCAGACTTTGTTTTTGGCTTTGTCTGTTATATCCTGATGTTCTTGTTCAGGACCAAATTTAATATCGGCTATTATATGCAGACAGTAATAATTCCTGAAGTTGTGTATACAGCTATCGTAGCCATATTTATTTATCCGATCATCCTTAAGGTCAATAATATCATTGATGAAAAGGAACAAAGGAGCGCCAAGAAATTTGTTTGATGAAATAAAAGAAAACATAATTAAATTCATAACTTCCAGAGCAGTCATAGTTTCTTTTGTTCTGTTTACTTTGGCCTGTGTAATGATATACAGGCTTTTTTCGCTGCAGGTAATAAATGGTGAGTATTATCTTGATACTTTTAAGTTAAGGATCAAAAAAGAAAAGACCATAGCTGCTACAAGAGGAAATATCTATGACAGAAATGGTAATCTTCTGGCTTATAATGAACTTGCCAATTCTGTAACTATAGAAGACGTTTATAAGTCAGGTTCAGGCAAAAACACAGCGATTAACCAGACTTTAAATGCTCTTATTGATATCATCGAGGAAAATGGTGATACAGTAGATCAGGATTTCAATATTATTCTCAACGAAAGCAATGAATTTGAGTTTAAGGTCACCGGTAATTCACTTCTTAGATTCCTGGCAGATGTTTATGGACACACATCTATAAATGACCTTAAGTACGAGGAAAAGACAAAAACTCCTGAGAATGTTATTGATGACCTCTGCAAAAAATTTGGTGTAGGAGAGTATGAAACTCCCGGAGTATCTTCTTCTTTTGTTGCAAGAAGGGGCTATACCAATGACAGAGCTCTTAAGGTTTTGACAGTTCGTTACAATATGGATTCTAACAGTTATCAGAAGTACATTGATACTACAGTTGCTTCTGATGTAAGCGACCAGACAGTTGCTGATGTTATGGAGAATCTGGGCATGCTTGAGGGTGTTTCTATCGAGGAGAGTACAGCCAGAAAGTATGTTGATGCACAGTATTTCTCACATCTTCTTGGTTATACAGGAAAGGTTTCAGAGGATGAACTTGCTGAGCTTCAGCAGATAAATTCAAGCTATGGACTTAACGATACTGTTGGTAAATCAGGTATTGAGCAGGCTATGGAGTCTGTGCTTCAGGGCACAAAGGGATCTGAGACTGTTTATGTAGATAATACAGGTCAGGTAATTGAGACCAGCAATTATGTGGATTCAATTGCAGGTAATGATGTTTATCTTACTATTGATAAAGATCTTACTGAGGCCTGCTACGATATTATTGAGCAGTCACTTGCAGGTATCCTTGTTTCCAAAATACAGAATGTAAAGACATACACATATACAGAGACAAGTAGCTCAAGCAGTATTGTAATCCCAATCTATGATGTTTATTATGCTATTTTTGACAACGACGTTGTTGATATACCTCATTTTGCTGAGGACGATGCAAAAGAAACAGAGAAAGCTGTTTATGAGGCTTTTACAATTAAGAATGCATCCGTTCTTTCAAGACTCAGGGAAGAGTTCGAAACAACAAAGACTCCTTATAATGCCCTTAGCAGTGAATATCAGTGGTACATGAGCCATATTGCATCAATGCTTTATTCTGATGGCGTCATCAATTCTACTCTTGTAGATAAAGAAGATGATGTATATGTTGCCTGGACAACAGATGAGACAATTTCTCTTACTGAATACTTAAAATATGCTATCGCTATGAACTGGATCGATGTTTCTAAACTCAGCATCGACAATCAGTATGCAGATTCTGAAGAAATCTTTGCTCAGATAGTAGATTACATCATTGATAAGATGTCATCTGATTATGACTTCCAGACAAGGCTCTATAAATATCTTTTGCTGGATGGAAACATAAGTGGCACTCAGGTTTGCAACCTCCTTCTTGAACAGGATAAAGTTACTTTATCAGATGAAGAGCAGGGAATATGGGATAGAGGCGGCGAGACAGCATATACCTTTATGACTAACAGGATTTCCAACCTGGATATTACACCTGCGCAGCTTGCTCTTGATCCCTGCACAGGATCAATGGTTGTTACTGACGTTAATTCCGGTGATGTACTGGCTATAGTTTCATATCCCGGATACGATAACAACAAAATGGCAAACGGCGTTGATGCAGAATATTACGCTAAACTTAGAAGCGACAAATCAAATCCTTTGTACAACTACGCTACACAGCAGAAGACAGCTCCCGGTTCTACATTTAAGATTGTTTCTGCGACAGCAGGCCTTACAGAAGGAGTAATTACTACTGATTCAACAATTTATTGCGGCGGTATTTTTGATAAGCTCGATCATCCGCCAAGGTGTTGGATATATCCTAGTGGACACGGTAACTTAAATGTTACAGGTGGTATCCGTAATTCCTGCAACGTATTTTTCTATGAAGTCGGTTACAGACTTGGTCTTTTGGGTAGTTCTTATTCATCAGAGACCGGTCTTGAAAAACTTGCCCAGTATGCAGATATGTATGGCCTCACTGAAAAATCAGGCATAGAAATTGCAGAATCAGAGCCTTCTGTATCAGATCAGGACGCTGTTCGTTCTGCTATCGGACAGGGTAGTCATTCATATACAACTATAGGACTTGCAAGATATGTGACAACTATTGCAAATAGTGGTACATGTTATAATCTTTCTCTTATAGATAAAACTACTGATTCAAGCGGTAATCTGCTTGAAGAGTACAGTGCATCTGTCAGAAATACTATCGATATGCCTCAGTCTTACTGGAATGCAATTCATTTAGGTATGAGACAGGTTGTACAGGATAAATCCTATTATGCAAATCTTGGAGTTAACGTAGCCGGTAAGACAGGTACAGCGCAGGAGTCGAAGAGCAGACCAAACCATTCACTCTTCATCTGCTACGCACCTTATGAAAAGCCTGAAATTGCAATAGCAACACGAATTGCTTATGGTTATACATCAAGCTATGCTGCACAGATTACGAAAGAAGCTCTTTCTTATTACTTTGAGCTTAGAGATGAGGATGATATCCTTTCAGGTACAGCAAGAGAACTTCAGGATGGTGCTACAAACGCCGATTAATGGGGGAAAAATGTTAAAGAAATACAAGATAATGGATTATGACTTTCCTCTGGTCATAATGGTAATTGGTCTTACAATATTTGGAATAATGGCTATCAGCTCAGCCAACCCTTCCTATGTCTCCAAACAGACAGCAGGAATGGTTTTTGGCGTGGTTTTAATGGTTTTTATTTCACTACTTGATTATTCATTTTTGATAAAACTTTACATTCCGTTTTATATACTGAATGTAGCTCTTTTGGCACTTGTTTTATCCCCTTTGGGTAGCAGCACAAACGGAGCTCAAAGATGGATAAACTTATTTGGAATAACATTCCAGCCATCAGAGGCAGCCAAAATTTTATTGATTTTATTTTATGCTCAGTTTATCATGAAATATAAGGACAAAGTTAAGAACATAAGCTTTGTTCTAATTTGCTTGGCACTGCTTGCGCTTCCTTTGGGGCTTATCTTTAAGCAGCCCGACCTTTCAACATGTATCATGGTCATGATGATTTTTTCATCAATGATATTTGTTGCCGGTGTTAACTGGAAGCTAGTCGTCTTTGTTTTATCTGTTTCTATTCCTTCAGTATTATTTATAATTTATAATGCTGTTCAGGAAGACAGCAGTATTCTTAAGGACTATCAGCAGCGTAGAATTCTTGCATGGTTACATCCTGAAGAGTATGCTAATTCAGAGGCTTATCAAACACTTAATTCTATGATGGCTATTGGTTCAGGTCAGCTTTATGGCAAGGGTTATAATACCAACGAGATAAGCTCTGTTCTAAATGGCGGATTTATTTCAGAGTCCCAGACAGACTTTATTTTCACTGTTATCGGTGAAGAGTTTGGATTCATTGGGGCATGTATTGTTGTGGTTTTGATTCTTGGTATCGCTATTGAATGCTTTATGGTTTCCATGAGGGCCAAGGATAAAGCAGGTGAGGTAATCGCCGCAGGCGTTGGAGGCTGGATAGGCTTTCAGGGCATTATAAACATAGGAGTTGCAACCGGAGTTCTGCCCAACACAGGACTTCCACTTCCTTTTGTAAGTGCCGGTCTGACTTCGCTTTTAAGTGTTTATGTAGGCATTGGCTTTGTGCTCAATGTCAGACTTCAAGGAAACAAATATATTTTGGGGAGAGGTTAAAGTACATGAATATAGCTTTAATTGCACATGATGCGAAAAAGAAACTTATGCAGAATTTCTGCATAGCTTATAGAGGTATCCTTAGTAAAAATGATCTTTATGCTACAGGAACTACAGGAAGACTTGTAGAAGAGGTAACAAATCTTTCAATTCACAAGTATCTTGCAGGACATCTTGGTGGAGCTCAGCAGCTTGGTGCAGCAATAGAGCACAACGAAATCGACCTTGTGATCTTTTTAAGAGATCCATTAACAGTAAAATCTCATGAACCTGATATCAGCAATATCATGTCACTTTGTGATATGCATAATATTCCTGTTGCCACCAATCTGGCATCAGCTGAGCTTTTACTTAAGTCATTGGATAGGGGAGATTTTGAGTGGCGTGAGATGTACAAGTAAGATAGCTTTATTATTGTGTCTTTTAGTAGGAACAACTGGACTTACCGGCTGTTCTTACTTTTCATATTCTGCAAAGTACTCTGTATCTTCATCAACTGAAGATGTCAGAAATACATATTATTATCCTACTTTTGCTTCAGATCTTTGCGTAGCAGGCGGCGATATAACAGGAGATGAGGATGTTATTTCTTCTGATGTCAGCGCCGGTCTTTTTGATCTCAATAACAAAGAAACCTTATATGCCAAAAATGTTAATCTCCAGGTTCATCCTGCAAGCCTGACAAAGGTCATGACTGCTCTTGTTGCTTTAAAATACGGCAAGCTTGATCAGGTTCTTGTTGCAGACAGTAATGTCTATGTCAATGAGAGCGGAGCACAAAAGGTGAATCTTAAGGAAGGTGACAGACTTACACTTGATCAGGCACTTAGGATCCTGCTCATATATTCAGCTAATGATGTAGCTAATCTTATTGCCACTAATATTGGAGGTTCCATTGAAGGATTCGCAGATATGATGAATAAGGAAGCCCTTGCTATTGGAGCTACCAATTCTCATTTTACAAATCCTCATGGTTTAACTGATGAGGACCACTATGTTACAGCTTATGATATGTATCTGATATTTAACGCTGCCATGCAATATGAGACCTTCAGTGAAATAATAAATATGACTGAATACAGCACAAACTATCTTGATTCATCAGGTAACTCAAAGGAGGTTTCTGTATCCAGCACTAATGCGTATCTTTCAGGCAGCCAGTCAGCGCCTATGGGTGTTACAGTCATTGGCGGTAAAACGGGCACAACATCTGCTGCAGGTCATTGCCTTATCCTGCTTGCAAGAGATACAAACGGAAGTCCTTACATCGCAGTTATCATGCGCGATACAGACAGTGGGACACTTTACTCTGACATGTCATCTTTGCTTTCAGAAATAACCAAATAGAGTTGTTTTTTACCATGTAATATTCTATAATTATTACAAGGATTTAAATTCTAACTAGCAGGAGGGTATGCCGATGGTTCAGTTAATTGTTGGGAAAAAGGGTAAAGGAAAGACAAAATGTTTATTGGACAAGGTTAATACCGAGGTTAAGAATGTACTCGGAAGTGTAGTATTTCTTGATAAGAACACCAAGCACATGTATGAATTAAACAATAAGATCAGACTTATTGTAGTTCCAGAGTTTATGATTTCAAATTCTGATGAGTTTATCGGATTCGTAAGTGGTATTATTTCTCAGGACCACGATCTCCAACAGATGTATTTTGATGGATTTTTGAATATCTCTTGTCTCGAGGGCAAGGACATAACAGAAACTATTGACAAGCTCGAAAAGCTTTCTGAGAAGTTCAATATTGATTTCATCTTAAGCGTTTCAATGGATGAATCAGAGCTTCCTGAAAATGTTAGATCCAAGGTTGTAATTTCACTTTAATTTTAAAGTATAATGTATATAAGCCGCGGGCTTTCCGCGGCTTATATATTGTAAAAAAGTATAAAAGGTTGGGAAAATGGCTAAGAAAAACAGCCGCGTAACAAAATATCCGGGCAATATAAATAATATAAACATTGGAATGATATTCTTTTCCGTAATGGCTATCTATATCGTTATCAGTGTCATTACTTATATGCGCAGGGATCATATAGTTGGATATCAGGTTAAAGAGGGAGCTCTTTCAACTAATAATATTTATGATGCTGTGGCTGTTCGTACAGAGAAGATCATAACCAGTGACAATGCAGGTTATGTCAATTATTTTGCAACAGAAGGCGGAAGAGTTGCAGTAGGAAATCTTGTTTATACAGTTGATGAGTCAGGGCAGCTTCTTGAGTATCTTAAATCACAGGGTTCTGAAGAAGTCGCACTTGGTGATGAGGACTTATCTGAACTTCGAAGCCAGATTGTAAATTTTGATTCATCTTTTGACCCTCAGAATTTTTATACTGTATATGATTTTAAGGTCAGTATAGATGGAACTGTTCAAAAGCTTTCAAACAGCAGTATTCTGCAGAATATACAATCTCTTAATTCAAGCAGTGGAACACTTTCATCTATTGGATATAAAAATGCTCCTGACACAGGAATAGTCGTGTATTCTATTGATGGATATGAGGATCTGACACTTGAGACTATGACTCTTGATAAGCTCGACCAAAAGAACTATGAAAAGACTCAGCTTATCAATAATACTCTTGTTAAGGCAGGAGACCCTGTTTATAAGCTCTGCACAAGTGAAGAATGGTCTATAATTATAAATGAACAGGATCCTGAAAGACTTCAGGAATTTGAGAATCTTGAATATATCAAGGTCAGATTCATTAAAAACCAGGATGAATCATGGGGTAAGGTCACTACCTATACCAATGTGGATGGCCAAAGCTTCGTTCAGCTTACATTTACAAATTCCATGATAACTTTCTGCAGAGACAGATTTTTAAATGTGGAGCTAATAACAGAGGATGAGACGGGACTTAAGATTCCTAATTCTTCAATCGTGAATAAGAGCTTTTTCCTGATCCCTAAGGCTTACCTCATTAACAATAATGACAACACCTCAGGAGTACTAAGGGAAAAGTACGACGAACAGGGAAATGCCACTACCGAGTTTGTTTCACTTGATGTATATAATGAGACAGATACTGAGTATTACATTGATACGGACACATTAAGAGCTGGTGATACACTGATAAAGCCGGATTCCAATGAAAGATATACTGTTAGTAAGACAGATACTCTTATTGGGGTTTATAATATAAACAAAGGCTATGCAGATTTCAGACAGGTTAAGATTCTTTATCAGAACGATGAATACGCCATAGTTCGTTCCAATACTATGTATGGACTTAATGTATATGACTACATTGTTCTTGATTCATCAACAGTTGATGAGAATTCAGAAAAGGCAGATGAAGCATCTGACAGTTCCGGAGAAGAACATGGTGATGAGAGTGAAAGCGCATATGAAGGCAGCTTAGATGATGTCAGTGCTCAGGAATCATCTGATACATCCGCATCTGAAGATTCAGGTCTTTCTTCAAGCGAGTCATCTGATGAAGTAAGTGAGGAACCTGCGCAAGAGCCAACAGAAGGCATATCTAAAGATTCGTCAGAATCAGCTTCTTCTCAGGGGTAAAATTTTAAAAATTGTTAAAAAAACCATATAAATTTGACATAATACGTAAAACTACGATAATATTATATGAGATTTTGTTGGGAAAAATAAATGTGAGGAGCATTAGATAAAATGAGTGTAATGGATAAATTCTTAAAAGCAATTCAGCTTAATGGGGATGAAGATGGTTATTATGACGAGGATGACACTTATTATGATGGTGGGTCCAAGATTGAGTCAATAAATAATCAGGCTCCAATTGGTAAGGATGATCCCACTATTGATGTTTCCGAGGAAAAGGCAAAAAAACCTGCACCAAAGGTTGTTCCATCCAGGTCAAAGAAAGCTTTATCAGCTGCCGGTATGGAAGTTTGCGTGATCAAACCTACATCTGTTGAGGATGCAAGGGAGATAACAGAAACACTTTTAGCAAATCGCACAGTTGTGCTTAATTTAGAAGGCCTTGATGTAGATATTGCACAGAGGATCATAGATTTTACATCAGGTTCAACATTTGCAATTTCAGGTAATCTTCAGAAGATATCAAGATACATCTTCATTATTACACCGGCATCAGTTGATATTTCAGGCGATTTCCAGAATATTTTGAGCGGCTTCGGTAGTGGAATACCAGAGGGACCTCATCAAATCGATTAATATAACAAGCTGCTGCATTCGCGGCAGCTTCATTTTTGTTTAGAAGAATAGAGGATACTAGGGATGGAAAGTTTAGTTGTTAACTATGGTGGGAAGCCATGTTATGAGATCATATTTGAAAAGGATTTTGAAGGGCTAAGTGATAAGGTTAGGGAGCTTGGCTTTGAGGGCAGGAAAATAGCAATAATTACTGATAGTAATGTTGAGAAGTTATATGCAAAGGATGTTCAAAAGGAACTTAATAAGGTATCAAAGACAGTTATAGCTTATGCAATCCCTGCCGGTGAAGAGAATAAGAATCTCAAAGAAATTGAGAAAATATATAAGGTTTTGATTGAAAATCATTTTGACAGACATGACCTTGTTGTTGCACTTGGGGGCGGTGTTGTTGGTGATATGGCCGGTTTTGCTTCTGCAACATATCTTAGGGGAATTGATTTTATTCAGATTCCTACAACTCTTTTAGCTCAGACAGACAGCAGCATTGGCGGCAAGACGGGTGTTGATTTTGATGAGTATAAAAATATGGTAGGCGCATTCCATATGCCTCGTCTTGTGTATATGAATATTTCTACTCTTAATTCCTTAAGTGACAGGCAGTATGCTTCAGGATTTGCAGAAGTTATGAAGCATGGTCTTATTAAAGATGCTTCTTTCTATTCATGGCTTATTGAGAACATGTACGAGATTGAAGACAAGGATACAGATGTAGTTCTTGAGATGGTAAAAAGAAGCTGCGAGATCAAGAAAGCAGTCGTTGAAAAGGATCCCACAGAAAAGGGAGACAGAGCACTTCTTAACTTTGGACATACCCTTGGACATGCTATTGAAAAGGCAAAAGGATTTTCACTTACTCACGGTGAGTGCGTAGCTCTTGGCTGTGTTGCAGCAGCTTTTATCTCCTGGAAAAAAGAGCTGATTGCTATGGAAGAATATTACGAGATCAGGGATATGTTTGTTCCCTTTAATCTCCCTATATCAGTAGAAAATCTTGAGCCTTCAGAGGTGATAAAGCTCACAAAGTCAGATAAAAAGGCTGATGGAGATAAGATTAAGTTTATTCTCCTTAAAAAGATTGGAAAAGCATTTATTGATACAACCGTTACCGAAGAAGAGATGAATGCTGCTTTAAATGAAATTATCTACGTTGAGAATGGAGACTGATCAGTTTTTATGAATACAAATTTATCTAAAAAGAAAAAAATCTTTTTGCTGGTTGATTTTTTGATGATAATACTTTTAGTTTTATTAGACCAGTTTACTAAGTACCTTGCAGTTATCCATTTGGAAGACAAGCCTGCTATAAAGATAATTGACGGCGTATTAGAGCTTAATTTCTTAAAAAACAGTGGAGCTGCCTTTGGCCTTTTGCAGAATCAAAAGGTTTTCTTTATCCTGGTTGCTGTAATGATACTTTGCATTATAGCTTATGTTCTCTTTAGAATGCCTGATGACAAAAAGTACAATATCATGCATATTTTACTTGTTATGATCGCAAGTGGCGCAGCCGGGAACATGATAGACAGAGTTCGCAACGATTATGTTGTTGATTTCATCTATTTTGTTATCATCAATTTTCCGATATTTAACGTAGCAGATATATATGTTACTGTTTCAACATTTTTATTTGTGATCCTTTTTCTTTTTTACTATAAAGAGAATGATTTCAATTTCCTTAGCTTTAACCAGCAAAAGAAATTTAGGGAAAAATAATGGATAGTGAAAACAAATTATTTGAATATGTTGTAAGTGACGAATATGAAGGACTAAGGATAGATAAGCTTTTATCTGAGCTTAGCCCTTCTTTTTCTCGCACTTACATAAAAAAACTTATAGATGACAAAAAGGTCTTTTGCAATGGAAAAAATGTAAAGGCAAGCTTTTGCATCTCTGAAAATGATTATATTAAAATGGAGATTCCGCCTGCTGAGATCCCTGAGATATTGCCTCAGGATATTCCGCTGGACATAATCTATGAAGACAATGATGTTCTTGTTGTAAATAAGCCAAAAGATATGGTCGTCCATCCTGCTGCAGGTCATTATAAGGATACTCTGGTAAACGCTGTTATGTATCACTGTCATGATAATTTATCAGGTATTAACGGTGTTATGAGGCCGGGAATTGTTCACAGGATTGATAAAGATACTACGGGATCAGTTATTATCTGTAAAAATGATAATGCCCATCAAAAAATAGCTGAACAGCTCAAAGAGCATTCTATAAATCGTGTATATCATGCAATTTGCTACGGCGTAATCAAAGAGGATGAGGGCACGATTGAAACCCTTATTGGCAGAAGCACTAATGACAGAAAGAAAATGGCTGTAGTTACAAGTGGCGGTAAAGAAGCGATTACTCATTTTCGCGTTCTAAAGCGATTTGAGGAAGATAATATGACTTATATAGAGTGCAGACTTGAAACAGGCAGAACCCACCAGATTCGTGTTCATATGGCTCATATTGGACATCCTCTTTTGGGAGATGAGGTGTATGCCGGAAACAGGAAGAGCAGATTCAAATTAAACGGCCAGTGCTTACACGCCAAGACTCTTGGTTTTATACATCCTGCAACAAACGAGTATATAGAAACGGATGCGCCGCTACCTGAGTATTTTTCACATTTGCTCAATGTTCTTAAATAAGGTAAAATAAGAAAAAGGGGAAAGGGGTGATGTATATGAATACTATAATCACTATTGGAAGACAATTCGGATCAGGCGGAAGAGAAATAGGAGAAATGGTCGCCGATCATTTCGGGATTAAGTGTTATGACAAGGAGCTTCTTTCTAGAGCAGCAAAAGAGAGTGGCTTTTGCGAGGAGATGATTCAGAATCATGATGAGCGTCCTACAAATTCTTTTCTTTACAACCTTGTAATGGACACATATTCATTTGGATATAATTCTTCAAGTTTTGTTGACATGCCTATCAGCCACAAAGTTTTTTTGGCACAGTTTGATACTATCAAAAAGATTGCTCAGGAAGGCCCTTGCGTTATCGTTGGAAGATGTGCAGATTATGCATTATCTGATTTTCCAAATGTTCTTAATCTCTTTATCACGGCTGATGAAGAGTGCAAGATAAAGCGCATAAAAGAGCGGTTTGAGGATATCACAACAGATGACAAGGCAAGAGAGATGATGAATAAAAAGGATAAACAGCGTCAGAGCTATTACAACTATTATTCATCCAAGAAATGGGGCAGAGCTGACAGCTATGACCTTTGCATCAATTCAAGCATTCTCGGTATAGATGGTACCGTGAAATTTATTACTCAGTATATTGATGACTATGAGCATTCCAAGAAACTTTGATTCACCTATAGAGGGCCTGACTTAATTGTCAGGCCTTTCATGGAGGATGAGCTATGTGGAAGCGTGCGCAGGAAAGATTTAGAACGCGAAGCCTGATTGCTACACTCATTCTTATGCTGATCGTGTTCTTATATTCTACTGTTTACGTTCTCTATGTAAAAAACTATACTAGAGACCAAAGTTATTTAGAACTCAAAAAATCCACCGATGAAGCCATAAGCTCCATCGAGGGTGAATTTCGTGCGGACCGTAATATGTTACGGCTTATTTCTAAAATTATCTCCGAGTCCGGAGAATCTTTACATTCCCTAGGTGTTACCAGATATTTGAATATTTATTATGTAAATTCCAATATTTCAGAGGCTGCTATTCTTACGCCCAGAAATGAAGTCATTAGAATTTCGGGAAAAGATATTGATGCAACCGGGATTTTGGATTTTAATTCTGTGCTTGCGAAGGGAGAACATATTTCAACCCTTCAAAGAGATCTTGAAATTCCCTCAGTTTTGGATATTAGAAGCTTTGTTCCTATAAGGAAAGATGACAGAACAATAGCTTTTATATATGGTACCACAACGCCTGCAGGTATTATTGATGCATGGTCTCCTGAAGTATATAACGGCCATGGCATTATTTCTATCATTGAAAGAGATACCGGAAAGTACCTTATAGATGGCCAAAACCGAATTAATACCTATTTTGATGAGTCAACTCTAAAGCTCCTTGCCATAAGTACAGGGGAAACTCTGGATGAAAACATAAAAAGCGGAAAAAGCGGCTATGCTATTGTTCGTGATCATTCAACAAATGAAATAATGTATTATTGCTATCTGCCAATGACAATAGCCAATTGGGAGATGGTTCTTAGCGTTCCGGAAAAATATGTCTACGAAGCTGTAAGACCAATGCATATTGGCTTATATCTGCTTATTGCCGCAGAGGCTATTTCTCTTATTATTTATTTCTTTTACATTATCCATATTACAACCGGTTCCCTTAAAGGTATGGAAAGAAGAGCTAATATGGACGCTCTAACGGGCCTTCAAAACAGAAACAGGTATGAATACTTTTGCCAGCATCTACAGCAGGGGACAGATGGTATGGCATGCATTTACTTTGATGTAAATGGCCTTCATGAGCTCAATAATACCCAGGGACATGTGGCCGGTGATAATATGCTAAAAACCATAGCATCAATTATAAGCGCCGAATTTGGCGAAAATAACACCTATAGGATTGGCGGTGATGAATTTGTTGCATTCAGGTATGAAAGGGATGAACAGGCCGTAAGAAAGGATCTTAGAAGGGTTCTTGATGATATTGAAAAAGAAAATTACCATGTTGCAAGTGGTCTTGCCATGGCAACACCTGATAAGAAGCTTTTAACAGTAATCAAGCTTGCTGAGGAGGAGATGTATCGCAATAAAGAGCTCTATTACAAATCAATAGGAAAGGAGATGCGAGGATGAGGCGTTTTTCTCAAAAGTGCATACTTCTATTCCTGTGTTTTGTGATGACTTTTTTGACCGGTTGCTATGGTAAGCTTCCTGATCTTGAAAATCATACCCTTGAAGATGCTTACGACAATGATGCAGTTGTTTTTAAGACTGTATATTCCTCGGAGGTTATTGATCTAAACTACCTGGTGACAAGTTCTGCTGTTGATACAGCAGTTTGTGCCAATGTTATAGATGCTCTTGTTGACTATGACACAAAGGGCAATATTATCCCCGGACTTGCTGAAAGCTGGGAGTCAAATGAGGATTTTACTGAGTGGACTTTTCATTTAAGGGACGGAATAAAATGGGTCGACTACAACGGCAATTATTATGCAGATGTAGTAGCTGATGACTTTGTATGTGCTGCAGAATATGTCAATAATGCTGCCAATGATACAGATTGTCAGTACATGTATTCGACAGGGGCTGTGGTCTTAAATGCCCAGAAATACTATGAATTTACATCGTATGTCTTAAACCCCGATGATTTTGAGGAAATACCGGAAAAGACAATCCCTTCTGATATTGGCGTTGTGGCAGAAGATGATAAGACTTTGAAATACATCTTAGAAAAACCATGTCCCTTTTTTACCAGCGTTTTATCTTATACAACGTATCTCCCAATCTGCCGAAAGTACCTTAATGAGATTGGAAGTGTTTTTGCTACAGACAATGAGTTCATGCTATATAACGGTGCTTATATACTGCATTATTTTAAACCACTTGAAAAGCAGATATTTGTAAAAAATCCCACCTATTGGGATAAGAAAAACGTCTATCTTGACAGAATTGAAAATTATTATGATGCTGATGCTCTGTTAATTGGGCCAGAGCAATATATGAATGGCTCTGTTGATAAGGCAATCATAAGTCCTGATCATCTTGATGAGTATATGAGCAAAACTGAATATGCAGAGAATATTCACAGATCAAGACCAGATAGCTCTTTTTCATATTTTTATTCCTTTAATTTTGAACCATTATTTGATAAAAGATATGAACCTGATAACTGGAAAAAAGCTGTAGAAAACTTAAGCTTTAGGAAAGCTATCATGGCATCAATAGACAGGGTAAGTATTTTAAAGCTCTATGAACCATACGATCCGGAAATTCTTATAAATAACACGATCACTCCTAAAGGCTCTAATTCATTTAACGGGAAAGATTATACATCTTATGGGAAACTTGCGTATCACGCCGGAAATGACTCTTTTGACTCCAAAAAAGCAAGAATCTACAGAGATCTTGCGAGGCTTGAACTTACGCCAAAAGGGGTGACTTTTCCAATAAAAATGCTTATGCCATATAATCCTTCAACAGAAGGGTGGAAGCAGGAAGCATATATGATGGAGGAACAGATAGAATCGACTTTGGGTAAGGATTTTATCGATGTTATAGTAACCGCCGGGAGCGATATGGGGTTTTTACTCTCAGTTCGCATGTCAGGTAAATATGCCTTTATGAAATGCCGCTGGGGCGCGGATTATGAGGATCCTCAAACCTGGACAGAGCCCTTTGAAGATGATGGAGACTACACATTCTGGCAGCTTTCAGATAATTCAGAGATGAAAAAGATACATAAGAAATGGCGGGAGCAGATTGATCTTGCTTCTTCTATTACTGACGATAATGACAGGAGATTTACTGAGTTTGCAGAGGCTGAAAATATCATCATCAGTAATGCTATTGTGGTTCCGTTCTCTATTATGAATGGTGATGGATATATCATGTCAAAGCTAAATGAGTTTGAAGGCGAGTATTCTTCCTATGGAATGGCAAGACAGCGCTATAAATACTATAAGAAGCACGAAAAATCTATGAATCTGGAAGAATATGAAAAAGCTTATGCTGAATGGATTGAATGAGACTTTCATGTTTTTTGATATTACTTGAAACAATATTGCAGAATGTACAAAATTTAATACAAATTTAATTGGTTAGCTATAAAGTAGGTGATAATCTGAACCCAAAGAACAACGAGTGTGATTTTATATTTTCACATTCTTTTGCATAGAAAGGAATCTATGCTCTGATTTTTCAAGGAGGAAAAATTATGGCAGCCAGTATAAGTAATAATGTCAGCCAAATGTACCGCAATGTTGCAAATGCCACTAAAACGGCAAAAGCAGCGGGAAAGTCAAACGCAAGATCTGCTGATAAATCCAAAGATGTTAGTAGTAAAGCCTCAGTATTTGGAACAGGCCTTGGAAACAGCGCCACAGTTTCTTTTTCTCCGGAAGTTGAAATGTATGGCAAGGTTGTTGACCTGCTTCAAAAGAAATACGAAAACGCCGATGTATTTGTGGCCGGGCCTGATGATGATCTGTCGCAGATAGGCGGAGATCTTGAATATAGCATTATTCTTTCCGAAGATGAGATGAAAATTCTTGCTTCTGACGATGAAAAAGATAAAGAGGCAAAGGATAAGCTTCTGGGAAAAATTGATGATGCTATGACCAAGATCAGTGATATGAGCAAAAAGATCAGCGAAAATACTGATGAAAAGGATGAGATTTCCAATTTTGGAATCAGTATTGGAAAAGATGGAAAATTAAATTTCTTTGCAGATATAAATGGAAACTCTTATAGCAATAATTCTTTAGATGAGGTTATAAAATTACTTGTAGCTGATAAGACTAATCAGTGATAAATATGTATAATCCAGTCTTTTGGGGTCTGACTTTTTTAGGTCAGGCTCTTTTTTTGTGTATAATCACGAAAACAGATTTTCGTAAAAGAGGTAACCAAAAGATACTTTTTTTTTAATTTTAAATTGTTATGATGTTCTCGGAAACGGAAATAATGTTGCAGAAAAACAACAATTTATTTTTAAAAGAGAGGGAAATGTTATGGTAAGTAAAAAGCTTAGAAAGGTGATGCACAGGTCGTTGGCAGTTGCTACATCTGCAATACTGATTGCAACTGCGTCTATTGGGGCAGGATTTACTGTTTCAGCTGAGGGTGATTACGAGGATGCTAAAGAGACAGTTGTTTCTGATCCAAATTCCTCAAATCCAGATGAACAAAGTTCAAAGGAAGTGGGAAATATTACTTCTGATTATGAGGGGATTATTGTAAGTAATGGTGGCTCAGTTACAGCACATGGTGATGTTGAGGCTAAGGGTACTGGGATAAGTAATGAGGGTGGTACAGTGACTGTAGATGGAAATGTTACTGCTAATGCTAATGAAGGTAGCACTCAAGAATATGGTATTGTGGTTAATGGGGGAAGCGTTGAAGTTAAAGGGAATGTAACAGGGGCTATAGATGGTATAGATGTAACAGGTGGAGGTGAAGTTACTGTTGGTGGTAATGTCACCGGACTAACAGATGATGGAATAGCAATTTACAAGAATTATGATGATGAAGATAGAGAAGTTAGTGGAACTGTAACTGTGGAAGGTAATGTTACTGGGGTTTGGGGGTTATATATTAATAATGGAAAAGTAGATGTTTCCGGCAATGTGACAGGAGATGTTACTGGTGTTACTGCAGATTCGAAAAGTGATATAAAAGTTGGAGGAGATGTTACAGGTGATAAAAATGGAATAAGGTCAGATGACTCAACCATATCTGTAGAAGGTAGTGTTAAGGGAAGTAAAGAGACTGGTATAGAATCAAGAGGGTCCAATATTACTGTAGAAAAAGATGTAGATGGAAATGTAATTGGAATAGAGGCGTCTACACGCAAAAAATATGTGTATAATGAACCGGTTGTGTCAGGAGAAGGATATGCAACCATATATGTAGGGGAAGATGGAGAATGTGCAGCTAGATATGTCGAGGAAGACGGAGAATATGGGAAAATTGAAGAGATTCCATCAAATGTTAATGTCGGCGGCAATGTAACCGGTGGAGCGTTTGGTGTTTTATCAGATAATGGTAGCACAGTACATGTAAAAGGTGATGTTACAGCAAGCGGAAAAATCGAAATGGAAGAAACTGAAGATGAGGAATTTGATGATTCTGAAATGGAAATGTATTCAAAAATACCTTCCGCTGCTATTGGTATAATAATTGGTATGGATAATGATGATGGTCCAAGACTTAGAGCACTTGAACTATCAGATGATGAAGATGTTGATCCGGAGACAGGAGCAAATTCTGAAGAAGGAAACCAGAAGCCAGAACCTGTAAAGGGCATAGTTATAGTTGAGGAAACTGTCAAGGCAGAAGACAACGATAACGGAGCATATGGTGTACTTTTGCTAAATAAAGGATATGAAACAGCGGCAGAAGTTATTGCGGCAACTCCAGACATAGTTGTATATGAATTTAACCTTGGCGATAATGCAGAAGTTGTTGGCTATCAGGACTATGATTCAGTATTTGATTTTTCTGAATATTATGAATTTAGACCCGTACCCATGCTTGCTGCAACCAATGAAGAAAATCCGGTAGATGAAGATGATATTGATGACGAACCTTCAGATGACGCGGATGAACTTGCAGCAGAAGTAATCGATACTGTTAAGGGATTAATAAATTATATAATTAAGCACGATAAAGAAGTTACTCTTGATTTTTTGAATGATGGCGAGGATGTAAGAGTATTTGGCGACGGCCTTGAAACTATGAGAATTGGAGAGGTTCTTAACATTACATTCCAGGAAGGCTATGAGCTTGATAATGAGGATTATTTAAAAACAATAGCAAGCGTTGAAAAGATATCTGATGGTGTCTACAAGATAACCTTAAACAGTGAACTTGGAGGAATTAATATCAAAGCACTTAAAAAAGCTATTGAAGAAGAAATAATTGATCCGGTTGTGGATCCAGATGAGCCCGACAACAAAGAGGATGATCCAAAAGAAAAGCCACAGGAAGAAACAAACGATGATCCTGTAGTTGTAATAATCGAAGAGTCAGATCCTGATCCTGCACCTGATTCTGAATCTGATCCTGAGCCAGCTTCAGCTCCTGCACCTGCAGTTGTTCCTTTAGTAGCTACTACAGTAGCTCCTGCACCAGCTCCGGCACCTACAGAACCAGCAGTTCTTGGTGAAAAGAGAGAAGCAGCAGTTCTTGGCGCAAGAAAAGCAAGTACAGATGATACAACCAATTTACCGATAAGAGCAATGATAATTATTATTGCTTCACTTGGAGCCTTGATTGTATGTGGCACAAAGTATTGCGTAAAAGAAAGATAAACTAAATGAGGGACTCCCGAGTTGTGTTATGCAATTTGGGAGTTCTTTTTTTGTGTTTTTATGCATTTTTTATTTAATTTTATTAAAAAAATATTAAACGTAAAACAATGCAATAATTAGCTATATAATGTATATAGGTGGATATTTATTATATTGAAAGGAGTGTCGCTATGTCAAGGACAACTGAAAACAAGAAGAATAAGGTCAGTTTTTTCAAATCTATTCCGGTTCAGATTTTGTTCTTTAATATTCTGATGTTGCTGGTATTTAACATAGTAAGCTACATTGTTAACGATGGAGTATCATCCATGTCTGACAGTGCTCAGGGTATAATTGCCGGAGTAACCGAGCTGGTTCATAAAGAGGGAACAGTTAAGGAAGATCTGGCCAGGATTGACGGAACAATCCAGAGCGCACTGGGACTATGGACATATTACACTGATGCTGATAAAGAGAGAATCGGAAGCGAGCTTAAATCCTACGAGAGCGAAGTGACCACTCTTGTAAAAGAAATCGGCGATGAGTTTACTATGTATGGCAATCCAAACGCAACGACACAGCTTGATGCTTCGGCAAAGGCTCTTATTGCGAACGTTGATGAAGTGTTCAATATCTTGATGACAACCGGCGATGGACGTGTTGCCTCGGGGATACTTACCGGAGATTATATGACTAACATGGAAGGTGTCAAAGCAGGCATGACAACCCTTGATGCATCGGTGGATGCACTTAAGGGTAATGTTGTAAATTATATGGCACAGTCAAAAAGTAAGATAACTGTCATGAATGTAATAGGAATGGTTGTGTTTATCGTGTGCCTTCTTTTGAACCTCTATGTTTCATTTGTTCTTATCACCAAAGTTATTGTTAAGATTTCCGACTCTGTTCAGGAAATTATAAATGATATCAACGCCGGAAATGGTGACCTTACAGCAAGAGTAAATGTTAAGACCGGAAATGAGCTTGTATTTATAAGAGACGGCATAAATGATTTTATTGAAACCCTGCAGGGCGTAATGAAAGATGTTAAGAGCGGAACACTCATTCTTACAGATTCCGCAGACAAGATGACCTCACAGATCGCTTTGGCTAACGACAACATCACCAACACATCAGCGGCGCTTGAGGAGCTTTCCGCCAGCATGGACAATGTGTCAACTACAGCTTCTCACATTAAGGAGCAGCTCAATGATGTAAGAGATGCGGTGGAGAGCATCAATGATGAGGTTGCTTCAGGAAAAGAGCGTGCAGGCGAGATACAGAAGGAAGCTGATACCATTAAGAATGAGGCTATGCAGAAGAAAGAGAATACAGGTGCCAGAGTTGAGGCGCTCAGCAAGACACTTGATGAGTCAGTAAAGGAAAGCGAGCAGGTTAATCAGATCGGAGAACTTACCAAGGTTATCCTCGATATAGCTTCCCAGACAAACCTTCTTGCACTTAACGCCAGCATTGAGGCTGCAAGAGCAGGTGAAGCCGGCAAGGGCTTTGCGGTAGTTGCGCAGGAGATCAGTGCACTTGCCGATAACAGCAGACAGACAGCCGGAAATATTCAGACTATAAGTGAGAATGTGACAAAGGCTGTTCAGGAGCTTTCGAATAATGCCATCGAGGTTGTAGATTTTATCAACAATACTGTTATTGCCGATTATGAAGCCTTTGTTGAGACAGGAGAGAAATATGAGAGTACAGCAGAGATAATGAATGAAATTCTTGAAGGCTTTACTGAGAAGGCAGACTCTCTTGATAACACAATGCACAGCATGACAGACTCAATTCTTACAATCACCGATTCCGTTGAAGAGTCCACACAGGCCATCAGCCTTTCAGCTTCCAACTCTACGGAAATTGTGGGAGAAATTCAAGAAATCGGAGAGGCCATGGATAATAACAATCAGGTTACGAACAAACTTAGCGATAGTACAAAGAAGTTTATAAACGTATAATACTATTTTACTCTTGATTCTTTGAATGATGAAAAGAAAAGTAAAGTAATAATCGAAAGGGCATAGGATTTTCCTATGCTCTTTTTTTATATTTTTTTAATAATTTTGGGTATATAAAATAACGTATTATTATAAGTGTAGAAACTATCTATATTTCTTTTAAACAGAGGGCAATCATGCAGGGATTATCTAACCATAAACAAAGGGAAGCTTTTATTATTTCAGCAATATATATTTTACTCGTAATTGTTGTAGGTTATCTCGTTCATTTAAGAGGAATCAATGATCTTGTAGATATATATCTGATCAATATAGGTATTGACGCTGTGGGTATGATGATCGGTTATGTATTATATATCTGCTGCCTTGTGGATGTTCAAAAAACTGGTGCAAATCTAAAGCACTTGCTTTCTCTTATAAACGTTGCATATCTGGGACTTTTCACAGATGCATGCGCATGGCTTTTGGATGGTGTTCCAAGCTTGAGGGTTTTGAATATTATTGATAATACTTTCTATTATTTCTGTGCTCCTGTGGAGGCTTACTTTTTCTGGCTCTATACTATGACCTATCTTAAGGTCAACAAGGGTGTCGTAAAGAACCTTGGTATTATTGCCAAAGTAGGCTTATATATTGCTGTTGGCATGAGGATAGTCAATCTCTTTACAGGCGTTTATTTCACTGTGGATGAGATGGGAATATATCATAGAAGTCCATATTATCCATTATCGATGGTTTATGCCTTTTTTACAGCATTTTCAGCTCTTGCAGCGGTTATTATAGAAAGAAAACAGCTTGAGAAATATCAGATCTATACTTTCTTTGTATATGTATTTGCCCCTGTTTCCATGGGTATTTTTACTCTTGGAGTATATGGGCTTTCTCCGACAGCAGCTACAGTTATGCTGACAATTCTTCTTATGTACTGCATATTAAATGTTTCTCAGGGCCGCGCGAAAGCTGTTTCTGACAGAGATCTTGCGCTTGCATCATCAATTCAGGAAAATGTTCTTCCGAAGATTTTTCCTTTCCGGCCTGACAGAGAAGAGTTTGATCTTTATGCTTCTATGAACCCAGCAAAAGAGGTCGGCGGAGATTTCTATGACTTTTTTATGGTAGATGACAACCATATAGCCCTTGTAATGGCTGACGTTTCAGGAAAAGGAATACCTGCAGCGCTGTTTATGATGGTTGCAAAGACTCTTATCAAAAACAGAGTTTTGGCCGGTGACAGCCCCTCACAGGCATTAATGAATGTGAATGAACAGCTTTGCGAGGGAAATACTGCTGAGCTTTTTGTAACAGTATGGCTTGCTATTTTTGACCTTACAACAGGAAAAGGAACAGCGGTTAATGCAGGTCACGAGCACCCTGCATTTAAGAAGAAAGATGGAGATTACGAGCTTGTTATATACAGGCATTCTCCGGCAGTTGCAACAATAGAAGGCATAAGATACAAAGAACATGAATTTGAACTAAAGCCAGGGGATACGCTTTTTGTTTATACCGACGGTGTTACAGAAGCTACAAATATAAACAATGAACTTTTTGGAGAGGAAAGGCTTGTTGAAGCCCTTAATTCAGATAAAGAAGCCACTCCACAGCAGGTTCTTTCTAATGTAAAGAGTCATATTGAAGGCTTTGTTAAAGATGCAGATCAATTTGATGATATAACTATGCTTTGCCTTAAGTATAATGGGCCGGCAGGATCATGAATTTAATACTTTTTTTATCGATTTATTATTAGCATGGATAGCTTTTTACCCGATATATATCTAAGAAGTGTGTTGTTTTTACATGGAGGTGTATATGGGTAAAAAGCTAAAAAGTATACTTGTAGTTTTATTATCTTCAGTGATGATTGTGACATCGCCTTTACTTATCGGTGTCAATTCATTTACTTCTTATGCAGCAAGCGTATCTGTTTATGATCAGTTACAAAAGCTGTATCCTATAGGGACAGTTCTTAAATCAGACTCTTTTCCCGGACTACTGCTCTCATATGATGGAAAAGACACATATGAGGTAAAAGAAGGTTCCAATAAAGTAGCGCTGAATATAACTGTTTTAGACGAAAAATTTGCAAAGACAAGTTTACCTTCACTTAAATTCTTCTTTGGCCTTAACAAGCTTGAATTAAAAAAAGGTAAAACCTTAAGTTTTTCTGCTATTTTTACGGGTATTTCAAAAGAAGGATATAAATCTTTATTACAAAAAACCGGAAATAAAACTCTTATAGATGCGCTTGAAAATGGAACTGAGATTCCTATGAGCGTATTAACTGCAATTGCAGATACAAGGGAATTTGAGGCTTTTGACGCTGCCATAGCAGAAGCTGTTAAAGAACAGGCTGAGCTTGAAAGGGCAAGTACTGAGGAAGCAAAAGAAGAGACTAGTGAGTCTGAAAATCAAGATATTATTGATCTTTATACCAGAACTATTATGATCTTTTTAAATGGTACAGACCTTGAGTCAAATACTTGTTTCGGTACCAAAAATATGCTGGATCTTTTAAGAGCTAATATACCTGATAATACAAAGATATACATCACTACAGGCGGCACAAAAAAATGGCACATGAATGATGGAGATTACTACGCAGATTACGCCTGTGATTTACTTTATCCAGACAAGCAGATAGCTGATCTGGATGAAAATGAGAAAAAAGAAGTTAATAAATATGCTGATGAGCTTTATGATCTGTATGCTACGGATATTTCTCGGGATGTGCAGATATATGAAGTGCTTAAAGACGATAATAATATAAATTATCTTTCTTTACGTGAGACATATACAGATCTTTACTTCCTGGACAACACATATCTTACCGATTTTATTAATTACGTTACTTCTTCAACCAGTTCTGAGTATTATGATCTTATTTTATGGGATCATGGCAATGGAATAAAAGGATATGGTTTTGATGAAATCTATGATGATGATGTAAAAGAAAAAAAGACCGATAAAAGGAATGATGTAGGCTTTACATTAGACAAGCTGATGGCTTCAATTGAAAATTCAGATTTTATACAAGACGGCAAGAAATTTGATTTCATAGGCTTTGATGCCTGCCAGATGGCTACAATTGAAGTTGCAGACGCGCTACATGGATATTCTGACTATCTTATTTTTTCTGAAGAAAACGAACCGGGTGCAGGCTGGGATTACTATGAATTTATGACTGCTTACAGTGATAATCCCGATATGGAAACAACTGAACTTGCAACTAATATTATAGATTCATATATGAATCAGTATAAGGACAATTCAGGTAATATAACACTTGCACTATTTGATTGTTCAAAGATGGATGATTTAAATGATGCTTTGACCGACTTTGCAATTGCTTTACTTGGTGATATTAAAGATATTACAGGCTATGAAATGGTAATAACAACAATTGGAAAAGAAGGTGATTATGGCACTAAAAATGGTTATGACAATAATTGCCTCTTAGATATTGTTAAGCTTTGTAATAAGCTAAGTAATGAACAAGGAATAAGCCCTGCATTACAAAATGCAAGCATAAATCTTAAAAATTCAATTAATAATAATGCAATCATATATGCATGTGGAAAAGATAAAGAATATGTAAATTGTGGTCTTAGTATCAATTTTCCAATACAGCCTTTTACAAAGGTATATGCAGGCAAAGATGAAAAGGGCGATCTGAACTACATAAATACCAAAGCATCAGATGTGGAAGAAATTTACGGTAATATAAATGCCAATGATGTTTATATGAAGGCTTATGCACAATTGGCGTTAACCACTGTTTCAGCATTTGTAGTTGGTGACCTTTGGAAAGATACTAAGAATTATAATGTAGATGATATAATCAAGATCCTTGAAGATAAAGGCGAAGATTATAAAACAAGTGTCCTTATTGAAAAAGCTGGTATAGATTTTGAAGAGGCGGAAGATTTAAAAGAAATCATCAGTTACTTTGTTGATAATCGCGTGAAAAAAGATAATATTACGATAACCAAAGATGACGTAGAGCAAACTGCTACTATAGAAATTGTCAATGTTGATCCAGTTGTTATTGATAATACTGTAAACGTAAAGGTTGCTTTAAAAATTGATAACACATATCAGGATATAGGGCAAACATCTCTTTTCACACATGCATCAGAAAAATCTACAGAAAATAGTAGTGTAAGTATTACAGTTACTCCATTTGATCAGAAATGGTATACGTTAAACGACCAGATAACAAGTTTTTACATGACTTATTTTGATAGTGAAACAAATACTTATTTCGGATATATTCCATTGACCATATGGAATAACGTAGGTGATGTAGCTACACCTGATGGCTATAAGAAGAGAGAGGATTATTTTAAAGAAGCTGCTAGTGATGGAAAGTTAAGAACTATCTTTTTGAATGTATCCTCTGAAAATGATAAGTTTTCATTTGATTCATATCAGGATGTATACAATGGAGCGGCTGGACCTTATAACGATATCGAAACTCTTGAGGGGTGCTATCTTGAGCTTTTAAGTGGAGCTTCATATGTTGTCGATAGCGCAACAGATGTCATGATCCATTCGATTGGCACAGTATTTTTTGACAAGGAAAATTCTTTAAAACTTCAGACTATTACTGATTTGATGCCTATATATACATTAAGTGACAGTTATGGTAATCAGTATCAGCTAAGCAAAGATGAATATGGTTCAGATGTCCTGGAAACTTATGTTACTGAGGTTCATGTTTATGATACATCATTTGAAAATAGTCAGAAATTAGCTGAAGAAGTACGTCAGCAGGCAGCAAAAGATGCTGAAGGCATGGCCCAAAATTCTGAAAATGATCAGAGTGCTGATGAAACAGATTCAGATAAGAGTTTAAGAGCTGTTGGAACCGATGAACCGGCTGAACCTATAATCAGTGAGGCTAAATCAGAAACAACTGATTCGCAGACTGAGAGTACAGATACAGCTGAAGCGAAAGAAGATGTTGTAACCGAGGCAATTTCAGATGAAAAAGCAAAAACAACAGTTTCTGAAGATAAAGAATCTGTAGTTGCAGAAGGGGAAGAAAATATTGCAGCAGAAGAGGAAAGTACTGAGATTAAAGAATCATCAGATGACGCTAATAACGGTGAAGAAACATTAAATGTAGAAGCTTCAAATCCAGATGCTCAGAATAATGCTGAAGATTCTGATGAAAAAGATGAAAATGTATCGATAGATAATGAAGATGCGATAAAGCAGTCAGAAGACGCAGCCATAAATGAGGACACATCTGAAGATCATGACGGTGGCTCTGATGAAGGTGATGATCAGCAGGATTATAATAATGATGAAGACAGTATAAGTGAAGATTCTAATGAAAACCAGGAATAAGTATCAGACCTTTGTGGGATAATAGTAACCATGTTTGAGAAAAAAGAGGGCTGTCTTTTATGGGCAAAGTATTTGATGAAAAAAGCGTAACACTAAGAAATCAGATATATGAGATTCCTGAAGGCACAATTATACTTCAGGAAGGCGAAAGAAATCTTGATATGTATAAAATCTTAAGTGGTCATGTTGAAATGTACACAGGGTATGGTACTGAAAATGAAGTACTCCTGGGAATACTTTGCCCCGGCAGCTGTTTTGGTGAATTTGGAATTCTTACTAAAAAGCCTGCAATATATACGATCATTTCTTTTTCCAAGATTAAGCTGCTTAGAATAACAGAGGAGCTGATAAATGATTTTATGAGGGATAATCCTGGGAATGTTCTTCAGATCATGAAAAATATGGCAAACAACATGCTTATGATGCAGCAGGAGATTGCTGAGCTTTCAAATGTTGCAAATGAACTAAGTCAGACTGAAAGCGCTATAACAAGAAACAGTATAAAGAATATGCTAAAAAATTATGCTATTTTTGAAAATAACAGGCCCAAAAATCATTTTGAACCCGGTACAAAAATGTATTTTATGGATGAAGCCAGAAGGAATCAATCGTAAAAGCCAGTCATTAGAGTGAAAGAATATATGCAAATTAAAGGGATTCCCGTAATTGAGAATCCCTTTTTTTCATTTATTTTGCAGGATTATTTTTAACAACCTCTTTGAATATTTTTAGTACAACTTTAGTCCAGTCAACACCTCCGGCAATCATATCTAACTGTTCGTCAGTTAATTTTACTTTTGAGATATTTAGTTTCTTCATGGCTTCATCCATATTACTGGAGCTATTGATAATCTTTTCAGCTTCTTCTATTTTCATGATAATCCCTCCTTATGTGCGTATTTATACATCTATCATATATTTATTTATACGACTAAGCGATGATATTGTTGTTAGATTTTTATAAATTAAAAATAAACTTTTTTTACGCAATGACTTAGAAAATGGTATCATTGGGACGTACAATAAATGTAATCGAGGATAATTAAGAAAAATGAGAATAGACAGACAAAGAGTAAAAGAGCATTTTGCAGCATATACAAGGAATTATGATCCATCAAATCCAAAGATAGCGCTCAAAATAGCTCATACATACAGAGTAGCAGATAACTGCGAAGAAATAGCAAAAAGCCTTGAACTTGATGATGAGGACATTGATTTTGCATGGCTTTCAGGTATGTTACATGATGTAGGGAGATTTGAACAGGTCAAAAGATATAATACTTTCATTGATTCTGAATCTGTTGACCATGCTGAATTCGGAGCAGACCTACTTTTTGGAGAGGAAAATCTGATCAAAGATTATATGGATTTCAGGTCATGGGATAAGGACCTTGAGATAGTGATCAGACAGCACAATAAGTATAGGATTGATAGCCTGGTATCAGGAAAAACACTTGTCTTTTGCAATATTCTAAGGGATGCTGACAAGGTTGATATTTTGAGAGTAAATGTAGAGACACCTATGGAAGAAATATATAATGTGACAAGAGATGTGCTTTTTTCATCGGGAGTCTCACAAAAAGTCATGGATCAGGTCAGAGAACATCATGCCATTTTTCGGGATATTATGGTTTCACCTGCAGAACACCTCATTGGTCACATAGCACTTTCTTTTGAACTTGTATATCCAAAGAGCTGGGAACTGGCCAAAGAACAGGGATATCTGTATCAAATGTTTGACTTTCCAACTAATAATGACAGCACTAAAAAGGCGCTTGAGGAAACCAAAGCTGAGCTTGAAAGCTTTTATTCAAGAAAACAGGTTAAAGAGAAGTATATTGCTTGTAAGATAAACCCATTAATCACGTTGTTTTTCTGAATTCTGTAGGCGTCATATCATAGTTCTTTTTAAATACTTTAACAAAGTAATTATTGTCGGAGTAACCAACGTAGCTGCTGATCTCCTGGATGGGAAGATTCGTCTTATTCAGGAGGTTGGCAGCTTTTTTGCATCTCATGAGGGCGATATACTCGGTCATGGTTTCGCCAGTTTCTTTTTTGAATACCTTTGACAGGTGAGAAATGGACATACTGGCATTTTTTGAGAGGTCTTCGTTTGATATATGGTCGCCGAGATGCAGATTTATGTACTCTAGGACTCTCTGAATGGGAGGTGAATACTTGTCCAGAGACAGCTTATGATTGTGAACTGCCTTTGTCAGCTCAATGATCATATCGATTTGATAGCGGGTCTGAAGGTCGTCGTTGTTTGAAGCTGAAGACAGCTGAGTGTATTTTTGGGTAATCTCATCTATTGTAATGACCGAAAGACCTGATTCTTCTGCGGCTTTTCTGGAAAGAGCTTTAAGTATAGCCAGACCATAGCCTGAGGCATAGTAGTTGAGGCTCTCCTTAGAAAATACGGAAAGGACCTCAGGACTGGACATTTTTTCAAATGCTGACATGATGTTTTTGGTATCGCCGTTTCTTATCATCGACAGGAACTGCTTTTCCTGATCGTATCGCCTGTAGATCTCACTGTAATTTCTTTCCGACAGTTCTGTCTTATCATCTTCCTCAGATACATTCTGAATAAAACCCGATAGTCTTCTGTATGAATACTCGCTCTCGGCAGGGGAAAAAGAAATTATACATTTGTTTACAACACTGGTGATCTGCTCGGTATAAACGATGGGAAATGCTGTGTAATACAGCTTAAACGCCAATGATTTGGATGAGGATTCATCGTTTTTTGCAAGTACGGTTTCTGTCTTAAGCTCTGAATATTTCTCTTTTACATAAGGTCCGATTAAATAAATCCTGTCATCAAATCTAAAAAAAGATACGCATATACCCAGATGGTCTATGATCTCGTAGATCATGCTTTCTTTGGATGAAGACAGAAGATAGTAAAGCGCCTTGCTTGTAAACATGGGCTGCATTTTGATGCTGAAGCAGTATTTCTTTTCAAAGGCGTAAAGAGAGTTATCCATGTCTGTTGCATCCAGGACATCTACGGAGAGAAAGTTTTTTAAAAGAGCTGAAAAAAGAGTATGGTCCATATTTATTCCTCAAAACAATAAAATAATACTAGCCAAGATAAAATAATTCTAACATATTATAAAATTAAATGATACTATGACCATAACATGAAAGCTTTCAAAGATTAACATGCAACTGAAAGGGGTTACAATGGGTAAGGATAAATCTCTGATAAGAGAAGAAAATGGGGTGACTTATAAAAGAGCAAGAACCTGGCATATTGCGCTTGCAATGATGACAGGTGCAGGGCAGATGGCATTTTATCTGCTTATGAATGGTGCAACATATATTGGAAATTCCAACTTTGGGATACTTGTTGCAGTTACAGGACTTATTATCACAGGATCAAGGCTTTTGGATGGTATTACAGATCCGGTAATAGCTTTTTTCATGGAGAGGTTTAATTCAAGATTTGGAAAAGTAAGATTCTCAATCATATTTGGATGGCTTCTAATGGCCATTGCTACAACACTGATGTGCAATATAGGAGCAAAGCTTTCGCTTACAGGCGCAGCGGGAATAACATTTTTTGTTCTTTGCTATGTGATCTACATCATTGGTTATACATTCGTAAGTATTGCAGGTCAGATCAACATGAACATTCTGACAAATGATCCCAAGCAGCGTCCTACAATCGGTGTCTGGAGTACAGCGTATTCATATTTGGTTCCGATGATCATGAGCGTTGTGGCATCGGCTGTGATTCTTCCAAGATTTAATAACATTCAGGGAACAGAATATTTCGCAACATACAATGTAGTGGTAATAATTGTTTCACTCTTTTTCTACATTCTGGCATGTATAGGAATTGCTCCATATGATATTCCCGAGAATTTCGAAGGAATCAAAAAGGATGGCGAGAGTGATGAAAAGCCTAGCTTTAAGGATATGCTGTCGCTGATAAAAGAGAATAAAGAGCTTCAGAGATTCATCATGGCAGCAACTTCCGATAAGCTGGCTCAGACAATAGGTTCTGCAGCAGTAGTATCCACAATGCTTAACGGTATTATGCTTGGATCAATGGCTATATCATCAATTCTTTCTGCGCTTGCAATGCTTCCATCCATTATTTTTGCGATCATTGGCGCGAAGATTGCAGGTAAACAGGGTAGCAGAAAGGTCATGATCGACTGGACCAAGAACTGTATAGGACTGAATATCGCATTTGCAGTATATCTTTTGTTTACACCTACAACTCTTGTGGGAACAGTATTCGGAGGCAACTTATCACCCGGAGCAGTTCTCATGGCAATCACTTATGTACTCTTTACATTTGGAAATAACGCAATGAAGATGGTTGTTTCTGTATCAACAAGTGCGTTCAGAATGGATGTTGTTGATTATGAGATGGATCGCTCTGGAAAATATATGCCTGCGACAGTATCAGCTACTTACAGCTTCATTGACAAAGTAGTTTCATCCTTTGGTGCAACTATCGCAACACTCATGATCGGACTTATAGGATATACAACCACAGCGCCTCAGCAGGGTGATCCGCTTACCTTCGGTGTCAGAGTAATGACCATAATACTTCTTATCGGATTCCCTATAGTGGGATGGATCTGCACACTTCTGGCAATGAAGAATTCCGAGCTCACATACGAGAAGATGGAAGAAATCCAAAAGAGTATCGGCGAGAAGAAAAAGGCTGCAATGGGTCAGTAAAAAACTGGAGAGGTGAAATATGCGAACAACAATTCTTTGGAATGATAACTGGATATTTGAAAAAGAGGGCAAGAGCGAGAGTATATCTCTTCCTCATACCTGGAATGCTGTTGATGGACAGACTGGACCTGAGCAGTATTACAGAGGAACCTGCCTTTATAAAAAGACATTTGATAGACCGGTAATGGAAGAGGGGCAGCGGGCGTATGTGGAATTTCGCGGCGTTAATTCTTCCGCAAAAGTTGTTTTAAATGGCCGTGAGGTTGCGAGCCATGATGGCGGATATTCCTGCTTTAGGGCGGACATTACAGAGGCGCTTTCAGACTCAAATGAAATGGTAGTCTTTGTTTCCAACGAGCCCAATACAAGGGTGTACCCTCAGAAAGCAGACTTTACCTTTTACGGCGGGATATACAGGGACGTCTATCTTGTGATCGTGGATGAAAAGCACTTTGACATGGACTACTATGGAGGAAACGGACTTTATGTAACTCCGAGAATTGTCGGAAGTGATGCAGAAATCGAGGTCAAGGCCTACGTAAACGGCGGCGAAAGTGTAAGAATATCCATAGACGGCGTAACAGAGCAGGAGTTTGAGGTGGTTCCGGCAGAGGATGCATCCTGTGGATATGTTGCCTGCGGTAAGATCACGATAAATGCGCCACATTTATGGAATGGTCTCAAGGATCCGTTTTTGTACAAAATAACGGCAACTCTTTTGGATGGAACAAAAGAGTGTGACAGAATCTATGACAGGTTTGGAGTTAGAGAGTTCCATGTTGATGCTCAAAAAGGTTTTTTCCTCAATGGAAAAAGCTATCCGCTTCGCGGAGTCTCAAGACATCAGGACAGAGCAGGGGTTGGTAATGCACTGACAAAAGAAATGCACAAGGAGGACATTGAACTTATCCTCTCTATGGGCGCCAATTCCATCAGGCTTGCACACTATCAGCACGATCAGTACTTCTATGATCTTTGCGATGAAAAGGGCATAGTGGTATGGGCTGAGATTCCATATATCACCGTACATATGGACAGTGGAAGAGAGAACACCATATCACAGATGAAAGAGCTGATAAGCCAGAATTACAATCATGCATCAATAATGTGCTGGGCACTTTCAAATGAGATATCTCTGCAGGGCGTAACTGAAGATCTTTTGGAGAACCACAGGATATTAAACGATATTGTCCACGAGATGGATCCTGTAAGGTTTTCTGCCATGGCAAATCTGTTCCTTCTCGAGACAGACTCTCCTCTTGTAACATTGCCGGATATTCGCGGATACAACCTGTATTATGGCTGGTATGTAGGTGAGATGGAGGACAATGACAAGTGGTTTGACGATTTCCATAGTAAGCATCCTGATGTGGCAATAGGTCTTACGGAGTATGGAGCAGATTCAGTAATTAGCCTACAGTCTCCAAGACCTGAAAAAGGCGATTATACAGAAAGTTATCAGGCTGTTTATCACGAGCATATGCTTGAAATGTTCAGCACCCGTCCATATATCTGGGGAACATATCTCTGGAATATGTTTGAGTTTGCTGCAGCAGGACGAGATGAGGCAGGAGACCCCGGTAAAAACCACAAGGGTGTCATCACCTTTGACAGGAAGCAGAAAAAAGACGCTTATTATATCTATAAAGCATGGTGGTCAGATGAGCCTTTCGTTCATCTTTGCGGAAAAAGATATCACGATCGCATCGAGGATAATACAGAGATAAAGGTGTATTCAAACCAAAAGTCCGTAACTCTCTTTGTTGACGGTGTAGAAGCGGCAAGTGCAAGCGGAGAACATGTATTTAAATTTAATGTTCCCATAAGCGGAGTACATACAATAAAGGCTGTTTCAGGCGAGTTATCTGATGAAATGGAGATAGCCAAGGTTTCTGAGCCCAATCCTGCATACTTTGCTCCCGACAAAAAGGTCAGAAACTGGTTTGACAAGGCAGATGAACCTGAGGAAAAAGAGGGATACCTTTCCCTTTCAAGTACAATGGCAGAGATTCAGGCAACCCCTGAAGGAAAAGCAATACTAGACAGAATGATGGCTGCAATGACTGCTAAGACAGCCGGTGGGATGGGCGAAGGAGTAGAGATATCTGAAACGATGCAACAGATGATTGCTCGCCAACCACTCATTAAACTTCTGCAGCAGGGCGGAATGGATATAGAATCTGACGATATTAAGGCACTTTCAAATGCCCTTATGAATATTAAAAAGCAGTAAAGAATACTAGAGGTATTATATGGAAGCGGCTAAGATTTTTGAAAAAGCAAAGTGGATATCACCTGAAACCGTGACAGAACCTGATAAGAGAAAGGGAGCAGGATATTTAAGGACCACATTCTCTTATAAAGAGGGGAAAGTTTGTATATATGCTACAGCCCACGGCTTGTATGAAATACTGATAAATGGCCGTAAAATCACGGATGCACGACTGACACCGGGATGCGATGAGTATGATAAAAGACTTCAGTATCAGGAGTATGAGATCACTGAAGTGCTAAAGCCCGGTGAAAACGAGATCTTTATAACGCTTGGTGATGGCTGGTACAGAGGATGCAACGGAATTGACGGCGTGAGAAACCTCTATGGCGAGGATATTTCCTTTTTGGGCGCAGTGATAGGCGATGGAGACATGGAAAATCCGATACTTGTTACGGATTGCAGCTGGGATGCATGTGAAAACGGGCCTATAAAGCTTACTGACCTTGAACTTGGAGAAACCTGCGATGCAGGTGCAGGATTTGGTGAGTGGCATAAGGCCAGGGAGATGTCTTTTGACAAAAGAAATCTGACAGCCCAGAAGGCGCCGTTTATCACTGAGCATGAGGTGTTTGAAGGAAGGCTCATCAATACTCCGAATGGAGAGAGCGTATTTGATTTCGGACAGAACCTTGCCGGTTATACGTCTTTTGTTGTAGAAAACGCCAAGGGCGGTGAGAAGATCTGTCTCATCCACGGTGAAATTCTGGATGAAAACGGAAACTTCACGATCAGTAATTTCCAGCCCGGAGACAGGAACAAATCCGGCGGAATTAAGCAGGAAATAAACTATATCTGCAAGAGTGGAAGAAATGAGTTTAAGCCGCATTTTTCGATATTTGGCTATAGATACGCAAAAATAACAGGTGATATTTCACCGTCTGATATCAAAATAAAGAGCATTGCTGTGTATTCGGATATGAAGGAGACAGCAGGCTTTGAATGTGGTGTGGATGAAGTAAACAAGCTGTTTAAAAACAGTGTTTGGTCCATGAAGTCAAACTTCTGTGACATTCCTACTGACTGTCCAACAAGGGAGAGAGCCGGCTGGACAGGTGATGCGGCTGTATTTGTGAGGACCGGTGCGTATCTCATGGACTGCAGGGCCGTCTATGAGAAATGGCTTGCAAACGTCAGGATAGGACAGCATCCTGATGGCAAGATGGCCTATATCTGCCCTAGAAATTCCAATCCCGGCAAAATAGCTGAGATGTTCTCAGCTTCTGTGGGCTGGGGCGATGCGGCGGTTCTTGTGCCCTGGAATCTTTACAGAATATACGGCGATGAGCAGATACTTAAAGAAAATTATGAAATGATGAAGAAGTGGGTGGACTTCCTCGGAAGAAGAGCCGGAAAGAGCAAGCTCAAAAACCGCTTTGGAAAGAACCCCTACAGGAAGTACATCATCGACACGGGAATGGACTACGGTGAGTGGTGCGAACCCGGGGCAGATGTCATGAAGACCATGATGGCTGCATTTAAAGATGGCCAGCCTGAAGTTGCGACTGCTTACTATGCTTTTTCATCGGGTATTCTCGCCAAAATATCTAAGATTCTCGGAAATAGCGCTGATGCAGATAAGTATAAAGAAATCTCGGAAAAGGCCACAGAAGCATACAGATATCTGGTTCTTAAGGACGGACATATCAGATCAGAGAGGCAGTGTGAGTACGTAAGGCCACTTGCATTTTGTCTTTTGCCTGAAAAAGAGGCAGTGGAAGCTGCGAAGGACTTAAATGAGCTTATAGTGAAAAATGACTATCATCTTAACACGGGCTTTCTTTCAACGCCTTTCCTGTGCAGTGTGCTTGCGGATTACGGTTATGCAGATACAGCGTACAGATTGCTGTTGCAGAAAAGCTATCCCTCGTGGCTCTATGCCGTGGAGAAAGGTGCTACCACTATTTGGGAGACCTGGGACGGCGTCAGAGAAGATGGCACTGTACATGATTCATTGAATCACTACTCCTATGGAGCTGTTTCAGGATGGCTCTTGTCGGGGATTCTGGGTATCAGATACGATTTTGACAAAGTCCTGATAAAGCCGGTGCCGGATGAGAGACTTAAATTTGCAAAAGGCTACTATGATTCACCGAGAGGGCGCATAGTATCCGAATGGAGATATATTGAGAACTCGAATACTTTTGCATACCACTTTGAAATTCCTGGAGGAATGGAAGCAGAGCTGGAGCTCCCTAGCGGGGAAAAGAGAATTTTGACGAGCGGAAGTTATGAGATTTAAATTATGGAGGATAGGAAAATGAACAAGTTCGAAAACGGATTTATGCTGGGTGCTTCTACTGCAGCCCACCAGGTTGAAGGAAACAATACAAATTCAGATTACTGGGTAATGGAGAATATGAAGTATTCACAGTTTGTTGAGCCTTCACTGGATGCTGTTGATCACTATAACAGATATGAAGAGGACATCAAGATGCTGGCAGATGCAGGCCTTAACACCTACAGATTCTCTGTTGAATGGGCACGTATTGAGCCTGAGCAGGGCAAATTTGATGAAAAAGAGATTGAACATTACAGGAAGATGATCAAATGCTGCAGAGACAATGGTGTTGAACCGGTTATTACCCTTATGCATTTTACATCACCTGTGTGGCTTATAAAGCTCGGAGGATGGGATAATGAGCAGGTTATAGAGCTTTTTGCCAACTATGCAAGATTCGTCACAGAGCAGCTTGGAAGCGAGATAAAGTATATATGCACAATAAATGAGGCAAACATGAGACTTCAGATTGGCGCTCTCATGGAAAGATTTAAGAAGCAGATGATGGCAAAGATGGCAAATGCAGCTAAAAACGATGGTGACTCCATGGAGGGGCAGGTCCAGGTTGGGCTTAACCTCTCCGATCCAATGGAGAAAATGAAGCTGGCTGCAATGGAGAATGCCAAAGTATTCGGAGATCCTCAGCCACATACATTTGTCTCCGCAACTGATACAAATGGCGATATGATAGTCATAAAGGCACATCAGGCAGCCAAGGAAGCAATCAAGGCTGTTAATCCCGACATTAAAGTTGGTATTACGCTTTCCCTGCACGACTGCCAGTACATAGAAGGTGGCAAGGAGCGCGCAGACAGCGACTGGAATGAGGAGTTCAGCCATTACATTCCTTATATCAAGGAAGACGATTTCTTTGGACTTCAGAATTATACAAGAACTACCTACGGCCCTGATGGAATTGTGCCTGTTCCCGAGGGAACACCAATGACACAGATGGATTACGAGGTATATCCTGAGGCTCTTGAGCATGTAATCAGACGCGTGCATGAGGAGATGCCAAATGTGCCAATCATGGTTACCGAAAATGGAATTGCAACAGCAGATGATGAGCAGAGAGTTAAGTTTATCGACAAGGCAATCGAGGGTGTTCAGAACTGCATAAATGATGGAATCCCTGTTATCGGATACTGTCACTGGTCACTTATCGATAATTTTGAGTGGCAAAAAGGCTATGCGCTTACATTTGGTCTTTGCGCAGTTGACAGGAAAACACAAATCAGGGCACCAAAGCCCAGTTTAAAACATCTTGGAGGCTATTTGAAATAATGAAAGACACAGTACTGACGGGTGTGCAACAGATAATGATTGGTAGCAGATGCAATAGTTATGAGAGTGCACTTAGCACGCTTAGAGCTATTAAAAGTGCAGGATATGATGGCATTGAACTTAATGACTTCATGATCAAGCCAACGCCCTTTATTGTGAGGTTACTTACTAGATTTGCCGGTATGCCCACGGGGAATGGCGGAAAGCTCGATTGGAAGAAGCTAATCTCAGAGAGCGGATTGAGAGTCATAAGCCTGCACAGCTATCTTAACAGCATTGAAGAAAACCCCGAGGCTGTTGCGAAAGAAGCCTTGAGCTTTGGAACGGACACTGTTGTTATAACCGGTATGTACAGGTTTGATTACGGGAATTTCGCTGAGGTAAAAAAACTGGCTGAGCGCCTGAACATGGCTGGAAAAGCTCTTTTGCCCTATGGAGTGAAACTCATTTACCACAATCACAATGTAGAGCTGCAGAAGGTCTCAGAAGATAAAACTGCATATGATGTTATCATCGAAAACACAGACCCTCAGTATGTCAACTTTGAGCTTGATACATATTGGATTGCAGATGGTGGGGCCGATGTTACTGCCCTGGTAAATAAGCTGTCTGACAGGATAGTGATGTGGCACATCAATGACAGGGGATGCAGAAAGAAGGGACCTTTCATTACGCCCATCCTCAAACAAGATGCAGCAGAACTTGGCACAGGAAATATGGCCCTTGGTACTATCCTGGAAAATGTACGGGCAACTACCAAAGTAGAAGCGATTGTTCTGGAAACCCATAAAAACTGGATCGATAATGACCCGGTAAAAAGCCTTACCGTAAGTGCAGAATGGTTCAGAAAACATCAGTTGATCAAGTATCAGCCAGCCGAAAACCAATGAGAACACGGATTATATCAGAAGGTATATCAGAATACTGGGATCGTGATACAATTTCGCAAAATTCTAGTTTTACGAAATGAAACCCCTGTGATATAATAGACTATATCAGATTATCTATATAGGCATTTGTTCGGGGGTTATTTTTATGCCAGCTAATAAGATCAATTATTCGGATAAGATCAATGAACTATTAAGTGAAATGCCTGATTTTGTAAGTGATTTTATTTACAACTTCGGACGCGTTGAAAACTATGCTACAAAGCTTGAATATTGTCGTGACATAAAGGTTTATCTTGAATATATTGTCAATTTTCTTCCTGCATATTGTGACAAGGAAATCAAGGATCTGACCATAAATGACATTGCCAATATTGAAATTCTTGATATAAACCGTTTTTTGACGACTTTATCCGGTAATCATAAGGAATCAACTGTTAAAAGAAAACGTGCATCTCTTTCGAGCATGTATGGCTTTTTTGTGGCTACAGGCAAGGTATCACGTAATCCGATTGCGGCTACAAAGACAATTAAAATTCCTGAAAAGGATGTTATTTATTTAACAAATGATGAACAGAGGATTTTGCTTGATACTGTTCGCCATGGAACCAAGCTTCATGATTCTGTTGCAAAGGTCCATTATATTTACGCTGATCGCGATTCAGCCATGTTTATTTTGCTCCTTGACACAGGGCTTCGAGTTTCTGAGATGCTTGATACAGATATTATTGATTACAATCTCGAGGATTGCAGCGTTATTGTTACCAGAAAAGGTGGCGATACTCAAATTGTATATTTTTCTGATGAATGTAGGGACTATCTTGAAATTTATTTTTCATCACAGAAAGCAAAATTCGGTTTAAATAGCCTTAAATTTCCAGCCTTTACTACTACTTCCGGAAATCGCCTTGGAGTACGCGCAGTTGAGATTCTGGTAAAAAAATATGTGTCCGTTTGTCTTCCTGAAAAGGCAAGGATAATATCTCCACACAAATTAAGATCAAGCTTTGCTATGAGTTTTTATGCTGCAAGTGATAACAATATTCTGCTCCTTAAGAAAAAAATGAATCATAAGAGCATTCAGACAACAAATATTTACGCTAAAGCCTCTGATACAGCAATGAAGGATTCAAGGTCACTTCTTCAGGGACTTAGATGATTACAAATTATAAAAGCTTTGTCTTAGATAATAATGCTAAGACAAAGCTTTTCTTTTAACTTGTATATGTTTGATAGATATCTACCTGATCATAAATGCATCTCCATGAACTCCATGCATCGGCAGTTACACATATATAGTGGGTACCATCATTAGAAATCATATAGCTTGCGCCACAACAGCCGGATTGATTAACAAAACCTGTTTTTGCACCCATAATCTCACCATGAATGTCCTTATCTTCTATTCTTCTCATGAACCAGTTAGAAATAGTGATTCCTTCCGGATGTTCAGATGTGGGCGATGTTGTATAGGTTCTGGCATTTAATACTTCATGGCACAAATCATTTTCTTCTGCAGCTTTTAGAATCATTGCCATATCAGTAAGGGTGCAGTAATGGTCTTCGTCATATACTCCAATACAATTGGTAAAATGAGCTGTATCTGATAAACCAAGTTCTTCTAATTTCTCATTCATCAGCTCAACAAAAGCTTCTTGAGAACCGGCTACATATTCTGCAAGCATCATAGCTGCATCTGCGCCTGATGGAAGTATGGTTCCATACATCATGTCTTTTACAGTCTGTACATCGCCGACTTTTAGCCCTACAGCACTACAATCCTTACTAAAGACATAGTTGCCTATTTCCTGGGTCATTGTATATGTACCATCAAGTGAATCTATATGTTCGGCAGCAACTAAAAGAGTCAATATCTTAGTCATTGAAGCCGGATTAATCCTGACATTTCCATCCTTTGATGCAACGGCTTTTCCTGTATCCAGATTTACCAGAACACCATATGAGCTTTGAACTTCTTCACTTGATATATAGGCTGTATCTGAATCAATATCAACAATATATCCGTCAAAAAAAGAATCAGCATCTTCTGAAGCTTTCAAATATGGATTCTCTTCTTCTATTTCTACATCTTCAACGACTGTGTCTACAATTGTCAGCTCTGTAGTGGCTGCATCCTGCGCTACTTCTGTATTTTCAACAGGTTTATGCTTGAGCCTATATGCAAGAAAACAAATGCCAGAAGTTATAAGACCAAGTATTAAAACTAAAGACGCAATATGAAAATATATTTCAAGTTTTCTTCTTTTTTTATATTGAGAAGCGCTCATTCTTTGGCCATCTCTGGTTCGGTAATGTGCTTTTCTGTAATTCCCCATTTTAACTCCCAAAAACAGATTGGTTTGACTGCTAATTCTTTGAATTAATTATTCAAAATAGTAGCTTTTAAATATTAACATTATTTACTTTGCTACTTCAATGTAAAAAAATAACAAAAAAATACCCCGATATTTCTACTGTCTGAAATATCGGAGTTTTATGGGCGGCATAAAGATATTTTATTTCACGGAAGAATATGTCTTCTTAAATTGGTTTTTATCAATAATAAAGATATTGTGCGCATCATCCTGGCTTATTGCGATATAATCACCTTTTTGACCAAGCATATATTTATCATTATCCCAGCAAGTGAATAATTTTGTCATTTTCGTGAGTTTTTTTGCCCTTATATTCATTTTACCGGTTGATATAAATGGTTTTACATAATCCATTAAGACATACGTTTTTCCGGTGTCAGCAATCTTTATTGTTGGATTATAATCCGTACTTAGCTTGAACTTTTTCCTTGTTTTTGTGTAGCTGCTAAGATAATTGTCATTTGTGATCGGGACAACATCACCATTTTCAGTAATAACAAGCATTGTTTTATTTTTAATCTCAATATTTTTGTCACCTGAAAGTGTTCTGATGATAGCCATTGAACCAGGTGTAACAAAATCTTTAGGATCGATCACGCCAACTACAAGATTTGATGAACTGTACTTTTTCATACTCTTTTGATCAATGGATGCCTTTTTGGCATAGATGATATCACAGTCATCAAAATATGTATTAAGGCGTTCTTTGATTATATTAGAAATAGAATATTTGGCTGCCATATCTTCTATTTCAACATACTCGGGATACTGCTTTTTTATTAGTTCATTTTTTAATAGACCGCCGGCCTTTTCAACATGGCCACCACCGGAACCTATTTTATTTGCAAGGAAAGAAGCAAGCTCATCTGCTCTTGTTTCCTTGGAACAGCTCCTTATAGAGAACTTAACACCAAATGATAAAATGCTATACACAATGCAAACATCAACCGAATCTATTGCAATGATAAAATCACCTATCAGACCTAAAATATTAGGGTCACAAGGATCACTCTTCAAAATGGCATATTTACCATTTTCATGATATTCAATGCCAAGCATAGCAACTCCTGCAACCTTTGCCTCACGAAGTGTAAGATTCATGTTCTTGAGCTTTAAAATAAGGCTCTTGTCATAGTCCAGACTCTCTATCATGTCTCGATCCAGAGGATGAGATATCTCAGAAAATGCATTGGTATCTGAGTACAGGCCATAGTAAAGTGCTGTACTTATCTTTTTATCAAAAAAATCTTCCTCTTCCTCAAGCTTAAGAAGATACCATATAGCAGTGCAACAACTACCAAGATTACTTCTTACTTCATTAAGCTTTGGCAGTGTGGTTGATACCTGATGATGATCAATCACCGCTACATTTTGCGCTGAAAATTTATGAACATTGCCCTCACCATACTGGCAATCAGTCATAAGAAGAAGCTCAGGCTTTGAACTGAGCTTTGTAACATATTCAATTGGAATATGGAGTCTTTCTATCAGATATACAAGATTACTCTTAGAAATTTCAAAATTTCCTGAATAAATAAATCTTACATTTTTGCCTTTATCTGAAAAGTATCTATAAAGAACATATCCTGAACAGATAGCATCTGCATCAGGATTATCATGGCACTGAATGACTATTGAATTATAACAAAGTAAACTGGATAATTTCATAAAACCCCCAATGAGTATATATTACACTATTGGGGTGTTTATGTAAAAAGAAATTTGTAATTGCGATATAAATATCATTTGATATCGTTGATTTTATTTTTTAATATCGCAATCATTTATATTCTGTTGAATAGTATGGAATAATAAGCTGTTCTCCTGCCATCACCAGAGACGTATCACCAAGACCGTTGATATCTTCTATTTCACTGATATATTGATCAAGGTTTTTATATTTATCTGAGTCAAAATATCTAACAGCAATATCACTGATAGTATCCCCGGTATGAACTGTTATAGTCTTATAATACTTGTACTCAGGTACAAAAGTATCTGACTGAGCATCTGATAATAATGAAAAAGTAAAGAAGAAAAATGCAAATATCATTGCAGAAATTACTGTTATAAGGGTAATATACTGTCTTCGAACGATCTTAGCTCTGCGCTTTTTATTTTCTCTGATACGTACTTCACTTGGACTAAAAAATCTTGAATCATTATAAAGACTTGCTGCAGCCATCATTGCTTCACTCATTTTTATACCTCACATACATAACCCAAACACTACTTACCAATCTCACCGCGAACATTTGTTACGAACAATTGTTCTAAATACATAGTAGCAACCAAACATTTGTTTGTCAACAAAAATCGAACAAATTTTCCGAACAAACATTTGCTTTTGTATATGAAGTTTGTTATACTAAATCTAGAAAAAATTTGGGAGGTCCACATGGTTAAAGGGAATATTTCAAAGAAACAGCAGGAAATACTGGATTATATTAAAGAGCAAACTCTTTCAAGAGGCTTTCCACCTTCAGTAAGAGATATCTGCGCAGCAGTTAATCTTAAGTCAACTTCTTCTGTTCACTCTCATTTGGAAACACTTGAAAAAAATGGATATATCAGAAGGGATCCTACAAAACCTCGTGCAATTGAGATCTGTGATGATGGTTTTAACATGGTAAGAACTGAGATTGTCAGCATTCCCGTTATAGGTCAGGTAGCTGCAGGTGCTCCTATTCTTGCAGAGGAGAATATTGATTCATACATCCCTATTCCTGCAAGTATGTGTCCTAAGGGCTCAGATGCTTTTATTTTAAATGTTAAGGGTGATTCAATGATCAATGCCGGCATTTTTAATGGCGACCAGGTATTTGTCCAGGTTTGCAATACAGCTAAAAATGGTGATCAGGTTGTTGCTCTCATCGATGATTCTGCAACAGTCAAGACCTTCTACAAAGAGAATGGACACATTCGTCTTCAGCCTGAAAACGACACAATGGATCCCATCATAGTAGATGACTGCACTATCCTCGGCAAAGTCTTCGGAATCATGCGCTTCTACAAATAACCATACTTTTTCGCGAGTGGCATAAAATCCAAAAGTGCCTATAACTTCGTATAGATCTCGGAGTATTCGCAAAGACACAGTAAATATAAAATTATGCGCCTTGTTTTCTTTCATGATTATTCAAAACAGAAAACAAGGCTTTAATTTTATCTTAACTGTCTCTATTGCTCATACTAAATCGATCTATCCAAAGTTATAGGCACTTATGGATTTATGGTTTACTACACAAATAAAGACTAATATTTTTGCAAGAACAGCAGATGAACTGAAAGTGTAGGCATAGTGAGGTGAACGATTTATTTTGAAATGATGATAAATGGATATAAATAAGCCCACAAAAGACTTGTGTTCTGAATAAGCATGAAACAAGACTTTTGTGGGTGTTTTATGTCCAATTTATCACATTGAAAAATATCAGAGTGAACAGAGCTATACCTATACTTTCAGCTCAGCTGCGTCTGTTTAAATAAAAGTATATTATTTAGAGTGATGTAGAATCGATGAGTTTACCATCGCGCCAGATGCGCTCGAGGTCGTAGAAAAGACGATTCTCACTGTCGAATATGTGAACGATGATGTCACCGAAATCAAGAAGAATCCACTTTCCTGACTCGTAGCCTTCTACGTTCTTGGTATCAAAACCGGCTCTGCCAAGCACTTCCTGTACATTGTCTGCAAGTGCCTGTACCTGGTTGATGTTTGTACCGCTGGCAATAATGAAGTAGTCTGCAAGAGTTGAGATCTCACTTATATCTATTACGTGAACATCCTCTCCTTTTCTGTCTTCAAGGGCTTCAACAGCCATTTTTGCCATGTTTTTTGAAATTTCAATATCTGCCATAAATACCTCTGATTATTTGTAATATTTTTGATAGTAGTGATATGCATTTAAAGTAGCATCGTCACATTCTTTGCCTATAGTTTTTAGATATATAACAGAATTATGGAGAATATGCGCAAGACATCTGTCTAAATCGGTAAATGCTTCTTTTCTTATGATATCCATATCTTCCAATGGCTTTCTGTTTGGTTCAATAAAATCGGCAATATAAATTATCTTTTCAAGTAGTGACATATCTTCTCTGCCGGTAGTATGCCATCTTATTGCATTTAGAATCTCTGTATCATAGACGTCATATTTTGTTCTGGCAAGATACATACCTACCTTTGCATGCAAAAGAGAATGATTTTTTCTCTCAACTTCTGTTATATCTATCTTATTTTTCTCACATATTTTGATCTGATCTTCATGAGACATGCACTTTGCACAGTCATGGAGCATTCCAGCAATAAGGGCTTTATCGACATCCGCACCATGAATAAACGCCATATTGGCTGCTGTATATGCAACACCAAGAGTATGATCAAATCTATCCGGTTTTAATTCCTTAGAAAGCTCTTTTCGCAATTTCTGAGTTATTTCAATAGTCTTCATTTGTATAATCCTTTTATACATAAGAATTCAATAACTTCATCAGGAACCATGTACCTTATGGATCTGCCGGTTCTAACCCTGTTTCTTATTTCTGTTGCTGAAATATCTATTCTGTTAAATTTAAGAAGTCTGATATCTGCACCGAACTGATCAACAAGTTCTTTGCGCTTTTTATCCAAAGCAGCCAGATCATCATCTTCTCTGACAGCAGCAAGTATTGTACATGACTGAAGCAGTTCTTTTGCCATATACCAGTTATCAATTCCGATAACAGAATCACCACCAAGGATGAGAAATAGCTCATCTCCCGGGTACATAAGCTTTAATTCCTGTATGGTGTTGTAGGTATAAGTACCACCGTCTTTATCAATTTCTATTCTTGAACAGGTAAAATAGGGGTTATCCTTTATTGCCATTTTTACCATCTGATAGCGATTCTCACCGCTTGCGACTTCGGTTCTGTTTGGCAAATGAGCAAGATTATTTGGAATAAAGATAACTCTGTCCAGCCCAAATTGCTCTCTTGCTGACTCGCCTAAAAGCAAGTGTGCATTGTGAATGGGATCAAAAGTACCACCAAGTATTCCGATTTTTCTGCTTTCCATAAATAACCTCCGACAAGTTTAGAAATATTAAGCTTTCTTGTTTTTAGGAAGTACGATCTTTGGATTGTCTTTAAAAGGCTTGTATAATACGAACTTTCTACCAATAACCTGAACAAGTTCAGATCTTGTTCTCTCTGATATCATGATAGCAACATTACTAACTTCTTCTGTACAGTTTTTAAGTACAGTAACCTTTATAAGCTCATGAGTATTAAAGGTTTCAGCAATTGCATCTGTTATTTCAGGAGTAACAGTCGCTTTTCCAATTTGAAAAACAGGATCGAGATCTGCTGCAAGGCTCTTTAAATAAGCTCTTTGTTTACTTGTTAATGTCATTCTTCTTCATCCTCATCTTCAGATACCGGTTTAGTATCTGCGTTTCTATAATATTCAAAACTATAACCATACATTCTTACAGTGTCACCTTCACCGATATGAAGTTTCTCAAGTTCATCAAGAATTCCATTATCTGCAAGGAACTTCTGGAAGAAAGCAAAGCCTTTTTCAGACTCAAGATTTGTATAACCAAGCATCTTTTCAATCTTAGGTCCTTCAATAACATATTCAGCAGTATCCTTATCGTAAGAAACTGTGAATGCATCCTCAGCATCTCTTATCATTGTTTCAGGGAAGAATTCCTGCTCAAAGACAACAGATTTTTCAGGAAGCTCAGAAAGGGTCCTACTTACATAGTATAACAGTTCCTGAATACCTTTTCCAGTTAGGGTTGAAGTGGCAAATACTTTAACTCCAAGAGGTTCGTATTTTTCACGTATCTTGGTAATTATCTCTGCCTGCTCTCCCTCAGGAAGCATATCTATCTTGTTGGCTGCAATAACCTGTGGCTTGCTTGTTATATCAGCGTTGTAGTTTTTAAGTTCTTCATTAATTGCTTCTATATCTTCAATAGGGTCTCTGCCCTCAGTTGATGCCGCATCTACAACGTGGATCATCATTCTGGTTCTCTCAATATGACGGAGGAACTCATGACCAAGTCCTGCACCCTCTGAAGCACCTTCAATAAGTCCCGGGATATCGGCAACTACAAAGCCTTTTGCATCATTAAGATCAACAACACCAAGCATTGGTGAAAGGGTTGTGAAATGATAATTTGCAATTTTAGGCTTGGCATTTGATACCTTGGATAAGAAGGTTGACTTACCAACATTTGGGAAGCCCACAAGTCCAACGTCTGCAATTACCTTAAGCTCTAAAAGTACTTCAAGTGAAAGAGCCGGTTGTCCTGGCTGAGCATATTTAGGCGCCTGCATTGTTGAAGTAGCATAATGCATGTTTCCATTGCCGCCTTTACCACCCTTAAGAACAACGACCTCTCTGTTTTCAAGGCTCATATCAGCGATTACTTTTCCTGAAGCTGCTTCTTTTATTACTGTTCCTTCCGGAACCTTTATATAAAGATCCTGGCCATTCTTACCATGGCATCGTCTCTTATTTCCATCCTGACCATTCTCTGCCTTATACTTTCCACCATAATGGAAATCGGCAAGAGTATTTATTCCTTCATCTATGACAAAGATAACGTCTCCGCCTTTGCCACCGTCACCGCCATCCGGGCCACCGTTTGGCACATATTTTTCTCTTCTGAAAGAGATATGTCCGTCACCGCCCTTACCACTCTGTATAAAGATTTTTGCTTTATCTACAAATACTGGCATTAATTTAACTCCTTGAAAGGTAAACAAGCTCAACTAAGCTCGTCAAAACCTCGCTAAGTTGACTTGTATTGTTCGCACTATGTTCGAAAAAACCTCACTTAGTGCTCTACTAAAAAAGAAGGCTCCAAACATAAATGTGTTTGAAGCCCGTTTAAGCAAATTACTTATTCTCTACAGGATGAACGCTAGCCTGCTTTTTATCTCTGCCCTTGCGCTCAAATCTAAGAACACCATCAACAAGTGCGTATAATGTATCATCGCTACCGATTCCTACATTTACACCAGGATGAATGTGTGTTCCACGCTGTCTGTATAAAATATTACCGGCCTTTACGAATTGTCCGTCAGCTCTTTTTGCTCCAAGTCTCTTTGACTCTGAGTCTCTACCGTTCTTAGTAGATCCAACACCCTTCTTGTGAGCAAAAAATTGAAGGTTCATATTCATCATGACTTATTCCCTCCTAAATTTAATGTTCAGAAATTTCTTTCCATACTGTTGGAATATGCTGTCTACACCAAGTTCAAAAGATCTTAATAATAAATCTGAATCATTACTTGGTTCATCCTTAAAACTAAGCTTTATAAGTCCTTTGTCTTCATCCTGAACAACGCTTATCTCATCCTCAGTGAAATTATCAATGGAATTGATAAGATTGATTGTCAAAACTGAAACTGCAGCGCACACAATATCGTTGCCATAATCAGCAAAACCTGCATGACCATTGCATTCGATTGATCTGTATTTATCGCTGGACGTCTTGGTAATTGTAATAGTAGTCATATTATTCCAATTGTTAATAATTACATAGAGATTTTTTCAATCTTAACAAGTGTGAATGGCTGTCTGTGACCATTTTTCTTATGGTATCCAGTCTTTCTCTTGTACTTGTAAACAACAACCTTCTTACCACGGCCCTGCTCAACAACTGTAGCGCTAACCTTAGCTCCGCTAACATCGCCAGCAACCTTAAGAGTCTTGTCATCGTTTACTGCAATAACATTATCAAATGTTACTTCTTTTCCAGGCTCTACATCAAGCTTCTCTACTCTGATTTCATCGCCCTCGGAAACTTTGTACTGCTTTCCACCAGTTACAATAATTGCGTACATAAGTTACCTCCTTCTTCAAAAAAACTCGCTAACTTTGGCGGGGATAAACCCACTTCTGCCTAGTTATGCGGCATACCATAGTATATTAACATTGATGTTTACTAATGTCAACAGCTTTTTCAACATCAATCAATATTTCTTTTAATGATTTATCGTTTTTATTTCTTGTTAATTCCATAATACCAAGGCCTGTAACATCGATAAACTCAGTATGTATATAATCCTGGCGTGCAAGCTTTTTCACAAGCTCTATAAGTTCATTATAATCCTCATCATCTTTCATGTTGATGAAATCAATGAGGATCATGCCTGTAAGGTTTCGCAGTCTTATCTGCCTCATTACTTCCTGTGCAGCTTCGATATTAACCTTTTTGGATATATCTTTTTTACCTGAAATAGCTTTTCCGGTGTTAACATCAATGGCATTAAAGCTCTCAAGCTGCTCGATTATGAGATAAGCACCACTTTTGAGCCATACCCTGTTGCCTCTTAAATCCTGAATCTTTGAATTTATCCCGTGTATACCTGTATCTGTGACTACAACAGGATCTGTGATTCCTTTAGTTCTAAGAAAAGCTTTTGCTTTATCAATGTAAGGAAGAGTTATATCATCGTTTTCAGCATAAAGTGCCTGTTCTTTTGAATACAAAAGACTGCCATCAGTTCTGCTTGTTCCCAAAGAAAGTATCTGAGACATCAGTTTTATACATTCAGATGCATCATCTAATATAGCCTTTTTCCTGTTACAATCAATATCAGCCGCATTTGTTCTTACAATGATTCCAAAAGAAGTGTCCCCAAACGCCGAAGAACTGTCAAAAGATAATGTGTTAAAATCTTCCTTCACATCATCAATAAGACTTTTTCTTATATTGTCATCGAGCTTTAAAGATGCTCCGACGCCCTTTCTTCCGAGTGTTAAGACAGTGTACATTCCTGACAAAGATAAATAGGTAGTAAGTTTTGGCTTTTTGGTTTTTATCTTTTCAACCTCAACCTGAACTATTACTTCATCGCCAGCTTTTACTGAATCCGTAGCCCCGAGCTTTCTGTTAATAACGCAGACCGGGAGGACGCTCTTTAAAGGCAGATAACCAATTTCATCATCTTTATATCTAACAAAAGCTGCATCAATATTATTTACGATATGATCAACTCTCCCAAGATAAATATTATGAAGCTCTCTTGCCCTTATGAATTCCAAAAACTCCAGTTTATTATCAATAAATGCTGTAACAAGCGGTGTATCAAGGTACTTTGAAATAACAATTTCAGCCATTTAGATAAAACCTCTCTGAAGTGTCAGTTACGATAAAAGGTTCAATGTATTTCTCGTTATCTTTTTCAACAAGCTTGTAGATATCGATTCTGTGAAGTGAAAGCATTGATACTGAGAACTCTCTATCAAGGCTCTTGAAAAATCCCTCAAATAAAAGAGCCGGTTTCAATGTGGTAGCGCTGCTCATACTTAAAAGAAGCATAACTTCCTGTTTTTCAGTGTCAAACTTATAATCGAATATCATAGGCTTCATATCGATTTCTTTAAAGCCGCTTTTGGTCTTTTTTGTTGCAGGAAGCGTATCTTTTGAAAGGTATTTTTTAAATTCAGAAATCCAGTCAAAATCAGGCTTTGAAGTCTCTCTGAATTTAGCGATATATCTCGCTGCATAGACGTCAGTCATGGCTTTAACTGAAGTCTCGTCAAGTTCTTCTACAGCTATAATCTTGATTCCTTCATTCATAACAGCATTTAATCTGTCCATAACATCTGTTACTGATACCATGCTGTTAACTGTCATATCAAGATACTCTCCGTCGCTTGTAACACCAACGCTAAGAGGTTGAGCAAATGAAAGAAGCTGATGAGGACTAAAGCCCTCAGAGTACTTTATATCAATTTCAGCTCGTCTTATAGCTTTCTGGAAGTATCTCATTACATCCAAATGTCCTACAAATTTAATAGGACCATGTTTGGTAAATTTTACACGTAATTTATTCATGATCTGCCCTCCGTGCAAACACCTACGCCATAAGATGCAGCTCCGCAGCCAAGGCAGGAAAGTCTGCAGTTAGATGAAGGCTTATTTTCAAGGGCAGTCTTCCATTCACGTAAAAGAAATGCCTTTGAAACTCCACAGTTTAAGATATCCCAAGGGAAAATCTCATCTTCAGCACGTTCTCTTGTAGTGTAGAAAAATGGATCAATATTGCACTCATCAAAGACTTCCATCCAGGTGTCAAATCTAAAATATTCACCCCAGGCATCGAAAACGCAGCCTTTTTTATATGCTTTCAAGATTACTTCATTAAGCCTTCTGTCACCTCTTGCAAGTACGCCTTCCATCATACTTGCATCAGCTTCATGCCAGTTGTATTTGATATGTTTCTGGTTAAGCTGTGACATAATGCCTTTTCTTGTCTTATTTGCTTTATCAAGGAACTCTTCCTTGGTATTCATTGGTGCCCACTGGAAAGGTGTAAATGGCTTTGGAACAAAGAATGATGTACTTGCTACAATATCAATTGTTCTTCCATTTCTGTTCTCTTTTGGTACTGTCTCAAAATACTCAACAGCGACCTTATTACAGATATCACCGATTCCAAGGATATCTTCATCTGTTTCTGTTGGAAGTCCCAGCATGAAATAGAGCTTAACTTTATTCCAACCGCCAAGGAATGCCTCGTGAGATCCTCTTAAAATATCTTCCTCTGTAAGACCCTTATTTATAACATTACGCATTCTCTGTGTTCCGGCTTCAGGAGCAAATGTAAGACTGCTCTTTTTAACATCCTGAACTTTGCTCATAACATCAAGAGAAAATGCATCAATTCTAAGGGAAGGAAGTGAAATATTTACCTTCTTCTCGTTACAGTTTTTGATCAAAAAGTCTATAAGCTCAGGAAGCTTTGAATAATCACTTGAACTTAAGGAACTAAGGGATATTTCTTCATAACCGGTGTTTTTTAATGCTTCAAGAGCAAGCTCTTTTAGGTGGTCAACGTCTTTTTCACGAAGAGGTTTATAGAGCTGACCAGCCTGACAGAATCTGCAGCCTCTTATGCATCCGCGCATGATCTCCAATACTACCCTGTCCTGGGTTATCTTTATGTATGGAACAACAGGTTTTGTAGGATAGAACTGGTTTGATACATCGAGACACATCTCTTTATTTATCTGTGCAGGTACATCTTCATAACAAGGCGTCATTGATAGAATAGTTCCGTCTTCCTTGTATTTGACATCATAAAGAGAAGGCACATAAATGCCGGAAATATGAGAACATCTTCTCAAAAATTCCTGACGTGATATACCCTCTTTTCTTGACTTTTTATAGAGGTCAAAGATCTCTCTGTATTTTGTTTCGCCTTCACCTATATAAAACATATCAAAGAAATCCGTTATAGGCTCCGGATTATAAGTACATGGGCCACCACCGATCACTATAGGATAGTCCCAGTCTCTGTCTTTTGCGAGGAGAGGAATCTTTGAAAGATCCAGTATCTGCAAAATGTTTGTATAACACATTTCATACTGGATGGTAAATCCAAGGAAATCAAATTTTCTGATTTCATCCTGTGATTCCAACGCAAAAAGAGGAATGTCCTTTTCCCTGAAGACTTTGTCAGCGTCTACCCATGGAGAATAGACCCTCTCACACCATACATCTTCATAGGAATTAAACATTCCGTAAAGAATTTGAATTCCAAGATGAGACATGCCAATCTCATAAACATCAGGGAAACACATGGCAAATCTGATATCAACAGCGTTTTTGTCTTTATAGACGCTGTTAACCTCATTGCCTATGTATCTCTCAGGTTTCTCAAGATCAAGCAAAGTCTCATCGCTTAGAGCTAAGTTTTCGTTCATACTTTTTCCTTATCTTCTTGACAACTCGTCAGTTATATCCTCCCAGCTAACATTTTTTTCAGCCATGAGGACCATCATATGATACAGGAAATCAGACATTTCGTAAACTATTTCATTATCATTTGGATTTTTTGCGGCAATTACAATCTCTGTAGCTTCTTCGCCCACTTTTTTAAGAATCTTATCAATGCCCTTATCAAAAAGATAATTTGTATAAGATCCCTGTCTTGGATTGATCTTTCTGTCTTTTATCACATCAAATACTTCATCCAGGACTTTTTGAGGATTCTTTTTATCATAGTCAGTTTTGGCTATTTCATTGAAAAAGCATGAATAGCTTCCTGTGTGGCAGGCTGCACCGATCTGCTTAACGCTTGCAAGAATCGTATCCTTGTCACAGTCGGCATACAAAGCCTTAACAAACTGATAATGTGAGCTTGTTTCTCCTTTAATCCATAACTCATTTCGACTACGGCTAAAATATGTCATTTTTCCTGTCTCGAGAGTTTTATTATAAGCTTCTTCGTTCATATATGCCAGCATAAGAACCTGATCAGTTTTATAATCCTGAACAATTACTGGAACCATGCCATCTGAATTCTTTTTAAGATCATCCCACGAAAGAGCTCCCTTAAGGGCAAAAAGCTCAAAATTATCATTGTCCAGAGCTTTTTTATATTCATCAAGGCTCTTTTCATAGTCATCAATAACGTAGGATATTGTAAAGTCTATGTCAGATGAAGCAAGATCCTTAACTGAATTTGGAAAATATATAAGTTCAGTTGTATATTTCTCAACGAGTTCTTTATTTGCTTTAGTCTGCGCATCATCAGAGAATATTGCATATATTTTTTCTTTGCCAAATTTCTCTGAGCTTTCAGCAAGGCTTTCAATTTCGCTCTGCTCTGAAAGATTAACAGCAACCTTTGAACATCCTGCGTAAAGAAGTTTTTTTACATCTTCCATGCGCTTGATATTTCCGGCGCCTATTACATTTCCGTCAGCTTTTTTACATATTGCCTTTATCATATCAAGGGCCTTATCATGGGCTTCATCCCCCATTCCTCTTGAAAGATCATAAAGAAAAATTGAATTGACGCCCTTCTTGTTGTAAATCTTAACAAGCTCCAGTGGATCGTCACATAATACAGTTTTATCTGATACGCCTTTTACAGCCTTTTCGTCATAAAGATAGATACATGGAATAAGCTTTCTTATTTTTGACATATTATAAAGCTCCTTTAGTACTTAAAACATCTGTTATTCTTGGATCGACCATAGTTGCTGTATCTACAGCTTTTGCAAAAGCTTTAAACATTGCTTCAATCTTGTGGTGGTCGTTGCTGCCGGTCAAAACTCTCAGGTGAATGTTCATCATTGCAGAGTATGAAACTGCGTAAAAGAACTCATTCACAAGCTGTGTATCAAAGTCACCAACCATGGGAGATGTAAATGCTGCATCCATTACAAAATATGGTCTTCCGCAAAGATCAACTGCAGCTAAAACAAGGGATTCGTCCATGGGAAGAATTTCGCTTCCATAACGTCTGATACCTTTTTTATCTCCTATAGCCTGTAAAAGGGCTTGTCCAAGGACAATTCCGGTATCTTCTACAGTGTGATGCCCGTCAACATTGAGGTCGCCCTTCACTTTTACTTCCAGATCAAAAAGACCATGTTTTGCAAAAGCTTCAAGCATATGATCAAAAAATCCAATTCCGGTTTCAATGTCAGCCTTGCCTGTACCGTCAATATTAAGCTTTACGCTGATATCAGTTTCTTTTGTCTTCCTGATAACACTTGCAATTCTTTCTCCCATAATTTGTGGCTCCTTGCGTTATGTTGACTAAATATTGCTATTTAATTATAAACAATTTATTAATCTTGCATTTAACAATTATTTTAGAAAGTTTACTTGCAATTTTCGAACCTTACTGCAATTGAATTTGCATGTGCTGTAAGGCCTTCCTCTTTTGCAAATAGTTCAATATCCTTGTGGACTTTATATAAACCTTCCTGTGAATATGAAATGATACTTGTCTTTTTTACGAAGTCATCAACAGAAAGCGGTGAGAAAAATCTTGCTGTCCTGTTTGTAGGTAAGATGTGGTTAGGACCTGCAAAGTAGTCTCCAAGCGGCTCTGAAGAATATTCTCCAAGGAAAATAGCACCTGCATTTTTAATCTTGGTCATAGTCTCAAATGGATTTTTGGTAATTATCTCAAGGTGCTCTGATGCAACTGCATTTGCAGCATCTATTGCATCATCCATATTATCTGCTACAAAGATATAGCCATAGTTTTCTAAAGATTTTTTGATGATCTCAGACCTTGAAAGTGTTTTTAAGAACTCATCAATTTCTTTTGACACTTTATCTGCAATATCCTGAGATGTTGTGATAAGTATGCTGCTTGCAAGCTCATCGTGCTCAGCCTGTGATAAAAGATCTGCTGCAACATATCTTGGATTGGCAGTTTCATCTGTCAAAACAAGGATCTCACTGGGACCTGCGATTGAATCAATTGAAACGTGTCCAAAGCATGCTTTTTTAGCCAATGCTACAAATATATTTCCAGGGCCTGTTATTTTATCCACCTTTGGAACTGAAGCTGTACCAAAAGCCATAGCTGCGATTGCCTGCGCTCCGCCAACTTTATAAATTTCAGTAACACCTGCTATATCTGCTGCAACAAGGGTTCCGGCATTTACTTTGCCATCCTTTGAAGGCGGTGTGCACATTACAATTCTTTCAACTCCGGCAACTTTTGCTGGAACTACATTCATGAGAACGCTTGACGGATAAGCAGCTTTTCCGCCGGGAACATATACGCCTGAGATCTCGATAGGAAGGATTCTCTGGCCAAGTATGCTTCCGTCTTCTTTTGTATCGATCCAGGTATTTCTCTTTTGCTTTTCATGAAAAACTCTGATATTTTCAGCGCTTTTTTTCATGACTTCCACAAAGTCATCTGAAAGCTCTTTATAAGCTTCTTCTATCTCTTTTCTTGTAACTTTTATAGTCTTTTCATTTACAGCAAATTTATCAAATTTAAGTGTATAGTCAAAAAGGGCTTTATCGCCATTTTCTCTTACATTATTGATGATCTCATTTACTGTATTTTCGTATTCTGTATAGCTTCCGGGATTTCTTTTTAAAAGATTTCCTAAAAGCTCATCTTTTGTTTCTTTGGTAAGTTTTACTGTGCGCATATATTAGAGATTCTCCTTTATGTCATTTATAAGCTTTCTTATTCTTTCAGTTTCCATCTGCATGCTGACCTGATTAACAATCATTCTTGCAGACAAAGGGCAGATTTCCTCAAGTACTTCAAGTCCGTTCTCTCTAAGTGTTGAGCCTGTCTCAACGATATCAACTATGACATCACTTAAGTTAACAATAGGTCCAAGCTCCACAGAGCCGTTAAGCTTTATGATATCAACAGTCTGATGTTTTTGGTTAAAGAAATAATCCTTGGCAATTTCAGGGTATTTGCTTGCTACTCTGATTAGTTCCCTATGTTCAAGGAGCTTTTTGGCTTCTGCAGGTCCGCATACACACATCCTGCATTTTCCAAAGCCCAGGTCAAGCACTTCATAAACCCTTCTTTTTTCTTCCATTATGGTATCAGCGCCAACAATTCCAATATCAGCAGCGCCATATTCTACGTAAGTTGGCACGTCAGGGCCTTTTGCCAAAAAGAATTTTAACTTTAATTCTTCATTTGTAAAAATAAGTTTTCTTGTTTTTTTATCTAAGATCTCATCACAGGTAATACCGCATTTATTTAGTATTTCCATTGTGCTTTCTACAAGTCTTCCCTTCCCAAGGGCAAAGGTCAAATATCTCATAATGCCTCCATTTATTCATGCAAAAGACAAACATTTTTGCCCTGCTGTCTTAGGTCTGTTGCTTTTTTTAGAGCATCATCAAAATTGTCTTCGTTATAAGTAACGGATATGGCAGATGCTTCATGTTCGAATTCTATGCCCTGTCTCTTACAAGCAGAAATAAGGTCATCAAGGATGATCACAAATCCGATGGCAGGCGCATCTTTTCCGTATTTTCCAAGAAGATTGTCGTATCGTCCGCCCTTTGCTATAGCATCGGGAGCGCCATAGGTATAGGCACTAAATATCACGCCTGTGTAGTAATTAAACTTACTAAGGACACTAAGGTCAAAAGAAATATATTTCTGAACACCATAGCTTGTAAGCACTTTATAGAGCTTTTTTAGCCTTTTAACAGCGTTTAGTGACATTTCGTTATTGGCGATGTTCTCAGCCTTATCAAGAGCATCATCAGAGCCTATAAATTCAGAAACCTTAAGGATCTGGTCAATATACTTTGAATCTATGTTGCGCTCGTTCATAAGACTTTCTGCTGCAAAATAGTTTTTGGAAGTGATCTGCTCTCTTATTGCCGCTTCTGTTTCCTGATCGATACCGGCTTCAATGCAAAGACCCTTATAAAATCCGGCATCACCGACACTTATCTGAAAATCGCTAAGTCCTGCGCTCCTAAGACAACTTACCAAAAGAGCTATCATTTCAGCGTCAGCCATTACAGAATCATCATTCATAAGCTCTACACCGATGTTATAATTCTCTTTTAGCTTCCCCTGCAGATTAGAAGTGTTTAAGAAGGTTTTTCCCTCATAACAAACTCTTACAGGAGTACCGTTTTCAAGCAGGACCTTTGAAGCGCATCTTGCAATGGACGGTGTGAAGTCAGGACGAAGAACAAGAGTATTTCCTTCTTTGTCGAAAAACTTATAGAGCTCTTTTGCATCAGTAGTATTGATTTCCTCTGCGAATACATCAAAATACTCAAATGTAGGTGTATCAATGTCCTGATACCCAAAACTCTTCATCTTGCCATGGATTTTCTCGGCAATTATTTTCTTGTCACTACATTCTTCACCATAGATATCTCTTACTCCATCCGGAGTATGTAACAGAACTTTGCTCATAATACCTCTTTTCACTTTCGCGTGGTACAGTGCTACTCTGATAGTACGCTAATATAGTAAAGAGTTTAACATCCAATATTAACTTATGTCAATTATTTATTCCCTTTCTTCTAAATCTTTTTGGATAGTATCAAGAAAAGGGATCAAAATGCCGGATTCACCGGGCGAATGTATTGTATAGGAAATATCGAGCTCATCGTGGCGAAAGCTCTTTCTGCCGCCATCCTCAGCTCTTTCCCAAAATTCTATTAATTTTCTATAGGGTAAATAATAGAACTCGTTTAGACTTGTAAAATATATCAAAAAGAAAGCAACACCATCCTGCTTTTCAAAATCCTGCATAAATGCAACCTGATGAGGATGAATGTTCTCTAAGGCAAAAGTAGTTGTAGCGCATTCCTTTGCATCAAAACAAACAGGAATGCCCTGAACAACTCCTATATAATCGACTGTACTTTTCTGGTCAAAATATGCCAGTGTGATGTGCCTGGTCTGTTTATCAATGTTAATGGGTGTGATAGGTGTAGGAATTTTCTGAATAAGCGCAAGGCCAAGTTCCTGATACCTTTCATTGGACCTGTTTATAAGTTCCTCTAATGTGGAACCTCTAAGTCCCCTTGATTTCCAAGTTGGCATGTTTCTCCCCCTAGATACCCTCAAACACAGAAGGCAGTTTTGCAATAAATTCTCTCCCCGAGAGATATTCAAGTTCTCCGGACATATTATCCGGGAAATGAATCCTATAGCTGTGTAGCAGCTGATAATTTATACCATTATATTTCTTGCCGCCGTATTTAATATCTCCAATAAGCGGATGGCCAATGCTGGATAGATGAGCCCTTATCTGATGGGGCTTTCCTGTTATGAGCTTAACTTCAAGCATGGTAAGATCAGATTTTTCATAGTATTTCAAAGGCTTATACTCAGTTTCGATATATGAATATCTGTCATCTTTAGGATCATTTTCTTTTATAAAGACTTTGTTTTTGGCTTCATCCTTATAAAGATATCCCTTAAGCCTTATACTATCGGTAATTCTGCCGGATACAAGCGTTCTGTAGAATTTATCAAGAGTCCTGTCTTTTAGCATTTGGTTCATTTCTCTTGCGCCGGATAAAGACTTAGCGCAGATAACAAGACCTGATGTATTCCTGTCAAGGCGGTTGCATATGGATGGCTTATAGGTTAAAAGACTTTCCTGTGTAACAGAGCCTTTATTTAAAAGATAATAGATAAGCCAGTCATTGAGGCTTATATCATCTTTATCAGCTTTTTGGGACAAAAGACCTGCAGGCTTATTTACAAATATTACATTGTCATCTTCATAAACTATTTCAACTGAAAGCTTCTCGTAGGAAGAACTTTTTTTCTCATTTACGGGCGAGTTTTTCTTTCCTACAAACTTATCAAATGTCTCATCTGAAAAGTAAATCTTTATAGAATCTCCGACTTTAAGCTTTTCTTTTCCGTCTGCTTTCTTGTCATTTAATGTAATATTCTTTTTTCGCAGCATCTTATAAATAAAGCTGCCGGTTGCTTCAGACAAATAAGCCTTTAGAAAGCTATCAAGTCTTTTGCTTTCCTGATTTTTATCAATAACTATTTCTTTCATTTTTTTCTTATAGAACCTTAAATAAACTGAATATATTTACATGACCGGTAATCATAGAGATATGGATAAAAGAACTGCCGCAGGAGTCTGAACAGTTCCAACTTCCCATGATTCTTCAATGGCAACGGGATCAATCTTTTTCTCTTCGCGAAGTTTATCAAGCTGAAGGAGCCTGTCACAGAACTTATCAGTATCTGTAAATACTTTAATGCTATAACTTGAATACCCGCTTCCTGCCATCATCTTTTTAATATGTTTTTCACAGTCTGATTCTTCCATATCCTTATCAGCTGCCAGAGCACATATATTCTTATCAAGTACAGTAGAAGCTGCGATATAGTAGTTTTTGTCATAGGATGTGATTATGTGATCATAATGGATCAAAAGACCACCCTTATTATCTTCAATCTTCTTATAGTCCTTAAGTGAGCAGCTTTTGGCTTTCAGGAACATGATCAGGTTTACACCGCTCCAACCTGTAGGAAGACAAAGAACTGCAGCAATAATACTAAATATACTCTTCTGACTGTGATATATAAATAATCCTGTAAAAAACACGATAAGAACAATTGCAAGGCATATAGCTGTTCTTATTATCGCTACTTTTTTTCTGTATTCAATATAACCAAATTCACCTTTATCTACACGTTTCATAATATTACCTGTGTTATTCTACTCCAAGTTCTTTCAATTCATTTTCTGTAAGTGGTCTGTACTGACCTGGTAAAAGAGTTTCATCAAGAACCAGCGGACCAAATGTAACTCTTTTTAAGAAAACAACCTTATTTCCAACAGCTTCCATCATTCTTTTTACCTGATGGAAACGGCCCTCATGGATAATAAGATGAACAACAGGATTGCCCTTGTCGTCATTTTCTTTCCTTATGACCCTTGCTTCCATGGTAAGATACGGATCGCCATTATCTTTTTTATCGCCTATATCTACGCCATTTTCAAGCTTACTTATATCCTCGTCACTTATCTCTTTTTCAAGATGGACTTCATAGGTCTTATCAACATGCTTTTTGGGAGAAAGAAGCCTGTGAATAAGACCGCCGTCGTCTGTCAAAAGTAGTAGTCCAACAGTATCAATATCAAGACGGCCTGCAGGATTTAAACCTTTAACATTTTCATCCTTAAGTAGATCCAGTACTGTTTTATTTCTACCATCAGTAGTGGCTGATACTACTCCATCTGGCTTATTAAGCATGTAATAATGGAACTTACTAAATGTAAGTTCGATACCATCAAAGGTAATTACATCAGCATTCTCATCAATATGAATGTCAGCCTTTTTAACGGGAGTTCCATTTACTGAACATCTTCCGTTTTTAACATATTCTTTTATCTGTTTGCGGGTACCAACATTGTGGTCGCCCAAAAATTTATCTAATCTCAATTTCTTCTCTCTTTAATTGGTATACCCTGTAACCAAAACAGGTTCACTTTCCTTGTAAAGTTCATAATTATTATATGCTCTGCAGATAATGGTAGGTGACACAACACCCTTTGGAATATTCACATTAAAGGACTGTGTCTCCTTTGTTCTATCCCACATCTGCAATATTGAGTAAGTTTTACCGCCATCGTAACTATAGGAAAAATATATTACAGGTGACTGGCTGTCCTTTGTACTCATTTCGATAAGAGCATTTCTGCTGTTACTGTCATAAGAAACACAGGAAACCTTGCAGTAATCCGGCTCTGTGAAATCCTGACTTAAACGAGTTTTTGGGATGCTGACAGTTTTGAAACTATAATTGGAATAGTCAGCTCCTGTAGTCTTGGAAGTAAGCTTAAAATACTTAGCCACAGCAGTTGCATCTGTTACTCCAAGTGTCTTTAGGAATCCGGCAGTATTAAGAAATGGCAGATCATAACCGTGATCAAGGTAGGCGTGCTCAATAATTACGCAAGGAATGTCTCTTGCTACGCTCTGCCTTATTATTCCATAATAGTCTTTACCTGTTTTGCCAATTTTTGTCTTTACACCTTTCTGGTAAAGGCCAAGATTTCCGAGTTCATCTGACATTATCTGTCCAAATTCAGCACCTTTTTTATAAAAAGAACCAAAGGCTGATGTCCAGATCTCTGACCCATAAAAATCATGTTCCAAAGAAGCATTGAAATGAATGCTGAACATAAAATCAGCATTTAAATTCTGGGCAGTAACCGCACGGTCCTCAAGGGATATAAAAGTATCAGTAGTTCTTGTTAAGTAGACTGAAACATTGTCATACTTTTCAAGCTCTTCCTTCATTGCATTTGCTACCTGCATTGTCATTTCTTTTTCAGAAAATCCGTTATACTGAGCACCAAGATTTCTTTCTCCGGTTCCGCCATGGCCCGGATCGATCACTATAACAATATTCTTAGTTGCTGAGGCAGCTTCTGCTTTTATAGGCGTAGTTGCCCCTAAAAGCCCCAAAAGAATTACAATAGTTAAAACAAAAGAAATAATGCTTTTTTTCATAAAATCCCCCACATGTATGATGCAATGCAAATTCCTATGATATAAATAAGCTGTCGCAAAAAAGCGGCAGCTTATAATGTTCTATCAGTTAAGCATATCAAGGTTGATTGCTTCAGATGAAGCGGCATCACCAGCTTCACCGGCTACTGCATCCTGAGCTGTATATCCGGCATCTCCGGAAACCTCAGGTTGTTTAAGATCAGCTCTGTTTGATTTTATAACTTCACTGTACTGTGTAAGAGCTGAAAGAATGCTATCATTGCTCTGTGAAACTGATTTAACGATCTCAAGACTATGCTGCTTAACAGCATCTATGATCTCATCATTGTTTTTGCTTGTGGCATCGATCGACTGTGCGATGACATCCTCAACTCCTGCCAAAAGCTGGTCTGTATACTGAACTGCAGCACCCTTCATGTTATTGGCTTCGATCATTGCATTATCAAGGATCTCTTTTGCCTGCATTGCAGCCTGTGATACGACTTCATTGGCCTGGGCGTATGCCTGCTGCATGATCTCATGTTCATTTATAAGCTGATTAGTCTTGATTGTTGCCTGATTTACGATTTCTTCGGCCTTTTTCCTTGCATCATTTAAAATAGCTTCTTTGTTGCTGATGATTTTCTGATACTTTTTGATTTCCTCTGGTGTTTTGCTTCTGAGTTCTCGAAGAAGCTCGTCAATTTCCTCTTTGTTAACAATTATCTTAGTCTGTGATAAAGGCTGAGGTTTACAGTTGTCGATATATGTCTCTATCTCGTCAATCAACTGTTCAATTCTGCTAGTCATTTTTTAATTCCCCCTGACTTATTTTCTGAACCCATACTTTTTATATAATGTGTCAGCGACAAAATCCGGAACACACGGAGTAATATCGCCGTTATAGCTTGCAACTTCTTTTACAACCGAGCTGCTAAGGTAAGAATACTGAAGTGAAGTTGTTAAGAAAACAGTATCAACTTCATTGTGAGACAGTTCCTTATTGGTCTGCGCGATCTGAAGCTCATACTCAAAATCTGTAATGGCTCTAAGACCACGAATAACAATATGAATGTTCTCTTTTTTACAATAGTCTATAAGAAGACCGCTAAAAGACTCAACATATACGTTATTTAGGCCACTTACTGACTCTCTTATCATTTTAACACGTTCATCAAGCGTAAACAATGGAGTTTTAGCGGAATTGCACATGACAGCCACTATAACTTTATCAAACATCTGTGATGCACGCTTTATTATATCTAAATGTCCGTAAGTAACTGGATCGAAACTTCCGGGATATACTGCAACTTTCACAGTTACTCCTTTCTATAAAGAAATACATGTTTATTTGTTTTGTATTCCTTTTCTCTTCTTACTTCAAAGCCATAATCATTTGCAAAAGAGAAATCCATATCGAGAGCACTTTCTACAATGATCATGGTATTTGGAGTTACATAGTCCATATTGGATAACTGAGACAATGTTCTCTCATAAAGGTCCTCATGATAAGGAGGGTCGATAAAGATAATATCAACCTCTTTCTCATGAATATTCCTAAGGCCTAATACTACGTCCTGCTTAAGAACAGTTGAAACATCTTCAAAATGAGTAGTCCTCAAGTTTTCCATGATGCATTTATATGCTGAATTGGCATTTTCAATGAAATAGGCCCTTGTAGCACCTCTTGAGAGGGCTTCAATTCCAATTCCGCCGCTTCCGGAAAAAAGATCAACAAATACAGCGCCAGGAACCTGATTCTGTATCATATTGAAAAGTGTCTCTTTAATTCTGTCCTGTGTAGGCCTTGTGTCATTTCCTTCAGGAGTTATTAATCGTAATCTTCTAGCTGAACCTGCAATTACTCTCATAATCTCACCTTTGTTCCCTTAGTATCTCTGCTCGTAACTTTGAGATGGCCAAGCTGAAGCTCTTTATCGTTATGCTCGATCATCTTTTCTTCCATATCGTTGAGATAATATACATCCCTGATATAATCGTTCTTTCCAAGTCTCATTCCTCTGACACCAACAGCAGCCTTCTTTTTCTCAGGAATCGTTTCAACATAGAAACGCAGGAAATAGCCATCGTTAGATCTAAGGATTACAGTCTTCTGTGTGTGAATGACTTCAACATTTACAACTTCGTCGCCATCCATAAGCTTTGTAGCAGCAACTGTTCTCTTTGATACATCAAATTCACCGCCATCAACTATCTTCATCATAGCCTGTTTTGTAGTAAATACAAGTCTGTAGAGATTAAGCTCAGACTGGCTGGCAGCAAGGACGATAGTCTCCTTGGAAGTGTCAAAATTGCTGACGTTATCAATAGGAATTCCCTTGTCTCTCATTTTACCCTGAGGAAGATCCATCGCCTTTACAGTATGCAGATTTCCTGCATTTGTGAAGAAGCAGACCTTACCAGTGTTTTTCATGATAAATGAGAACTTGAATTCTGCCTGGATTGTCTCTTTATTTTTTTCGTATGTGTTGGCATCTATGGTCTTTGCATATCCGAATCTGTCCATGATAAATGCCACATCTGTTTCTTCTACAGGCTTTTCTTCGTATACAGCGGTTTCTCTGTTATCGATTATTGTCTTTCTTGGAGCCTGGTATTCTTTTTTGATCTTATTAAGGTCATTTTGTATTACAAGAGACATAGACTCATGGCTTTCAAGGATATCTTCATACTTGAAAATGTTGGCCACTGTCTCTTCATGCTCTTTAATAAGTGCATCAAGTTCAAGTCCAATAAGTTTATAAAGTCTCATTTCAAGGATCGCATCAGCCTGTGCTTCAGTAAACATAAGCTGAGAAGCCATTGCTTTAGATTCTCTTGACTTGAAATTGATTCCTTCAGTCTCGCCGTTAACAAGGCAGTTCTTGGCCATGCTTCTATCTTTAGAGCCTCTTAAGATCTCAATAACAAGGTCAATTACATTGCAGGCTTTGATGAGACCTTCCTGAATTTCCTTCTTTTCCTGCTCTTTTTTAAGAAGAGTTGTATATTTTCTGGTTGCTACTTCAAACTGAAAGTCAGCACATGCTCTCATGATTTCCTTAAGAGACATGGTTTCAGGCCTGCCGTTATCAATAGCAAGCATATTTACGCCGAAAGTATCTTCAAGCTTAGTCTTTTTGTAAAGAAGATTTGTAAAGTTCTCTACATCTGTATCTTTTTTAAGCTCAATTACAATTCTGATACCCTCTTTTGAAGACTGGTTAGAAATATCAACAATATCATTTGTGATCTTCTTTTCGGCAAGTTCAGCGACATCTGCCATGAATTTACCGATACCGGCACCGATCATTGTGTAAGGAATCTCTGTAATAACGAGATTTATGTGGCCATTTTTGCCCTTTTCAGTCTCAACCTTACCTCTTATCTTGATCTTACCTGAACCGGTCTCATAGATGTTTCTAAGTTCATCCTTATTGATGACAACGCCACCGGTAGGAAAATCAGGTCCTTTTATATATTTCATGAGATCCTTTGTAGTTAAAGAATCATCCTGAATATAAGCTATTTCAGCATCTATTACTTCTGCAAGGTTATGAGGAGGTGTGCTTGTTGCCATACCTACCGCAATACCTTCAGAACCATTTATAAGAAAATTCGGTATCTTTACAGGAAGAACTGATGGCTCTCTTTCAGTTTCATCAAAGTTTGGTAAAAAATCTACTACATCCTTATCAAGATCCTGAAGAAAGTTTTCCTGAGTAACCTTTGAAAGTCTTGCCTCTGTGTAACGCATTGCAGCTGCGCCATCACCCTCGATGTTACCAAAGTTACCGTGACCATCTACAAGAGGAATCATCTTTTTGAAGTCCTGTGTCATTACGACAAGACAGTCATAAATTGAGCTATCACCGTGAGGATGATATTTACCCATGGTATCGCCGACGATTCTGGCACTTTTTCTGTATGGTCTGTCATATCTTATGCCCAACTCATACATATCGTATAAAGTTCTTCTCTGAACAGGCTTAAGTCCATCCCTTATATCAGGAAGAGCTCTTGCGATTATGACACTCATGGCATAATCTATGAAAGACTTCTGCATAACTTCAGAGTATTCAGTTCTAATAATTCTATCTTCCACTGTTATTCCCCTAACAAACCTTAAATATCTAATTCTGCATCAGTTGCGTGCTGATGTATAAAATCACGTCTTGGAGGTACATCAATACCCATAAGAAGTTCTGTCATCTGAGATGCCATCTTGGCGTCTTCAATCTCAACAAGCTTTAATAATCTCTTTTCAGGATCAAGTGTTGTCTCCCAAAGCTGAGCAGGATCCATCTCACCAAGACCTTTGTATCTCTGGAGTGTAAAAGAGCCCTTATGAGTATTCCTGTATTTGGCAAGAGCACTGTCATCATAGAGATATTCTTCTTTTCCGCGGGCCGGCATAGCCTTATAAAGAGGTGGCATAGCTATATAAACATGTCCCTGGAAAATAAGCTCAGGCATAAATCTATAGAACAATGTCAAAAGAAGTGTTGAAATATGCTCACCATCAACATCAGCATCGGCCATGATAATGATCTTGTCATATCTTAACTTGTTTATATCAAAGTCATTGCCATAGCCCTCAGAAAAGCCACAGCCAAAAGCATTGATCATTGTCTTGATCTCTGCGTTAGCCAAGACCTTATCAATACTTGCTTTTTCAACGTTAAGTATTTTTCCTCGGATAGGAAGTATTGCCTGGAAGTTTCTGTCTCTGGCCATTTTAGCGCTGCCACCGGCAGAATCTCCCTCAACGATGAATATCTCACATTTAGAAGCATCCTTGCTGATACAATTGGCAAGTTTACCATTTGAGTCAAAGGAATACTTCTGCTTTGTAAGCATATTAGTCTTGGCTTTTTCTTCGGTCTTCCTTATTTTGGCAGCTTTCTCGGCACAACCAATGATTGCCTTTAAAGTCTCAAGATTTCTGTCAAAGAACCTTGTAACTTCATCGCCTGTGATCTTGGAAACAATCTTTGCAGCGTCCTGATTATCAAGCTTGGTCTTTGTCTGGCCTTCAAATCTTGGATCTGGATGCTTTATGGAAACAACAGCAGTCATACCGTTTCTTACATCGGTACCTGTAAAGTTGTTGTCCTTATCCTTTAATATGTTGAGCTCTCTGGCATACTGGTTTATGACATTGGTAAACATTGTCTTAAAGCCGGTAAGATGCGTACCGCCTTCAGCGTTATAAATATTATTACAGAATCCAAGAACTTCCTCATGGAATTCATTTACGTACTGGAATGCTACTTCAACCTCAACGCCTTCACTTTCACCGCTAAAAGATATAACGTCATGAACAGCCTCTTTTGACTTGTTCATATCCTTGATAAATCCGGTGATTCCATCCGGCTCATGGAACTCAACATACTCCTCTACACCAGGTCGTTTGTCCTGAAAAACAATTGTAAGAGAAGGATTAAGATAAGCAGTTTCATGAAGTCTGGACTTGATATCATCTTCTTTAAATCTTGTTTTTTCAAAAATTGTGTCATCAGGCAAAAAGTTTATTGTAGTTCCGTTCTCTTTTGTGGTTCCAACAGGAACTAAAAGGCCATTTTCAAGCTTAGTTGTGGGAATACCTCTCTCATAACTGTCTTCATAAATATAGCCGTCTTTTTTTATCCTGACGCTCATCCTTGTTGACAAAGCATTTACAACGGATGAACCAACACCATGAAGACCACCACTGGTCTTATATGCATTATTATCAAATTTACCACCGGCGTGAAGCATAGTAAGAACGACACGCTCAGCAGTGACGCCCTTAGCGTGCATTCCTACAGGAATACCTCTACCGTTATCTTCAATTGTAGCTGAACCATCAGCCTCTAATGTCACATGGATTTTTGTGCAGAAACCTGCAAGATGTTCATCAACAGCGTTATCTACAATTTCATAAACAAGATGATTAAGACCTCTTGTAGAAACACTGCCAATATACATACCAGGACGCTTCCTTACAGCCTCAAGGCCCTCCAAAACAGTAATACTCGAAGCGTCATATTGTTCGTATGCAGCCATTCAAAACCCCTTTTCAAAACTTTTTTCTAAATAATATAAATTCAAATTAAAAATGTAATTTTCTGGTAACAGTTACTGCCAAAGCCCCGGGACCGATGTGGCAGGCAACTGACAAAGAAAGCGGATCCATATGAATATCAAATCCCGGAAACGCCTCTTCTACTTCTTTTTTCCAAGCCGTAGCAGCTTCTAAATCCTTGGTATAAGCACATGCAATATGAAAATCTCTTGCATCCATACCACCGAATCTATTTTCGATATCAGCCTTTATGGCATTTATCATTATGTTCTTACCCTGATTAGTTGTTCGTGCTTTAGCAAATGCGTCAAGCTTTTCACCCTGGATCTGAAGAACTGGCTTTAAACGAAGGAGTGTTCCGAGTGCAGCTGCAGCCGGTGTGATCCTTCCACCTTTTTTAAGATAATAAAGAGTATCAAGCATAATATAGATACTTGACTCAAATTTTGTATCCATAAGCTTTTTGACGATCTCTTCTGCTGATAAACCTGCTTTTACCATTTCAAGTGCATCAAGAGCAGACTGTCTCTGAGTTACAGATATTCTTTGGTTATCTACTACGAAAACCTTGCCCTCATATTCTTCCTGAGCGATCATATATGCGCTCTGGCAGGAACCTGAAAGACCACTGCTCATAGGAATATATATGATCTGGTCATAATCCTTTAAAACCTTATCCCAAAGAGTCATAAGCGAATCAGGAGTCGGCTGGCTTGTTGAAACGGCAGCATCCTCGCCAAGTTTGGTATAAAATTGCTCCTGAGTAAGATTTATATCTTCATAAAAATCTTCATCATTTATCATGAATGGCATAGGAACAACAAAAAGCCCTAATTCCTTGGCCTGACTTTGAGTTACACCACTATTACTATCTGTAATAACTGCAATCTTAGACATAATATAGATATTCTACCGACAAAAAGCCGATAATCCTCCTATTTTCTTACTATTACACTAGAATAATATTACTTTTATAATGTGGCAAAGTCAACCAAATTTGCCGATTTTGTGCTGAGTAATTCTTTTAATACACTATGTTGTGGCAACATAAGATCAGGATCTTTTACCAAAATTCTGTCCGCATCCATGGCTGATTCTTTAACAAGATCACTGTCGTGGTATATATCCCCAACGCGGAAATTAAGGTCGCCACTTTGACGCACACCAAAAAGATCTCCAGGCCCCCTTTGTCTTAAATCCTCCTCCGCTATCTTAAATCCGTCATTGGATTTATTCATGATATCAAGTCTCTCTTTGGCCTCTTTTGACTCGGAAGTATTAAGGAATATGCAATATGACTGAGCATCGCCTCTTCCTACTCTTCCACGAAGCTGATGGAGCTGTGATAGCCCGAAACGTTCAGCATTTTCAATCATCATAACCGTGGCATTAGGAACATTTATGCCAACCTCTATAACAGTTGTGGAAACTAGAACATCGATATCTTTCCTTGCAAAAGCATCCATTATCTTGTCTTTTTCAGCGGGCTTCATTTTGCCGTGGAGCATGTCAATTCTTATATCTGAAGGCAGTGCTGCCCTAAGCTTTTCTGTGTAATCTGTGACATTTTCAACATTATCAAGTTCGCCTTCTTCAATCATGGGACAAATTACATAAGCCTGATGCCCTTCTTCCACCTGACTTTTTATGAATTTATAAGCTGTTGGTCTGTAATCTGTTCCAACAACACAGTTCTTAATAGGCTTTCTTCCACCTGGAAGTTCATTAACTATAGAAATATGCAGATCGCCGTAAAGAATAATTGCAAGTGTTCGGGGAATAGGAGTTGCACTCATTAATAAAACATGCACCTTATCGCCTTTTCCTGCCAAAGATTCTCTCTGACGAACTCCAAATCTGTGCTGTTCATCAGTTACAACCAGGGCAAGATTTTTATAATTCACCTTTTCCTGAATAAGGGCATTTGTTCCGATGATGCAGTTAACTTCGCCCTCACTTATGAGTCTCTGTGCCTCTTTTTTCTCTTTAGCAGAAAGAGCTCCGGTTAAAAGAACTGGTTTTAAAGTCTTTAGGTCATATTTTTTAATAATCTCTTTAAAACTCTCATAATGCTGGGCAGCCAAAACTTCTGTAGGAGCCATTAAAGCTCCCTGATAGCCATTTGCAGCTGTAGTTAAAAGAGCCAGCAAAGAAATAATTGTTTTTCCGGAGCCTACATCGCCCTGAATAAGCCTATTCATAACTGTTTCGCCGGAAAGGTCAGACTTTATATCCTCCCAGGCCTTCATCTGAGCATTTGTAAGTTTATAAGGAAGTCTTTCCAAAAGCCTTTGTGTGTCGGCTACGTCGATCATTGGATATGAATTCTTGATAACTTCCTGAGACTTTTTTAATAGCCTTAACTTGAGCACAAAAAGTAAAAACTCATCATAAGCTAGTCTCCTTCTGGACTTTTCCAGTGCTTTCGCATCAGAAGGAAAATGTATGCCTACTACAGCTTCGCTATAGCTTGTAAGACCATGACTTTTGATTATTTCATCAGGCAGATATTCTTCAAATCTTCCTGCATTTTTAAAAGCCTCATGCATTGCCTTTATCACTATGTTGTTAGAAAGCCCCTTAACAAGAGGATACCTTGGCTGCATCTGACCCATAAGCGCCATATATTCGTCAAGCTTATACATTTTTGGCTGATCCATGGAAAGGAAATTACCTTTTTTCTGAACCATCCCTCTAAAGACATGAGTTGTTCCGGGTTTTAACACGCTTGCAAGGTAAGGAGCGTTAAAATAGGTCATTTTAACTCTTGCAGTCTGGTCAGCAGCCTCAAAAGCAATAATAGAAAGGTTTCTGACTCTTCTTTTAACAATGCTTCCTATAATAGTCAGTTTACATGCGTTTATTTCACCAGGTTTCATATCACAGGCATTTACAATATTTCCATAAATATCATAGGCCCTTGGATAATATCTGATCAGGTCGCCACATGTATGTACACCGCATTTTTCAAAAAGCTTTGCAGTTTTCTCCCCGATACCCTTTAAATTTATAACCTTTTCTTCAAGTTCTCTGCTCCCCAAAACACACCTCGCAATAAAGAAAATTAAAGCCAGGCAAACTAAGGCCTGGCTTATGGTTAATCTATAAATTATTCTGCAGAAACTATGTAGTAATATATTGGCTGTCCGCCATACTGAAGTTCTACATCACACTGTGGATACTTCTCACTGATCTTGTTCTTTAAGTTCTCAGCATCCTTCTCATCAACTTCATCACCATAGTAAACACTGATGAGTTCAAGATCGTCATTCATCATCTTATCGAGCATGTTATATGTTACATCAGCAATTTCAGCTCCTACTGAAAGGATTCCTGAATCACCGATTCCCATGTAATCGCCCTGTTTGATCTGTACATCATCGATAACTGTATCTCTTACAGCATATGTTACTTCACCTGTATTAACAGTAGAAAGAGCATCTGTCATAGCTGCTATGTTATCTTCAAGTGCTACATCAGGTACATAGTTAATGATTGCAGTTACACCCTGAGGAACAGTCTTTGATGGAACAACTACGATCTTCTTACCATCATCTGAATCCTCTGCCATAATAGCTGCCTGATTAGCTGCAAGAATAATATTCTTGTTGTTAGGAAGTACTATTACAGTGTCAGCATTAACCTTTTCAACAGCATCCATAATATCTGCTGTACTTGGATTCATTGTCTGTCCGCCTTCAATGACGTAATCAACTCCAAGTCCTCTGAAGATTTCTGCAAGGCCATCACCGGCACATACTGTAACAAAGCCAACTTCCTTGTGAGGCATCTCAGGAATTTCTTCTTCCTTTGTATCATCAAGTTCAACCTTGTCACCAAGAGGAATATCATCTCCAGGTAAATATGTTGGTGTAAGCTCAGCAGCTCCATTTATCTCAGTCTTTATTTCAGCCCAGGAACCATCATTATTTTCATGGAAGAGTTTCTCTCTGTGTTCCATTCTCATGTTGTCAATCTTCATATTTGAAAGCTGACCATACATAAGAGCTCTCTGAATAGCAAGACCAGGATCATTGGAATGTACGTGAACCTTACATATCTCGTCATCGGCCACCATTACAATGCTGTCACCAATTGATTCAAGGAAAGACTTAAAGTCTATCTCCTGCTTGATATTAAGAGGTTTAGATAAAAGAACAATAAACTCTGTACAATAACCAAATTTAATATCAGCTTCTTCAACTTCCTTGCCAGCCGCACTTTTTTTTGCGCCTGGTGTCATGGCTTCTTCATTTATGGAAAGATCGATCTCTTTTCCAAGATAGCCATCAAGAGCACCCTTAAGAACCTGCATAAGACCCTGTCCGCCAGAGTCTACAACACCAGCCTGCTTAAGTACAGGCAGCATATCAGGTGTTTTGGCAAGTACTTCATCAGCGTACTTAATAACTTCGCTGCAGAAATACTCGATATCATCTGTTCCCTCTACTGCAAGTTCATGAGCCTTTTCAGCTGCACCCTTGGCAACAGTAAGGATTGTTCCTTCCTTAGGCTTCATAACAGCCTTATAAGCAGTCTCAACAGCCTTATCAAAAGCGGCTGAAAGAATCTCTACATTAACTTCATCATGTTCTTTAACAACCTTGGTAAATCCTCTAAGGAGCTGTGAAAGAATAACTCCGGAGTTACCTCTGGCACCACGAAGGGAACCAGATGAAATAGCCTTACAAATGGATGTCATGTCGCTGCTATCGCCAAGACCTGAAACCTCTTTAGCTGCTGACATGATAGTCATTGTCATATTTGTGCCTGTATCTCCATCGGGAACAGGGAATACGTTAAGTTCGTTTATCCATTCCTTTTTTGCCTCAAGATTCTTGGCACCAGCTAAAAACATTTTTGACAACAGCTTAGCGTCAATTACATTATTACTCAAAACTTAATTCCTCCTAGAACTCAATCGAGCCAATTAATCTATAACACGGACGCCTTCGATGTAGATATTAATCTTCTCGATTTCGAGCCCGGTAAATTCCTCTACTTTATATTTAACAGTGTCGATAAGGTTATCAGATACTGCTGAGATACTAACTCCATAAGCTACTATAACATGAAAGTCAAGTTTAAGCTTGTTGTTATCATCAAGTGTAACATTGATGCCTCTTGTCATGGAATCAAGCTTAAGAAGGCTAACAAGGCCATCCTTGACATTTACATTGGCCATTCCAACAATTCCAAAGCATTCCATTGCGACTGCACCAGCATACTGGGCAATTACTTCATTATCAATAGAAATATTTCCCATGTGTGTGTTTACCACAGAAGCTTTCATATAATTCCTCCTTAACAGGCAGTGCTATCACCGCCGTTTTCGCATACCATATAGTATTATAATAGCAGTTTATAAAAAAATAAACCATAAATTTTCTATATTTCTCTTGCAATTAGTTTTCGTTTCTGCTAATATATCAATGTTGCGAAAACATAAGCAATAATATGCTATTTATTTACGATTACATGGCTTATAAGGAGGTGTCAAAATGGCTAAATGTGATATTTGTGGCAAGGGCGTTCATTTCGGTAACAACGTAAGCCATTCTCATAGAAGATCTAACAGAGTTTGGAAGTCAAACGTTCAGCACGTTGCTGTTAAGGTCAACGGTCAGTCAAAGAGAATGCACGTTTGCGCAAGTTGCCTTAGATCTAACAAGGTTGAAAGAGCTTAATTAGTAATAATAAAAACTACCTGGTGACAGGTAGTTTTTTTATTGCATTTTTTACTCTTCTATTTTTATGAATTATATTTTTTATACGGAAAATCCAAAGAGAGCAAGTTTTGATATGATAAGTTCTCTTATAATGATTCCCTTCTCTTCTTTTTCGTCTTTATACATTTTCACGAGCTGTTCTATTGTATAGACTTTTTCTTTAAAACCTTTTCCATGATCTGAAGGATTTTTATATTGTGATGTTCTGATCCTGAGTCTGAGCTGCCTATAGAGCTTATAATCAAAACTATCTTTTTCTATATAGTAGAGATGACTCTCAAGACTTGTATCAAGGTCAACTTCATCTTTAATATATTTTGATATTATGGTCTTGAACTTAAATGGGACCATCTCATTATTTAAGAGCTCATTATAGTTATAACGAGCTCCAAAATAATATCTTTCAATATCCTGCATGTAATACTTGAAATCATCTTCATTTACAATATTCTGCATATACTTAATTACTTCTCTCCGCTGTCAAGATCTTCAATGTTGTCACCGCTAAACTTTATAGCACTCCTAATCTTATCTTCGTCCCAGCCTGTCTCATCCATAAGCTCTTTTACGGTGACTTTACGTCTGAGATCATCTGCAAGTTCTTTTGCCTTGTCTGCAACTTCCTGAACAAGTTTAAGAACCTTCTGGCTTCCTGTATCTTCTGCAAGATTCTCCTGAATAATATTCTCCATGGCATCAAGCATAAGCTTATATAAAAAGCCCTCAACTTCTGATGGCTCGCCCACAGCATCAAGCATTGTAACGCCCTTGGTAAGTGCTACATTTCCTTCGCCTATAAGATCTTCCAAAAAAACTCCCTGTTCGGAATACATTCTTGCAACATCTACTACAAGGGGAAGATACATGGTAATAAGTTTTTCCTGCGCATCCTTTTCCCCTGCCAAAGCAGCAATCGCTATAGCTTCTTTTTCACCATCAGAAAACTCAGGTAGTGCATTTAAACTTTCAATGTAATCATCTAAATAGTTCTTTTCTTCTTCAGAAAGATCCTCGTCTGTAAAAACAGCTTCTTCATCAACACCTATCTTATGGCTTTTCAGGTATTCAAAGACCATTTCAAACTGCTTTTCATCAAGTTCAAGATCAGAAAAAGCTTCTTTAACTTCCTCTGATGTGATTATGTTTTTATTTTCTCTGGCTGTTCTTGTAACATTCTTTAAAATAGCCGCAAATTCTTTTTCTTTGTTTTCTAAATTACCCATGATGCTCCTTTATTTTACGTGCTGATGTGTGAACAAATGATCCTGACAATACTCATAATTGCCATTACATTTGGAACAGAATCTGAATTCCAGATCCGGATACTCAGCTTCTGTACGTCCACAAACTGCACATTTATGTCTTGTTATGCCCTTAGGCATCATCTTTGATGCATTGCGATATTCTCGTCTTCTCTTTACCTCTTTTGGCCTCAAATGACTGATCTTGCCTGTCTGTAAGTAGAAAAGAAGCAAATTGACAAACTGAAATACAATAGCAAAAAATACAAAATAATTGCTATTGGCAACGCCTGTAAATGCATTATATGCAAGCAGCGCTGCATAGAAATAGCCAAGATACTTAACCTTTATAGGAATGATAAACATCAAAAGAACCTGCACATCCGGGAAACACATTGCAAATGCTAAAAATACCATTTCCTGAATATATGAGGTACTGAAATAGATTGAAAAAGCGCTCATGACTGTGCCAAGAGCATCACCATCAATTCCCAAAAAGAACTTGTACACGAGCATAGTTGCAAATGATGCAATGATCATAAGCACAACGCCTCCTAAGATAAAGACATTGTACCTGAATGTTCCCATTGTTCTTTCCATGCTGGTACCAACAAAATAATAAAAGAACAAAGTGATAATGATTAGAATATTAAAAGAACTTGGCGGTATTAAAAGCCATGATACCAGTCTCCAGATCTGGCCATGTAAGATCGCATAAGGATCAAGAGTTAAAAATCCAAGGATATTTACACTTGGCGGAGCAAGCTGTAATACATATCCCAAAACGTAAAGTCCAATGATATACAAAGTCAGGTTTGGAATTGCATATTTTCCAAACTTTCTTTCCATATTGTTCAAAAATTCATTCATAGAAAATCCTCATTCTGTCATAATAATATGCCTGATAATTTATCAAGAATAGCCTTTATATCGTAAGGCTTAGTAATATATCCATTCATACCGGACTTGATTATTTTTTCTTTTCCGCTTTCAGATTCATCGGCGGTGATCGCGATAACAGGAACTTCTGACCTTATATCGTTTTCCATATCTCTTATTTTCTTAATAAACAAGTACCCTTGAATATTTCTGTCATCTACATTGATCAAAACAGCATCAAAATATCCTGAAGGTGCTGCCTTGACTTTCTCATAGGCATCAAGTCCATCGTTGGCAATCTGAACTTCCATTCCTGCTTTTTTCATAATATCGCCTGTAATTGTCTGGTTCGGAAGTGTATCTTCAACAATAAGAACTCTTTTTCCAAAGAAATTGTAAAGGCTTAAGCTATCATCTATCTTTACCTGTCCACTTTCAAAGCTGCTGATATTAAGAATATTATTAAGAATTGTTGTAAGTTCTTTGCTGTAAGTGCCCATTTTAGCGAGATTATTCTTAATATTTGTAAGGTCATTCATATTCTCGGAAATCCTTATAAGAGAAACAATGTTATTGATTGGTTCTCTCATGAAGTTATTCATCTTATTAAGAAATACGAACTTCTCCTGATTGATAGCTTCAATCTCACGCTTTGCATCTTCTTTTTCACGTATGCGTTTCCTGTTTATACGTACAGTATAAAGCAAAAGCAATGATAAAATAGCAAGAACAACTATAAATACAATAAATGCACCAATAAAATACTCTCTCAAAACATCTTTGAAGGAGTACTTGTACATATTCTCGGAATAGATAGAACCAAGGTTATTGACATACTCTGTACCAGATCTGCTAAGTCCCCTGTCAATAAGCTTCAAAAGTCCCTCGTTACCAATCTTTACGCCAAAGCACATGTCGTCTGCATATCCAAGCTGTCTGAATGAAAGTTTTTCGTAATCAGCATTTTTGAGCATTGATGCAGTTCTAAGGCCATTTAATGTCGTATATGTAGCTTCACCCTTTAATACAGCCTTAAGGCACGCATCAATGGATGGATAATACTCTATTGTAGCATTTGGATAATGATTGGCAATGTAATAATATTGAAGTTTATTGCTTTCATTAACTGCAAATATCTGCTTTGAATTATCATAGTAATTCGTAGAATATATCAGATCTGTAAGCGAGGATATAACAGGCTTTGATATGAACATGCCATCTTCCTCAGAGAAGAAAAGGCCTCCGCCAACAGGAAATGCAAGTTCAATTTCTTCATCATCCATAGCTTTAACAAGTTCATCGTATGTATCAAATCCAACATACTCAATAGCAACTGTTTCATATCCAAGTTGCTTAAACAAATATGGAACAAGCTCTTTAATTAGCCCTGTTACTTTGCCATCTTTTGTAGTATCACTGTATGGAAGATAATTATTAAGATATCCGACAGCTACACTTTCATGTGAAGTAAGCCATTCTTTTTCAGAGCTTGTAAAGGCTCTGCTGGCCAACGACTCTGGATAATACTTATTTCTTAATACACTTATATAATCAGGATACTCTAAAAAGAGCTGACTCTGAGCTTCATTAAGTTCTTTTAAAAGATCCGGTCTGTCTTTACTTGTGCAGATAAAATAGTCTGTTTCTCCAAATGGATAAAGTGTTTCAGCGTGGCTTCTGTCATATATTCCATCGCTTTCACCTGCAAGTGTATCCACTTCTCTTTTGTCAAAGGCGTCCAAAAGAGTATCATAATCTGTATAAGATACAACGTTGGCATCTATGTTTTTTTCATTCAAAAATTCTTCCAAAGAATCTTTTATGGCAGAATCCAAAACACCTACGCTTTTACCGTTAAGGGTGCTTGGGTTTGTAGTAATCGTGTCATCTCCCTGATGTTTAACAAGGCTATATTGTTCTGATCCCTGCGGACGGTCAGGATATGAAATAAGGTGACTTCTTGCCTCTGTATAAGCAAGGCCCGCAACAATATCAACCTCACCATTAACAAGCATGTTATATATGGTTACAAAGTCGCCATAAACATACTCGTAATTCCATCCTGTGTATTCAGAAAGCTTTCGATAGTACTCATAAGCGTAGCCGCTTTTGACTGACTTATCTGAAGCACCTTCCTGGAATACCTCATTCTGATAATAACCAACCCTTACTGTTTTGGTTACGCTTTTTGCCGCTGTGCCCTTAATGCTATTAAAATTAAAAACCAAAATAACTGATAATAATAACAGAAAAAGTCGTTTTGTTTTTGATTTCATAAATAATAATACCCCTTCATATGCTCATACAGAGTAATCATATCACAAAAAGACTAATAAGCGAATGTTGTTTTTTTAAATTTTACACAATTTATCATAATTGATTTTTATATGTCGCTGCATTATAATCATATAGATTGTCTGTAGCTACATTAAATTAGAAGATATAGCTTAGCAATAGATTTAGAAGTTGAGGTTAAAATATGATTTCAAAGGACTACACATTAGGTATTGATATTGGTTCCACCACGGTTAAGGTGGCCCTTTTGGATAACAATCACAAGATTATTTTTTCTGATTACAAAAGACATTTTGCCAATATTCAAGAGACATTATCAGATCTTTTGCAGGAAGCTTACAAAATAAGCGGCGATATAACTATCCACCCTGTCATAACAGGATCCGGCGGACTTACACTTGCCAAGCACCTGGAAGTTCCATTTGTCCAGGAAGTTATAGCTGTTTCTACTTCACTTAAAGAGCTTGCTCCCAAGACTGATGTTGCGATTGAGCTGGGTGGTGAGGATGCCAAGATCATCTATTTTGAAGATGGAAATGTTGAACAGCGTATGAATGGTATTTGCGCCGGTGGTACAGGTTCATTTATAGATCAGATGGCTTCTCTTTTACAGACAGATGCTACAGGTCTTAATGAGTATGCCAAAAATTACCACTCTCTTTATACAATAGCTGCAAGATGTGGTGTTTTTGCAAAATCAGATATTCAGCCACTTATCAATGAGGGTGCAACAAAAGAAGATCTTTCAGCTTCTATTTTCCAGGCTGTTGTCAACCAGACTATTTCAGGACTTGCCTGTGGTAAGCCAATAAGGGGTCATGTAGCATTTTTAGGTGGACCTCTTCACTTCCTTGATCAGCTAAAAGCTGCCTTCATCCGCACACTTAATCTTGACGAGGAACATACGATTGAAACTGACAATTCCCATCTCTTTGCTGCTATAGGTTCTGCCTTAAATGCCAAAGAAGATGTTTCATATTCCATGAATGAAATGACTGATAAGCTCTCCCATAAAATAGTTATGGAAGCTGAAGTATCACGTCTTGATCCTCTTTTCAAAAATGAGAATGATTATTCAGAATTCAGAAATCGTCAGGATAAATATAAAGTTAAAACAAGAAAGCTTGATGATTATAAAGGAAAGGCTTTCCTTGGTATTGATGCCGGCTCTACTACTACAAAATGTGCACTTATAAGCGAAGATGGAGATCTTCTTTATTCATTCTATTCCAGTAACAACGGAAGCCCTTTAAAGACAGCCATCTCCTCTATTCAGGAAATATATAAACTTATGCCCGAGGGAGTCTCCATCGCAAGATCATGTTCTACAGGTTATGGTGAGGCGCTTCTTAAGTCTGCACTTTTACTTGATGATGGTGAAGTTGAGACAATTGCTCATTACAATGCTGCTGCATTCTTTGATCCTAAGGTTGACTGCATTTTGGACATTGGCGGACAGGATATGAAATGCATTCATATAAAAAATAACTCCGTTGATTCAGTTCAGCTTAATGAAGCATGTTCATCAGGCTGCGGTTCTTTTATTGAGACATTTGCCAAATCCTTAGGATATAGTGTTCAGGACTTTGCTAAGGTAGCTCTTTACGCCAAATCTCCTGTTGACCTTGGAACAAGATGTACTGTTTTCATGAATTCACGTGTTAAGCAGGCCCAGAAGGAAGGCGCTGATGTGGCAGATATTTCATCAGGTCTTGCTTATTCAGTAATCAAGAATGCGCTCTTTAAAGTTATTAAAGTTTCAGATGCCAAGGATCTTGGCGAACACATAGTTGTTCAGGGCGGAACTTTCTATAACGATGCTGTACTTAGAGCATTTGAGATCATATCAGGTGCTGAAGCTATTCGCCCTGATATTGCAGGAATCATGGGTGCTTTTGGTGCTGCACTTATCGCCAGAGACAGATATTTTGAGACAAACGACTATAAGACAACAATGCTTGGAATTGAGCAGATCAATAATCTTGAATACTCAACGAGCATGACAACCTGTCAGGGATGTACAAACCACTGTCGTCTTACTGTAAATAAATTTACAGGCGGAAGAACTCATATTTCCGGAAACAGATGTGAAAGAGGTATCGGTAAGGTTAAGAATGCCGATAATATCCCTAACCTTTTTGATTATAAATATAAGAGAATATTTGGATATGAGCCACTTGAAGCTGATAAGGCAAAAAGAGGTACTGTCGGTATACCAAGAGTTCTTAACTTTTATGAGAACTATCCATTCTGGTTTACATTCTTTACAAAGCTCAGCTATAAGGTTGTTCTTTCACCTAGGTCAACACACCAGATATATGAGCTTGGTATTGAATCTATTCCAAGTGAATCAGAGTGCTATCCTGCTAAATTGTCCCATGGACATATTGAATGGCTTATAAAACAAAAGGTTGATTTCATTTTTTATCCAGGCCTTTTCTATGAAAGGGAGGAAGTTGAAGGCGCAACCAACCATTACAACTGCCCTATTGTTACTTCATATTCAGAAAACATCAAAAACAATGTTGAAGCTATTACAAATGGCGAAGTTAAGTTAAGAAATCCATTTATGGCCTTCACAAGCCTTGATACTGCTACAGCATCTTTAGTAAAAGAATTTTCAGAGATTCCGGCCGAGGAAGTCATTGCTGCTGCAAAGGCTGGCTGGGATGAAATGCAAAACGCAAGAAAAGACATCCAGAAAAAAGGTGAAGAGACTCTTAAGTGGATGGAAGAAAATGGTAAACACGGTATTGTTCTTGCAGGAAGGCCTTATCATGTAGACCCTGAGATCAATCATGGTATTCCTGATATGATCTGTTCTTATGGAGTTGCAGTTCTTACAGAAGACAGCGTTTCACACCTTGGCAAGCCTGAAAGACCTCTTATTGTTTCTGATCAGTGGATGTATCATTCAAGATTATATGCTGCAGCAAGCTACGTAAGAACAAGGGATGACCTTGATCTCATACAGCTAAACTCCTTTGGATGTGGTCTTGATGCTGTTACTACAGACCAGGTAAATGATATTCTTTCCGGTTCAGATAAGATTTATACATGCCTGAAGATTGATGAAGTAAACAGTCTTGGAAGCGCAAGGATCAGAGTACGTTCTCTTTTGGCTGCAATCCGCGTTAGAAAGCAGAAAAATACTCAGAGAACAATTCGCTCAACAGCAAATAACAGGGTTCTTTTCACGGAAGAAATGAGAAAGAACTATACAATACTCTGCCCTCAGATGTCTCCTATTCATTTTGATATCTTAGAGCCCGCTTTCAGAGCTTGCGGATATAATTTTGTTGTAATGCAGAATGATAACAGACATGCGATTGATATGGGTCTTAAGTATGTTAATAATGATGCCTGCTACCCTTCACTTTGGGTTGTTGGCCAGATTATGGATGAGCTCCATTCAGGAAAATATGACCTCAATAGAACTGCTGTTATCATGTCACAGACAGGTGGCGGTTGCAGAGCAACAAATTATGTAGGATTTATAAGACGTGCTCTTAAAAAAGCAGGTATGGAACAGATTCCTGTTGTTTCACTTAACCTTTCAAAGCTTGAAGCAAATCCCGGCTTCCACATTAACTTTGAAATGCTTAAAAGAGCTGCTTATGGTGCTGTTTTCGGAGATATCTTCATGCGCTGTGTATATAGAATGAGGCCATACGAAAAGGTCAAAGGTTCTACAGAAGCCGTTCATGAGAAATGGAAAAAGGAATGCATTGACTTTGTTTCATCCAAGCATATGAGTTTCGCAAAGTTCCAGAAAATGTGCCGAGAGATTATTGAAGACTTCGATAAAATAGAGATAACAGATGAAGTAAAGCCAAGAGTTGGCGTTGTAGGTGAAATTCTTGTTAAATTTGCACCAGCAGCCAATAACCACCTTGTTGATCTTCTTGAAGCAGAAGGTGCTGAAGCTGTTGTTCCTGATCTTATCGATTTCATGCTCTACTGCTTCTACAATCAGATATATAAGGCAAAAGAGCTTGGAACCTCCAAGAAGACAGCCGCTCTTATGCGCGTTGCAATCTGGGCTATTGAAAAACTCAGAGGCGGAGCAACAAAGGCCTTTGAAAAGAGCGTACACTTTGAACCACCAACAAGTATCTATAAGCTTGTTGAATATGCAAAACCTATTGTAGATATCGGTAATCAGACCGGTGAGGGATGGTTCTTAACAGGTGAAATGGTTGAACTTATTAAAGGTGGCGCTTCAAATATTGTTTGTACACAGCCATTTGGATGTCTTCCTAACCACGTTGTAGGAAAAGGCGTTATCAAACAGATGAGACATATGTATCCCGGCTGCAATATAGTTGCTATTGATTATGATCCGGGTGCTTCTGAAGTAAACCAGCTTAACAGAATTAAGCTTATGCTCTCAACAGCTCAAAAAAAGGTTGATGACAAAATGAAAAAGGCTATATAAATAGCAGCAAAAAGGCACATCGCAATGATGTGCCTTTTTTATTAAGAACGCTTCTATTTTTACATTCCAAAAACAGATGATTTTGTAGCCTGGGCAATAAAATCGCCATAGTCTTCAACGAATTGGGCAAGCCTAAACCCTGAACTGATGATATCGCTATCCGTCAATTTGGCTACACGAGACAAAAGCTCATCGTCATCAACAATTCCAGCTTCCATCAGTTTTAATATCTCGATATCCTCTTTTTTAATTCTTTTTCTCTTATCTTTTAATCTAAGCCATATTCCGCCATCACGTATGATCTCGACGTCTATCTTCCACCTCATAAGAGTTCCTCCTAAATTGTTCCCCTGTGTACAAGCCCAAGCTGAGAAGCTTTTCTTTCTGCTTCTGCTCTGCCTTTAACACCGAGCTTTCTATATACATTTTTATTGTGCTTTTTAAGACCGTCATAAGATATTCCCAATGTCTTACATATGTCGTTCGTAGGCATACCTGCGCAAAGAAGCGACAATACCTGAAATTCTCGATTTGTAAGATCGATATTGTTCTTGGGAATGTACTTTAGATAATCCGGGAAACTTGAAGCCACTTTTATGCACTCATAATAAACACAATATGCGTACTCTTCATCAATATCCCCTAGCCCTCCATCATCTCTCATCTGTTTAAGGAGTGGTAGAACCGCAGCCCCCTCGATTGCTACCAGTCTTACAAAATGATATTCGCAGGCTTTTTTCAGCGCATCATGCAATATCTTTTTCCAGTAAGAATCTCCTAATCTGTAGAGAATGACAGCCTTAAGCACCTCATTTTCCATCCACAGTATATTTCTGTTATATGAAACATAATATCCTGTCAAAAAGTTCGATAGGTCAAATGCCTCTTCCAGCCTGTTTTCAGCAATAAGACATCTTAGTTTTACCATCTGTTTGTATCTGTCAAATGTGCTAAAAGAAACCCTTGCATCCGGAATGCTATTAATATAATCCTCATATGTTCCATCTTTACCGGAAAAGAGGGATAACCATGTTTCAAAGGCCTCTATATTCGTTGCCAGTTGATCTGCACCTTCAAGCCTTGCTTTTTCTACAAAAGAATTAAAAATACGCTTGGCTGATGGCAGCTGTCCTTCCATAAGGTGCTGCTTGACCTGTATTCCGACAGCAACAAAACACATTTCAATCTTACCGCCATGGGAGGCAGCATCAAACCCATCATTGCACCTTGTAAGCACTTCATAAGCAGACATTGTTCCCTTTTCAAAGCCACTCTCTGCAAGACAAAGTGTAACCAGTCCTTTTCCAAAATCGCCAATAATGGTTGCTACAGGCTTGCCCATGAATTTGGCTATCTGAACATCATTTTTGGACCATTCGCTAAAATCCAGTCCCCCATTCATGATGGATGGCATATTTCCGGTTGCACAGAACTCGGGTAATACCACATCACCATTTTGAAGCATAGTAAATACATTTTTCATAATGCCCAAAATGCCTTTTGTCCCTCTATGAGGAAGCCCAACGTCCAAATAGGCCAGTCTTGCTTTTGCTTCTTTTCTTAATTCTTTACTGTTAAATTTATCCTGATAGATATCGAGAAGCTTGTTGTACCACTCTTCAGATTTCTCAGGTAAAAGAATAAGACTGTAGAGCATGCTCATTCCTGCTATCAAAACAGGCGAATCCTTAAATTCTTCAACCGGAAGTTCAAAATAGTATTCTTTTGTCTCGATATAATGCCCAATACCGGGATGTGTATTTGCATTTCTTATAAGAAGCTCTTTTACATGTCTTGTAGATCCGGCTTTCTTATAGAATTTCAGAGCATTGGCTATATCTCCCTGCATTTCATAGTAGCAGGCCGCCTTGCTGAAGTTTTCATACTTTTTTTCTTTTGGCCAGGTCAGATTCTGTTTCCAGCGATAAAAACCTTTCATTTCAGGCCTAAGTGAATAATAACCATTTTTTCCAATTTCAAGCTGTTGTGTATTCTGCCTGTAAAATTCTATGGTTTTTGCTGCATTTTGATCCCCGGAAAGAAGCTGTGCCATTTCAAGCGTAAACTCATCATATTGGCATACGCTCAAAGCTATATTTAAAAAGTCTTCATCTTGCTGATCAGTCATCATGCTATCCCATAAAAGATACATATCAAGCCATACAGCAATCTTCATCTCGTCAGAATATCTATTGCCATTCTCCATTCTCATAGCATATGAATGAATTGCACGGACATATCCATATGAGGCCTTAGCAACCAGTTCCGCATCAGCAGGATCAATTTCTAATCCCATATCTTCGAAGAATTGAGCCACTTCTTTTTCGCCAAAAGCAAAATCTTTTTCCTGTATTCGTACAAAACCAAGATCCATGCTTTCAGCTGCCAAAAATTTTGGTATTCCTCCCCTTGTCAGCATAACAACCTGAATTCCTGAAAGTTTCAATATGCTTCGAACATAGGCAATAGACTCTTCATCATAAAGCCATTGCATATCCTCTATAATAATGATACTGCTTCTAAAAGCCCCGGGAGCCGGCGCTTCATTTAATCTTCCATTTTTACAATATAAGATAAGAGGTTTTTTTCTTCTGTAATAATATTCGATTGCAGCGCTTTTTCCCCAACCACTTGCTGCAGTCATAATAACAGGTGAATAGAATTCTTCCGCCTTTTTTAATTTTTCATATACCTTTGGAATTCTTATATATCCCATTAGATGACTCCTCCAGTTTACCCTCGCCAAGCTTTTTCATCTGCTGATTATTTTATCTTTTTTCTCCAATTTTAAAAAGTACCCTTAAGGGTACTTTTAATGATTTTTTGTTTTAGCACAATAAAAGAGCGGAAACCGCGCTGTGGTTCCGCTCTTATCTATTTTTACCATTATTAATCATTTGAATTTTGCATTCAATTTCTCAATAGCATCTTCATGACGCTGAATGGCAAAGGTTGCAGACTTTGCCTTGAGTTCTGCATTCATGCGCTTCTTATGAATCTCATTAGCCTTTACATAATAATCATAAACATCCTCGTCTTCAAGCTCAAGGAATTTATCTGCAAAGCATCCCGGAAGCACAAACTTCTTAACAACGTCTTTAAATTTTACTTCTATGTACTTACCATCTTGTGTGATGACTGTTCCTTCACCAAACTTTTTATGTGTCACAGCTAGATTAAGGGCAGATTTTTCACCAAGTTCTTTTTCATCCTGATCAAGCGCATCAAGCTCATGATCTAATTCTGTCTGAAGAGCTTTGAGCTCTTCTATCTGTTTAGCATTTTCTTCTAGCATCTCTTTAGTCTTCTTTGTAGGTTTCTTTTTAGAATCTGTCTTTACTTCAAGGTCATCGTTCTCAACATTAAGGGCCATATGATAATTCTCCTTGTCTAAACTATCTTAATAAAATAAACGACCTAACATATATATTTTAACTTATTTTAATAGAAAAAACAATGTTAGCAGGACCCTTAAAATATTATAAATTTATAACGTGGTTATAATTCCAGGTTTAAGTTCGATGTGTTTTTTGTCAACTTCAAGCCATACACTTATGGCATTTGGATTATATGCAAAATCTCCATTTACCGATACCTGCACTCTTTCAGCTGCATCCATATAATCGACAATTTCGATATTTGTTGCATACCAGATATCATCTTTGTTGCCAACTTTTTTTGCAAAATTTTCAATCACATGCCAGTTATTATCAATTTCAAATTCATAACTGTGTCCCCATACATACATCATATACAGATACTGTGTCTTATGAAGATTTATAAATTCTTCTGTCAGTCTCTCCAATGCCTCATTTTTGTGGCTGCATGTAGGATTCCATCTAAGATAATCAGAAGGCATTGAGAAGCCCAAGGTAGAATGAACTGTTCTTGCATGTCTGATACCGCATGCTTTTAAGGCATCAACAACATTGTCATCATATGAACCATTAGGATATGCAAGTCCTCTTACAGTATAGCCCAGTGTTTCCTCAAGCTTTCTTCTATCCTCAATTACCTGAAGCACCATCTGCTCCTTTGGACTTCTTGCAATTGTAGGATGTAAAACAGTGTGACAGGCAACTTCATGTCCCTTATAAAGCTCTTTATATTCTGAAACAGGAATACGCTCATCATAAGCATTAGTAAATGGTTTGTTAACAAGCCCTGAATTGACATTGAAAGTTCCCTTAAGTCCATACTCATTGAACAGAGAAACCAGTCTTCTGTCGGCAATCTTGCCATCATCATAACTAAGAGTTAATACTTTATGTTTTCCTCCCGGAAAGCAGGTATAGATATTCCTAAGTTCCATTTTTTCTCCCTCACTTACATTTTTTTAGTCAGCATCTTGGATGCGAGCTTTCTTTTTTCTTCGTCTAATATCTGTCCCCATTGATATGGTGTGTTCTGGTATACATAATAATTGAGCCAGTTAGTGTAAAGAATATTCGCGTGACTTCTCCATAAGAGATCAGGTACATTTTCAGGATTATCATCCGGATAGTAATTAATAGGCATTTTGATATCAAGACCCTTCCCCAGATCTCTTTTGTACTCACTATCAAGAGTTAATCTGTCGTACTCTGCATGTCCCATGGCAAATATCTGACTTCCAGACTTATTCATGCAAAGGAAAATACCTGCAACGTCAGATTCTGCAAGAACAACCAGGTCCTCGCAATCATGAATAGCCTTGGCAGGAGTTTCTGTGTGTCTTGAGTGAGGCATAGAAAATACATCATCGAAACCTCTGACCAAAGGTACTTTCCTGTTCATGACTCTGTGCTTGTATATGCCAAATCTTTTTTCGGGCAAAGGTTTTTTATCTATTCCATAATGATAATAAATTCCTGCCTGCGCGCCCCAGCAGATGTGGAAAGTTGATGTTACATTTGTCTTTGACCACTCAAACACCCTGCAGAGCTCATCCCAATAATCAACCTGTTCAAACTCAAGCTGCTCAACAGGCGCACCTGTGATAATAAGACCATCATAGGTATTTTCCTTTAGCTCATCGAAAGGATGATAAAACCTGTTAAGATGGTTAGGAGACGTATTTGATGAATGATGGGAACTCATCTGCATAAAAGATACATCGATCTGCAAAGGCGTATTAGACATAGATCTAAGCAGCTGTAATTCTGTATCCTCCTTTAGCGGCATGAGATTGAGAATACAGATCTGCAAAGATCTTATATCCTGATGCAGGGCTCTGTTCTCATCAACAGCAAATATGTTTTCCTGTTCAAGGATCTCCCTTGCAGGAAGATCATTTTTAATCTTAATTGGCATATTTCATCACTCCGTAAATATTATTTGATCATTTCTAAAAACTGAGCTTCATCAATTACTTTAATACCAAGTTCATTGGCTTTTGTAAGCTTACTTCCGGCAGCTTCGCCTGCAAGAACAAGAGAAGTCTTCTTGGATACGCTTCCTGAAGCTTTTCCGCCGTTTTTAACAATAAGCTCTTCCGCTTCTTTTCTTCCAAGAGTTGGCAATGTTCCTGTAACTACAATGGTCATTCCGGAAAGCTTATCGGATGCATCCTCATCCTTTTGTACTATCATATTAAGACCCATCTTTTCCATCTCATCTATGATAGAAAGATTGTTATCATCATGGAAGAAGTCATATAAATCCTCTGCTGTGGTCTCACCGATATCAGGAATCTGTAAAAAGCCGTCCTTTGTAACTTTCTTAAGATCAAGTAGATTGTCAAAATGTTTCATGATCTCTCTTGCTGTTGACTTACCTACATTTCTGATAGCCAATCCTGTAAGAAGCCTTACCGGATCATTTTCTTTTGACTTTTCTATTTCTGCAAGAAGCTTGTCAGTATTCTTCTCTTTGCCAATAATTCCTTTTTCAATCAAAACATCTCTATGCTCAAATAAATGATAAATATCAGCATAGCTCTTCAAAAATCCTTCTGATACAAGTGCTTCTACTAGTGTATCACCAAGTCCCATGATATTCATGGCATCTCTTGAAGTAAAGTATGAAATTGTTCTTGTAACCTGAGCAGGACACGTAGGATTGACGCATCTGATATCAGCCGTATCTTCTTCTCTAAATAAATGGCCGCCACAAACCGGGCATTTATCTGGTGCTTTATATACAATTTCCGGTACCTTCACACATCCGTTAAGCTTTGGAATGATCTCTCCACTTTTAAAAAGCTTATACTCGCCACCAATTCCAATCTGCATTTCATTTATGTAGTCCTGATTATGGAGGGTTGCTCTTGAAACACTGGTGCCGCAAAGTCTTGCAGGCTTACCTGTTTCCTTATCGTGGAAGCTTCCGGTAAAAGTAAGTTTGCCGGTTCTTCCCACATCTACAAGGATTTCATCCATAACAACAACTCTTTCTTCAGGTGGATACTTATATGCTATATGTCCGCTGGAGTATTTTGAGCCTGATGGGAAATCATTTCTCCACTGAACCTGATCTATCTTTATAACAGCTCCGTCCAGATCAAAATCCAGATTTTCTCTCATATCGCCAATTGTGTCGATAGCATTTAAAACATCAGAAGCGCTATTGCATTCTTTATGAAAAACAGTCTTAACGCCGGCTTTTTCAAGTATATCAAGGCCTTTACAATGAGACTGCATAAGCTCCATTGGTCCGTCCTGAATATTAAAAATGAACATTTTAAGGCCTCTGGACCTTGTTATTTCAGGATCAAGCTGTCTTAAAGTTCCTGCCGCAAGGTTTCTCGGATTTGCAGAAAGCTTTTTGCCCAGCATTTCCTGAGTCTCGTTAAACTTATCAAAGCTTTCATGGGACATATATACTTCACCGCGAAGCTCAAGATATTCATAGGGAAGGTCAAGAACCTGCTTAACATCAGGAATTACAAGAGCATTTAATGTAACATCCTCGCCAATCAGACCATCTCCCCTTGTCTCTGCAAGAGAAAGATGAAGTTTGCCATCAGATTCATCTTTTGTGTATCTAAGGGACATGCTAAGACCGTCAATTTTCTGTTCAACAGAAAATGAAGCATTCGGATGCATCAGATGTACCTTTTCTATCCAGGCAGAAACGTCTTCCTTATTGAACACGTCCTCGATAGAAAGCATTGGCACATTATGAGTTACTTTAACACCTGCTTCTCTTTTTGCTGTTCCGCCGACAATCTGGCTTGGAGAAGCTTTAGTAACGAATTCAGGATTTTCTTTTTCAATTGCCTTAAGTCTCTGCATGAGCTTATCATACTCATAGTCAGAAATTTCAGGTTCATCCTGATTATAATATAAATCCATATGATGCTTGATTTCCTTTACTAAAGCATCATACTCTTTCCTGATCAATTCTTTTTCCATACAAACTCCCAAAAAACTATAATACTAACAGTATATTATTATTTATCTGGCAATTCCAGCATCTTTATAGAGTTTTTTTACCACTTGCTCTGAAAGAACCACATATTTCCCTGGTTTTAGATCATAGTCCTTTAATTTCACATTCATAACCCGTATTCTTTGAAGCTTAACTACATTTGCCCCTAATGCTGCGCACATTCTGCGAATCTGTCTGTTAAGCCCCTGAGTGAGGATAATGTTAAAAGATCTTTTGCCTGTCTTTTTTACTTCACAGGCCCTGGTTCTTCTATCAAGCTCTTTTAAATACATCCCTGAAGACATGGCTTTAAGAAAATCTCCCGTCACATCTGTGTCAACTGTGACTTCATATTCTTTTTCATGTTTCATGGAGCCTTTCATCATGGCATTTATCAGCTCACCATCATTTGACATAAGAAGAAGTCCCTCAGAGTCTTTATCAAGTCTTCCTGCATAAGTAACTCTTTTGTCAAAACCAAGATCTTCTATAACTGTTTTTTCTGCATACTTATCTTTTTCTGTGCATGTCACACCAACCGGCTTATAGTATGCGATCACTATTTTCTCATCCGAAGGCTCTATCTTTTTGCCATCAACGAAAACGCTGTCAGTATCAGTGACATCAACACCAAATACTGCTTTCTCACCATTTATGGTGACTCTTCCCTCATCTATTAACTTATCTGCCTCTCTTCTGGAACATACGCCGCAGCTGGCAATGTATTTATTTAATCTCATAAAAATACCTAACTGAAATAATAATGTAAAAGTCGAGCATATATTCATCATATACGCTCGACTCATAATTCATTAGTTTTCTTAAACTTGCGCCAAAGAATTTATTGCATCATCCTTAATGATCAGGTCATAGGACTCACGGATATGAGCGATCACATGCTGATTTGATGCCTGAAAATGACCAAACTCATATGCCATTGTAAATAATGAAGCAAATACTTTTGGCTCTTCGTCAAGTCTCTTTAAATCAAGGTAATATTTACCATCCTGTTCATTTTTATAGAGAGAACTTGATATATTAAGATCTGAAGGTGCCTTTTTACAAAACTCAATAACAGTACTGATATTTGCAAAAGAGAAAACATATTCATGGAACTTAAGTCGTTCTTTATCACGGTTTTTCTTGGAAGCACCATTTGAGATCTTATCTGCTTTTTCTTTATTATCAGCAGCTGATGCTTTCTGATTGAGCGGGATCTTATCATGGTTCTCAGCAAGACCCGAGTCTTCCATTATATTTTTGACGGAATTGGTAAGCTGCTTTAAGCTCTTTAAATATTCATTTAATCTGTTTATTCTGTCTTCGTTTTCTGAATCGCCGATATCCTCAAGTACATTCTTAGGTATTGTTATACCTGCTTTTTCTGTAAGATTTTTAAGTATCTCTCCGAATGAAGCTGAAGCGTTTTCAGAAAGAGTCAAAGAAATGGAATGATCAGGCAACACCGTGATCTGCATTGGCATAAAGGAACCTGTTGGTTTATAGTCAACTTCTTCCTGTGCCTTACGCATTACATCATGCAAAAAATCCATTGCTTCTTTTTTCTTTTCAAATAAATCCTCGAGCTTTATTCCCTGCTCGTCCATATCATCTTCAGTTATGATACATGTTACTGTATCTTTATTGATTCTTTTAAATTCCATTAAATACTTATCCTTTCAAGAAATCGAAAGTTACGACATATATTTTACATCATTTAACAAATTCTTGGAAGTCCCTCTCCATACATCAGACCAATTATGCGTTTGCCACCAATTTTGGTATTAAGTATCACATTATGTTTATCGGCTGATCCGTCATTTTTACTTACATCGCCTATCATGCAGGCGTTTTCACCATATTTAGAACCTTTGATTATAGAAAGAGCTTTCTCTGCATCTTTTGCAGCTACTGACAGCACCATCTTTCCTTCATTGCCCATATACATAGGATCCAAACCAAGAAGGCCACAAAAATCTTTTACAGCAGGTGAAACTGGCATTTTTTCTTCGTAAAGATTAATTGTACATTTTGAGCTTTCGCAGAACTCATTTAGTACAGTCCCAAGGCCGCCTCTTGTGACATCACGCATAGCGTGCACTTCTACATTATTATCCAAAAGCCCTTTTACCATCAAGGCAAGAGGTGCTGCATCTGACTTTATATTATTCTGAATTCCCATTCTTGTTCCTAAAATCGCAGCATGATGATCACCAAGATTACCGGATATGATTATCTTATCACCATCTTTTAGCTTAAAAGGTCCAGGAACATCTAATGTTTCAGAGATAAAACCAACGCCTGATGTATTTATTATAAGCCCGCTCTCTCCGCCTTTATTTTCAATTACCTTAGTATCACCTGTAATTATCTTGATTCCAGCTTCTTTTGCAGTTTCAGCCATCGAACAGATAACTCTGTCCAAAACATCCATATCGAGGCCTTCTTCAAGAATACACCCGCAGGTAAGGTACATTGGTTTCGCACCGCTCATCAGAAGATCATTTACAGTGCCACAAACTGAAAGTCTTCCTATATCTCCACCCGGAAATTCAATAGGAGTAACAACAAAACTGTCTGTAGTAACTGCAAGTCTGCCACACCCTTCCACAACTGCAGAATCTTCAAGCTTATCAAGTATTTCATTGTGAAAATGTTTAGCAAATATATCTCTTATCAATCCGGAAGTTGACTCACCGCCACTTCCATGCGCCATTGTAATCTTCATAATTTCTTCCTATCTTCTTCCTGATACAAAATAATTATAACAACTGCCCTCTGTAGATACCATGCAGGCTCCATGAGCATTATCCGGAGTACATGCTTTGCCAAATAAAGGACATTCATAGGGCTTTAATTTACCTACAAGTACACTTGCACAGCTGCATCCTGGTGGCATATGGTCCTCATCAAGGCCTATGCTTCCAGCATCAAAATCGGCATATTCTTTTTTCAAAGCCATGCCTGATCCTTTTATTTTACCCATACCGCGCCAGGAGGCATCTGATACTTCAAAATACTTTTCAACCACTTCTCTGGCTTTGGTATTACCTTCCTCTGTCACTACACCCTTGTACAGATTCTTTATTCCTGTCTTGCCTTTCATCTGCAAAAGAGCATATATAGTCATAATAAGCTGCCTGCCTTCAAAACCTGAAACCACAAAAGGAATTCCCAGTTCTTCAGACAATTCTTTGAAGGTATCACTTCCTGTGACTGCACATACATGTCCCGGAGCAATAAAGCCATCAATTCCACCGCCATTTTTAACTACCCATCTGATAACCTCAGGCATAGTTTTAAGTGATGTCAAAAGCTTTAGGTTTTTAACATTTTCTTTTATTGCTTCTTCTAATACCATTGCGTACACAGGGGTTGTGGTCTCAAAGCCAATTGCCGCAAAAACATATGTATGTGAGGGATCTTCCTTGGCAAGTTTAACAGTTTCCATTGGAGAATAGACCATTCTCACGTGACCGCCATCAGCTTTTGCATCAGCAAGAGACTTATGTGTTCCCCTTACCCTTATAAGATCACCAAATGTCAGTACGATGGTGTTTTCCTCCATGGAAAGCTCAACAAGTCTGTCAATTACAGCTGTAACTGTAACACAGACAGGGCAACCGGGGCCTGAAATGAGCTTTATCTTTGGAGAGAGCATTGATGGAATGCCATTTTCTGATATTGCTGCGGTATGAGTGCCGCAAACCTCCATTATATGTACTTCTTCACCATCATAGTTTTTTAATTTATCAAGAATTTCTTCAAAAGTTATTGATCCCATTAAATAGTCAGATCCTCAATTTCATTAAATAATTCTTCCATTTCATCGGCCATTTTTTCATCCATAGTCTGAATGATGCAGCCTGCATGAACCAAAACTCTGTCTCCGACTTTAACATTTACAAGGCCTGCTTCAGCTATGACCGTATTGCCACTGAAATCAACAGTAGCCTTTGTTCCATCTATATTGATAACTTTTCCCGGTATTGCTACGCACATATCTATTCCTCTTTCAATAATCCATAATAGGCCTGCCCAAGGGCGATTCCAGCGTCTCCTGATGGAACAAGCCTGTTCCAATATACATCAAATCCATCTTTTGTCAAAAGAGCTATTGTATTCTTTAAAAGTATCCTGTTTGCAAATACTCCGCCAGATAAACAAACTTTTGATTCTTTGACATTGCTTCTAAGTATACTACATATTTTTACAATATAATTTACCAAAGCTAAATGAAAACCATAAGCAATGTCTTTAATATCAAACTCGCTCTCTGTAATGCATTCTTTTATTTGTGAAAAGAGATCAAGCTGATCGAATATCATTTCACCCTTTTCATTTTCGATAATTTTTATATCAAACAAAGGATAATGACTTCGGTCACAAAGTGAAGCTTCTTTTTCGAGTAAAATTGCACACTCACCTTCGAATGAATTATAGTCCTTTATTCCTAAAAGTGCACATACGCAGTCAAATAATCTTCCAACACTGGAAGTTTCATAAGTATTTATATTATTTTTAAGAGCAGCCTTAACGATTTCATTGCCGCAATCATTTAAAGCTATCTCATAGCATTCTTTTACTGTATTTGCCTTTTTGGGAGCGGTATCCCCGCCCATAAGCTTAATATACGATAAATGACTTTTTCTCGTATACTCTGTGCCATTACACAAAAATACTTCTCCGCCCCAGACTTTACCATCATCGCCAAAGCCTGTACCATCAAAGGCAATTCCAATACATGATCTTAATTCATTTTCTGCCATCACTGATAAAATGTGAGCATAATGATGCTGCAATCTTATCAGTTCTATGCCCCGTTCTTTAACATATTCTTTTGCATACTTTGACGAAAAATACAAAGGATGCCTGTCACAGACAGCTCTCTTAGGGACAAATGAAAAAAGATCTGAATTTCTTTTTATAAGCTTATCAAAAAGCTCATGTGTGTCAGCATCCTCCAGATCACCTATAAACTGACTAAGAACAACTCTGTCTTTTTTGGCAAACGAAAATGTGCTCTTTAGATCTCCACCAAAACAAATAGTTGAGATATCATCATTAAAGCCTTTGCATATTATTGGAAGCGGCGAAAAACCTCTTGCCCTTCTGATAAACTGAGAAGAATACTCTCCATTTTCATTTTGTATAACAAATACTACAGAATCATCCTGTGGTTGATTAATCCTTCTTTTATGGAAAAGAACACCATCAACATAATATTCTTTTGATCTATCCATAAGCTTTTTGTAAAAGGAATCATAATCAATAATTATGGGCTGCCCGGAAATATTGGCACTTGTACAGATTAAAGGCCCAACTCCATCTGTCAATAATCTATGTATGCCTGCAGATGGCAAAAAGGCACCTATATAATTACTGTCTTTGCAGACTTCATAAGGAAAATCCTTCTTTTTGCTTAATAAAACAATAGGCCTTGCTGAAGATAATAAAAGCTCTTCTTCTTTTGCATTTACTTCTGCATACTGTTTTATACTGTCGATTGTTGAAAACATAACAGCAAAAGGTTTATTTTCTCTGCCTTTTATCTGTCGTAAACGTAAAGCAATTGAATCCTCTGGCTTACATATAAGCTGATAACCTGATACACCTTTAAGGCCAAGGATCTTTCCTTCGTTCAAAAGAGAAATTGCTTTTTTTACAGCACCTTCTCTTTCGAGATGTACAGATTCTCCATTTTCATAGTAATCAAGTATCATGAAAGGGCCACAATCGTGGCAGGAAATTGTCTGCGCATGTCTCCTGCGCCCATTTTTATACTCCGAAAGGCATTCAGGGCACATTTCAAAATCAGACATAGTTGTCGTATGTCTGTCATAGGGAAGCGAATCCAGAATACTGATACGAGGCCCACAAGAAGCGCAGCTTATCAGAGGATATCTGTATCTTCTATCATCTTTTGAAAGCATCTCATCTAAACATTTATTACAGATACCTATATCAGGTAATACAATTGGAAGTTCAGAATTAAGATCAATAACTGAGCTTTCTACAATTGTAAAATCAGTAAAAGAATGACTGCTTTCATCAAGCTTTTCTCTGACAATTTCTAATACAAAAGAGCCCTCAGGCTGAACATTTTTTAGCTCATCGCAAAAAACATCTATAGTTTTTTCCAAGCCGGAAACAATAATCTCTACAGCAGCTCCTATGTTTTTTACCTGTCCCTTAAGACCATATTCAGTTGCTTTTTTTAAAACAAAAGGGCGGTAGCCTACTCCCTGCACCGCCCCTTTGACTAAGATTTTTTCTGTCATTAATCTTTCTTTTCTTGTGTGTTTGCTGTAGCAGCAGGAGTTACGTTTGCAGCTCCTCCATTCGCATTTGCGGCAGCAGCCTTAGCTGCAGCAGCTGCAGCTGCACGTTCTTTTGCAGCCTTCATCAAAGCTTCCTGTGCTGCGATTGCCTTCTCTGACTGTTTAAACGTCTTAGTAATCTTTTCATCGCCGGGTTCCTGGAATCTGACACCCATTGAAAGACATTTCTTAGGACAATTATCAACACAGCATCTACATTGTATGCAGCTCATAGGTCTGATTGACCATGTCTTTGCTGCCTTATCTACAGTGATCGCATGCGTTGGGCACTTAATTGAGCAAAGGCCGCAAAGGACACATACATCCATATCATTTTCGACATGTCCCCTGGTTCCTTCAGGAAATTGCTTTTCTGCCTTTCTTGTATATGGCTTTGATACAAGGTTACGAAGAATTGTTTTCTTAAAACTTACAAATGCCATCTCTAATCTCCATCCCAAATAAATATTTCATTATCTTTCAGTACAACTGATACAAGGATCAATAGTAAGTACAAGAATAGGTACATCTGCCAGATCGCATCCCTTTAATGTCTCAACAAGACCTGAAAGGTTAGCAAATGTGGGAGTTCTAACTCTCATTCTGTCTATGAACTTTGTTCCGTTAGCTTTTACATAGTAAAGAGCTTCTCCTCTTGGCTGTTCAATTCTCATCATATATTCGCCATTTGGCATACCCTTTACAGGAACATCTATATCTCCTGAAGGCATTTTGTCGATACACTGACGAATGATATCAAATGCCTGGAATATCTCTTTTATACGGCATTCAGTACGGGCATATGAATCACCTTCAGTAGAAATGATTGGCTCAAAATCAATATCGCCATAAGCACAATATCCTGTTGATCTGATATCACGACTTATTCCGCTGGCTCTGAGGAAAGGTCCTGTACATCCAAGTGCATCAGCCTGCTCAGGAGTAAGGATACCAACGCCGCGAAGTCTTGTCTGAACAGCAGCATCGTTAAGGAATGGCTTAGCTATAGCTTTAAGATCCTCTTCCATTTTATTAATTCTCTGGTAAAAATCTTTTAACATCTCATCTGATACATCTCTTCTGATGCCACCAATCTTCATTACAGAGAAAATAACTCTTCCGCCTGTAGATGCCTCAAACATATCAAGGGCATCCTCTCTAAGTCTCCAGCAATCCATATAAAGAGACTCAAAACCGAAAGCATCAGCCAAAAGGCCAAGCCAAAGAAGATGTGAATGGATTCTTGAAAGCTCTGACCAGATAGTTCTAAGATATTTCGCTCTGGCAGGAACATCAATATCCATAATATGTTCAACAGTTTCTGAATAGCCAAGGCCATGTCCAAGTGAGCATATACCACAAATACGCTCAGCTACATAAACCATCTCATTAAAATCTTTTTTATCAACCAGCTTTTCAAGACCTCTGTGAATGAAGCCTATTGAAGGAATAGCTTCAACAACCTTCTCATCCTCCATAACAAGGTCCAGATGTATTGGTTCCGGAAGAACCGGATGCTGGGGTCCAAATGGAATAACACTTCTAGTAGACATTACAGTTCCTCCAATTACTTAAATGGTGTCTCTATCGCTGTACGATAAAGCTTACCCTCATAGTCTATATTTATCATCTTAACCTTTACACCAAAAAGGTCATGCATTTCATTCTCATATATGAAAGCACATGGGAAAATACTTGTTATACTTGATATTTCATTCTCTTCAGGAAGAGTTATCTTGAGCTGTTTAACCTCGAGCTCTTTTCCAAAAGTATAAATAAGTTCATATCCATCAGGTATCCTTGTAGCACACTGCTGCATAAGATGATAACCATTAAACTTAAGCTTCTGTGATTCATCTATAATGCTTTCAGGATTAACACTAATAAATTCTGTATTCATTATTTATTATCTCCTTTCTCGGCATTATTTGCTGCAGCTACAGGTGCCTGAGCGTTTACAGGCTTTGAAGCATTAGCAGCCGGAGCCGCAGGTGCAACAGGCTTTGGCGCAGGCTTTGCTGTAGCCTTGATCTTTTCTTCAGCCTGCTCTCTTAAAGCTTCTTCTGTAAGAACTGCATCATACTGTGTACTTGGATCATAATCATCAGCAGTCATATGAACAGCCATCTTACTGTAATCAACAGTACAATAGCCCTGTTTCATTGATTCTTTAAGTTTCTTTCTCTTTTCTTCAAGAATACCAACTGCCTTAACAACACCTTCAATGAGAGCTTCAGGTCTGACAGCGCATCCCGGAACATATACATCAACAGGAACAACCTTGTCAGCACCTCCCAAAATGTTGTAACACTCTTTAAAGATACCGCCGTCACATGCGCAGATTCCGCAGGCAACAACTACCTTTGGATCAGGCATCATATTATATAACTGTCTTACTACAGGGGCTGTCTGAGCATTTATGCCACCAGTTAAAAGTAAAACATCAGCATGTTTAGGATTACCAGTATTTATGATACCAAAACGCTCTACGTCATAAAGTGGAGTCATTGTGGCAAGAACTTCTATATCACAGCCATTACAGCTGGATGCATCATAATGTAACACCCATGGTGATTTAGATATTTTCATTGATCTCACATTCCCTTCCCGTATTATTTAAGCACATTAAGAATAAGCAGATTAGTACCTGCAAAAACTAAAATTACTGACCATGTAACTTTGAGCATTGTAATGTATTTTACACGAGGGAACAGATTATCAATAAGTGTCTCAAGGAAAAATACAACTGCACATGCAATAAGTGCCCAAACTCTGCTGATAGGATTTGCTGTTAAGAAGAACATTCCAACAATACCCATCATTAGTACTGTGTCATACCACTCTGCTATTTCAACAAATGCAAGGTTATTACCTGAAAGATCTGTAGTAAGACCTTTAACCATTTCCTGATGCATGTGATGTGAAGTACTAAGATCAAAAGGTGATTTACGAAGTTTGATTATAAGAATAAATACAAATCCTATAAAGAAACCAGGAATCTGAACGATTGCAGGTACGCTCGCCTGAATCAGATCATTTACCATAAAGCTACCATTTGCATAATAAAAGCCAATTGCTACCAAAAGTGTCATAGGCTCATAGCACATCATCTGTAAAAGCTCACGTTGCGCACCCATGATACTGTATGGACCATTAGTGGAAAATGCAGCCATGACCATAACAACTTCAGCCATTGAAAGAGCAAAGAATACTAAAAGCATATCTCCGCCTGCAAAGAACAATGTTCCGGTAAAGATTGTCATGATAAGGTAGCCTGTAACAAACAAAACCTGAATACTGTTAACAACAGTTGTCTGCTTGTTGAGAAGCTTATAAACATCGTAAAATGGCTGGAAAACCGGAGGGCCCTGCCTGCCCTGCATACGGGCAGAAATGACACGGTCTATTCCTGAAAGAAGTCCTCCAATAAGTGGTGCCAAAATAATATAAAGTACAGCCTTAAGTATGATCATAGACATTAGAAAGCACCTCCAACAACAATGATAAGCATTACTGCAACAAGGACAGTAGCTATGTAAATACAAGGTCTGAGAAGTTTCTTTTCACCGAAGTAATCTGTCATATACCAGTTAGACATATAAAGAGCTCTCTCTTTTCCAAAAGAGTCAATATAGTGTCTGTCATCACCTGCATTAACACCTGCAACATAAGACATTGTCATCTTGGAGTTCTTACCAATTGACAAGAATCTTGATCCGATAGGAATCATAAATACCATTGCAACCATTATCATCATGATAATAATATCGCTGCCGCCGATAACATCGGGAATACTTGTATGATAAGCCTCATCAAGTATAGGCTGTATCATATGGCCTGACATCCATGGGAATGCGAAGCACATGATAACAATAAGTGATGTCAATGGGAAAATAGATACCATCTCACTTCTAGGAGTTGTATCCTCAAGCTCAAATGACTGGTGAATAACTGTACAGATCTTACCAAGCCATTTTGCCCAGTAGAACAATGTACTTCCTGAACCAAAAACAAGGAAAAGAACAAGCCATACTGAACCTGAATCAACGAATGATTTAAGAGCAGCCCACTTGGAAACAAGCATTCCAAATGGAGCCATGAACATTCCGCAAATACCAATGATCATGATAAATGCAAGTCTTGGAAGCTTGATGATAAGGCCATGCATATCCTCGATATCACGGCTGTGCATACAGTTCTCAATATCACCAACTGTCTGGAAAAGAAGTGACTTAGAAACTGCATGGAACAAAACAAGCATAACTGCAGCCCAAACACCTTCGGTAGTACCGGTTCCGGCACAAGCTGTAATAAGTCCAAGGTTTGAGATTGTTGAATAAGCAAGAACCTTTTTACCATCACTAACTGTAATAGCAAGAAGTGATGCTGCAAAGAATGTGAAACCACCGATAACAGTGATCATGATTCCGGTAAGAGTTCCAGCCATGACAGGTGCTACTCTGATGAGCATATAAACACCAATCTTTACCATTGTAGCTGAGTGAAGAAGTGCACTGGAAGGCGTAGGTGCAACCATGGCGCCAAGAAGCCATCTTGAGAATGGGAACTGTGCACTTTTTGTCAAAGCTGCAAATGCGAATAATGTAACAGGCACAATAACAATAGCCGGAGCTGAAGTCTGTGTAACCTGGCTCAGATTAGAAATCTGTAATTCTGGATTTAAATTGCAGTACAAAAGACCTGCCGCAAATCCGCATCCTCCAAGAAGGTTCATCCACAGAGCTCTGAATGAATTGTCTACAGCTTCCTGTGTTCTTGTATAACCAATCATGAGGAATGAACAAACACTTGTGATCTCCCAGAAGAAATATATCCAGCCAAGATTATCAGAAGAAATAAGTCCGAACATTGCACCAAGGAATACGAACATAAGAGCAAGGAAATAATTAGAACGATCCTGTACATCTGTGTGATGATGGTGATAGTCCTTCATATATCCTGATGCATAGATGCAAATAAGAATACCAACAATACCTACGATCAGATACATAACAGCTGCAAAAGTATCAATACGGATATGTGTATTGCCCTCTACAGCTTTTCCTGTAAGATCCATCCAAAGTACAGGAATGGTTCCAACAAGAGAAAAAATAATGGCATAATACTTTTTGTATTTAATGCTGAGAAAACATACAAGCCCCATAAGAAAAATCTCGCCGGCAATAACGAGCATATCAGGCACATGTGTATGTTCTAAGTATACAAACTGGGATGTATCCCCGGATGTAAGAACATTAACAGCAACATAAATAGCAGTTACCATAATTGTAAATCCACCAATTATAATAACTGCGCTTCTCAAAGGACTTGCCTTTTTAAGAAAACCTATGATCACTGCCATTAAAAAAGGAAATAAGATAAGAAAGTTTACTGCGTTTAACATAGTAATAGCCAAGGTATTTCGCCCCTTTCAAATACTTTTTTCAAATTTTTTAGCTCATGAATTTTTCAAAAATTTATCGATGGCGTCATTTAACTCTTTGACAGCATCTTCATCCCCATCCTGAACCGCATGAACTATACAATGACTTATATGCTCTTTAAGGAGCTCTTTTCCGCAGCCGTTAATTGCCGACCTTACAGCTGCCAGTTGGATAAGTACCTCTGTACAGTCCTTGTCATCTTCAACCATCCTCTTGACGGACTCCAGATGTCCAATCGCTTTTGACAGACGGTTTACAATAGCTTTCATTTTTGCGGGATCATGGTGATGATTATGGGTATGAGAACTCATAAAAAACCTCCAAAAAATAATGTGCGCTTTCGTTAATTTTTTGACTTTTGTACACAAACTGATACAAAAGTCTAACAAAACCGCACACAAAGCCGAAATTTATTATATTTCTATCCGCCAAAAAAATCAATAAAGATTAGCGCACATTTCCAATAATCTTGTACAAAAGATTATACAAAATTTTGGCCTCATCTTCAGACAATTTGACACATGAACCAATAGATGAAGGAATACTGATAGCTTCATCCCTAAGTTTTTCACCTTCTGTAGTTATAGAAACAACGAGGTTTCTCTCATCTTCACTGGATCTTTCTCTTGTAATATAACCCTTTGACTCAAGTTTTTTTAGTACCGGAGTAAGAGTACCGGAATCAAGATAAAGGCACTCACCTAAGGTCTTTACATTAACAGTTTTTTTCTCCCACATGACCATCATAGTAATATACTGAGTATATGTAAGATCAATCCTGTCAAGATAAGGCTTATACCTTCTGATTATCTCCTTTGAGCAAGCATATAAAGGAAAGCAAAGCTGATTTCCAAGTTTTAATGATTCATATTTTTCTTCGTTATCTACCATAACTAACTCCTAAATATAATTTTATGCTATTTAATTATACATTATTATTCGAAAAATACTAATAATTTTTCAAAAAATAAATCTGAAATTTAAGTTCTATAAATCTAAACAGTTTAGTAAGATATCTCATAAATGGTTCTGTTGCAATAGCAAATAGAACAAAAAGCATTATACATGGCTTTGATACATAAGAAATAGAAAACAGATCATTAAAGAATATTGCTCCCAAAACAAAGACTATCATGCAGCCAAAAATAACCCTAAGCCTGTATGCATTCAAAGGCGATGAAATATTTGTAAGAATAATAAATCCAACTATTGCCAAAAGAAACGTTGCTGCAACAGAAACATCTGTCTGCTCTACTCCAAAAGTATTACTAAATACTACAAGCGCTGCAATTGCAAAAAAATCGGTGAGTGCTGCAGGCATTGCTTTTAGCAAGACTTTAACAAGAAAATGTCCATCAATCCTTTTGTTATTTGGCTCCATAGCCAGGAAAAATCCCGGAATTCCAATATTCACAAGACTAACAATGGTAATCTGCGATGGCTGTAATGGATATATAAGAACATTTATAATTGAAAATACAGCCAACAATAATGAAAATATATTTTTCACCAAAAACAGCGTCGCAGTTCGTTCAATGTTATTTATATCTCTTCTGCCCTCTGCAACAATTTTAGGCATATGTGAAAAATCACTATCAAGAAGTACAACCTGCGCAGCCTGAACAGCAGCTTCCGAACCGGAAGCCATAGCTATGGAACAATCAGCATCCTTCATGGCAAGAATATCATTAACGCCATCGCCGGTCATAGCAACTGTATGCCCGTTCTTTTTTAGTGCCATTACTATCTTTTGTTTTTGCTCAGGTGATACCCTTCCAAAAACTGTCTTTTCTTTTACCGCCAATGGAATATCATTATCATTCAAAGTACTTGCATCAACATATTTATCGTAGTTTTTAATACCTGCTTTTTTAGCAACTTCAGATACAGTAACCGGATTATCTCCTGAAATAACTTTTACGTCAACGCCTTGCTTTTCAAAGTACTTAAATGTATCAAAGGCCGCGTTTCTTATGGGATTTTGAAGTGTTATAAAAAAAAGTGGATGCGACAATTTTCCATCAAGAACGCCTTCTGCATCTCCATCATATTCTGCAAAGCACAACACTCTAAGACCTTTTTGGGTATATTTATCTATAGTATCCTGATAATCTGTTATTTTCTCTCCTAGTATAAATTCAGGAGCTCCCAGAACATACCTGCAATCATCAAATTCTACACTGCTATATTTATACCTGGAAGAAAAAGGCTTAAATGAAACACAACTTCTGCTTGTTGTAAATCCAAAATAATCCTCCAGAGCATGCATAGTAATATTATCATCGGGCAGACACCCAAGATACTCTGAAAGAAGTCTGCAAGTCGCTTCAAAAAGCTCATTATCTTCTTCATTGTTCGCAAGAACCGCTTCTGCTACAAGCATACTGTTGTCAGTGATTGTTCCTGTCTTATCTACACAAACAGTATCAACACGTGCCAATGTCTCAATGCTTCGCATATCATGAAGCATTACTTTTTGTTTAGCAAGTCTTATAGTACTAAGTCCAAGAGTAATACTAAGTAAAAGATAAAGGCCTTCCGGTATCATTCCAATAAGCGCAGCAACAACTGATGGGACACTTTCCGAAAAAGAATTACCCTGAACGAAAACACTTTGGCAAAAAAGAGCAATCCCGATTGGAATAATAAGAATACCTGCCGCCACAACTATATAATCAATTGACTTAACCATTTCAGATTTCAAAGCTTTAGACATATTCTTTGCTTTTAACATAAGCTTTGAAATGTAGGAGTCAGCTCCAACTCTTGTAAGTCTAGCTATACATTTACCCGAAACAACAAAACTTCCAGACATCAGTTCAGAGTCTTTGACTTTATTGATCTCGTCGGCCTCACCAGTTAATAGTGCTTCATTAACAGATATTTCACCTTCAACTACAACTGCGTCAGCACATATCTGACTACCGGATGTAAGAATTATATAATCTCCTTCAACAAGCTTATTGATTGGAATGATATCCTCTTCTCCATCACGTATAACAACAGCAGTAGACTGATTTAATACATTAAGTTTATCAAGAACCTTTTTGGCTTTTATCTCCTGAAATATTCCTATAAGCGAGTTGCAAATAATAACCGGAAGAAATGTAAGAGAATTAAATGCTCCTGATAAGATCAGCAAAACAGCCATGATAAAGAAAATCAGGTTAAAGTATGTAAACACATTTTCTTTGATGATATCCAAGGTTGTTTTTGCTGTATTGTCAACCTGAATATTACCTTTCCCTGAAGCATAAAGCTCCCTTGCTTTTACAGAACTAATGCCATAATTTGAGTAATCCATTTTGTAATCCCCATTTACAAATGTAGTTGCCATAAATAACAAACCCCGGAAAATAGTCTTTTCCGGGGCTTATATCACTTAATATTATGAGACATATTCTTGATAGGAATATTAGCATATAAAGCCGGAACAGTTTTACCATCATTTGTTTCAGTATCAACATTTGTAATATTGATATCTATTCCATCCATATCAATTTCTGCATATTTTGAAAGAACCTCTATGATATCGCTTCTGATTTTTTGAAGAATCTCTGGTGAGCATGATGCACGATCAGAAACAAGAACCAGTTTAAGGCGATCTTTAGCAACATCACTTGAAGATTTTTTCTTGAAAATATCTGATATCTTCATAAAATTGCCCCCCTCTATCACTTTTTCTTAAACCAAGAAAAAATTCCTTTCTTAGGATCCAAATCAAGAAATGGTACCTGTTCTCCACCAATTCTACGGCAGATATTCATGTAAGCCTGACCGGCAAGTGAGTTATCACCAACAAGAGGCTCACCGTTATTAGTAGCGACAACGATATTCTCATCATCAGGAACCTGACCAATAAGATCAACAGCAAGAATATCTATAACATCCTCAGCTGACATCATATCACCGCGCTTAACCATATCTGCACGAAGTCTGTTAACAATAAGGTGTGTTTTCTTGATCTCATTAGCCTCTAAAAGACCGATGATCCTATCCGCATCTCTTACAGCAGATACTTCAGGTGTTGTAACAACAAGTGCCCTGTCTGCTCCAGCTATAGCGTTTTTGAAGCCCTGTTCAATTCCAGCAGGACAATCAAGAATTACATAATCAAACTCTTCCTTAAGTTCTTCTGTTAGCTTTTTCATCTGCTCAGGAGTTACACTTGTCTTATCCTTAGTCTGAGCTGCAGGTAAAAGGAAAAGATTCTCATATCTCTTATCTCTTATAAGAGCCTGATTACGCTTACAATTACCTTCAATTACATCTACAAGATTATAAACAATCCTGTTCTCAAGCCCCATTACTACGTCAAGGTTTCTAAGTCCTATATCTGTATCAATAAGAACAACCTTTTTATTAAGTTTTGCTAAACCTGTACCAATATTAGCAGTAGTGGTTGTCTTACCAACACCACCCTTGCCTGATGTTACTACTATAACTTCTCCCATATTTTTCCTCCAAGTATTATTTGTTAAGCTGTCTTAAAAAAGCGGGGCCATATAAAGACTTAACTATATGTCCGTTTTCAATATATGCCACTTCTGGTTCGTTGTTTTCTGCACTTGCCAGTAGTTTTTTCTTTTTAAGCCTTAGTTTAGGGCCTTTCTCAGCATCCGGTGAAATAGCAATTGAATCAGCAATCCTGACCTGCAATGGATTAAGATCAAGCGCCATTACAAAAGCCCCTCTGTCTCCGCCTGCACCTGCAAACGCATTTCCTCTGAGCTCTCCCAAGATAAAAATACTACCATAGGATACGACGCTTGCGCCGGGTTTAACATCTCCAAGTATTACCACACTCTGCTCACAGGATATATCCTGCCCGGAACGAAGATTACCATTGTAGATAAGAGCATTATTATTATAATCCTGAACTATATGCTCCGGAGTCGCCATTTCATCCGTTTCACTTTTTTGAGATGGACCTATATCTTTGGTATTAACAGATTTAAAAAGTCTTTCCTCTTCAGATTCTTCATCTATAACACAAACAATTTTTAATTGTGAATGTTCTGTAATAATATCAACTATTTCTTTTTCTTCTTTTTCTGAGAGCCTGCGTCCTCTGACAATAAGCCCCATGGAATTATGACCTAAAAAGCCAGATGCTTCTTCAAACCTTTCTGCAGTCTCAACCTTTAATTCTTCAAATGGCGTTTCATTATCCAGAACCAGTATAATTCCTGATTTAGTGCCCTTTATTGTAACCGCCTGATTCAAAATTCCACCACCAATCTATCAAAAATTCATACCTATACAGTATAAAACATTTGTTCTTAAAATCAAAGTACGAATTTACGTCTATAAATCATTAAAAACAGTCAACAAAAAGAGCTTGGTTTTTGTTCCGTACAGAAATAAAAACCAAGCTCAATAATGTTTATTTAATAAAAAGATTAGTTAAGACCAGCTGCCTGCTTTGCAACTTCTTCAGCGAAGTTCTCGTTCTTCTTCTCGATTCCTTCACCTGTCTCAAAACGAACAAATCTCTTGATAGAAAGCTTAGCGTTGTTGTTCTTAGCAACCTGTGCGATGTACTGACCAACTGTCTGCTTTCCGTCTTCTGCTCTTACATAAACCTGCTCATTAAGGCAGATCTCTTTGAGCTCTTTGTTAAGACGTCCGATAAGCATCTTCTCAATGATCTCCTGAGGCTTTCTCTTTCCTTCTGGAAGCTCCTCGTTCTCTTTCATAGCCTGAGCAAGAAGGATTTCCTTCTCATGGTTTCTGTACTCTTCTGAAACATCTTCAGAAGCAACATACTTAGGGCTAAGAGCTGCAACCTGCATAGCTACATTCTTAACAGCCTCTTTGATGTCGTCATTAACAACATCTGTCTCAGCCTCAACGATAACAGAAATTCTACCATTACCGTGAACATAAGGAACTAAGATACCGTTAGAAGCTACAACCTTCTCAAAACGTCTGATGCTGAGCTTCTCGCTGATAACTGCTGTGATCTCAACAAGAGCATCATTTACAGTCTTAGACTCATCAAGGTTCCATTTCTCAGCAAGGAATGATTCCATATCCTTAGAATCTGAATTAACAGCCTGTGTTGCAACAGCCTCAACAAATGCCTGGAACTTATCGTTCTGAGCAACGAAGTCAGTCTCTGAGTTAACCTCAACAACTGCTGCTGTTGTGTCATCCTTAACAGCGATTCTTGTAAGACCTTCAGCTGCGATTCTGCTAGCTTTCTTCTCAGCCTTCATGATACCGTTCTTTCTAAGGTATTCTACTGCTGCGTCCATATCTCCGTTAGTCTCTGTAAGAGCCTTCTTGCATTCCATCATGCCTGCGCCAGTTGACTCACGAAGCTCTTTAACTAATGCTGCTGTGATAGCCATTCATTTATCCTCCGATATTTTATATTTATTCAAATTCGCAGCCAACCAGGATTGATTGACTGCGTTATAATTCAAAAAAACTGATTACTCTGTAACTTCCTCAGACTCTACAGCTTCTTCTGCATCATAGTTAGCTGCTGCATCAGACTCTGCGCCCTGATTAGCTTCGATAACAGCATCAGCCATCTTGCCAACAATAAGCTTAACGGCTCTGATAGCATCATCGTTACCAGGAATGATGAAGTCAAGCTCTTCAGGATCACAGTTTGTATCACCGATACCGATAAGTGTGATTCCAAGAGACTCTGCTTCCTGAATGCAGATTCTTTCCTTCTTAGGATCTACAACGAAGATAGCATCAGGGATTCTCTTCATATCTCTGATTCCGCCAAGGTTTGCCTGAAGCTTTGTGAGCTCTTTCTTAAGCTGAGCAACTTCCTTCTTAGGAAGAACATCAAATGTTCCATCTTCCTGCATCTTTTCGATAGCTTTCATTCTAGCGATTCTGCTCTGGATTGTCTTGAAGTTTGTGAGCATACCACCAAGCCATCTCTCGTTAACATAGTACATTCCGCAACGCTCAGCCTCAGTCTTAACTGCGTCCTGTGCCTGCTTCTTTGTTCCAACGAAAAGGATTGTTCCACCCTGCTGTGCAATTTCGAATACAGCCTTATAAGCCTCATCAACCTTTACAACTGACTTCTGAAGATCGATGATGTGGATTCCGTTTCTCTCTGTGAAGATGTAAGGAGCCATTTTAGGGTTCCATCTTCTTGTCTGATGTCCAAAGTGAACACCTGCTTCAAGTAACTGTTTCATTGATACAACGCTCATGTTATTACCTCCATTTGGTTAAAATCTTCCGTATACTCCTGGCCGTTACTCCTATCCGCGCGTTATCAGAAAGGCGGCTCCCGATCTGATCAGCACTCTGCTGACACCATATCAGGAATTAAATATACGTGCATATTTTTGTTACTGCCAATAGACAGTCTGTGCAATTAGGCATAATATCCCCATTCACACAGCTCTATCATATTATCATAGCCAAAACCATAATTCAACACTTTTTTGCAATAAAAAATCCTGCTTTTGCAAATAAAAGCAGGATAATCTCATCATTTCGTTATTATAGCAGCAATTTCCGCATATGTTGCACCTGCAGGAATTACTTTTGTACCGGATCTGATAATTCTGTCTTTTCCCTGATCAATAAGATATCTGTTAAATGAAGAGGCATTATCTATAACTCCTGCATTATATAAAACCTGTGCCACCCCATCAGAACTAAGTCCGCCGGGAATCGTAACGGTCTTGGTTTCAGTATTTATAGAACCCGCCTCAGTCAGGTTAGTTTCTTCAGAAGAAGCATTTACGCTTGTATTTGCACTTGCAGTAGCTGTGCTCTCTTCGGTTTTTGTTTCACTTTTTCCAGTTGTAGATGAATCTTCATTTTCTTTTGAAGAAGCATTCATCGAAGAAGAATCCTCTTTTTCCTTTGATACTAATGCCGAAGCTTCCGAAGAAGACTTCCCAGAAGCTGCTGTATCTTTGCTCTCCTTATTTTCTCTTTCTTCCTCTTCTTTAACCAAAGTAGAAATAGATTCACTTGCAAGAGCGACTGTTTCGTCGATTTCTTCAGATATTTCTTTTCCTGCTTCATCCAGTGTTTCACCGGATGAAGATGAAAGTGTCGCGCCATTGTTCTCCACCTCTCCTGATCCGTCTGTAAGCACTCCGCCTTCAGTCATGCCCAGCTCTTTTGCCCTCTCAATAACCTGGGCATCACTTATAGTAGCTTTTCTGCCTCCGAGAGCAAATCCCATAATGATCGCAGTAAGAATAACACCGATTCCGATACCGCGAAGATAATACTTTAATTTCATCCTCTAAACTTCCTTATTTTACTTTCCTGTGCTTATTTGAAAGATCAATGACCAGCTTGACTTCACCTATTCCAAGTCCCAGCTCTCTGGCAATGACCATATTAGATTTTCCAGCCTTATGCATTTCAATGATCTGTTTATTCTGTGAAACAGGGTCTACTGCCGTTATCTCTTTCATATTTCTGTCCGGATTGACAGGCTTTGCTTCTGATATAGATACTACTTTTGCACTGACTATTTCCTTAGGAGCAGCCGGTTCATTACCTGTATTCCCGATAACATGCAGGCCTGATGCCTGTGTCCTTGATATAACCTGAGCCGGAATCTCATCAAGCTCCTTAAGTTCTTTAATATTTCTTTCATCTACATAACCGCTTTCAATAGGTGCATCTTCCTGTATCTGCGGTTCTTTAGCTGGAACAACTATCTTTTCTTTATAAGGTATCTGAATACCACTAAGTGTGTCTTTATCCTCATCCAAAAGAATTGCCCGCACATTCTTTTCAGGCACAGCTGCATCCTGAATACTCTTTAAAGACTCGGCTTTTTGAGCAGCATCACGGGCAGTGGCCTCAGCATCCAAAACAGCCTGTTTTGCCTCATCAGTCTTTTTGGCAACTTCTGAAACAACACTGGTAAGATTCTTATGCTTGTCATTAAGCATATCATACATAAACATTACTTCATCATGATTTTTATGGATATCATTTATGACGGTGTCAGAATATTCACCGATTGCAGAAAGTTTTTCGTTAGAAATGCGCTCCATTGCGCGCTCAGTTCTATCTAAAGAAAGATCTACGGTATCATCAACCATAGTTTCGATAGTTTCTTTTTGATCTTCGACCTCACGACGAACAAGCTCACGAATCTCCCTCTCCATGAGCAATTTATCTTCTTCATCAAGCTCCTTACTCGCAGGAAGAAGATACCCCAATATGATCGCGGCAAAACCTGCCACAATTAATACAATCTCAGTGATACTAATCATTGTCTCCGCCCAAATGCCCCATAAAAAAGTAATTTTGATTCGATATTTTATTATAATATAGAAATATTAAATCTTCAAATCAAAACCCGAAGAAAGCCTAAGATCAACAGGCTTTCCGTTCCTGTCCATCATATTACCGGCCATCTTTTCCATTTTTTCAACAGATAACTGCCTCTCAAGAATAGGATTTTTCTCCTCTTTAGAGCCCTTCCTGTTTCTTCCTCCATCGCCCATGTACTCGTTGCTGCCTTTGTCCTGAGCATCGGAATTCATCTCACCCTGTCCTACGTCATCTTTTTGATTGACAGAATTCTTTTGATTGTCAACTTCTTCATTAAACTGAGTCTGAAAATTCTGTCTGTCCATGAGAGGACGGGCATCTTCTGCCGCTTTTACATGAGAGACTTCATTGGAAGCAGCAATTACCCCAAAATCAATTCGGTTAATTGACATAGCTTTTCTCCTCCATTAAAACCAATTCCCCTAAATTGGCGCCAGTCTTACATCACCTTCTTTTACAACAAATCTGCTATATTGAACCGGCTTTTTTACTATCATGGACAATTCCCCAATGTTCACGGTAGTACCGGGATAAGCAGTCCCCTCTACAATTACTTCAGCCTCTTTGGCCTCCTGAAGCTTTTCCATCAACTGAGTATATTCCTCGGCATCATTTTCAATGCTTTCAGTTAATGTTTTATTCATGTCTATAAGCTTTTTAACGCTTGCTACCTGCTCCGGAGAAAACTTGGCTCCGGCCTTAAGCATTTTACTGAAACCATCAATAGTAGGCTTTATACTTTCTATATTTTTTTGTGACAAAGCCATGTTTTTCTGGAGTTCTTTTAATCTTACTTTAAGCTGCGGATCAGAACCCACATCTATTATGGTATTGGCCCCCATTTCTGATCCGAGGATCTTGGCCTGCACTTTATCGGCAGCGATTACCTTTCCGCCTGCAATAAATCCTCTTTTACCGGTAACATTTACTTCTGTTCCGGATGAAACATTTGAATGGAGTATACATTCACTTGTAATGCTTCCCTTTGCTGTTATTGTAGCATTTTCTATAAACTTTGTAACTACATTTCCGCCGGCAATTATATTTCCGCCAGCTTTTGCTCCGCACTCCAATATTATGTCAGAGCCTGCCTCAAGAGTTGCGCCTTCTACAATTCCCTTAACAACTATATTTCCACCGGCTTTAACGGAGAAATTGGACGCTACAACTCCCTTAACAACAACGCTTCCCTCATAATCAATATTTCCTGTTGCAACATCAACATTTTCAAGAGTAAGAACATCTGAAACAGTGACCTTTCCCTCTTTTAAAGTCACATGTCCTGACTTTTCCGCCTTTAATGTCATTTTATCTTCAGATAAAACAGTATTCTTGCCATATTTTATAAATGTTGTCTTAACAGCAGCAGGTTTTATGTTTTCACCATAGATATTAATCCCCGGCTCGCCTAACACTTCTTTGTGGAGAGTTGCCAAAAGATCTCCCTCATTTACATTGTTTATGAGATTGAGATTAAAATAATCTACGCTTCCATCCTCTTTAAGAGTAGGTTTTGCTCGCAGGTTGGTATTGAAATGGTATTCAACTTTTGCGTTTTGTCCCTGCTTAACAGGTTTACCCTGACAGATAAGGATTTCTTTACAGTATTCTCTGTGTTCAAAGAAAGTATGTATATTATCAGTCTGTATGCCATAAGAATACTTTCTGTAAGCCAGAGTATCCATGATCTCTTTTTCTGTCAAAAGCTCAGCGCCTTCAGTCGGAGGGAAAAAATAAGCTGTGACAGTCATATGATCCTTGGAAACGTCGAATTTTACGCCTTCTCTTTCCGGAAGAATCTTAGCTTCAGAGATAATGACAACATCATCCTCTGCTTTCGTCACAGCTTCATTTAAAACAACAACATCATATTGAATTTTTCTATCTTCCAGATAATCACGAACAACATTCACATCAAGAGCTTCATCTCCGTTAGTAGGAGGAAAAACTCTGATTCCTGTACCATTATCAGTAATTACCAACTGGAAATAACCATGCATATCAAATCATCCTCATCTGGAATTTGTTATTATCCCCAAATAATCACCAAGTTTGTTTCGCATCTTCTGCAGTGCTTTTGTATGAAGCTGCGAAACACGTGATTCTGAAACCTCCAAAACTTCACTTATTTCCTTCAAAGTAAGCTCCTCATAGTAATAAAGGAGAATAACTTTCTTTTCTTTATCTGTAAGAAGCTCTAAAGATTCAGCAAGCATCTTCTTTAGTTCTTCTTTTTCAACAGCATCTTCAGGCTTTACAAAACCCGCGCTGTGATTATTGGCATCTTCAGTAATATCAGCACCCTGATCCATAAATTCATTAAGGGATACAACACCTGTAACCTTCATCTGATTCTGCCAGTTCTGATATTCATCTTCTGAAATATCCATTTTAGCAGCTATTTCAGCATCTGTGGCAACATGTCCACTATCCCTTTCGATCTCTCTGATGGCAGCATCGATTTTTTTCTGACGCTGTCTGATGGTCCTGGGAATCCAGTCCATTTTTCTTATCTGATCAAGAATTGCACCACGAATACGAAGGCTTGCATAAGTCTCAAACTTAACATCCTTCATAAGATCAAATTTGTCTATGGCATCAATAAGCCCAAAAATGCCATAGCCCACAAGATCATCATATTCAACATTAAAGCCCAGATACATACTAAGTCTGCCTGCAACAAGCTTAACAAGAGGAGCATATTCCAGAATAAGCTTTTCTCTTATATCAGCAGATTTTGACTTATTATATTCTGTCCATAACTTATTTCTGCCTGCCTCATCCATGCATCAGATCCCCAAATCCTTTTATTTTATAGAATGTCTTTTATTTCCAAAGAATCTGTTTCCTCGCCGTTTCCACCATTTGCCTCTGCTTCCATGGCTGCCCTTGATTCCTCTTCTAGCCTTTCTGCTTCGGCCTTTTCTGCCATAGCCTTCTCATAATTAATTTCAATAAATCTTGTGATCATCTTTTCTGTCAAAAGACCTATCACAAGAAAAATAACAACTGTGGTGAAAACAATCACAAACCAATCCCCCACAGGATAGTGCTTAAAGTACGTAAAAACTGCAATGACTGCTGTACATGAAAGCACTATCAGCGGAGTGATCAGCTTTGTATTAAACTTTTTTAATTCATCTTCATTATCGGTATTCATATAATCTTTTCTGGTTTTCCAACAGCTCTGATTACATAGTTACCATTTTCCGGATAAAAAATGACCGTTCTTCCATATGAATCGCCTGTATCCTGAGCAAGAACCGGAATATTGAGCTCTTTTAGCTTTTTTAAAGAAGCTGCAACATTTCTATCGCCGACTCTCATTGTCTGGGATGCAGACTGAAATGCAAACATCTGTGCTCCGCCTGCTATCTTAGCAACAAGCCTTGTCTTATTGGCCCCCTTTGCTACGATCTGTTTTACAAGCTCTTCAATTCCCGTATCCGCAAATTTAGGAATATTAGAATTGTTCTTTATCTCAGTAGAATCCGGCAGCATAACATGTGCAAGTCCGCCAATCTTGGTTACAGGATCCCTAATTGCAATTCCAACACAGGACCCAAGTCCTAATGTCGTAATTCCGTCAGGGCTGACACAAATATTCAGATCGGCCATTCCAACCTTTATTATTTGACTCATAAGTCGCCCCTTCGTTAAAGTGAAACATCTCCCATTCCAAGTGAAGAGAGAATCTTACTGTAACCATCCATATCAGGTAAAAGAATAAAATATCCGCTAAGCTTAAGCTCATCAAAGAACTGTGTCTCAATCAGCAGGATCTTGTCCCCCATCATTCCAAACTGAATCGCAGGAACGCTAAGGATCGCAGCCGCCATATCAATTGCAACATATGGTATAGATGGCACAAGTTTAAGGTTAGTCATCATAGACAGAGAGTTAAGATATGACCCTGTAATGATATTTCCTACCTCTTTGAGGGCCGACATTTCTACCTCATCAAAATCAGCCTCTTCAGGCTTTGCCCCTGTGCCCATAAGTTTATCTACAAGGTGTCTGGCAGCCTGTTTTCCAAGAAGGAACATGATACTTCCATCAATATCTCCTTCTACAGCAAGATAAATACCTGCCATGATCTTCTCAGCTCCGCCCATCAGGTCTCCTACATCCTTAAAATCAAGAAGTCTTACCTGAGGAACAGACATATCAACCTTAGTACCTATCATCTGTGCAAGTGCCGTTGTGGCATTTCCTGCACCTATATTACCCAGCTCTTTTAATACATCAAAGTACTGGCTGGATAAGTTATCCAAACTCATTTCACCCATTAGTTATCCTCCATCAGCTGGCATTTGATGCTTTTTCCTTTGCTTCCTTATCTGAAACAACTGCTTCCAGGTCGAGAATTGAAACCAGGCCACCTTCATAATGGCCAACACCACTTACAAATGAACCATTAGATTTAGCCTTCTTGTCGTCATATCTGACTTTCTCAACATTATTGGAATCGATCGTAAGAACCTGATTTACCTGATCAACAATAATACCTACAAGATCACCAGCCTCAGTCTTAAGGATTATGATTCTTGATTTATTTGTGATCTCGTCTTCAGCAAGTCCCATCTTCATGCGAACGCTCATAACAGGAACGATCTCACCACGGATATTGATAACGCCCTTGAGGTACTCATCAACCTGTGGAACTCTTGTGATCTGCTGCATTCTGACTATGTTGTCAATGAATTTAATATTGATGCCATACTGCTCATCATCAATTTTGATAACAATATACTGGATAAGTTCTCCTACATCGGAATTATCTCTAAGTTCGTTCATCTTTATTCTCCTTTACCAACCTTAAGGTTCAAATCAGAAAATAGAATTAGTATCAAGGATAAGAGCAATCTCGCCATCACCAAGGATTGTAGCACCACTTATCAGTTTGCACTTGTTAGTGTACTTTCCAAGAGGCTTGATAACGATTTCCTGCTGGCCCATAAGTTCATCTATTACAAGACCTGCAAGCTGGTCACCCTTTCTGGCAATAACAACAACCATATCCTCCTCCGGGTCCTTTGTGGACTCAGTATCAAGAACTTCACTAAGTCTGATAAGAGGAAGAACGCTGCCACGAAGATTGATAACTTCCTTATTTTCTACAAACTTGATATCAGAAGGTGAAACATCTTCAATACTCTGAATTGAATCAAGAGGAATAGCGTACTTTTCTTCACCGATGATAACCATGAGAGCCTGAATAATAGCAAGTGTAAGAGGAAGTCTGATAACCCATGTGGATCCTTCTCCAAGTTTTGTCTTAACAGTTACTTCGCCTGAAAGAGACTCAACTTTTGACTTAACAACGTCAAGACCTACACCTCTACCTGAAATTTCAGATACCTGTTTAGCTGTAGAAAAGCCTGGATGGAACAAGAGCTCTACACACTGCTTCTCAGTTAAAAGAGCTGCCTGATCAGGAGAAACAACTCCTTTTTCAATAGCCTTATTCTTTACAGCTTCAGCATCAATACCATTACCATCATCACCAACTTCGATAACAACGCTGTTACCATCCTGGAATGCATGAAGGAAAATCTGTCCTACTTCAGGCTTACCACGCTGTGCACGAAGATCTGCAGATTCAATACCATGGTCTGCACTGTTTCTGATAAGGTGCATCAAAGGATCACCGATCTCATCTACAACGGTACGGTCCATTTCAGTGTCTTCACCAGTCATTGTAAGTTCCATCTTCTTGCCAAGAGTCTTATTAAGATCTCTGATCATACGAGGGAATTTCTGAAGAACACTCTCAATAGGCACCATTCGAACTTTCATAACTGATTCATGAAGGTTTGTGGTTACACTTTCAAGGTATTCGATCTGTTCATTTACATTTCCGTTGCTGACTCCTGATGTATTTGCCGCTGATATAAGCGAGTTTTTGGCAATGATAAGCTCACTCACAAGATTCATCAATACATCCAGCTTTTCAATATCAACACGGACTGTTCTATTAACAACAGGTTTGCCGACAGGCTTCTTGCCACCGGCACCACCACCAGCTCCCGCTGCTGCAGGCTTATTCTCTGCAGGTGCTGCAGGTTTCGTTTCTGCAGGCTTACTTGCTGCAGAAGCTTCAGCTGCAGGTGCTGCTTCTGCCTTTTCTTCAGCCGGCTTTGCACCACTAGGGTCATACTCGCCGCATTCACAGGTTTCAACCTCAGAAACAGCCTTTACAATCTCTTCAACCTTTTCTTTTGACTCATCAGTAATAAGAATCAGGCTGAAAGAAAAATCAAATTTTTCATCTTCAATATCCTGGGTATTAGGCTCAGAAACAGCAATCTCACCAATTTCTTCCAGTCCCTTAAATACAAGAAAACCTCTTGCAGCTTTAAGGATACAGGACTCCTGGATATGTACTGTAACGCCATAGATTTTTTTACCCTGGCTTTTTGCTTCTTCTAATGTGGATTTAACAGATGGATCAAGGCGAATAGCCCTATAATCCGAAGAACCGTCAGCTCCATCAGCAGGTCCATCAGCAGGAGCAGCCGAAGCTTCAGCTGCAGGTGCACTGTCTGCAGGTGCAGCGGCTGCAGCAGGTGCTGCACCACCACCACCATTTCTGATATCTGCTAGAGCTTTTATGATATTCTGATGTTCATCAGTACCTTCGTCCTGATTCTCGGTGATATTATCAACATATCCCTGAATAGCGTCAAGGCACTGAAGGAGAACATCAATGTCGGAAGATTTGATCTTAATCTTGCCGCCACGAACATCAGAGAAAACATCTTCCATGTCATGAGTAAGATTCTGCATTCTTGTATAGCCCATAGTTCCTGCCATACCCTTCATGGAATGTGCAGAACGGAAGATCTCATTAATGCAATCTTCGTTCTCAGGATCCTGCTCAAGAGTCATAATGTTATCATTAAGTGACTGAAGGTGCTCCTTTGCTTCATCGAGAAAGACACTTAGATACTGGGAAACATCCATAACTATTTTACCTCCATATTAAAAAAGTGATAGGTCTTTCAAAAGTATAATCTTATTATCGCATACTTTTGAACATATTATCGGCTTTTTGAATGGAGGAATGCAGAAAAAAAACTTAAAGAAGTATTAAAAGAATATGAAATCCCTCAATTCACACCGACATTCATTATTATTTCCTGGGCTACGTTCTCAAGTTTTACAACCTGATCAACCAGTCCAGCGGTTGCTAGAGCTTTGGGCATTCCATAAACGGTACAGGTACTTTCATCCTGACCGATTACATGAACTTTTTTCTTTGACTTTAAGTTCTTGATTCCTTCTGTTCCGTCAGCACCCATTCCGGTGAGGACCACACAACAAATCTCATCATAATCAGAATCCATTAAAGATTCATACATGAAGTTTGCACAAGGTCTTACACCTTCTCTGGTAGGGCCATCAACATAGTGTATAACGCTCTTTGCTCCACTTTTAACTATGTGCATATGCTTGCCACCTTTTGATATGTAAACACATCCAGGAGCAAGAACATCACCTTCAGCCGCCTCTTTAACAGTTACCTCACTGAGAGAATCAAGTCTTTCAGCAAGAGAGGCTGTAAAGCCTTCCGGCATATGCTGAACAAGAACAACCGGGGTTTTAAGATTTTTAGGAAGTTTTGGAATTACAGACTGAAGAGCTCTTGGACCACCCGTTGATGATGCAATCGCCACAATTCTGTTTCCGGTGATCTTACTTGCAGATCTGCTGACAAGTTCGACAACCTTTCTTGACTCCTTTGCTTCCTCAATGGAGAACGTCCTTGCAGGCATTGGTGCTCTTGAATTGGCAACCGCTGCAAGGGTATCTATGAAATGCTTGGTGAAATCCTCACCTCTGCATTCAGATGCACGGTCTGGTTTATGGACAAAATCAAGAGCTCCCAGATCAAGCGCATCCATTGTGACCTTGGCACCTTCTTTAGTATCAGTACTGGCCATCATGATCTTTGCTTTGATCTTATTTTTCTGAAGCTCTTTTAATAATGTAATACCGTCCATTCTTGGCATATTGATATCAAGAACGACAGCATCATAACTCTTCTTTTTGAGAAGTTCCAGACCTTCAACTCCATCTTTGGCCTTATCAACCACCTGGAATCTTGAATCTGAATTAATGATATCACTTAGAACAGTTCTCATGAGTGCAGAGTCATCAATAATCAAAATATTTTTCATAATTAAGTTTGCTTCTTTCTTATTTTTCGTTCTTCTTCGAAGATGAAATGTATAATATCTTCTCTGGAAGTCTCATCAATGTACAGGTACTGAATACGGTGTTCATAAAGCCCCGGCCTGTTTTCAAGTTCCTGAACTTTCAAAACATGGCATATCATTTCATACTCGTTTGAACTACCTGCTCCCGGAAGCTTATATGAACAATAGATAGTATCGCCCTCTTCATAGCGGAAATTTGCTACGAATCTAAGTCCTCCTCCACTTATATCTACAACAACGCTTCTCTGAAGCTGAACACCCGGATCAACCAGATATTTCCTGTTATTTTCAAATGCTTCCTGTTCTTCTTTGGAACAAAGTCTGGATTTTAACTCCAGAGCGCAACTAAATCTGTAGTATTCGCGTCTCTGTAATTTTTGTAATTCAGAAGTAAGATCCAAAACCAAAATATACATATTGTCGCTTCTATATCTATCGACAATTTTTGAAAAACATTGAAATAATCCTTTAGTACTGTAAAAGCAAAGGCTGTACTCACCATCTACAGGGAGAAGCACCAGTTTACCCTGTTCAAAAGGCATTAGAACTTCAATCCTGTCGTCGGAAGTAACATCCATGACCTTACTCATATAAATATGTTTAGTTCTGGAATCATCTTCCATCCAGATTTTACCGGTAGCTTTTAGCTCCACTTTTATTCCGGGTGATATATAATCACTGAGCATTAATTAATTTTCTCCATTCATTGTATATTTGGTGCACTACCAATGATGTTAGGACCTGCTGAAGGCAATGAACTCAGTTTTCTTCCTGTAATGATATGTGAAAAGAAAGCTGCCATTCCCCTTGGTTTAATAAGTGCGGTATCCGTTGGATTCATGAGCTGCGTCGCAATAGATTCAAATGCCTTTACTGACTTGGCATTTGGATACTGGATTGAAACCGGCGATTGCTGCATCACACTTCTTGATAACATCTGATCCTGGGGAATTGCCCCCATGTAAGTTAACGGCAATTTTAAATATCTTGCAACAACAGCATTTAATTTGTTAAAAAGCTGTTGTCCCTCCTCTGCTGAAGACACTCTGTTAGATACTACCTTTACTTTAGTATCCTCTTTTGAAAATCTTTGTGACTGATTAAGTGCCTTAAGTAATGAATAGGAATCAGTTATGGATGTGGGCTCAGGCGTTGTTACAAGAATGATCTCGCCACTTGCAACCAGAAATTCCATAACTGCATCAGATATTCCTGCACCTGTATCTATTATTATTATATCAGCAATTGCGTCAAGTTCTGCAAGATTAACAATAATGTAGACCAGATAATCGCGGCTTAGGTTATACATGCCGGAAATACCCGATCCGCCTGAAATAAAGCCAACTCCTTCAGGTCCCCAGGTGATTATATCTTTAATATTTTTTCCCTGATAAATCAAATCGCAAAGATTATGTTTTGGTACTGTTCCAAACATTATCTCAATATTGGCAAGTCCGAAATCCGCATCGAGAATTATAACTCTTTTGCCCATTCTCTTAAACTGGATTGCAAGATTTATTGCGACATTAGATTTACCAACTCCGCCTTTGCCGCTTGTAACAGTAATTATCCTGGCAAGAGGTCTGGCGGGCTTATTTGAATTCTTAATAATATTTCTAAGCTGTTGTGCCTGATCCATAAAATACCCCAACAAATTTACTTTCCGCCAAGTAAATGCTTTACAATCTTTTGAGCATCAAACACTGCAATATCATCAGGAACGTTCTGGCCGTTTGTAATATAAGCCACCGGTGCTCCTGTATGCATCCTTACATTGTACAGATTACCCTTAGCCCCGGTTTCATCCATCTTTGTAAAGATCAGTCTGTATGCAACCATTTCTGAATATGCATCAGCTATTTCAATAAGATCCCTGTACTTTGTAGTTGCTGATAAAACCAGGAAATTCTCGCATTCAATAATATCTTCCAAAACTCTGATGTAGCTCTCAACGTCCTGCTTTAACTCATCGTTGTGAAGAGAATGTCCGGCCGTATCAACCATAATATAGTCATAATCCTTGAAATCTTCAGCCGCCTGCTTCATTTCATCTACTGAATAAATTACTCTGAACGGGATTTCCAGAATTGACGCATAGGTTCTGAGCTGTTCAGCTGCAGCGATCCTGTAGGTATCAACTGTTAAAAGAGCTACTTTCTTTTTCTGGGTAACAGAAAGTTCAGAGGCAAGCTTTGCAATTGTTGTAGTCTTTCCAACTCCTGTTGGCCCAATAAATATTTCAGCCCTCGGTCCCTCTTTTTCAAGATCGATAGGTTCAGATTTTCCGAATTTAAGAACCATCTTCTGGTAGACATTTGCAAGCGCAAAGTCAAAAGGAAGGCCGGGTTTACTTATTTTTTCGACTTCATCAGTAAGCTGATTCACATATATCTCATCAACTTCATTCTCAATAAGAGTATTGTACAATAATTTGATAAATGACAAGGTTTCCTCAGAAACTGAAGCCTTAGATGAAGGTTTGGATGCAGCTTCCTCAGAAGGCTCGATGACCATGTCAGCAGTTTCCTTATCACTTTTAAGGAAGTTTTTTTCAAGGAGAGAACTTAAATTATCAAGTTTTTCCTCGATAGCACTGTTATCATCCCTTATGTCTTTATTTTCCCTAACCTTTGTGGCGTTAAGTGTTGCCGAGGCGATAGTATCCCTCTGACTATTCAGGGCATTTTCTCTTTGCGGCGAAAGCGTCCTTACAGCAGGTTTTTCGGGTTCATCCTCCAAAGCAACCGTCACTTCAATTTTTTGAGACTGGAACAAAGAAAGAAAACCTGTCTTTTTCATTGGCCTGACATTCATAACAACAATGTTAGTACCAAGCTCCTTTCTTGCTTCTTCAGTAGCCTCATTCTCAGTTTTTCCAACATACTTTTTGATTATCATATTATGCAGTTACCATCCCCACAGATTGTAATTCAATGTTAGCCTCAACTTCATTATATGAAATAACAACTAAATCCTTATAATAGTCCTCAGTCATCTTCTTAAAGTACATTCTGACTATAGGTGAAGCCATGATGATAGCCTGTTTACCGGCTTCTTCAAGCTTTCTGACCTGCTCACCAACAGAATTAAGAATTGACTTAGTCCTTGCCGGATCAAGAGTAAGATATGCGCCTGTCTCGGTCTGTTTAACGCTGCTCATGATCTCCTGTTCTATCTTAGGATCAAGAGTCACGACGCTTGTAGTCTCACCCGGCATAAAGAATTTATTAGAAATTGCTCTCTTTAATGACTGTCTCACATACTCTGTCAAAATATCAGGGTCGTGAGTTGAAGGAGCAAAATCTGCCAATGTTTCAAAAATTGTAACAAGATCTCTAATGGAAATACCTTCTTTAAGAAGGTTCTGTAATACCTTTTCAATCTCACCAAGACTCATGAGCTTAGGAACAAGTTCATCCACCACAGCCGGATTGTTCTCTTTAAGATTATCAACAAGATTTTGTACATCCTGTCTTGTCATAAGCTCTGCAATATGTTCTCTTATGATCTCAGTAAGGTGTGTAGCTATAATGGACGGAGGATCAACTACTGTATAGCCAAAACTCTCTGCTCTTTCTCTCTGCCCCTCAGTTATCCAAATGGCAGGCAGATGGAAGGATGGCTCAAAGGTCGGAATACCTGTGATCTCATCCTCTACATGACCCGGATTCATAGCCATGTAATGGTCAAATAAGATCTCGCCATCACTCACCTGTATACCTTTAATTTTAATGATATATTGATTAGGATTCAACTGAATATTATCTCGAAGACGAATTATTGGAACAACAGTTCCAAGTTCAAGTGCAACCTGTCGTCTTATCATTACAACTCGGTCAAGAAGATCTCCTCCCTGATTTACATCAGCAAGGGGTATAATACCGTATCCAAATTCAAGTTCAATAGGGTCAACCTGCAAGAGACTTGTAACGTTTTCCGGTTGTCTTATTTCTTCCGCTGAAGTTTCTTCAGGAGATGTGGCCTCTGTCTCAGTCTGAACCTCTTCAATTGTCTGACTTGCAATTCTTCCAAGAAGTATAAAGCCAGCGCCAAAAGTAACATACAAAAGTGTAGGTAGCGGTGAAAAAATACCAAGTCCTGCAACAACACCTCCAACAAGGTAAAGAGTCTTTGGCATTCCAAAGAGCTGATTTATGAGAACATGGCCAAAATCCGCTTCTTTTGAGCCCTTTGTTACAAGTATACCTGTTGACATTGATATCATAAGTGAAGGAATTGAACTCACAAGTCCATCACCCATAGTCAGTATTGAATATGTATTAATGGCAGTATTAACATCCATTCCCATTCTGAGTACGCCCATGGCAATACCGCCAATCAGGTTGACCGCAGTAATTATAAGACCGGCCGTTGAATCGCCCTTAACATACTTGGTAGCACCATCCATGGCACCAAAGAAGCTTGCTTCTTCCTGTATCTTACTTCTTCTTTCTTTTGCCTCTGCATCTGTTATGGCTCCTGTATTAAGGTCGGCATCTATAGCCATCTGTTTACCCGGCATAGCATCAAGTGTGAATCTTGCTGATACTTCAGCTACACGCTCAGAACCTTTGTTGATGACCATGAGCTGAACAATTATGAGAATTACATAAACGATAGCTCCCACAATGAGGTCGCCGCCACCAACGAATGATCCAAATACAGTAATAACCTGCCCTGCGCTTCCCTGTGTAAGGATAAGTCTTGTAGACGAAACGTTAAGAGCAATCCTGAAAATTGTAGTAAACAAAAGGATTGTTGGGAAGAAGGACATTTGAAGCACTTCTGTTGCGAACATAGCAGTAAACATGATCACAAAAGATAAAGACATATCAAATGCCAAAAGTATATCGAGCATCCAGTCAGGAAGGGGAATAATGAGCATTACAATAGCTGCCACGATATAAAGAGCAAGACCATAATCATAGACTCTGTTTCTTATCTTTGATAAATCCATGCCACTATCTCCTTTCCATCAAATCTTTTTTTACAAAAACCTCAAACTTTGCCTTTCAAGTGATAAACATAAGCAAGGACTTCGGCAACTGCCTTATAAAGCTCAGGCGGAACGAGTTCTCCCACTTCAACATTTGCATAAAGCATTCTGGCAAGAGGCTTGTTTTCAACGATCTCAACATCATTTTCTCTGGCTATATCTTTTATCCTTTGAGCCAGATAATCTGCGCCTTTGGCTACGACCATAGGTGCATCAGCCTCATTTGCATCATATTTGATCGCTACAGCATAGTGAGTAGGGTTTGTGATAACAACATCTGCTTTTGGAAGGTTCTGCATCATTCTCCTCTGGGAAGCCTGCATCATTCGGCGCTTTTGTGCACCTTTAACCTCAGGATTACCTTCAGAATTCTTAAATTCATCTTTTACTTCCTGCTTGGTCATCATCATATCTTTATTGAATTTGCGTCTCTGATATATAAGGTCCGCAAAGGCTATTATCATGTATGCTGCGGCTATCCTGAGTCCTAAGTCAATAATAAGATTACCCATCAGACCTATTGCCTGTTTAAGCGGAATATCATATAGCAAAAAAAGTGATTCTTTTCGCCCTGAAAAAAACGATACTATCACAATTGCCATAATTCCAAGTTTAAGGATTGATTTAGCAAGCTCAAACACTTTTCTTGTTGAAAAGATCTTTTTCATTCCCGAAATAGGATTGAGCTTTGAAAGCTTTGGCTGAAGTGGCTTTGTTGTTGGCTTAAAACCAACCTGAACAAAATCACAGATCAGCGCTACAGAAAAACCTACAATAAAAAACGGAGCACATAATAAAAGCAGTGTAAGCATTGCATGTATTACAAGGCTGCTTATATAAGCAATCGGAAGGTACCCATCATAAGTCCTTGCCACATTGGGAATTGAATTATAAACATACTGAAAGGTGTTGCTAAAGATCTCACCCATAAACCCATAGACGAATCTCAGGATAATAAAAAGTGCTAAAAGGCTAAAGGCTGTAGCAACTTCCTGACTCTTTGCAACCTGTCCTTCTTTTCTGGCATCATCAAGTTTTTTCGCAGTAGGCTGCTCGGTCTTTTCAGCACCGTTTGCATCTTCTGCAAAAAACTGAAGATCATATGCAATTAGTAAAGGCTTAAATTCAGCCGCTTTGCATACTGTATACAAATTCGTTCATCAACTCCTTGATATTTATATAAATATAATTGGATGCGTCGCCCAGCATCATGACCGTAATGAGCATTACAGAGAGCCCAATCACTATTTTTATCTGAATACCCACAGAGAACATATTCATCTGTGGTGACACTTTCGCCAGAATTCCAAGAACAACGTTCGTAATAAAGGTAATGATAAATATTGGAAGTGCTATCCTGAACCCAATCACTATGTAATCCCTAAGGAAAGCTGTAACAGCACTTAGCATTCTGTCAGAATTGATAACAACTCCGTTTACAGGTATCAGGGTAAAAGAATCTGCTAAAGCCTTTAAGATAAAGTGATACATTCCTGACAGAATAAGCATCATTGTAAGGACCTGCGAATAAAATGTACCTGTAATAGTCGACTGCTCATTTGTATTAGGATCAAACAGATTCACCATGGAAAGTCCAATCTGCATATCTACTATTGTGCCGGCAAAATTAACTATAAGTGTGGAGAGCTGCACTGCATATCCAAGCAAAAATCCTGCCATAACCTCTTTTAACACAATTACTGTATATCCGATAAGTGTATGATAATCCGGGGGGACAACAGGAACTGCCCCATAGATAAGTATTGAGAGTAAGAGTCCAAAACCTATCTTAACAAGATTAGGCGACTGCCTGCCTCCGAAGAAGGGACATACAAATATAAAGCTCGTAATCCTGACAAACACCAGTAGAAATATTTCAAGATCGCCATAACTAAAGGAGTAATCTATCATGTATTCCCTCTATCTCACATATTTTGAAAAATCTGACCACAGATTAATGATATAGCCCGATAATTCTGTAAGCATCCAGTTTCCAATGAGCATGATCATCACAAACACTCCAACAACCTTAGGTACAAACGTAAGAGTCTGCTCCTGAATAGAGGTTACAGTCTGAAAGATCGAAATAACCAGACCGATGATCATAGATGTTAAAAGAACCGGCAGTGACATTTTGATCACAAGAAAAAGCGCGCTGTTCATGATTGTATTGATATCCGATAATGTGATCATAAAAACGCCTCCTTTTAATAAAATGACTTGACCAGATTACCAATAATAAGGCTCCATCCATCCGCCAGAACAAATAACAGAACTTTAAAAGGCATTGAAATAGTGGTTGGCGGAAGCATCATCATACCCATACTCATAAGTACCGATGCAACAACCATGTCAATAACAATGAATGGTATATAGATTAAAAAGCCTATGATAAATGCTGTTCGAAGTTCACTTACTATAAAACTCGGAATAAGAACAACATTTGGAATACTGTCCAGTTCTCCGTCCCACTCAATCCCATCTATCTGCATGAAGAGAAGAACATCTTTTTTCTGAGTCTGACCATACATAAACTGCCTGAAAGGCTTCATGGCTGTCTCAATAAATTCTGTCTGATCCATCTGTCCATCTTCAAAAGGAATTACCGCCGTGTTATAAGCTTCAGTCAATGTTGGCTGCATTATAAAAAGTGTCATAAACAAAGCAATCCCAATCATCACCAGGTTTGGAGGCGATGTTTGGGTACCAATGGCAGTTCTTGTAAAATGCAGTGCAACAATGATCCTTGTAAATGAAGTCATCATTACAAGGAGTGTCGGTGCCAGCGAAAGAAGTGTCAAAGTAATAAGAATTCGCAGAGCGCCATTAACAGAACCATTGCCGTTATCATATGTAACAGTAACAGTATTTGCTATATTCAGCTTTTGAAGGTCATCCGGATCTTCTGATGCTCCCGGAGGATTGATATTAGTCCTCTCTTCCTTGGAGCCTGTAAGATATGAATCCCTATCTGTAGTTGGATCAGTAGGTTCAGTATCAATTACTACTTCTTCAGTGGCTTTAGCTGTTATGGGAATAGAAAAAGAAATAAAAGAAATCAGTGCAATAGAAACTAAAGCAGCTATAATCCCTCTTTTTACGCTGCTCTTTCGGCCAGTTATTTTATTCCCATCTCCCCGTCTTTTTGTCATTTACTTTTTATCTCGCTTTTGAATTTGTCAAATATCTCCTTGAAGCTGGCGCTGTGGTCTTCACAATCTGCCAGCTTAAGGGAATCCTTGTCAACTTCGCAAAGAGCCGTTATTTCATCTTTTCCAACGGCAATAGCCATGTACTTGTCTCCAAGTCTGACTATCTGTATGTATTTATTAGTCGTAATTCTTCCTGTTTCGATTATTTCAATATTGCCAAAAGAATTTTTCTCCTTCTGATAACCGGCAAGATACCTTGTAACAAAATAGGTAGCCACCAGTACTACAATAAAAATAATCAGAACAGAAATAAACTGGATGTAAGAATCTGCCGTCATTTTTTATCCTACTGAACAATTTCGGTCACACGCACGCCAAAACTTTCTTCAATAACTACAACTTCACCTTTAGCTACAAACTTACCATTTACAAGAACATCCACAGGTTCACCTGCAACCTTATCAAGCTCTATGATGGTTCCCGGTGCAAAATCAAGAATATCAGCTATAGGTTTTGCTGTTCTTCCAAGTTCTACAGTAACTTCAAGCGGAACATCCTTGATGATTCCTATGTTTTCTCCACCTGCCATAATGGTCGTGCCACCGGCAAAATTCTGGAACTGAGCAGGCTGGATATTCATATTCATCATCTGCGGAGCCATCATTGGCATACCCATTTGAGGCATACCCATCTGTGGCATTCCCATCATCGGCTGGCCCTGCATCATCGATGGATCCATCTGTGGCATTGCAGCCTCAGGCGCAGGAGCTGGAGCTGGTTGAGGTGCAGGTGCAGGTTCCGGTGCAGGCGCTGCAGCTTCTGATCCTCCCCCTGAATCACCTGAAATAACAGTATCCTTAAGAGTTTTTGCAAAATCTATAGGATATAACTGCATAAGAGTTGAATCAACCAGATCTCCCACCTGCATTTTGAAAGAAATCCTTACGAATGTCCCTGTAAGGAATTCAGCAATATCAGAAGGGTCGTCATTGATCATATCAAGAAGCGTCGCCTGTGGCGGGCTGATATCTACCTTCTGGTTGATCATTGTAGAAAGAGATGTGGCAGCGGCACCCATCATCTGGTTCATTGCTTCAGATATGGCTGACAGCTGAAGTTCCCCAATCTCTCCCTCAGTATTAGTACCATCACCGCCCATCATAAGGTCAGTGATGACCATAACGTCGTGTTCCTTAAGAATAAGGATATTGGTACCATCAAGACCTACTGTATATTTGATCTGGATAAATACGCAAGGTCTCTCATAGTTGTTGATCACATTCTCCCAATTAGCAAGCTCAACCTGGGGCGTAGTGATATTAACCTTCTGGTTTACAAGGGAATACAGCGTTGTTGCTGAAGATCCCATACTGATGTTAGCCACTTCACCGATAGCATCTTTTTCAGAATCAGTAAGTAGTGACTCATCAATTGTACTGCCTCCAACTGGTGGCGTTGCAGCAGCTGCTTCTGCTGGTGCATCTCCCCCGGAATCGGCAGGAGCGTCCGCTGGTGCATCTGAGCCGCCTGAAGTATCCATTCCGGCTAGCAAAGCATTAATTTCGTCCTGAGACAACATTCCATCCATGCTCCTACTCGTCCTCCTCTCTTACAACTGACGTTATCCTGACAGCATACTTATCTTTTGCCGTACCCGGTAACGCAGTAAATTTAAATATATTGCCTACATAGATCTGCATATCCGTATTAACTCTATTGTCGAGCCTTATAATGTCTCCGGCCTGAAGATGAACAAAATCGCTGACCGATACATTACATCTTCCAAGAATAGCCTTGACCGGAACATCAACATGTTTGACCATGGTTTCAAGCGTATCCTGATAGTCCTCATCATTGTTCTTTTGCATTGTAGAGAACCAGAACTTGGTATTGAGCTTGTCCATTACACTCTCTAATGTGAAATATGGAAGACAGACGTTCATAAGACCTTCTGTATCACCTATCTTTATGTTAAGAGTGACAATGGCGATCATATCTGTTGGAGAAATAACCTGGGCAAATTGAGGGTTTGTCTCAATTCTCTCCATTACAGGATTTATGGCTACAACGCTTTGCCACGGTTCAACCATAAGCTGCATGCAAATGGTAACAAGCTTTTCTATAAGCGGCATCTCTATGTCAGTAAAGGGCCTTGGCTTATCAAGGGTTCCTCCTTCGCCTCCAAGCATTCTGTCGATAAAAGAAAAGCCTATATTAGCCTGGAGCTCCAATATAATAGTTCCCTGAAGTGGCAAAAAAGATATGACGCCTAAAATAACAGGATTTGAAAGCGCATTACTAAATTCCGAATATGTAACAGTCTCAGAGTTAGCAACTGATACCGATACATTTTTTCTCAAATACAAAGGTAGTGTAGTTGATAACAGTCTTCCATAATGCTCGTAGATCATCTCCAAGGTTCGAAGGTGCTCTTTGGAGAACTTGGCAGGACGTTTAAAGTCATAATCCTTGACTTTCTTTTCGTCAGCCGCCTGCATCTGATCCACATCAAGTTCGCCGCTAGATAGCGCTGCCAACAGACCATCTATTTCACTTTGTGACAGTACTTCACTCAAAATGGATCTCCTTTCTCAGTAGTAATTTAGTGTTAAAGTAATAAGTTTACTGATAAATTGCTGTTATACTTACGTCATAGATAAAGTTTGAACCATATAGTTCCTGAATAGCCTCGATAACTTCATCCTTCGCTGGCTGAATGTCACTTTGAAGTTCTTCCATAGTCTTACTTGAAAGAATGTCTATAACCTTTGACTTGATCAGATCATTCATGCTGGCTATAGATTCTGAAGTTCCATAGGTTGCATAATCTGCTGAAGCTGTGTTCATAGAAAAGAGAACTTCAGCAACCATATAATGTGCTTTTCCATCTGCTCCAGGTTTCAAGCTGATCGTAAGGCTGTTGTCTCCTGTAAATCCAAAGGTTGCAAGATTGGCAACGCCAACTGTACCAGATGCGGATCCGGAGAACCCTCCGCCTGCCCCGCCACTTGCCTCAAGTTCCAGGGCAGCAGCTATATCCGAAATAAGCTTTGCTGTCTGTGAATTTGTAGTCATAACGCTAAGAAGCATAAATCCATTCATAGCCAGATTAACTACAAGAAGTGCCAAAATAATAATGGATAATAAATTCTTTTTCATTTAAAGGTATCCCCCTCTTAATAAGATGCACTTAATGGATTGTATATCTTAATCTCTACTCTTCTGTTCCGGGCTCTTCCTTCATCAGTCGAGTTATCTGCAATAGGGTCATATTCACCACGCCCTGTATGAACAATATTTGATGGGTCAAGGGTTGTGTTTTCACAAAGATAGTTAAATATCGCAAGCGCTCTTCCTGATGAAAGCTCATCATTGTTTGCATATTTTCCACCGGATGACATTGGTACATTGTCTGTATGACCTTCAATATCTATTGTTCCTCCAGCGTAGGATTCAAGTATCTGTCCTACTTTCTCAAGGACAGGAATTACATCCTCTTTTATAGCCGTTTTGCCTGAATCAAACAGTATTGAACCCTGGATAGTAAGCTGAACATATTGGCTGGTATAGTTAAGAGAAACTTCGTTTTCAATTTCTCCCTCTTCTAGGGCCTGTTCTATTTTTTCTGCAAGCTTTTGAGAAGCTTCCATCTGAGCTTCTTCTGCCGCTTCCATAAGCTCTTCCTCGTCCATATTACCCACATCAGCCTGATCTGAATCAGAATCATCTCCGGTCTGCGCAAGACCCATGGATGTGATATAACTTGAAAGCTCAGTCAGCTGCGAAACACCATCGCCTACAAGTGCTCCCTGCCCAAGTGCCATTTCACCGCCATCAAAAATACCAAAAGCCGAACTGAATGATGCAGCTACTTCTTCAAACTTGGCCGCATCCATCGTAGCCATAGAAAACAACAAAACGAAGAAACAAAGGAGCAGGTTCATCAGATCACCGAAGGTACCTTGCCAGGCCGGCAAACCAGGTTTTATTTCCTCAGGTTTCTTTGCCATTATTCTCCTCCATCACCTGAACCATTCTCAGCTTCATAAGCAGCTCTGTCACCCGGTGACAGGAATGATTTAAGCTTTTCTTCTGTAACACGAGGATTTTCTCCTGCCTGTATAGACAAAAGACCCTCAATAACAATACTTTTTGCCATATATTCTGCATTATCTCTGGCTTTCAGTTTATTCTCAGCAGGATAACAGAACCAGTTTGCAAGAACCGATCCATAGAATGTAGTGATCAAGGCAACCGCCATGGACGGTCCGATAGATGAAGGATCAGACATGTTCTGAAGCATAAGAACCAGACCAAGAAGTGTACCGATCATTCCCCAGGAAGGTCCCATACCTGCAAGATCACCAAAGAAAGAATAATTAGATTTATGCCTTTCAGACATTGCATCAATCTCAGCTTCCAAAATACTTTTTACAAGTTCAGGCTCAGTACCGTCTACAATAAGACCAACGCCTTTTTTCATAAATGCATCTTCCAGATTGCTTGCTGCTTCCTCAAGTGCAAGAAGTCCTTCTTTACGAGCTGTATTTGAAAGATCAATAATCTGTTTTATTGTGCCCTTAGTGTCATCAGAGGGCATTTTGTAAATAAGGGTGTAAGATTTCAGACCATTAATAAAGCTTGGCATGCTTCTCGACGCCAAAACCGCCATGAGTGCTCCACCGAATGTGATCATCGCCGAAGGAGCATCAAGGAAGTATACGACGCCGGTGATACCAGCTGAAAAGACAATACTCAGAATCATGAAAACAAAACAAAGACCAACACCAAGTAATGAAGCAATATCCATACTGTTTTCCCCTTCATATAAATATTAGATACCAGTTATATGCCGTTTAACTGATATATTTGGCTGCAACATTATAAGTTTAGTTTTCTATAATCTTATATATATCTTCAGGAGATTCCCTGACTATTAATTTCCTGCCACTGCGCAAGATGATCACAGTGTCAGGGTTAGCTTCTACCGTTTCTATGGAAGAAACATTTAAAAGAAATTTCCTCGTATCCATTTTTGTTAGTTCAATAATACTTTTAGACATCTATCACCCCGTCAATATCTAAAAATTTCATTGTTTCGAAAAATTTCACAGAAAATTGAAATTTTATTTCTAACTATATATATTTTACCACTTTTAGTGTACCAATACTCATATTTTTGTTCACATTTTAGACATATTTGCAAATTAATTACACTTTATACCGATAATATTGAAATTAATTTTGCGTTTTGCATTCACATATTTTTAACATTTATATATATGCATAGTTACACAACATATAGTGGTAATAAAATAATTGTAGCACAACATTTTTATTAATAACAGTATCTTTTAAAAAAATACGCTCTGTATAGCGTTTTTACACTATCGTTTATTAGCAAATGCACATTGCTACTATCTTCGCAAAATAGCACTTCACATAAGTGGCGCTGCCAACCTCAAAAGAAGCTGTCCAAACCTAAGAAATGCTCCCCTGCCTTTTGAATAATATTCAGTAACATCCTTTGATTCCTTAAATATTTGCTCAAAATCTTCCTTCGTGTCCTTAACTGCTTTGCAATCAGCATAAAGACAGCCATTTTCGAAATGATGATACAGACTTCTGTAATCAAGATTGATTGTTCCGCAGGTAGCTGCAAAATCGTCACAGATACTCATTTTAGCGTGACAAAATCCCGGAGAATACTCGTATATCCTGACACCATTCTTTGCAAGTGCGTTGTAATAAGACCTTGTAACACTGTAAACAATCTTTTTGTCAGGAATACCTGGAGTTACTATTCTGACATCAACGCCTCTTTTGGCTGCAAGAGATAACGCATGGATCATCTCTTCAGTAATGATAAGGTAAGGCGTAATGTACCAGACATAGTCTTTGGCCATGTTAGCCATACTCATGTATACTTCCTCTCCAACCTGCTCTTTATCCATTGGGCTATCAGCAAAGGGTGCTATAAATCCATTTTCAAGGGCCTTGTAATTGTTATTTTTCAGATATTTGTCAAAAGTAACATCATCTATGTCATTTCCTTTTATCGCATTCCACATTTCTAGAAATGTCACAGTAAGTGACTTAACTGCATCGCCACAAAGCTTTATTCCCGTATCTTTCCAGTATCCAAATGGCTCAGATACATGGAAATATTCATTTGCAATGTTATAGCCCCCTGTATAACCTATTTTTCCATCAATTACAGTAATTTTCCTATGATCTCTATTATTAAGAAAAAGATTTAATCCCGGTGCAAATGGATTGAATACTCTTGCACGAATTCCCTTTGCACGAAGTCTTTTGACAAAATCAGTAGTTACAAAGCCAATACTACCCATGTCATCATAAAAAACTCTGACTTCAACTCCCTCTTTTACTTTTTGCTCAAGGATATCCTGAATGCTGTGCCAACTTTCAGCATCCTCAATAGCATGATATTCCATGAAAATGAATTCTTTTGCATTCAATAACTCTCTTTTTTGATCTTCGATACCCTTTAGCGCGTCATCAAAATATGTAATGTCCGTATTTTGATAAACAGGATAACGGGCATACTTTTTTAGATAATGTGTAATATTTGAGACATAAGGATTTTTAGCTTTGAGATTATTTTGCACGTCACTATTATCAGGCAAAAGTGGCAGCAGAATTTCATCAATGTTCTCATAGCGCTTTCTCATCTTTTTTGTGCCCCTGTTATAGCCAACAAGAAAATAAAAAACTATTCCCGCGACTGGAAGTACCAGGATAAGCATGATCCATGGCATTTTTATGGATGCTGTCTGATTCATAGAGTAAATACCCAGAACCACAAAGAAGCTTATAAGAGAAAAAAGTATTGAGACCCAATGCCAAGTATTATTAAGCCAAATAACACCGCAAACAATGATCAACGCATTAAGTATTACTGAAAATACTGCTATGACCATTCTAAATACACCATTTTTAACTGCAGCTTTTTTCTCTATAGTTAACTGCTTTGCTTCACTCATACAAAACGTCTCCTCGCCACTTATAAATGTATAGAATAATTATAGCAATTTTTAAATTCAAAATTGTAAGAATAAAATGATTTCTAAAAAAGCGCCCCATTGTTTTTGAGACAACGGGACGCTTTTTATTTATATTATTAAATTTTATCTCTTAAGATTAGTCAGTTCTTCAAGTAATGTATCTGATACTGTGATGATACGGCTGTTTGCCTGGAAACCACGTTGTGTTGTGATCATTTCAGTAAACTCTTTTGAAAGGTCTACGTTTGACATTTCCAAAACGCCTGTGTTCATATATCCTCCATCTACAGTAATATCCTGAATTGTTGCCTCACCAGAGTTAAGTGTGGATGCATAGAGGTTATCACCTTCTTTTGAAAGACCTGATGCATTAGCAAATTCAGCTGAAGCAATCTGTCCAAGAAGCTTTGTCTGGCCATTTGAATACGTTGCGTGAATCTGTCCATCAGTAGCGATTGTAACACCATTCATCTCACCAACCATACGTCCTGTGTTAAGAGATGACTTATCTCCCTTTACAGCCTTGATTGTTGCTGTTCCGCTTGTGTTGTAATTAGTTACAGTAGAGAAATCAACTGTAAGCTGTCCCCTCAAAGCCTCTTCATCAGCAGTAGTTGGCTGGAATCCAAATGCTTCAAGTCCAGGGATTGTCTGATCAAATTTAATATTGACCATTCCATTAGCATTTCCGTTAGCTGTAGTAAGAGAACCATTTGCAGGATTAAATTTAAGCTGAATAGTCTGACTACCTGTTGTAAGAGTAATGCTTCCATCAGCATTTATTGAATATGTACCATCTGTTCCAAACGCATCTGCATCTGAATCAGATATTCCATAAACCTTGCTGAGAAGATTCTTATAATTGCCAGTTGCTGTTGAGATCAGGTCTGTAATATTTCCTGTGTTAGGTACTTCTTCCCAACCCTCAGGAATTGTATCCGCAGTAGTAACATAAGTAAGTGTTCCATCAGCAGCTGTCTGTGTAGCATAGTCTGAAGCTATGTTCTTATCAACAGAAACAGTATCATAAATTGATATTCCGCCATTTGCCGAAATCTTAACTTTATATGTATTTTGAACAGTTGCAGAACCTTTTGTAAGGCCATACACATCCTGCAGCATTTCTTTACTGTAATCACTGACAGTTGTTTCTGTTCCCTTTAAAACGTAGGCTGATCCATCAGTTGAGTTGGTAAATACACCGCCGAGTTCAGATGCCTTCTTTTCAGGATATGTACCCTCTTTTGCTGTATATGTCTTGGAGAAAATAGTCTGTGTGAAAATCGGATTACTTTCATCGGCAACTTCTACCGGTTCACTCTTGTAGAACAAAATGCCGGGAGTACCTGTAATATTGCTAACCTCCAAATATGTAAAACCATTTGAGGACATATAAGCATCCAGCGCAGCTGCATCTGCAAGGCCCAAAGCAGCCGCCAGCTCAGCTTTAGCTGCATTTGTGATCACTGTTGTATTGTTATACTCATATATAGTATTCTGCGGAACAGTTGTAATATTTGCAAGCTGCGTAGCGCTTATCTGTACTTCAAGGTCTTCGCCTGAAAGTTTTGTTCCATAAAGTGTTAAAGTGTCATTATCATATGTATAATAAATATTTTCCGGAACAGTCGTGTCATTTAATTTAGCTTCAAGATTTTCAAAGTCATCAATGTAATTTTTTAGAGCTGTCTTGGTTATAGGAGTTGCTGTCTTGGTCTCATCAGGATAATGCTGACTGATAACAGTAAATGAATCATTTCCTGTTGCATTGCTTGTAAATTTAAAGCGATAGTAATCACTTGATATATACTTCTCAAGAGATGTCTGAGTTGCTGTTGCCGGATCGTCGTCATTTATACCAAAGACAGTTTTAAGTGTTGCCTGCAAGGTCTTGGAATTACCTACAACTGTTTTCATTGAACCTTCTGTTGTGGAAGGTACAATATATGCTTTTCCGGTGCCATCACTGGATACATAATATGAATTTGAATTATTGGAATTGTATGTATATCCTGAAGGGCTCTTGGTCTCCTTTGGTGCATCATATGTAATTGTAAGAGTTCCACTTTCACTTATTGTAAATAGTGATGTCTTTGAATAGCCTTCAGTTCCACTTGTTACTGTAGCATCGTCTATTCCGTAGACTTCCTTCAAAATGCCCGCATATTTAGCTTTACTTGTTGTCATAAGATCTGACAGCGCACCTGATGTTGGAACACCTGAATATACAGTAGCTCCTGCAAGGAGCTTAACAACTGAAGTTGTTGCACCATTTTCAACTTTATATGCGTCTGTAACACCAACATCAGTAGTTTCAGTCGCTCCGAAAGTAACGCCCTTCATAAGTGTTGATCCGATTGATGTTCCTGATGAATCAATTATATCTGTAAGCTGAAGTGAAAAAAGATCGTCAGTACCTGTATCCTTTAATGTGAACTTACCTGTATAGAGATATCCCTTGTTATCATAGAATTCCAGAGTGAGTGTCTTACCATCATCAGATATAACGTTTGTATCATTATCATCGATATTTCCAGAGAAAAGAGCTGCTGTTGTAGATGCTGGTGAATATGTTGTATTATCAGCGCTCATGATCTGAAGCTGGGATAAACCACCATTTTTATTTACTGTAATAGCTCCTGTCTCAGGGTCTTCCTGTGCTGTCCAGCCCATTACGAAATAACCATTAGACTGCATTGCAAGGTTACCGGCACCATCAACGTAGAAAGAACCGTCTCTTGTATAGAGATTTTCTTTACCGTTATTAACTACGAAGAATGACTTTCCGGTGATCATGATATCAAATGGATTATTTGTTGTCTGTGTAGCGCCCTGGGATTCAATTGCTGTAGCAATGGCACCTGACTTTGCGCCAAGACCAATCTGTCTTGCATTTACACCACCCTTAGTCTCAGTAGCACCAGATGCTGACTGGGTTGTCTGATACATAAGGTCTGAAAATGTAATAGACTGGGATTTGAATGATGTTGTATTAACGTTGGCAATATTGTTACCAAGAACATCCATTTTGGTCTGGTGTGTACGAAGTCCTGCAACACCAGAATAAAGTGATCTCATCATAAGACTTTAGTCCTCCATCATAAAACCTATGCGTATACGCGCATATCAATATTTGATTTTGGACGGATGAGTGATTTAAAAGAGATTTCCTTCAATCAGTCGGGAAATCGAGATCTCCTGATGGCACTTCTGGCCACTTCGGTCCAATCCGTTACGCAATCACTGCTCCGTCAATATTTGTAAAAACATTACTCTTATTTTCTGTCTGATCCATTGCTGTTACTACTGTGTTGTTAGGGACATTAACGATAAAAGCAAGCTGATCGATAAGTATAAGAGAGTCTTTAATGCCTTTTTCTCCTGCTTCTATCTTGCCCATATTAAGCCTTGCCATCTGCTCATCTGTTAAAACTATGTTTCTGTCCTGAAGTCTGTTTGCGGCATGCTTAGAAAACTTTAGTTCTTCTGAACTAATAGTATTATCGGATGATTCCTGTATTTTATTTAGAATACTGGCAAAAGAATTTGCTCCGGTTTGAATGCTTTGGCCTTTGTTATCACCTTTTTGAACATTTCCATTCTTGATTTGGCCCTGCACCTGGTCAATTGATAAAAATCTTCTCTCATCAATATTCAATTTTAATTCCCTCCTTTCCCGCGTATTTCTATAGTTCTTTTAACTGCTATCATGTCTTATCCTTGGAAAATGTCCTGTGTGTATCACCTCTGATATCATCAAGTTGATTTACATACTGAAGAAGTGATGTTGCATAATTCTTGTTCATAAGATTCTTTGCCCTGTCATCAAGGTTCATATAATAGTCATACATTGAATCAATTGTCTCACCATGCTTTTCTTCAGTAATAAACTCAAGCTCAGGTAACTTATCTATATTCTTCTGGAAATCATCAACAACTTTAAGAGCATCAGTATAATCAGAATCAAGAACCTGTGTAACATCATCGATGCTATAATTTGTGCCGTTAATGCTAAGATAAGCCTTATTTCCGCTATAAGTAACAAAATCTACAACGCCCTGGATCTCAGTACTCTTACCGTTGTCAGGATTTGTCTGTGTAATGACTACTGTCTTTCCTACCATCTCAGAAGCTCTTGACAGTGACATAGAATTTGCCATGTTACTAAGCTGTTCAACCTGTGTGAAGGTCGCATACTGTGAAATATACTCAGTATTTGATGTCGGTTCCATTGGATCCTGATACTTCATCTGAGCAACTAGTATCTTTAAAAAAGAATCCTTGTCGTAACCGGTAGGAGCTGCTTTATTGCTGGTATTATTGGTTTCAAGGTTTTTCACCTTACCGTTTTCAATAATAGCTTCAACTGAACTTAAATCTGCCATTTTTTATCCTCCAGGGCTGGCATAAAAGCCAGCCCACAAAAAATCATGCACTATAGTCAACGGTATTTCCGTTCATTTCCATTACTTTTGTAGCTATAAGTTCTTCTTCAGACATATCTTCCTCTTCAAATTCTGTGATTTCCGAAAGATTTATTCTCCGAAGCGACTTTTTTGATCTGCCCTCAGCCTGCTCATATGCCTGCCCTTGCTGATCCTGCTCAAGATTTTGCTCAAAAGCATGGCTTGCAATAGTAACTTCAATTGCTGTAACTTTTACTCCCTGTGCGTCAAATTTCTGTTGAAGAGCTACCATCTGACTTTCAACTGCTTCTTTTACCAGTTCATTCTGTGCTGTAAATTTGGCAACTATTCCATCCTTTGTACTTGTAAGAAGGATATTTACGTTGCCAAGATGAGCCGGGTGAAGCTGAAGCTCCATGGAAGTCTCACCATTTCCTGCAGAAATCGTTATTTTTTCTGTAATCTGTCTTATTATATTTTCCATCTGTGCCCTGTCAGTATAGCTGATTGCACTGGCAGAACCAGAATCTACGGCTTCTGTTATATTGTTTATGAGCTGATTAAAAAGATTTGCGTTTTGACCACCATCATTTAAGCCATCCTTTGTCTCTTTATGATTATTTGAAGATTCAGATGTCTCTTCAACAGGCTTAAATTCTGTAATTTCTACCTCTTCTGATCCTGCATCAACCTTGATCTCAGGTATCTGCTCTTTAGACTGTGGTGCTTTGATATCCTTTGAAATCTCATCTCCAGCTTCATTTACAATGACCTCAGGCACCTTTTCAGTATTGTCTGCCGGTCCCTCTTTTTTAGGGCCATCAACAACCGCCTTCAGTTCATCATCAAAACTATCAATCGCAAGATTCAAGTCTTCTTCGGATAAGTCAAACTCATTCAAAAGTTCGCTCCTCATACTATCTGCACCCTCCATGAGGTCCTGCATCGTAGCATATAGATCTGTGTCAGTTAACAGATCAAGCGCCTTATCCTCACCAATTACTTCAGTGACCAGAAGCTGTACATTCTCAGGATTTAAAAGATCTCCAGCCATCAGTCCAAGAATTTCCATAGCACTTAAAATATCTTCCTCGCTTATATCAAGTGCTTGGGCCATCTTAGAAACAAGTTCTTTTCCTGCTTCTCCTATAGCCTCCTGCAGCTTTTCATCTGCTTCCATGCTCTTTGTATTGGTTTCATCTACTTTAGTAACATTATCAGTACTTTGTTTGTTCTGAAGATTATCGGTACTATTTTTGCTGTTGCCGATTGTCTTTTGCGAGCCATTGCTGTCATTTGATATTGCTACATCTTTTCCCTGACTACTTTTTCCTTGCTTTACAGCATTGTCAGTAATCTGAGATTTATTATCTTTTGCCTGTACTAAAGCATCTGATGTCTTATTTAAGACATTACTAAAACTGTTTGCAGCATTTCCTGCCTTAGTACTAAGTTCCGTTATTGATGAAACACTTACTGCTGCAGTCGACTTCTGCATGTAGGTAAGCATTGCACCTACATTATTTGTCGTACTGCTCATCAAGTTCCTCCTTTCAAATATATTTATTTTGTTTGGACATAAACATCCATAGACTCTCACAACATATATCGGTTTTTATATGGAATACTTAATAAGAAATATAAAAAAATGGGAGAGTATTTTGATATAAGCAAAAGGCTTATTTCAAAATACTCTCCCAATTCTACACTTCAAAGCAAATCACATTTCTTTTAAGAAATTAAATGATAGTAAATATCTCATTATCCTGTAACTTTTGTTGATTTTTGTTCCAGTGCATTTGGTTCTAACAGCTGCGTAAGCTTTGCAGAATTTTCTTTTTCCATAGCTGCAAGAATATCGCCTCTATTTTCAACACTCATCTGAGCCAGTATCCTGGCAACAAGTTCAATCTGATTCTCTGCAACCATCTCATCGAAAATTTCAGCTGCTTTTTTTGCTTTCATACCCGAATAGGTAGTTGCAAATGCCTTTATAGCAGCATCATCTACCTCTCCCTGGATGATCTTTTTATAGATCTCAGCTGCCGTATCAGGGTCAATCATAGCATAATACGAAGCATAGGCTGCTGCATCAGGAGCATAATCGCCATAAACCACACTCTCGTAAAAAGATGCACGCTCCTCATAAAATTTCTTTTGCTGCTGCTCAAAAGGTTCAAGTCTTGCAACCTCAGCCTGAAGCTTTTCAATTGAAGAAGCATAGCTGCTGTTCTGTTCCATCTCAGCCTGTAATGCCTGCTCAAGTCGCTTTATATATGCCTGGGCTTCGTCAATATTTTCAATTCCTGCAGCGCTGGACCCGGCATTACTGTAATCCACTACCGCTTCAGGATTTGTAGTCTGCACTGATCCTTCTGGAAGGATCAGATTGACATAAGGAATATCCCTAAGTAGTGGTGCCAAAATCTCAGAACCAAAATGACCAACATCCAGTTTGATCAAAAGTGCCATTATAGCAAGCCAGATGAGGATAATGAGAAAAGAAATAACTAAAGTAGCAAGGCCTCCTGCATTATCACCGTTTATTTCCGCTGACCTTTCAGCAAATTCCTGCTCCTTTTCCTTTTGCTCTTTTCTCTGTTCTTTTAGTCTTTTCTTATATTCTTTTTTATCAGCTGCAAGTTTTTTCTTGGCCGCCTTAGGATCGTCAGGCGTCATAGTCAAATTGTTATCAGCCATTATCTGGTCTTATCTCCTCTTTGTCCATAGGTAAAGCTGGTTCGCTGATCATTCTCTTTAGCTTCTTCCTGTTTTTCTTCTTCCAAATACTCTGCATAAGCCCTGTCACGAAGGGTCTCCTGCATCTTTCTCTCCTGTATTGCCCTTGTTAACCTTACTCTAACTCTTTCGACTTTTTTTTCGTATTCCTTAACTACTTTTGCCTGAGAAGCAATCATTACATCCATCTGTGCAGTGGCATACTGATTATCCAAGATATCCTGAAGCTTTAAACTCTCTGCATTTCTGAGTTCTTCCGCCTCCAAAAGATAATTCTCTTTTCGTCTGACATATTCATCCAAAATATCAAGCTGCTGATTGAGTTCTGCCTGGGCATTGGCAAATTCCATTTTTACCTGTCCTTCAGTTTTTTGCTTGATATTAAGGACACTCTGCATACGGTAATTAAATCTTGCCATAGGCTATCAATCCCTGAACATATCTATAAGAGTCTGTCTTATTTCTTCAAAGGTAAACTTTTGATCAGTTTCCTGCATAAGAAAAGAATTGACAAGCTCTATTTTAGAAACTGCGTAATCAATATTTTTATTGGCTCCACTCCTGTATGCGCCAATATTTATAAGGTCCTCAGCATCATTATAAGTTGCAAGAACATTTTTGAGCTTTCCTGCAGCTTTTTTATGCTCAGGATCTGCAATTGCTGACATACATCTGGAAATGCTTGCAAGAACATCTATCGCAGGATAATGGTTCTTTTGCGCAAGCTTACGATTAAGGACTATATGCCCATCCAATATACCTCTGGCTGTATCAGTGATTGGTTCATTCATGTCATCACCATCCACAAGAACAGTATAAAGACCTGTAATAGAGCCTTTTCTGGACTTACCTGCTCTTTCAAGGAGCTTGGGCATCTCAGCATATACACTTGGCGGATACCCTCTTGAAACAGGCGGTTCACCACTTGCTAGTCCTATCTCCCTCTGTGCCATTGAAAAACGGGTAAGGGAATCCATCATAAGAAGCACATCTTTTCCCTTGTCTCTAAAGTACTCCGCAATGGAAGTTGCCGTCTTTGCAGCTTTTAATCGCTCAAGAGCCGGTTTATCAGAGGTGGCACAGACAACAATAGACCTCCTCATGCCTTCTTCACCGAGATCTCTTTCTATAAACTCTCTGACTTCCCTGCCTCGCTCTCCAATTAGAGCTATAACATTTATGTCAGCCTGAGTGTTTCTTGCAAACATTCCAAGAAGAGTTGATTTACCAACACCAGATCCTGCAAATATACCAATTCTCTGGCCTTTACCAACGGTCAAAAGACCATCGACAGCCTTTACACCAAGGGACAAGACATCAGAAATAGGATCCCTTGTCATTGGATCTGGTGGCTGATTCTCAACAGAATATGCAACACCGCCTTCAAGGGCTACCCCTTTACCATAGCTTGTGCCATCAATTCTTCCAAGACCATCAAGTGTTTTTCCAAGAAGCCCCTCTCCAACATTAACTCGAAGAGGCGAATCTGTATTTTCAACTATTGAACCATTTCCAATACCACTTGTGTTCTCATAAGGCATCAGCTGAACATGGTTGTCCTTAAAGCCAACAACTTCAGCCATAGCAGGCTTAGGCTGATGCTCATTTCCTGTATCAGAATCCTTCTTCTTGGGATAGATAAGGCATATGTCACCAAGCTTTGCATCAGGCCCTGCAGATTCTATAGTCAGCCCAATAACATTGACCACTTTACCACGGGTACGGTAAAATGGCGCATTTTGCATCTTTTTATATTTTGACAAATCAACTGAAGATACCAGCATATCTATCTCTTCTTTCTGTCAAAAGATAATAATTTAAGCTTTCTGGAAATCTCTGAAAGCTCAACCCCAAGACTACAATCAAAAACTCCGCTGTCTGACTCTATCATGCATTCATTTTCTTTTAAAAGTGGATCTTCTATGATCTCCATCGTAGTATTCGGAGATGTAACACATGCATTCAAAGTCTCTTTTTCATCCATTACTTCATCGTAATCGTCAGACGAAACATGGACTATAAGGTCATTTCCCGGTTCAATCCTTGAAAGAGTATTCTTAAGAAGATGAAGGATTATTCCCTTATCATCCCTAAGCTCTATCCCAAGCACATGCTCATATATCTGTGTGAGAACATCGACCATTTCAGGTTCAAGCTCATCCACAAGCATCTGATATTCCTTCTCAAGACCATCTCTTTGAGCTTCAATATCAGCTTTAAGACTTTCTACAGCAGCCATTCCTTCCTGGTAGCCGGCATCATATCCTTCCTGATGCCCCTGTTCTATAGCTCCCTGCCTTATTTCCTCTGCCTGATTTTGCGCGTCGTTTATAATGGCTTCAGCCTGCTCTGAGGCCTGCTGGAGTTTAAAATCAATCTCAGCCTGCATGGCTTCCATATCGAATTGAGGATCCTCATTTGGAGCGCCAAGAATACTCTGATCTTCTGTGAGCTGATCAAGCTGTTCCATGTCAATTCCGGGAGAAAAATCGATATTTTCCTCACCTTCAGATGAAAGCCCATCATCTTCGGCCATCATAGCTCTTTGTCTCTTGAGCTCCTGCTCCTGAAACTCTTCAATCTTCTTATTTGCAAGCTCATTGTTGTCAATTATCCGGGCGTCTGATTCATCAAAGCTTATAAAAGCTCCTTTAAAAAGATTAGACAACTAGCTCATCACCTCCGCCTCTGGAAATAACAATTTCACCGGAATCTTCAAGCTTTCTGATAACATTAACGATCTTCTGCTGAGCTTCCTCAACATCCTTCATACGAACAGGTCCCATGAAGTCCATATCTTCCTTGATCATGGCTGCAAGACGTTTTGAAAGGTTGTTAAAGATAGCAGTCTGTACGTTCTCAGTTGCTCCCTTAAGAGCAAGGCCAAGGTCAGCATTTTCAACCTCACGCAGCACTCTCTGTATTGAACGGTCGTCCAAAAGAAGTACATCTTCGAAGACGAACATTTTCTTTCTGATCTCGTCTGCAAGTTCCGGTTCTTCGATTTCGAGAGTTTCCATGATATGTTTTTCGGTTGCACGATCTACAGTATTCAAGATTTCTACAACTGCATCTACGCCACCGATAATTGTAAAGTCCTGATTTACCAAAGAAGCAAGCTTAGATTCTAACACTTTTTCAACTTCCTTTATTGTATCCGGGCTCGTTCTATCCATTGCTGCTATACGCTTTGCAACATCAGCCTGCCTGTCAGGTGGAAGTGCTGACAAAATAAGGGCACTTTGAGAAGGTGACATGTAGGATAAAACAAGAGCGATTGTCTGCGGATGCTCATCCTGAATGAATGTAAGTATCTGAGAGGGCTCTGTTTTTCTGATAAATTCGAAAGGCTTAACCTGAAGTGAAGCAGTCAGCTTACTAATAACATCAAGAGCTTTGTCTTCACCAAGAGCTTTTTCAAGAAGTTCCTTAGCATAATTGATACCACCTTCTGCAATGTATTGCTGAGCAAGGCAGACGCCATAAAACTCCTCAAGAACAGCTTCCTTGATCTGCGAAGTGACACTTCGTGTATTTGCAATCTCCAAGGTTAGTTCCTCTATCTCTTCGTCCTTTAGATGCTTAAATATAGCAGATGATTTCTCTGGTCCCAGTGCGATCAGAAGAATTGCTGCTTTTTGTGTACCGGTAAAGCCCTCGGTTAAGGAGCCTTCTCCAGCAGAAACTTCAGTATCCATCATACCCTTTTCCCCTTTAGTTATAGACCGTAGTCTTCATTAAGCCAGTTACGTAAAAGAACTGCAGCAGCTTCCGGATTTTCATCAACAAACTTCTCAATAAGTTTCTTTGTTTCAGAACCCGTATCCATCTCAATATCCTCGAGGGCTTCTTCAGGCTGCGATTCAAGAAGCTGTTCCACAGACAAAGGTTCCGGTTCTGCTTCTTCCTGCGTCTGTTTCTTTGTCCACATGCTTCTGACAATAATGAATGCAAGAAGTCCAAGAATTATCAGAATCATTACAATCTGCAGGATATCTGTGACAGTTATATTAGCACCTGTTCTGTCAAAAAATACATACTCAGTATATGCAGCCATTGCAACATTTGCGGAATCTATGCCTGTTGCTTTGGATACTACATCAATAACTTCAACAGGAACAGTCAAAACTGCAGGTTCAGCATTGGCAAGTTTATACTCTTTCCAGGTCATATTGTTATTTGCTGCGCTGTCGTAATCCTCTTCCTTTACAACAACATAGTTAATTGCTGTGACCGAAATTGATGAGCTTGCATATTGAATTGCCCCCGGTTGATTGGTTCTTGTTGTTATTTTTTCATTTGGAAGATAATCTCTTGATTCTTCAGTTATAGTGGATGTTGAATTCGTATTATCCTGAGTCACATAAGTAGTTTCATTGTCCGCATTTGTATCAGTTCCCGGAATACCACTTACGCCATTAACATTTTCAGCATTATATGTATCTTCGTGGGATAAAACGCCCTGGGTCTGATCCTCTGCAGGTGTATAGTTATGCTCCGTTGTTTCTTCATGTGAAAAATCCATCACGAGATTACTTGCAACTTCAATATTATCGTAAAGCTTAGTCCCTAGCAGAACTTTCTTTACTTCATTTTTTACAAGCTGTTCTGCCTTGGCTTTTAAGGAAAGCTGCGTACTTGCCATACCGGAAATAGTACTGTCCTCATCACCTGCAAAAAGCATATTTCCATTAGTATCAAGGATAACAATATCTTTTGTAGAAGAATTACCTATTGCCTTGGCAACAGCCCTTGCAAGAAAAGCCGCATTGTCTTCATTAAACGTAGCATTTTCATCAAGCTCAAGCAAAATACTTGCTGAAGATTCTTCCTGATTGCCAATGAGTGTGCCATCATTATCAGGAATATGAAGCTGGACGTTAGCACTCTTAATATCAGTGAATCTGTTTATAAAATCCGATTCCAGCCGGCTTTCAAGATATAATACATATTTTTTCTGTTTATCTGCTTCTGTAGTAGAGAAACTGCCGTCAGTAACATTATCAATACTGTAAGCATAAGATTGGATGTCATTTGCACCCAAAAGAAGGCTTGCATTACCCTGATCTTTTTTCAGAACTTTAAATTCCAAGCCATCATCTGACATCTTATAATTTATGGAATTAGAATCAAGAAGCTCTTTTATCTCTGAAGCTTCTTTTGTAGAATTGGCATTGACCAATAACACATATTGAGGTTGGTTCAGAACAGAAACCAAAATGATAATGGTAAGCAGTATTACCGAGCCGGCCCCCACAATCAGGGTCTTTTGCTTGGCAGTAAACTGATTCCACCAGTCGAGAATTTTTTGCCACAGGGCCTTTAATCTATCAGCCATGCATTCTCCCTCCCCATAAACTTAAGAAAACTAATAGTATTGAGCGATATACGGATTGCTCATATCTGCATCTGAGTGATCTCTCTGTATGCAGAAAGGACACGGTCCCTCACAGCTACTGTGTATTGCAGTGCTGTCTGTGCCTTCTGAAGTGCAATAGAAAGATCATGTGTATTATCCGTTTGTCCCAAAGACCACTTTATCTCTTCATTTTCTGCATCTGACAAATAAGCATTCGTAGTATGAATATTCTCTACAGCTCTGTCAAAAATAATTGAAAAAGCCTGCTCATTCCCCTTGCCATCATCGCCTAGCACATTGTAAACTTTGCTATTCAATTTCTCTGCATTTTTTACAGCTCCTGATGTTACATTTCGAAGCTGAGAGATATCAAGAGATGCCATAAGCTACCCTCCATTAACCCTGTCCAAGTTCAAGGCCTCTTGAAGCCAGGTTTTTACTTGCATTAAATGCAGTTGCATTTGCTTCATACGATCTGCTTGCGTCAATAAGGTTAGTCATCTCTGTAACAGTATTAACATTTGGATATGTCACATATCCATTTGCATCTGCGTCAGGATGTGAAGGATCATATACAACATTCATCTGAGTCCAAGTATCATCCTGAACTGTTGTTACCTTAACTCCGGTTCCAGAGTAATGATCCAGTCGTTCATTAAGGATTCTTGAAAAAGGAGTCTGTGTACCCTTTTCTTCAAATCTAACAACCTTTCTGACGTAAGGAGTACCATCTTCAGTTCTTGTTGTATTAGCATTGGCAATATTTTCAGATATGATATCCATTCTAAAGCGCTGGGCTGTCATACCTGATGAGTTAATGTTAAAAGAATCAAATATGCTCATACTTTAATCCTCCTTTATGAAGATTTCGAAACCAACTGTAGATTTGAAAACTCAGATTTTATTCCGGCCATTAAGCCTTGATATTTAATCTGATTTGCTGCAAGCATTACGTTTTCAGTATCAATATCTACATTGTTCTTATCATATCTGTATGAGAAACCTGAATAGTCATTAACTACCCTTGCCTGTAAATGCTTGTCCTTAAGATCCGAAACTTTGGCATCCATACTTTTGTATCTTGAATGTCCAAGAGCCCTCTCAAGCTCATCTTCAAAATTCAGATCCTGACGTTTATATCCCGGTGTGTCCACATTAGCAATATTGTTGGCAATAATTTCGTTCCTGGTCCAGGAAGCATCTGCCGCCTTATCCATAACGTTAATATAGTCAAATACATTACTATTGATCATAGAGCCCCCTTATTAAATCAGAACACAATACGGTCAATTTAACTTATATATATTAATAATATGATTTTTATTAACAAAATACAAGTAAAACATACTTCATATTGTGTTTATACATGTTTGGTTATACAAAATAAAGTAAACAAAAAAGGATTTACCTTGTATAGATAAATCCTTTCATCAAAATCCATCCTGAAATGTATTTTTCACATATATTATCGGCTTTTTATAGTTCCTGTTTAAGCTTTTTGATCTCAGAGAAAACAACATCATTTGTAACTTTTATGTATGTTCCCTTCATACCTGAAGATCTTGATTCTATAACACCAGCGCTTTCAAATTTTCTGAGAGCATTTACAATAACACTCCTTGTTATTCCAACCCTGTCTGCAATCTTACTTGCAACAAGTACGCCTTCCATTCCGTCAAGCTCATCAAATATATGAATGATTGCCTGCATCTCAGAGAAAGAAAGTGTACTTATAGCAGATTTAACAACAGCAAGTTTTCTGCTCTCCTCTGCATTTTCTTCGTTGACAGCCCTGAGCATCTCAAGTCCGACTACTGTTGTCCCATATTCACAAAGAATAATATCGTCTATATCGTATGGTACGTCTGTTTTATAGATAAAAAGCGTTCCAAGTCTCTCACCTGCGATCTCAATAGGTGTAATTATCGCCTGGAATTTTGAAGAATCTATTCCTTCAAAGCCAAGAGTTTCAAGGTTAACATTTTCTTTTGTTGAAAGAATTGTCAGAAGTCTCTCATTTAACATTGGATCAATAAATGATCCAACATTATCTACCAAAAGTTCACTAAGAGATTCAACTCCTGCACTTTCGCCGATACCCAACACTTTACCTTTTTTACTGATAACAAACATATTTGAGGATAAAATGTCGCAAAGAACCCTGCAAATATCATTAAAAACAACTTTTCCGGAATTGCTGTTATGCAACAGTTTTCCAATTTTGCGGGTTTTATCCAGTAGCTGTACACTACTCATGACGTTTCTCCTTTAGAATGTATTTCCCCCTTAGTTGAAATTGTGAACGTTATTACGTATATAGCACAATTACACTATTGTTATCATATCATAAAAAAATAGGCGCTTCAAACCTTGAAGCGCCTACAATTATGAAAAAAAGCTAAAGATTTCTGAAAATTATTATTTACTTCTTAAGTTCACCGACATATCCGCAATCCGGATTTGTGCAGGTTACCTTGTTACTCTTTGCAACCATAAATGAGCCACACTTAGGACATTTCTCTGCAACAGGCTTTGTCCAGGACATGAAATCACAATCAGGATTATCTATACATCCATAGAACATACGGCCCTTTCTGGTTCTCTTAAGAACAACATCTTTCCCACACTTAGGACATGCAACACCAATCTTCTCATAATATGGCTTAGTGTTTTTACACTCAGGGAAACCTGGACAGGCAAGGAATTTACCATGAGGACCATATTTGATAACCATGTTTCTTCCGCAGTTATCACAGATCTCATCTGTAACTTCATCCTGAACCTGTATCTTTTCCATCTCTTGTTCAGCTGCTTTAACCGCTTCCTCAAGATCAGGATAAAAATTCTCAATAACAGTCTTCCATTTAACATTACCATCGGCAATACCATCAAGAAGCGCTTCCATGTTAGATGTGAAGTTTACATCGACGATCTGAGGGAAAGCATCCATCATCATCTTGTTAACTGCCTGTCCGAGCTCAGTTATATAAAGACTCTTATTCTCTTTTGTAATATAATGTCTTGCCATGATCGTTGAAATTGTCGGAGCATAGGTACTAGGTCTTCCAATACCAAGGGCTTCAAGATCATGAACAAGTGAAGCTTCTGTATAGTGAGGAGCAGGCTGTGTAAAGTGCTGTGCGCTTTCAAAAGAATCAAAGGAAAGCTTTGTATCTGTATCCAGATTCTTCATGAGCACATTCTTTTCAATCTGATCGTCTTCATCAGTATATACATTTAAGAAACCATCAAAAACTGTCTTTGAAGCTGATACAGTAAATCTGCTTTCTCCTGCATCAATCTTAACTGATGTAGTCTCGTATTTGGCAGCTGCCATACGGCTTGCCATAAATCTTCTCCAGATAAGCTGGTAAAGTCTGAACTGATCTCTTGAAAGGAAATCCTTAACCTTTACAGGAGTATTTGTAATGATTGAAGGTCTGATCGCTTCATGAGCATCCTGAATCTTTACATCGCTCTTTTTAGCTGCCAAACCTTCAGCAATATATTTCTCACCGAAGTTCTCTAAAATATATTCATTGGCTGATGCCACTGCTTCATCAGATACTCTGGTAGAATCAGTTCTAAGATATGTGATAAGACCTACAGTTCCCTGACTGCCAAGATCAATTCCTTCATAGAGCTGCTGCGCAACACGCATAGTCTTCTGTGTTGAGAAATTAAGTGCTTTTGACGCTTCCTGCTGAAGTGTTGATGTTGTAAATGGTAGCGGAGCCTTCTTGGTCCTTTCTCCCTTCTTCACATCTGAAACAGTATATTTCGCGCCCTCTAAAGACTTCATAATCTTTTCGAGCTGCTCTTTATTCTCGATTTCTTTTTTGTCATTGCCACTTCCATAGTAGTGAGCAACAAGAGGCTTCTTTTCACCCTGAACTTTAAGATTAACATCAAGTGTCCAGTATTCCTTTGGTATAAAAGAATCTATCTCTTCTTCTCTGTCCGCAATGATTCTAAGGGCTACAGACTGAACTCGACCTGCGCTGAGACCTCTTTTGATCTTGTTCCAAAGAAGTGGTGAAATACTATATCCAACCATTCTGTCAAGGACACGTCTTGCCTGCTGAGCATCTACGAGATTCATATCGATATCTCTTGGATGCTTCATGGCTTCCTTAACAGCGTTTTTAGTGATCTCATTAAATGTAACTCGCTGAATCTTGGCATCTGCCTGATCTAACTTAAGGGCAGAAATAAGATGCCAGGAAATAGCCTCACCTTCACGGTCCGGGTCAGTTGCGAGATATACTTTATCTGCTTTTTTGACCTGTCTTCTAAGAGCTGCCAAAACATCTCCCTTTCCGCGAATAGTTATATATTTAGGCTCAAAATCATTATTTACGTCAACACCCATCTGACTTCTTGGAAGATCTCTTACGTGACCGTTTGACGCAGCTACTTCGTAACCTGAGCCAAGAAACTTCTTGATAGCCTTAACCTTTGTAGGTGACTCAACTATAAGAAGTGATGTTTTCTTTTCTGATGTCTTTTTACTAGTTGCCATTAGGATAGCTTACCCCTTCATAAAAAATTTAAAGTTTAACTTTCTTATTAATAAACATTTTTAAGGATTAAGTCAAGTACCGATTATATCGCACCTGACTTAATCCTTAGTTAATTTATCATTTTTCTATTAAATTACTTATCAGAAAGCCATGCTGTTTCTTTAGGTGTCTTTTTGATAAATGGTCTGCTGACTGCCTGCTTAATACCGTTAGGAAGAATATATTTGAGCTTATCTTCCGCCTTGCGCATTGTAGAGCAATCTGGGTTATCCCTTGTAAGCTTGATTGCATCAAATTCACAACGTGTTGTGCAAAGACCGCAGCCAACGCACTTGTTAGGGTCAACGATTGATGCTCCACAACCAAGACAACGAGATGTCTCTTTCTTGACCTGTTCCTCTGTGAATACAAGCTTTGTATCACGGAATGAAAGTTTACCATCTTCAGGTTTCTTTACACCTGCCTGCTGACGTCCAACATGATCATAATCCTTAATAGAGATATCATCTTTATCAAGTTCGATGAAGAAGTTAGGATCACGGCCAATTGTAAGTGATGAGTGAGGCTGTACGAATCTATGGATTGATTCAGCGCCTTCTTTACCACATGCAATAGCATCGATAGCAAATCTTGGTCCATAGAACATATCTCCGCCTACGAATATATCCTTTACAGTTGTCTGGAAAGTAACTTTATCAGCTACAGGAGCCGGGCCTCTAAATTCAACTTTCTCATCCTTAAGAAGATCGCCCCAGATCGTAGCCTGACCAACAGAGAGAATAACGTTGGAACATGCAATTTCCATTGTCTCATTCTCGTCATACTTAGGATCAAACTTTCCTTCAGCATTCTTAACCTGTGTACATTTCTTGAATATAATGCCCTTAACTTTTCCGTTTTCAGTGAGGATCTCTTTTGGTCCCCAACCGCCCTTAAACTCAATTCCTTCAGACTCAGCAATTTCAATTTCTTCAGGAAGAGCCGGCATAATATCACGTGTCTCAAGAGATACCTGTGTGATCTTAGGTGAACCACAGCGAATTGCTGTACGGCTAACATCAATAGCAACGTTACCGCCACCGATTACAACAGTATCGCCTGTAAGTTTGTAGCTTTCATCATCTATCACAGCATGAAGGATATCTACACCCTTAAGTACGCCCTCTGCATCTTCTCCAGGAACGTTTACACCACGGCCACCCTGACATCCGATAGCGATATAGAAGGCCTTGTATCCCTGCTCACGAAGCTCTTTAAGGGTAATGTCCTTACCAACTTCAACTCCAAGACGAATATCTACGCCAAGTTCTCTCAATACATCAACTTCTGCTTCAACAACATCTTTTTCAAGAACAAATGATGGAATACCATAAGTTACCATTCCACCCGGTTTCTTATTCTTTTCAAAGATAGTTGGCTTGTATCCCTTAAGTGCAAGATAGTAAGCACAAGAAATACCTGCAGGACCTGCACCGATAATAGCGATCTTTTCATCGAAGCCGCCACCAATCTTTGGAATTACCTTTTCAGGTATGTAACGTGTCTCAGACTTAAGATCACGCATTGATACAAATTTCTTAACTTCATCGATAGCGATAGCCTGATCAATTGTTCCTCTTGTACAAGCATCCTCACAACGACGGTTACATACATGACCACAAACAGCAGGAAGTGGGTTGTACTTCTTTATAAGAGCAAGCGCTTCTTCATATCTTCCCTGTGCAGCCATCTTGAGGTAGCCCTGAACAGGAATATGTGCAGGACAAGCAGTCTTACATGGCGCAGTACCTGTTTTGTGAGTATTGATACGGTTGATATCACGATAATCTTCAGTCCACATATCCTGAGACCACTTTTTCTCAGTTGGAAGTGGCATCTTAGGATAAACTACTTCGCTTCCATCCTTTTTGCAGAGCTTCTGTCCAAGAGTTGCTGCTCCGGCAGGACAAACCTCAACGCATCGTCCACATGCAACACACTTCTCCTTATCAACGTGAGCAATATAAGCTGAACGTGACATATTAGGTGTGTTAAAGAGCTGTGATGTACGAAGTGCATAACATACATTTACATTACAGTTACAGATAGCAAAAATCTTGTGCTGTCCGTCAATGTTTGTGATCTGGTGAACAAAGCCATTGTCCTCAGCCTGCTTGAAGATCTCAAGAGCTTCTTCCTTGGTAATATAGCGACCATCCTTCTGAGTCTCAACAACATAGTCAGCCATATCACCTACAGCAATACACCATCCTTCCGGATCATCAGCGCAGCCCTGATCAAATGTTTTTCTTGATCTTCTGCATGAGCATGGAGAAGCTGCATATTTTCCTTCATAATAATCAAGCCAGTATGAAATATGCTCAAGGTCGATTGACTCTCCCTGCATATTGATAGCTTTTTCTACAGGAATAACATGCATTCCAACGCCTGCTCCGCCCATAGGAACCATATGAGTAAGTCCTTCAAGCGGAATACGGCTCATTCTCTCAAAGAAAGGTCCAACCTCTGGATGAGCCTCAATAACTCTTGAGTTCATGTTGCCAAACTCAGCAGAACCAGGAACATACATAGGAAGAACGTACTGTTTCTCACGTTTTTCATTCTCGTAGTTCCACTCTATAACACCGTTATAAGACATCTCATCGAGCTGATTCTGAAGCTCTTCTTTTGAGTACTCAGGGCAAAGAGCTGCAATTTCCTCAAATGTCTTTGGTTTACGTTTTTCCATCTTAAGTGCAATCTCACACTGAGCGTCAGTGATAAGATTGTAAAGGCCCCAGTATTCAGGGCTTTCTTTTGTTATTTTCTCAATTCCAAGTTTGATATTTTTTCTGTCAGTAACTACCTTCGCAAACTTTGCCAGTGGTTCACGAAAAGGAGCATTCATATCAACCCATTCAGGGATGATTCCAGCCCTTGGATCTACCTTATTACGTCCCGGATCAAGGGAATATGGAGTTGTTAAATCTTTCATATCCATATCATTCATATTCATCTCTCTACCTACCATTTTCCTTTTAAAAACTCATTAAGTAGCCGCTATCTCTTTTATCATAAATTCGTTGCCTTTTAAGAGATATGTGTGCTCACTGCCACAGTTAGGGCAGATCTTGCCATGCGCTACAGTTTCATATTCACTCTTACAGTCCTCACAAAATGTAACTGCCGGAAGAGTTTCAATAATAAGCTCTGAGCCCTTCATAAGCTCAGTTTTATCCGAAGCCCATTTCCACGCATCTGTCAAAAGATGTGGCACTACTCCGGACACTTCCCCCAGTTGTAAAGTTACTGAATGAATTTTTTCAAGTTCATTCTCTTTACCTACTTCAGTAAGGTCATCAATTATACGAAAAACAACGCCCAACTCGTGCATAATTATCCTTTACCCAAGAAGATGCCGGGCGAAGTTGATCGCCTGGCATCCCCATCTTGTTATTGCCATTTATTTTATAGCTTCATCAATCTGAGCTGAGAGCCAGTCAGCCCATTCCTGCATACCCTCACCAGTCTTTGCACAGATAGGAATTATCTTTGCATTGGGATTTCTATACAGGATATTTTCTTTTACCTTTTCAAGGTCAAAATCAAAATAAGGCATAACATCAATCTTATTTATTAAAACCACATCACAAATTGAAAACATCAAAGGATACTTAAGTGGCTTATCATGTCCCTCAGGAACAGATAAGATCATAGCATTCTTGGTGCTTCCTGTGTCAAATTCTGCAGGGCAGACAAGATTTCCAACATTCTCAAGAATTGCAAAATCAACATCGCTTGTATCAAGCTCTCTGATTCCCTGTCTTGTCATGTCAGCATCAAGGTGACACATACCACCGGTATGAAGCTGAATTGCCTTAACACCGGTTGCCGCAATTGTCTTGGCATCAACATCTGAATCAATGTCAGCTTCCATGACGCCAATGCGGTATTTATCTTTCAAGAGCTCAATTGTTTTTTTCAAGGTAGTTGTCTTACCTGATCCAGGAGAAGACATTAAGTTCAAAAGAAATGTCTTGCTCTCCTTAAGCTCCTGGCGCAGTTTGTCAGCATCCTTATCGTTGCTTTCAAATATGCTGCGCTTTACTTCAATAACTCTTACATTATCCATTATTTAGCACGCTCCATTGCAAGCTTGAAGTCCTTTGTATCGCCGAATACTTCATTTGCATATGGATTCTTGCCAAGTTTGATAGATCTCTTGATGATCTCAGTGATGCAAATTACGTTGATAACGATAGCAAGTATAGCAACAACACCCTGAGCTCTAGGATCAGCAGTTATGCCCATGCTAGCGATAATCTCGCCTGCCTGTGCAGTCTTGCCGGCACCTGAGTTGTAAAGGTTAATTGCCTTGTCATAAAGATCCATTGTTGTAATTCCGTTTGCTGTAGCTCCACCGTAGATTGAAGGAAGTGCTGCTGCAAACTTTGAACTAAGCTGGAATGCAGGAACAACCTGAGCCCACATGCACCAGATAGCAAGTGTATTAGCACGGTTCTGGATCCATGCACCCTTGTTCCAGAATGCATTTGCAAATGTAGGAGCAAGAAGAAGTGCAACACCACAGTACCATGAATGTGTAGGAAGGTTGAGGTATGTATACTCAAAGTTCCAAACGTCGTATGCAAGAATAAACCAGATTGTCATATCAGGCCAGAGCATATCTGACTCGTTCTTATCCTTAGATGTATAAAGGTGAACGCAACCTGTCATACAGAAAATGTTGATCATTCCTGCAAGAGCATTAACAACGTTCCACCATCCGCCGTAAATAAATACGCCTTCGTTAGATGCCCACCATGCACCACTTAAGTTTCCTGTGATTGAGAAAGCTGCAAGAGCAGATTCCATATCAGAAACGTTAGCGATCATGATGTTTGCTGCAACGATGAACCATGGGAACCATGCAAACCATTTTTCTTTGCCGATGCCCCATTTGTACTTGATCATCATAAAGCCTACGCAGCCGATATCAGCAGCATAAAGCTTGAAGTAATGGAACCATCCGTCCATGAATGCTACGGTTGGGTTTGATGCACCACCGAACATTCCTAAATGTGCCAGAATAAAATAAACAGTTAAGATACATGGAATCACTACAAATACAACGATTCCACCAGTTTTGGTCCTACGACCAATCTCATTCATAAGAATAAGACCACAGAATACCAACACCCATCCAATGAGCTGCATAGCTGCATGGTTGCTATAAAGTTGGAATAGCATAAAAAACCTCCTTTGATATTGCATTATTATTTTTCTGAGCAATATCGTCATTTTATTATCAATATGATAGCATATTGCACAATATCTTTCAATCTCTTTAGAAAAGTTTAAGGCAAATTGGGGCACTGATTCTTACAAAAACAGTTTCCTCTTTCTATCTATCATTTCATCAATCTGCTCCATGTAAAGTTTTACATCCTTTACATTATCGCACCTCTCTATCCTGCCATCATATCCGTAAACTCTCTTTGTCACAGTGCCGGCTCCAAGCGCAACAATGGATTGAACCTCTTCATTGATCAAAATATTATAAATTCCTGCCTTGCCTTTTCTGGCATAACCGGTATTTTCAAAATTGCCGGATATATTTTTCTGCCTGTATAGGTAATAGGGTTCAAGCCCCATATCCCTTGCTCCCTTCAGGGCAATCTCCATCATTTCTTCTGTATTCTTTATATCATCAAGAATATCTTTTTTATCATCAAAAGAACCGGTGGTGCTATCTTTGCCTCTATGCTTGGCAAGTTCCATGATCTCTGCAAGCTTTGATCCTCTTTTTATAGCAAGGGAATGCACAGTAAGATCATCAGGATCAAGCTTTTTTATCTCTTCCATTGTATAAGCAACATCGCTTGCGCCTTCGCCCGGAAGTCCCAGGATAATATCCATATTGATGTTATCAAAGCCCTCTTCTCTAGCCATATTATAAGCATCGATAAGCTGAGAAACTGTATGCCTTCTTCCTATGAGCTTCAAGGTCTCATCCCTCATTGTCTGAGGATTTACAGAAATTCTGGTCACACCCATCTTCTTCATAGTTTTAAGCTTATCTCTTGTTATAGAGTCAGGTCTTCCCGACTCAACTGTAAACTCTTTTACTTTTGAAAAATCAAGTTTTGACTTAAGGTATCCAATAAGTCTTTCAAGCTGATGAGGCTCAAGAGTTGTAGGTGTACCTCCGCCAATATAAACTGTGTCCAGAGTTTTATCTTTAAAATTCTCTGCAACATAATCAATTTCTTTTTCAAGACAAGTAAGGTAATCGTCAACAATATTCGAAAAAGCTCCTATTGGATAGGACGTAAAAGAACAGTATAAACATGTTGTGGGACAAAAAGGTATCCCTAAATACAGGCTGTAACCATTCTTGTAATCTATACATTTAAGTATTTCTTTTTCCCTGTGGGCAATCTTAAGACTAAGAGCAATCTTTTCATCCGATACACAGTAGATATCTTTCATATAGTGAGCTATCTCATCGTCGCTTTTTCCCTCTTCAATGAGATTCATAACTATCCTTGTAGGTCTTATACCCGTAAGGTTTCCCCAAGGCAGAGTCTTACCTGTTTTAGCAGACAGATCCAGGTAAATGCTCTTTTTAAGCTCATTTTTTGAAACGCTGACATCAACACTTGAAACAGTGATATCAGAATTTAGCCTTTTTACTTCATCTATCTTATCAAGGTCATTCTCTAAAATAACCTTTACATCCTCAGTTGGATAAAAAGCCTTATAAAGGGAATGAATATCGTATGTATACTTATCTTCTTTTATTAAAACAACCTGCATAATAAGCCTCAAATAAATCAAAAAAATATAATCCGCATTAAATAACAAACGGATTATACATTTTTTCGTGTCCTATTGTTGTAATTTCACCATGACCCGGATAAACTACAGTTTCATCAGGAAGAACAAGGAGTTTTTCTTTTATGGATCTGATTATCTCGCTTGTAGAGCCTGTCGGAAAATCAGTTCTTCCAACAGATTCTTCAAACAGGGTATCTCCACTTATCAGAATGCCGCCCTCTTCAAAATAGTAACAGCAGCTCCCCGATGTATGGCCCGGAGTTGCGATCAACTTGCAACTCATACCTGCCGCAGAAATTGTATCTCCGTCCTTATATAAACCATCCGGAACAATCTTAAGGTGCATATTGTAATCGTTTGAGAGATTTAAATATGCATCCTTACACATAGCCTGTTCTTTTTCATAGCAATAGACCTTGGCGCCCGAAAGATTTTTAAGCTCTTCCACGCCGCCAATATGATCAAAGTGCCCGTGTGTCAAAAGGATAAGGTCTATAACAAAACCATTCTCTGATAGCTTTTCATATATTTTTTTGCCCTGATCGGCAGGGTCAAAAAATATAACATGCTTACAATCTTCTGTGTTACATTCAGCATCAGGTTTATAAACAAAATAGCAATTTGTTCCAACCATGCCAAGTGTAAACATTCCAATAGATAAAGCCTTTTCCATCAACCTGTAGTCCTCTCAATGTCAATAACACTGTCAATCTGTCTGATCTTGTCAACAATCTCTCTAAGCTGATTTCTTGATGAAACCTGGAAAGATGTTTCCATTGTAGCAAGTCCCTGCTTACTGGTCCTTGTATTCATGGAAATGATATCGATATTTTTCTCAGTAAGAGCTCGTGATATATCAGCCAAGAGTCCACTTCTGTTATTGGCAAATATCTTGATAGTAGCTGCGTACTTGCCAAAGGACTGAGAATCAGACTGCCATCTGGCCTCAATAAGCCTTGATCTGTCCTCTTCCTGCATCTTGATCACGTTAACACAGTCTCTTCTGTGAATTGATACGCCTCTTCCTCTAGTAACAAAACCGCATATGTCATCGCCGGGAACAGGATTGCAACACTTTGAAAATCTTACAGCCACATCATGAACGCCTTTAACAATTATAGCATTGTCAGATCCTGAAACCTGGGGTGTTACATTGGATTCAGCCACAGCTGCAAGAACTTCTTCATCGGTAATATTGCGCTTGTGCTCTTTATCATTAAGCTCAAGCATCTTATTTACGATCTGGCCTTCCTTTAGCCCGCCATGTCCAACAGCAGCAAGAACTGCGTTCCAGTCGTGGAAACCATATTTCTTTATAACTATATTCTGAAACTCAGGTTTTGAAATAGAGAAAAGATCTATGCCCTTACTCTTACAATACTCAATGAGAAGTTCACGTCCCTTGACTATGTTCTCCTCTTTAAGTTCATTTCTAAACCACTGATTGATCTTGTTTTTGGTAGATGTAGATTTAGCGATCGCAAGCCAGTCTCTGCTGGGTCCTCTGGAATTCTGGCTGGTGATAACTTCAATTCTGTCACCATTTTGAATCTTGTAATCAATAGGAACAAGCTTGCCATTAACCTTGGCACCGATCATCTTATTGCCCACAGCACTATGAATACTGTATGCAAAATCAATAGGTGTCGATCCAGCTGGAAGATTCTTTACATCGCCGGTTGGAGTAAAGCAGTACACATCCTCGGAAAAGAGATTAAGATCACTCTTTAACAGGCTCATAAACTCCTGGTTATCAGACATGTCCTGTTGCCATTCCAATATCTGACGAAGCCAGATAAGCTTCTCTTCCTCGCCGCTTTCAGACTTTTTACCATCTGAAGCTTCCTTATATTTCCAGTGAGCCGCAATACCATATTCAGCTGCACGATGCATATCATAAGTACGGATCTGTATCTCAAAAGGCTGACCTGTCTGGCCTATTAGCGTTGTATGAAGAGACTGGTACATATTGGGCTTTGGCATGGCAATATAGTCTTTAAACCTGCCGGGAATAGGCTTATACATCTCATGTATAACGCCAAGAGCCGCATAACAGTCCTTAACAGTACCAACTATTATCCTGATAGCAAACAGATCATAGATCTGATCCAGAGTCTTATTCTGGTTGCGCATCTTTTTATATATGCTAAAGAAGTGCTTAACTCTGCCGTTTACATCACCCGTAATACCTGCAGCAGAAATAGCATCTCGAACATTTTCACAAATGTCCTCAACGTATTTTTCCCTCTCGCTCTTCCTTGTTGCAACCTTTTCAACAAGATCATAATAAACATCAGGTTTAAGATATTTAAGCGAAAGATCATCAAGCTCAACCTTGATACGGCTGATACCGAGTCTTCCTGCAATAGGTGAGTAAATATCAAGGGTCTCCTGCGCAATCCTGGACTGCTTTTCAGGAGGCATATGAGAAAGAGTACGCATATTGTGAAGCCTGTCCGCAAGCTTTATCAGAATTACTCTGATATCCTTTGCCATGGCAAGAAACATCTTTCTAAGGTTCTGAGCCTGTATATCAAGCTGTTCCTGAGTCTTGCCGGCGCTGTCAGTTGTAAGCTGCAGAGCAGTCAGTTTTGTAACTCCATCTACCAAAAGAGCTACATCCTCTCCAAACTCCTCCTGAATCCCTTCTTTAGTGCATATAGTATCCTCAACGACATCATGAAGAAGACCTGCCGCCAGAGTTTCTTTATCGAGCTCTAAATCTGCAAGTATTATTGCAACACAAAGAGGGTGAATTATATATGGTTCACCCGATTTACGTCTTTGATCTCTGTGGGCTTCAGCCGCCTTTTGATATGCCTTCTCAATAAGAGAAATATCATCCGATGGATGATATTTTCTTACTCTTGCTATAAGTCCTTCATACAGCACATCCGGCGATTGAAATTCCTCAATGGCTTCAATTTTTCCGTCGTCGAAGTTTTGTACCATTAAAATTACTTCCCTTCGTAGCTGATTGCTGCATCAAGTCTGTATTTGCTAAGTCTTTCTCTTCCCTTTAAGCCTTTAAGCTCCATAAGAACAAGAATACCTGCAACTTCGCCGCCAAGCTGTTCTACAAGCTTGATCATAGCTTCGATTGTTCCACCTGTAGCCATAAGGTCATCAACAAGAAGTACCTTCTGTCCAGGCTTGATTGCATCCTTATGAATCTCAAGAACAGCTGTGCCGTATTCAAGATCATATTCAACTTCTACTGTATCGCAAGGAAGTTTTCCTTTTTTACGAACAGGAACAAGTGCCTTACCTCTCTGATAAGCAATAGGTGCGCTGAAAATAAAACCTCTTGATTCAGCACCGAGAACCACATCAAAATCAAGATCTGCAACAAGCCTTGTCATCTCATCGATTGCAAGCTTAAATCCATCAGGATCCTGTAAAACTGATGTTATATCCCTGAACATAATTCCTTCTTCAGGGAAGTTAGGAATGGTTCTAACGTAATCTTTAAGTTCTTTCATATTCGATCCTCTCTAATAAAAAACAATACTTCAATTTAGAATTATAGCACAAATACTGCACATTAGTATAATTAATTCTGAATTTTACTTGTAAATCCATGCTGTGGAATGTATAATTTAATTTGTGCCTTGTGGCAGGCTGGAATAGCGCAGTTGGTAGCGCAACTGATTCGTAATCAGTAGGTCGTGGGTTCAAGTCCCATTTCCAGCTTTATTTTTTTTGCAAAAAAGCTGTGAAATCAAGCATTGCTTGCATTCACAGCTTTTATTATTTATTTCTTTTTAGAAGTTTTAGTTGTAGTCTTTTTAGATTCTTTTGAACCTGTCTTTTTCTTTGAAGAAAGACTCTTTATGGCATCAGCCGATACAATAGTAGAAATTCTCTCTTCTTCAATCTTTTCATACTTTTCTTCTATTGCCTTCTCCTGCTCTAAGAGTTCTCTTTCATATTTTTCTTTGAGCTCTTTTAAGATTCTCTCTTCCTCTTTGCTCTGCATTTCCTTAAGAGCAGCAAGTTTTTCCTGTCTTTCGGCCTCTTTCTTGATTTCCTCTTCTTCCTTTATCGCACGGATCTTTTTCTCCTGCTCAGTATAAGGGACATAGCTAAAGATACAAAGAGATACCGCACCAATCTTAATAGACAGAGAATAGTCGCGTCCATCCACTTCTTTTCTTCTTGCTTCCTTTTTACCCTCATTCAAAACGCCAGTTCCGCCATAGGAAAGGTCATCACTATTGAATATTTCAGTGTATCTGCCATCAGCAGGAACGCCAATTTCAACTGTTCTTTCAACGCCGGCCATATTAGCCACTACAAGAAGCATCTCTTTTGAATCATTGCTTTTTCTTACAAATGAAAGCATACATTCATCAGTAGCCATGTTATTGATCCATTCAAAGCCACCATCAGAGCTGTCAAGCTGATGAAGAGCATCATGATCATAATAGAGCTTATTAAGTTTAGAGAGCATATTTTCAACAAATACAGACTGATCTACAGTAAGGGCATCAGGCTCCATATATAAATGCTTTCTGCCTGGATGAACCATCATGTAGCTGATTGCAAGGCGCAGATTAGCCATCTTTTGTACTGAATCACCAGGCATCAGATAATAAAGCCCCTCAAGACCTTTTTCAAGCTCTTCATGTGTGAATCCAAGAACAAATCTTTCAGTATAGCTGTAAATAATGCTGAAAGTAAGCTCATCATGGTGACCAGCCCTAAAGAGCGGATCATTTTGCATATAGGAAAGGAAGTCCCTTGTCCAGCCGTTATTCCATTTATAATCAAATCCAAGGCCACCATCATCTACTGCATCAGTAACCTGTGGCCAACAAGCTGTCTCTTTTGTAAGGAGAACGACCCCCGGATTGTTTTTATGAATGACAGTTGTGAGCTGTTTAAGAAATTCAAGTGCTTCCAGGTTCTCATTACCGCCATATATATTGGCAATCCATTCACCAGGTTTCCTGTCATAATCAAGATAAAGAATCCTTGAAATGTCAGAAGTTCTAAGGCCATCTATGTGGTAATTTTCAATCCAGTACAAAGCATTGGAAATAAGGAAGTTAGTAACTTCCTTTCTGCCATAATCAAATATCAGATCCCCTGACTTTGGATGAACGCCAATCCTTGGGTCCTCATACTCATAGAGGCACTTTCCATCAAAACTACTAAGGCCGCAAGATGACTTAGGGAAAAATGTAGGAACCCAGTCAAGGATAATTCTTATACCTGCAGCATGGCATGTGTCAATAAATTTCATGAACTCTTCCGGTGTGCCATTCGAATCATCAAGGGCAAAGAAATCCAGAATATGGTAATAGTGCCCCGGAACATGTTTCATTACCGGCATAAGCTCAATAGTGTTAAAGCCATGATTCTGTACATACTCGAGAATATCAGAAGTGATTTCTTCGATTGTACTCCTGCCTTCATGTCTTCCGGCAAAAGCATCGATAGAAATCTCGCAGATTGAAAGTGGTGCTTCATCAAGATCAAATTTTCTTCTCTGTGCAAGCCACTTGGAATCGTTCCAGACAATAGATTTTCTCTCACTGATAACAGAGATCATGCCATTCTCACCGCGGCTAAGCATTGCATATGGATCAGGTCTCTTGAAGATAAGGCCGCTCCTGGTCTTGATCTCAAACTGATATCCATCATTTTCCTTAGCACCTGGGACAAAGATTTCAAATACGCCAATTGGGTCAAGCCTATGCATCTGGCATACTCTTCCATCCCAATTATTAAAATCACCAATAACGCTTACTCTTGCAGCAGAAGGCGCCCAAACAGCAAAAAGAGTTCCCTGAACAGTTCCCCTCTTCATAGGATGTGCGCCAAGTTTTTCATAGATATGGTAGTGTATACCACTGCCAAATTTTATAAAATCCTCTCTGTCCATATACGGTCCAAAAGCATATGGATCATCTACAGTTGTCTCTACCCCATTAACATCTGTGATCACGAGTTTATATCTAAACTTCTCGATGTATGGAACCAAAACAGCATAAAAGCCCGCCTCATCTGCAAGTTCCATAGGATAAGTCTTTTTGGTATTCTCAACCAAAACACTTATCTCTTTTGCATCAGGATAAAAAGCCTGAATAAGATAATTTGAGCCAACTTTATGAGCCCCCAGAATTCTGTGTGGATTGTCGCCATCAGAATAGATAATTTCCTCAATCTCAGGCCAATTCATCATCTTGTAAAGCTTACTATTCATGTCTCCCTCCCCATTGGGTAATTTATAATAAGAAAATATGATCAAAAAACGTGAATTTCACTATACAATTGTACCACAGATATCATGAATAAATAACCCACTTAAGAGCTTAGGTTCAAACCATGTTGACTTAGGAGGCATGAGAAGTCCTTCATCTGCAACCGCAAAGAGTTCCGATATGGATGTCGGATACATGGAAAAGCCCACTTTACAGTCCTTGCCGCATCTTTTCTCTATCTCTGAGAGTCCTCTAATACCACCGATAAAATCAATTCTTTTATCAGTTTTTGGATCACCTATACCAAGGACAGGTGAAAGAATATGATCTTGAAGTATAGATACATCAAGCCCCGCAACAGGATCAGCGGACTTTATGCTTTCTTTTGCATCGAGTCTGTACCAACTGCCATCAAGATACATGCCAAACTCTCCCTTGCAAGAAGGTTTTACAGGAGCATCTTCCTTTTTAACGTCAAATTTCCCAGAAATCCTTTCCATGAACTCAGCCTCAGAAAGGCCATTTAAGTCCTTTACAACACGGTTGTAGTCCATTATTTCAAGTTCATCATCAGGGAAAAGAACTGACAAAAAGTAGTCAGATTTAAGCTTTCCTCTTACCTTTCCTTCACCTTCTTTTCTCTTCATAAGACCAACTTTGACAGCCGAAGCACATCTATGATGACCATCAGCTATATAAATAGAATTTATGGTCGTAAAAATCCTGCTTATTGTATTAACTTCTTCCTCATCAGAGATGACCCAGACTCTGTTCTCAACACCATCCTTAGATTCAAAGTCATAAACAGGCGCATCGCATTCCTTTATTTTCATAACAAGTTCAGATAAAAGCCTGTTTTTTCTATAGCAAAGGAAAATAGGACCAGTCTGGGCATCACAGGTATAGACATGTCTTATTCTGTCTTCTTCCTTGTCAGCTCTGGTATTTTCATGTTTTTTAATAACGCTGTTTAAATAATCATCAATAGATGCGCAGGCAACAATTCCCGTTTGGGTTCTGCCTTTGAAAGTCTGCTCATAAATGTAAAAGCATTTGTCTTCATCCTTGATAAAAGTCCCGTCAGAAATTTGGTCTCTTAGCATATCCCTGGCTTTTTCATATACTTCAGGAGCATACATATCCTGATCCTTAGAAAACTGAGTTTCAGGTCTGTCTATTGCAAGAAAAGACTTGGGATTCTTCATCACTTCTTCATAAGCTTCTTCCCTGTTATAAACATCATAAGGCAGTGCAGCCTTTTCTTTTACAATGTCTGTATTTGGTCTTATTGCACTAAATGGTCTTATATCAGCCATCTTTATTCCTCCGCATATTAAAATCGAGTAGGATTTTACTCCTACCCGATATTATAATACATTTTCTTATTAAACGTCTTTTCTTACAACCCTTACTCTGATAACTCCATCGATTTTTTCAAGTTTACTTACAAGAGCATCCTCAATTCCATCCTCAAGGTCAATCAAAGTATAAGCATAATCGCCGCGAGATTTATTTGTCATATCCGAAATGTTATATCCGGCCTCACCAATTTCTTTTGTAAACTGGCTGATCATGTTTGCAACATTTTTGTGATAAATTGCAATTCGAGGATTATTGCAAATTCCCATATCACAGTTAGGGAAGTTAACCGAATTGTTGATATTTCCATTTTCAAGGAAATCCTTCATTTCAAGAACAGCCTTAACTGCACAATTATCCTCAGACTCCTCTGTTGAAGCTCCAAGATGAGGAATTACTATGCAGCCGTCATGTCCTGCTGTTGTAGGATTCGGGAAATCCGTAACATATTTTCTGATCTTACCTGAATTAATGCCGGCCAGGATTGCAACCTCATCACAAAGGATGTCTCTTGCAAGATTAAGGATTATAACGCCTTTCTTCATCTTAGCAATTGCTTCCTGTCCGATCATACCCTTTGTAGAATCCAAAGCAGGTACATGAACTGTGATAATATCGCACTTTGAATAGATATCATCTACATTGGTCACGTGCTTAACATCTGATGACAGTCTCCATGCAGCATCAATTGAAAGATATGGATCATAGCCGTAAACTTCCATGCCAAGCTGTCTTGCTGCATTGGCAACTCTTACGCCAATGGCACCAAGTCCGATGATACCAAGCTTTTTGCCAAAAATTTCAGTTCCTGCAAATTTCTTTTTTGATTTCTCTGTAAGCTTTGCAATATCAGGATCTCCGGCATTCGCCTTGACCCACTCAGTTCCTCCGATGATATCTCTTGAAGCAATGAGCATAGCTGCAAGTACCATCTCTTTAACGCCATTAGCATTGGCACCCGGAGTATTAAATACAACGATTCCTTCCTCAGCACATCTGTCTAAAGGAATATTGTTTACGCCTGCACCTGCTCTTGCAATGGCAAGAAGATTATCGGAAAACTCCATTTCCAGCATGTTGGCACTTCTTACAAGAATGCCTTCTGCGTCATCAACATTGTCAACAGCTTCATATTTATCAGTAAAATTATTAAGTCCGATCTTAGCAATAGGATTCAAACACTTGTATTTGTACATGATCACGCTCTCTCCTTTTCAAACTTATCCATGAATTCAACAAGTTTCTTAACACCTTCAATAGGCATTGCATTGTAGATACTTGCTCTCATACCACCAACAGTTCTATGCCCCTTAAGGCTCACAAATCCAGCCTTTGTAGCTTCTGCAATAAATTCTGCGTTAAGCTCATCGCTGTCTGTGATGAAAGGAACATTCATAAGAGAACGATCTTCCTTGCGAACTGTACCTTTGAACATTTTGCTCTGATCAAGGTAATCATACAAAACAGCAGCCTTTTCTTCATTTCTCTTCTTCATCTCTTCAAGACCGCCCTGGGCTTTGAGCCATTTAAATACAAGCCCGCACATGTAAATGCTCCAGCAGTTCGGAGTATTATATAAAGAGCCATTGTCTGCCTGAGTCTTCCACTTAAGCATTGTAGGAGTATAAACGGGAACATCATCTGTAATAAGGTCTTCTCTAATGATGCTTATTACAAGGCCTGCAGGTCCAACGTTCTTCTGAACGCCGCCATAGATAACTCCATATTTTGTAACATCCACAGGTTCTGATAAGAAGCATGAAGAAACATCTGAAACAAGGATATGTCCTTTTGTATTAGGCAAAGTCTTAAACTTTGTGCCATAAATAGTATTATTCTCACAGATATATACGTAATCTGCATCTTCCGGGATTGGAAGATCTGAACAATCAGGAATATAAGAGAAAGTCTTGTCAGCACTGGAAGCTACTTCGATGGCTTCACCATATTTCTGTGCTTCCTGATATGCTTTTTTAGCCCACTGACCGGTAATGATATATGCAGCCTTACCATTTTTCATAAGATTAAGTGGAACTGCTGCAAACTGCTGACTTGCACCGCCTTGTAAAAAGAGAACCTTGTAATTATCAGGAATATTCATAAGATCTCTGATGTCCTGCTCTGCAGTCTGGATAACATTATCGAAAGTCTTGGATCTATGGCTCATCTCATTGATAGACATTCCACATCCGTTGTAATCCAGCATCTCTGCAGCTGCCTGTTTTAATACTTCTTCTGGCAAAACAGCCGGGCCAGCACTAAAATTGTAAACTCTTGACATTTCTCTCCTCCTATAATCCATGTAGATGATTTTTGTAATATTGATAATATTCTTCAGCGAGTTGAATCGCTAAATTTAACCTTTAAATACATTGTAGTCGTCATTAAAAAAATGTCAATAATGCAATTCCATAATTAATGTTATTTTATTTTTTTATTCTAAAAAAGCAAAAAAATATGAAATGGCAAAAACCATTTCATATTTAACAATAAGTTTACATAATCCCAGATTTTATCAGTAATACAAAACAACCGGAGTTCCTACTTCGACGACTTCCCACAACTGTGAAACAGTATCCAAAGGGCAATTTATACAGCCATGCGAACCATCTCTTTTATATATTTCTTCTCCAAATTTTGATCTCCAGGTAGCATCATGAATGCCAACTCCTTTATGAACTCCAAGCCAATAGTTTACATAAGACACGTAATCTACTCCAACTAAATTTGTGTGATATCGTTTATTATAGACAGGAAATATTCCTGTTGGAGTTCCTCTTCCTCTGTTAACATTCCCCGTAACAATTGGCATATTCATAGAAAGCTTCCCTTCAACATAATAAAAGAGCTCCTGTTTACCCATATTTACTTCTATATAGGTATCCCCAAGACTTTCCTTTGCATTAAACACAACTGCCGAATCAGAAAGCTCCAGAGTTCTGACTTCCTCATTCATTGTAGTACCCGAAAGATAAGCATCCTTTAAATACTCAAATTCAGAGTCTATGTCATATACAAGCCCATTGCCCTTACTATTATTGTTTATTATGATCTCGGCATTCTCATCGCCACTTCTATACCTTGCAAGATCCCATTCAGTGCTGTGAGATGCTGAAAGATCATGAAGAAAATCATACATCCTGCTTTCTCCAAGGATCAGATTCCCATTTGAATCCATCAAAAATCCCTCAACAATAATAATGTCATCTTCAGGAAATTTCTCTTCTTCCGCGCCTGCTATAAACAGACCACTTCCAGGGAGTTTTTTAGATACTTTTTCTTCCTTTGCACTTTCAAGATCATCTTCCGTAAGTATAAAAGAAGCTGCTATCTTTTTATCCACTTTAACTTCTTCATCTGCTATTTTATAGGTGATCATGCAGGACTGAAGGGCATCTACCTTGTTATACAGATCAACTATCTTTTGTTGTTCCTCGTTTAACTGAATTTCCGTATAACACCCATCAACTGTATAGAGCCTTACTTCAGTTTTTAGCGCTTTTATACTGTCGATTACAGCCTGTGAAATAGCCTCCTGAACAGGGGCTTTACTTAGATTGTCTTTTAATATATAACCACTATCTCTGGTTTTTTCTATACTAATATTAAGTTCATCATCATCAAGGAATATTTCCCATTTGGATATTATGTCTTTTATTGCATCTTTATCAACATATACATCCGGAGACAGGTTCACAATGAGGTTTTCAAAAAAATAATAGCCCCATGCAAAAGGATTTTTGTCAGACAGATACGAATCAAGCATATTTGTAAAATCTATGCGAACGCCCGCATCTTTAGCAGATATAAAGAGCTCTGCTCCGCTAATATCAGTAATGGCAATACCTTCATACTGATATTTCTGGCAGAGCTCTTCATTTACTTCATCAACACTTTTTCCAGTGCAGTAAACTCCATTGATCCAGGTAAAGCAGGGAAAACCATTCATGTAATAAAAGCCCAGTCCAATATAAACAGCTATAAAAGCTGCAATTGAAACAGCAAGTGCAATTAATAATCCCTTTAAAGCTCTACTCATGATCTCCCCCAAAATCACTTTTCATTATTTCTAATTATTTTTTCGAAGCAAGATCCCCGGCATCAAATGCTTCGCTGATAGATGCTCCTGCAGGAACCATAGGGAACACCTTATCATCTTCCTCTATTATACAATCAATTACGACAGGTTTGCCTGCGTTTATAGCTTTTTTTAGAACAGGAACCACTTCAGACTTCTTGGTAATTCTGAAAGCAGCGCATCCTAACGCTTCAGCCACCTTGCAGTAGTCAACCTTGTCCTCAAAGATTGTCTGAGAATAGTGTTTTTCATAGAACAGTGTCTGCCACTGTCTGACCATTCCAAGAACATTGTTGTTGATCACTATCTCGATGATAGGAAGGTTATACTTAGATGCTGTTGCCAGCTCGTTCATATTCATTCTAAAGCAGCCATCTCCAGCAATATTGATACAAAGCTTATCCGGGTTTCCTGCCTTCGCACCAATACATGCACCAAGACCATAGCCCATTGTTCCAAGACCACCTGAAGTCAAAAATGTTCTTGGATGTCTGAACTTATAATATTGCGCAGCCCACATCTGATGCTGTCCAACATCTGTAGATATGATGGCTTCACCCTTTGTAAGCTTATCCAGCTCTTCAATGATATATGGGCATGTAAGCTTATCTGTCTCGTAATTTAAAGGATATTTCTTTTTATAATCCTTTATCTTATCAAGCCATTCAGAATGATCCATAACAGGAATTTCTTTATTTATTTCTGAGAGAACCTCTTTAAGATCACCTACAATAGCAAAATTGGTCCTGATATTTTTGTTTATCTCTGCAGCATCAATATCGATCTGAAGAATCTTAGCCTTGGAAGCAAAAGTCTTTGCATTACCTGTAACTCTGTCAGAAAATCTAGCTCCCAGCGTGATCAAAAGATCGCACTCACTAACTCCAAAGTTTGAAGTTTTGGTGCCATGCATACCGATCATGCCTGTGTAAAGCTCATCAGTGCCATCAAAAGCGCCCTTACCCATGAGCGTATCACATACAGGGGCATCAATAGTATGCGCAAACTTCTTAAGTTCCTCAGAAGCACCAGATATTACAGCACCACCGCCCACATAGATATATGGTCTCTTTGATGCTTTGATCATCTTAATGGCTGTTAATATATCGTCATGGTCGTAAGTTACTTTTCTTTTTTCTTCTGCAATTGCAGCAGCCTTGTAGTCACAGCTCTTTTGTGTAACATCCTTGGTAATGTCAACAAGAACAGGGCCCGGTCTTCCGCTTTTTGCAATCTTGAAAGCCTTCCTCAAAGTAGATGCAAGCTCTTTTACATCCTTAACAATATATCCATGCTTTGTAATAGGCATGGTTATGCCTGCTATATCAACCTCCTGAAAAGAATCCTTACCCAAAAGAGGCAGATTTACATTACAAGTAATTGCAACCATAGGAACCGAATCCATATAAGCAGTTGCAATGCCGGTTACAAGATTTGTAGAACCAGGACCACTTGTAGCCATACAAACTCCAACCTTTCCGGTAGACCTTGCATAACCATCAGCCGCATGAGCAGCGCCCTGCTCATGCGATGTTCTGATATGTAAAAAATCATCCTGCTGTTTGTATAGTTCATCATAAATATTTAAAATTGTTCCGCCGGGATAACCAAAAACCGTATCAACGCCTTGTTCCTTAAGACACTCTAAAACAATCTGTGCTCCAGTTAACTGCATGATAAAAAAACTCCTTACTTTCAGTAGTCTTATTCAATAATATTAGAACGATCAAGCTCTTGGAATTTCCAAAATAGCTCCACGGTTACCACTAGTTACGAGCTCACGATAACGAGCAAGATATCCTGTAGTTACCTTAGGCTCTCTAGGCTTCCAGTTCTTTCTTCTCTCAGCAAGAACTTCATCAGAAACCTTTACATTAAGAGAGTTATTAGGAATATCAATGCTGATGATATCTCCTTCTTCAATAAGCGCGATAGGTCCGCCAACTGCAGCTTCAGGAGATACATGTCCTATGGAAGCACCTCTGCTTGCGCCAGAGAAACGCCCGTCTGTAATAAGAGCTACAGATGATCCAAGCCCCATACCGGCAATAGCTGATGTAGGATTGAGCATTTCTCTCATTCCAGGGCCGCCCTTAGGTCCTTCATATCTGATAACCACAACATCTCCTGCTACGATCTTGCCGCCAAGGATTGCTGCGATTGCATCTTCCTCACAATCAAATACTCTTGCAGGTCCCTCATGAGTCATCATTTCAGGTACAACAGCAGATTTCTTAACAATACCTGTGTCAGGAGCAATATTTCCCTTAAGAACTGCAATTCCGCCTGACTGCATATAAGGATTCTCTATTGGTCTGATAACCTCAGGATTAAGGTTCTTTACACCTGCAAGATTCTCTCCAATAGTCTTTCCTGTAACAGTAAGTGCGTCTGTATTAAGAAGATTCTTTTTAACAAGCTCTGACATTACAGCCAGGACACCACCTGCTTCATTAAGATCCTCCATGTATGTTGGGCCAGCAGGAGCCAGGTGACAAAGGTTAGGAGTTCTGCTTGAAACTTCATTTGCAATCTCCATATTAAGCTCAACTCCAGCTTCATGAGCAATTGCAGGTAAATGAAGCATTGTGTTTGTAGAACAGCCAAGTGCCATATCCAGAGTAAGCGCATTCATGAACGCATCCTTTGTCATGATGTCTCTTGGTCTGATATCTTTCTTAACAAGTTCCATAACAGCATAGCCTGCATGTTTAGCAAGTCTGATCCTTGCAGAATAAACAGCAGGAATTGTTCCATTTCCAGGAAGTCCCATTCCAATTGTCTCTGTAAGACAGTTCATGGAATTGGCTGTATACATACCTGAACATGAACCACATGTAGGACAAGCTTTTTCCTCATACTCGCAGAGCTTTTCTTCTGTCATTTTTCCTGCAGAAACACTGCCAACAGCCTCAAACATGGAAGAAAGTGATGTCTTGTGACCATCTACTCTTCCTGCCATCATAGGACCGCCGGATACAAATACAGTAGGAATATTAACTCTTGCAGCAGCCATCAAAAGTCCAGGTACATTCTTATCACAGTTTGGAATACAAACCATGCCATCAAAAGCATGGGCTTTTGCAAGACACTCTGTACTATCAGCAATAAGGTCCCTTGTTACAAGAGAATACTTCATGCCAATGTGTCCCATAGCAATTCCGTCGCATACCGCAATTGCAGGAACCACAACAGGCATTCCGCCTGCTTCAGCTACAGCAAGCTTAACTGCTTCTGTAATCTTATCGAGGTTCATATGGCCCGGAACGATTTCGTTATAAGAACTAACAATACCAATTAGGGGTTTTCTTCTCTCTTCTTCGGTAAAACCAAGTGCGTTAAAAAGGCTTCTGTGTGGTGCCTGCTGAAGTCCTTTCATAACTCTGTCGCTGTTCATTGTCATGATATTCTCCTCCTATATAAACAAAAATTATAATAAACTTAATTATTTCACATATAAAATAAAATCTTCACTTTCATATATAACTCTCATGGTCTTTAAATAATCCCAATTTATCGTTTCATGAGTCTGATAGAACTTCCAAAAATCCTCGCCGCTATAACCGCTTTGAAGCATATCCTTATCCACTATCACCATATCCGCGTCATCAACATCTGTCTTGGTACAATCAATGTCCCAGCCAAATTTCATAAGGTACTGCTGATCACAGTCCAAAACAGCCGGATTGTTTTTCTTGGTCACATCCGCAATATATAGCGTATTGAACAATTCATTTTCTCTATGCCCAAGCTGACAATTAAAGTCCGAACTTGTAACTCTGAGTAAAAACAAAATAGCAACACAAATTGTAGGAATGTAAACCCCAAGCCCAAAGTACCACTTCCCCTCGCGGGTAATGATCTCGTTTTCTTTAGAGCCGGCATTTTCACTGTTTAGACCGGATATTTTTCTATTGTATATCCTGATATGGACATTTATCAGTCTCTCAAAAACAGAACACACACATAAAACCACAATAAAACTGCTATATCCAAAAACTCTAAGATAGGGTAATTTCTTTTGAAGTATCAGCATTACACCTATAAACAACAGATTAACGATTGCAACAAGATTTATTACTGTCCTGCTATATTCGAAATGCTTTATACATTCATAGATCATACAGCCCATTCCGGCCAGTATAAATACAATAAGAACAATTACCATACCAGGAAGCATATAATTTAGCATGCTATAATTCCAGCCCAAATATCTCTGCCAGAAAACAGCAGGTTCAAGACTCTGGATATATGGCTGAGAGAGCATATAATCTATACCTGTTAAAAGAGCTTTCATGGGAGAGCGCAAAAGAACTGCTCCGTGTGTCCATCCAAAAAACTCAGATCCTGAAGTTTTCACAAGAAGATTCGAACCAATAGCAAGCCATATTACCGAGTATAAAAAAGTAGTTCCCGCAGCAGCAAACAGTCCCGAAAACACGAGATTTATCAGCTTTTTTCTATATATATTATCTGATGGTTTATCATAAACGCTTTTACTTCTCACAGCGTTTATAAAAAGATACAAAGCTCCGGAAAGTCCTACAGGGACAACCCAGTATACGCTGCTTGGCACTGTATAAAGTCCAAGTACGATGACTCCAAAGAGTGAAAAGTATAAATACATTCTCTTTTCACCCAGGCTACAGATCTGACAGATACAGTATATAGATAAAAGGAAGCAAAGGGTTGCAAGTGTGTACCCTCTTCCCTGAACACTGTACTCATTTATTACCTGCATGGAAGCATATAAAAGAGCTGCTGCAAAAGGAAGTCCATGAGAAAAGAATCTTTTGCAGATTCTGTAAACAAGTATCAAATTGCTTATGGCACAAACAAATGAAACTCCTCTTAATCCAAAGTAAGAATTTCCAAAATAATCAACAATACCGGATAGTACTGAATATCCAACATGATTATTGGGAAGTGGCCAGTGAATCGCTGCATATATAGGGCCTTTACTTATGAAAGTATAGTAAGTATACAGTTCATCATACTGTGGAGTTATGGCAAACATTCTCCACAAGTAATAAGCACCCATACCTATCACCAGAAGTGCCATTGCTATTGTTTCCGGCTCGTGTGGCAAAATGTCATATATTTTCTTTTCAGTTTTTTCAACCGCTAATTCGTTCAGCAATCAAATCCCCCATTTTTATGCATCCAACTATTTCAAAGCCTTCTTTATCATTAAGGCACAGATCCTTTGTTCTGTAGCCTTCCTTAAGGACTTTTTTGACAGCTTCTTCAATAGCGTCAGCTTCTTTATCAAGATTAAATGAATATCTTAGCATCATCGCAGCAGATAGAATTGTAGCAATAGGGTTTGCCAGATCTTTTCCTGCAATATCAGGAGCACTGCCATGACTTGGCTCGTATAGTCCAAAACTGGAGTCATTAAGGGAAGCACTAGGAAGCATTCCAATAGATCCGGTGATCATACTTGCTTCATCAGATAATATATCTCCAAACATGTTCTCAGTAAGAACTACATCAAATGATGACGGACTCTTAACAAGCTGCATAGCGCAGTTATCAACAAGCATATGAGAAAGCGATACATCCGGATAATCCTTTTTAACTTCCTCAACAACTTTTCTCCAAAGCCTTGAAGAATCCAAAACATTAGCCTTATCAACGCTTATCACCGAGCTTCTTCTCTTCCTTGCAACTTCAAAAGCTTTAATTGCAATACGACGGATCTCACTTTCCTTATAAACAAGTGTATCTGTTGCTACAAGCTCACCATCTACTTCTTTTGTACATCTGTCGCCAAAGTACAAGCCGCCTGTCAGTTCTCTCATAATAAGCATATCAAAGCCTTTTTCAGCCTCTTCTTTTTTAAGAGGGCAGGCTTCTTTTAACTCAGGATACAAATATGCAGGACGCAGATTCGCAAAGAGATTTAAAGCTTTGCGAAGTCCCAAAAGACCAGCCTCAGGCCTCTTTGACGGTTCGAGCTTGTACCATGGAGATGTACTTGTATCTCCACCGATAGATCCCATCAAAACAGCATCTGCAGACTTTGCTGCAGCAATTGTCTCATCTGTCAAAGGCACACCATAGGCATCAATAGAACAACCACCCATTAAAACATCTTTATATGATATTTCATGCCCATACTTTTCACACACTTTATCAAGAACTTTTTTGGCTTCTTTTACTATCTCAGGTCCAATACCGTCACCTGGAATACATGTAATATTAAGCTTCATCCCCATGCTCCTTTGTGTTTTATTTACTTATAGAATAAGCCTGACCAGGGCGCACCTTGGCCAGGCTTAAATCCGTCAATTACTTTTTCTTTGAATCCTTACTATCTGTAGCAGCAGTTGCAACTGCATCTTCAGGCTTTTCAACTTCAACAATTGCTTCCTTAACCATAGGAATACGACAGTTCTTATTGTTACCAAATTCTACGATTACCATATCATCATTGATATCAATAACTGTTCCGATAAAGCCGCCTGTTGTTCTAACGCTATCGCCTACTGCAAGTGATGCAAGTACCTGAGCTTTCTGCTTCTGCTCTTTTCTGTTAGGACGCATGAACAAGAAGTAAATAGCAACCATAAATGCAGCATAAACAAGCATTGTTGTTATAAATGCTGTGCTTGAGCCAGCAGATTCAGTAGTTAAAAATAATCCCATACCTTCCTCCAAAACTTGTAATATATACCAATCAATAATACTAAAAAGAAAAATCAAATTCAAGTGAATATATACATCCATTAAGAAAAATCAATACCGCCTTGATTTTTCTTAACCTTTGCGCCAGTTTCTTGCGATATTATAGCCATCAGCGATGGTCTCGCTGTCAAACTCAAGCATTCCCTCAAGTTTTCTCTTTTTGTATGCTTTATATTCTCCCTTTTCAATGGCCTCTCTTATTTCTATCATCATGTGATTATAGAAATAAAGGTTATGAAGCACGCAGAGCCTCATTCCAAGCATCTCACCTGCTTTAAGAAGGTGTCTTATGTAAGCCTTGGTGTATCTGCGGCATGCAGGGCATCCGCATCCCTCTTCAATAGGAGTGTCATCCATCTCATACTTGGCATTCAGAATATTGATATGGCCTCTGTTTGTATAAAGATGACCATGGCGGCCATTTCTACTTGGATATACGCAATCAAAGAAGTCTACGCCTCTGTCTACAGCCTCAAGAATATTGGCCGGAGTACCTACTCCCATCAGATAAGTTGGCTTATTGTCTGGAAGGAATGGTACAACAGTGTCAAGTACATGATACATTTCTTCATGAGACTCACCAACTGCAAGACCACCAACCGCATATCCGTCAAGATCAAGTTCGCTTATGCGTTTGGCATGTTCGATCCTGATGTCATCAAATATAGCACCCTGGTTAATTCCAAAAAGCATTTGATGAGGGTTTACAGTGTATTCAAGACCGTTAAGCCTGTCCATTTCCTTCTTACACCTAAGAAGCCATCTGGTTGTTCTGTCTACAGACATCTGAACATATTCATGCTCTGCCTTGGCAGAAGGACACTCATCAAACGCCATAGCTATTGTTGAACCAAGATGTGACTGTATCCTCATGCTCTCTTCAGGTCCCATAAAGAGCTTGTGGCCATCAATGTGAGAATGGAAATACACGCCTTCTTCCCTGATCTTACGTGTTTTGGCAAGAGAAAAGACCTGGAATCCGCCTGAATCAGTCAATATAGGCTTGTTGCATGACATAAACTTATGCAGTCCACCCATTCTGTAAACAAGCTCGTCACCCGGTCTCAAATGCAAATGATAAGTATTTGAAAGGACAACCTGTGTATCTATCCCTTCAAGATCCTCTGTGGAAACACCACCCTTAATAGCTGCAACAGTTGCAACGTTCATAAATACGGGAGTCTGCACTGTTCCATGAACAGTTGTAAATTCTGCCCTTTTGGCGTTTCCATCTTTTTTTAAAATCTTATACATAAAAATCCTCAATCAATTAACATAAGTGTTCCAAAACTCTTCAAGGCACATGCCATTCTCATACATGACTGTGGCAGCATCAACTCCCACGTACCTAAAATGCCATGGCTCAAATTCTATGCTTGTTATATCCTCTTTTCCCAAAGGATATCGAAGGATAAAGCCATATTTATAGCTGTTTTCAGCAAGCCATTTCCCGGCTTTTGTATCCGCAAAGCCTTCATCAAGGCTTGAGTATCCGTCACAGATAATATCTATAGCAAGTCCGATCTGATGCTCTGAAGATCCGGGAACAGTTACAGCCTGTGAAGCCAGATTGTAAGCTTCCATATAAGACATGCCGCCATTCATATACCTATCCACCTTATTGGTAAAAAGCATAGTCTGACGTTCCGTATCCCTGTATGGTGAGCAGATGATAAGATTGGCGCCATCTCTGCTTGCTGCTCTCATCATTTCAAGAAGTGGTGAGATTATTCTCTCATCACATCTCATCGAACCATTGATAGTTCCAAGAGAAACCTTGTAATCTTCAGGTATTGGATGCTGTTTGTTTATAAGAACTATCTGCCAGTCATCACTGGAAAAAGAATGCTCCGGTACAGTATCCGAAAGCGGAATCTCCTCAGTTACATTTTCAGAAAAATCTGCTTCTGCACTTTCTTCTTCATCTGAAGCACTGCTTGTTGCAGCCAAAATCTCTGATAAAGTAGCTTTATTATCAGATATCATATGCTCTGCTTCTGTGGCATCAGGATTAACACTTTCCATAGCCTCTTCAAGAAGAGATTCATCAACTGTAGTTACTGAAAGCTCCGCTTGAGACTCATAGTCTATAACTTCAGACAATTCTCCCGCAGAATCACCCGAATAACCATCAATATTCATATCAGAATCAAAACTGATATCAAAAGACATTCCTGGATGCGAAAAACTACTACTTGATACAAAGAAAAGCAAGATACATGCAAGGCTTATAAATCTCTTGGCATTACTATAGAAGTAAAACAAAAAGTTGTAGCTCGTGATCGATATAACTGCATAGGCAAGCCCTAAAAAGGAAAGAGCCTTATGTTTTCTATTAAATTTTTTAACTCTGAAAATTATCTTTTCCTTATAAGATAATTTCCTCTGTAAGTTACTGGCATTCATATCAGAAATCCCCTCTTATTTCGGATATCAAGCGCTGACTGTACTTATGATGATATGTTAGACGCAAAAGGCCGTTTTCTTTGGCATCTAAAAATCATTATATAACTTATTTACGCAAAATTCACTATTTTTGCATATTTTTTCTAAAAGCTAACCAAATAATAATTGTAAAAATGCCTCAAGCCATCAGATGATGACCGGATATATATTGACTCATCCCCAAAAACAACCTACAATAAATGTATAGCATTATATTATGAGGTTGTTTATGAGCGAATTAAAAGACTTTCTAGTCAAAACTAAATCTTCTCTTTTATCAGAAAAGGCATTTCTTCAATGTCTCTCAAAAAAATACGCCATCCCAGGCTATATTTCTGTTAAGAATATCCGTGGTAATAAAAGCGAGTATCTGCAATTTAAAGACACGCATTACCGCCTTGTTTCTGTATATCTATCAAAAAACAAGAAAAACCTATGCGAACAGTGCTTTGATTTACGACAGAATCTTGAAAAACGGCTTCATGAAATTGAGGAAGACCTGACACTTCTTGATAACATACAATGTCCGGACTCTATGATTGTTCCATATAAACGCAACGAAAAAATACTTGAAAATGCTATGGGAATCAGTCCCAGCCATAATCTCCTTTTTTATTTGCAGTATTCGAAAGATAATGACTGCTATGTAATTTATTATTACGGCAAAAAAATGCTTCACAAAGTAAACATGATATATGTCAACGAATCATCCATCGAAAAAATAGCTGATTACATGACCACTGCCGGTCTTATTGTTGACAGTGACTGCAACAAGCAGCTTATATCATCACATGATCTCTATCCTGCAAAAAGTAAAAAACAACCTACTGTATCACAGACAAACTCGGGAATAAAATACAGCTTTAAAAAGAATTCCACCGATTACACCATTACTTTTTATCATCAAAAGAAAAAATATGAATTGCAATATGAACCATATTTTAGCGACAGTTCCTCCAAATTTGATGCAGAATGCGCTCGAATGGGCTTTTTTGTAGAAAAATACATAAATCAGATTAATTTCGAAAAAGGGGTATCAAAATATTATGAACGAAGACAGAATGTTCATACTGAAACATAAAGATATAGATGTTGCAATTTTGCAATTAAACAATAATGGTGAAATCATGAATCACCACATCATCAATCCTATGCATATGCCTTACCTTGGTTCAACCAAAAGCAGGCATTTATATGACTGGTGGAAACAGCGCTCAATTCCTGAAGGGAGAGAGCATCTTCTTTCCCTTCTAAAGGCATATGACTGCTCTTCTCCTTCAGAACTTCTAATGAAAAACCTGGGGTTAAGCCTTACCGATACATATTGGATATGTCCTGCAGAACTTACTTTATTATGGGAAGAAGTTAATCTCTTTAAAAACGGGAATAAAACAATACATTTTCACAGTGGTGAGGGAAGAGCACATTATTCAAACTCGCCAGATGCAGCATTAAACGGATCCTTGGACAAAAAAGCCATAAACATAAAAGGGATATGGTTTTTGGATAAGTTGAGCAATCCAAAATATGCCAATGGTATCCAAAATGTTAATGAATCATTTGTATCCTTGGTTCATAGGCAACAGGGATTTAGTGAATATACACCTTATGAAATCCTTGGCGAGGACTCTGAGATCAATAAATACAGCAGATGTCACTTTTTCACCGATGAACATCTGGAACTAATCACAGCATTTCAAGTTACCGGAGGATATAAAAATGAGGAATCATATGATTCCTCAACAGAGTTAAATAAATTCATTGATATCTGCATAAACAATGGTTTAGACTGTGGCTATGTTCAAAACTTTCTCGATTATATGATCATGATAGATTTCATCACTACAAACGCAGACAGACACTGGGATAATTTTGGAATATTACGAAATCCGGATACTCTCAAGTTCGTCTCAATGGCTCCAATATACGATAACGGAAATTCCATGTTTTTTGACATCCCACAGTACATGAACAGAGCATCACTACTGCGTTTAGAAGATAATGGAATCGATAAGCTTGAGATAAACAGACTTCAGTTAGTACATAACAAAACTTTGGTCAACGCTTCGCTTCTGCCAACACCGTTAAAAGTAAAAAAATACTATATTGAGCACGGTATTGATAGCCAAAAAGCCAAAATGATAGCAGACTCATACAGTAATAAGCTTGACCTTTTTCTGGAGTTCCAGCATGATATTCCAATAAGTTACGACAGAGAAATGTACTACTATTTGGATGAAGTGCCATATGTTAAACAAAGGCCAAATCCTAATTATAAAGATTTTGGACAATCAAAGTTGCAAGGCTCTTTGCCATAAGATCAACGACCTCTTCGCCAAAGTTGATTCCGAGCAGGCTATGACTACAAAATAAAAAAGCAGTAAAGGAGCCTTTGTTTCACAACACAAGGCTCCTCTTTTTTAATTTCCGATTATTTCTTATAAAATCCAATTATATTCTCTGCTTTTGAGAGCATATTTGACATCAAAAGATCAAGTGTACAAAGAGCACACATACTCTCCACCACTACCACAGCTCTTGGAACCACAACAGGGTCGTGTCGCCCATGGATACTCACCTGAATATTTTCTCCTGACTTATTAACTGTATTCTGAGTCTTTGCAATACTCGGAGTCGGCTTGAAATAAGCTCTGATCACAATTTCGCTTCCATCAGAAATACCACCAAGAATACCACCAGCATGATTAGTTCTTTTTTCAACAGAACTATCACTCATCACAAACTCATCATTATTTTCTGATCCGTGGTATTTTGATACTCTCGTACCATCACCTATTTCAACTGCTTTAACAGCGCCTATACTCATAACAGCATGAGCAATAACAGCATCGAGCTTATCAAACACAGGCTCTCCAACTCCTGCAGGAAGACCTGTAACACGGCATTCTACCACTCCACCTACAGAATCCATTTCTTCTTTGCACTTGGAAATAAGTTCCATCGCTCTTTTATCCGCTTCAGCATCAGGCATTGCTGTCGGAGTCAAAAGAATATTTTTTTCATCAAATTTCTTTTCATCAATCTCGACATCACCGATTGCTCTGGTGAACGCCATAACTTTAATGCCCATCTCATTAAGAAGTTTACTACAAAGCGCACCTGCTGCAACTCTTCCTATAGTTTCCCTTCCTGAAGACCTTCCGCCGCCTCTGTAATCTCTAAATCCATACTTTTCATCAAAGCCAAAATCTGCATGGCCCGGTCTGTAATACTGCGCAATCTCGCTATAGTCCTGAGATCTTTGAGAAGTATTTTTTACAATAAGAGAAATTGGCGTACCTGTTGTCTTTCCTTCAAAAACGCCCGAAAGGATATCAACAGCATCATCCTCTTTTCTTGGTGTGGTTGCAGGGGATGTTCCAGGCTTTCTCCTGTCAAGAAACTTCTGAATATCTAAAACATCCAGCTCCATTCCAGCTGGAAATCCATCGACCACTACCCCAAGTGCTTTCCCGTGTGACTCACCCCATGTGGACATCTTTATATTATTACCAAATACAGATCCGGACATATTTTCCTCCCAATATAAGCCAAAAGCCCTCGCACCTTGGCGAAGGCTCTGATTTCAAAAATTAAAGTTTATGGAAAACGATACAGTTAGGTCTTGATACAGGAAGCTCAGGTCCGTTCATGACCATCGTTCCCTTGTCCATATCAACTGTGAAGAATGTAAGTGTATCTGACTCGTGGTTAAGAGATACAAGGTGCTTGTTGTCAGGGAAAAGAGCTGCATCCTTAGGATACTCACCTGCTACAGGAAGCTGGATCTTATTAGTGATAAGACCTGTTTCTTTATCTACCTTGAATACGAGTGCGTTATTTTCACCTGCAGTAGAACTTACAAGATAATTGTAGTCCTCTGAGAAAGTAAGTGCGCTGCTTGCTACACCGATTGAATCAGCCTCTTCAGAAGTTGATACTGACTGGATCCTTTCGAACTCAGGATCACCGTTCTTATCTTCATAAGAATAAACCTCGATGGAACACTTCTGCTCAAGACATACATAAAGGAATTTGCCTTCCTTTGAGAACTGCATATGTCTTGGAGATGATTCCTGATCGCAATGGATAACATCTACTTCTTTTATCTTACCTGTTTCCATATCAAGAGAATAAACATTTATTCTGTCCATTCCAAGATCTGCTGCAAGAAGATACTTGTTGTCTTTTGTAACCTTAATGCACTGAACATGAGGAACATGATTACGTCCTGCTGCAGTACCAAGGCCCTTGTGATATTTCTCATCAGTGATCTCACCGATGCTGCCATCCTCATTAAGTCTCAATATTGTAACCTTACCATCATGATAGCCTGCTGTAATAAGGAACTTATCACTCTGATCCATATTGAGGTAGCAACCACGCATACCATTGATAGAAGCCTCATTCAAAAATTCAAGACTTCCGTCAGGAAGAATGTGATAAGACTCTACTCCTGCATCAGTTATGGAATATAGAGTTTTATTATCATGTGAAATTCCAATATAGGAAGAATTGGTTATTTCAACCTTCTGCTTTTCATAAAGCCTTCCATTCTCAAGATCTACATCATAAATTCTGATTCCATACTTTGTGCCCAGTCCGGATGTATAACTTGACACATAAGCTACGTATTTATCTTTACCAGCCATTACTAGTTTGCCTCCTAGAATTACGTATTTTCTACATTCTATCACAAGAAATCAAAACTTTAAACGTCTTTTGCTTTATACTCTGCAATAACTTCCTTAATTCTATCCTGTGGTCTTACAAGTTTATACATGGATTTTCCTCTGTTTAAGGTGTCAATTGCAGATGCTATATACCTGTTCATGTTTACGCTGTAATAATATTCTTTACTAAGCAGTTCTTCTTTCTGATAAATAAGATTAGTTGTAAATATCCTTTCAAAAAAGCCTTTTTCATATGCTTCATCAAACTCTTTAAAGCCATAAGAAAACAGACCAAAGGTCGCAAAAATGAATACTCTTTTCGCTCCTCTTTCCTTGAGCTGTCTGCAAACATCAAGCATACTCTTACCGGAAACTATCATATCATCAATTACAATAGCATCCATCCCATTTATGTCGCCGCCGCAAAAATCATGCGCAATTATCGGATTCATTCCATCAACAACACGACTGTAATCTCTCCTTTTATAAAACATACCGAGATTAACGCCATAAACAGAAGAAAGAAATACCGCTCTTTCTGTTGCTCCCTCATCAGGTGCTATGATAAGGAGGTTATCTGAATCAATTTCAATGTCATCATACTCAGTCAAAAGAGCCTGTGTAAATTGTAAAGTGGGAGAAACATTCTCAAAACCATTCAGAGGAAGAACATTTTGCATTCTTGGATCGTGGGCATCAAAAGTGATCAGATTATCAACCCCAAGAAGTTCAAGTTCTCTTAACATAAGAGCACAGTCAAGTGATTCTCTCAAAACCTTTCTGTGCTGCCTGCTTTCATATAAAAAAGGCATTACCACAGTAATAGATTTTGCTTTTCCATTGCATGCGCCAATAACTCTCTTAAGATCAGCATAATGATCATCCGGAGACATTCTGTTATACTCTCCGTCAAATTTATACTTTATAGAATTGTTGCATACATCCACCAGAATAAAAATATCCTTTTCCCTGACAGACTCTTTTAACACAGCTTTGCCTTCGCCGCTTGAAAATCTCGGGCATATACATTCAATAAGAAAGCTGTCTGCGCCGCGCCACTCGCAAAGGATCTTATCGATTCTTTTTGCTGATTCTGCAAATGATTCAAGAGCTATGATCCCTAATCCACCACTCATGAGAACACCTCACACAATTGTCTATATAGCGTTTCTATTTTGATTATATATCATGTGTACATGAAGGTAATCAATATTTAAGCTTTTTTATTATTTTTTTACACTACCGACACAAAATAATGCCATAATAAAACTAATATATAAAAATTTAAAAAGGGATATCTAATGAAAAAAAACAAATCAAAGTCAGGTCTTTTACTTATCCTTATCATATGTCTTTTGATCTTATTGATAGGTCTTACTCAGTTTATAGCACATGGCAATTCCAGCACCTCTGATATACCATCAGAAATCGCTGGAGGTAGTCTTACCATAACCAATTTAAACGTAGGAAAAGCTGATTGCGCTGTGCTGCAAGCAGATGACATTGTCGGAATGATCGATACAGGAACCTATGATGCCTATACTACTATCGATAATTTTCTAAAAGACAATTCAATTACAGAAATAGACTTCCTGATCCTCACACACTATGACCAGGATCATATAGGAAGTGCTGAAAAAATACTATCATCAGTAGATGTAAAGAACATTTATCTTGCCGACTATGTGAGCCAGAAGGAATATTATGCAGGTCTGATGGACAGCATAAAAACAAGGGAAAATGTTTATTTTGTTAATGAAAATATCTCTTTTAACTATAACGACCTTATTATCGATATTTACCCTGCATCCTCGCCGGAAGTTTTACTTTCAGACAGCAAAAATATGGACAACAATATGTCACTTGTTTCAATGATAACCTTTGGGACAAAGAAATTTCTTTTTACTGGAGACATTGAAAAAGACAGGATCGAACAGGTAATAAATGACGATTACTCTTTGACCGCAGATTGGATCAAGATGCCCCACCATGGAGGCTATACCAAAAACACAAGTGACCTGCTTTCTCTTGTGGATCCTTCTTTTGCAATCATAAGTACTTCAAACGAAAGACCTGCTGATGATAAGCTTATGGATCTGTTGTCATCACTTGGCATAGAAACTTACGATACCACCTACGGAACAATCGTCACTTACTGTGATAAAAACAGCATAAAAATCACGCAAAAAAGTAATTGACACTTACTACAACTTTATTAAAATAAAGTAAGTCAGTTTTTATACTTTTTTAATAATCAGGAGCAGGAAATGGGTAAAGACTTAATTACACTTGAACATATCAGTAAGTCATATGATGGTCAGCTTATATTGGACGACCTTAATCTTTCTATATATGAAAATTCTTTTGTTACACTCCTTGGACCAAGCGGATGTGGCAAGACTACAACCTTGCGAATAATAGGTGGTTTTGAAACGCCTGATAAGGGACGTGTTATATTTGACGGAAAAGACATCACGAATCTTTCCCCCAACAAAAGACAGCTTAATACTGTCTTTCAGAAGTATGCTCTTTTTACACATATGACAGTAGCAGAAAATATCGCTTTTGGTCTTAAGATAAAGAACAAATCTGACAGTTATATAAAAGACAAGATCAAATATGCACTCAAACTTGTTAATCTTGAAGGCTACGAAAACAGAAGCCCTGAATCTTTATCAGGTGGTCAGCAGCAGAGAATCGCCATAGCCAGAGCTATAGTAAATGAGCCAAAAGTTCTTTTGCTTGATGAGCCTTTGGGAGCACTTGACCTCAAAATGCGTCAGGACATGCAGTATGAGCTTAAAAGACTAAAAGAAGAACTGGGAATTACCTTTATTTATGTAACACACGATCAGGAAGAAGCCCTCACAATGTCTGATCACATCGTTGTAATGAATCAGGGATATATCCAGCAGGAAGGTTCACCTGAAAAAATATATAATGAGCCTGAAAACGCCTTTGTTGCAGACTTTATCGGCGACAGCAATATTATCAGATCAACAATGATTCGCGATGAACTTGTAGAGATTCTCGGAGCCAAATTTGCATGCGTAGACAAGGGTTTTGGCGAGAATAAACCTGTAGACGTTGTTATAAGACCTGAGGATATTGAACTGGTTTCTCCCGAAAATGGCACTTTAAAGGGCGTCGTTACTGACCTTACCTTCAAGGGTGTCCATTATGAAATGGATGTTGAGGTCGGCGGACGAGAGCTTTTAGTACACTCAACAAAGCTTTCACCTGTAGGTACTCATGTTGGAATAAATGTTGATCCATACAATATTCAGATAATGAACGTTCCTGAGTCAGAGGATGAGGAGGCAATAAGTGAAACTATTTAAAAACAAAAATACCGCCCCTCTTCTATCATCACCCTACATGGCCTGGGCTCTTATCTTTATACTTGTTCCTCTTGGAATGGTCATCTATTACGGTTTCACTACTGAAGATGGCTTTTTTACCTTTGAAAATATAGCAACTATTGCAAAACCTGGTTACATGAAGGCTCTGATAAGGTCTATAAGACTTGCCCTTATCAGCACTTTGGTGTGCCTTCTTTTGGCATATCCTCTTGGAATGATCCTCTCATCCATGAAGCTTACAAGAAACACATATATAGTTACTCTTTTCATTCTTCCTATGTGGATGAACTTTCTTTTAAGAACTCTGACATGGATGACATTGCTTGAAGGAAAAGGTGTTATCAATACTGTTTTGGAATCACTTCACCTTCCTACCATAAATATAATAAATACGCCTGCAGCCATAGTCCTTGGCATGGTTTACAACTTTTTGCCCTTTATGATACTTCCAATCTACAATTCTCTTAGCAAAATAGATGAAAATGTCATAAATGCTGCAAGAGACCTGGGAGCTGATTCTCTTCAGACTTTCCTTAAGATAACATTCCCATTGTCACTTCCTGGCGTTTTAAGCGGAATAACAATGGTATTTATTCCTGCCCTCACAACTTTTGCTATTTCCTCTATGCTTGGAGGTTCCAAGATCCTTCTTATCGGAAATATCATTGAGCAGGAATTTACACAGCTGTATGATTGGCACCTTGGAAGTGGTCTTTCTATCGTGCTTATGATCTTTATCTTCATAAACATGATCATCGAAGCTCTTTCAGGCAATCAGGGAGGTAAGTAAAAATGAGAAAAGTTCTTGAAAGATTATATCTGGGGCTTTTACTTATCTTTATGTATGCCCCCATTATCACACTAATTGTTTTATCTTTTAACTCAAGTAAATCCAGAGCAAAATGGGGAGGATTCACTCTCGAATGGTATGTTAATCTACTTTCTGATGAAGCCGTTGCCAGCGCTCTTATAAACACTTTGTCAATTGCAGTACTTGCCACTATCATCTCAACCATCATCGGCACGGTTTCCTGCATTGCAATGATAGGCCTTAACAAAAAGCTTCGTTCATTTATAATGAGCATCACAAATATACCAATGATCAACGCTGATATTGTAACAGGTATATCACTTATGCTGCTCTTTAGGTTTTTACATATAAGCTCCGGCTTTACTACTATTCTTTTGGCACATATTACATTCAATATTCCATTTGTTATGCTAAGTGTAATGCCCAGAATAAAGAACATGAATGTCTATGTATATGAGGCAGCCCTTGACCTTGGTGCAGCACCTTTGTATGCCTTTTACAAGACTGTTCTCCCTGATCTATGGCCTGGAATCGTATCAGGAGCACTTATGGCTTTCACAATGTCTCTTGATGACTTTATAATCACCTACTTTACAAAAGGCTCTGGTTTTGAAACACTTTCAACTCTTATTTATAACGAGGTAAAAAGAGGTATTCAGCCTGAAATCTATGCTTTGTCTGCAATTATATTTGTAGTAGTTTTGACTCTGCTCATGCTTGTCTACAGAGTCCCTGCAAAGAAGAATAAAGACTAACTTTGGAGTTACATATGAAAAAGAAATTCTTAAGTATATTTCTATCTCTCACTACATTAAGTACACTGATATCCGGATGCGGAGTAAAAAACAGCGCTTCATACCCAAACGGTAAATTGTATGTATACAACTGGGGTGAATATATAGATGAAGATGTCATAAAAGAGTTTGAAGACGAAACCGGAATTGATGTTATATATGATATGTTTGAAACTAACGAAATAATGTTTGCCAAACTCGCTCAGGACACCTCCGCTTATGATGTTATATGCCCGTCAGATTATATGATTCAAAAGCTTATTGAAAATGACATGATACAGGAGCTTAACTTTGACAATATTCCAAATATTGTAAACATTGGTGACCAGTACTTTGAATCATCCAAAGATTTTGATCCCGAAAACAAGTATTCAGTGCCCTACTGCTGGGGAACAGTCGGAATCCTGTATAACAAGACTATGGTTGACGAAACTGTAGACAGTTGGGATATTCTATGGGACAGCAAATATTCAGGACAGATTCTCATGCAGGACTCTGTCAGAGATGCATTCATGGTGGCACTTCTCAAAAACGGTTTTTCAATGAATACAAAAGATGCTTCAGAAATTGATATTGCAACAGATGATCTTATAGCTCAAAAGCCTCTTGTACAGGCCTACGTTGTTGACCAGGTAAGGGATAAGATGATCGGTGGCGAGGCAGCTCTTGGTGTGATCTATTCAGGAGAAGCAATCTATACAGCCCGCGAGAATCCTGACCTTGAATATGTAGTACCAAAGGAAGGCACAAACGTATGGATTGATTCCTGGGTAATAACCAAAGGTTCCAAAAATGTTGAAAATGCTGAAAAGTGGATAGACTTTATGTGCCGCGGAGACATCGCTCTTAGGAACTTTGAGTACATTACCTACTCCACTCCTAACACAGTAGCTCAGGAAAACATTGAAGATGACGCGATCCGCAACTCCAAGGTTGCCTTTCCTGATCTAAATGAAATAAACACAGAGTCGTATCAGTATCTTGGAACAGAAACAGACAGACTATACAATGATGCCTGGATGGAAGTAAAATCTGCTGATTACTAAAGAATAGAAAAAGCATGTTGCTTAAATTACAAAGCAACATGCTTTTTATTATCTTTTTTGTTTATGGCCAGTTTTTATAATTGCCATTTACGCAAACACCTGCAAAACCATTAGCAATAAAGACGCCCTTATCTGACTCAGAAACAACCGGTGTTGCATTTGGATTGCCGGATACTACATCAAAATACTTGGCTCCATTTTCAACAACTCCTTTTAAGCCATTGGTAGCATTATGTCCATTGTTATTGGAAAGAGCAAAAGAAGCCATTGCAACGTTATCCTGATTATACATAATAGCTGTGTTACCATTTTTAGATACAGTACCCGTTTTTCCATCGCAAAGCGTTACAGAGATGCTTTCATAAGTAGTCTGTATATTCTGTACGTATACCTCTACATTATCCTCTATATCTTTATTCTGCACCCTGTCATCATCAACATAGAAATAGAAAAATACATTCTTTACAGTCTCATCTGCTCCAATATGAAATGTAACATTCTGAGTTCCACTTGCATATGAGCACTCCAGATATGTAGCTGCACTTGTATGTGGTCCCAGGTAATAGGTGTAATTGTAATTGGCCCTCATACTCATGGTCTTGGTCTCGCCAGCATTTATCGAAAGTACAGTATCCTGAAAATCAAAGTAATCCGGAACATCACTCATGGCAAATACATTGAGATTCATAGTGAAAATAGTAATTGCGGCAGTTAATACAAATAATACTAAACCTTTAAATATTTTTCTCATTTTGCACCTCTCTACAATACAAAAAATTGTTTATTTCCACATATTATACATGTTCTCAGGTACTTATATTATAGTGTTTGTTTACTTTATTGCGTATAAAGATTTCCTAAACAGAATTAATTTTCTATATACTTGATTCTTAAGTCATTTCCCTTTGCGGACACAATTGCTTCTGCCCCCATAATTACAGGAAGCATGGGAGAAATATGTCCAATATCAGCGTCCATTATGATAGGAACACCAAAGCCTTCCAAAATATCTGTTACAGCATTGTATTCATCAACTCCTGTAAACTCTTCTCCTCTTGCAGCTCTTGCTCTTCCGATGATAAAGCCCTTTGCATCATCAAACCATCCAGCTTCTCTGAGGTTCCAAAGCGCTCTTCTGTATGACATAACATTAAGATCGCATTCTTCCAAAACCCAGATTATATCCTTGTGCTCTCTTTTAAACTCCTTCATATTGTCAAACCTTGTACCAACAATATCAAAGAGAACATCAAGGCAGCCTCCAAGGAGCATCCCTTCACACTTAAGTTCTTTTGTCTCATCCACCTTAACAGCCTTCTTACTACTGCAGTCAAAAGAACTTAATATCTTTTTCTGGTTAAGATCATAGGTCATGAGTTTATCGTAATCTATAGGAGCATCAGGATCAGATGGCTCATCACTGTATGAATACATATCATAGCCTTTAAAATCGGTCTTTGTCCCTTCTAAAAGCGCAAAAGCGTCATTTTCTGTATTCTCCCAGGTTTTACCATATCCGTTTATGCAAGGGCCATAGATTCCCATTGTTCCGGATATAGTTACAAGAGGAAAAATAAAATGAGTATTATCTGAATAGCCTATATACCACTTGGGTTTACAATTCTTAAGCTCTTCAAAGTCAACGTAAGTGATGGTTTCATTCATAAGCTCACCACCACCGGCAGATATAATGGCATCTATGGCGTCTGATTTATAAAACTCCATAAGTTCAGCACTTGTAACTTTTGGGTCTGTACTTATTCCCTTACCATCACCCATTCGTGCTGTCTTGCCTTCTATGATGTTATAGCCTCTCTCTTTTAGATTCTTTATAGCTATATCAATAAGAACACTATAGGGTTCTGTTGCTGCTCCAAAAGAAGGTGCTGTTATTCCTATCGTATTTCCTTTTTTGATGCTTTCCGGCCTTCTGATCATTTTATGCGCTGCCTTTCAATTTATTTTTTTACAATTTCTGATCTCTTTGAGTATGATTTTCTATAAAATCTGTTCATCTTTATGCATTCTAAAAGTGACAAAAAGTGCCCTTCGCCATGCCTCATTACAGCGACATGAGCAATGCAGCCCTTATCAAGAACATCTGCCACATCCATGGCATCGTCATAAGAAGCGCCAAGGCAGTATGCTCCATCATATAGTGAAAAGACAACATTGACGTTCTTTTTAATATTGTGATAGCTCATACCGTCTTTGCCATGTTCATTGCTTGGGACCTTTACGCTTACGCCAATAAGCTGTGCAAAATCATATAAAAGCGGGCGCATATGATTAGCTCGTCTTGATACTGTCATTACAGCTTCTGATTTATTATGAATGATGTATTTTACATCCTTTCTCTTGGCATAAATAAGCTCATGAATGTGTTTGACACGCTTAGGAGTATCGGGAATTTCATAAACTATCTCTCCATTTTCAAGATGCGAATTAAAGCCAAACTCAACGCCGTGTTTAATATCTGTCTTGCAGACATCAATAAGGAAATTGTTGCAGGCTACTTCCATTTTTTCTGCTTCATAAATAGCCTCTTTTGAGTTCTTGCCAAAGCATAATGTTCCATGGTTAGCCATAATAAAGCCATTGCAATCAGGAAATTTATTAATGGCTTTAACAGTATTTTCAACAAGCTTTTCGCTCCCCGGAAGGGCAAATGCTGCGACAGGAATCTCAATATCCTCATCATCAAGATATGAAAATACTTTTTTAATTCCCAGTGTTCCAACGCAGGAGGCATAAACCTGGTGCGTATGAATAATAAAGTCTATATCTTTTCTTTCTTTGTAACAGGCGGCATGGACACACTTTTCTGTAGAAGGCAAAACATCTCCCTCGTAAGAAAGATCATCAATATTTACCTTCACGATCATGTCGACAGTAAGATCTTCATATTTAATGCCGCTTGGTGTGATCAAAAAGCTATTTTCGTCAATCCTCTGACTTACATTCCCCCAAGTTCTGACAAGAAGCCCTATTTCATGAAGTTCTCTTGCAACTTCAATTATGTGTTTTTTGGCTTCTAGTATTTCCTCATTACCCTGTAACATAAAAACCCACTCCTTCTTATGCCTTATTTTCTAGTCTGACCATTTCCGCAGATTTGGTACTTATAGGAAGTAAGCTCTTTTAACCCCATTGGTCCCCTTGCATGGAGTTTCTGTGTACTAATTCCTATTTCAGCTCCAAAGCCAAATTCAAAGCCATCTGTAAATCTTGTGGATGCATTGGCATAAACACATGCTGCATCAACAAGCGCCAAAAACTTATCTGCTGTTTCCTTGTTTTCAGTGATGATCGACTCTGAATGACCGGTGCCATATTTATTTATATGATCAATAGCCTCGTCAACACTCTTTACAGACTTAACAGAAATAATGTAATCAAGATACTCTTTTCCGAAGTCCTCTTCTGTTGCATCAATGGCAAAAGACATATATGCCTTACTTGGCTTATCTGCTCTGACTTCAACAGAGTGTTCTTTCATGGCATTTTCAAATTCAGGAAGGAACTTCTCCATAATATCTTCATGAACGATAAGTGATTCTGCCGCATTGCACACACCAATTCTCTGTGTCTTAGCATTGATTATGATTGGAATTGCCTTCTGGATATCAGCATCCTTGTCAACATATATATGACAGTTACCTGTTCCTGTCTCAATAACAGGAATATTAGAGTTTTCTACAACCGCTCTTATAAGTCCTGCGCTTCCTCTTGGGATCAGAACATCAACGTATTCTTTCATCTTCATGAAATCAGTTGTAACCTGTCTGTCCGTAGCTTCTATGAGCTGAATGGCATCTGCTGTAATACCAAGGCTTTGAAGTGTGTTTCTGATAGAATTTGTAATTGCAATATTGCTGTTTATAGCATCACTTCCACCCTTAAGAATAGTCACGTTACCTGACTTAAAAGTAAGAGCAAATGCATCAGCTGTAACATTTGGACGTGATTCATAAATTATTCCAACAACTCCAAGCGGAACTCTTATCTTTTTTATCTTAAGGCCATTTGGTCTCTCAAAATGCTCAATTTCCTGCCCTATAGGGTCTTCAAGTGCGGATACTTCTCTGATGCCTTCAGCCATAGCCTCTACTCTTTTTTCATCGAGTTTTAGCCTGTCTAAAAGCCCTTGATTCATGCCATTTTTAACACCATTTTCATAATCGATGCGGTTTGCTTCAAGGATCTTGCCACAATCTTTAATAAGACCCTCTGCAACTGCCAAAAGAGCCCCATTTTTTTCTTTTGTTGAAAGTTTTATCATTGCTGGCTTTGCAGCCTTCGCATTTTTACAAATATCAAGTAATACCATAGCTCCTCCACTTCTAAGATCAAGTCACCAGAAAATTTCGTTATTTAAAATAATACCACAAATGGCTTAAAATACACTACTCTTTGCTCATACTACGTGGAGAATTTCCATAATATTTTTTGAACACATTTGAAAAATAACTCACATCGCTATAGCCAACTTTTTCTGCAATCAATGATAATTTTTCATCTGTTGCAGTGATAAGTCTTTTTGCCTCCTGCATACGCACCTGTGTTATATATTCAGAGAGAGTCATATTCATTTCACTTTTGAACATCTTTCTGAGATAAGTCTGGTTAACGCAAAGCACTTCCGATATGTCAGCAACTGATAGTTCACTGTTAATATAGTTTTGTTCTATATATTCCTTGGCAGAAAGCGCAACATCTCTTGACTTGGACTTTTTCTTATCCTTTTCAAATTCAATCCTCTTTTTAAAAAGATATATCACTTTATCCTTCATTTCATCAGAACCTATCGATCCTGAAAAAAAGTGTTCCGGCGAAAAACCATCGCCATAAATTTTCTCTATTGAAAATCCCGAATTGATAATGTTAGTCATAAGTACGCTGAGAGCACTGCTTATAATATTCATATCAGTGATAGTGTGCCCATCTTCCTTAGGATGCGCTTCTCTAATATGCTGCCACATCGTATTGATAACATTTTCAACGTCATCTGATAAGAGATTTTCAATATCCTTATTGAGCCTGAAGATTGCGTCAAGTGAAGTAAAAACAGGTGGCTCTGACTCTTCTCTAAGGTCTATAAGTTTTCCATGTCCCTTGACCATCACTGTTCCAAGCGCTCTTTCATAGGCCTTTTTTACACCTTTTAGCTCATCAGCCCTTGAAAGAACTATTGTAATATCAAAGCCAAGCTGGTTCTTTACTACATCGATAATATCTGTAAACTCATATCCCTTGAAATTGCTTATATCAGAAGCTCTATTGAAGCGCATGAGAATGATGATGTTATTTTCAAAATCATTAAAAATCTTTACTTCACCATCTATATCAAGTTTATCCTCAAGCATTTTTGCAATGAGGCGCTCCCAGTTCATTAGTTCTTCCCTTGAACTGTTATTATTTATATCCCCGTCAAATTTAACCAGCCCCAGCAAATATCCTGCCCCGGAGCCCCATCCAAATATCTTCTCTTCAATCTCGTTTGAATGCTCAGAATCTGATATCCCGGCATATATAAGAGCTTTGAGCTCATCTGTCAAAACGTAATCATCTCTAAGAGAGTTCTCTACAGCTTTTCCAATATTATCCTGTAGCTTTAAAAGACTAAGGATCAGTTCTTCTTTTTCAAAAGGCTTTACTATATAATCGCAAACACCGATCTTTACGGCTTTTCTTGCATATTCAAATTCATTATTTCCTGTTATCAGAACAACTGCAGTATCAGGATAATCTTTAATGATCTTTTCAGAAAGCTCAAGACCGTTTAGGTATGGCATAGTTATATCTGTCAGAACTACATCAGGAAGATATTCCTCCATCTTTTGCAGCGCTTCTCTGCCATCATGGGCTTCGCAGCAGATTTCAAAACCATATGCATTCCAATCAATGCAACCTCTTAAATACTCCAAAAAAATAGGCATATCATCGACAATCATAATCTTATTCAAAACAATTTACCTCTTTTCGCTTACGTCAGGTATCCTGATCGTAAAAGTCGTCCCCTGATCTTTTTGGCTGTCAACGCTAAGGCCATACTCATCACCAAAGTATAATCTGAGCCTGTGATCAACACTATATACGCCAAAATGCTTTCTGTCCGCATCTTCAGGAATCTCATTTCTCTTTAGATTTTCCTGCATGGACGCAAGTTTCTCTTCATCAATACCAATTCCATCATCTGTTACATACAGTTTTATAGTGTCTTTGTTTTTATGTCCTGTTATAGTGATCTTGCCCCAGTCTTCCTTGTACTTAAGTCCGTGGTAAATTGCATTTTCTACCAGAGGCTGAAGAGTCATCTTAGGAATATTAATCCCAAATAGCTCTTTAGGAATATCAAAATCGTACTTAAACTTATCTCCATATCGCATGGTCTGAAGATCAAGATAATCCCTTGTTATCTGAATTTCCCGTTCAATACTGACAATCTCTTCACTGCCGGATAAAGAATTCTTGTAGTAGTTAGCAAGCTTTTGAGTGACTCTCGCAGCCTCTTTTGACCTGTTCATCTCAATGAGCATTATGATAATATCCAGAGTATTATATAAAAAATGCGGCTTTACCTGCTCCTGGATCAAGGCAAGCTCGTATTCTCTTTTCTTTTTGGCCTCTTCATCTACCTGATTTAGGAGTTCTAAGTTCCTCTGAGTCATATAGTTAAAGATTCTTCCAAGTCTTCCTATTTCATCCTTTGTCTTGAATCTGAACCTGTAGCTCATATCACCCTCGGCAATCTGCTGGGCACCGTCATGCAATATCTTAAGAGGCCTTGTTATTATATTGGTTGAGAAAACAACTGATAAAAGAAGCAGGACTGCAGAAATAGAGCCTGTAGTAAGCAAAATAAACCAAAGGTCCTTACCTGTCACATTAAACTTGTTTAAATTTGTGATCCCGACAACCGTCCACTTGAATTCATCAAGTGTGTCCTTTGCCATAAGATAGGTCTCACCGCCATACTTTAAGCGTTCTTTAGGACTTTTGATCAGGCCACTTAAAAAATCTGTATCAGAATAGAACTGCTCTTTGCTGTCACTTTCAGAAATACAGTTTCCCAATGTATCGTAAAGGAAATAATAGCTTATCTCACTTTGCGAAGATTCAATAAGATAATCCTTGTCCATATTCACAAAAAGATATCCAATAGGGCTTCCGGTCACAATATTTATGACATGTTTTCCCATGGTTACTATCTCTTTGTCATCCCTGTTCATGATGTTTTCAGCCTGATCCATCATTACAGTTTTACCGCCCATATCCTTTAAATATGATATGTACTCCGAAGCCATTATCTTATCCTTGATATCTTCAAGCTTGGGATCACTTGAGTAAAATCGCCCTTCAGAGTCAATAAAAACAATAGATGATATTCCATTATAAATAAGCAGTGATTGGGAAAGCTGCGATGTTATCCTCGCATCCCTTGTTACCTGCTTCATGATCCTTTCGTTATAGAAATTACTAAACTCGATCGTAAGATTATTTGAGCAAAGCTCGCCATTTTTCAAAACAGATGTGATCCTGTCCGACATGATCCTGATATTTTCTTCAATCTGTTTTTCTGCTCTTTGCATAATTGCTCTGTTATAAAAAATAAGCATCAAAACAGTAAGTAGCACTATTGGTATTAGTGCTACTACAACTGTCATTGATGCTATTTTATACTTTATTGACATGTTGCGGGCTTTATCCTTACCGGAAAGCTTCCTGTCAGAATGCTGCCTCTCCATGTCCTTTAATGTCATATTCAAGATTAACCCTTTACTGCTCCTCCGATAGTCATGGCACTTTCCACCTGCTCAGAGAAGATAGAATAAACTATAATTGCAGGGAATGATGCAATAACCATTGTAGCACCCATTCCGCCCCAGTCTGTCGTAAACTCGCCCTGGAAGAACAACACTCCAAGAGGAAGTGTCTTAAGCTGAGGAATGCTTCCAACTACAACATTGGCAAGAATGAATTCATTCCATGCATTTAGGAAAATATATATTACAAGCGTAACTGTAGCCGGCCTTACAAGTGGCTCTATGATCCTGAAAAATGTCTGATAGATATTGGCTCCATCCATACATGCAGCCTCTTCAAGCTCCATAGGTATCCCTTTAAAGAAGCCATAGTATACCATGCAGGCAAATGCAAGGTTTATAGCTATATAAGGGAAAATTAAGGACCATCTTGTTCCCATAAGATTGAATCTCTGGACAACCTTGACTACAGGAATCATGATCGCCTGTACAGGGATAAACATTCCAAGCCCCAAAAACAACCTTGTAAATGTTCTTCCCTTCCAAATCATTCTACTTGTTGCATAGGAAAATAGCAATGCACAAAAGATTGTAATAACTACTGTTCCTACAGATACAAGAAGTGAATTTAAAAAGTATAATGGCACATCATATTTAGTCCATGCAGTTATGTAATTTTCGTAATGTAATGGCCATGGAAATCCAAATGGATTTGTGACAAATATTTCCTGATTGGTCTTAAATGAATAAAAAAGCATCCATATAAGCGGATATAGTGAAAAAGCTGCATATATCCAACAGAACACTACAAAAACTTTATGTAAAACACTTCTTTTAGTTTCCATATGACAGCCTCCTCTTCTTAGATTTTTCTTCCTCTTTTAGCTGATTCTTTTCTCTGAAAATAAAGTTGATGAGCAGCATTACAAGCATACACTCGATAACCATGATCGATGCAGATGCAAGACCATATCCGTAGTCAGACTTCTTAAATGCTGCATTATACATCATGTAGGTAAGCGTGAACGTTGATTTATTCGGGCCACCGCCTGTCAAAATATTCATTTCAGTAAATGCCTTTATACCACCTGTTAAGGATATGATCAGGCAAAACTTATATGTTTCCGCAAGAAGAGGTATCGTGATCTTCATATGTGCTTTTACATTTGAGCATCCGTCAATTTTAGCCGCTTCATAATAATCTGCAGGTATTGATTTGATTCCTGCAACTATAAGTGCAAACTGATAGCCCATCCACTGCCATGCATTTACAAAAGCAATAACATAGATTGCCTTATATCTGTCACCCAGCCAGTTCTGAGTATAATCAGAACCAAATGTCTCAAACAGTTTATTCAAAAGTCCCTGGCCACTTAAAATCGCGCTCCACAACTGACAAACAACGGTTACTGACAGGATTACAGGGATGAAATAAGCAACTCTCAAAAACTTTCTGCCCTTCATCTTTTTGTCAGAGATTGTTATGGCAAATACTGTTGCAAAAAACATCTGATATACAGTTATAATAACTGCAAAAATAAGCTGATTTCTATTGGATGTATAAAAAACTCTATCATTAAAAAGGTCTATGTAATTCTTTAAACCCAGAAAAGTCGGTGTTGTAAGACCATTCCAGTCAGTAAAACTGTATGCAAAAACCTGGATGATCGGAAAAAAATCAAAGATTATAAAAATTGCAAGTGCAGGTAAAACAAATAGAAATATTGCAAGCTTGTTGCCCATGTATTTTTTCATGGTGGTTCTCCCTTATCATAAAATCAGGCGGCCGTTGCAAGCCGCCTGGTTTATCAAGTTTTGATAATAATTATTCCATCACGTCTTTCATATCTGCAATGAACTCATCTGCTGTAAACTGACCTGAAACAAGTCCCTGTGACTCAGACTGTATACCATCGTTAAATGTTGAATTTGTAAGTCCCCATGTGAACTTTGTTGTTGCTGTGATTGAAGGAAGTGTATCTGAAAGCTTCTTCATCATTGCAGGATACTCAGAATCTGGTTCTTTGCCTGTATCAAGAGCAACAAGTGGATTATGTCTGTACATAACCTTTGCTTCGCAGTACTTCTCTGTGATAAACTCTGCTACTTCTGCTGCGAGCTCAGCATTCTCTGAATCAGGGTTAACTGCAAATCCAGATGCACTTCCACCGCCTGAGAATACGCTCTTACCAGCTTCATAAGAAGCTTCATCTGCTGCAGGATAGAACATCCAGTCAACATTCTCACCAAGAGCTGCTGTTGCATCCTCAATATACCACTGTCCATTTATGAACATTGCAGCATTTCCTGAAAGGAACATCTCAGATGCCTGATCATAATTTGTTGTTGTTGCTGAATCCTGGAAAAGACCTGCTGCAACAAGCTCTTCCAATGTCTTTGCTGCTGTAAGGTAAGCTTCATCAGTGATGCTTGCTGTTCCCTCATCAAGTGCCTTAATACCGCCCTCTGTGTATCTTGTAGCTACAACGTCATAGGCAGCTGCTGTATTCCAGCCTTCCTGTCCAAAAAGTGCAAGAGGAGTAATTCCCTTTGACTTAAATACTTCAATACAATTCTTTAATTCATCATATGTCTTTGGAACTTCAAGGCCATTTTCTTCAAAGAGAGCCTTGTTGTAATACCAGAGCACATATTCCTGTCCAGAAAATGGGAATGCGTAGATATTTCCATCTTCTGCATATGCAAGATCCTTATTGGCTTCATAAAGCTTATCAAGGAAGCCTGTTGACTTTGCAACATCATTTAGTACCATGATCTGATTTGACTCGCGGAAAGTATTGATAATATCAGTACTTGCCTGGTAGATATCAGGTAACTGTCCTGTAGCTGCAAGAGTTTTAAGTGTCTGTCCATCATCCTGAGCCTGAACAATAAGATTAAGCTCAACATTAGGATAAGCTTCTTTAAGCTGCTCTACTGCATAATCATATGGAACTTTTGTATCGTCATCTGCATACTGTGTGTAAATTGAAAGTGTAACCTTCTCCCCTGGCTCCTTAGCCTGAGTATTTTCTGCCTCAGCAGTAGCTTCAGCTGTAGCAGCCTCACTTGGTGCTTCGCTCTGAGTCTCTGTAGTTGTTTGTGCGCTCTGCCCACAGCCAATAATTGTTGTAGCCGCAACTGTAGCGCAAAGCAGAGAACTTAAAATCTTCTTTTTCATAATAATTCCCTTCCCTTCTCTAAATGGCTTCCCTTGGGGAAACTCATATATTGATTACAGTATTCAGTATAAGAAAAAATAATCTCTAAAAAAATGAAATATTCAAAATTCTTTTTGTAAAAATCGAAATACCCAAAAGCTATTTTTTTATTATTTTTTACAAACTGTTTATACTCGTAATAATGGCAAGATGTTATCATTAAAAAGAAGGCGTGGCAAATGCATTTATCAGGGAGCATACGATGGCTTACAAGATTGTTGTTGTGGATGACGATCCGGCAATTATAGCCGCAATACGTAATATTTTAATAAGCGCTGATATGAAAGCAATCCCTATGACATCCGGAAGGGTTCTTCTGGATTTTATTGAGGCGCAAACAGCAGACCTTATCCTTCTTGATGTTATCATGCCTGAAATGGATGGTCTTGAGACCCTCTCTGCTCTTCGCCAAAAGGAAAAAGAACTTGGAAAAAGAGAGATCCCTGTTATCTTTTTAACTGCCGAAGACAACAGATACATAGAGACAAAAGCTCTTGAGCTTGGTGCAATGGACTTTATAAAAAAGCCATTTGTCCCTGAGATCCTTACCCTTCGCGTAAGTCATTGTATTGAACTTATAAGACTTCAAAATGAACTGACAAAAGAAGTAAAAAAGAAAACAAGAGAAAATGAACAGCTCTTTTTGGGAATCGTTGAAAGTCTTGCCGCAGCTATTGATGCAAAAGACACCTATACAAACGGCCATTCTGTAAGAGTTGCAGAATATTCAAAAGAAATCGCCAAAAGAGCCGGTTACGACGAAGACATGCAGCAAAGGATATATATCACAGGTCTTTTGCATGATGTTGGAAAGATTGGCGTACCGGATGCAATCATCAACAAAGAAGGTAAACTTGATGATATCGAATACTCTATTATCAAATCTCATCCGGAAAAAGGCTCAACTATTTTAAGAAACATAAAGGAAATGCCTGAGCTTACGATTGGCGCAAGATGGCATCATGAGAGATATGATGGAAAAGGTTATCCTGAGGGCCTTGCCGGTGATAAAATACCGGAAGAAGCCAGGATCATCGCTGTGGCAGACTCCTACGACGCCATGTCGAGTAACAGAAGCTACAGACGTGGAATGCCCCAGGAAAAAGTTCGTGCTGAAATAGAAAAAGGAAAAGGAACCCAGTTTGATCCATATTTTGCAGACATTATGCTTCAGATGATCGATGAAGATAAAAATTATGAAATGCGTGAAAAAGGCGATGAAGATACCTGATCTTCAATCGCCTTTTTAGTTTTCAAACTAGTTTCTTGCAGCTTTTGATTTCATTTTGTCTTCATACATAAGCTTATCAGCTCTTTTAAATACATCGTTCATAGAAGAATCCTTATCCTTGTCAAATACAGCCATTCCAATTGCTGCCGAATATTTTTCCCAAGGCTCCCTGCTATCGTCTTCCATAAACAATTTGAAAGCATTCTTTAGCTCTTGTAATAGAGTTTCTCTGTTCTCAAAATCCCTGTTTTCCAAAAGAACTACAAATTCATCTCCGCCAATTCTAAATACCGGAGAATGATCGTAAATTACGCATACCTCATGACAGGCTCCGAAAATATAGTCATTACCATGCTCATGGCCATAATTGTCATTGATCTTTTTCAGATTGTTGAGGTCTATCATAATAATTCCAAATCTGGCTGCCCCCTTTGAAATATCATCATTTACACGAATCTCTGTTTTGTCATACCATGCCTTATTTTTTACGTGTGTAAGAGCATCCTGATAAGCCAGAATATCCATATGGCTCACCTGATTTTTCATGTCCTGAACTTTACCTTCTGCATCGATGATGTTTTTCACATACACCTGCATATCCTGAGACATTTGATTTACAGCATTAGAAAGAGATTCAACTTCATTCTTTGTGTGAATCCCGGGATCTTCATAATGAAGGAGCGAAGGATCATGCTGATAGTGACTTCTCTGAGCAAAAGAAACAACACTTCTTTCAAGTTTTCTTATTGGTTCTGTAATATTGCGATTCATCCATAAAAGAAACAGAATAAAGAACATTGCTCCCAAAAAGGCAATAAGAATAACATTGGCTACTGTGTAAGTCTGAATTGCACGCTCTACATCGTCGACCTCAATATCTACGCAAAGAGCTGCAAAATGTTCGCCTTTACTATTTATAAGAGGCATCATAGCAGTGTAGTCATAGCCCCAAGTGCTAAAATTTTTAAAGTAGGAAATGTTATCTTTATCCAGATACATTTGATAACGCACAAGTTCCTCGCGTTCATAGACATCTTCAAGTATATATCCAAGATAATATCCATCAGGATCTGTTTCTCTTCCCTCCGCTGTATCAGCAGATATAACATTCATCATCACATAATCATCACCATTAATATATGGCTTTATTATATAAAGGTAATGAATATCAAAATCCTCCATAATTGAATCCATAAAAGAAACAAGTTCAGTATATTTTTCAGATTCAATTCCTGTTTCCACGCACTCTGAGAGATCTTCAATATCTATATGGCTGTAGACATACTCTAAGACATCAATCATTCGCTTATTGTAAGATTGATACAGCGAATAATTGAACGACCTGTAAGTAAGTATACTCAGTACAAGGCAAAGCAATGTTATAAAAGAAAGAACAAACAAAAAAATGCTGCGCTTTAAAGGTCTCTTACTTTTACCTAAATCCTGATCATCTTTTCGTATATCCATATAAATTCTCCATGATAAACCATATTATATGAATTATTATATCAATATTACGATATATTGTGCTTGTTTTATAAATTTTTAGCAAATTTTTCATACCAGCACAATAAAAATGCACAATAAATTGACACTAATTAAGTATTACATTAGACTAAATATATAAATTCATTAAATCTTTATAAAGGTAGGGGAACTTAGTGAAAGACTTAAAAAATCTAATATTCTTTGAGAACCTGCTCCTTGAGGCAAACAATGAGCTGGTTCAAAAAGCGCAGGCTGGGGGAAAGGTATACGTTGCGTACACCTGCGAAAACACTCCTGAACCGCTCCTTAATCTGCCCGGATGCTTTTCTGCAAGACTCCGTGCACCAAGGACAGGTTCTCTTGATATTTCCACTTATTACATGACAAGCTTTTTATGTGAATACTCTCGTGCTCTTTTAGAAAGAGCTATCGAAGGCGGTTTTAACTTTGCAGACTGTATCATCACGCCTGATGGCTGCTCTATGATAAACAGATGCATAGAGAACATGGAAGTCCTTAAGGCTCTTGGCAAAGATAAAAAGAACTTCTTTTTTGAGTACATGGAAGTACCCATGAAAGCCGATGACAATGGCCTGAATCTATATGTATTGCAGTGTAAAAATCATATACTAAAGCCGCTGTCAGAACGCTATGGAATCGACGTAAGCGATGCAGCTATAAGAAAAGCAGTAGCTGAGCACAATCGTGTTTGCGAACTTATACGTGCTATAGGGGAATTCCGAAAAGAAGATAACCCAAGGATCACAGGCTATGAATTTAGCGTTATTACTCTTGCAACTTATGTAGCTCCAAAATATCTTTTGATAGAAAAATTAGAAGAGACCCTTAAAGATCTGCAAACACGTGAACCTGATGAAAAGAAAAATTATAGAGCCAGAGTTCTCGTGGTAGGTTCAGAAATGGATGACACAGATTTTATAAAACTCATAGAAAACTCAGGTGCCTATGTCTGCGCTGACCGCTACTGCTACGGCTCTCTTCCAGGAAGAAATCCTATTATCCTGAATGATGAGGAAGATGCTCTTACTCAGATCTGCCGCGCATATATGAACAGAGGCGAATGCCCTCGCTTCATGAACACACAGAAAATGGACCATAGACGCGAATACGTAGATCAACTTGCAAAAGACTACAAAGCTGACGGAATCATTTATGAGCAGATGAAATTCTGTGATCCATGGGCTTACGAAAAAATGATGGGCTCTACAATCCTTCGAAACAAATATGGATATCCGGTACTTGCTGTAGACAGACCTTATTCTATCGGAATCTCCGGTCAGATGCAGACCAGAGTCCAGGCTTTTGTTGAAAGCATAGAGATCAAAAAAATACAGCGAGGTAACGAAAATGGCTAAAGAAATTGGTGCCGACAGACTCGGCGATTTTTATAAAGAAGGCTCTCTTGTCAGAAAAAGACGTGAATGGCGCGGCCTGGTTGATACAATGTATGACTATTCCAAATGGCTTGGTATCATGTTGACTCTCGGTAAGTTCGTTGCAAAACCAAGAAATGTAAAAGCAATGTTCCGCTACAGGTGGATGTCAAACTATCTGGCTGTTCCAATGATGGTTGACAGGCATACTCAAGGACTTCGTGGAGAATACCTGAGAATCTGTCATACAGAGCAGGACCTTGTAATAAAAGACGTAGCTAATCTTTTGGACTCACTTTTTAGAGGTGACAGAAGAATTGGCAACGACAAGAAATTTTCAGACAAAGTTGTTCTGGTTGACGAAAATGAAATGACCGCCGTAATGATGGGTTTTCCCGATCTTAAGGTATTAAGCAGAGAAACACCTTCTACCTATGTTTCAGTTCTTCTGAATCAGTATGCGGCTTGCCACTACATTGACGTAGCCCAGGAATATGGTCTTGCAGGCGATGTATGCCCTATGCCTGAAGCCGAGGCCGGCGTTTCAATAGATGATGACGCTCCTATTCTTGGTGCCTGTGCAATTCAATGTAACACTACATGTGATGGTTCACTTTTAGGAAATGGTGTCATTTCCCAGAGGCTTGAGCACGAAGACAACATTCCTGTATTCCAGCTTGCTGCTCCACTTCGTCACAGAGAGGATGATGTACAGGAATATGCCGCTCAGGAAATCCGTAACGCAATAGCATTCGTAGAAAAGCACACCGGTCACAAGTGGAACTGGGAAGCATATTTTGAATGTGCAAAAAGAGTCAACTATGCCACAAAGTGCAGACAGGAATGGCTTGAAATGAACAGAACGCCATATCCTCAGGTATTTGGATCAAACCTTGCACTCTACACTGAAACCAACTACATGGCTATCTGCGGCAGAGTTCCCGCTTTTGAAAAAGCTGATAAGACAATAACAAAGCTTGCAAGAGCCGCATATGCCAAAAAGAAGATGGCTGCAAAAGAATATCGTCACCGCGCCATTGTATGGGGTGTTCAGTCTCATTATTACATGGACTTTCTTGTATGGCTTTTAAACTGCTGGGGAATTGTTCCTCTCACAGATATGCTTTCTATGGTTTCTACAAAAGAAATTGCTGAGGTAGATACTCCGGAAAACAGAGAACAGGCCTATTATGATATGGCCTGGCTTACAGAGAACATGATAATGCGAAACAGAACTCATGGCGGATATAAGGTTCTTTTAGATGAGCTTTGGGAATTTGTTGAAATGTTCAATGCAGATATGGTAATACTCTGGGAGCACATGAGTTGTAAAGCCCTTGATGGAATGCACGGTCTATTTGAAGAAAAAGCCAGAGAAAAAGGCATTCCTCTTGTATGGGTATCCCATGATCTTTTTGATCCAAGGATTATATCCCGCCAGGGTGTCAGAGATCAGATCAACTCATTTATGAGAACTGTTATGCAGGAAGAGCCTATTGATCCATCACTTGAAGTCCTTCCTGATGAAAAGAGCTGGTAAAAGGAGAAACACTAATGTACGTATTTTTGCATATATTAAAAGTAATTGTTATCATTGTTTTAATTCTCTTTGTTGTAACATTTGGAGTTTATATCTTTAATCTTGATATGAAACTAACTGCCGCCATTTATCCATGGCTTCAAAAACACTACGACAAAATTGACAGAGATCAGCATTTATAATAAAAAAGAGATAGAAAAAAGCCTTCCACCTCCAAAGGTGAAAGGCTTTTTTTATGAATATAACAACTTATCAATCGGAATATCATGCACATCGTAAGGAACATCGTCAACAAGCTGCTCAGTAAATGCAAGCGCTGCAGATCTGATACCAGGAAACCTAAAAAGAAATCTGTCATAATATCCACCCTTATACCCTATCCTATTGCCTCTTTTATCAAAAGCAACCCCCGGAACTACTACAAGAGTTTTTTCTATTGGTCCATCAAATATAACTGAATCGTCAAGAATCTGCGGCTCTCTGATTCCCATGTAGCCTTCCTTTAAATCCAATATGCTTTTTATTTGGATGAACTCCATAATTCCTTCCTGCCTGTTCATGCACTTTGGGCAAAAGACCTTTTTACCATCCTTCAAAGCTCTGTCAATTATGCCATCTGTTATGACTTCGCTTTTCATAGAAGCATAGATCAAAAGATTCTCTGAAGCATTATAGTCTTCAAGCGCAAAAAGCTTTTCAGAAATTAAGCTGCTTTTTTCCAAAAGATTCTTTGGTGAGATCTGATTTCTTTTATCCAGGACCTCTTTTCGTATCCTGTCTTTTTCCTTAACTATTTCTTTTTGCATAACTCTTGATTGCTACGAGAATAATAGCGAAATAAATAAAGCCAATACATGCTGTGATAAACTGCACTGCTGAAAATGTGTACTGGAACACAGGCATTTTCTGGCGAAGTGGTGACTGCTCAGGAATAAATGTAGGTAATAGCCATAAGGAAATTGTTACGCCCATAAAAGCTGCCTTTAAAAGTGCACATAAAACTGCCTTTAGAATAAACATAAGGCTAAATCTTCCATCAAGTTTTAAATCATTTAGATCTCCCTTTAAGAGATAATTCATAGCTACTACAAGTACCACATTTCCAAGCATGATAAATGGAATTATGCCCGGTACTACCATCATTACAGGCGATGCCGCTATAAAGTAAGCTGTTATCGGAGTAATAACAGATAAGGCGATCGCACATGGCAAATTAACAAGTGAAGCTGCCAATAGAAGGCACGCATTTATAACCGGCCCTGTAATAAAAACACTTAAAGATTTGAAGATCTGACTTATAAGACAGATTGCCAAAAGAATCGCCGTTATCGCAATCTGCTTTGTCCCAAAAGAATTACTTTTTTTCATTTTTTACATATCCTCCCTGCCACATATTCTGCTATTTTCATTCCGTCCATCGCTGCAGACATTATGCCACCTGCATAGCCCGCACCTTCGCCACAGGGAAAAAGCCCCTTCACATTGACAGATTCCCCGTTTTCCCCCCTGACTATCCTGACTGGAGACGACGTTCTGGACTCCACTCCTGATACAAGAGCATATTCGCTGTTGTATCCTTTTATCATTCGTCCAAATTTTTCCATACCTTGGACAAAAGCATTATTTAAATCATCCGGAAGAATATCATGCACGTTTGCAAATACATAATCTCCTTTCATGGATGGAGTGTTTTCTATAAGTTTAAAATCTTTCTGAACCTGAGTCAATGTAGCATCCTCATTAGCCAAATCTGACGCACCTGATACAGCTTCTTTAAACTTCCCATAGTACTCAACAGGAATCTTACCATTTCCGGCTTTATAGGCCTTTTCTTCAAGACCTCGCTGAAACTCTACCCCGGATAATACATCATCACTGCCAAAATCTTTGGGATCAACTGTAATAATAATTGCAGAGTTGGCATTTTTACTGTCACGCCTGCTATAACTCATTCCATTTACAGCCAGCCTCCCTTTCTCAGACGAAGCATTAACGACAAAGCCTCCGGGACACATGCAAAAAGAATAAACTCCCCTTCCGGAATCTGTAGTTGTCGTAAGCTTATATGGCGCAGGCTCCAAGGCCTTTGGTTCCGCTATTTTATACTGCGAATAATTGATAAGTGCTTGAGGATGCTCAACTCTGAATCCTACAGCAAAAGGCTTAGGGTTCATCTCTACATTCTTATCCTTAAGCATATAAAAAGTATCACGGGCACTGTGCCCAATTGCAAGAACAGCTTCGCTGCAAGGGATACATTCATCACCAACTTTGAGAGCTTTTATCTCACTGTCTTTTGAAACCTCAATCTCATCGACCTTTGATTCAAACCTTACTTCGCCGCCCCATTTTATGATATTGTTTCTCATGTTCTTAACAACATCTCTTAATATATCAGTACCTATATGTGGTTTGGCATCATATAAAATATCTATGGGAGCGCCATTTTCTACAAAAATCTTAAGTGCAGCTCTTCCTCTGCCATCCTTATCTTTGACCATGGTATTAAGTTTACCATCAGAAAAAGTTCCTGCTCCGCCTTCTCCAAACTGAACATTGGTGGTTTCGTCAAGCTCTCCGCTCTTCCAAAAATGTTCAACGATTTCTGTTCTTTTATCTACGTCAGAACCTCTTTCAAGAATAAGTGGCTTAAATCCGTTCTTTGCAAGTACATATCCGCAAAAAAGTCCTGCAGGCCCCGCACCTATAATAACAGGCCTAAGGTCTTCCTCCTTGCCATGCTGATACACATAAGGAAATGCATATCGTACAGGTTCAATTATAGAAACATCCTTATTCCTGCATTTCTTTACGACACCTTCTTCACTATTATTTTTCAAAGAAACATCGACAATATAAATATGATAAATCTCAGGCTTTTTTCTGGCATCAATCGAATGCCTGATAATTTCAAAGGATTCCATATCATCCACAGAAACTCGCAGTATCTTTGCAACCTTTGCCTTTAAGACATCATTTATTGTATCGTAATCATAGCTCTTATTCTCGTCATGAATTATCTTAATCTGGTTAATTCTTATCATTTATATTTTCCTATAATCATATCATCCAAAACACAAAATCTTTGCACAGCCAAAACTATATCGATGCCACAGTTCCTGCGATGCTGCCTGATGTAAAGGCCCATTGAAGATTGTAGCCTCCACATCTTCCATCAACATCAACAAGCTCTCCAACGACAAATATTCCGTCATGGGATGTTGTGGTCATATCATCCCTCACATCACCAAGACTTACACCGCCTGATGTAACCTGGGACTGCAAATATCCATAATTGGAATCAAGTTTTATCTTATAATTCCTGTAACTATCAAGTATACTAAGAACCATGCTCTCAGATATATTCTTCATTTTCATGGATCTGCCCATTTTCATCTTTTTAATGATCATATCTGTAATGAAGCTATTATGAAATCCTGTTAAAAAGTCAGAAAGTGTTCTTTCATCACGTAGTCTTAGCATCTCTTTTTCCAGGGATACATAATCGTCCTCATCATAATCAGGGAAAAAGTTTACTACAGCTGTTATAGGTTTCTTTTCTTCTAATAATCTTACAACTTTAGAACTTGCCTGCATTACAGGAATTCCTGAGATGCCATCTTTGGTTATCTGAAGCTCACCATATTCTTTTGCAACAACTTCTGTTCCAAGTAAAAATGAAATCTCGGCAAGACTTCTAACACCACCTTCAGGCATTATCTCCTCAGGATCTGCCTTAAATCCGACAAGAGCAGGATAAGTATCTTTAATAGTAAGTCCAAGCTTTTTACATATATAATATCCATCTCCGGTAGACATAGTGGTTTTTGGTCCGGATAAAGAGCCTGTGGCGATAATAACCCTGTCGGCCTCATAAAATGTGTTATTTGTAATAACGCGATACTTTCTTTCCTGTCCCCCTGTAATGGGTTCAACCGATTTTAGCTGCTCACCAAATATTACATTGATCCCGAGCCTTTTTATCTCATTTTCAAAAGCCTGAACAACGCTCTGAGCCTGCCCTGATAAAGGATATAAATATCCATCTTCGCTTTTTACAACTATTCCAAGTGATTTAAAAAAGCTTATAACATCCAAAACTCCATAGACAGAAAGCCACTGCTTCATTCTCTTTTCGGCAGCAGCATTATACATTTTCTCATTCATGTTAAGATTGGAAATATTGCATCTGCCATTTCCAGTCATAGAGAGCTTTTTGCCAAGCTGATTATTCTTTTCAATTATGGTCACTGACGCACCATTTCTGGCAGCATATATAGCGGCACACATTCCTGATGCACCACCACCGGCTACAATTATTCTTCTATCCAATTTTAATCCTCTAAACTTTTTTGAACTCCAAAATTACCGGCCAGCATCATAAATACATTTCCCAAAGGAATCCTGCTTATTTCTTTTGCTGTAAGTCCCCTGAAGATGATCATAAGTACAATATAAAGAACTGAATATAAAAGAAGTGCAATAACCAAAGTCAAAATATCTCCTATCAGATTCAGGAAGATCACATTGATTATAAAAGCAAGAAGTCCTGCAATTGCAGAACACAAAAGCGGCACTCCTACAGTCCTTATTATTTCCTGTCTGTATTTGAGCATCTTGCAAAGCAAGAGATAGCAAACAATGTCATACAGAACAAATGAAACAATAAGCGATATAAGGATTCCATATGCTCCCATATTTGCAAAAATAACTAAAACAAACATCATAACAACATGAAGTATCCATGAAAGCAAAATTGAAACAAGCGCAAGTATTGCTTTTCCCATATGATTTAACAGCCATGAAAAGAAAACTGCTATAGGCGCAAAAACAATTAACAGGCTCCCCAATTCAATAAGATAATTTGAAAGATCATTATTCTTACCAAATACAGCAATCTCAACCGTTTTTGCCATAACAAATATGAAGACCATACAAGGCACAGACAAAGCAAAAAAACTATGCGCTAAAGACTTCAATCTGTCTTTTGCACCTGTTATCTCATCTCTCTCGATACGCGCCATTATTCTGTTCCACATCTTAATAAATGGAACGATACCCAAAATAACAAATACAGAAATAAGGCTTAGCACGCGTCCTGCGTATACTCCGTAGTTAAGGATATAATCTCCCTCCGCAGCAATACGTTTTTGATGTATAACATAAAAAACAATATCAAAAAGGATCACCAGTGCAGGTGTAACATATAAAGGAATTATTGATCTTATGGTAATAAGGACATCATTCTTATTATCAAGGTATCTTGGTGCTCCCTGCTTTACAATTTCTTTTATCTCATTTTTCCTGAGCACAAAGCTTACAACAATTTGAATAAAGCCTGCTATAACACCAATAAGTATTCCGATCATCATTCCTGTTGAGCCATAAACGCTGCTGAGCTCATTAACATGGAAAAGATTATTAACCTTAAGTCCATAGTTATAAAGAACTGCAGATATTATAGTTCCTGATACAAGAGCACACACTGCAATAAGCACATCAGAAATAACTATTGGTTTTGTATAGCCCAGTCCCTGAAGGTAACCTCTTAGGACGCCCTGTATTGACATAAATAAAGCACATACAGCAACTATAATGCAATGAAACAAAGATCTTGTAGACCCAAATAGAATTTCTGAGCAATAATAACTGCTAATTAAAAGCACTGCAAATACTATCAGGCCACAGAATGCAAAAATTCTAAAAGACCTTACCATATTGGTCTGTGCATTTAAATACTGTGACCTTCTGGCCCTGAGCCTTACCATGATCCAAACTGACTTTTGAACAGCAAGAATAAATGCCAGGTACAGAATATAGAAAATAACCATAGGCCCTGCAACAAAGCCGGCTCCCTTGTCCCCATAGATCCTAAGGGTTATGATCTCATAAATCATCATTATAAGAACGGAAAAGAAAAACATTGATGTAATAACATCCGGTCTTATTCTTTTTTCCTCAAAATACTGCTTCATACTTCTGCTCCCAAAATATCAGTCCCTTGTAATTCCAAGTGCCTCTAAAACTTCTCTCTGTTTATTTTCCATCACAGCAGCTTCATCCTCTTCCATATGATCATAGCCGCATAAATGAAGCATACTGTGTGCTATCAGAAATGCAAATTCCCTCTTCTCGCTATGGCCATATTCTTTGGCCTGCTCTCTTACCCTGTTCTCATTGACAACAATGTCCCCAAACATAATATTGCCCGTATCAGGATTCAAAAGGTCTATATTCTGTTCCCCATCCATTACAGAAAAATCACCGGGGATCTCATAACTAACATTAGGAAAAGAAAGAACATCAGTAGGTCTGTCAATTTCCCTGAATTCATTATTCATCTCCCTAATGCCTTCATCATCAGTAATTATAAGACTTATCTCAACTTCATGATCGCACCCCTCTGTCTCAAGAACCTTAGCGGCTACAAGACTTGCAATCTCTTCTATATCAAAATCGAATTTTGCGTCTACTTCATTATCTACGTAAAAAACCATAGTATAGTTTCTCCTTCTTAAGGATTTTCCTCATTTCATTAAGTTCCCTAAAGGTAACATCATAAGCGTTAAGCTCACCGTTCTCTATTTTTTTATCTATTATTCCATCAATCAGATGATCATAATCAATATTCACATTAGGGTCTTTTTTTATAAGCAGCATTATGGTTGCAATAACTGTTTCCGATAATTGCACCGTTAAAGCTTCTTTAGATCTTATTGATGCTTTTGAAGGCACCATATATTCACGCAAAAACTCTATAGCTTCAAGAGGAAAGCTGTTTTCTGTATAATAATGTGAAACATCCTCATAGTCCATCTTCCCCTCAAGAATTCCTATCCTGTGGTAATAAGAGCATGACTTAACCGCTCTCGCATTAAAGCCAAGTCCCATAGCGATCCTCTCGGAGAGGTAAGCTGTGTGGATAGCCCTGTAATACTCATCAGGATCCTTCTCTTTTAGTGCCTGCAAAAGAGAAAATTCAGGGTCATTGATCTCCATATACATGTCATTGGACTTTCGGATAACATAGACACCAAACATATTAAGAAATATCAAAAGTATCAGAAGATTTAACATGAGATTAAGGATTGGCAATAAAAGAACCTTAATTCCCAGAGTTCTGTTCTGAAACAGAACATTAAATGCCACAAGTAAGACTGCCTGCATGGTCAAAGATATAAATGTAGGAAAAGCTATCTTTGTGTTCTCATTAAGATCCCTGAAAACAGCAATAGCAACAGCACCTGCAAGCACATACATGAAAAGCTCTGAATAGCTGCCATTCTCTTCAAGCATTACTGTCAGGATCACAAAACTGGTGCCTGATATCATTCCTATCTCATTATTTGAAAAAAGGGCCAATATCACAAAAAATGACATATATGGCCAAAACTGATCAGGAACAAGTGACAGCACGCAGGAAAGAATAAGAGTTATAACATATGCAATTACAAATCTTATTTTTTTATCATAATTATCATATGAAAAACCGCTCTTTCCTCTACCGGCAGCATCTAAAAGCATAAAAATAGTTGTTCCTGACATTATAAGAGAAACTATCACGTTCCGTAAAATTGCTTCATAGCTTTTACTAAGTATAAAGGAAAATAAGCCCACTAATAAGCCGGTAAGTATAAACATACCAGCATATAACAACTCAATTTTATTGAAAGACAGTTCTTTCTTTTCCATCACTTATGAGACTTCTCCAGTTTTCTAATAGATTTTGTTTTCTGTTTATTTACTGCTTTTTTCTCATAATCCTCATATGCTTTAACTATCTTTTGAACAAGCGGATGTCTTACAACATCATTACTTGTAAGAGTGCAGAATTCAATATCATCAATGCCTTTAAGGACACTCTGAGCCACATCAAGTCCTGACTTAACGTCCGGTGAAAGGTCCTTTTGGCTGGCATCACCAGTGATAATTACCTTTGAGCCAAAGCCGATTCTGGTCAAAAACATCTTCATTTGAGCCGGAGTTGTATTCTGCGCTTCATCAAGAATAATAAATGCATTATCAAGTGTTCTTCCTCTCATATATGCAAGGGGTGCCACTTCAATGAGACCCTTTTCCATATTCTTGATGAAATTCTCTGTTCCCATTATCTGATAGAGCGCATCATACAATGGCCTTAAATATGGATCGACCTTGCTTTGAAGGTCTCCCGGCAAAAATCCAAGCTTTTCGCCAGCCTCAATTGCCGGTCTTGTCAGAATTATACGGCTTACTTCTTCTCTCTGAAAAGCAGTGATCGCCATTGCCATCGCAAGATATGTCTTTCCTGTTCCTGCAGGTCCAAGTCCAAATACGATCATTTTGTTTCGGATCGCATCTATATACTTTTTCTGACCAATTGTCTTGGGCTTTATAGGCTTGCCTGATATAGTATGGCAGATCACATCCTTGTCTATATCTACAAGAACATTTTCGCTATAGCGCGGCTTGGAAGAGCTTTTCTCCTCTTCTTTGAGTGTTATGGCATAATTTATTGACTGTTCCTCTATTCCGCCGCCTCTTCTGTAGAGCTGAACAAGCTCCCTGATGATACTTGCGGCTTTACCGGCGCCTTCTTTATCGCCAATGATATGAAGCTCTCCGTTTCTGTCGATTATCTCAACATGAAAACTGTCCTCAATTTTTCTGATATAGCTATCATTCTCCCCAAAAATCCCTCTCTCATCTTCTGCAGAAAGTGATAATCTAAGTTCTGTAATTTCACTCATATAAAACTAATCCCCAATAAATAATCTTTATTTATGATATGGCTCACCACTTATGATCTTGTAACCCCTGTAGATCTGCTCAAGCAGGATTACTCGCATCATCTGATGAGGGAAAGTCATATCTGAAAAACTAATATGCTGATCAGCAAGATCAAGAACACTTTTATGAAGTCCCAAAGATCCGCCAATAATAAACTGAATATGGTTTATTCCCTTTACTCCCTGACTGTCTATAAACTCAGAAAAGCTCTCTGAAGTGAATTTCTTACCGTTTATGGCAAGTGCACAGACAAAGGCAGAAGGATTGATATTTTTAATTATTCTTTTCCCCTCTTTATCTTTTATCTGCTCTTCAATTGCAGGTGGCGCATTATCAGGAGTCTTTTCATCTGCCACCTCGATTATGTTGAGCTTACAGTATCTGGATAGTCTCTTTGAATATTCAGAAATGGCATCATTCCAGTATTTTTCTTTTATTTTTCCTACACAAATAATTGTTATCTTACTCAAATCTTCAATTAGCCTTTTTTTCGCCTACTATGATACCCGAAACTTTGTTATCCTTTGTGCCTTCCTCGGTCATGTAAACAAAGTCCTTTTCGTCATTCTTGTTCTGAAGAACAGGAATCTTGCCATCTTTATCTAAATGTGTATTTACTACCTGCATCCAAACGCCATCTTCACATGTTCCAAACCACTCTTCTGTGTTCTGGTCTCTATCAACGGTTATGATATACATTTTGCCATCATAGAAGCCCTTATCAAAACTGCCAATAGCATTCTGGACATAAATGTCATCACCATTCATTTTGGTGTAGTCATAGTCATAATGCTCCTGACCATCGCCTGTTGGAAGATCATCTACCCAGCCACCTGTATACATATGCTCAGTAACAACGTAGTTACTATACTCAGGATAGAAATTTATCCATGTACCATTTCCGTTTCTTTTTCCATTTTTCCATTCACCAAAATAGTACTGATCATCTCCATATACAGCAAGACCTGTTCCTTCCGGAAGACCTGAAGAATTAAGATCGCCGTAGTAATAGAAATCAGAAGTACCGGATAGCTTATAAGACATTGCCTCAAATCTTTCAAGATGAGCCAGATCTCTTACAGCCTCAGTATTATTATCTGCCCAATATGTATACATCTCCTTAAGCTGTGCATTAGTATCTACAGCAAGACCTTTGTATACGTTCTTTAAAACAGCTGCCTTAGTTGAATATAAACTGTTTCCGGAAATGTCATTAGTCGAAGATTCTGTCTTTCCTGTCTGTAAATCTATTTCTGTACTACTTCCATCTGCACTTGAGCTATCTTCAGCTGTGCCTGAAGATTCACTACTTGCTTCTTCTGAAGATGCCAAAACACCGGAATCCGTGTTCTGATCCAAAGAACTCTCCAACGAAGCATACTCACTTATGTTCTCGTCAAGAAGTTTTTCATCATTCTTATTTTTACCTGAAAAAGCTAAAAACAGCACTAAAATCAGTAGTATTGCAGCTACTATACCAGATGTAATAGCAACTTTAATTTTTTCATTCTTATCCATAATTATTCTCCAATCCGCAATCCTACTAATTATAGCATAAAACACAAATCTTCCCAAACCTATTAACAAGGCCTGGGAAGATTTTTATTATAAAAAATATATTTATTTACTGCTTTGATGAAAGATATTCATCAATCCCCTTTGCTGCTGCTTTACCAGCGCCCATAGCAAGAATAACTGTTGCAGCACCTGTAACTGCATCACCACCTGCAAAAACGCCCGGCTTTGATGTCTGTCCATTTTCTTCCTGTGCAACAATACACTTTCTGCGATTGATCTCAAGTCCCTCAGTAGTTGATGAGATCAAAGGATTAGGTGATGTTCCAAGAGACATGATGACAGCATCACACTCAATATCAAACTCTGAACCTGGAACTTCAACCGGACTTCTTCTTCCTGACTCATCAGGTTCGCCAAGTTCCATTCTGATACATGTAATACCTGTTACCCAGCCATTTTCATCAGCGTGGATCTCAACAGGATTTGTAAGAAGATCAAAAATGATTCCTTCTTCTTTTGCATGTCCAACTTCCTCTTTTCTTGCAGGAAGCTCTTCTTCGCCACGGCGATATACAACATGTACTTCAGCTCCAAGACGAAGTGCTGTTCTGGCAGCATCCATAGCTACATTACCACCACCAACAACTACACATTTCTTAGGTCTCATTATAGGTGTTCTTGAATTCTCATCAAAAGCCTTCATAAGATTGCTTCTTGTCAGGAATTCATTAGCAGAGAACACACCCATTGCCTGCTCTCCGGGAATATTCATAAATCTTGGAAGGCCTGCTCCTGAACCGATAAATACAGCTTCAAAACCTTCCTTTTCCATAAGTTCATCTATAGTAACTGACTTACCGATAACAACGTCAGTCTCAAGCTTAACGCCTAAAGACTTAACATTTTCAATTTCCTTTTTTACTACAGCAGTCTTTGGAAGACGGAACTCAGGAATACCATATACCAATACACCGCCAGCCTCGTGAAGAGCCTCAAAAATAGTTACATCATAACCCATCTTTGCAAGATCTCCGGCACATGTAAGACCTGAAGGGCCGGAACCTATTACCGCAACCTTCTTGCCTTTCTTTTCTTTTGCACCCTCTGGCTTAATTCCAAGTTCTCTTGCTGTATCAGCTACATATCTCTCAAGCTTACCGATTGATACAGCATCTCCCTTGATTCCTCTGATACATTTTCCTTCACACTGGCTCTCCTGAGGGCAAACACGTCCGCAGACAGCTGGAAGTGCGCTAGACTTACTGATAGTCTGATAAGCTCCTTCCACATCACCTGTTTTTACCTGTGAAATAAATGCAGGAATATCAATTGAAACAGGGCATCCCTGAACACACTGAGGGTTCTTGCAGTTTAAACATCTAAGCGCTTCTTTTTCAGCTTCTTCTTTATTATATCCAAGGCATACTTCCTCAAAATTGGTAGCACGCACTTTTGCATCCTGCTCTCTTACAGGAACTCTAACAAATCCATCCATTGTTGATCTCCTTATTTTTTATTCAAAGGTGTTAATGATATACGGATTGCTCCACTTCGTTCTCGCAATCTTATCATTCACAATTTCCGCATCCACCGTGATGAGTATCACCTTCCTGTGCTTTTAAGAACAATCTGCCTTCTTCTGTCTTATACAGTTTCATACGGTTCATAGCCTGATCGAAATCTACCTTATGTCCGTCAAATTCTGGTCCGTCAACACATGCAAACTGAACCTTTCCATCTACTGTAAGACGACATGCTCCACACATTCCGGTTCCATCAACCATAATAGGGTTCATACTTACGACTGTTGGAATTCCAAGTTCCTGCGTTAATTTGCATACAAATTTCATCATGATCATTGGTCCGATAGCTACGCAGTGATCATACTTATTGCCTTCATCCCAAAGATCCTGCAAAGCCTTTGTAACCATTCCACTTCTTCCATAAGAACCATCATCAGTTGTGATGTGAAGGTTACATACCTCTTTAAATCTGTCCTCAAGGATTACAAGATCCTTGGTTTTTGCACCGATTATAACGTCGCAATCAACACCATGTTCTTTAAGATATTTAGCCTGAGGATAAACAGGGGCTGTACCGACACCACCTGCTATAAATACGATTTTCTTTTTCTTAAGTTCATCTACGCTCATCTCACAGAGGTCAGAAGGTTTGCCAAGTGGTCCAACTACATCTGCAAGTTCATCGCCTGCCTTTAACTTTGAGAGTTTGTATGTTTCAGCTCCAATTGCCTGAGCAACGATCTCAACCGTTCCTTTTTCTCTGTTGTAATCACATATAGTAAGAGGAATTCTCTCACCTTCCTCGTCAACACGAATAATCAGGAACTGGCCGGGTAAACACGCGCTTGCTACGCGTGGAGCTTCAACAATCATTTGATAAATGTTTGTAGTAAGCTCATTTGCCTCTAAAATTTTGAACATAGTCTTCCTCCTACATTAATAAAAATTTACATTGCATCAATGATAAAATAAATTGCTTAAAATTTCAATTAGTAATTTAAATTGGTAAAGCGTTAAAATGCTCACCTGTTAGAAATAGTAATCAGCGTATACTTACCACTCGAATCATATCCAAGTCTGTTAACTGTACCATCATGTGTGTTTACTGCATACATAAGTCCCGTTGGTTTAACTGTTCCGTCATTGGAAACATGATTTTCCACAACAACATAATATTCACCGGCGCCCTGAATTTCAATAACAGAATTGTAAATATATTCGTTATGTCCATCCTGGCCTCTCACCTTACCACTTGTATCCAAAAGGATATCCAGCCTTACCAGTGTATTAACAATACTGTTAACAGCCTGTTCAGTAGAAACAAGCCTTGTATAGATAAGGTGATACTGCCTTTCAACTATCTCACTGCAGTCACCATCCTGATTAAATGCAATAAACTTGAAGACAGAAGTTCCTACAGGCATAGTTATTGGTGAAATATACTGTTTGGACTCAACAGTCGGGTCACTTCCGTCGGTTGTGTAGAAAATAGTACTGCCAGCTTCTGCCACAGCAACTATCATTGTATTCTGATTATATTCACCACTTGGTTCCATTATCTCCGGAGCAGCTGGTGCGCCATGTTCCACGACATAGCTTTGCTCTGTCATCTCACTATAAAGACCGTATTCATTTACACATACAGCCTTTATGTCATACTCACCGCTTTCATCAAGTACGATTGCATTCTCATATGCAATACTGCTGTTATCCGGATTGTCTCCATTTACCGTATAGAAAATGCTACAGTTTTCATCTGCCGTGATTTCAACATTTACAGTGCCTTCATATGTCCCTGATACAGGAACCATCCGGGGTGATGAAGGAATATATTTTTCCCTGAGAGATTTTGTTATATCTGTATCTTTTTCAGTCAAAAGAACTGTCACTTCCTGATAAGCTCCCTCCTGCTTATATATTGAGATTATTCCCTCATAGGCAGAAAGGACTTTTTCATCAGAAAAAGATGAGCTCCCTGTTATCTGTTTAAGTGCATCAACAGCTTCAGCATTCTTGCCGACCTCAAGATAATAATCAGAAAGTCGGAAAATAATGTCTGAATCATCCGGAAATTCCTGATTTCCTTGGGTCAGATAATCTATGGCCTGGTCCATTTCCCCTGAATTTTTTGATTCACCGGCAAGCCTTAGATAATATTTGGGCGACCTGCTGTTATAGCCTGCAAAAGTAACAAAAAGACAGACCACAAGAATTACAGCCAAAGCGCAAACAAGAAATGTAAGCTTTTTCTTTCTGCAGACAGAAAAGAAAGTCATTATCGTCTTTTTGCGCTCAAGCCATTTCTTTTCATCTTTAGTCAGCTCATTTGCAAGACCTGTGAGGCTTTCCTTTATTTTATTTTCTACTTCCGGCTCAAAATCAGGGACAAAGTTAATTTCCGTACCACAATCATCACAGTACATATGCCCTTCTGGAATTTCTTTGCCGCAATTAGGACAGATCATAGGCTCTCTTTCTCGTTATGATTCCATATGCATCAAAGCTGCTTCATAACAGTTATTCATAAGCATTGCTATAGTCATTGGTCCTACACCACCGGGTACAGGAGTGATAGCAGAAGCTATTTCAGATACTTCATCAAATTTCACATCTCCGCAAAGCTTGCCATCTTCACCTCTATTAATACCTACATCTATTACAACTGCACCTTCCTTTACATGATCCTTGGTGATCATGCCGGCTTTTCCAACAGCTGCAATAAGAATATCCGCTCTTTTGCAGACTTCTTCAAGGTTCCTGGTCTTTGAATGAGCAATGGTAACAGTGGCATTTTCTCTCAGCATTAAAAGAGACATTGGTTTGCCTACGATATTTGATCTTCCGACAATTACGCACTCTTTTCCTGCTATATCAATTTTACCATCACAGCCTCTTTTTAAAAGCTGTATTACACCAGCAGGAGTACAGGATACAAATCCCTTCTCTCCAATGCAAAGTGCACCAACATTCATAGGATGAAAACCGTCTACATCTTTTGAAGGTGAAATCGCGTTAATGACAGTTTTCTCGTCAATATGCTTTGGAAGAGGCATCTGAACAAGTATGCCGTCTACATCCTTTCTTCCATTAAGCTCATCAATAAGTTTTAATAATTCATCCTGTGTAGTCTTATCAGGAAGTTCATAAGATAAAGATCTAAAGCCAATGTATTCACATGCTTTTTTCTTATTTCTTACATATACCTGTGAAGCAGGATCCTCTCCTACTAATATTACAGCAAGAGTTACCTCTATTCCCTTTTCTTTTAAAAGAGCTGTCTTTTCTTTTAATTCATCTTTGATCTGGGCAGAAATAAGCTTACCATCAATAATCTGTGCTGCCATATAAATTCCTTTCGTGCTTGTATCCGCTTTAGAACAATCCTGTTATTTTTCCATCAGCATCAACATCAATATCAAATGCCGCCGGATGTTTAGGAAGTCCGGGCATAGTAACAATTGATCCTGTAAGGGCTACAACAAAGCCTGCGCCTGCAGAAACATATGCTTCTCTGACAGTGATCTTATAATTTGATGGTCTTCCTAAAAGTGATGGATCATCAGACAATGAATACTGTGTCTTAGCCATGCAGACAGGGAGATTCTTAAAGCCCATATCCTCAATCTTAGAAAGCTGTCTTGATGCGGCAGGAGTAAAGTTTACACCGTCTGCTCCATAAATCTTGGTTGCAACAGTCTCTATTTTTTCTTTGAGAGAAAGATCATCCGCATAAATTGGAGCATAATTTGAAGGCTTTGTATTTATAGTATCGAGAACCTCTTTTGCAAGAGCCTCTCCGCCTTCGCCACCTTTTGCCCAGACTTCAGAAAGAGCAAATTTACAGCCTCTCTCCTCGCAGAACTTCTTAACGAACTCAGTCTCAGCATCAGTATCTGTGATAAATGAATTGAGCGTTACAACAACAGGTACTCCATACTGCTGTATATTCTCTATATGTTTCTCAAGATTTACTATTCCCTTTTTAAGTGCTTCAAGATTCTCAGCTCCAAGTTCAGCCTTTGGAACGCCACCATTATACTTGAGAGCTCTGATAGTAGCTACAAGAACAACTGCATCAGGCTTCAAGCCTGCTATGCGGCACTTGATATCAAGGAATTTCTCAGCGCCAAGATCTGCGCCAAATCCGGCTTCCGTAACTGTAATATCAGAAATTCCAAGAGCTGTCTGAGTAGCTCTTACAGAATTACATCCATGTGCAATATTGGCAAATGGGCCACCGTGAACAATTACAGGTGTATGCTCAAGCGTCTGAACAAGGTTAGGCTTAATAGCATCCTTTAAAAGAGCTGCCATAGAACCAACAGCCTTAAGATCACCTGCAGTAACAGGTTCTCCATTATAATTATATGCAACTATTATTTTGGATAATCTCTTTTTAAGATCATCCATATCACTTGCAAGGCACAAAATTGCCATGATCTCAGAAGCAACCGTGATAACAAAGTGATCCTCTCTGGGTACTCCGTCAGCCTTAGCACCAAGACCTACAACAATATTTCTGAGAGCTCTGTCATTCATATCCTCAGCTCTTTTCCATATTATCTGTCTTGTATCGATTCCAAGTTCATTTCCCTGCTGAATGTGATTATCCAAAAGAGCTGCCAGAAGGTTATTGGCAGAAGTGATAGCATGGAAATCACCGGTAAAGTGCAGATTTAAATCCTCCATTGGAACAACCTGCGCATATCCGCCACCGGCTGCACCACCCTTGATTCCAAAACATGGTCCAAGTGAAGGTTCTCTAAGTGCTATTACTGTTTTGTATCCTAATCTGCTTAAGGCATCGCCAAGTCCAACGCTTGTGGTTGTCTTGCCTTCTCCTGCAGGAGTAGGATTAATAGCAGTTACAAGAATAAGTTTTCCTTTTTTGTTTGCCTTAGCTCTCTTTAAGTAATCCTCAGACAACTTAGCCTTATACTTGCCATAGTACTCGAGGTCATCCTCTGAAATGCCTAATTTCTCAGCCACTTCCCTAATGTGAAGCATCTTTGCTTCCTGAGCGATTTCGATATCACTTTTTACAGCCATTAATAACTCTCCTCCTAGCTCTTTCAAAGTATTTCTTCAAACTGTTCCTTTGTCATAAGTACTTTCCTTGGCTTGGTTCCTTCTTCGTCACCAACAACACCGGCTTCACAGAGCTGATCCATGATCCTTGCTGCCCTGTTAAAACCAATCTTGAATACTCTTTGGAGCATTCCAATTGATGCCTTTTCTTTTTCTATAATGATCTCGCCTGCCGCAGCGAAGTACTCATCCCTATCGGAGAAGGGGTCACCGGATGCTCCATTTGATGAGCCACCCTGACTCTGGATGCTGTTTATCTGCATCTCAATTTCTTCTCCATATCCAGTTTCAATTCCTTGATTTCGAAGGAAATCAGTAACAGCCTGTACCTCTTTATCAGATACAAATGCGCCCTGCACTCTGGCAGGTTTTGTATACCCCTGAGGGTAGAACAACATATCACCCTTACCAAGAAGCTTTTCAGCACCATTGATATCAAGAATGGTTCTGGAATCAACACCACTTGAAACAGCAAAAGCAACTCGGCTTGGCATATTGGCCTTGATAAGGCCGGTAATAACGTCAACAGATGGTCTCTGTGTTGCAATGATCAAATGGATACCTGCAGCTCTTGCAAGCTGAGTAAGTCTGCATATAGCATCCTCAACCTCATTGGCAGATACCATCATAAGGTCTGCAAGCTCATCAACAATAACAACAATCTGAGGCATTACTGACATACTTCCGTCAGTGCAGCTCTCTGCAATCTTATTATATCCTTTAAGGTCCCTGACGCCGGAATCCGCAAACTTTTTATATCTGTTTGTCATCTCCGCAACAGCCCAGTTCAGAGCAGCTGCAGCCTTTTTAGGATCAGTGACAACAGGTATCATAAGATGTGGAATACCATTATATACGCTAAGCTCAACAATCTTAGGATCGATCATGATCATCTGAACTTCTTCAGGCTTAGCCTTATAAATAAGGCTCATGATAATAGTATTGATACATACCGACTTACCGGAGCCTGTAGCACCTGCAATAAGAAGGTGAGGCATCTTGGCGATATCTGTAACAACAGTTTTACCTGCAATATCCTTACCAACAGCAAATGCAAGCTTTGAAGAGAATTCCTTGTATTCCTTGGACTCAATAAGGTCTCTGAAGGCAACGGCCTGATTCTCCTTATTGGGAACCTCTATGCCCACAGCCGCTTTTCCAGGAATAGGCGCCTCAATACGGATATCCTTGGCGGCAAGGTTCATCTTGATATCATCAGCAAGTCCGACGATCTTATTTACACGAACACCAGCCTCAGGCTGAAGCTCAAACCTTGTAACAGCAGGTCCCTGACTAATGTCTGTGACAGTTACATTGACGCCAAAGGTCTTAAGCGTCTCCTGCAATTTAAGAGCTGTTTCTTTAAGCTGTCTTGCAGAATCAGCATTCTTGTTCTTTGTTCCCTTTTCCAAAAGAGATACCGGTGGAAATACATATTTCTTTGGAATGGCTTTTTTATGAGCCTCAATCTCCTTTTCCATTCCGGGACTTGTAGTAACAGGACCTGATGCATTAATTACAGAATGTGAAGATGAAGGTGTCGATGAGTCTATTCTTGTAGAAGCATTTTTGCTCATGGAAATGTGATCCTGGGCATGGATAGAATACTCTCCGTTCATGCCATTACCTATATCCTCTGCATGAATAGGAACATCCGGCAAAATATCCTCTTCTTCTACCGGATTGGAAGTCGCTGCCACAAGTTTGCCATGGGCCTGAGAAATTTCAGGTTCATATTCAGGCTCTTCTATTGCAGGTGCCACCGGCCTGATCGCATGCTCGGTAGCCGGTTCTGAGTAAATCTCTCTGACATCTGATTCCTCATAATTATCAGAAGCTTCATCGTCAAATCCCATTCCATGAATAACAGGATCAGTTATAAGAACACGCTGACCATCAGGCTCAACCTCAGTTCTAACCTCATTATGATTCAGAACGATCTCATGAATGTCATCATGGAAATCCTCCTCATCAGGAATAAAGATATTCTTTGCAGGAGGATTATTCTCATCATTAATATGAATCTCTGAAGGGTTTTCTTCCTCGTCCTCTTCATCTTTGAGGTCAGTTTCAAGCATAACCCCTCGGACATTCTTTTCCATTCTGAGAATCTTTTCATCCTCTTTTTGCTCGATGGCAAGACGTCTTTCCTCTTCTATTTCAGCACGTCTCTGTTCCATCTTTTCTCTGCGGCGCTCAGCATAATCCCTATAATTGGCAGCATCTTCCCTGGTGCGCTCGATTATCTTTCTTCCGCCTTTTTTAAGTCCACCGACAAAAGACTGTTCGGTAAATACAACTATGCTGGCTATCCCTATAACAAGCAGAAGCAGCGCTGTTCCTGCAAATGAAAGATATTTGTAGATAATATATGCAAAAGATCCTGCAAAGAATCCACCGCCGTTCCTTCCGGCGCTGGATTGACTATAAATAAAAGCAATATCGTATTTAGTTAATGACTGTGGTCTTCCGGTGATCAGATCCGCAATTATTCCGATCACAAAGAATATAACTATCCCGGATACAATTTTCCTGACTGAAGCACTTGATCCAAAATTAGCTATTCCAATAGCAACTGCTCCAAGCATGACCAAAGGAGCAACATAGGCCGTAATTCCAAAAAGTCCAAAAAGAATAGAACTTACGACGTTGCCAAAATCTCCACATATTCCAAAATTACATAAAAAAAGGAAAATAGTCAGAGCTATAACAAGAATCACAACAAGTTCACTTTTAAGAGAATAATCAAATTCCTCTTCCTGCCTTTTGGGCGCACGAGTGCTTCTGGCTTTCGATGAACTTCTTGTAGTTGTTTTTCTAGACTGTTTTCTCCCCTTACCAGACTGTGTCATATGATCCCCTTATTCCATACAAAACTCTTAATAGTATATCATTTTTAGCAGGTTTATGCTATACTAACAACTGATTTAATATGCATTTGAAACGCATTCAATAATGAATAGGAGAAAAAAATGGAATTTAAACAGGAAGTTGAAACTGGCACATTTAAAATTGTCAGCAACACTGATACAACTTTAAAGATCAAAGAAGTTGCAACAAAGTGCAGATTAGTTAAAACAGATAACGGAGTTAAGGTTGAACTCGCTTATACAGGCCCTAACGCCAGCAAATATATGCAGTATGTAGAAAAGCATAAAGAAGACCTCACAAAATATCTTATGAATCCTGATGAGGCTGATCTTTATGAATGGCTGGAGACTTCACACCAGACTCCTGAATCACTTAAAAAACACGAAAAAGAAAATCTTATTCTCTATGTAAGCTTCGATCCTGACACACATAAAATGGCTACAGGAATCGCCGATGAGAACATTACAATGAAGCTTGGCTCAACTCTTATGAGCATTAACATAGATGAACTTACAAGAGATGAATTTAAGCTTGCTATTTACAACATGCTTCTTCTTGCAGATGAAATATCTGTAATGATGGGAAATGCAGGACTTCGTAAGATGGCAAACATCCAGATCGTAAAGACTTATCTCACAGAGATATATGACAAGTACCACGAAAACATCGATTGATAAAAGAAACGCTGTCAGGTTTTAAATCTGGCAGCGTTTTTATTCCTCACCTATATGCAAAACAGGAACTGATTAAAATTTCAGTTCCTGCTTTTTTATTCTTATTCTACTGTAACAGACTTAGCAAGGTTTCTTGGCTTATCAACATCAAGACCTCTTGCAACTGATACGTAATAACCTAAAAGCTGAAGTGGAACAACTTCAAGTGATCCAACAAAATGCTTATCCATCTTAGGAACATAAGTAACGAAATCTGCTGTATCCTCGATCTCATATCTTCCATATGGTGCAAGTCCCATAAGGTAAGCGCCTCTGCTCTTACACTCTACCATGTTGGAAATTGTCTTCTCATAGAGATTATCCTGGCAAAGAAGGCCAATTACCAAAGTACCATCCTCAATAAGACTGATAGTACCATGCTTAAGCTCACCTGCAGCATAAGCCTCTGAGTGAATGTAGGAAATTTCCTTCATCTTAAGGCTGCCCTCAAGTCCGATTGCATAATCGATACCTCTTCCGATAAAGAAGATGTCTTTTGAGTTAGCAATCTTAGCTGCAAACCACTGAAGTCTTTCCTTGTCATCAAGAATCTTCTGAATGCATTCAGGTATTCTTGAAATTTCTGCAAGGTATTTATCATAAATATCTTTTTCGATTTTTCCACGTACAGCTGCAAATTCAAGCGCAAGTAAGTATGTAACAACAAGCTGACAGCTATATGCCTTAGTAGTAGCAACTGAAATTTCAGGACCTGCTACAGTATAAATTACATAATCAGCTTCTCTTGCAATTGAAGAACCTACTACATTAACGATAGCAAGTGTCTTAACGCCTCTTTCCTTAGCCTCACGAAGAGCAGCTAAAGTATCTGCTGTCTCACCAGACTGTGAGATAACCACAACAAGATGATTATCTGTAAGAAGAGGTCCTCTGTATCTAAACTCAGATGCAAGCTCAACTCTTACTGGTATACCTGCAATATCTTCTATTACGTACTGAGCTGCCATTCCAACGTGCCATGCACTTCCGCAGGCAACAATTGTAATTGCTGAGATAGATTTTATTGCCTCTTCATCCATTTCAAACTTGGAAAGGTCAACTTTTCCGTTAGTTACAAGTGAATTTATTGTATTCTTTATAGCTGTTGGCTGCTCATGGATCTCCTTCATCATGAAATGCTCAAAGCCGCCTCTCTCAGCAGCTTCAGCTGAGAACTTGATCTCTACGAGCTCTTTTTCAATAAGATCGCCATTAAGGTCGTAGAACTCTGCCTTTCCAGGAAGAAGTCTTGCCATCTCATTGTTGCCAATATAGTAAACATTCTTTGTGTGATTAAGGATTGCAGGAACGTCTGATGCAACAAATGTCTCATCACCTGCAATTCCGATGATCATTGGGCTGTCTTTTCTGGCAACGTAAATCTCATCAGGATAATCAGCGAACATTACTTCCAAAGCGTAAGAACCACGAACTCTCACCATAGTCTTAGCAAGAGCATCTATAGGTCCAACTTTATATTTTTTGTAGTAATAATCAACGAGCTTGATAGCAACCTCAGTATCTGTGTCACTATAAAACTCATAACCATTCTTTAAAAGCTTTTCTTTTAATTCCTGATAGTTTTCGATGATACCGTTGTGAACACCTACAACTTCAGATTCTACAGTTCCGGAAGCAGATCCGGTGCAGTTGCCCGATACATGAGGATGCGCATTGATCTGTGAAGGGCCACCGTGTGTTGCCCATCTGGTGTGTCCTATACCGCAACATCCAACAACGCTCATTCCGTTATCTGTCTTCTCTTCGAGATTTTTAAGTCTTCCTACTGCCTTAACAACCTCTGCCTTATTATTTCCATCACGAACAGCGATTCCTGCTGAATCGTAACCTCTATACTCCAGTTTTGAAAGTCCTTCAAGCAATATAGGTGCTGCCTGATGCTTTCCGATAAATCCTACTATTCCGCACATACTTTTTTCCCTTTCTTATGAGGATATCCTCAATATAATAAACGATTTGCTCTAAAATAGCAAACTTTAGATGAGTTCAAAATGCTTCATGGCATGATAAATACCATCTTCATCAAGAGGCAAAGTAATATAGTCCGCATAATCTGACAGATCATGATAGGTGCCACCCATTGCCACGCCCATTCCCGCTGCTATAAGCATTTCTTTATCGTTTATGCTGTCGCCAAAAGAAAAGGTGTTTTTAATATCCTCTCCTAAAAGCTCACAGACTTTCTTAATTCCCGTGCCTTTATCAAAGCCCTTGGGAACCATCTCAACTACAGTATCACTGTGAATAATATAGCTATAGAGATCAAGCATCTCTTTGTAGCAGGCATTTCTTTCCTCTTTGGAAACATCTGTCGCACACGAGAGCTTATTCATTTCCCAGTTACCCCAGTTTTCCTCGATTCCTCTTAAATGTTCCCCCATCTCCTGCATGACCTTTTCGCCATACATATCGCCGGCAAAGTCAGATTTGTCCATGTACAGGTATTGGGGACCTTCCAAAATAGGACGAAATCCATATTTCCTGACAGTTTCTACTGTTCTTATTGCATCATCCTTCGGAATTATCCTATTAAAAATAACTTCACCATTATATTCAATCATGGTCCCACAGGCAGAGACTATTCCGTCAAAACCTATAGATAAGAGTTCCTTATTTGTGACAAAACCTCTTGCCCTTCCTGTGTTTATAAAGCACTTATGTCCATTCTCCCTGGCTGTTTTAATCGCAAGTCTTGTCTTTTCCCTTATGTTGTTGTTGTAATCCCACAAAGTGCCATCAATGTCAAAAAATAAAACCATCTGAATAAAAACTCCTGTTAAATATCATCTGATTCCCAGATAGATAAAAAGACAAACAAGTGCAAACAACGCTTCTGTGACATGCATTAAGTTGATACTTCTTAATATATCTTCTTTATCTATCATTTTTATATCATCACCGATAAAAGGTTTATCCTTAATCTTGCCAAAATATGAAGCAGGACCTGCTAGCCTAAGGCCAAGGGCTCCTGCGCATGCACTCTCGCACTGGGCTGAATTGGGACTTTCATGATTATATCTGTCCCTTCGCCATATCCTAAAAGCTCCAAAAGGATCGAAACCTAATATCAGAGCTGAAAAGATCATATATATAGCACTTATTCTTGCAGGAATGAAAGCAAGAATATCATCCAGTCTTGCTGCAACAGTGCCAAAACATCTGTATCTGTCATTCTTATATCCGATCATAGAATCCATTGTACTGACTGCCTTATATAAAAAAGCAAGTACAGGCCCGCCAATAATAAGATAAAACATCGGACATATTACTCCGTCATTGGTGTTCTCGGAAACAGTTTCAACTGTCGCGCGAAGTATCCCCGCTTCGTCAAGACTCTGTGTATCTCTCCCAACGATCATTGAAAGAGCTTTTCTTGCACTTCCTATATCTTTCGGAAGTCCTGCAAGGGGCTTGTAAACATCCATTGCTGCATCTCTTAAGCTTTTTCCTGCAATTGTAAAAGATGATAGCACGCTCATCACCAGGATACCGAATACACGGTTTATCTTAACTGAAACAAATACAATGACCCCTGTGACTATTCCTGTAACAGCAAGAACTATTATTACCAAAAGTGCTCCCATTGCTCTTTTTTTCTTATCAGAATCCTCTTCTCTAAGAAGTTTCTTTTCCAAAAATGATATAAGAGCACCAATTGCCTGCACAGGATGATAGAGCCACTTTGGATCCCCAAAACACATATCAAGCGTAATCCCTATCAAAAAAGAAACCAAAAAATCCCTGTAAAATAAAGCCACAATAAACTCCTCAAAGCATCAAAAAGCCCCCATTAACACAACAAATCCCCTACATTAAAAGCCAGAGCATAAAGACAAATGAGGAAATCAATTCACAAACGCAGACAAAGAAACCTGCAAGGTCTCCTGTTATTCCCCCAAATTTGTCATCAGCCATACGATGATAATATATGAAAACTAATAATGAAGCAACAGTTTCCAATACTCCAGCATTTTTTCCAAAATAAATCATAAAAAAAGTGCATATTATAGCTTCGATAATCAACAGGACTCTACACCTTGTTTTTTCTGCCCCTTCAGCAAAAGTGTACAAAGTCCCATTACTTTTAGCACATTTAAAACTAACCACTGCTACTGCAGAAAGAATACGGGAATAGAAAAAAATAAGCCCCCATGCAAATAACAAATATACCCCTGCATGAACACTGATAATTGTCAGCACTGTAGCAAAGAAAACAGTGCTGTACAAAAGGAGTCGTATAACAGCAAATGCACCAATATGGGGATCTTTTAGGATTTCAAGCCTCTTTTCCCTGTCCCTGTATGAACTAAGTGCATCGCTGGTATCCATATATCCGTCTAAATGGATTCCTCCGGAAATAATGATTGGTACTGCCAAAATAAAAATCGTTTTGGCAGCATCAGGTACCATCGAAAAATACACTTCAAAAAGATAATATAACAAGGATACAGCAAAAGAAATAACAAGTCCTACTAATGGAAAAAAGCATATACTATATTTCATATTTTCTTTCTTCCATTCAAATACAGGCATAGGTATCCTTGAATACATGGAAAAAGCAATTGCGATAGATTTTAAAACATTCATAGCTTTATCCCTCTTTTGCAAAATACCCTGTAAACATCTGAATGAGCAGCAATTTTTTGCATAAATCTTCCAGCCTCTTCGCGATAGCGCCTTATAAGCTCATCCATAGGCACTACACCGCAAAAAATATCGTCTATTATAATAACAGATTTTTCAGGAAAACTGTCAACAGGCTCTTTTCCCTTCTTTATACAGGCATAGACATACCTTTCAATATGCTCATAGCATCTGTATCCCGAAGGGATCTCTGTGTCATCCTCCACAAAGGTGTATATATCTTCCGGGGAAATTTCAAAACTCTCCATAACAAAATCTTTTTTTCCCTGAAAAGCACCACCTAAAACAAGAATATTTCTTTTTTCTGTTTTTACTTCATTAACTGTTCTATTCTTTATAAGCATCTCTTTTCCTGCAGCGATCTCAATAGCTTCATCAGATAAACTGCAAAGCCTTTCTTCCAGAAATGCAAGCCCATTTCTATAATGCTGCGTATATTCATCATACATGGCAGCGTCACTTTGAATATAGTCGCTGACTATGACAAGATTTGAAACCCTCTCATTCAAAGCTTCAATATCCTTTAACACCTTCCCTGCAGCATCCTTGCAAAAGATATACTCTCCGGCATCAGATGTTTTGAACATTTCATTAGACAAAAGAGCTGTGAGACTGTCCAAAAGGACTGTCGCATTCTCCGGAATCCTCTCGATAACAGTATCGATATCTCTGCCTTTTTCTATCGTGGTGAAAGGCATATCTTTCCTGCTGTCTATATGTTTTTGTATGCGCTCTTTATCCTCATTGTCAGAGGCAATCATGGTTGCAAGATAGTAGAGGTTTTCTCCTCCAGAAAGCTCAAAAGCCTTAATTTCAGCCTTTGATGACTTTCCATTTTTGCAGCCACCCGTAATTAGTACAAGCACCCTTATTTCTCCTGTTTTCTGATGTCTTCCAGATAATCATCGCAGATACCACCGCCTTCAAAAGTCGCCATATTACACACAAATGCACAGGCTGCTTCCATTATCTGAAAAGCAATAACACAACCGCTTCCCTCTCCAAGGCCCATATCAAGATTAAACCAGGGTTTCAGATCAAGTATTGATATCGCAATTCTATAGCCCTTTTCTTTTGACTCATGGGATGGAAAAAGATATCCCGAAGCCCTTTCATTTAATTTGCAGGCACAAAGGGCTGCAACTACAGATATGTAACCATCAATCACCACTGGAATCCTGTTTTTGGCAGCGCCCAAAAAGACTCCACACATAGCCGCAATATCAAGTCCTCCAAGTTCAGAGAGGATATTAATTATATCTCCTTTATCTGAGCCGCTACTCAAAAACCTGTTTAGAGCTTTTTCAACAACACTTATCTTTTTTTGAAAAGCATCATCAGTAAGTCCGCCGCCTCTTCCTACTACGTCTTCAGCCATAGCCCCAGAAATAGCAGCTAAAACCGCCGCGCTTGTGGTTGTATTGCCAATACCCATCTCTCCAACGCCCAAAGCATCAACTTTTTCCAAAGCGGCCCTGTCAGCACACTCCATTCCAACAAGGATTGCTCTTAAAACCTCTTCTCTTGTAAGAGCAGGTTCTATGGCGATATTTCCAGTGCCTTTTCTTATTTTCCTGTCAAGAATCTGTCTGCAGTCATAATCTGTTGAAATGCCAACGTCGACTATCTCCGTCTCAATGCCAAAGTGCCTTGCCATAGAAGACATACCTGTTATGCCCTTTGTCATATTAACAGCCTGACTTGCAGTTACAGAAACAGGAGCCGAAGAAACGCCCTCGCAAGTAACGCCATTATCTGCACACAGCACAATTATACGTTTTTTCTCAAGCCTATTTTTGATCTTCCCTGTAATACCAGCAAGGGAAATTGCTATCTTTTCCAGCTTTCCAAGACTTTTTGGTGGTTTTATAAGGCTATCAATATATTCTGATGCTTCAATCTTTTTATCAGAATAGACGTTCTCTATCTCTGCTATCTTTTCCTTAAGTTCTAATTCCAAATCCAATGTTTGCACCTCAAATCAGTTTTCTTAAGACCTCTATGAGTTTTTTATTGTCTTCATGCCCTCTTATGGCAATTCTGTAATATTCATCTGTCAGCCCAGGGAAATTAGCGCTTTTTCGCAGGTAAATACCGTCACTTAAAAGTTTCTCAAACAATCTGCCATCTTTATTTACCTTGATCAAAATGAAATTAACATCTGAAGGAAACACTTTTATTCCAAGCCCTTCAAGCTCCCTTTCAAGATACTCTCTCTCATTTTTAATGGCCATGAGGCCTTTTTGTATATTGTTATCTCTGTCTAAAAGCTTTAATCCCGCAAGCTGAGCAAGTCCTGAAATACTCCACTCAGGCTGCATCAGCCTCATCTTTTCAATAATCTTTTCATCACTGCACATGCCATATCCAAGCCTGATACCCGGTATAGAATATATTTTGGTAAAAGACCTGATGATAAAAAGATTCTTATGATTCCCAATGAAACTCATGAGGCTCTTATCCCTTTTATCATCCGTAAAATCAATAAAAGACTCGTCAACTACAAGAAATGCTCCATAAGCATTACATATATCAAGCACTTCCTTTAAGGTCTCTTTTTTTATAGTTTTCCCTGTAGGATTATTGGGATTGCAGATATAAACAGCACTTATCCCCTCTTGTCCGGCCGTTTTAGCAAAACTTTCTATTTCTTTGATCTGGCTCTCGCCAAACAAAAAGTCATCTTCCTCATTAAGAAAGAGGTAGCTTACTCTAGTCCCCTTCGCCTGCAAAGCTCTCTCATATCCGGAGAAAGTCGGCTCTAAAATAAGTGCACTTGTTATATCAAGGCAAAATGGCAAGAGCGAGATGATCTGAGACGCTCCATTTCCTACAATTATGTGATCCGGTGAAATACTATTTTTTTCAGCTACCGCCATCAAAAGGTCATTACTCTTCCTGTCAGGGTACAAGCTGATTGCCTTTCGAATTTCTTCCCTGGTAAAGTCCAGCGCTTCCGCAAACGGATTGGTATTTACACTAAAATCGATCAGTAAATCCCTCTTAATTTCGCCACCGTGATAATAATCTTTGTTTTCTTTCATATATAAACCTTATATCCAATGTGAATACTGCTTTTTCATATACTGCTTTACATCAATATCAAATGTATCAGTAAGGTATTTGCTTTTTATAAGCTCCTCTTTACTTCCATCTGCAAGAATATTCCCATCTTTAAGCAAAATGAGCTTATCTGCGGCTTCCAGGGCAATATTGATATCATGAAAAACACCTATGAGTGTATGTTTTTTACTCTCTTTTTTCCAATCAGAAAGAAAATTCAGAAATTCAGACTGATATTTAAGATCCAAATGATTGGTAGGCTCATCCAAAATAATAATATCAGTGCCTTGAGCCATAGTTCTTGCAAGAAAGACCCTTTGAAGCTGTCCTCCGGATAGCTGACTAATCTGCCTATCTCTAATATCTTCAAGGCCATATTCTTTAAGACATTTGTCTACAATCTCCCGGTCACGTCTATTTGCAATTCCAAAAACATTGTCAGAATAAAGATACCGTCCAAGCATGACCGTTTCCTCTACAGAATATGAAAAATAGATATCAGAAAACTGCATCATTACAGAAATCTTTTTTGCTATGTCTTTTCTCTTAAGACTACGTACTTCTTTATCGCCAAGAAGGATACTTCCGTCATATGAAAGCATGCCTGCAAGAGTCTTTATCAGCGTAGTTTTACCGCATCCATTTGCACCCAAAACAGCAATGCTTTCTCCTTCATTTACGTTAAAAGAGATATTCTTTATAACCGGGTTCTCGCCAGGTCTTTTTCCATATCCGCAAATCAGGTTCTTACACTCGAGCAGCATTTATTATCTCTTACCTCTAAAATATATATATGCAAAAAACGGTGCTCCAACCAGAGCTGTAATGGCACCAACAGGTATCTCCTGAGGAGCAAGTACAGTTCTCGACAACATATCTGCAAAAGCCATAAAAGCCCCGCCTAAAACAAAAGACATAGGAATCACATACTTATGCTTTGATCCAAATAAACGTCTTACGATATGAGGAATCGTAAGATCAACAAAGCCAATAATACCCGAAAAACAGACTGCTGCTCCTGTCAAAAACGTTGCAAGAGCCAAAAGAAAAACTTTTACTTTCTTTGTCTCAACTCCGATACTCATGGCCTCTTCCTCTCCAAAGGTCATAATATCAAGCTCCCTGACAAAGAAACATATAATAAGCGTTCCCAACACTGCACACACACTCAAAACAGCCACATGTATCCATCTTCTTCCGGAAAATGAACCCATCTGCCATAAAATAAGTCTCTGCATATGTTCACTGTTCAAAGCACTTATAAGAGTCAAAATTGCATTTACAAAAAGTGAAAAGACCATTCCGAAAAGAATGATCGTATGATTGCTCATATTATGGTCCAGTCTCCCGGACACAGCTATAACAAAAAACACTGTAAACAGGCCTGCCAAAAAACCTGCAGCAGGCAAAAGGAAAAAGCCAAGAAATGAACTTGTTATTCCGGAGGTAATAACGATTGCAGCTCCTAAAGATGCACCGGCAGAAACGCCAAGAGTATAGGATGATGCAAGGGGGTTTTGCAAAAGAGACTGGATCACAGCCCCACTTACTGAAAGTGCTGCCCCAACAAAGAAAGCAGTGAATGCCCTGGGCATCCTTATATCCCAGAGTATTGAGATGTAAGACCCTTCAATACTCTGAGTTAAAGGCAGGTTAAAGAGCTTATTTAACAGTACTGATACTATATCTGACGCAGGGATATATACGCTTCCCAGTCCTATACTAAGCATCAGCACTAATATGGAAATCAATACTAAAATTACTATCTTAAGCTCTTTCTCTTTTTTCATATTATGCAGCAGGCTGCTCCTTGCTATCTTCTGTGCCAAATGGGTCAACAAATGACTCATAGTAATCAGGATAAATATCCTTAGCCATCTCGATCATGGCGCTTACAACATGATGATTAGGTCTGTTAACTGTATCATTATCAATCTGATATACAGCCTTGTCCTTAATAGCAGATACGTTCTCCCATCCGCTCATTTTAAGAATAACATTTATAACATCATCTGTGTACATGTCAGCAGTAAGAATTACCTGTGGATCCATAGCTACAGCTGCTTCTTCTGTAAGAGCAGGCCACTGGTCGGCTTCCTCTCCTGCAACATTTGTAGCACCGATAAGACTTATCATCTCATTGATATATGTATTTGAACCACATGTATAAATTGTTGGTGCATCAGCAGATGGAGTAAAGAGTTCGAAAAGAACTGTCTTTTTCTCTTCTTCAGGGATAGTAGCTGCTATTTTGGAAATTTCTTCAATAGTAGCTTCCATCTCTTTAACAATTGCCTCTGCAGCATCACTTGTTGATGTAGCAGCTCCTATAAATCTGATGTCATCTGAAATATCCTGGAGGCTTGCGCTGCTTGGAATATCAAGGACACATACACCTGCTTCTTTTACAGCTGCAAAAACATCATCTCCATGGCTGGCACTCATACCAGTTGTGAAAACAACATCTGCTCCAAGAGCAATTATCTGTTCCTGATCAGGAGTCATCATGTCAAACTGTGGAATATCAGCCTTAAGTGAATCAGAATAGCTTGCACATGAATATGTGTCACATGCCACAATCTTCTCTCCAAGTCCAAGATCTATAAGGATCTGTGTTGTTGAAGGAGCCATAGATACAATTGAATTTACTTCTTCAGGAATTGTAACTTCATTACCACTTCTGTCAGTGGTTGGTTTTGCTGATACATCTGTATTTTCAGTGGATTCTGTCTGAAGAGTAGATGCTTCGCTGGTAGCTGTAACACTTTCCTCAGCTACTGTCTCTGAAACTGTTTCTGCTGCGGTATTTCCGCATCCAACAGCAAAAGTAGACATCATGGCAATAGCCATGACAAAAGATAGAATTTTCTTTTTCATAATTTTCCCTCACTTTATTACCTATTAAGTGCCCCGGAGAATCTCCCTTGGGGCACCATTTGCATTGAAAAAAATATCATCAAACGCCCTGCTTGTCAATGTCAGAGCACTTGCGAAAGCCTCTTACTTAGCCACAAATAATGTTCCCACAATCTTTTTCTCAATTACATCATAGAGTTTTTCAGGATTTTTGCCATTTGTAATGATAACATCTATCCCGTGTTCTGTAGCATATTCTGCCGCATCAAGTTTTGTGATCATTCCGCCTGTTCCACGATTTGAACCCGAGCCTGATGCAATTGACTTTAATTCATCTGTAATATCTTCAACCCTGCTGATGAGCTTTGCATCAGGATTAGTGCTTGGATTACCATCATAAAGGCCATCAATATCTGAGAAAATAATAAGTTTACTTGCATTACAAAAAGCTGCAACAAATGCTGACAGCATATCATTATCAGAAAAGAGCTTCTTCTCTGACTCAATCTCCGCATGGCTGACTGAGTCATTCTCATTAACTATAGGGATAATGTGGTTCTCCAGCAAAGCATCGAATGTATTTTTCAGGTTTTTACTTCTGACAGGGTCTGCAATATCCTCATTATCAAGAAGTATCTGACCTACCATTCTTCCGTATTCGCTAAAGAACTTGTCATAAAGATGCATAAGTTCTGTCTGTCCAACGGCAGCTGCAGCCTGCTTCATCCTGATCTCCTTTGGCTTTTGAGCAAGTCTCATCTTACCTGCTCCAACAGCAATAGCTCCTGATGAAACAAGTACAAGATCGTATCCAAGATTCTCAACACCTGCCAAAGCTCTGCAGAGATGGTCAAGTGCCCTTATATCAACATTTCCATCACTATTTGTTATTGTGGAAGTACCTACTTTTACAACTATTCTCTTCTTACTGACGCTCATAGTTTTCCCCTTTACCTTGCTAAATCATATGTTAATACTATATAAAAAGAACTACCATAAATCAATGGTAGTCCTAAAAAAGTGGATTAGAGGGGAGTCGAACCCCTGTCCAAAAATTCATCCCCTGTACTTCTACTATCATAGCTTATTATTCTGAGATTCTGCATCTCTGTTCCCTCTTACCTGCGGTAACAAGCAACTGCAAATAATCGGTAGCTTCATGATACGACCATAGCCGCAAAGCTTAGGCTATGTCGTTTCCTACAAAGTTTGACGCCAGTTACCGAGTGTGTAGGTGCACCCGGGCTGACGGGCTGCGCTTAGGCAGCGAGTGCTAAATTATCGTTAGCGTTTAATTTTAATTTGAGGTTTAACGCGACCATCCTGCGGATAGCTTCTCCAGCTTCAAAATCCCTGTCGAAACCTTTACTAACCCTTATTTAATTGTGCTTACCCATTATATCGGTAAGCACAGATAAAATCAATACACCAGCAGTTTAGTTTTTATTTAAATTTGACCTTAAATTCTTTTTCAGCCTCTCTCTGCTGATCCTTTTTGGCCATATCTGCTCGTTTATCATAAAGCTTTTTACCTTTTGCAAGGCCCACTTCAACTTTCACTCTGCCGTTTTTAAAATAAACTTCAAGAGGAACAAGCGTGTATCCCTGAACCATTTTCTGCTGATCCAGCTTTCTTATTTCAGCTTTATGTAAAAGAAGTCTCTTTACACGAAGAGGATCTTTGTTAAAGATATTGCCTTTTTCATATGGGCTTATGTTCATTCCCATAATAAAAGCCTCTCCCTTATCAATACTGATCCATGCTTCCTTGATACTGCATTTTCCCTGTCTTATGGATTTAACTTCTGTTCCAAAAAGCTCTATTCCTGCCTCATACTTCTCTTCTATAAAGTAGTCATGATATGCCTTTTTATTATTTGCAACTAATTTTCTTGCCTTATTATCTTCCGCCATAATACACCTTTTTTGCTTTATCGTTTCTTTTTTCTGCCTTTTTGCTGCGAGCTTCTTGCAGCTTTACTGGTTGCAGACTTTTTATATTTATGTACCTTATAGACTTTACGTGAAGACTTAGCTTCTCCCTTTTTGGATGAGGTCTTTTTCCTGCCTTGTCCTTTATCGCCTCCTGATTTGCGCTTTTTCCTGAACTCACCGGTTAATGCGTCGGGTTCATACTCGCTAAGGTCTATAAGTTTGCCGTTATATTCTACAAGGCGTCCTTCAGAGTGGGCTGCATCAATGATTTCGTCGCCACCATTATCCTCGCTGCTTCTTTCTTCCTGCGCTATCTCGCCTAGCTTTCTGACCTTTCTCGCTCTGTCCTGCGCTATCTTTTTAGCCTTTGGAATATCTTCAAATCCATCATAGTCAAACTCATCATCTTCATCATCAGATAAAACAAGTTTAAAATCAATAGATTTTGTAAGTCTGTCAGCACCTGCTACTCTGATCATTACGCGTTGTCCAAGAGTATACTCCTTATGAGTCCTCTCGCCTACAAGCTTCATGTTCCCTTCATCATATACGTAAAAGTCATCACTCATAGCTGCAGCTCTGACCATACCCTCACAGGAATTCTCAAGCTCAACAAATAATCCCCAGGCTGTAACTCCAGAAACAATTCCTTCAAAGCACTCTCCGATATGGTTCTCCATATACTGAGCTTTCTTTAATTTGTCAGTCTCTCGTTCAGCTTCCTCAGCTCTTCTTTCAGTTTCTGAGGAGTGCTTTGCAACCTCATCAAGTATTTCTTCATAATGAGATGACTTAGCCGCTGTCATTCTTCCTCGCAGATGGTCCTTTATTATTCTATGTATCTGAAGGTCAGGATATCGCCTTATAGGAGAAGTAAAGTGGCAATAATAGTCAAAAGCAAGACCAAAATGCCCTGTACACTCTGTGCTGTACTTGGCCTGCATCATGCTCCTTAAGGTCATTCTGCTAATAACAGCCTCTTCTTTTGTGCCCTCTATTCCCTTTAGGAGTTTCTGAAGCTCTTTTGGCCTTACACCTTCATCCTTTCTGGTTCTTATATGATACCCAAGATTATTTACAAATGCAGCAAGAGAACTGATTTTCTCAGGATCCGGCTGCTCATGGATACGATATACAAAAGGGCTCTGAAGATAAAAGAAATGCTCTGCAACCGTCTGGTTTGCAGCAAGCATAAAGTCCTCAATAAGCTTGGTTGCAGTATTCCTCTCATGAGGAACTATATCAATCGGATTTCCTGCTTCATCCAAAATGATCTTAGTCTCAGGAAAGTCAAAATCAATCGCACCCTTGGATTCTCTTTTCTTTCTAAGGATACTTGAAAGCTCTGCCATTTCCTCAAACATGGGAACAAGCTCTTTATACTTCGCGATTTCCTCTTCATCTTTATCCTCAAGAATCTTGGCAACGCTCGTATATGACATTCTCTCGTTGACATTGATAACAGACTCAACAATATCATGGTCTATAACTTTACCACTCTTGTCTATTGTCATAAGACAGCTAAGTGCAAGCCTGTCCTCGCCGTGATTTAAAGAACAGATACCATTTGAAAGTCTGTGTGGAAGCATGGGGATTACTCTGTCCACTAGATAGACACTCGTTCCTCTTTTAAGGGCTTCCCTATCAAGCGCAGAACTCTCCTGCACATAATTTGTTACATCAGCGATATGAACTCCTAAATGGTAAAGGCCCTTATCATCTATAGTAAGGCTGACTGCATCATCAAGATCTTTTGCGTCCTCACCGTCGATTGTTACCATCATTACATCACGAAGGTCTTCTCTGCCGTACATGTCAGCTTCGCTTATCTGATCAGGGCATCTGTTGGCCTGATTTATAACCTTTTCTGGAAATTCATAAGGAATATCATAGTTCTTTACAATTGATAAAATATCAACGCCGGGGTCATTTATATTGCCGATAACCTCTTTAACCTTGCCCTCAGGCTTTCTATGAAGCGCTTGATTACCATAATCTGTGATCGTTACAACTACTTTATCACCGGTAACAGCGCTGCCATGATGTTCAATTGGTATAAAGATATCCTGAAGGACTTTTGAATTATCAGGAATAACAAAACCAAAGTTCTTTTCACCCTGGTATGTTCCCACAAGCTCTTCCATCCCTCTTACAAGAATATTCCTGATACGGCCTTCCTGTCTCTTACCTGTCGACTCAGGCAAGACCTCAACTTCTACCGTATCTGAATGAAAGGCGCCATGAACATACTCTTCAGGGATAAAGATATCTTCATCCATCCCTTCTACTTCAACAAAACCAAAACCTCTTGGGTTTGCTACGAACTGTCCTACTATATAGTTTTTATGCTTCTTTGAAGTTCCAAAAGAACTTTCTTCTACTCTTTTTAATTTCTTTCCCTTACTCATATATACCTCAGCAAGTGCCCATAAAATTTTAAAAGGCACCCTATTTCTAGAGTGCCTCACATAACAAAAATAAAATTTTTAGAACATATTCATGTTGAGAATTACGCTAAATACGATAAACAAAACTGATAAAACAAATGTAGCTCTCTTAAGAACACCCTCTCTTGAACGGCCTTTGTTTTTGCTCCAGTATGTATTCTCTACTGTTCCCTGAATTGCTCCAAGTCCCTGATTCTTGCCTTCCTGTGCAAGTACAAGAACAACCAATGCGGCACATACTATAATAAATACTACTCCGAAAACATAATCTAAAGCACTCACGAAAAACTTCCCTCCCAGTACCTGTATAAAAATAGTCTTGCTAATTTTTTAAAGTCACAAGCACGTATTACTTTATCATATTTATGCAATATCGTCAAACAATTCAGTCTTATTTCTTGATAAGAAGTGACTTACCAGTCATCTCTTTTGGCTGTTCCTCGCCCATACACTCTATAAGTGTAGGAATGATATCTGCAAGGCATCCATTCTCTCTAAGAGTATAAGCCTCATCATAATTAACAAGGATAAATGGAACAGGATTTGTTGTATGAGCTGTCCAAGGCTCACCTGTCTCATAATCGATCATCATATCAGCGTTACCGTGGTCAGCGCAGATAAACATTGTTCCGTTTGTTGCCTTTACAGCATCAACAATCTTGCCAACACACTCATCAACTGTTTCAATAGCCTTTACAGCAGCTGGAATAACACCTGTATGACCAACCATATCAGGGTTAGCAAAGTTAGCAATGATAACATCATATTTCTGAGAATTTATTGCATCAAGAATCTTCTCACAAACTTCAGGTGCGCTCATCTGAGGCTTAAGGTCGTAAGTTGGAACATCCTTAGGGCTGTTAACAAGTACTCTGTCCTCGCCCTCGTTTGGCTGCTCAACACCACCGTTAAAGAAGAATGTAACATGAGCATACTTCTCAGTCTCTGCGATACGTGCCTGCTTCATTCCCTTAGCAGCAAGCCACTCGCCAAATGTGTTGTTAAGAAGAACCTTCTTAAATGCAACTTCCTTATTAGGGATAAGAGGATCATAATCCGTGAAGCATACGTATGTAACATCAAGGCGCTGTCCTCTGTTGAACTTATCAAATTCATCGTCGCAGAAGCAATGTGTGATCTCTCTTGCTCTATCAGGACGGAAGTTATAGAAAATAATTGAATCTCCATCCTTAACTGTTGCTACAGGAGCACCATTCTTCATGATAACTGTAGGGATAACAAACTCATCTGTCTTGCCATCCTTGTATGACTGTTCCATGCACTCATGTGCGCTGTTTGCCTTGTTGCCTTCGCCCTTTGTGATAGCGTTATAAGCAACCTCAACACGGTCATAGTTGTTATCTCTGTCCATTGCATAGTAACGGCCTGAGATAGAAGCAATCTGGCCAACGCCAAGCTCTTTCATCTTGTTCTCAAGCTGTGCTACAAAATCAATTCCGCTTTCAGGTGGAGTATCTCTACCATCAAGGAAGCAGTGAACAAATACCTTATCAAGTCCGTTCTTTTTTGCAAGCTCTAAAAGTCCGTAGATATGTGTAATGTGGCTGTGTACACCACCATCAGAAACAAGACCATATAAATGAAGAGCTGAATTTTTCTCTTTGCAGTTATTGATAGCTGCCAAAAGGCCTTCGTTTGTGAAGAAATCACCGTCTTCAATAGATTTTGTGATTCTTGTAAGTTCCTGGTAAACAATACGGCCGGCACCCATATTCATATGTCCAACCTCTGAGTTACCCATCTGTCCATCAGGTAGACCTACAGCAAGACCTGAAGCATATCCCTTTACAAAAGGATAATCCTTCATAAGACCATCCATTACAGGAGTCTTAGCCATTGCAATAGCATTTCCTTCTGGATTATCATTAAGTCCGTATCCATCAAGGATCAAAAGAACTGTTGGTTTAGAACCTCTCATTATATATATCCTCCATTTCACGTGTAATACGTTAAAAGCAATTAAAAAGCTTTGTAATTCCTTGCATAGTATATATCAATTGTTAGCATTTTGACAAGCCATTTACTTAAGGGCAACTTCCTGCTGCGTGCCATTCATGCTGACTATCATTCCAAGTGACTTGATAGATGTGGAATCATCTTCGCTTATCTGAGTAAGTATGACAAGGCTCTCATGGGCCTTTGACTCAATCTCACCAATATATGACGACAGATCATTAGGTAAAAAAGTAACAGCCGAATAGCCCAAATTCTTGCCATTTAGAAGTATCTGGAAAAGAAGCTTTTGATTTATCATATTAATCTTTTTGGTAGAACCTGATGCATTATAAAGGTCAAATCTCAAAACCAGAAGTTTTTTGCCCTTATCAGCATTTACAACATAGCTCTTCGAGCTTTCAGGATATGTACTTGAAACAGAATATCCCTGGTAAGAAAGGAATATGTCGCTTTCTATTTCCTGAGTCTGATCTGACGAAAGCACAATTGCATTGCTGCTTACTTCAGTTGGTTTTTCTTCCTCATCAGTTTCCTGGGCAGCTGTAGATACAGTTGTAGCTGCAGCTCCCACTTCAGTATCTGTCTCAGATGAACCGATTGCTGACGCAACATCATCTGTTTTATCAGGTTCTTCAGGAAGTTCTTCGCTTGAATCTGTTGTTGGTACAACCTCTTCTACTCTGACAGGAGTGGTCGGCTGCATAGTAGCTGGCGTACTTTCCTGTTTTTTCTGTTCATCTTTAGCTGCTTTTCTAGCTTCTTTTTCGCGCTCTTTTTGAACTTCTTTTGCATCAACGTAAGTCAGTTTTTCTTTATCGTTATTTGAATACTTCATCAAAAGACCTACAGCAAATTCGACAGTCTGTTTATACTCATCTTCAGTAAGCTCCGGAAATTTTTCTCCGCAGCCTGAAAGTGATAAGACGATCATAACAGTAAGTGAAAGTAATACAGCTCTTTTAACCCTCATAAAAGTACCCTCATATCATTACTTTATTCTGTCTCCAGTTCAAAGTAAAACTCAACACCGTTGTCATAGTTGATCACGCCGTAAGCCTGATTCATACTCTCCATTATAGCCTTTACGATTGACAGGCCTACACCACTTCCCCCGTACTCTCTGGTCCTGGCCTTATCAACCTTATAAAATTTCTCCCAAATATGTCCAATACTTTCCTTGGGAATAGGTTTTCCTGTGTTAAATACTGAAACTCTTGCATGATTATCAAGTTTGACCACTTTTATCTCTATGATCTTTTCGCCGTCAATGTGGTTAAGAGCGTTACTGTAATAATTCTGCAAGACCTCCTCTACCTTGAATTCATCACCCCAGACAAATATAGGCTCCTCAACATCAAATTGTATTGTAACTTCTTTTTGTCTCGCCAAAAGTTCTGCAGATTTGATATAGTTACGGACCATTTCGACAATATCAAATCTGTCCATATTGGCTTTCTCATTACCAAATTCAAGCTGATTCAAGGTAAGAAGCTTTTTTACCATTATATTCATCTTGGACGCTTCGTCCATGATGACATCACAATAAAAATCCCTGCTCTCAGGATCGTCATTTATTCCTTCCCTGAGTCCCTCTGCATAACCTTGTATCAGAGCAATTGGTGTCTTAAGCTCATGGGATACGTTAGAAAGAAATTCTTTTCTCATTTCATCAATTTCTTCCTTCTGAGCAATATCCTGCTTCAAGGTTATATTCGCATTTTTGAGTTCTTTGATAGTCTGCTCAAGAGTCTCAGAAAGTTCGTTCATGTTATGGCCAAGAATATCAATCTCGTTGTTATAGTTCTCTGTATTTTCATACTTGGCTTCAAAGTTCAGGTTCTTCATCTTATCAGAAATAAGATAAAGACGCTTTATAGGATCAGTTATCTTCTTGGATATATAGAGAATAACCACAGAACCTACAACAATAGCAATAACACCTACATATGCCATGAAGGTGTTTGATATCGATACACTATCCTTGATACTTTCCATTGTCGAGCGGACAAGAATAAGGTTTCCTGCTCCTACAACTCCCCACATTTCCAGATATTTTCGCCCGGTAGCGCGGTCTTTCTCGATTTGAAGAGTATAGCCCTCCCCAATATCAATGATCTCCTTATCATTGTAATTACCTGAATCAAGGATATTATCCCATAATATCTTGGTCAGCTGCTCAGCATTATTGGCAGAAGATTTTATAGTTAAAGAGTCAGCATCAAGAACTATCATCTCAATATTGTATCGCTCACAGATGTGGGTGATCTCAACATCGAATTCCTCTGAGGTAATGTCACCGTCGCTTATGGCCTGTGCAATGCTTCTATAAGCCTGAATGATTGCTTCTCTCTTGTTTTGAACATAAAACTGTTCCATGAAGAAAAGATTTATTACCAGGCAAAAACCAAACGCCATTATCAAAGTAAAAATAAATGCTGAACTGATTTCAAATCTTATGGAATGAGTTTTGGTTTTTTCTATAGGAGCATCAGTTTTCTTCAAATTTATACCCCATTCCCCAAATTGTCTTGATCATATCGCCCTTAGATCCCAGTTTGCCACGAAGCTTTTTAACATGGGTATCGATAGTACGGGCATCTCCAAAATAGTCATAATTCCAAACGTTGTTAAGGATCTTTTCTCTAGAAAGAGCAACTCCCTTATTTTCAAAGAAGAATGACAAAAGCTCGAACTCCTTATAACTAAGTTCAATCTCTTTTCCATCAACAAATACGCTATGTGCAACCTTGTTTACAACAATACCGCCAAGTTCCATGACCTGGTTATTTGCGGTCTGATTAGTTCGTCTAAGTATGGCTGAAACTCTTGCAGCAAGAATCTTTGGGCTAAATGGTTTAGAAATGTATTCATCTACTCCAAGTTCAAATCCAAGGAGCTCATCTCGTTCCTCAGATTTAGCTGTAAGCATTATGATCGGCACTTTGGAATTAGTTCTGATTTCTCTGCAGACTTCCCATCCGTCACGCTTTGGCATCATAACGTCCAAAATGATAAGAGCAATATCCTTATCCTCATAAAACATATCAAGTGCCTGCTGTCCATCGCCCGCTTCAAGAACTATATATCCATCTTTTATCAAAAAGTCTTTGACGAGTTTTCTCATTCTGCTCTCGTCATCAACAACAAGTATCTTAAGATCATCCATTAATTATGTCCTCCTAAAATCAGTAACTTACATCTCCCTCATCATACCCTTTAGAGTCAGTGATGCCAAGCCTTTTTTCTGCTTCCCGCACAGCTTTTTCTCTCTCTTTTAGTTCTTCATCCCAAGCAGAGTAGCGGTTTGTGATATTTCTTTTGTAATTAATGATATTATCATTTTCGCTGGTAGAAGCAATTACAAACATTAAGATTACCACAATAATAAGCGCTACGTTAAGAACAATAGATAAAATTCTTCCAAAATGTACTTTTTCTCCTGATGGACTCTCCTTCTTTTTCGAGGAAAGCTTATCAAGTGAAGACTGCCTGGTCATAGGAATCTCCAGTGGTATAGGAATCAGGTCCTGCTCTTCAAAACCGCTTGCAAGAAGTTTTTCTCTAAGGTCAGTCAGATATCTCCAGCCAAGAGGTGTTTTAAAAATTCTGTTTTGTATTGCCTTTTCGTAAACCGCCAGCATATCATCAGGTCTGCTGACCTTAACCTTGGTCTCCAGAACTTTTATCTTTGAAAGATCAAGTGTACCCTTTTCAGCATCTGTTTCAGTTAAAAACTCGTAGCCACCGACTATAAACTTGTCTTTATTTTCTTTATTAGACGCCATACTCCGCTCCAAAAGAAACAATAAATACGTTTACACTTCTGGCTTTCAATGTCCTGTTTCTCCAGGTAAGAGGCTTTGGCCTGTTATAAAAATGCTTGCCACTCTCATCACCTGTATCCACACAAAGTGACCAATACGCGCCTTCCGGAGGATTCGGAAGCATGATCTGAATATCCTCCCAGTATGCATTGATCGCAACATAAACTATATCATCATGATTCTTTTTTTCAATAAATCCAGCGTATCTTACACAGATTACCTTTGAATCCTTTGTAATGTTCCCATTATCAGGATTTTCTGTGTGAATACTAATATGCGGGTAACCGCAATGCGAAGGCAGTAAATCCTTTCTTATAGCCGGATGTTTTCTTCTGAACTGGATCATATTTCTGTAGAAGTCAAAATAGTTTTTATTCTTCTTTAAAAGATCCCAGTTAAGCCAAGATATCTCATTGTCCTGGCAATAAGCATTATTATTGCCAAACTGAGTATTTCCAAATTCATCTCCCGCATAGACCATCGGAGTTCCACGACTGCACATAAGAACCGTTATGGCGTTTCTCATCATTCTGAACCTGAGGTCCAGGATATTTTTATCTGTCGTCTCTCCTTCAGCTCCGCAGTTCCAGCTTCTGTTATCATTGGCTCCATCTGTATTATTCCAGCCATTATCTTCATTGTGCTTACCATTGTAAGAATACAAATCATAAAGAGTAAATCCGTCATGACAGGTAATAAAATTAACTGATGAATCATATCCAAGATATGAGCCGCCATACATATCCATCGACCCTGTAATACGCTTTACAGCTTCAGGAGCAGCCCATATATCGCCCTTTAGATAAGATCTGATATCATCTCGGTATTTTCCATTCCATTCAGCCCATCTTTTCCATGCAGGGAAATTACCAACCTGATACATTCCGCCGGCATCCCATGCCTCAGCGATAAGCTTTACATTTCCAAGAATGGGGTCATAGGCAAGTCTCTGGATAAGAGGTGGTCTTTCCATTGGAGAACCATCCTGGTCTCTTCCAAGAATACTTGCAAGGTCAAATCTGAATCCATCCACTCTGTATTCAATAGCCCAGTATCTAAGGCACTCTACTATCAGCTCCTGTACCATGGGATGATTACAGTTCATGGTATTTCCGCAACCACTGAAATTGTAATATTGTCCATAAGGTGTCAGCAGATAATAGATATTATTATCAAAACCTTTAAATGATATAAATGGTCCGTTTTCATTACCTTCAGCCGTGTGATTGAACACAACATCAAGGATAACTTCAATTCCGTTATCCTTAAGAGCTTTTATCATACGTTTTAACTCTACACCCTCTTTATTGTACTCACTCTCAGAAGCATAGCTTGTATTTGGGGCAAAAAAGCTGATGGTATTATATCCCCAGTAATCAAGGAGAGTCTTACCATTTACAATTCGTTTATCCCTTGTTTCATCAAATTCAAAAATAGGCATAAGCTCAACAGCTGAAATTCCAAGTTTCCTGAGATATTCAGCCTTTTCTTTTATGCCTTCAAATGTGCCTCTGCACTTTACACCTGATGAAGGATCCATGGTAAATCCACGAACATGCATCTCGTAAATAACGGTGTCATTCATCGGTGTACAAAGACTATTTGTATCATTCCATTCAAAATTATCTCTTACGATCCTTGCTCTGTAAGCGCCATCCTTATTGGGGTTCTGTCCCCAAATTCTTTGACCTGAAACTGCCTTGGCATAAGGATCCAAAAGAAGATGGTTTTTATTGAATAAAAGGCCTTTTTCTGGGTCCCAGGGACCATCAACGCTATAACAGTACTCTATATTCTCAATATCAAGGCCAAACACTATCATCGAATACACATTTCCTATCCTGTAGCTCTCAGGGAAAGGAATATGTGCAAAAGGAGTTGCCTCCCCTCGGTTATACAAAAGAAGTGTAATAGAAGTTGCGCCCTTTGAATAAGCAGTAAAGTTTACACCGTCTGCCAACATGGTCGCACCATTCATATTATAAAATCCCGGTCTGATCCTGAATCCATTGCATTCATCTAAGGCCAGCATCTGTCGGTTGAGATCTGTTTTTCTAAGTTCTCTTACCTGACGCTCGCCTATTTCGACCAGTTTTCTATTTTGTCTATGACGTCTATACTCATTCATACTAATATTTTAACATATGCTTGTTCAAATGAATCATGTAAAAAAATTAAAAAAGATGGAATTTTGTATGTAAATATAACAAAATTCCATCTTTTTTATTCATTTATCCCTTTAAAATATGTGATTGATCACACTGGGTATGCACCATTCTTTGTATCAGCAGCTGTAACATCAACTTTTTCCTGCTGTGCAAGACGATACTTGAAGAAGTCTGTAGCAACCTGTGGGAACAATGCATAAGAAAGAGTATCCTCATCCTGCTGTTTCCACTGTGCAACTTCTTTCTCAAACTTCTGAAGTCCTGGCTCGAGCTTATCTGCAGGTCTGCATGTGATAACCTCTCTGTCGCCAATGATCTTCTTCTGAACTTCTGGGTTGAATGGCTTAATAGTCTTACCATACTCACCAGCAAGGAGATCCTTAGTCTGGTCAGTAGCAACCTTGTATCTCTCGCCCATAAGTACGTTCATAACGGCCTGAGTACCAACGATCTGTGATGATGGTGTAACAAGAGGTGGCTCACCAAAGTCCTTACGAACACGTGGGATTTCCTCAAGAACTGTATCATACTTATCGCTTGCGTTCTGCTCTTTAAGCTGTGAAACCATGTTTGAAAGCATTCCACCAGGAACCTGATACATAAGAGTCTTGATATTAACACCAAGAACCTTAGGATCCATAAGTCCGCTAGCAAGGCACTCTTCTCTGTATGGTCTGAAGTGATCTGCAATCTTAGCAAGAAGTTTCTGATCAAGACCAGTCTCGAAAGGCTGTCCCTTGAAAGCTTCTACCATAACTTCTGTAGCTGGCTGTGATGTTCCAAGTGCAAATGGAGAAATAGCACAGTCGATAATATCTACACCTGCCTCAGCAGCCTTCATGTAAGTCATGCTGGCAACACCTGAAGTGTAATGTGTGTGAAGGTCAATAGGAAGTTTTGTAGCACTCTTAAGTGCCTTAACAAGCTTCTCTGCCTCGTAAGGAAGAAGAAGTCCTGCCATATCCTTGATACAGATAGAATCTGCACCCATAGCTTCGATATCTTTTGCAATGTTCATCCAGTACTCTTCTGTATAAGCATCACCAAGTGTGTAAGCAAGAGCTATCTGAGCATGACCGCCCTCTTTCTTACAAGCCTTAACTGAAGCCTCAAGGTTTCTAAGGTCGTTAAGACAGTCAAAGATTCTGATGATATCAATACCGTTTGCAATAGACTTCTGTACGAAATACTCTACTACGTCATCTGGATAATGCTTGTAACCAAGGATATTCTGTCCTCTTAAAAGCATCTGAAGTTTTGTGTTCTTAAAGCCTTCACGGAGTTTTCTAAGTCTCTCCCATGGGTCTTCCTTAAGGAATCTCATGCAAGCGTCAAATGTAGCACCGCCCCAGCACTCTACTGCGTTATATCCAACCTTATCCATTGTATCAATGATAGGCAACATAACCTCTGTAGGCATTCTTGTTGCAATAAGTGACTGATGAGCATCACGCAGAACAGTCTCATTGATACGAACTGGTTTTCTCTCTAATTCTGCCATATCTATTACATCCTTTCTAAGTTATAAAAAGTCTTTTTATACACCGAAGACAGCCATGAATGTTCCAGCAACAACGGCTGTACCAATAACACCGGCTACGTTAGGTCCCATAGCATGCATGAGCAGGAAGTTTGATGGATCATACTCTGCACCAACCTTCTGTGATACACGTGCAGCCATAGGAACAGCAGATACACCCGCTGAACCGATAAGAGGATTGATCTTGCCCTTTGTAATAAAGCAAAGGAGCTTTCCTAAAAGACATCCGGCTGCTGTACCAAATGCGAATGCTATAAGTCCAAGTACTACTATGATAAGAGTTGTTGTGTTAAGGAAGGCCTCAGCACTTGTTGTAGCACCTACTGATGTACCAAGAAGGATAACTACGATATACATAAGTGCATTAGAAGCTGTTTCCTGAAGCTGACGAACAACTCCTGACTCTCTAAAGAGATTTCCCAGCATCAACATACCAATAAGAGGTGCTGTTGTAGGAAGAATCATGCTTACTACGATAGTAACGATAATAGGGAAAAGAATCTTCTCAAGCTTAGATACTTCACGAAGCTGAGACATTCTGATCTTTCTCTCTTTATCTGTAGTAAGAGCCTTCATGATAGGTGGCTGGATCATAGGAACCAAAGCCATGTATGAATAAGCAGCAACGGCAATAGGTCCTAAGATTGAAGTCTGATGAAGCTTACTTGCAAGGAAGATTGAAGTAGGGCCATCTGCACCACCGATAATAGATACTGCTGCAGCCTGCTGATCATTAAAGCCAAAGAAAATAGCCATGAAATAAGCAGAGAAAATACCAAACTGAGCACCTGCTCCCATAAGGAAGCTGATAGGGTTTGCAATAAGTGGTCCAAAGTCTGTCATCGCTCCAACACCAAGGAATATCAGTGAAGGAAGAATTGCATATTCATCCAGGATATAGAAATAATGTAAAAGTCCGCCGGCTGCTCCGCCTACAGGTTCTGCCATAATATCCGGATAGATATTAACAAGAAGCATACCAAATGAAATTGGTACCAAAAGTAAAGGCTCAAATCCCTTAGCTATAGCAAGATACATAAATACAAGAGCAACAACTACCATGATATAGTTACCAGGAGTCATGGTTGTAAATGCAGTTTGCTGCCAGAGATTAGATAATGTATTAACAACGTAATCCATTTTTTATCCTCATTTCTGTTTTTATAAAACAACAATAATATTCTCTGACAATTTAATTAGTTAAGAGTTGCAAGAACAGTTCCAGCCTCAACAGAATCGCCAGCAGCAACATCAACGCTTGCTACAGTTCCATCTGCAGGAGCAACCATAGGGATCTCCATCTTCATAGACTCGATAGTAACAACTGTGTCACCCTTCTTTACAGCCTGGCCAACGCTTGCATTGATCTTAAGTACTTTTCCTGCTGCACCAGCTTCAACCTTGATTGAACCTGCGCCAGCACTTGCCTTCTTTGCAGGAGCTGCTGGAGCCTTAACTGCAGGAGCTGCAGCTGCTACAGGAGCTGCTCCTGAACCTGCGCCTTCTTCTACTGTTACATCATATACGTTTCCGTTAACGGTTATTGTATAGTTCTTCATTGTGTATACTCCTTATCTTTTCCAATTTTTATTTACTTTTCTGATTGATCTAACCTGGAAGCCATCTGTGCTTGCACTTCCTTCATAAGCTGCAATAGCAGCTGCTATAACTGCAACAAGCTCAGCATCACCAACAAGATCTTCTTTCTCTTCGATCTGGCTGATTGTGTTGTCCATTGCTTCTTTTGCAAGTTCTTTATCATTTACTTTCTTTTTCTTGGTTCCACCAATAAAGATAGGGAACAGAGAAATAATAAGTGAAATGATTATAAGAACAGTGAAAGCCATTCCCATACCAAGAAGCGTATTAAGACCGGCATTTTCAAGTTTCTCAGCGCTTGACTTATTAACTGTGATACCCATGTCAGTAGCCATTGTCTCATTGTTCATATATACCTGGAACAATGCAGAATGTTTTGTGCCCTGAAGTGTAGCATCAATTACAAGCTGCTCATCATCGTTAGTGTAGTAATTAACATCTGAGATATAAAGCTCATCAGCAAGTGTTGCATCACTGGTATATCCGATCTCATCGAGGGCTTTATACCAGCTTGTGTAACCAGACTTTATAGCATTGTAAAAATCTTCATCAACGCCATCAAGTACAGTTCTCTCCATTCCATTTGAAGTTTCAGTTCTAAACTTCATGGCAAGTGCAACATAAAGTTTTTCTTCGAAATTGTCAGGAGTAATTCCGTCCGCGTACCATGCTTCGAAATTCTGATCCTCTAAGTTATTCATGTAAGAAACAATAGAAGACTCGTTGAACATTTCAGCCGGGTACTTGCTGCTATCGATTGTCTTTGTCTTTGTTTCCTGTCCACAAGCACTCAGACTCAAAAGGCAGCTAAGAACAACTCCCAAAACCAAAAATTTACTCTTCATTTTGAGTGCTCCCTTCATTAAACTGTGCCGTGTTTCTTAGCAGGACGCTCATCTCTCTTTGTAAAAAGCATCTCGAATGCGCCAATAACATACTTTCTTGTATCAGCAGGCTCGATGATCTCATCAACATAGCCTCTTGCTGCAGCACTCTTAACATTGTTCTGAAGCTGTGCATAATCAGATGCAGCCTTTGCTACTGTCTCAGCATCTTTTCCATCGCACATGATCTTGGCAGCAAGATTTGCATCCATTGTACCGATCTGTGTATCAGGCCAGCTGATAGTTACATCTGCACCGATTGCCTTAGAGTTCATGATAACGTAAGCACTACCAAAAGCCTTACCAGTTACAAGGTTAACCTTAGGAACTGTAGCGTTTGCAAGTGCATAAACAAGCTTTCCTGCAGCCTTAGCTACATGTCTCTCATCACACTTTGATGAGCCAAAGCCTGTTGCATTTGTAAGTGTAAGAACAGGGATATCGAAAGCATCGCAGAAATTAACAAAATCTGCAGCCTTCTCACAAGCATGTGCAGTAAGCTTATCTTCAAACTTCTCTGCCTCTTTGCCATTTTCATCAAAAATAGCTGTACGGTTACCAACAAGACCTACTGTTGCGCCATTAAGTCTGATAAATCCAGTAACCATCTCTTTTGCATAATCTCTCTTTGTCTCAAAGAAAAGACCATTATCAGAAACCTGTGCAGCAACAAGTGCAGGATCTGCAGCTGCGCCGTCAAGGTTCTCGCATGCTCTGTTAAGATCATCTGTGCATTCCTGATATGAATCGCTGTCCTCATTATTTGAAGGAAGGATAGAAACAAGCTCTCTGATCTGAGTGTAGATAGATGCCTCATCTGTTACAACATCAACATTACCTACCTCTGAAGCCTGCCATTTAGCAGCTGATGTATCGCATTTCTCTTTGTAATTTCCTGCAAGTACGTTAGGAGAATTAACGAAAAGTTTAGCCTTATCAGCTTCCATGAATGTAAAGTCAGTGATTGAAGGAATAAGTGCAAGTCCTCCACCACATGTGCCGAAGATAGCTGTTATCTGTGGAACAACTCCAGAAGCCTCCACCTGCTTAAGATAAATTTCTCCAAATGCATTAAGTGCATCTGTTGCCTCCTGAAGACGAAGTCCAGCTGAATCGATAAGACCGATCACAGGTGAACCTGTCTTGATTGCCAGCTCATACAGGCGAACAATCTTCTTTGCATGCATCTCACCAATAGATCCGCCAAGTACTGACGCATCCTGACTATATACATATACAAGATTGCCGTCGATAACACCATATCCGGTAACTACTCCATCAGATGGTGTTTCTTCCTGTTTCAGATTGAAATCTGTGTTTCTGGCTGTCACAAGGCCGCCAATTTCAACGAAACTGTTTTCGTCGAGCAAAGCATTTATTCTTTGACTCGCTTGTGAAGAACTACTCATGTGTTTAACCTCCAATAAATTTTATGTGAATGTGTGCAACTATGTTATTTGATTATTGTGCATTTTTTCACAATCTCAAATCGCATAAACCCGCAACTTAAGTCAGAATATAGTATATCATAAAAAAAGCCAAAAAAAAGAGAAAATACATAAAAATTCAGTATTTTCCCTATCTTTTAATAAATTAGATATCCAATTTTACATTTACTTCTTCTTCAGCCTGTGCCTTGAACTCTTCAACCTGCACAGGACCTATCGTCGGAAGCTCTTCAAGACTTCTTACACCGAAGCTTCTCAGGAACTCTTCTGTTGTTCCAAAAAGTAGTGGTCTTCCTGGTGCATCCAGTCTGCCCAGCTCCTGAACAAGGCCAAACTCTACCAGTCTGTTAACTGCGTGGTCACTGTTTACGCCTCTTATCTTTTCTACCTCAAGCCTTGTAATCGGCTGCTTGTATGCGATTATAGAAAGTGTTTCCATGAGAGAATCAGTCAAAACTGCCTTCTTTGGAGTTTTCGCAATTTTGACCAAATATTCATACATTTCTTTCTTGGTACAAAGCTGAACAGCGTTCTCAAGTTCTATGATACCTATACCGCTGTCTTTTTTCTCATATTTTTCTTTTAAATACTCAATATATTTCTTTATCTCTTTTGATTCAGTCTCCATAGCCTTAGCCAAAGCATTTATCTCAACTGAATCACCCATTGTAAAAAGAATAGCTTCTACTATTCCTGCACCTTCTTCTTTTGTCATAATATCAGCTTGCCTTTCTGGAAGTAATTATTATATCTGCAAAGGTCCCGTCCTGCTGTATCTCTATTTCTCCAAGCTTCATTTCCTCAAGAACTATAAGGAACGTAACAATAACCTCTGTCTTACTGTGCTGTTTTTCCAAGAGTTGTCTAAAGCTAAAGCTCTTATGCTCTCTGATATATGCCTTGATATAAAGTGTCTTGGCATCCATATCCACAGTTTCTTTCTCAATATTTCCAAACTTACTACGTATCGGATCCACCTTATCTTCCTGCCTCTTTAGCAGTTCCTGGAAAATCTCGTTGAGCTTTGTGAGCGTTGCATCACCAATAAGGCCGCTAAAGTCTATTGGCGCCTCGTATTCTTTTACCTCTTTGGGAATATCCTTATGTCTGAACCAGGACAAGCCCGCATCCATCTGCCTGTCTTTAAGCTCATAGGCCATATATTTGTACATTTTATACTCAAGAAGCTTTTCAACAAGTTCAGCTCTTGGATCCTCTTCCTCTCCGTCCTCATTGACCTCTTTAGGGAGAAGCATCTTGCACTTGATATCTATGAGAGTTGCAGCCATAACCAAAAATTCACTGGTAACTTCCATATCCTCTTTCTGCATCGCATTGATGTATTCCATGTACTGTTCCGTAATGGTTACGATTGGAATATCATAAATATCTATCTGGTTTTTATCTATCAGGTGCATCAAGAGGTCCATTGGCCCCTCAAAGACCTGAAGCTTAATCTCTAGTGACATAAAATCTCCTCACAAAAACAATTCATACCGAATATCTCAAATCCCGCCTTTTATATTCACTACACAAACTTCCCCGGGGTTAAAAAATCTCACATGTATAGTATGAGTTCCAAGTCCTCTGCCAAGGATCATTGTCTTATCGCTCTTTCTATACAAGCCTCCATCATACTTTGGAAAAAGAGCTATCGACGGAGAAATTACACCGCCAAGTATCGGAAGTCTCACAATTCCGCCATGAACATGGCCTGACATTGTAAGATCGGCACCCCAGGAAGCATAATTTTCAAAATACTGAGGATTATGGGCAATCAAAAGGTTGAATTTCTCTTTTTCCTTGTCATTAACATTGCCAACAAGCCTTACCATCAGCGAAGGATCCATTTTTCTTTTTACTACTTTTCTAAAGTACTCAAGATTCAGGTCAAGACCTGTGATCCTGATATTTTTATCTTCCAGCAAAACAGCGTCATTCTCTAAAAAAACAACTCCCTCTTTTTTCAGTCTGCTCTTATACCTATCATAGAAATTACCGAATTCTTTTGTAAAAGATTTCACCTTATATTCGTGGTTACCATTTGCATAATAAACCTTGTACTTGCCGGAAAGATTTTTGACAAGGTCAAATCCGGGCTCGAATTTGATCTTTCCGTCTTTGGCATGGGCTGTAAACATATCCCCGCCGCAGATTACAGCGTCAGGATTTATCTCATCTATAGCAGCTATAAGCTTTTCATTATTTTGGCCAAAAACATAACCATGAAGGTCTGAAAGAAAAACAAACTTAAAGTTACCTTTTACTTTGTCAGACTTTAGCTCATAATTCCTCACAACAAAACTATGTGTATCATGATAAATAATCAGAACGCATATTATGATCAGCACCATAAGTGCAATTACTAAATATATAGCCATACTCTTTTTTCTTTCTAAGCATAAATGACATACGACGATTATTTTATCATAGATAAAACCCCAAGGTCAAAAAACATATTATCCATTCGCTTGCCGGCCTTGTGCAACAAAAAAGCCTTTGGCATAAACCAAAGGCTTTTTATTAGATTTAGTTATATTTGCGCTTTCTTGCTGCTTCAGACTTTTTCTTGCGTCTAACGCTAGGCTTCTCGTAGTGTTCTCTCTTACGGATCTCCTGCTGGATACCAGCCTTTGCGCAACTTCTCTTAAAACGACGCAGTGCGCTATCCAAAGTCTCGTTTTCTTTTACTACTACAGTTGACATCTCTACTCTTACCCTCCCTTCAGTCCCTTCAAGTACATGACTGATTGGGTTATTTATTATGCTTATTCTGAGCATGATAGCTCACATAACATTATCAATTATAACACAAAAAGTATATGCGTCAAGAATTATTTTATCTGATCTGCAAGAACTTTTTCTGCCTCTGCAAGAGCATCATTAATTCCGGCTGGATTCTTACCACCTGCCTGAGCCATATTAGGACGACCACCACCGCCGCCTCCTACTATTGGAGCAATTGCTTTGATAAGATTGCCTGCATGAGCTCCCTTTGCAAGAGCTTCATCAGTAGCCATTGTTATAAGGTTGACCTTGCCATCAGTTTCAGAAATAAGAACTACGACGCCTTCGCCAAGCTTTGTCTTCATCTGATCTCCAAGATCACGGAGTCCGTTCATATCTACACCCTTAACAGATGTAGCAAGGAGCTTAACTCCTGCAACTTCCTTAACCTGATCTGTAACATCGCCAAGTGCAGCCTGTGCCTCTTTGCTCTTAAGTGACTCATTCTCACTTCTAAGTGCCTTAAGCTCATCCTGGAGCTTTTTGATATGCTCAGCAAGATCAGAAGCATTTGCCTTAACAAGCTTAGCTGATGCATTAAGTGTCTGCTCTACATTCAGATAGTAATCTCTTGCGTTGCTTCCAGTAAGCGCTTCAATACGACGAACGCCTGCTGCAACACCGCTCTCTGCTACGATCTTGAAAAGACCGATATGGCTTGTATTAGATACATGTGTACCACCACAGAGTTCAATAGAGAAGTCTCCCATATTTACAACTCTTACTGTATCGCCATACTTCTCGCCAAACAGAGCCATAGCTCCTGTCTTCTTGGCTTCTTCCAAAGTCATTTCCTTTGTAACAACAGGAAGTGCTTCTAAAATCTTGGCATTTACTATATCTTCAACTTTCTTGATTTCTTCAGCAGTCATAGCCTGATGATAGCTAAAGTCAAATCTTGTCTTGTCAGGATCCTGGTAAGAACCGGCCTGCTCTACGCCATCACCAAGAACTTCCTGAAGAGCTTTCTGAAGAAGGTGTGTAGCTGAATGGTTTCTGCATGTTTTAGCTCTGTTCTCAGCGTCAACATCCAAAGTTACCTTGTCAGATACCTTAAAGCTTCCCTTTACAACAGTTCCAACATGAGCTGTTCTTCCACCAGCAACTTTAACAGTTTCTGATACTTTGAACTTAGCTCCATCTTTTCCTGTTATCTCACCAATATCTCCAACCTGGCCACCCATTGTGCCATAGAAAGATGTCTTATCTGTAATGATTGTTCCCTGCTGTCCCTCCAAAAGGCTGTCTGTAAGCGCCTCTGCAGTAGCCATAGCAACAACACTGCCTTCGCATGAAAGAGAATCATATCCTACAAACTCACACTTAACATCCTCTGTAAGTTCATCGAATAAACCAGCACCTGTTGTAAGGTTTGCAGCAAAATTCTGATTGTCTCTGGCTTTCTGTTTCTGCTCTTCCATTGCAGCGGCAAAGCCCTTTTCATCAACAGTAAAGCCCTCTTCCTCTGCAAGCTCTACAGTAAGCTCTACAGGAAATCCAAATGTATCATAAAGGAAGAATGCATCTTTTCCTTCGATTACTTTCTTTCCTTCAGAAGCTGTCTTATCAAGGATCTTCTTGAACTCTTTCATACCGTTTTCAAGAGTAGACTCAAAACGGTCGATCTCTCTTCCAAGTTCCTGAAGAACAAAGCTACGGTTCTTTACAAGATTCTCATAGCTCTCAGAATACTCATCAAGATAAATTGAAGCTACTCCAAGTATATGATCTTTCTTAAGTCCAAGAGCTCTTGCATGTCTGACTGCACGGCGTATAAGTCTTCTAAGGATATATCCTGCGCCTGTGTTAGAAGGTAAAAGCTTAGCTTCGTCACCAATGAGCATAACAGAAGTACGTGTGTGATCAGCGAGGATTCTCATTGATCTTGTGCTCTTCTCATCAGTGTCATATTTAATTCCGCTCTCTTTTTCTATGTAAGAAATTACAGGAGCATGAAGATCGATCTTATAAACGTCATCAGTACCGTTAAGGAAAGCAAGAATACGCTCAAGTCCCCAACCTGTATCAACGTTCTTCTGAGCAAGTGGTGTAAGATGTCCGTCATGGTGCTTCTCATACTGCATGAAAACATCATTACCGATCTCAGTATACTTGCCACAGTGACATCCAGGACCGCAGTTAGGGCCGCAATCAGGAATATCCTTCACATAGAACATCTCACTGTCAGGGCCGCATGGACCATATTCAAGTCCCCACCAGTTGTCCTCAGCAGGAAGATAATAAATGTTCTCAGGCTTGAAACCTGACTCAATACGGTATTTAGCACCTTCTTCATCTCTTGGTGCATTCTCATCACCTGCAAATACAGTAGCTGCAAGATGATCAGCATCAAAGCCAAAGAGCTCAGTAAGAAGTTCGAAACTCCACTGGCAACGCTCTTTTTTGAAATAGTCTCCAAGAGACCAGCTTCCCATCATCTCAAAGAATGTTCCATGGCTCTTATCACCAACAGAATCAATATCGTTAGTACGAACACATCCCTGAACATTGCAAAGTCTTGTTCCAAGAGGATGCTTTTTACCTAAGAGATAAGGCATAAGAGGCTGCATTCCTGCAACGTTGAACATAACACCTGTTGAACCGTCAGAAACAAGAGATACAGCACCACAGTCAACATGGCCTCTTTTAATATAAAAATCTTTCCAAGCTTTTCTAAGCTCGTTAGCAGTATATTGCTTCATAATCAAACAAACTCCTTAAAATGTAAACTTATCAGCGAAGTAAGCATCAAGCTCATCGATAGCGATACGCTCTTGCTCCATGCTGTCTCTAAATCTAACTGTAACCTTGTGATCCTCTTCTGAATCAAAATCGTATGTGATGCAGAATGGTGTTCCGATCTCATCCTGACGACGATATCTCTTACCGATGTTTCCACGATCATCAAACTCGCAGTTATATTTCTTTGAAAGCTGAGCATAAATCTTCTCAGCACCCTCATTGAGTTTCTTTGAAAGAGGAAGAACACCGATCTTAACAGGTGCAATTGCTGGATGGAAGTGAAGAACTGTACGCATATCAGGCTTCTCTTCTGTTCCAATATTCTCTTCATCATATGCTTCGCAAAGGAATGCAAGTGTTACTCTGTCAGCTCCAAGAGAAGGCTCAACTACATATGGGATGTACTTCTCATTGGTCTCATCATCGAAGTATTCCATAGGCTCACCAGATGTCTCCTGATGTCTTGTAAGGTCGTAATCTGTTCTTGAAGCAATGCCCCAAAGCTCGCCCCAATCTGTGAATGGGAATGCATACTCAATATCAGTTGTGTGATCACTATAGAATGAAAGTTCCTCAGGATCATGGTCACGAAGTCTGATGTGCTCTTTGTCGATACCAAGAGAAAGAAGCCATTCATAACATGTCTTTCTCCAATACTCAAACCATTCTGTCTGTGTACCAGGCTTGCAGAAGAACTCAAGCTCCATCTGTTCAAACTCTCTTGTTCTGAAAGTGAAGTTACCAGGTGTGATCTCATTTCTGAAACTCTTACCGATCTGGCAAATACCAAAAGGCACTTTTTTACGTGAAGAACGCTGAACATTCTTGAAGTTTACGAAAATACCCTGTGCTGTCTCAGGACGAAGATAAACTGTATCCTTAGCATCTTCTGTTACACCCTGGAATGTCTTGAACATAAGGTTGAACTCTCTGATGCTTGTAAAGTTATGCTTGCCACATGTTGGACATGGAACGCTGTGCTCTTTGATGAAGTTTTCCATTTCTTCATGGCTCCAGCCATCAACTGAAGACTCAAGAGTTATTCCATTCTCAGAAGCAAAATCTTCTATGATCTTGTCTGCTCTGAATCTCTCATGGCATTCCTTACAATCCATAAGAGGATCAGAAAAGCCTCCTAAATGACCTGATGCAATCCATGTCTTAGGATTCATTAAGATCGCACAATCAACGCCGACGTTGTAAGGGTTCTCCTGTACAAACTTCTGCCACCATGCCTTTTTTACGTTGTTCTTAAGCTCAACACCAAGGTTACCGTAATCCCAGGTATTGGCAAGACCTCCATAAATCTCAGAACCAGGGTAAACAAATCCTCTTCCCTTGGCCAGTGCTATGATCTTTTCCATTGATTTTGCTTTTGCTTCCATGTTCCTCCCATCAATCACAAGCAAGTGATTTTAATAAAAAAATTATTTTGAAAGAATGAGCTGTATTTCTTCACTTGTTGAAGAAGACAAAACAGCTTCTTTTTTTCCTTTTAAAGAAACTCCGTTTGAGGAATAAACTATATTGTAAGGCGTAATAAATACCGATTTATCTTTTGTGATAATAATATGGTTGTTCTTATTATCTTCTACAGTATCCGAGTTTATCTTAAGACCATTTTCATCAATAAGATCTGGGGATATAGTAAAGCCTCTGTCCAGCGCATCCTGAACAGTTCCAAAATAAAGAGTTGTGTCATTAAACTCAGCATAATCTGTCGGTGTTGCAAATTTTAAGACCATTTTAACAGCATTACCATCAGAAATCTTGTCAACTGAATCTAATGTGATCTTTTCAGTAAGTCTTTCTGCATTAAAAGTAGAAATCTCATTCTCTGTCATCTGAGTCAATTCAGTGACATCATAATACTCTTCTGAAAAGTCTTCATAAATTGTATTGGTGATCTTCCCATTTTTATCTAGTGCTACAGTTGTAAGCTGTCCTTCATCACTTCCACATCCAAACAGACATGACAGCAACATGAACGCGCTGATAACTCCGACAAATCTTTTCATAATAAACCCGTTCATAGATTTTTCCTCAAAACAAACAAAGTAATTATATCCAAATAGTTTTTCTTTTTCAATAGAACATATTGTTATATCATATTAAGCATTTCAAGACTCTTTAGTGGTCTGTCTATACTATCTTCGATATAGCGGCTCGATATCCTTTCAAGTTCAGAAAGAACTTCATCCGTAACCGTGAAAGTATAAAGCTTTTCAAGATTACTTGTCGCAATATAATTCATTGCATACCTGGTGGAATCAAGAAGATTCATATTCTCCGGAATTCCCGGATATTCTCCCTGAGTTTTTAATGTTCTAAGTTCAAACACACATCTTACAAGCTTGTTGGGAATATTGTTTTTCAAAAGAGCTTTCAGTGAAACATACAATAGATTAAGGAGTTCTTTATCCTCGTTATTTTCTCTCGTATAGAAACTGACAATTTCCAAAAAATAAGAGCCATAACAGGCACTTTCAAAATTCTGTCTGAATCCCTCGAAGTAGTTTTCTATATTTGCCTCAACAATAGTATAGGAATTTCTTCCTTCATACAGCTTAAATGTACCAAAACTAAATGGCTCAACGTTACCGGAAAGCCTGTTTCCAGGCTTTCTGGCATTTCTGGCAAAAGCTGTTATCTTACCTCTTTCAGCTGTAAAAATAGTTGCCACAAGGTCGTAATCGCCTACAGGTGAATGCTTTATTATAATTCCACGTACATAGACAAGTTCTTCCATAAAAATCCTTACTTTTTAAAGCTATTCACATCATATCCAAAACTCTTCATCTGAGTCTTGTCATCTCTCCAGTCTTTTCTGACTTTAACCCATATCTGAAGATTGACCTGACACTGCAAAAGATCCTCAATATCTTTTCTGGCTGCAGTGCCGATTTTTTTGAGCATTGCTCCACCTTTACCAATAACAATTCCTTTATGAGAATCCTTTTCGCAAATAATGGTCGCATCTATATCCATCATTCCGCTCGATGAATCAATAGCTGCATCCTTAAGCATTGCATCAAGGTCTAAAGCTGCCTGTTTTGGAGGATGATAATGCCTTTTTTTCTTACTCTTTTCCTCTACAGCCTTTTTCTCACGCATCTTCATGCTTTCAATAGTAACTGCTATTCCATGAGGAACCTCATCCTTTAAAAGTCTAAGAGCCTTTTCCCTGATTATTTCAGCTACAATATCACGTTCAGGCTGATCTGTTATTGTGTCCTCATCATAAAATGGCGGTCCCACAGGTAAGAATTCCTTGATGACATCCATCACACCGTCAATATTATGTCCCTTAAGGGCTGCTACATGTACTATCTTTGAAAAATCCATTTCTTTTTTATATGCATTTTCAAAGATTTCAAGCTTCTCAGCCGGGACAGTATCAATCTTGTTTATAACAAGAATTACAGGCTTTTTTAAAGTCTTAAGTTCTTCAATGATAGATTTCTCAACTTCACCGATATAAGTACTTGGTTCCACAAGCCAAAGTACCATATCAACTTCTTCTATGGCACTTTTTGCAACCTTTGACATATATTCGCCAAGAGCATTCTTGGTTTCATTGATGCCAGGTGTATCAAGAAATATCATCTGTGCATCATCGTCTGTGTAAACAGTCATGATCCTGTTTCTTGTGGTCTGTGGCTTATTGGATGTTATAGCTATCTTTTGTCCAATAAGATGGTTCATAAGTGTAGATTTACCTACATTTGGGCGACCAATTAAAGTTATAAAGCCTGTTTTAAAACTATTGTTTATTTCCATTATCATTTCCTTGCGTATTTACCTGGCCTGCCGTAGGCTGAACCTGTGGCTGGACCTGTCCCTGAGCCTGCATATATGCTCTCATTTTCATTTCGCGTTTCTTTTTTCTGGAAGAAGCATATGCTCTGCAACCAAATATAGCTGCAAAGCATAGGAGCAAAAGAATTATTATCTGAGGGATATGTATCACTATCCATATAAAGAGCTCAACAAGCGCATTGATCACCTCTTTAAAGTTGTATACAAATCCTTCTGCAATTCTCTCGATTACACCTTTTTTCTCAGCTGGCGTATACTGCTCAACTTCTGAGACATCCATATAAACTGTGCTGTAATCGACCTTGTTGTCATAGGTCCGTAGCTGTGATTCAATACTTTCAAGCTCATACCTTACATCAGAAAGTCTCTCTTCAACCTTTATGATATCCTCAACCGTCTCAGCTTTTTCAAGTATCTCTAAAAGTCTTTGTTCCTCTGTCTTTAATGCTTTTTTCTTGCTTTCTATATCAACATACTGAAGTGTAACATCATCGACATTTATTGACTTATTAGTGATGTTGGTTCCCGCTTCAACAGATTCTATAAAAAGATCAAGCTTATCAGCAGGAATTCTGATGGTGTAGCTGGCACTTCTGCTTTCTTTGTATGAGGAATAAGTGCTTCCATTATAGATGTTGCTATTCTCAATGTATCCGCCAAGCTCTTTGGTCTTATTCTCGACCTGTGCCATTGTCTTATTAAGATCTTCTGTTTCAGTGCTTAAGTTTACGGTTGTAATGAGCTTTCTGTCTGACTTTTCCGGAACCTGAGCAGATTCACACGGAGCCTCAACAGCCTCTGCATCCATTGTCTCATAAGCATTGTAGCCCTTAGCATCATACGCAGACTCGGCTACAGATTCCTCTGCATAATTAGAGCCTGTATATCCGCTGCTTCCGCATGCGCAAAGACCTACTGTTGCTCCAATTGTAACCCCTAACAATAAAGCTTTAATGCTACCCTTTTTCATAACGAATCCCCCTTTTAAGCCTTTACAAGCTGCTCCACAACATTAAACAAATTCTTGCTCTCTTCAATCTTATCTGCTGTTCCGATAACGCAAACGCAGTTATCTTCCATAAATGCATCCACGTACGCAGCAAGACTTCTGATTGTCTCCTTGGTCGTTCCCAAAAGTTCATCACGACTTTTCTGAATATTCTCCATTTTAGCGTGACACATATAAGCAGTAAGACCATAAGTCCCCTTGCCTGAAGGTGTCTTTGGTGTGTCGAGATCAGAGATTGCGCCAATAATATACTGAAGGATTACTCTGTCATCTGCCTCAAAGTTCTTAAGATAATCAGATGCCTTTTCAAATACATCAATACTATTCTGGAGATTAGGATCTCTATAAGTCACAAATGCACTGTCGCCGTTTTTAGCATAGCTGCTCATGCATCCGTAAGCGCCGCCCTGCACTCTGATATTCTTCCAAAGGTAATCATACCCCATCATTACCTTCAATACTCTTAGTGCCCCGTTGTACTTAAGACCTTTATTCGCGTAATTGCCGGCTCTGCACACATACTGAACCTGTCCTGCAGTAACAAACGCCTCATTCTTCCTGCTAGTTGTGATCTCCAAATGGCCCTTCTCGCATTCTTCTGTGAAAAGAGATTTAGAGAACAAAACGCTCTCCTTTGGAACATTCTCATACTCTTTTTCAGTTCCGGTTATATCAACAAAAAGGTTCTCTGGTCTGAAGATAAGCTTGCAAAGTCTATAGAGATGCTCAGATATTTCCTTTGCTCCTTCATCTGTTTCAACCTTTTTCAGAAGTTCCTCAAGAGTTCTGAAGTATCCAATACCACTTACCTGATCTGAAACAAAGGCAGCCGGTGAAACATAAGACATAGCGCGAAGAGCCGCTGTCTGATGACCTGCAGATGAAAGATCAGATGATAGTCTTGCATACTGCTCACCAAATATCTCTTTTAATCTCTTTGCATCATCAAACTTAGTACATGTAAGGATTTCTTTTACCAGTTCGAACGCGTATGAAAGATTATCATGAAGCACCTTCACGCTGATCTCAAAGGCAGTTTCAAACTTCTTAACATCAGAAGAATCAGTATAAGTACTGATAGATCCGCTGATTCCGCCTGTTCGTATGTTGATCTCATTATAAAGATCTCCATATGTATAATGCTGAGTATCCATCATACCAAGCACTTTTTTTAGCACCGCAGCATATGGAAGGTCCTTTGCATCAATATTTTTAAGATCAAAGACAAATGTCAGATAGTCAATTCCATTAGTAAAAATGTCATGAAAAAGAATCTTAACACCATCCATTTCTCGCTCTTCATATTTGAACTGTTCAGCTTCCTTTTTAAGGTCTTCAAGCTTAAGAAGTGGAATCTTTTTAAGGTCCTCAGGATCATCTGGTGTTTCCTGATATTCCTTGAGCTCTTTAGTCTCTTTTACAATTCTCTTTATCTCATCTGCAGATAAGGAGTCCTTGTAAGAAGCAAGTTTTTTTGAAAGCTCAGCATCTTTTTTCTCAGTAAGACCTTTTTCAGGTTCAAGCATCAGAACTGTCTTGTGGTTATTATCAAGGAGATACTTTATGATTAGCTTTTCAAAGTAGTCTCCATCGACCTCTTTCTTCAGTTCAGCAAAGGTATTGTTTGCTTCAACGTGAATCCATGGCAGCTTATCATCATAGAGCCAGCTGTCATAAATCTGAAGGCCATACAAAAGTCCCTTTGGAAATCTTCCAAAATCAGCTTCTCTATACTTAAACTCATCATAGTTAAGTCCAGCCATCAGAGCTTTCTTGTCAATTCCATCCTTAACCTGCTTTTCAAGAACTTCAACGATAGTTTTTACAAATTCGTCCTTCTGAGAACTGTCAGCATTTTTGGCAATTATTGAAAATACAGGCTGTTTGATTCCATTATCATACTCACTGTAAACATCCTGTCCGATTCCCTTGTCAATAAGAGCCTTCTTTATAGGGGCTCCCGGAGCCGAGCAAAGTGCATAATCCAGAATATCAAACGCAATATATGTCTTTCTGTCTAAGGTTGAACCTATACTGCAGTTATAAGAAAGATATGTATTCTTTGACTCGCTGTCAGACTCAAGGATTGAATATGGCTTTCTGACCTCCTTAGGAGCAGAAAATCCTTCCTGCGAAGCAATCTCAGAATCAACTTTAAGGTAATCAAACTTAGATAGATAGTTTTTATCTATATAATCAAGCTTTTCAGCCATATCCATGTTTCCATACAAATAAATATAGCTGTTTGAAGGATGATAATATTTCCTGTGGAAATCAAGATAATCCTCATAAGTGAGTTCATAAATGTGATCAGGATCTCCACCTGACTCAAAACCATAAGTAGTGTCAGGATAAAGAGAATTCTGAATTTCTCTAGAAAGGACATCATCTGCAGAAGAAAATGCACCTTTCATCTCATTATAGACAACACCGTTAATTGTGAGATCAGAGGACTCATCCTCCATCTCATAGTGCCAGCCTTCCTGCTTAAAGATCTTATCAGTCTTATAAATATTGGGATAAAAAACCGCATCAAGATAAACGTGCATCAGATTCTGAAAGTCAGCATCATTGCAGCTGGCAATAGGATACACTGTCTTATCCGGATAAGTCATAGCATTTAAAAATGTATTAAGTGATCCCTTAACAAGCTCTACAAAAGGATCCTTTATAGGGAATTCTTTTGAACCACAAAGAACTGTATGCTCTATAATGTGTGCAACACCTGTTGAATCCTTTGGTGGTGTCCTAAATCCAATAGAAAAAACTTTATTCTCTTCATCATTAGACAAAAGAGCTATTCTTGCCTTTGTCTTTTTGTGGCTGAGAAGATAGCTTTCAGAGTTAAGATCTTCTATTCTTCTCTTTTCAACTATCTCATAAGCGTCCAAATCTTCTATTCTCATAACTGTCCCTTCAAAAAATATATTTTAAAAGTCAAAATCATCGCCAGGCTTAAACGGAATATCAAAATCATCCTTAAGGGCCTGTTCGATCTCTTTTCTGTCAATGGAGATCGTTCCCTCAAATTTAGGCATCTTCATCCTAGGCGCCTCATCTCTTTCACCTAAATCCGCCTCAGTTTCCATAGGAAGTACCATTCCTTCCGGCACAAAGCGTTGTTCTTCTTTGACTTCTTTTTCCTTTGTTATAACTTTTTTATTCACTATTTCTTTTGCAATATCCTCAATTTCTTCCTTGCCCTCATCAGCATTGTCAGCGTTTTCTTCAGCTTCCTCTGCCTGTTCTTCCTCCTGTTCCATATCCTCTTCATCCTCTATCACAATAAGTCCATCATCTTCAGGGGATATTGTAATAAGGCTGACAACGCAGGCAAGTACGAAGCCGTAGAATATAGTGACCATTATCTGAGAATTCATCTGTGTAGCTCCCATAAAAGGAACTGTCACATAAATAATAAGCATAGATAAAAGCCATGGAGAAACTCTGTCAATCTTTCTGTTTTTCCAAAATCCAATGATAACACCAGACATGGCAATAACAGTAACAAGATATATTATCTTATAATCCGTATAGATCATGAAAAGGCTAAAGGTATTAAGATTCTTAAAATAATATGTAGCCCATTTCACTAGTGTATTAAGCGTATTTTCCGGCCCAAGCTCCTGGATGATCATCCCAAAGAAACTAAATATGCCACCAAGTAAAACAAATACTAATTTAAACAATCCACTCTTTATCTCCTGTCCGGCGATAAACAGAATGGAAAAAACAAGTGGTGCAACAGTAAAGAGCGTTCCGGCATCTGTATAGCCCATAAAGCCAATTACAGCACCAACAATCAGGTACCAAATGATCCATGCCTTCGACACAAAGCGTCCAAGGTATGTTCCTCTCAAAAGCATTGCTATCAAGAACAGTTCTACAGAGAACATTGCATAAAAGAGATTGTCAGTTCCAAGAGAAGGTATTCTGAACCTGTCAACAAATATCGGCATAAATGAAACAAAGGAAGCAAAAACAATAGATGGAAGGCTTCCTAATAACATTTTTACCGAAGCCGATGAAAACAGGATAAAAATGCAGAATGAAACAATCTCAAAGAACAGCGCAACGTTTATGTCATTACCTGTAAGAAAAAGGATACCTCTGAGAATAAAGGTGTATACGATAGACAACAGATCATTTTCGGGAGTTACATTTGTACCGCCGATCACAGCATTTTCATAAAGAGAAAGCTTACCTGAAACTTCAAGAGCACCATTGGCACAGACCTTCATCCTTAAAATGAATGCACTGGCAACTATGATTCCCAGCAAAAGCCCATAAAGAATGTCAAAAAGATTTTCTCTTGAAGCAACCCCATCTTCAATGCTGTCATATAACTTTCCAAAAAACACCATCAGCACTGACATCAAAAGAATTCCCAGAACCGTCAGAACTGCTGTATACATTATTTTTTTATCAGACGGAAAAAGTCCTAAAAAGAAGCTGGAACTCGCTACCATCACCACATCAAAAATAATAAACAAAGCCCAGATGCAATACGCTGGCCACATACGTTTCAGTTTCATTTTAGGACTCCCCCCGCCTATCAAATATTAAAAATAATAATTATTCGTCTGCCTCTTCCCAGTTATGGTAAACAGCCTGAACATCATCGTCCTCATCAAGAAGATCAAGGATTCTCTGAAGGTACTTAACTGTATCAGCATCTGTTACAGATACGTAGTTCTGAGGAATCATTGTTACTTCTGCTGAAACAGACTCAACATTCTCTCTGCCGAGTGCCTCAACTACAGGCTGGAAATTCTCAGGAGAAGTAAGGATTTCATAGCTATCCTCTTCCTCATTGAAATCATCAGCGCCTGCATCAAGAACAAGCATCATAAGGTCATCAGAAGACATTTTGCACTCTTCCTTATCGATAATGATCTGACCTTTCTTATCGAACATGTAAGATACACATCCAGGTGTTCCAACGTTACCATTTCCCTTAGTGAATGCACTCTTAACGTTTGAAGCTGTTCTGTTCTGGTTGTCTGTAAGTGCCTCTACAATGATAGCTGTTCCGCCAGGGCCATATCCTTCATAAGTAATATTCTTGTAATCAACTGCTCCGTCAGCACCTGATGCCTTCTTGATTCCACGATCAATTGTATCGTTAGGCATGTTGTTTGCCTTAGCCTTTGCAATAACCTGTGCAAGCTTAAAGTTGTTAGCTGGATCTGGTCCGCCTTCCTTTACTGCAACGGCAATTTCTCTACCGATAATAGTAAAAATCTTTCCCTTTGCTGCATCATTCTTTTCTTTTTTGTGCTTGATGTTAGCAAATTTTGAATGTCCTGACATAAAAACTTCCTTTCATAATAATTAACTATTTTGCTATTTCTAATTCTTTTTCCTCACTGCCTGCCTCATCTTCCGGAAGCTTGGTCATAAGAACACTTTGGATCATATGATTCTGTACAGAGAGAATCTTGAAATTATAGCCTTCAACTGAAGTATCAAATTCTTCGTCACTTTCCGGTATCCTGTCCAATTTGGAAATAAGATAACCGTTTATTGTTTCAAACTCAGAATCCTCAAAAGAGATCTCAAATTTCTTTTCAAGGACTTCTAAAGGAGTCATACCATCGACGATAAATTCGCCTCTGTTCTTGGTAGGCTTTATATAGTTCTCATCCTCATCATATTCATCAAGGATATTTCCTACTATCTCCTCTAAGATATCCTCCATAGACACAAGTCCTGCAGTCTGGCCATATTCATCAATTACTATGACCATCTGAGTTTTAGATGACTGCATGCTATGAAAAAGAGAATCAATATTCCTTGTCTCAGGTACAAATTTAGGCTGACGAAGAAGGCCTTTTATCTTCCTTATAGGAAGTTCCTCATCTGTTTCCTCTGAGAGCTTTTTCATGGCATCTCTTATATGCATTATGCCAATTATGTGGTCGATATCATCAAGATATACAGGGAATCTGCTGTTATTGGTCTCCATCATGAAGTTAACAGCTTCTTTCAGGGTCATGTTTGCATCGATAGCCACCATAGCATTTCTGTTTGTCATGATATCCTGAGCTTCCTTATCTGAGAGCTCAAAAATATTGGAGATCATATCCGCTTCCGATTCAAGGATAACACCGTGTTCCTGACCTTCTGTAACCATGGACTTGATCTCTTCCTCAGTCACATCAGAAAGGCTGGCATCACCTCTGTCTCCGCACAAATATAGTATAGCTTTATAAAAAACATTGATAAGAAAGCCTTCAATACTTGTGGCATCATCATTAAAAAACTTAAATACCCTGATATTCTCTTCTTTTTCCATTTCATCGCCCTTAAAGTGCCATACAGCGCGGAAAATGGAATGAATAAGTATATCAATAAAAAGAACTATAAGTACTACAATTAAAATGACAGAAGGCAAGCCTTCGTCCATAATCAATCCTCCTACCTGCAAAAAGACGCATAATATCAAATTAAACTATAACACATTTTAGTTTTCTCTATCAAGCCTGTCAATTTCTGCCTTTATTGTGCTGTCATAAATTCCATCCTTCTCTTTTTCCGACAAAGGAAGATTTTCATAAGGAATAAGAAGATTGTGCTTTCTGCGGCTGTTATCCCTTTTTTCAGCAAAAGACCAATGATTAACAAGGTGGAATCTGCTCCATCTGATATGCTCGATTCTCCAGGCATCCTCACTGTCCTCATCCATAATGCCATCATTTTTTAGGCGTTTTTCAATCCAATAATGATCTGCTCTTGCTATGCTTGAACTCTTCTTAAATCCATCAAGTTTCTTCCATTCGTCTTCCATTTCTTTTTCATAATCAGAAGGCGCAGTCCTGTTGCTGTATCTAAGTGCGTAGTCATAGTTAAAGAGCTTACCCTGTCTATAGAGCTTTTCACTCTTGACATTATCCTCAGTGAGAATGTTCTCCATATCACCAAATACCATGATCTTATCTGATCCATAAATATCCGTATAACTTATCTTTTCATCAGAATAGCAATAAATCTCAGCAAGAGGATTAACATAAAGAACCTTTTGGATAAAATCAATCTGGTCCTCTTTTTCAGTATAGATCAGCCTGTCCATGTCAATAAGGACGTCCATATCCATATCCCATGGATTCTCATGAACAATGATCTTATCATTATTCTCAGTAGAAAGATTCTTCAAAAAGTCTGCTCTTGAGCCTTCCATGCCCCAGATATGATACTCAAATGAATGCTTTAAGCTGTAAATATTATTCAGATAGCCATATTTAAAAATGGCAAAAGCTATATCACCTGAACCAACTATAGCAATTTTGTAGTTTTCATCCCTGTGTTCATATAGATTATTCTTTTTCCAAAAATCTCTTGCCATAAGGTCATTAACATTAAAGAAATGCATCTGGGTATTAATAAGATTGCCAGCCCCTAAAAGTGATGAATCAAGACCGTTCATCATCATGTATACATTCTTATTGGATAAAGCCTTAGCATTCTGGCTGACAAATCTTATGCTCTCTGCATCATCTGAAAGCATAAGAATATGATTCTTTACTCTCTCAGGCTTTGAAAGTCCATCAACAACATAACCATGCTTCAAAGTACTTCCAAGCGCCCTTCCAAGTTCATTGTCTGTGTAAACTACTGTTGCATCCTTTGAAAACCTTGAAAAGAAATGCTCAATCTTGTAAAAAGCATATTTCACAAAGCTCAAAATAATTCCAGCTGTAACTACAACGGCAGCTATTTTAGCAAACAAAATGATTGGAGTTTCATAGTCACAAACAGGATTTACAAAATAGATTGCTATAGCAGCATAGATTACCTGAAATACATTCATCTCCCCGGACTGTGCATAACCTATGCATGCAAGAATAAAAGGAACCAGCCCTGCCAAATATTTTATCCATGGATATTTTTCCAAAAGCTTCTTTACTATTTTCATACACCCACCTTTTCCGGCTAAACGCCACCTTTAACCTTATCATTTAAAAGAGACTTCTTCAAGACTCTCGACACCTTTTCGTTTTTCATATAAAATTTTCTTTGTGTGGGGATTTAGGGTAAGGAGTTTTAGTAATTATGGTTTCTTTTTTAATGATGGCCGTTAATGCCATCTCAAGTATTGTTGTTTCAGTATTAAAAGCATTTTTCTCAATGCTTTCCTGGTTTATAAAAGCTTATGTCAGATTTCTTAAGCTGTTTTTCTGTATTCTTCCTGTTACATCAATTTCATTTTTTCTATTACTATGTATAAACGTGTTTCTGCTCTTTGGAGGAAACTTCGGGCTATTATCTATAGGAGCCGGCCCTGATCCTCAGATTCAGGCGCCCCACTCCCTTGACATACAGGGCAGTGACCTAAACATTCCGGAAGAGATGGTAAAAGAGGCTAATAGCAGTTTTGCAAAAAATAACTACGTTGTTACTTCCTTTTACAACGATATCAAAACCTGGTGGATTGAATCGGTTTACTCATATAAAGGTGCTCCTCTTTATATTTTTCTTTTGATACTTACCATCATAATGATAATCCCGGTTGGAACAATTCTTCTTTCCATCTCAGTATTCATGTCATTTAGTAGAATTATTTTCTTCTGTATCATTGCAGATGCTGCAATTTACGTTTTAAGAGCCTTTATTGGTAAAGGTTTTGTGACTCAGGCCCTTGACCGCTATTACCATCTTTTCCCTGATGCAGGCAAAAGACATTATGAAAAAGACTATGAGAAATGGCTCAAGAACAAATCCTATGCCGATTCCGAGGATGAACACGATCATCGCCGCAGTAAAAGAGCCTCATTCTATGAAGATGAAGATGATGATTATGAAGATGAGGACTACGAATACGAGGATTATGATGAAGAAGATTACGATGACGAAGGCTACGACGATGAAGATTATGACGAGAACTACGATGAAGAATACAATGATGAAGATGACGATGTAGATTACGATGAAGACTATGATGAAAGTGATACATATGGAGAAGATGATGTAGACTACGATGACGAGTCTGATGATAATTACGATGATATAGATAATGACGAGTATGACTATAATAACTCAGGCAATGGCAAAAGATACAATAATTCAAAATACAATAAGAACACTAATGGTAGCGCTACACAAGCTACATCAAGTTCATTCGACTTCTTTGCCGGTTGTACTACAAAAGAAAGCGTTGACAAAAAATACAAGTCTCTCGTAAAGCTCTACCATCCTGATAACATGGACGGTGACACTGCTGCTCTCCAAGAAATAAATGTCCAGTACGATAAAGCTAAACGGAAATTTTCATAAATAGACAGTTAAGATGAAATAATGCGCCTTGTTTTCTGTTTTGAATAAACATGAAAGAGAGAGTTTGAAAAAATCTCTGTAAATTAGATAATACCACAGTTATAAAGAGGTTATTTCGGAATACATATGAGTCATACTCAGTTATATTCGGATATAACCTTCTTGTAGCTTTTGTTCTGCTACTATTCTATTTCTTGTAATATAGGCAGTGTATTTTAGATGTCCGGTTCTGCCTATATTATTTTTTTCTTAAATAGAGGCAGTGCTTTTTAAATGTCTGGTTCTGCCTATATTTTACTTTTCATAAATATAGGCATTGAATTTAAGCCATATCTTTCTGCCTCCCTAACGCTCTTTTACAATATAGGCAGAACAACTGCTATAAAATTAACTGCCTTTATTCCCTATCCCTTTGATTTAGGCAGAATACCACCCAATAAATCAACTGCCACCATTCGCAAATTCCTTGATATAGGCAGAATTTCGTTCATTCCATTTACGCATAATCCTGCGTTATCCTGGAAAATAAAATCACATTCAAAGTCTTACAACATCTTCTTACAAAAACCAATTAGTATTTGACTTATAAATATGCTGATTGTATAGTCAATAAAGGAGGCAACCAATCTGATTGCCCCCTCATAAATCTAAATTATCATAGAAGATTCCTATTTACAGAAAAAATTTCAAACTCTCATGAAAGAAAGCAAGGCGCATGCCACTCTCAAAAAAGTATAGTTTAGTTTTTAAAAAACACCTGCAAGCTATTGTAGTAATAATAAGGTGCATAAAGATCTCCGTGCTCAAAATTAGAAAGAACATAGTACAAATTGTTAGTCTTTGGATCATCACCATATGAGAAAATTGGCTGCTTTTCAAAATATGCCATCTGTGTTCTAAGTGAACCAGCATCTGTGGGACCACCACTTCCAACATATATAAAGAAATCCATATCCGGATTATCATCTACCGCTTCCTTCAAATACTGATAAGCCTCCTCATCAGTAGGATTTTCGCTTATCTGCTTTCCGGCTACGCAACTTGCACTCATAGGAGCCCACCACTTAAAATACGGAAGAGCTGAATGGAACATATACCATGTACAACAGCTTCCACGTGAATAACCGGAAAAACCTCTATGATCTCTTGACGCAATAAGCCCATCCTGGTCAAAGCTTTCTGTATATGTATTATATTTTGCCTCTACCGTCGGAATTATATCTTCTACGACTTCTTTCCAAAAATTAGCAGGTACCCCGGTATAGTTTCCATCTCCAGCAGGGGCGTCCGGCTCAGTCTTCCTTATTTCATCTGCCTTATCAGGCTCAAGATAATAAGTAGTAAATACCAGAATTACCGGGTCTACTTTTCCGGATGCAAAAAGATTATCTAAACGGTTTTTATACTCTTCCTGTAAAAAATAATCATTGGAAAGCTTATTTCCGTGCTGAAAATAGAGCACATTATAAGGTTCTGTCCTGTTTTCATCATAATCACTTGGCAGATAAACATTCACATATTTATCATATGTTTTCCCATCTTCATACACATCAGTAGAGTATTCAACTTTTTCAATTCTGCCTTTTTTATCACACTTTGAATCCATCAAATCATATTTGACAAATTTTGTATCTGTACTCAGAATACTCCCCGCCGGCGAAGTAATAAGAGTCTCAGTTTCATTTAACTTTTCCTCAGGAAATTTATGTCTATCATAATATGTTGTTATATCAATCTCTTGTGCACTGCTTTGCTGGACTGATTCTTTCCCACACCCAACAACAGAAACAATAGTCATTGCTAAACAAATTGCTATAGTAATACCTTTTCTCATATTCATCTCTCCCCAATAAAATCAATCATAGTCGTAATGACAAATTCCTTACCCGCATCATCAAGTTCTGAATAGCTGTGTCCTGAATTAGGCAAAGAATAAAAGACTGCACTTCCTTCGCTTCGTTTATTATAGGCATCAATCTGATTCTTTCCGCCCTCATATGCAAAGTCCTGCTCGCCATTAAATAATATTACATCCCCGGTATATCCTTTTATCTTTTCGAATGGTTCATCGGAATCATTTTCGGGAATATATGTTTCATCATCCTCTTCTCGCGCCATCATTTGCTCATTTATTCCAGTTGACAAAAGAATAAGTCCTGCTATTTCATTATGACTTGCAGCAACAAATGAAGATGTTACTCCTCCGTAGCTTTCACCAAATAAAAAAATCCTATCGGTGTCTACATAATCCAATGTTTTCACCTTGGCAAGTACAGTCTCAAGATCAGTCATTCTTGATGTGTAATGAGCTGGAAACAGCTTACTTCCCTCGCTTTTCGCTCCGCTTTTATTTCCACCACAACATTCAAAAGAAAAAGCAGCTATCTTTTCCTTCGCAAGTCTTGAATATATGGCATAAAAATTTGTAGCATAACCACTTTGACCATGTGTATATATAACAACCGGTACTTTTTCACCATCAGCAATTCCAGTTGGTTTCGTTTCAACTGAATAGATATGTCGTCCTGTCACGCTATTTTCCAAGTAATATTCAGTAGATTCAAAATCATCATTCTTCTCAAGACTTCTCCCCTCTGTAAACCAAGGAGTATTTGCTTTTGCTGCCTTTGAATTTTCTGGTGATGCTTTGCTGCCACAAGCCATACTGTTAAACGAAATGAATACTATAACTAAAAATAAAACTACCCAATTTCCTTTTTTCATGTTTTCACCCCAATATTTAAACTAAAAGTCCCAAAAATTACATTTTTGAGACTTTTAATTCATATTATATTATTTATTCTTTTTAATACTGCGAACAAGCATGAATATACTAAATGCTGCAAGGATTCCAAATACAACATCGAGAACGATTATAAGTATCTGCCACCATGTGACAACTTCTACAACCTGCATGTTTGCAGAAACACCGTTCATTGCATTTGAATTGGCTGTCGTATAAAGGATGTGCTTAGTAGCTTCCTTCATCGCTGCAACAACTGTAGGATCATCCTTGTATTCAACAAGCTTCTGCGTCCACTTTGCACCATCGTTGCAATCCCAGCCATCTCCGCCTGCCATAAGACCATTTAATACATCCATGTAATTGTTGTTGTTTGAGAAGTCAGTCAGCACAAATCCGGGCATTCCCCACTCTCCGCGAAGAATTCCTGTAATGAGACCATAATCTCCACCTGCCCAAACGCAACCAAGTCTGTTAAAGCCGGTCATCACGCAATAAGCAGATGCTTCAACTACAGGGTACTCAAAGGCCTGAAGATAAAGTTCTCTGGCCGCCTGCTCATTTGTCCATACACAGATACCATCTCTGGCTGTTTCCTGATCATTAAGAGCAAAGTGCTTCATATAAACGTATACACCTTTACTCTGAATTCCTGATACCTCAGCAGAACATGTCTTACCTGAAATAAACGGATCCTCTGAATAATATTCAAAGTTTCTACCACTGTATGGTGTTCTGTGAATATTTACACCAGGACCATAAATTCCTGAATATGCTTTACCATTTGCAAGAAGACAATCATTACCCATGCTGCGGCCAACAGCTGTTGCTACTTCAGCATCAAATGATGCAGCCATAAGATCTTCAGAAGTATAACTTGTAGAAGATCCGCCACCTGTAAGTGTAGCCGTAATACCCTGTGGACCATTCTCATCCTTTGTAGCAGGCTTTGATACTGAAGCTACAGGAGCTGTAGAATGATATGTCTGGCCAATAAGCTTTGCCATTTCGTTAAAAGAAACCTGATCAACAAGATCATCCCATGTGTAAGTCTCACCATCAATTCCAATGCTTCCATCAATTGGAACACCTACAAACTGGGCAAGATTAAGATTTCCTTCCTTACCAACAACAGGCATTTCACCATCAGTATTCTTTGTATAAACTTCGTTCATCTGAGCAACCATGTCATCAGATGCAGGCATCTTGTAAGCTGCCTCATAGCTACCATTTGTAATGTTAGCAACAGGCATTGTTCCTTCCCAGTCAGATCTTGTCAGATAAACGATACCATCACCATTATCGCCTTCCCTTCTATTGAGGTCTGCATGGTCTAACTGGTTCTGAATCTCGTTTCCTGTTATAGCTGTAGCAAAAACAGTGTTATCCTGAACAGGAACATTGTACTGGCAAACCATATCTCTATTACCATCAGAAGTCATGCCATTTTCTACTGTATAGTCTTTTGCTGCCAGAATATTATTTAACGCTTCATGTGAACCATTTGCTGACGTGAAATAGTAATCACCGGCATCCAAAATATAGGTTCCTGCTGTATTTGCATCATAAGCTCTAAGTTCAGTCTTCGGAACTGTTATTTCTGCAACAGCACTTCCACCTGCAGGTACATCTACCTTAGTAAATCCTACAAGCTCAACGGAAGCCTTCTCTACACCATTTAACCTATCATAATCGGTATATGGTGACTGCATATAGATCTGTACAGCTTCTCTTCCGTCTACGTTTGAACTATTGCTTACATTAACAGTAAATTTCAGATTATCACTATCTTCTTCCATTGCGATACTATCATAAGAGATATCGCTATAGCTAAGTCCATACCCGAAAGGATATGCAACTGTAGACGCATAATCATATTCACCAACATTTTCAGTGCCCATTACTACATCTTCATAACGAGTCTCATAGTAACGGTAACCCACATAAATGCCTTCCTGATATGCAACATAATACTCATTGTTACCTTCGGAAAAAGATAATCCTTTTGCCTTAGAATTTGTATAAGATGTTGCATGGGCATTCTGAAGCGCAGGTGAAGTGAGGTTATCATAGCAATAGGTATCTACCAGTTTACCCGATGGATTAACTGTACCATTCAAAAGTTCTCCAACTGCACTGATTCCCTGACCTACTTCTCCAATCCACATACAGGCATCAATTCCATAATCAACTCCGCATATATCAGGATTGAGAAAATCAAGCTCAATCGCATTTGCAGCGTTCAAAAGAACTACAATCTTCTTTAAAGATCCGTTTGCCTTAAGCTCTGAAAGTTTAGCTAAAAGATCTTTTTCATCCTTGGAAAGCTGCAGGATATTACCATCAGCATCTCCTGCTCCATACCATGGAAGATCGGCTCCTTCGCCGCACACTCTTGAAAAAACAACTACAGCTGCATCACCATAGCTTTTAATTGAATCCCATTCATTACTTGAATATTTGCTGACAGGTACTTCATTAACCTTGAACTCGCTATTTTCAAAGATATAGTTGTTCAAACTTCCTGAAGCAAGAATTCTTCCATACTCCTTGCCAGCGCCTTCTGTATAAAAAGACCACATGGTTGGATTAACTTCAAATCCATCTTTTTCAAGTGCATCCTTAAGGCTGTCAACACCATCAGTGTTCATTCCACCTGAACCGGTCCCACCATAAACAAATTTAGATGAATTAATACTAGCCAATGTGATCTTGTCACCTGACTTAAGAGGAAGGGCATTGTCTTTATTCATAAGTAGAACTGCGCCATTTGCAACAACGCTTTCTACCACCTTCTGTCCTTCGTCAACCTGCTGATCACTTGTGTAATCAGGCTCAAAATATGTAATTCCTTCGTCACCTATGACTTTAGACCCTTCTACTCCCAGGACCATATTTATGATCTGGGAGTAGTTGTTGGCAATGGGGCCACCAATCAATGTGATAAGGAAGAAAAGCGTAAAAACAATACTAAGGACTACCCAAAGTACATTCTTTTTCTTCTTCAAAATAAATCCTCCATCAAGCCTCTGTTATGAGCTTAATCTCTGGCATTGTGATAATTCTGTATCCAAGACTTACATCTTCAGGATCAAGTGAAGGATCCTCAACTGTGATAGTAAGTGTCTCAGCATACTTTGAAAGGAATTCTTTTCCATCCATAGCACCATTCTCAGGATCAACAATTTCCTTCATATCGTCTGTCCAGTTTGCTGTATCAAGAACGCAGTGACCTGCAATATTGCTTCTGCCGTATCCTTTTTCATGCTGTTCGAAATATATTCTGTCAGCAGGCTGAAGTGTATAGTCGACATGAGTTGCCCAACCATCTGCTGAAGCTGCTGATGTGCACTTACCTGTATAAACAACTGTTCTAAGTCCCTTAACTCCAGGATCTGTTGTTCCAAAAATGTGCTCCTGATATGTGAGCTCATATGTGTTGTCGCTGTTAACCTTAAGAGTTACTACATCACTGCTGTACCAGCCGATAGCATCGATGTAAAAAGAGTTGCCGCAAGTAAATGCCTTGCTAAGAGAAGCTGAGCTTCCACACGCTGTAAGACTTGCACAAGTCATTACAAGAGCCATAAGAACTGCTAAAAACTTTGAAACTTTTTTCATTTTTGATTTCCTCCAAGAATTATATGTTTTTTACTTTTCACAATTTAACATCTACAAATTTTCATTTACATACGTACATCAAAAATGGTATTTCTCACATCATAATTTGCTGTACAAAAAAATCATTGACCTTTTTCTATTTATCAATCCAAATGAGCATCCAAAAACTCAAGAGTATACTCTGTTGCTTTTTTTGCAGTTTTTGCCTGGAAACCATGCTCGGCGTACTCAATCACTTTAAGTTCAGCATGATCGTATACTTCAACAGCCTTTTCTGAATAACTAAGATCAACTACCTGATCCTTGTCTCCATGGCAGATAAGAACATCACCGTGATATTTGGATATTTCTTCATAGGCGTCGAGATTAAATGCATCCTCTGTATACTTTCTTCCGATTGTCATCCCCATAATTTCTTCTTCATCGGGAACTTCGTCCAAAGAACTGTAAAGAGCTCTGCGTCCTTCTGGAATTGAAAGTGCAGGGAAATATAAAACAAGTGCTTTTACCTCTTCAGCCCTCTTTGCTGCAGTAAGAGCCGCAACGAATCCTCCCTGGCTCTGGCCCATTAAAAAGAAATTTGAAGAATCAACATAATCAAGTGCCAAAAGCTGATCCATAACATCTGATAAATTCTGAACTTCCGTAAGTACACTCATATCAAGACTTGAACCTTCAGATCTTGATCCAATACTTCCACCGCAAAAATCAAATGCGTAGCAAAGGTAACCCTTTTTAGCCCATGACTTTCCATAACCGTCAAGCATATCAGCATTTGTGTTATAACCATGACACAAAACCACTGTGGGATGCTTTTCCTTACCATCCTCAGGTTTGTACATCATGCCATAAATCTTCTTTCCATCGCTTGTAAGGTCAAATTCTTCAGCAGTAACTGAAATACTCTCACTTGATGCAGCTGCGGATTCATTTACAGTCGCTGAATTCTTTCCGCACCCTGCCAAAACTGATGCTCCCAGCAATATAGCCATAGCTACCATCCCTAACTTTTTCATAAAAAAATACCTCCAACATTTTTTATAAGAAAAGTAACAAAAAATGCGATTCGTCTAAAGACGAACCGCACAATCAGTACATTCTACATCATAATTTTCAATTAAAGCATAATGATATCAAGATTAAATACCTTATCTTCTGTCTTCACAGCGATAGTTCCATCATACTTTTTAACTATACGCTCCATACTCCTCATTCCAAAACCATGATATCTTGGATCTCGCTGGCTCTTAGGCATACCATTTTCCATGATAACCTTCCCATCAAAGGAATTTTCAATATGTATGGTTGTTGTACCTCCACCACTTGAAACTGTAAGTGTGATGAATCTCTCATCTTCGGGAAGCTTTTTTGTCGCATGGATAGCATTATTGAAAGCATTTCCGAAAAGACTGTATACATCAACATCATCCATAAAAGAAAGCTCTGCACCATTTACAAGAGTCGTAAGCTCTATATTTTCTTTACTGCATACTTCTTTTTTCTCAGCTATGACCACATCAAGGATATGGTTTCCGGTACTTACAAATTCCTCGTACTTTTCAATTTTCTTTTTCAAAGCACGAAGCTGGTCTTTTGGAAGCTCAATATCATAGCCATCAAGAAAGCCTTTCAGATCATGATACTTTTCATTAACAAGTTCTATACTCTCTTTACTGCGTTTCATCTGATCATACTGCTGATGCATGAGTTCTTTCATAGTATCAACACCATTTCGGAGTTCAACTCTTTCCATGACACCAAACTGTAATAACAGAATAAAGAAATCACATAATATCTGATAGACAGCCTCCGCTCCAACCGCAAGAGAATTCCTATCATAATTGTCCTGAGAAAGGCGCGCCATTCCAATACAGAAAACAAGCGCCACAGCCGAAAATATAGCCTTTTCCTTATTATGGAATATACTCTCCCTTTTTCTGGTAAAGGGTCTGAACATGACAAACAAAACCAAATATATAGACCCGTAGACTAAAAGATCAAGAATAAGCACCCCATTTAAGGTGGTACTTATTTCGCCAATTCCAGAAATCAGTTTTAATACAGTTTTGAAAGTACCTGCTATATCCTGCGCAATATACCCTGACGAAGCAACGAAAAGAGCTGTATAAAAATTCTCTTCATAAGCCAAAAAACAAACAATTATAGTAAGAAAAAATACGAGCAGAGATGCAGCTACTCGTGTAATACCGCTTCTTAGCTGCTCAAGATTTAATATGCCAAAGCCAAGGAGCATTTCTATTAAAACTATTCCCAAACAAGCTCCAAGAATAAATCTGAAAGCATAGTTTTTTCTTTTACCAAGAAAACTGCCAAAAGGTAAAACTCCGACAACAGACTGAAAAAGGAGAATACTTATCCTATGATTCATATACCAAACCGGCATCACAAAGTACCTCCTTTATACTGAGCATAAGCAGACAGAAATTCTTTTCTCTTGCCCCTTGATATGGGTATTGACTCACCTGCTACTATAACATCGTCCTTTCGTATCACCTCAACATATTTAAGGTTTACAAGGAAACTTGCATTACATCTTGCAAACTTGGCCTTTTCCAATAGAAGCTCATATTTGCCAAGTGTACCCCACTGCCGTACAGTCTCCTGCCCCATATGAAACAAAATATCATGTCCTGAGCTCTCAACATAAGTAATGTTATCTGCACTGACACGCCTTCCGGATTCCTTATTTTTCAGCTCAATGAGGACTCCGGGATTCCTGTATGACAATGTCTTTAATGCTCTTGAAAGTTTTGCCGAAAAAGAAGCATACTGAAGAGGTTTTAAGATATAGTCAAAAGCATTGACCGAATACCCTTCAACCGCATATTGAGTGAGGTTTGTAACAAAGATGATCATGACATTTTCATCACGAAGTCTTATCTTTTTTGCTACATCCATTCCAAGCATATCAGGCACTTTGATATCCAAAAACAGAATATCTGCATCCTGCTTATAAGAAGTCAAAAGATTGATTCCTCTATCGTACGTATCAACACTGTATTCAAATGATGGATTTTCTTCGCTATATCTGGATAAGACTCCCAGCAGTTTATCAAGCTGACTTTGCTCATCCTCCAAAATAGTTATCTTGTACAAATTATCTTTTCCTTTATACAAATACCCTTGGAACTCTTTTATTTATGTTGCAGGTAAGCTCGTAGTTAAATCTTCCACTTAACTCTCCAAGCATCTCGGCAGTTATCTCTTCCCCTGATTTTGTATCTTTGCCGATGAGAATAACTTCGTCTCCCTCTTTGACACTATCTATATGTGTTACATCAACCATAAACTGGTCCATACATACTCTGCCGATGATATTGGCTCTTTCGCCATCAATTAGAACATATCCCTTATTGGAAAGACTTCTTGGATAGCCGTCACCATATCCAACAGGTATAGTAGCAATCTTAGTCGGTCTTTCAGTTACAAATGTTCCGCCATAGCTTACAGGCGTTCCTTCAGGTACTGTCTTTATCATTACAATGTGACTGATGAGTTCAAGAGTAGGCTTAAGATCAACTATTGTCTTTGGAACATCCTCTGATGGCCACATTCCATACATTGTCACACCTGCGCGCACCATATCCATTGAGCTTTCAGGAATAGATATTATGCTGGCGCTATTTGCGCAGTGTCGTAATTTTATCTTTATTCCACACTCAGCCTCAGCCCTGTCAACAAAATCTTTAAATACAAGTTCTCTCTCTTTCGCATTTGTAAGGTCTTTTTCATCGGCCCTTGCAAAATGTGTGAACACACCTTCAATATCCAGATTTTTAAGAGCAGCTACTTCCTTTATAAACTCTACTCCCTCTTCATCCGGAGTAATTCCTATACGTGACATTCCTGTATCAATAGCTATATGAATCTCAGGCTTTTTACTAATATCGCCTCTTTCAAGGAGCTTTTTGGCACAGGCATCAAGCTCTTTTGCCATATCTATTCTAAATACTGCAGGTCTTATACCTTCTATCAAAAGCCTCTCATAAGCATATGAAAAAGTGTATCCCAAAATAAGAATAGGCTTTTTGATAGCATTATCTCTAAGTTCAAAAGCTTCCTCTGCTGTAGCTACAGCATATCCCCAGATATAATCCTTGTTTTCCAGCTCCTTAGCTATTCTGACTGCTCCATGACCATAGGCATCTGTCTTAACAACCGCCATTATTTTGGTTCCGGCAGGAATATTCTTTCTCATACTCTCCAAATTGTAATCAATTGCCTTTAAGTCAATCTTGGCATAAACTCTGGAAAATTCTTCTAACATTTCTAAACTTCACCTCAGTATATCTTCAAGTTCAGCCGCAATATCAGATGCGACCATAGCATATTTACCATGCTTTGCAGCGGCATTATCACCACAGGCACCATGGATATATGTGCCAAGACACGCAGCCTCAAAACTGGTGTTTTCAAGACACACAAGCGCTCCTATTATGCCGGATAAAACATCTCCTGATCCGGCAGTCGCCATACCGTCATTACCGCTCACATTAATATATATCTTTTTCTCGTTGCTGTCACTTACTATAGTTCTGGCATCCTTGCAGACAACAGTGCATCTGAGCTCTTTTGCAAGTTCTTTTGGATAAAAAAGGATATTCTCCTTGCAATCACTGACAGGCTTTCCAAAGAGTCTTGAAAATTCTGCCAAATGGGGTGTTAAAACAAGTTTTCTGCCTCCAACTGAGTAATGAGCCAAAAGCCTTCTGTACTCACTGTTCATAGCCACAAGATTAAGCGCATCTGCGTCCATTACAAGGTGCTTATTACAGTTATTAAGAACGATACTAAGAAGCTCATCGCCCTTCATATCAATCCCGATTCCAGGCCCTATGACCACAGCATCTGCCCATTCAATATCCTTTATGAGCTTATCAGCCACAGGCTCAAAATCTTCATATACATCAATAAGAGCTTCAGGAAGAAGTGACTTAACAATTTCTGCATTCTCAATAGCAGTCATGATCTTGACCATTCCCGCACCTGAGCGAATGCAAGCACTTGCTGCCAGTACGCAGGCTCCGCTGACATTCTTGGAGCCGGCAACTATAAGCACTTTTCCGTTGGTTCCCTTGTTGGCATCTTTGCGTCTCTTAGGAAGAAGCTCAGTTATCTTTTCATCATAGTAAAAAGCTGACGGCTCTCTTCCCAAAAAGCTATCATCAGTTATTCCCACGTCTTCCACATAAAGATTGCCGCAGTACTCACATCCGGGATAAAGGATCTCGCCGAGTTTAACCTGGTTAAAGGTAACTGTGACATCTGCTTTTACAGCAGTTCCCATAATCTTGCCGTTATCAGCATTAACACCGGAAGGTATATCAACTGATATAACAAGCATGTCGCTCTTTTTTTCTTCCTTACAGGCATTTATATACTCAACTGCCTTTAAAAAGCTCCCGGTAATATTCCTTGATAATCCGATGCCGAATAATGCATCTATAATGATATCCCATTCCAAGGAGTAAAGGTTGCCCGTCACATTGGAAAATGTGTCAGTTGTGATCCCATATTTTTCACAGGTCTTAAGCTGTTTAAGAAGAAGGTCACTCATTTTGGTGGGATCCCCTACAACCACCAAAGTGACAAGATAGCCCTTTTGTTTAAGAAGTCTTGCAATAACAGCGCCGTCGCCACCATTATTTCCTACACCTGCAAAAATAAGTGCTCTATATCTTCGCTGGCACTGTCTTTCTTTTGCCCATAGGTCTATTTTTTCCACAACCTTTAGAGATGCTCTTTCCATCAATACTTCACTGGAAATACCAAAAACTTCAGAAGTATTTCTGTCATAGATCTTCATTTCCTGACTGCTTACTGCATACTTCATTCTTGCCCCTCCCCAATATAAAAGCAGGCTGCCAAAGGGCAGCCTAATTTATTCAACATATTCCGACTCGTCGCCTGCAAGAGGTCTTCTTATTGGATGTCTTCTATCAGGATCATACTTCAGATCAAAAATCTCGATAACTTCCGGTCCGAAAATCTGATGCATATAAGAATATAGATTATAATTCTCCATTTCAGTTTCCTGAAGACGTATAACATTTTTCTTTAGCTCTATTCTGACCTTTGAGATCCACTCATCCATGGTCTTAATATAATCTGTATTCTCATGAAGTGTCTCATAGCACACCTTCATAGTCTCGATCATGAGCTTATAGTCAACATCATATATCTCTCTGGACAGATCAAGAAGTTCATCCTGATGGGAATCAAGTCTGTCATTACAATCATTTATAAGTCTGGTTCTATCCTGTATTTCTTTTTCGATGGCGGCTGAATTACCTGATTTGTTGGCTTTATCTCTGAGCGGCACAATTTCACCAAGAAGCTTTTTCTTAAGCTTCTTGATATCCTTAGTCTCGCTTCGGATCTTGCCATCACGTTCAACGAGTGCATTAAGTTGATCTGCTAGCTGCTCGATCTCAGGTGTCATTTCTGTCTGAGTAAATAACTGATGCCATTTATTATCCAGCGTCAGTATGGGAATACTTTTCCCCTCAAGAGCAGACATATACACTTCATCACTCTTTGCCATCAGTTTCTCTCACTGTTAAATGTTTTTTTCGTATCTATTAATATTATATGATAATTTCATCAAGCTGTCAGATAAATGAACATTTTCTACCTGAATATTGTCAGGAACTTCCAGATCAACATGAGCAAAATTCCATATAGCCTTGATGCCACACTGCGCGAGCTTGTGTGCCATTGGGACTGCCTGATCCTTAGGAATAGTCAAAACTGCTATTTCTATGTTGTTGTCCCTTACAAACTGCTCCATCTCCTCGATAGGTCTTACTTCAACGTCACGGATCTTGGTTCCGTAAAGTGATGGATTGCAGTCAAAAGCGCCCTTAAACACGAACCCTCTTCTTGTAAAGTTAGTATAACCTGCAATAGCTTTACCAAGGTGTCCTGCACCGATAATAACCAAACTGTGCTGTTTGTCGATGCCAAGGATCTTACTGATCTCTTCATAAAGGTAGCTTACATTATATCCGTACCCCTGCTGTCCAAAGCCACCAAAATTGTTAAAGTCCTGTCTTATCTGTGAAGCAGTAACCTTCATGATGCTTGATAGTTCTTGAGATGAAATTCTCTCAACACCCTTCTCTTTAAGGTCTCCCAGATATCTGAAATACCTTGGAAGCCTAGCGATAACCGCCTGAGAAATCTCTTTTTCTGCCATATGCTGCTCCTATCTAATACATATAAATATGCGTGTTTGTTAATAATTATACAAAAGATATTATAGCCACACGTTAAATATATGTCAATTGAAAAAGCGCTCTGTTATGGCTTAAAGTAGCTTATTACGTCGGTCATATTTGATGCAAGTTCCTGAAGTTTATCTGCCGATTCTGTAATAATCGCAAAGGTTGCATTGAGCTCCTGCATTGATGCATTGGTTTCCTCTGTAGAAGCCGCATTTTCCTCAGAAATGGCAGAAAGATCAGATATGATCTCAACAAGCTTATCTTTTGCTGCGTTAAGCTGATCAACGTACCCTGCTATGTTTCCTGTACTGTCAGCCACATTGTCAACATTTTCAGCCATGCTCTGCATGTTGGTCTTTGTATCATCGAGCTGCTGAGACTGCTGATCAAAGCTGGAATTCAGCCTCTGCATTACTTCTACGGAAGCTTCCGAATCAGCCACAAGCTTTTCAACAATCTTCTTTATTTCTTCCGCACTGTTACTACTCTGTACAGCAAGCTGTCCAATCTCAGTTGCAACAACTGCAAATCCCTTACCTGCATCGCCGGCTCTTGCCGCCTCAATAGAAGCATTAAGTGACAAAAGATTTGTCTGGCTCGCGATCTCTGTAATAGCCTCTGAAAACTTTGAGATTTCTTTTGCCGATTCGTTGGTTGAATCGATAGTTGCTCCAATATCTTTAACAGATTCCTGAACCTCAGTACTCTGTACGATTAGCTTGTTAAGTGCTTCCATCGCTGCCTCACAGGAAGTCTTCATCTGCTCCGAATAAGAATTGAGCTGTTCAACGTTATCTGCAACCTGCTCAATATCTCTGCCAATATCCTGGGTATTTCCTGCAGCTGTTTCAACACTCTCAGCCTGATTTACAGCGCCCTTTGAAATATCGTCCACAGCCTGACTCACCTGACCTGAAGCTGTTGACGCCTGATTGGCTGAATCAGCAAGTTCTGCCCCTGACCTTTTGAGCTCATTGGACATGTCCATGGTCCTTGTAATGACATCGCCAAGTTTATCGCTAAGCGTCTTTGCCCCATCAGCCAAAAGACCTATCTCATCAGTTCTCTTTAATGATTTCTCATCAATATTGAGTTTAAGCTCACCCTTTGAAAGATTTCCGAGTTCGTCTGCAATTGCTCTCATCTTTATTGATACTGTATTGGCTACAAAATAGCCTACTGCTGAAGTAGCGAGAGCCAGAATAACGGAAATAATAACCATCATGATAATTATGCTTCTAACCTTGCCATCTACTGAATCGCTCTCTCTTCCTGCAAATACCATACCAACTGCAGTTCCATCATCATTCTGAAGCGGAAGATAATATAGATAATAATTTTCACTTGTTCCTGCCGGAGTACTCTTTGCATAGTATTCTGACTTGTTTCCAACAACCTGATTATATAAAGCATCAGATACATCATAGCCTATAGCCTTCTTGCCATTACTATCAACAAGAGTTGTTATTTGCCTGGTCTTACCATAGAAAACAGAATAGTCAATGCCTGTCAGAGATTTCATCTCTTCAATGATCTCATTATATTCTTCCATGATATTCTGATCGCCCTTATACAGTGCACCATCAGCAATGCTCCAATCACCATCCCAGACATTGCTCACTTCACTGTTAAGCTGTTCAGCTGCAACCCTGAGTTCTTCCTGAACCATAGTATCGTATACATTATTGATCTCAATACCACTTATAATAGTCAAAACAGTTGCCACAAAAATAATAGCCAGCACAGCTGCAATAATGAGCTTTAAGACTAGCTTACCATTTCTTTCTTTGACTTCCATTTATCCCTCCTGCTTAATCGAAAACTAATATATAAAATACAGACTACTATTTATTATTATATTGCAAACCAAATTATAATTCCTGTAATATCGATATTTTTTTTATTAATTTTTGATTAAGCTTTACTGTTTACATATCATGGAAAATAACTTATCATGGAAAAGCTTAGTATTTGAAAGATGAGGTATAAACTTATGTCATATAAAGATTACATGGTACGTGCAACAGCAGGAAATGCGCAGATAAGAGCTTTCGCAGCAACTACCAGAGATTTGGCAGAATATGCAAGGAAAGCCCACAATCTCTCCCCAATAGCAGCTGCTGCTCTTGGCAGACTCATGACAGGTACCGCTATGATGGGAACAATGATGGATAATGACGATGACCTTATCACCGTAAAAATGGACGGCGATGGTCCTTTAAAAGGAGTTCTTGCCACAGCAGACAGGCACGGTAATGTAAAGGGATACGCAGTTAATCCATATGTCATCATGGAGCCCAATGCAGCAGGTCATCTGAATGTAGGCGGTGGAATCGGTGAAGGAACCCTCACTGTAATAAGGGATATGGGTCTTAAAGAGCCTTATGTTGGTCAGGTCCCCCTCTACTCAGGCGAAGTTGCTGAAGATCTCACATACTATTTTACAAAATCAGAGCAGACTCCTTCCTCAGTTGGCCTTGGTGTTCTTGTAGAAAGAGAAAGTCTTTCAGTTATAGCAGCAGGCGGATTTATCATTCAGCTTCTGCCCTTTGCTGATGAACAGACCATCACTCACCTTGAGTTCAATCTTCAGAAGTTTTCATCAGTCACAGATATCTTAAAAGCCGGCAAGACACCTGAAGAGCTCCTAGAAATTGTTCTCGATGGCTTTGATATTGAATTTACAGACAAGGTTGATCTTAACTTTTATTGCAACTGCGACAAAGACCGAGTAGAAAGAGCTCTCATGCTCATCGGCAAAAAGGAAATTCAGGAAATGATAGACGATGGCAAGGATGTTGAGCTTCGCTGCCACTTCTGCAATAAAGCCTACACATTCTCAGTAGACGACCTTAAAAGAATCAAAGAAAAAGCAAAATAATCTCTTTTCTTTATAGCAAAAGCCCCTTCCACTGCGGAAGAGGCTTTTTGTATTTAATGCTTTTTATTAAAGTAAAGCAAGCGCATTGCATGATGAATTATAAAGGTACAAGCAAGAATAAATATCTGTGTATGAAACAGGCCTACAATATAGTAGTTCCTTTCAAGAAAGTACCCCGATACAAAACCTATATAGCACAAAAGTCCTGTGAGCGCTATATCAATAAGCATGTATGGAAGGTTTATGATAACGTTTTTTATGTTTGTTACAAAATCCTTGAAAGAAGCATCAAAGTAAACGAAACGTCCTATCATAAGTCCAAAGTAATACATCATTACAGGACCATATTCGCTTTCATCGCCTATGTTGTTTAAATACATAAGTATCAGAATAACATAGAACATCGCCAGCATACGCATTGTTGCTTTTTCTTCGTTGGTCAGAATCTTTAGCCTTATAATAAAGCCATCAAGCACCGTATTTATGACACATGAAAAAAGAATCAGAAACAGTAGGATAAAATCTTTACCATCTGCCCAGGTACTTGTAAGATACCGCTCAATTCTCGTAAGATTTGTTGCCTTTCCTGAGGCAACAAGGCTGTATACATGATTGATGATCACATACGCGCAGGAAAAAGACATTACGGCTGTTCCTGCAATGAGCATCTCAAAAAATTTCTGAAGCCTTATCTCAAAATCTATGCTGAGATACTCTTCTCTTCTATCGGATGGATATTTTTGGGCATAGACTTTCGAATAAATGAATATGCCAAGTACGCAAAGCAACATCCCTGCAAAAGATAATAATGAAAAAATAAGTTTCTTTGTTATAGTAAAATCCGGATTCAAGTAAGCATCAACTGTCATATTTCCCCCCAACAATTCATAACACTTTAATTATTTTATTCTGTAATAGTTTTATAACACTCTGGTCTTCTGTCTCTGAAAAGTCCCCAGGATGATCTCATTTTTCTATTTTCTTCAAAATCATACTCTGCATATATTATTTCTTCTGTATCGCGACCTGCCCTTGAAACAATATCACCTGTTTCATCAGTCAAAAAGCTGCATCCATAGAAAGTAAGACTTGATTTTTGTCCGCCATTTTCTTCAGTCGGTTCAACATCCTCTCTTCCTATTCTGTTGGCAGCCGCCACAGGGATAATATTAGCCGCAGAATGTCCCTGCATTGTTCTCATCCAATGTCCTGAGCTGTCAACTTCCAAAATAGGCTCTGAACCAATTGCAGTAGGATAAAGAATAATATCAGCACCCTTTAAAGCAAGGCATCTTGCAGTTTCAGGGAACCACTGATCCCAGCATATTCCAACTCCCACATTTCCATAAGCAGTCTCAAACACCTTAAAACCAGTATTCCCCGGAGTAAAGTAGAATTTTTCCTGATAATAATGGTCATCTGGTATATGAGTTTTGCGGTACACATCCAAAACCTCTCCGTCCGCATCTATCATTGCAACCGAATTATAAAAAACATTGCCATCCTTTTCAAAAATGCTTATGGGCATAACAACCTTAAGCTCTTTGCAAAGCTCTTTAAAATAAAGAACTGCAGGATTCTCCAGGACAGGCACTGCAAGCTCATAGTAGTCATAGCGCCTCTCCTGGCAGAAATACTTTCTCTCAAAAAGCTCTGACAAAAGAATTATCTTTGCGCCATTTGCTGCAGCTTCTCTTGTAAGCTGTCCCGCCTTCTCTATATTTCTTTTTACCTGTTCCTCATCACTTGCAGCAACCGCGCCGCATGCAAACTGAACACAGGCAACCTTTATCTTATTATTCATATTTTTCACCGCATTTTCTTTTACTTATTTCCTGGCAGGAATCTGTTGTGTAATACAATGAATATTGCCACCACCTAAAAGAATATCTCTGGCAGGAATACCGATTATCTCCCTATCAGGGCAGATCTCTTTTAGTATTTCCAAAGCTTTCTTATCACTCTCAGCATTATCATCGCCAAACTGAGGAACAAGGGCTGCTCCGTTTATAAAGTAAAAATTCACATAGCTGGCTGCCAGGCGCTCTCCTTCATCTCGCATATCTTCGCCCTCTTCAAACTCATAGTTTTGAAGATCCAAAGCACTTACCAGTACAGGATGCCCAGGAATCGGCAATTTATGAACCTTGATCTTTCTTCCCTTTGCATCCGTCTCTTTTTCCAGATAATCAAGACAAGCCTTAGAAAGCTCATACTGAGGATCATTTACATCATCAGTCCAGGCAAGTACAACCTCTGAAGGTGCAGTAAAAGCGCACACATTGTCTACATGCTCATTAGTCTCATCATTGTAGATTCCTCTTGGGAGCCAAAGAACTTTTGAAATGCCAAGGTACTCTTTTAAAGTCTTTTCTATCTGCTCTTTGCTCATTGAAGGATTTCTTCCCTGACTTAAAAGGCAACTCTCTGTAACCATCAAAGTGCCCTCTCCGTCAGTATGTATGGAGCCACCTTCTAAAACAAAAGGTGCTGCATCATACATGTCCACATCCAGAGTCTTGCAAAAAGACTCAGCTACAGCATCGTCCTTATCCCATGAAGCGTACAGTCCATCAAATTCACCACCCCAGGCATTAAACTTCCAGTTAATTCCACGTAGATCTCTGTTTTTATTTATAACAAAAGTAGGACCCACATCTCTTGCCCAGGAATCATCTGAGTCAATTTTTAGAATAAAGCATCTCTCTTCAAGGATATCCTCAAGGATCAGTTCATCGTCTGCATCGGAACCAATATAGTTTTCAAAGACTTCATTATATTTTCCTGAGACCTTAAGCTCATCGCAGTACTCATTTATCGCTCCATAAATGAGGTTCTCTGCTTCTTTGAAATGCTCCTCATCTACCAAAAGAAATAAGCTTTCCCTTTTAATAATCTCTATAAATATCTTTTTAAAGCTGTTTAAAGCGCCTTTTCTATCCTTTCCCCAGCTTCCGGGACGAACAGGATATATCATAAGCGTTCCCTCATGGGCACCATACTCTGCCGGCATGAAAAAAGAATCTTCATAAGGCTTTCTCTTACTAATTATTTCCATTACAAATACCTGCGTATAATCATAAATCTGTAACTATCGGTAATATCATAACCTACACTTGAAATCATCATAGCCAAATCTTCTGATGAGGTCGACGTTTCCGTCCTCATGAAGAATATCTATATCAGGAAGTGGCATTCCATTAAAAGTATTATTCTTAACCATACTGTAGATAGCCATATCTTCAAACACAAGCCTGTCCCCAATACATTTTGGGGTATCAAAGCTGTAATCTCCGATTACATCCCCTGCAAGGCAGGTTCTGGAAGATAATCTGTAAGTATAGTTCATCTCCCCTGGTTCCTCACCATCTCTAAGCGGCGGCCTATATGGCATCTCCAAAACGTCAGGCATATGGCAGGCTGCAGAAGTATCAAGAATAAGCACTGGAATCCTGTCAGTTTCGACAATATCCATGACAGTAGTCACAAGGTATCCTGCATCAAGCGCGATTGCCTCTCCCGGCTCAAGATAAACCTCTATTCCATAGGTCTGTCTGATTCTTTTTACAAGTCTGATAAGACCATCAACATCGTAATCTTCCCTTGTTATATGATGTCCACCACCAAGATTGATCCATTTGATCTTGCCACGTGTATCCTCATCAAATCCTTCAAGATTTTCCTGTACAGGACTTGGAAAGAATCTCTTAAACTCTTCTTCAACTTTTAAAAATGTGGTCTCTAAAGGCTCAAATCCCTGCTCGCAAAGTGTATGGAAATGAAGGCCCTCAACTCCTGAAGGTAGTCTTTCAGGCATATCCTTTAGCCTTATTCCAAGCCTTGATCCTTTTGCACAGGGATCATAGATCTCATGACCATCCTGAGTACTAAACTCAGGGTTAATCCTAAGGCCAACAGAGAGTTTTCTCTCGGCAGCTTTTTTCTCCCACACAGGTCTGTGATGTTCAAGCTGATTAAGAGAATTAAAAACAATGTGATCACAAATATCACATAGTTCAACCATCTCTTCATCACCAAAAGCAGGTTCAAAAACATGATTCTCGCCCTGCATCTCTTCGTGAGCAAGCCTCGCCTCGAAAAGCCCCGAAGCTGTCGCACCAGTTAAATATTTTGATATCAATGGATATGTCTGATAGATAGAGTACGCCTTTTGAGCCAGGAGTATTTTAGCTCCTGACTCTTTTTGTACTCTGTCAAGAATTTCAAGATTCTCGCGTAATTTCTTTTCATCAATAACATACGCCGGCGTACGTATTTCAGATAGATTCATAATTTCCCCTCATCAATACAGCTATAAATATCAATCCCATATCAGTCAACAAGCTGTGGATTTTCATCAACAACCCATGGAAGGCCATATTCACCCAGCATTTCCATGTATGGATCAGGATCAAACTCATCAGTTGTATATACACCAGGCTTCTTCCACTTGCCACTAAGAACAAGTGCAGTTCCAATCATAGCAGGAACACCTGTTGTGTAGCTGATTGCCTGGCTGCCAAGCTCCTTATAGCACTCCTGATGGTCACATACGTTGTATATATAAATTGTTCTCTCTTTTCCATCCTTAATTCCGCGAAATATACATCCAATGTTAGTCTTTCCGACTGTTCTAGGTCCAAGGCTTGCAGGATCAGGTAAAAGAGCTTTCAGGAACTGGATAGGCACAATCTCTTTGCCTTCGAAATTGATAGGACTTGTTGAAAGCATTCCAACATCCTCAAGGCAACGCATATGGTCAAGATAGCTCTGTCCAAATGTCATAAAGAAACGAATTCTCTTAACCTCAGGGAAGTTCTTACCAAGAGCTTCAATCTCTTCGTGGTGAAGGAGGTACATGTCTTTTTGTCCAACCTGTGGGAAGTCGTATACTCTCTTTATCTCCATAGGCTTTGTCTCAACCCAGTGGCCATCCTCCCAGTAGCTTCCATTTGCGCTTACTTCACGAAGATTGATCTCAGGATTGAAGTTTGTAGCAAAAGCATAACCATGATCGCCACCATTGCAGTCCAGGATATCAATTGTGTGGATCTCATCGAAATAGTGCTTTTTAGCATAAGCTGTAAATACACTTGTTACACCGGGATCAAAACCTGTTCCAAGAAGGCCTGTGATTCCGGCTTCCTTGAACTTGTCCATGTATGCCCACTGATAGCTGTAATCAAAGTAAGCTGTAAAGCCCTTTTCCTTGCATCTCTTCTCATATGCAGCACGCCATACAGGCTCGTCTGTATCCTCAGGCTCATAGTTTGCTGTATCGATGTAATCAACCTTGCACTCAAGGCATGCATCCATGATAACAAGATTCTGATAAGGAAGTGCAACATTGAGCACAGCTTCAGGCTTGTACTCCTTAATAAGTTTAATAACATCATTAACATCATCAGCATTTACAGTTGCTGTAGTAATCTTTACGCTTGTTCCCTGCTTCTCAATTTTCTCTTTAAGTGCATCACACTTAGAAACAGTTCTGCTGGCAAGGCACATCTCTGTGAACACCTTGCTGTTCTGGCAACATTTCTGGATTGCAACCTGTGCAACACCGCCACATCCGATAACCAATAATCTACTCATCTATATACCCTCCGTTTTCTTCCCTTGAAACTAGGAAAAAATAATAAAATCAAATTTACCTGCTCATATCCTCTTCTTCCTGAAGAAGATCCTCTACATATTTAGGAAGCATGAATGCTCCCTTATGTAAGTGAGTTGTATAGTACCAGGTCTTAATGCCTCTCTCGTCCCATCTGTCAGGATTAAAGTCCTTTAACGGATGATATTTTTTGCTGGCAAATCCAAAGAGCCAGTATCCGGCAGGACATGTAGGAATGTGTGCCTGATAAACTCTGTTTACAGGAAATACTCTGTAAGCCTTTCTATGCATGGCTCTGCAGCTTTCCTCGTCCTCATCATAGAAAGGACTTCCGTGCTGATAAACCATGATTCCATCATCATGAAGCGCCTTGTAGCAGCTTCCATAAAATTCCTTTGTAAAAAGACCTGCCTCATGTCCCAAAGGCTCTGTGGCATCATTTATTATGAGGTCATACATGTCCTCACATTTTCTGAGATATTTAAGGCCATCCTGATAGAAAATATGAACTCTGTCATCCTCAAGACCTATAGCATTGTCAGGAAAATACTGCTTGCACACATCAACAAACATATTGTCAGGTTCAACTACATCTATAACCTTAATCTCATCATAATGACAAAGCTCTCTGGCAACACCACCGTCTCCGCCACCAAGTACAAGGACCCTCTGAACCTTAGGATGAACTGCCATAGGCACATGAACGATCATCTCGTCATAAGTAAATTCATCCTTCTCTGAAAAGATAATATTTCCATCTGAGGTCAGGAATTTACCGAACTCAGGAGAATCAAAAACATCAATTCTCTGAAACTCGCTTGTTCCTGAAAAAAGCTGCTTGGCAAGTCTAATGCTTATCTTGACATTGCCTGTATGCATATCACTAAACCAATAATCCATCTCGGCCATGATCTTCCTCCTATATACTTCAGTTATTATCAAAAGGTTATTTCAGCACAAAAAGTTCAGATATATCTTCACTTTCAGGACCCTGCATTGAGCAACCCTTTTCTCTTGCTGTCTTTATATAATCCAAAATGTCTGCTGTTATTACTTCTCCCGGAGAAAGGATCGGGATTCCCGGCGGGTAACACATAACAGACTCTGCGCTTATCCTGCCAACGCAGTTGTCGATTGGAAGCTGCTCTTTTTCTGCATAGAAGGCTTCCTGAGGAGTTGCCTTAACGATTGGAGTCACATACTCTGCAGAAAAGAAGCTCTGTTCAGGCTTGGCATAAAGACGCCTTATATCTGCCAAAGCTCCGGCAAGACGCTCAATATCCTGCAGTCTGTCACCTATCGAAATATATGCCATGACATTGGAGAGATCACCAAACTCCATCTGAATGTCATATTCATCTCTTAAAAGGTCGTAAACCTCAATACCGGTAAGACCTATGCTTCTGGTATTTACAACCAGTTTAGTCTCATCAAAATCAAAAATACTTCCGCCGTTTTTAAGCTCGTTGCCGTATGCATAGTAACCACCGATGTCGTTGATCTCTTCTCTTGCATACTGAGCCATCTTAGTTACTTTTTCAAAGCTGTTATAGCCGTTAAGTGCAAGGTTTCTTCTGGAAATATCGAGACTTCCAAGAAGAAGATAGCTGGCACTTGTGGTCTGAGTCAGATTAACTATGCGGCTTATATATCCTATATTAGCACCCTTTCCGCATAAAAGAATAGAGCTCTGTGTAAGACTTCCACCTGACTTATGCATACTTATGGCTGCCATATCAGCACCTGCCGCCATCGCGTTAAGAGGAAGTCCGGGACCAAAGTACAGATGGGTTCCGTGAGCTTCATCTACAAGAGCCTTCATTCCATTTTCATGTGCTAATTCTACAATTGCCTTAAGATCTGAGCAAATTCCATAATAAGAAGGGTTGTTGATAAGAATTGCCTTTGCATCCGGATTCTCTTTTACAGCTCTTTTAACATCTGCTATTTCCATTCCCAAAGGAATACCGAGTTTAGTATCAACCTTAGGATCAATATATACAGGAATTGCGCCACAAAGTATAAGGGCATTGATCGCGCTTTTGTGAACGTTTCTGGGCATAATGATCTTTTCACCCATTTTAACATTAGAAAGAACCATTGCCTGAACTGCACTTGTAGTACCGTTGACCATCATAAAAGCATGGGCAGCACCGAATGCGTCAGCCATAAGCTCTTCGGCTTCCTTAATAACAGATACCGGGTGACAAAGATTATCCAGAGGCTTCATGGAATTCACATCGATTCCGACACACCTCTCACCAAGAAAACTAACCAGCTCAGCGTTTCCTCTTCCTCTTTTGTGTCCCGGAACATCAAATGGAACCACACGCTGCTTTCTAAATCTCTCAAGCGCTTCGTATATAGGCGCTCTTTTCTGCCTCTCAAGATCCAACTACATACCCTCCCAAAATATCTTAAACATGCGAAAAGGAGTAGCACGTTCCAAAGGAACGTACAACCCCTTGTTTTATCAAATTACACAGTAATGTAATAATACTATATAATGCCGATTTTCGCTATATTTTTTAAATTATTTCACAATTTCTTTAAGAGAGCCGGCAAGACCTGCAAGTCCCTGAATATTTGAAGGCACAATGATCTTTGTAGCCTGGCCGTCAGCAGCCTTTTCAAATGCCTCAAGACTCTTGAGTGTAAGAACTGATTCATCTGCTCCTGCGGACTTAAGCATGCTGATACCGTCTGCATTAGCCTTCTGAATGCTTCTGATAGCTTCAGCCTGACCTTCAGCTTCTCTGATCTTCTTTTCCTTCTCAGCTTCAGCTCTAAGGATTGTAGCCTGCTTATCAGCTTCGGCCTGGAGGATCTTACTCTGCTTCTCACCTTCTGCAACTGTGATCTGAGACTGTTTTTCACCTTCAGCAAAAAGAATCTTCTCTCTCTTCTCACGTTCAGCCTTCATCTGCTTCTCCATTGCATCTCTGATCTGCTCAGGAGGATTGATGTTCTTAAGCTCAACTCTGGTGATCTTTATTCCCCAAGGATCTGTTGCGATATCAAGCGCATCCTGCATCTGTGCATTGATCTGATCACGGGAAGTAAGAGTCTCATCAAGTGTAAGTGATCCGATAACGTTACGAAGAGTTGTTGCTGTAAGATTCTCAATAGCTCCGATAGGATTTCTTACGCCGTAAGCATATGCCATAGGATCTGAAATTCTAAAGAAGACAATTGAGTCAATCTGCATTGTTACGTTGTCCTGTGTAATAACAGGCTGAGGCGGGAAATCGCAATACTGCTCTTTAAGATCAACCTGACGGGCAACTCTGTCGATAAAAGGAACTTTGATATGAAGACCAACATCCCATGTCTCCTTGTATGCTCCAAGTCTTTCAACTACGAAAGAATGCGCCTGTGGAACAACCCTGATATTGGTTGCGATAAGCGCAATAATAAGAATAACTAAAATAATTACTGCTATCATTTTTCCTCCTTTGTCATGTTAAAAAAACATGCCCCAACATTTTATTTTTAATCTATAGAAATGAGCTCATACTCTTTTACGCCAAATCCCATTTCTGCGGCAGCATCAATCGTATGTTCTCCGTTTCTCGTTTGTACTCTCTCAAGGAAATGATCTCTTCCCGGATTGTCTGATTTATAAACAAGATCCATGCAAGCCCTGTCGATAGCGATCGGGTCTGTCGAAATCAGGATTCCAACATCAGCCATACAAGGATCTTCAGCAACTGCACAGCAGTCACAGTCAACAGACATATTCTTCATTACATTCACAAATACCATATTCCCTTTAAAGTGCTCTACTACAGCAGATGCAGCCTCTGCCATAGACTCAAGAAAATCGTCCTGGGCAGCATGATTATCCCATACAATAGCCTGATCATCAGTCTTTGTAAGCTTTCCGCCCGAATGAATATTAACTTTTCCAGCAGTTGATGCACAACCTATAGAAAGCTGTTTTAACGCGCCGCCATATCCGCCCATTGGATGTCCCTTGAAATGTGACAGAACAAGCATTGAATCATAGTTAAGAAGATTCTTGCCCACGATATCATTTTTCAAATGATTAGCATGAGTGATGGGAAGTACAGCATCCGGTCCCTCAGCATCCATAAGATCAACTACAAAGAAATCATTCCAGCCATGCTTTTTAATAAGTTTCACATGTTTTTCTGTGCTGTTACGTTCGCCATCATAGGCAGTATTACACTCAACGACAGTACCTCCAACATGTTCAACAATAGGTTTCCAAAACTCAGGCTTCAGATAATTCTGATTACCATCTTCACCGGAATGAACCTTAACTGCAATCTTACCTGTAAGCTTCTTGCCAAGAGTATCATACATCTTAACAACCTGCTGTGGTGTTATGTTTCTGGTAAAATAAACCTTCGAAACTGAACCCATATCATTGACCTCCTGCTTCTTTTTTCTTAACTATAAGTTTTGCTCCTTCAACCTTTACTACTTCAATCTCTTCACCTGCAGCTATAACTGAATCGTCGTCGCTTACAACTATCCAGGTTGTACCATCAAGATCTGCCTTTCCGCTCATCTTAAGGTTATCAATCTCAGTCTTAGCAATAAGTGTTCTTCCAACAAGTGAATCGACATTAGTTTTAATTGTTTTACTATTTAGATATTTAGCTGCTAAAGGCCTTGTAAATAAAAGGGAAACCGCTGATACGACAATAAAAACAATTATCTGAAAAAGAACCGGAGCATTAAACAGTGCCGTGATCATAGCCACAACAGCTCCAAATACAAACCATATACTAAAAATACTGGTGGTAATAAGTTCAAGAACGCCAAAGACTATAGCTGCAATCAACCAGACAATTTGCATTGATATATCCATAACTCCCCTCCTTATGTTTTATAAGATGAGTATAGCAGATTTTTAGTGGTTTTATATACAATAAATGCGCAAAATAAAGGGGGGATTTTTTGCAGGGATGGAAAAATGTGCAGCGCTCATATACCAATAGAAAAACCACGGAATACCAAGTAAACTTGGTTCCGTGGTTTTCTCTATTGTTACCGCTAAAGCGGTTTTGATTATGTATTGGAGTTTGGCTCGTTATCGCTTACATCATCCCGCCCATTCCTGCGCCGCCTGCTGGCATTGGAGGAACTGGCTCTTTGATTGTAGCTACGGCTGCCTCTGTTGTAAGGAAGCTTGATGCTACAGATGTAGCATTCTGAAGAGCTGATCTTGTAACCTTGGCAGGATCAATGATTCCGTCCTTAACCATGTCTACATACTCTTCTGTGTATGCGTTAAATCCGATACCCTGCTTAGACTCCTTAACCTTGTTAACGATAACGGATCCGTCAAGACCTGCATTGTTAGCAATGTGGAAAAGAGGAGCCTCAAGTGCCTTAAGAACTACCTTAGCACCTGTCTTCTCATCACCCTCAAGTGAGTCAGCAAGTTTAGCAACTTCCTTAGATGCATGGATATATGCGCTACCACCACCAAAGATGATACCTTCTTCTACAGCTGCTCTTGTAGCATTAAGAGCATCTTCCATTCTGTACTTAGCTTCTTTCATCTCTGTCTCTGTAGCAGCACCAACTCTGATAACTGCAACACCACCAGCGAGCTTAGCAAGTCTCTCCTGAAGTTTTTCCTTATCGAAATCAGATGTTGTCTCTTCGATCTGCTTCTTAATCTGAGATACTCTTGACTTGATCTCGTCCTTGTTTCCAAGTCCATCAACGATTGTTGTCTTCTCTTTTTCAACCTTGATGCTCTTTGCTCTACCAAGGTCATCCATTGTTGTATCCTTAAGCTCAAGGCCAAGATCAGAAGAAATTACCTTACCACCTGTAAGAATAGCGATATCTTCGAGCATAGCCTTTCTGCGATCACCATATCCAGGAGCCTTAACAGCTACTACATTGAATGTTCCACGAAGCTTGTTAACGATAAGAGTTGTAAGAGCCTCACCATCAACATCTTCAGCGATGATAAGAAGCTTAGAACCTGTCTTAACGATCTGCTCAAGAAGTGGAAGGATATCCTGAATGTTTGAGATCTTTTTATCTGTAATGAGGATGAATGGATCTTCAAGTGTTGCTTCCATCTTATCCATATCTGTTGCCATGTAAGCTGAGATATATCCTCTGTCGAACTGCATACCTTCTACAAGGTCAAGCTCTGTCTGCATTGTCTTGGACTCTTCGATTGTGATAACACCATCGTTAGAAACCTTTTCCATTGCATCAGCGATCATCTGTCCTACTTCATCATCTCCTGATGAAACAGCAGCAACTCTCATGATCTGCTCTTTTCCTTTAACCTTTGTAGCCATCTTGCTGATAGATGCAACTGCTGTATCAGTAGCCTTCTTCATACCTTTACGAAGAACGATTGGGTTAGCACCTGCAGCGAGGTTCTTAACACCTTCATTGATCATAGCCTGTGCAAGAACTGTAGCTGTTGTTGTACCATCACCTGCTACATCGTTAGTCTTTGTAGCAACTTCTTTTACGAGCTGAGCACCCATGTTCTCATATGCATCTTCAAGCTCGATCTCTTTTGCGATTGTAACACCATCGTTTGTAATTGTAGGTGCACCATAGCTCTTATCAAGAACTACGTTTCTTCCCTTAGGTCCGATTGTTACTCTAACTGTATCTGCAAGCTTATTAACGCCTTCTACCATAGCTGTGCGGGCGTCTGCGCCGTACTTAATTGTCTTAGCCATTTTGTTTTCCTCCAAAGTATTATATTAAAAACTTAATCCGGATCATACGACCTTCTAAAAGTCTCTGGATTATTTAATGATTGCAAGAATATCGTTCTGCTTAACAATGATATATGTAACATCATCAAGCTTAACTTCTGTTCCTGAATATTTTGAATAGATGACATTGTCACCCTTCTTAACCTGCATTTTAACTTCCTTGCCATCAACGATTCCGCCAGGACCTACTGCAATGACCTCTGCCTGCTGTGGCTTCTCTTTCTCTGCTCCCGGAAGAACGATACCTGACTTTGTGGTCTCTTCTGCCTCAAGCTGCTTTAAAACAACTCTGTCTGAAAGTGGTTCTAACTTCATTGTAAATGCCTCCTTTATATAATCTTTAGATTATTGTTTTATTTATTGTTAGCACTCGATAGTTTTGAGTGCTAATCTCTAAGAACATATATTAGTATGTTAATCTTACTTGCGCAAGCTGAATAATGGGCTATATTTTTATATATTTAGTATTTTACTCTTATTTTCTCCTTTTTTCTCACGTTTTCTACCTTTTATTTCTTTTAGCATAGTTTAACCCTACTGTTTATCAGCATATCTTCTATATCAATTTTTTATATTTATTTAATTTGCAGTAAATTGATAATCCATATCTTTTCTGTGATAATATCCTTAATAGTATGATTATTACTGATACTATGCTTATGGCACGGAGGCCTTAAGTATGCATTTTTAGCAAGGAGGTGCGAACATGGCAAATATATTCAGCAGCCTTTCCGGCTCATATAATTATGTTAATGACATGAGCAATCTTTTGACTGACTACTCCAGTATCAAGAGCGGCGCATATGGTTCCCTTATGAAATCCTATGTAAAAAAAGTAGGTAATCAAAACGCCCTAAACGCGTACAGGGAAACCGGCTCAACTACGGTTGCTACTGATTCTGAATCAGCAACAAGCGCTACAAAAAAGACTGTTACGCATAAAACCAATTTCCTTGATAGTGTTGGACGATCAGGCTCCTCTTCTGACTCTACTGTTACAGCTGATAAATATAACAAATACAAATCTTCCTGGCTTGACGATCAGCTGAAAAGCTATGACAAAGACGCTAACAAAACCACTGCAGCTGACACTTCAGTTGCTCTTGACACAACTGTTTAAAAGAAATCATTATTATATGACATTAAGGCTCTGAAAATTCTGTTTTCAGGGCTTTTTTGTGCATTCAACTTTATTTTTCTTTAGTGATTTACTATATTGAACTAGACATTTTCAATCGAACAAATATAATATATCTGTTTAAAGATAAAAAGTTATTTTTTGTGGGTAAATTAAATGGAGAATTCATTTGACAATTTTTTTCTTGCAGGTCTGGTAAAAAGAGAAAAAGTTCAATACGACCTTGAAGATAAAGAATTTATTACTAAAACGGCTACAGCACTTCTTTTGATACATATCATCCTTGAAGGCATTTATACATATTCGTTCTGTACTCCAATGATCTACATCAATCTTGTAAGCATTGGAATTTATCTAATAGAGTTTGTTTTAAATGCCACAGGACATAATGTAATAATTGTATGGATAGCACATTTTGAGATCTATTTTCATATTATTTTTGCTACTGTTTTTATGGGATATAAATGTGGATACTGGCTTTGGCTTTTCCCTTGTGTGCTTTCAGTTATCACACCATATTTTATGCCTCTTCAGTCAAAAGTACAGAGCGTACTGGCAAACATACTTGTACTTCTCTACATTGTAACCTTCATAGCACTATATGGTTTTCATGAGAACGGTTATCTCCCGATCGGATATGTTGCTTCTGATTCTATAGCTACTTTTATGTACTATACAAATGGCCTTATAGCATTTTCTTATATCATTGTTTACACAACAGTATACTGTGTGAACATAAAAGAAAACACAAACAGACTCAATAATCTTGCCAATACAGATTATTTGACAGGGCTTTATAACAGGCAGTTCATTCAAAAACTGATATACGACGAATCCTACAAAAATGTTGCAATCATGGACGTTGACCATTTCAAAAACATCAACGACAAATACGGTCATCTCATGGGCGACCATGTGCTGATTGAAATTGCAAAAATACTCTCTTCTCACAGCGAAATATGTTGTGGAAGATGGGGCGGCGAAGAATTTCTTATTCTTTCAAAGGATTCTCAAAGTTACGATGATTTTTGCAATATCATACACGATATCTGTAATGAAATATCAGATAACATATTCTCTTATGGCGGTAATGATATAAAAGTAACTTCTTCTTTTGGAACCGCTACATGCAATGATGGCATGACTCCCTATGACCTTTTAAAAGAAGCTGACAGCAGGCTCTATACAGCCAAGAATCAAGGAAGAAATTCTGTAATATCTGCATAATTATAGGCGCATCAAAGCGATGCGCCTTTCTTTATGCCTCTTCATCATGAGGTATCTCTTTTCCGTTCAGATCAATATAGTTTTCCTTAAGGGCAATAGCCCAGTACTTCTCAGGAATATTTGGCCATTTAACAACGCCCCTTTCCTGCTCGCAAAGCCTCATGGCGCGAAGAAGAACGGTCTGGTTAAGATCAATTCCGGTCCTTATTGTATGCATGGTGACCGCAGCCCAGGCAGGTGCGTAGGTCTTAAGTTCTGAGTTTTTAAATTCCCTTAGGATCTCTTTTCTATCATAGTCCAGCTGCACATACTCTTCTTCCCAGGTCTTTCCATTTCCATGTAGTATACAAAACTGAGTCTTACCATCATGGTACCACGGAATGCCAACAGATCCGGGATTTACCGCCTTCTTTCCCCTGTAAATGTAAGTGTCCTGTACATGATTATGACCATGTAAAAGAACTCCCGTCTTTAGGTGAGACAGCACCTTTTTGGTATTTCTTTTCTCTCTGAAAAGAAGTTCTGAAGTCTCATTAGGCGACCCATGGCAATATTCAAAGCCCGGAAAGCCCTTTTGCTCATATATTCCATAATTTGGAAGGGAAGCAAAAAAATTAAAGTCCTTATCAGTCAGATTCTCATATGTGTATAAAAGTGAACCACTGGCTGACCCCTTTTTCCAATTACCCTCTCCATTCTTTCTGTAATTGAGAAGGTACTCCTCCCTGTTTCCCCTTATGATATAAGTCTCAAAATATTGCTTTAATACATAAATCTGTTCCATGGTCTTTTGGGGATTGGGGCAGTCTGTAACGTAGTCTCCAAGAAGTACAAATCTTGTGATTCCCTTCCCCATTGCGTAATCAATGCACGCCTGAAGCGCCGAATGATTACCATGTATATCACTAAATACCGCTATATCCATCATATTAGTCTGCCACCCTTATTCATCCTGCTGTCTGATTAAAAGCTTCATCAGCAAACTGCCTTGTAAAGAGCTCGTGATAGAAACCTTTGAGCTTCATAAGCTCCTTGTGGGTTCCTCTCTCTATTATTTTACCATCCTGAACAACTAAAATGATATCTGCATCAACAATAGTTGAAAGTCTGTGCGCAATAACAAAGGAAGTTCTTCCCCTGGTAACAGTAACAATAGCATCCTGAATTGCCTTTTCAGTCACAGTATCAATAGAAGCTGTTGCCTCATCAAGAATAAGGATTTTGGGATCGGAAAGAATTGCTCTGGCAAAAGACAAAAGCTGCTTTTCACCGGTTGAGAGCATTCCTCCATCTTCTCCAACATCGCTGTCAAGGCCCTTATCCATGCGCTTAACAATTGCCTCGGCAGACACAAGGCGCAAGGCCTCCCAAATCTCATCATCCGTAGCGTCAGGCTTACCATACCTTAAATTATCCCTTACTGTTCCTGAAAAAAGATGTGGCGTTTGAAGAACATATCCAATGTTACTGTGAAGCCACAACTGAGACCTGTCCGCAGCATCTTTTCCATCAATAAGGACTTTTCCGCTTGTGGGCTTAAAAAATCTGCAGACAAGATTTACCAGCGTTGATTTTCCGGCACCAGTTTCACCCACGATGGCAACATTCGTGCCCTGTGGAACTTTTAGATTAAAATGCTCAAGGACATACTCATCCCCATCAGGATACTTAAAGGTCACATCCTTGAACTCAACATCGCCATAGAGTTCTTCCCAATTTTCTTTCTTTGGATTAAAGGTATCTCCATATTTTTCTATGACATCCGGTCTGTCTGAAACGTCGGACTCAGTCTCTATGAGCTTAAAAAATCTCTCGACATTTACCTGAACACTTATAAGCTCAGATATTGTGACGATAACGTTCTGAACAGGCTCCATAAGGCCAAGCGCATAAGACAGGAACACAGAGAGAGTACCAATCTGGATAACCCCCTCCATAGTTGCAAGGCCGCCTCTCCACAGTACAAGAGAAAGAGCCAATGAGGACATTAGTGTTATTGATGATGTGAAAAGCGCAGAGAAATGCGCTGTGTGTACCGAAGTTCTGTACATATTTCCGGTGTCTTTTTCAAAATCATTTTGGATCTTATCTTCTACAACCAGGGTTTTGATCGCTTTTGCACCGGTAATTCCCTCATTGAAATTACTTGTAATAGTAGAATTTATCTCACGAATCTTTCTGTTAAGAACGATGAGTTTTTTCTGGAAGTACATAGAGAAAAGAGCTGCCACAGGAACAAGAACTATTACATAAAGCGCCAGTTTCACATTGAGGAACAGCATCATAATAAGAACGCAGACAATATATGATCCATTCCATATAATGTCCATCATTCGCCATGATACCATTACTCCGATCTTGCCCGTATCGCTCATTACCCTTGCATGAATATATCCCACATTATTCTGGTTGAAATATGCGAACGAAAGCTCCTGCAGATGGTTAAAAGAAGCATTTCTAAGATCTCTGTCCATACTCATCTCAACCTGCCCGCAGACATAGGTAGATATATAATTATCAATTACCTGCAGAATAAGGATAACAAGGTAAAGGATCACAAAGCCTCCAAGGCCTTCTAATGTCTTTTTACCTACAAAATTATCAAGCGCATACCTGTTAAAGATAGGATAAATGGAATCAACGAGAGAACTTAGTATTCCCAAAGTGACCATAAATACTATCTTAGGAAGATATGGCTTAATAAATGGATATAGTTTTGGTATTCCAAAAAATGGTAGTTTTGTTAATTGTTCGTTTTTCATATTCCCTGCATCTGTATATCGTAGATTTTTTTATAAATACCGTTGTTCTTTAAAAGCACGTCATGCGGGCCCTCTTCCGCCACCTTGCCATGATCAAGAACTATAATGTGATCCGCATGCATAAGAGTTGTTATTCTGTGAGAAATAAGGACCACTGTTGTATCGTAAGTAGACTCTAAAAGGCCACGCCTTATCCTGGCATCTGTTCCCGTGTCGACGGCAGAAAGTGAATCATCAAATATCATTACAGGCGGCTTTGAAACAAGAACCTGCGCTATCGCCGTTCTCTGCTTCTGTCCTCCTGACAATGTCACACCTCGCTCGCCTACATAGGTGTCATACCCCTGTCCAAAGTTCTGAATAGTCTCATCCAAAGCAGCTACTTTCGCAGCATCCCTTACCTGTTTAAGATCATTATCCTTAAGGGTTATACCTATGTTTTCAGACAAGGTCCTTGAAAACAGGAAGGGTTCCTGAAGCACAAGGCCAATGTTCTTTCTTAAATGACTTGCCTTGATGTCCTTAATATCAGTATCTCCGACTGTTATTTTTCCGCAGCCCTCAGGAAGGTCATACAGTCTGTCCAAAAGATACATGAGCGTTGATTTACCAGACCCTGTTCCGCCCAGGATTCCAACCGTTGTTCCTGCTTTTATGGTGAAGCTTACATTATTTAGAACTTCTTCAGAACCATTTCCATAGGTAAAAGAAACATTTTCAAAAGAAATATCCTGATTCATTGGTACTTCTTTTGCATTTTCTTTATCCTTCTCAACTTCAGAATTCATGATATATCTGATACGTTCAATAGAAACTCCGGCCTTACTCATCTCAGAGATGATTCTTCCAAGCGCCCTTACAGGCCATGTAAGCATAGCATTGTATGAAACAAATGCAATATACTCACCAACCGTAATACTCCCATTTACTGCAAAAACCGCGCCCACAACAGTTACCAGCATAACCTGGCATCCCGAGATCAGATCGTTTGAAGACCAGAACAAGGACAATATCCTCATGATCTCTATCCAGAGATTTGTGTACTCATAGTTCTGTTTTTCAAATCTTTCTTTTTCATACTGCTCTCTTCCAAAGGCCCTGACAACCCTCACACCTGTGAGATTTTCCTGGGCTGTAGCTGATAGCCTTCCTTCCTCATTGTCAGCTTTTTCAAAGCTTCTGCTGATCTTGTTGTGAAAAATGAATGAATACAGTACCACAATAGGAATGAAAACCGCAGAAAAAATAGAAAGCACACCGTTTATCTGGATCATAAAATACATGGCAATGATGATCCTGATAATGATCCTGACTAAAGACAAGAGTTGTTCTGATATGAACATCTTTACAGTATCAACGTCTGAAGTGCACCTCTGGATGATATCACCTGTATGATTCTCACTGTGCCAGGAAAAAGTCAGATGCATGATATGCTCAAAAAGTTTATCTCGCATCCTCTGGATAAGCCTCTCCGCAGCATGAGCATTGCACACTTTAAACAAATATCTGCATATTGCTGATAAAAGAGCAAATAGAGCAACTAAAAGGGCCATGATATAGATATGGTCTTTAAGAAATGCCCTGTCACCTATTGCATTCAATAAAAGTCTCAAATACGCAGGTATGCTCCCACTTTCATCCGGAACATCAACTAGTAGATAATCGACCGTGTACTGAACAACCTTGGGACTTATGAGTTCAAAAAATGTTATCCCAAAGGAAAGAATGACTGAAAGGCAAAAGAAAGTCTTACTCCCTCTAAGGAAAAACCACACAAGTTCAGATTTTGTATTAAATTTATGATTGATTGTCTTTTCTGTTTTATTGTTCATATGTAAAAAAATCCTGATCCAATGCTGTGATAATTATAGTAAAAGCGGCACAGTTAAGCCATGCCGCTCAAAAATCATTATATCAATTGTATACCTCTTTTTAAAGCATTATTGTAATGATTATTTAATAGGAATTTCATAATTTATACATTGAGATATTAAAAAATTTAATTCCCTATATGCTATTATATAATAGTATAAATATTATCGTGATGCCGTTATTTTCAAGTATCTTTTGGAGGATAAAAATGTCTGGTATCAATTATGAAACACTAAAAACAATAGTAAATATGTGTAACATGCCCTCTGCTATTCTGTCAGTTGAAAAAAATGATGACGGAACCTGCGGAAAGATTCTCATGGCTGCAACGAACGACAAATTCAGTATGACCGGAGAAGACGTTGAAGGCCAGCCCTATGACCTGAAAATACCAAGAGATCCAAAATTCGAAGAGATATTGTTTAAAGCAGCCTGGAGTAACGAGCACTATCACGCCTATGTCGACACAACAAGGCTTTACGGCTATTGGACTGAAGATATAGTCATTCCCATAAACAATAATGGTGATTCCAAAATCGGATATTGCCAGTTTATCTACAATCTCAGTAAAGAAATGGATTCCGGCAAGTACTCCATTATTTCACCGGATATAGCAAGCTTTGTCATCAGGACCTGCCTTAACCTCAGGAAAAATGACGATTTCTACACCACTATGAATCTCGTAACAAAAGAAATCCGCGAATTCACTGATTCTTTTGCCACATCTATTGTCACAGTCTCAAAAGATCTCTATCAGTTCGAAGTTATCAGCGAATCCGTCAGAAATAACCTTGTCAACATACATGACATCTTCACTGATATTCCATATGAAATAGTTGAATCATGGGAAGATCTTATTTCAGGCACAGACTGCATCATCATTCGAAACGAACAGGATATGTGCGATATTGAAAAGCGAGCACCTGAGTGGGTAAAGACACTTAGGACAAATGATGTAAAGAACCTTTGCCTTGCGCCTTTTATCCATCAAAACATGGTAATCGGATATCTTTTCATCACTAATTTCGATATCAGCCAGCTGGCACGATTCAAAGACACAATTGAGATGGTCGCTTTCTTCCTGGCTTCAGAGGCAGCGCACCACATCTTTATTGATAAATTAAGAAGTCTGAGTTCCCTTGATATCCGTACCGGTGTTCAGAACAGAAACGCCATGAACACAAAGGTTGACGAACTTGCCATGGAACTTAAGATGGCTCCTGTTCCTTACAGTGTTGCTTTCTGTACCTTGAGCACCTTAAAAACCATCAATATAAATCAGGGACATGATGCCGGAAACAATCTCCTTAGAGATGCAGGAAAGATACTTCGCGAAGTATTTAAAGATGATTTTATTTACAGATCTGCAGGCGATGAATTTGCAGTAATATCAACAAACAGCTCCGAAGCCGAATTCAGCAAAAAGATCGACACCTTAAAAGAGAAAGCTTCAGACCCTGAATGGGTATATTTCTCAGTAGGTTACTATACAGACACAACAGAAGGTTCACTTCATACAGCTATGAGATTTGCAAATCAGTACGTCCAGGAATTTAAAGAAGAATTCTATTACACTCACCCGGAGATGATAAAATAATATGACAAATGAAACCTATTTGAAATTAAAAGATTATGTTAATCAACTCCCAATTCCAAGTACGATCATGGCTGTTGAGAAGCTCCCTGACGGCAGTTGTGGTGAAGTGCGCTTTGCTGTTATAAATGATCATTTAAAGAAAAACTATTACGATATTTTTGTTGGTACCGAGCATGATGCTGGCGTTGATTATGAATCCTTTGATAAACACCTTGAAGGACAGCTCTATACCATGCACCTTCCAAAGGAGCCAAATTTTGAAGATGTTTGTTTCAGAGCTGCATGGAAAGGTGAGTTTATAAACACCTATGTTGACACCTCTAAAGTTTACGGTTTTTGGACTCAGGACATCCTTAATCCCATCATGGAAAAATGCGATGATCCTGCTATCTCCTACTGCCAGTTCTCCTATACTTTGAATAAAGAAATGGACACAGGCAAATTTGCAGCCGTTTCTCCAGACATTGCGAGCTTTGTTATAAAGGCCTGTCTCGAGCTTAGAAATGAGCATAAATTCCTTGATAGCATGGAAATTGTCACAAAAGACATCCTTGAGTATACGAATTCATATGCAGCAAGCACACTTACAATAGACAAAGAATTCAGATCCTTTGATATAATCAGTGCTGCTTCATCGGATCCTCACAACGATATCCGTGGCGTCTTCTCTTCTTTTCCTTATGAGATTGTGGAATGCTGGGAAGAGCTTGTAAAAAAGACAAACAGCATCATTATAAAAGATGAACATGATCTGGACTATTATGAGGCGAAAGCCCCTGCCTGGGTTAAGACCTTGAGAATAAATAAAGTTCAAAGTCTGTGTCTTGTTCCCTTTACCCACAACGGAGAAACAATAGGTTACCTCTACATCACCAACTTCGATGTAAGTCATCTTGTAAGGATAAAAGAAACTATTGAACTTATCTCATTCTTTTTATCATCTGAAGTTGCTAACCACCTGTTTTTACAAAGGCTCGAGTATCTCAGTAACGTTGATATGCTTACAGGAGTATTTAACAGAAACTGCATGAACGTAAATGTAGACGAGCTGGCACTTAAACTTGAATTTAACCCACGGCCTTTCAACGTAGCCTTCTGCGACCTGAATGGTCTTAAGACAATAAATGATAATGGCGGCCACGAACAGGGCGATAAACTTCTTGTTTATGCTGCTGATGTGTTAAAAGAAGTTTTTGCAACAGACAAGATTTACAGGGCAGGCGGTGATGAATTTACGATTATATCCTTCGATAGTGAAAAGAATTTCGAAGAAAAGATAAAACTCCTTCGTGAAAAAGCATCTGATCCCGACTGGCTCCATTTTGCCATTGGTTACTATCATGATGCAGACTCAGGTAATCTCCGTCTTGCCATGCGCTACGCAGATGAACGCATGTATAAAGACAAAAACAAATTCTACGAACAATACCCCGATAAAAGGCGTTAAAAAAAGCGAGTGCTTAGCACTCGCTCTTTTTGTATTTTAATAAGGAAGTTCGGCTCTCGCACTTCGTGCTCGCCCGAACGACCATGCTGACTAGACTCGACAAGACCTCGTCAAGTCATCATGGTCAGAACTTACCTGCCTTTGCAGCCTCTTCGATAGAAACGGCTGTTGAAACTGTCATACCAACCATAGGGTTGTTACCAGCGCCGATAAGACCCATCATCTCTACGTGAGCAGGAACTGATGAAGAACCAGCGAACTGAGCATCTGAGTGCATACGTCCCATAGTATCTGTCATACCATAAGAAGCAGGACCAGCTGCCATGTTATCTGGGTGAAGTGTACGACCTGTACCACCGCCTGATGCTACTGAGAAGTACTTCTTACCAGCTTCAACACGCTCTTTCTTGTATGTACCTGCAACTGGGTGCTGGAATCTTGTAGGATTTGTTGAGTTACCTGTGATAGATACATCAACGTTCTCCTTCCACATGATAGCTACACCTTCCTGAACGTCGTTAGCGCCGTAGCAGTTAACCTTTGCACGAGGTGAATTAGCATCCTTAGAATAGCACTTTCTGAATACTTCCTTAACTTCGCCTGTGTAGTAATCATACTCTGTCTCAACATATGTGAATCCGTTGATACGAGAAATGATCTGAGCAGCGTCTTTTCCAAGACCGTTAAGAATAACTCTAAGAGGTTTCTGACGAACCTTGTTAGCCTTCTCTGCGATACCGATAGCACCCTCAGCAGCTGCGAATGACTCGTGACCAGCAAGGAATGCGAAGCACTCTGTATCCTCTTCAAGAAGCATCTTTCCAAGGTTACCATGTCCAAGACCTACTTTACGTCTGTCAGCAACTGATCCAGGGATACAGAAAGCCTGAAGACCAATTCCGATTGCTGCAGCAGCGTCAGCAGCCTTGCGGCAGTTCTTTTTGATTGCGATAGCAGCGCCTACTGTGTAAGCCCACTTTGCATTTTCGAAGCAGATTGGCTGGATGCCTTCGATAAGCTTGTAAACATCGATGCCAGCTGCCATTGTAATATCTCTACACTCTTCGATAGAAGAAATTCCATACTCCTTAAGGCAAGCCAGGATCTGGGGCTCTCTTCTTTCATATGATTCAAATAAAGCCATTGTATATTTTCCTCCTTACCTATTACTCGTGTCTTGGATCGATGCAACGAACTGCATCTGCAACACGTCCATACTGTCCCTTAGCCTTCTCAAGAGCTGTGTTTGCATCATCACCAGCCTTGATGAAGTCCATCATCTTACCAAAGTTAACATACTTGTATCCGATGATCTCATCGTTCTCATCAAGTGCGATATCTGTGATGTAACCATCTGTAAGTTCAAGGTAACGAGGTCCCTTTTCAAGTGTACCGTATGTTGTACCAACCATTGAACGGTTACCCTTACCAAGATCCTCAAGACCAGCACCGATCTGAAGACCATCCTCTGAGAATGCAGACTGTGTTCTGCCGTAAACGATCTGAAGGAAGAGCTCTCTCATAGCTGTGTTGATAGCGTCACAAACAAGGTCTGTGTTAAGAGCTTCAAGAACTGTAAGTCCTGGAAGAATTTCAGAAGCCATAGCTGCTGAATGTGTCATTCCTGAACATCCGATAGTCTCAACAAGTGCCTCCTGAATGATACCATCCTTAACATTTAAGGAAAGCTTACAGCAGCCCTGCTGTGGAGCACACCAGCCGATACCATGTGTATAGCCGGAAATATCCTTTATTTCTTTTGACTTAACCCACTTAGCCTCTTCCGGAATGGGAGCTGCACCATGGTGTACCCCTTGTGTAACAGGGCACATGTTTTTTACCTCTGTAGAGTAAATCATGAAAAAATCTCCTTTCGTATTGTGAAGTAACTTTCATTACTTGCTACCTAATTTTAGACTGGCCATAAAGCGATGCCTGCCAAGCATCAAGCCAAAGATAATGCCTTCTGAAAACATACCCTCAGAAAACACCATCATTATTTTTGCACATAATGATGCTAATTTCAATAACGTTGTTTATTTTTTAACAGATTTTTTAGTCTTATCTTCTCAGATATGTTATTATTGTGTTGTTAATTCAAAAATATAGGTGAGGTATTTAACATGGAAGAATTTAAGATTTCAAATATGTATGATTTAAATGAGACTATCGCTGCTGATTATATGAAAACAAAAGAATATCCATGGGAGCTTCTTGCAGGTATCAAGGATTACATCATTGAACTTGGAAACAGCCTTCCAGCTGATAAATATGAAAAACGCGGTGAAAATGTATGGGTTGCAAAGAGCGCTAAGGTCTTTGATTCAGCTTACCTTGGCGGACCATGTATCATAGATGAGGATGCAGAAATCAGACAGTGCGCATTCATAAGAGGAAGCGCAATCGTTGGTAAAGGAGCTGTTGTTGGAAATTCAACCGAGCTTAAGAATGTAATTCTTTTCAACAAGGTTCAGGTTCCTCATTATAACTATGTTGGAGATTCAATCCTTGGATTCAAGGCTCACATGGGAGCAGGTTCTATCACTTCAAATGTTAAGAGCGACAAGACTTTGGTCGTAGTTAAGAACGGCGCTGACGACAAGGTAGAGACAGGTCTTAAGAAAATGGGCGCAATGCTCGGTGACAATGTTGAAGTTGGCTGCAACTCAGTTCTTAACCCCGGAACAGTCATCGGAAGAAACTGCAACGTATATCCACTCTCTTCTGTTCGTGGCTGCATTCCTGAAGGCCACATCTTCAAAGATAAAGATCACGTAGTAAAAAAGAATTAAATTATCAAACAATAATTGGTTCAAAAGAATTGATCCTTATTACGAATGCTTACGCCGATGGCGTAAGCATTCTTTTTTTATCAGTTCATCCTTTACAGTAATAACCATATGATGAAACAAATATGTGTATTGGAAACGATACTTTAATCAATGGAATGAAGACAGAGGGACGGTTCAATTGACTTATAAAAAGTCATTTGAACCGTCCCTGTTATTCTACGTATAAGCGTAAGAAATTGGGAATTGATTACGGCTCCGTACGCCACCATTGACTGAACCTGAGAAAAACGCCTTGGTCAGCGAGCCGACGGTGAGGATGATGGGAACAGTAGATAGATTCTTGCACCGTCGGATCCAGTATTGTAGCGTTTTCCTCATGCCCCGTCAATGGCAAGCACCTTGCGGTGTGGCTGATTTTAATTGCCTCAGGCTCTGACTCCGAGAACAGTATATGTTGATTCCTCTAGAACGTATAAGGCTTTATTCCCTCGGCTCCCAATGTTATGAGAGCGAGCTGCTGTTTTGGGCATATAGCTTGTTTTTAATAGCTCGGCCACCTGTAATAAAACCGTTTTTGGGCTTATAGCCGGATATCAGGCTTGCAGCCACCCTTTTAATGGGTGGCCAGAGGCTTGAAATCAGCCTATATGCCCATTTGAGCGCTCGTGAGGGGTGGCTGGCCTCACAAAAAGCTGCTATATGCCCAAACCATTATTCTTCACGATCATATGGACTGAATGGAACATAGAAAATTCGGATTATCAAAGCGAAGTGGGTATATAGTCATATTTTTTAAGTTAACACATCCATCGACAGTATTTTCAGGAAGTGAAACTGGGCATATACGAGAAAAAATGGATTGCCACATCCATTGGATGAGTGAACTGAGGACATATGATCTCTATATAATGGTGTGGTAACCTCAAATAAGGCCGTATATGCCCAAAATCACAAGTCAAAAACCAAGTCGCATGGTGTCGTAAGCTCAAAAATCAGGATATATTTCCAAAACAGAATCTTCGCTCTCTTTACATTGAAAGACGCAGACATATAGTCACATACATCCTTAAAAGTAGCCACCCCCTACTGTTCTCGGATTTGGATCCTGAGGCACCTTAACCAGGCCACACCGAAGGTGCTTGCCATTGACGGGTTCTGGGGAAAACGCTAAAATGCTGAATCCGACGGTGAGATAAAATCTACTGTTCCCATCATCCTCACCGTCGGCAGAGCCTGCAGGGCGTTTTCCTCAGGCTCAGTCAATGGTGGCGGACGGAGCCACAACATAAACTTTTCTCAGAAGGTCATATACGTATCCAACTCACTTACGCATATACAAAGGAAGAGTATTCCGTTGAAAGCCAATTACATTCAACGGAATACTCTCCCTAATCTACAGCGTAACAAATTGAGAATGAAGTTGTGAATAATCTCATTCTCTTTCACTGCCTCTAAGTTTATTTAGCATCTATCCCATAAACCATATACAGCAGAAAAGCCATATTTAGCTTTCAGAATATCTTTCAGCTTATCAAAAGGAATCTCTTCATCCTTAAAATAAATGAATCCGTCAGTTTCATTAAGGTGTGTAATAAAAATCGAAAGCTCCGTTTCTTTCACGCTTCTAAACTGCCCTACGCTTCTATAATCCTCTTTTACAGGTAGTACAAAGTCTTCAATATCCTGATGCCTTGCATACCTGATGCTACCCTGCCACTCATTATCTATGTTGGTAAGGTCCATGGTTACTTCGGGAAATTCATTTCTGTCACACTCTCCCGGAAGTGGTCCGTTACCATGCCTTGTAACATAAGATCTGGTAACATAGACCGCTCTATCAAGTTTCAAATTTCTTTCATCAAGAAAAGATGCTATATTCCAAAGACCGGTTTTTGAAGGTGTAAGGTATGGAGCAAACTTTTTATAGTCATTATCAAGTAAAAGTCCCTGCCCGGTCTCAAAAACGACCTGACTATACCCAAGCAAGAAATCGGTTGAAGCATCTATTATTTCAATATGCTTCACCGTCTCTTTTATACTCTCCGCAAAGTTCGCAAGTACATCGCTGTTTGTAAGCATATCATAGTAATCTGCTTTTTCACCCGGGTTATTTTCCTCAAACAGAATCTTTATAAAATCCAGATTTTTCTGACCATATTTATTTCTAAAATCAATCAGTGTATCAAGAAGCTCTTTAAAAGACTTATCCCGCACATCACAGACAGTCAGAACCAGTCCGCATTCGTGTCTGTTCAGGCACTCATTTATGCCCATTCCGCAGCTGCCGTGCCGCTCTTTCCCTCTGGCAGATTCAATGAACATATTTCGAAGCACATCATCTATGATCGTGATCCTTGTATTCTTTTCGGCATATATCTTCGGAGTAAAGCCATATAAAGCCTCAAACTCTTTTAACTCATTTCCAAGCTGAAAAAGGTCGATCAAAAAAGTATCTGCCAAAAGCGTATCTGCGCCATACTCAGCCCCGGATCCTATCTGATGATGAATGAACCGCTTTCCGCTCTCATCCTCCACGGTATGCCCTGCCTGGCCGCCTCCGTTATGCTTTATAATCAGCGTCCTTTTTTCTTTTTTGGCAAAAGAGGCACAGACAAGGCCTTTACCTTCATCTCCAAAGTTTTTCCCAATGACAGCAATGGCTTTCATAAACTGATTCCGTTATCTTCAAAAGAAAGTCGTGAAAGAACAGCACCTATAGCAGGTCTGTCAAGCTCCTCCCACTGCTCCAAAACTTCCTCAAGTTTTTTACCCTTCTGCATCTGTATAGTGCTGATAATGATCTCAGGAATATTACCGATATGCTGGCGTTCTATAATGATCGTGTGTCCCGGTAAAAGATTCTGATTTTCAATGTTTCCTTGATCAATCGTTATGTGGAATACGTTAAACTTTTTCTGAACAGCAGCAAGTACCGCTTCCCTTGAAATATATCCGGTTTTATCACCGATAACTCTTTCAATGGTATCTTTTACATACTCTTTTCTGATTGTTGCCTTGTCACCAATTGTAAAAAGAAATCCCTTTTCATTTCTCTTATTGATGGCATCAATGTTTGTGTGATGGGCAAGGAACTCCCAAAGGCATGTAGGTACTACTTCTCCATAGCCATGATTTTCAAAATAAATATCCAAAAGCTGCTGCGCAATACGGATATCAGATTCAAACTGAGTAACCTGAAGTGGTGAATTGTCCAGATAATCACCGTATGCTGCGCACATTAAAGCCGGATCTTCTACAGCTCCTGTAGAGTACAATTTTGTGATAAGCTCATTTAAAGCGTTTGTAGCAACTTCAACTGCCAGATATCCCATAGACCCAGTGACATCAAGGCCAACAACGATAGGTGTTGTATTTGGATGATCTTCTGAATCGAAGCACTCTCTTGTTCCTATATATTTTGGATCATATTTGGGATCGCACTGTTTTTTTGTAAAAACCTCTTCTACACTCTGATTTCTTGACAGATTTCTGCTGTTTTTTAGCTTAACCCAATCTGATGCTGAATAACTTCCATATCCCATTTTCTTTTTCCCCTTTTTTCATACTTTTCTTTTTTGATCATTGATCAACATACATTTTTATTAACAAAAGGCTTAAAACCTTACAAACTTGTGGCCGCCAAAGCCTTTTTCAATAACAGTATCCCAGTACTCAAAGTCTTCATATGCATTTGCTCTTGGTTTTGAATCAAGGAAAGCAAAAAGCTCCGAAGGGCCACTGCCTCTTTCCATTACCTGCTTTGCTGTTTCCCTGATCCTTTTAAGATCTTCCTGTGTTGAGATGCGCCTTACATTTCTGTAATCGCCAAATAACATTCCCTCGTGAGTTACAGGATTTACAAATACGCTGGATGTACTGATATCCCCATGAGAAATTTCCGAAAACTCCAATGCGCAGCAGATATTTTCCATACGGGAAATCACCCAGGCAAGATGCTCTGCCTTTAAAGGTGCAAAAACTTCAACCGGATAAAAGTAGGGCTTACGTACAAAAACAAGCACTTCCCTGCCATCCTTCAGATGAAGCCTCTGCGTCAGTATCGGAAAGCACCTGTCCAGCTTCATATCAGCTTCAGGAAATGTCAGACTAAGAAGTCCTTTCATGAACAGATCTGCCTCGTTGCCATTATCAAACACATAGACAACATTCTTTTTTGCCAAAAAACATTCCATTCCCGGATATACATATTTATCCATATATGCAATTGTAAGTGGTTTTGAATTGTCCATGACGAATGAGACGCTACCGGTCTCTTCCCAAAGATCATCCCCAGAATAATCATCTTCCTTGGCCATTGCTTTTGCCATATAAAAAGAAAGAATTTTTTGCCTGAATGCTTCGTTACCCCTAAGTTCCGAATCAGACATAAAGGCTCTGCAACCGCAATAACTGCAGCTAAATCCACCAGCGTCAGAAACATTTAGCTGTGCCCCGCAATTTCTACACTTGTAGGTTATCATTATTTCTTTTCCTTCCCCCAAAATACTCATTAAGACAGTGACATATAATTATCCAATGAACTGGTTGATCATTTTTATATTTTAGCCACATTTTCAATTATAATAAACTTCCTCATTTACGCAATAAGTGATTCTAACTTGTCAGAATCTGATAAGCACAAGGCTTGATTTTGCTTTAATCTAAAAGACAGAACAAAAATGGAGGGTAATTTGTGAAAAAAAGAATACTTATGGGAATAATAGCTACAAGCATTTTATTGTCAGGATGCGGCGCGTCAAATAATACGCCTGCAGAAAGTGCTAATAATGGCATATCAGATGCAATCATGCAGGAACATTCTTACATGGAAGATGCTACTGCTGCTTCTTCCAAGGAACAGGAATCAGACAAAGAAGCCACTGCGGAAGTTGGCAATATTGTCCTTCCAAAATACACAACGCTTAGAACCGGCGAAGAAGCAGGTACAATTGAGCACATAACTTATCCAAGTCATGACTATGCAGGTGATGGAAGCGAGATTACCAAAGAAGCTAACATATATCTGCCTGCCGGCTATAGTGAAGACAAAAAGTACAATGTCATGATACTAATGCATGGTATAGGCGGTGATGAGAACGAATGGGGATTAACAAAAAGTACATCAAGAGTTAAAGCCATAATGGACAATCTTTCCTATTACGGAGACATTGATTCCTTTATTGTGGTAACACCAAACGGAAGAGCCTGCAAGCTTGGTGGTGAAGAAGGTTCAGGTATTGAATCTTTTTACCTTTTTGGACAGGAACTCAGAAATGATCTGATTCCTTATATAGACTCCCACTACAGCACTTACGCTGATTACAGTGACGGCTATGACCTCTCTATTGCAAGAGAACACAGGGCTATTGCTGGTCTGTCTATGGGAGGAATGCAGACAATTAACATAGGAATTGGAGAATGCGTAGATATATTTGGTTATTTTGGAGCATTTTCAGCTGCTCCAACCAGCAATATTGCTTCAAAAACTGCATCAATTATAAAAGATAAGGAATATCCTATATACTACTTTTACAACATCTGCGGTCTTCAGGACAATATCGCATACCAAAGTGCTTCAGCCGCAGCCAAAACACTACCAGCACTAAGCGAAAAGTTTGTAGACGGAGAAAACTTTACCTGGCAGGAACTGGACGGCGGCCACGATTTTAGAATCTGGTATCTTGGCTTTTACAACTTTGCCCAGATTGCATTTAAATAAAAAAAAGGATAAATGCTTGTTTTTTCAGGCATTTATCCTTTTTTTTCAATTACTTCTTCACATGAAATGCATCCATACCGGGATATACTGCGCTGTCGCCAAGCATCTCTTCAATTCTGAGAAGCTGATTGTATTTGGCTACACGCTCTGAACGGCTGGGAGCACCGGTCTTGATCTGGCATGTATTAAGAGCAACTGCAAGGTCAGCAATTGTAGTATCTGCTGTCTCGCCTGAACGGTGAGATGAGATTGCAGTGTAGCCTGCGTTGTGAGCCATTTTGATTGCTTCAAGTGTCTCAGAAACTGAGCCGATCTGGTTAAGCTTAATAAGGATTGAATTACCTGCGCCAAGAGAAATACCCTTGCTAAGGCGCTCAGTATTTGTAACAAAAAGGTCATCTCCAACAAGCTGAACCTTATTGCCGATCTTGGCTGTCATCTTCTGCCAGCCTTCCCAGTCTTCCTCATCAAGTCCGTCTTCGATTGAAATGATCGGATACTTGTCAACAAGACTCTCCCAGTGAGCAATAAGCTCATCTGATGTGAACTCTTTTCCTGACTTAGGCTGCTTATAGAAGCCCTTTCCTTTCTCGCTCTTCCACTCAGATGCAGCAGCATCCATAGCGATCATAAAGTCTTTTCCGGGTTCGAAGCCGGCTGCCCTTATAGCTTCAAGGATTTTTTCGATAGCTTCCTCATCGCTCTTTAACTGATTAGGAGCAAATCCGCCCTCATCACCAACAGCAGTAACATCGCCCATATCCTTGATAAGTTTTTTCAGATTATGGAATACTTCAGCACACCAGCGAAGTGCTTCCTTAAATGAAGGAGCTCCAACAGGCATGATCATAAATTCCTGTGTATCTACCGCACTATCTGCATGTGCTCCACCATTTAAAATATTCATCATTGGAACAGGAAGTCTGTTTCCTGATACACCGCCAAGGAATCTGTAAAGAGGAATATCTAGACTCTTTGCAGCTGCTCTCGCTATTGCAATAGAAACTGCCAAAATAGCATTTGCTCCAAGCTTTGATTTATCTTTTGTACCGTCAGCTTTAATCATAGCTGCATCAACAGCATATGTATCAGATGCGTCCAGTCCCTCGATAGCATCATTGATAATTGTATTGATATTCTCTACAGCCTTTGTAACGCCTTTTCCAAGGTATCTTGACTTATCTCCATCTCTAAGCTCCAATGCCTCAAACTCACCTGTTGATGCTCCACTTGGTGCTGTACCTGTCGCTACTGTTCCATCAGCAAGAGTAACCTCTGCCTCAACAGTAGGATTTCCTCTTGAATCAAGGATTTCTCTGCCTATAACCTGTACAATCTGTAAATAATCTTTCATAAATTGCCTCCTTCTTATGTTAGCATACGCTTACAATATATCATAACAGGCATCACATTTCTATTTTGTTATCAATAATTTTTTTCAACAATTTTCGCCCCATTCCAGTTCCAGAAAACATAAATATAACAAAAGGCGCCCGCCTACCTTAATAGGTAAGTGAGCACCTTCTTCATAGAATTTGTTTCCACTCCTCATATATCTTCTCTTCATCATAGTCCGGAAGATACTTCTCCGCTATAGAGCTTATTTCCTTTACAAACGCTTCATCCTCTTCAATCTCTGATGCAATTGTTTCTATACTTTTTCCTTTTGAAAGCTTTTTGCAAATAAGATTTATACGTGTTAAGTCTTTTCCTATTTCTTTTCCTAATTCCTTGCCTTTTTGTCTCTCTTCCTGTACATTAAAGCCTTTCCATCCCTCAAAAAGATCACTCATATCCCGCTCCTTTATGTGGCTCACAAAGCCTTGAATCTCATCTTCCGGAACGAACTGTTTTCTGAGTACTACTGCAATTACTCTTGCCAATGTCTCAAGAACATCTTCCGGAGATTTGAACGCTATGTTGTCAAGATAATCCTTAGGCAGCCCCAGTGAGTTAAAATCTGCGGCATCCCTAAGTTTATTTATCAGCATTATTAAAGAAAGTCCATCTTCTCTATCAAGTAGTTCTTCGCGATTATAATCCCCCGTATTTACAAGGTGATACTCAAACTGAGGAATATACTTGGAAAACACATCTCCAAGCGCAATTCTTGATGAGAAAGTTTTATCCACCGACCATTTTTCGACACCGTTATAATAAACGATTGGAAATACAGGCGGATACTTAAAGTCCCTGGACTTACTTATTCCTTTGTGTAGCTTCTCCTGTTGTCTGGCATAATCCTCCCAGATAAACACCATATAACGAAGAACCTGCATACATACATTATAATCTACCTGTGCCTTGTGTTCAATTAATGCAATGAATATTTCACTGCCATCTCTAATGCGCACTTTCTTGACTACATCTGCGTTTCGTTCCTCTGTAAACATCGGGATGTACCTTTCAGTGACGTCCTCAATATCTTCTGCCCTCACATCTTTCAGCGCTTCAATATTTGAGTAATCCCTCAATAGCTGCGCACAAAGATTTGCGTTACCAAATATGAGCTTTGCTCCGCTGTCTTTTTCTTTACTGTTACTAATCTGATTGTTTTCTTCTGACATACACATATGCCCCTTTCTAAAAAAATAATTACAAAACCTGTGAAAAAAAGCATATGCAAGAACTGCTAAGCCTTTTCCGATTGGATTTGAAGCTGCATAAGATTTTTGCAGCCATGTCAGAATATCACACAGTCGGTCAGGAAGCAATTAAAAATTTTCGCTCTTCCCCATTCCAGTTTCAGAAAATATAAATATATCAAAAAGGCGCCCGCCTACCTTAATAGGTAAGTGAGCACCTTAAATCATCTAAAGCGACAGCCCCTCATAAGACGCGATTGAATTTATGCAAAACAGTGCTTTTCTGCCAGCAAATCACACTATCGGTATATCACTATAGACTGCAACTCTGCTAAGGTCATACCTTGCGATGATCTCGCGGTAGCCCTTAGTGCCAAGAATTTTTTCAAGAACTCCTGTCATATAGCCATTTTTTGAGTAAAAAGAAACTATAGTTTCAAGTGGATAGTCATTCTCTAAATTCTCATGAAGAGCAGAAATCATGTAGTAAGGCGCCATAACATCCTTGGACTTTAAATAAACAAGCTCTGCATCAAGCTTTTTATTTTCATCCTGACCTACTATCAAAAGACCTTCCGGCACCTCATTATTCATATATACAATAGACTGATTTATAAGATATCCGCGGTCCGTATCAATCTCGTTAAATATCTCAATTCCAAGATCCTCTATTGCAGCATAAAGAATCTGTTTTTGAGATTCATCCAGTTCTGACATTCTTCTTGTGTGAAGGATTTTCTTACTCCAGAGTTTACTCTCTGAAGCCACCTGTAGACTAAATTCAAAGTAAGCATTATCAAGTTCTATCTTAACGAATTCATTTGTATCCGCATATTTATCTATAGCGGGCGCAAGCTTGGGATTATAGCTCATATGGAGATTCTGATATCCCTTATACCAATAAACAACGATGAGCTGATTCAAAGCCCTGGACATTATCCCTCGTCCTCTGTACACCGGCAGCACATAAGCATATGTAAGCTCGACGTTCTCACTGTCTGTTTCCATAACAATAACGCCTATAGCTTCATTATCTTCAACTATCCCGTAGTAGATATAATTATCATTAGTCAGAGAATCGATGATAATGGAATTAGGGATATACTCTATGAACTTGTCCATCTCATTGCCGTTTATCTCTTTAATATAGGACATTTTTTACCTCTTTTTATAGACCAACCTGATCCGCATATGGCTCAAAGTCAGACTTAGTAAATACTTTTCCTACCTTAACAAATTCATATTTAATAGCTAAAAGATAATGCTTCATATGCACCTTATCACCGGCTTCAGGGTCAGCTGCAGCCAAAAAAGCTGCATTGAGAATACAGTTCTTGATATTACCTCCAACGAACTCGAATTTCTCGGCAAGAAATCTGATATCAACATCATCTGCAAGTGGTGTATCTTTTGGAATTGTAGTTTTCCAAAGCATCTCTCTGGTATCGGGATCCGGGAACTGGAATTCTACAATATATTTCATACGTCTAAAGAAAGCCGGGTCGATATTGTGCTTGTAGTTTGTGGCAAGAACTGAAACCCCGTCATAGCCTTCAACTTCCTGCAGCAAAAGAGCTGTCTTGTTATTGTTGGAGGCCTGGTTACTTCCACCATCATCAGATCTTTTTGCAAATAGAGTATCGCACTCATCGAAGAACAATACGACGTTACACTTCTTGGCTTCTCTAAAGATCATTGAAATAGATTTCTCAGTTTCACCTACGTATTTATCGATAACCTTTGAAAGGTCTACACGGTAAAGCTCAAGATTAAGTTCATGGGCAATAACCTGCGCGCACATGGACTTACCTGTTCCGGGTGCACCGAATAAAAGTATTGAAAGGCCTCTACCATAAGGGTACTTCTTGGTATAGTGCCAGTTCTCATATACATGCTTTCTGAAATTCATCTGGTCAATAGCGTGAAGCAAAGTCTCCTTCTGGCTTGGATTCATAACAATATCCTCAAAGCCAAAGTTTGCCTTTATCTTTGTAGCCTTCTGCGTCAGCTCAGAACTCATCTGTGCATAACACCCCTGGAACAGAGTATCACGGCTTATCAGTATCTCCTTCTTCATGGTAGAAAGCCTTCTTCCATGATCAAGAGCATCGTGTATCTTACCCGGAGTAAACAGGAACTTTGTAGCCATCTCCAATAGATCAATGCCATCTTCAAGCTGATAATTCTGGGAAAAATACTTCCAGCAGGCTTCTCTTTCTCCCGTATCAGGAGTAGGAAGCTCAAGCTCTGTAAACTGCATCTTCGTGATTTCTCTAAAATCAATCTTTTCCTTACTCATGGCAAAAACTAAAATATCTTTTTCCGTGAGCTTGGAAAAAGCAAGATCCATATATCCAAAAAACTTCTCTTTTTCTTCTTCATGATATGAAAGGTCTGTAAGGCAACAGCATGCGCCAATAAGGATACACTCTCTTGTAACTGACCACAGAGCCTTTTCTACAAACTTATAGTCATAGTTAAAGAGCTTTTTACAGTTGATGGCAACTGCCTTCAGATCATTCTTTTCACAGAACTTCTTAACAAAGAACTTCCTGCCGCTTCCATCATCACCAAAGTAGTAGAATATCCTGCAGCCCTCATCATAGGAAATCTCCATGGCTTCTATGATTCCGCTGTTGGCCATTATTGGATTCAGCTCTTCCTTCTTGGTGAGCATGCTAAAGAATCTGATGTAGTTCTCATCAAGCTTATCCGGGTCACGGCCAAAAAGGAAATCAATGATCCTCTTATCAGGAGAAACAGCTGTGGAGAAAGGCATGCTTGGAACCACATCCAGAGAAAGAATCGGAAGCAGCTGCTCAAGACATGTGGACATATCTCCGTAAGCACCGGTAATAGAGAAATCCGCTCCATAAAATACCTTTGCGGCTGATTCTATGGTAGGTGCTGAAAGGTTACCATTCTCGTTAACAATCTGGAATACTCCGGCGTAATCTGTCTGGGTTGATGACAAAATTCCGCAGGCAAAACAAAACAGTGTAAAGGGCTCAAATTCAAGCTTTTTGCAGAGCGTATGGAAGGGCAGCTTAACGCCACTTTCAATAGTAAGCTCCGCTCTTTCCTCTATCATTTTTATTCTGTCATAGACGCCTACATGCTTATCCTCTGCGATCTTCTCTGCAAGTTTAGCTTTACCGCCCGAAGTATCAAGTGAATTATCTACATTTGACTCGGAAAAAGAGCCAAGAAGAGCCAGGAGTTCTTCGTCTATATCGTCTTCATCAGTCACTGACTCATCAAGATTCTCATCCTCTTCGCCTTCTTCATCATCAAGGTCATCAAAAAAATCTGAATCTTCATCATCGTCAGACTTTTGAACATTGTCATTGTCAGCGTCAGTATAAAACTGTTCCAGCTTTGTATGCACATTGTCTCCGGCTATCTCAATATCAGGATAAAGTACATTCTTGTAGCCATTGCCCTCTCCCTGTGAATAGATGGATTTCATGTGTGTAATGTACTTATCAAGGCTGGTATTTACACAGTCAAAAATATACTGCATATATTCATTATAGTTTTCAAAAGGCTTATCTCGTAAATCCTCTGAATACTTTGCCATCAGTCATCTCCATTATTCGTTTTAAACAAAGCAGTTCTGTCGAAAACGCTCTTTTTACTATTGATGCCTGTCTGCTTTTTTATATCAAAAACGCCTTCTCCTTCATTGATGAATTCCATAGGCTTTTTGTCTGCATACATATATGTTTCTTCATCAAGGTCGATCTCGTCGGTCGTATCAGCATTTTTCTGCTCGATAATTCTTTTTAAATTCCTGATATCGGTATTTAATCTGCTATCAAGTCCCATAGCTTAACACGCTCTCACTTTTATTCCCTGAAACCTCGTACGCACAGCCATTTTTTAAGTGGATCATCCTGTATATATCTTCACTCAAAGTACTTTTCACATTCGATATATCATGAGTTGCCATGATTATCGTTGTCCCATGATTATGTATAAGTTCAAGAAGCTTTAATATCTCAACGGAAGACTGCGGATCAAGGTTTCCTGTTGGCTCATCAGCTAAAAGAAGCTTTGGATTATTCAAAAGAGCTCTCGCAAGGCAGACCTTTTGCTTTTCGCCGCCTGACAGCTGTGAAGGATATCTTTTGTGGAAACCGTCAATCCCCATCATCGTTAGCACATCTGTTATCTTGTTTTCGGCATCTCTTTTCCTGCCGCCAATGGCAAGATAAGCCATATACAGATTCTCATATACGGTAAGCTCTTCTATCAGTTTAAAATCCTGAAAAATAACACCTATCTTCCGCCTGAAAAAAGGTATCTGCGCCTTATTAAATTTCCCTATGTTTTTACCAAAAAATGTAATTTCCCCGCTATCAGCAACTATTTCCCGAAGAAGCATCATAATGACAGTCGTCTTGCCGCTTCCGCTCTCTCCTGTCAGAAATACAAAATCCCCCTCTTCAATCTCAAGATTCAAATTGTCAAAAACTTTTGTCTCCTCACCGTAACATTTTTTTACAGCGTCGAATCTTATCATTGCCACTCCTAGCTAAAATCAAATATCTTGTTCATACCTGTCATCTTGAAAATATCCTGTATAGATGAGTTTGTATTAATAACCTTCATGCTTCCGCCCTTGGAAATAGCCGTTTTCTCACCAAGAACCAAAGCCCTCAGTCCTGCACTTGAGATATAAGACACATCCTGAAAATTCAGTATGACCTTATTGCTCTTTTGGAAAGAACCAAGAACAGCCTTTTGGAAGTCAGCAGACGTGATGGTATCAATTTTTCCTGAAATATTTAGTTGGATCTGGTCATCATATTTGATTTCTTCAATAGTCATGAAATTCTCCAGTCGTTATTTTAGGGTAATAATGCCATCCAAAGATACATCTTCGTCCAGGATAATCTGTTTCTCATGCGGGATCATTGCATTCATATCCATAAACGCATTAGAATCAAGCACTGCCGAATTGTCCATCTGAACCAAAGTAATGTTAGATCTGATCGGTTTGAACTGGTCTATGATAAAGGACACCTGATGCTTTAATTCCTCAGAAACCTTTCCCTTTACCAGCACAGTAACGTCATAAACCGAGCCACTTCCAATTCCCTCTGATATATGTGTATCGACATTTTGTGCGAAATTCTTTAGATAACTGTGCTCAATTACGATAATTTCTTTACCGATTAAAATCTCCAAAAGCCTTGTCAGACACTCTTTTGTCCCCTTTATCTTGCTGAGATAGTAGAGTTCTTTTACCAAGGTCCTAAGAACATCATCCGGCAAAAAGCCGCCACTTAAGTCGATTCCAAGCCAGCTTCCATAAGTAACCAAAAGCTCTGTACTGCAGGTATCAAGATCAAGCACCTCATAGACATGGTCTATCTCATCCTGCATATCGTTGTAAACGCTTGAAAACAGCGACATATACCTGTGGAAAAAACTATTCCTCTCCTTATAGATCTCCGGAAAAGCGTTCATGAAATTATCGCCTATGGCATCCACTTTGATGTTGGAAATTGTAGCTTCTTCTGTGCCATAAAGCTCAATGCCTATATAAAGGTATCTACCCTTTAGTTCATATAAAAGAATATCGTTAAGGCCAACAAATCTTTTGCCGCCAAGTTCCGATATAAATCTGGCCTTTCTGGTGACGTCAATACTTTCATCAAGAAGGTATCTGCTTATATCAACAAGCCTTCCATCGTCGTCATAATACTGATCCTGGTCTGTTGCAAGCACATGGACATAGTAGATCATGTCCTCTGAAAGCCTGATATCAAAATGGAGCCTTCCCCAGTATCTCTCATTCTCAACGCCGTCTAAAGGCGATAAAAATATCTCGTGAAAAAGACTATTCTTATCAAGAACAAGCTCTGTATCACCATTTAAATCAAAGCCTTTAATATAGCTTCTCTTTAGTCTATTCTTTTTTATGGAATACACCATCTGAGCCATCAAAACTCCTTTATGCCAAACGCTTAGTCTTCATAGGTAACTGTTTCAATCTGGACATTTCCAAGACTAAACAGGCAGTTCTCTTTTGGGTAAATATCAGAATCCTTAAGTGTTGCAACCTTAGGATTTTCAGGTGTGATTGAAAGGTCGTAGACAAACTGAACACAGTCCAGCGCCTCTATACTATGGAAAACCTCCTCAAATACAAGGACATCTCCAAAGTTCTTATCCGACCTCATATAATCAATCTCTCTGCCAAGAGCTTCTAATATCTTTTCTTTGCACCCGTTATAGTGCCTCTTTACGTACACCGTGCCTCTTACTGCAACCGGCGTATAAATTGGCTGTATAATCTCAACTCTTGTAGAAATAAGCCTTCTCTGCTCAAGTCTTTCCGTAATCTTTTCAATGTAAATATCAGACAAATAGGGCTTCTCATCGCCGGTGTCAGGCATTGCTATTACCTTTACCATATTTTCCGCTGTATCTATGCAGGCGTGAACCTTTCTGATACAGAGCCCCGGCGTTGTCTTTACTATCTGCTCATAGTCCTTTTCAGTAACAGCTGTATATGGAGTGTTTATATCTTCAACGAATCTTTCCTTCATGCTCTGAAGGCTCTCTCTAAAGGCCCCTCCAACGCCGTTACAAGGATTATAAAAATAAGCACCCGGTATGTTATCTGCTATAAGCTCATTTCCTGCAAGGATATTTCCCTTTTCGCCCTCACTTACAGCTATCATGCCGATATAGAGCCTTGCACCTATATAATCCCCTGCATCTTCAATGATTATCTTTCCATCATTCTCAAGAAGATGATAATAAAGAGCATCCTCTTCATTTTTCTCAGGTCTTACAAACTCATAGATAAAGCCGCCTTCTCCGTCATCCCTTCTGGCGATCAGGCAGAAGCTGTCTCTTACTATATGCTTTACAGGAAGCTCTATTTCCTGATCATCATAGCCTATAACGCTGCCCACATCATAGGTGCGCATCATGTCCTCGTTATAGATAATGACTCTTACGCAGTCCTTTACTTTAACAGGCTCATACCCATATTTTTCCTTGTCAAAAGAAATACGAAAACTGCGGCTGCCCGTCTCTTCAAAGTAGCAATACCTTCCATGACCGTCACCCCTTGTGAGTTCGTACTTTCTATAGGCTGATCCCTTCTCTTCCTTTGCAAATACTGCTATATATTCATTATCGCTGAAATTTGATGTTATTTCAATACCGTCAACTTTGTTTATGGTATAGCATATACCTTCAGTTTCCCTCTGCCACACCTCAAAAAGAAATCCCTCTACTCCAAGGAGTTTTGGTCTTACGTCAAAATCAGCCTTGGTAAGAGTAACCCTGATACAGTACCCTTCTTCCGGAGCCTCCTTGCAAACTGCAGGCCTTGAGCTTCCAAAAGAAATCTTCACTTCTCCGCTATATAGGAAAGTGCCTGTATAATCTCGTACCTTCAATTCCTCAAAACCATGCTCTGTATAGTACTCCCACTTTGCATCCGCAAATATATTTAAGGCTCTGTCTTCAACGGGATTACGTTTGTTGCTGCCATCAACTTCAAAGTAAAAGTAAGTATCCTTGATATCGTCCGGAATTGAATTGATGATAAAGTAAAGCTCATCACCGACTTTTGGCTTATCACCAAAAATCCTTGCTCCCAGCCTTACCTCTCTGTCTACACAGTAGGAATAATCGTGGAATGTATCACCATATCTTGAGTACACACCAACTACTCTGCTTCCACCCACATTCATGTTTCTTCCGGCTTCAAAGCACAGATCTCCAAGTCTGAATTTCTGACCTGTCCTTATATAGATTGGTTTATCAAGCTTGTCAGCAGATAAAAGGAGTCTTGCGCACTTACCCTTTTTTGGCGTGATTGATGCCATTTTTAGAAGTGCAGCCTTGGCCCTGTAGGAAATATTCGTGATTGACTCGCCCTGAAGAGTATTAAAAGCTGTCAGATTTTCAAGCACAGTTATCCCAGGGTCTGAAGGGTTATAGTTTGTCCACTCGGGAGATATCAAAGGCAATTTCATCATTGCCTCACTTATTCGCTCTGCATAGGGCTTGTTTTGTAATTCCTTTACAAACAGCATAGTCTTCCCAACCTTTACTTAGTTTTCAGTCATAGATGATATTGATAACGTGATCACCGCTTCGACATATCATAAATGGCGTAACTTCAAGCTTTGTAAGATCAACCTCTTTTTCACCCATGTAATCCGTATATTTACAGATAATGGCTATTCTCTTGACAATAGCTTTGCTCTTTAAGATATTGAGTCTCATGAGTATCTGAGACTTTTTAGGTATAGTTCCTATTGTCCATCCCGTATGAGATATGTAAGTTACAGGATTTAAGTACTCCTGCAGAACCGCTTTTATCTGGTTCTGTATCTCAAAGCTGTCATCGATATTTGTGATTTCAACCCAGGCATTAACCGAAATGTCTACAAATGTTGGCTCAACAATATGGACATTGTCTTCTTTTACCACCATCTCACAGTTCTTAAGAAGGTGCATCTTCAGCTGCTTTTCGATATTGTGAAAAGAAAATGAGCCGTTCATGAAGTCCTTCATCAGAACTACAAAGGTTATGTCTGCCGGATTCTTTTTACCATCTATTGTCTCTCCGACCACGGTACTGACTTTGTCTATAGAGTCCGAATAGTTAAGGATAATATTCTCATAATCTCCGATGCTCACAAGGCGGTTTCTTGAATGAATGATCCCGGCACCTCTCCTTAGAGCCTTCTGAATAGTCTCCATAGCGCAGCCGCCATAGGCCTTTACAGGGTTTGTAAGTGAGTCTATGTAGACTCCCTGTCCCATCAGGTCATTTATTCGAAAAGCCTCAACATTTCCTTCTGTCCCGTTTGTGCACCTCACAACAGCAACAAAAGCTATATCATCCGTAACCCTCGGTATCCTGCACTTTATACCATCAGAAAAAATGATCTCACCAAGAAGCCTGTCTATAACGTAACACCTGTCAGATAGAGCCCTGTCAAAGTTCTCTGTCTCCTGCCACCTCACATAGACTGCAGCAACATCCCCCACAAAGTTGTAATCAATCCTTATACTGTCCGGTGAATTGTTGAGCAAAAAGTCTATTTCCTGTTTTGAAATATCTCCCTTTTCATTTACCCAGACTTCCGCGTCAAGGATATTCCCTGCCCCAAGAGAAAAATGCATATCCGGAGCACTTTCATCAATGAAAAACTCCTTGGCATCACTGGTAAAAATATTCTCAACAGAAATAGCATTCAGCATGATATTTCTTATTTTGGGCATGAACATGCGTCTATCCGGATCAGATTGTCTTTCGTTTCTGACAATCCTGATGTAATATCTCTTTTGTCCTTCTATGGTCATCTCATGCATATCAGAAGGCGGAATAAATCTTATTATTCCGGGCCTTGTAAAGTCATCCGTAAAATCAAGTACTCTTAGAGGCTTAAAACCGTCAATAGTGCTGTATTCATATCTGCACTTGATGCCGGTAAGTCCAAAGGCATCCTCAAGATCGAAGAAAATGCTTATGGGGCCTGCCTTCATAGCTCTGTAAAATCCAAGATACAGGGCATCACCTGTGTAATCGCTGCCTGCCAGGATCTCAAATTCTTCTTCATCCAGATTTCCTGTGATATCAACCTTTTTCGTTCCGCATATCATTTCAGCTTTATCAGGATTTACATACTTTCCCTCATAGGTAAAGGACATTACCATGTTCTTTACCTGCGGATAATGATGAATTGCAGGCCTGAGGTAACAGTTGTCTGCCTTCAGAATCTGAAGCTTTATACATCTGCCTGAATAAGCTCCCACCTCCACAGGCTCCCAATCATCAGGACAGGTAAAAGAAATCTCATATTTGCCGTCCTTACACTGCTCAAATATAGTTGAGACATCATAGTCACAAGAAAGCTTCTTCCAGCCAAGGCCGTTATAATATTCAAAAGAAATCTCATTTATAACAGAATCTACGACCTTATCAGTCCAGACTGCCTTTGGCTTTCTCTTAATGATACTAAGCTCCTCTTCTTCCTGTTTCGCTGTGACATACAGCTCTTTTTCCAAAAAAGACACATCAAAAGATATGTTCACCTTAGCTCCGGGCTTGTTGAAATATCTGTCATGCCCAATAAAACACTCATTGTAAATTGCAATAGTGTCTGTAAACATATCAAAAGATTTTTTGTTGTACTCAAGATTTCCATCAGTAACAAACTCCGGCTCAAGCTCTGCTCCACTTGATGAGATGCCAATTTCTGTTGCTTTCAGGATTTCTCTTACAGGAACAAGAGCCTCCAGATACACTAAAGAAAGCTCCTTTTCGCCAATTTCCAGCTTTTCACACTCAGTTTTTTTGATGAGCCTGAAGGTAACCCCATCTTCCAAAAGAGCTACCTCATCAAACTCCCTGCCGCCATCTTTTGTAAGATACTTAAAAACAATCTTTCCTTCACTTATGAGGCTGCAGAGCCTTTCTCCACCTGAAAACCTGATAAATATAGGATCGTCCTGGGCATCAAAAAGTGAGCTGTGATAAAGAGATAAAACGCTCCTGCAAATAGACCCTTCCTTCTCACCAAATAAAGTAAACGGCTGTAGTACCGGCTCAACCGGCATTACATCTTCTTCAATCTCACTTTCTTCCAAAGGATCAGCCTTTAGCTCTCCCTCGTAAATCTCAATCGGAGCCATCTGCCCCAAAAGAGGAATAACTGACCCCTCCTCATAGTCCACCATAAAGATAAGGTCAAGCCTTGAATTAGTCACAAAAAGATTCCTTGTTGTCTCAAAGACAATATCCTGCCCTTCTCCCCCATCAGACATTGCAAGGAGCTTAGTTCCACGCACAACCTCAGTCCCGTCACCGCCATTGTCGATACTGTTAAATACAACAATGCTGCTGGCAGGCTTTGCAGGCTTTAAAGTAAGGTCAAGGAAATTTACAAATTCCGCATGATATCTTTCAAGGACATCATCCAAAATACCAACATTGTCCTCCATTTGGGAGGCAAATATCCTGGCTATTGCTGCACCTATATCCGGATTTTCCTTGTCATAGTGCCATTCAGGCGTATAGCTGTGACTTAGCTCTATTATCCTGTTTTCTATTTCTTCAGCAGTATGTCCCTTGAATTTATCCATCAATCTCTTCCTCTATCTCAGATTCGTGATATTCTTCTTCAAGCTCTTCCTCTTCGGAAACATTAAGGTAGAAAGGAAATACCATATTATCTCTTGTGTTGGTCTGGGCCACGTAATAATCGATATTTATCATCAGGTACTCCTGACTTGGCGACATTTCTATATTTATTTCCACATCGCTGATACGTGGCTCCTGCCTTGATATCATATTGGTAAGGCTTCGGCGCATCATATTGATCCTGGTAAGATTCACATCCATGAAGGTATAGCCCATGATATCCGTGCCAAAATCAGGCCTTGTGATCCTCTCAGTCAGCTGAGTCATCAGGATAATATAGACTGATTCCTTGACGCTCTGATTGCCTGATACTGTCATAAACCTGCCTGTCGCCTTATCAATTTCAAAGGGAAACTTTGCACCTGTCCCTAAATGTGCTCCATTATCTGCCATCTTTTTACCCCGATCATCCAAGTTTTATTGGTGTTCCAGATATATTTACAGGTCCGCTGCTCTCGAGCTTTAGCATTGAGTTACCTGTCAGTGACACATTTCCGCCCTCGATCTTTGTATTGTTGTTTGCCGATATCTGAACCTGATTGGTAACATCTGTTTTTAGCTTATTGCACTTAAGCAGAACCGTTCCGTTATTGCCGTTCATGGTAAGCTCTATTGTCTCTCCAACCTTTATTGTCAGCTTGGTCTGTGCCTTTATCTCCATCTGACCTGTTTCAGTCTTCATAACTATCTGGTTGGACTTATCCTTGTCTGTTATGACGATCTGTTTGCCCTCATTGTTTAGCTCGATCTGATGGGCATCTGTAGAAGTTGAGATGGTTATCTTGTCCATGGCTCCTTCTCCTACAGCTTTATCAACAAAAGAAATGGAATTTCCATTTTTCGTTCGGATCTTTTTATTGGCATTATTCATATCAATGCAACCCTTGGCAAACCTGTCTGTGCTCTTTGGAACGCTGCCAATAATATAGGGCCTTGATATATTGCCATTTTCAAAGGCTATGAGAACCTGATCTCCAACTTCAGGGCAAAAGTACTCTCCCCAGTTGCTGCCACTGTATGGATAGCTCATCCTCGCCCATACCTGCTTTTCCTGATCATAATCCCTTGCATAAATGGTAACTCTCACCATTCCCGGAAGAGTCATATCAAAATTTGACGTAACCTTTCCCAGATATACCCCCAGCATCCTGTTCTCACCAAGGTCAGTCTTTTCTATCTGCTTTTGAGCTACTTCATCAAAAATATCAAAAAGTGGCATTTTTGCTCCTCCTTGCCAAAAATAGTTTTTGTCAGAATGGTAAACTGCCTGCCATACTACCTATATCTCCAAGGCCGCTTCCTATACTGCCCGCAATTGAAGATGCCGCTCCAAGTCCGCCTATACCGCCGAGCGGGCTGTTGCCATCAGCAATTGTGGCCGCTTTTCCTATGATTTTTGTAATGTAGGTTCCTTCATGATTTATATAGTGCGCGGTCTCTGTGATGTAATATGTATTTGAAATTGCACTTCCTATACCGCTTATCTGGATGTAACTTCCAGGTATTATCTCCGGGAGTCCCGCTATTTCCATCTCCAGGCTAGCCAGCCTGTAGGATATGCTCTCCATCAAAGACTCAGCCTTTTGATCCGCACTTTCTTTTGTATCAGCACTTGGATCAAAATAGACCTTGGTCTGCTTTGAAACAAGAGATTTTGCCTTGCTTCCGAGCGAGAGCTTGTTGCTGTTTTTCCTTTTGGCAGTGATAACGCTGCCTTTTGCTGCATCTATTCCTCTTACTTCAACTGCTCCTACTATCCCTGTCAGATCATATTCGATATTGTAGGAATAGATAACGCAGGATGGATTTATCTCCATAAGTACAGCTGCATTTTCCTTGGCCTTTCTGAAATACACATAACCACCAAGTGAAAAGAACTCATAATTAAACCTCTTTGCAGCTTTTACAATAAAGTCATAGTCGCTCTCACAGTTCATCTCTATTCTGTCATTTGGAAGGTCAGGTATAACCGCACCTGCGGCACTCGCAGCTCCTGTGGCGCTTGATAACCCCGAAGTTGGAAGACTTCCTGCTCCCGGTATAGATCCGCTTGAAAGACTTCCCGCCACAGAACTAAGGCTTCCTGCTGCATCAGTTAAATCGCCCGCTGTTCCGATTGCACCTGTTGCCCCAGAAAGAGCTTCCTGCGCAGAACTCCCAAGATTTCCTGTTACTGAACTGACAGCTCCCTGGGCAACTGACCCCAGTGCTCCTGTCGCCATAGATCCAAGACTATCTGTTACGGAACTAAGTCCTCCTACCGCGCCGCCAAGACCACCTGCCATAGATCCAAGGCCGCCTGCTGCCCCACCAAGGGCTCCCGTGCCCGGGATCATGGACTTATCAGGAGTTGCCGAAACTTCATAGGAAGTAACTATCTGACTGGTAATAAGAGACTGGTAAGTCATGGAATTAAATATTTCCTGCACCGCATCAGAATAGTACTTGGCCGATAATCTCTTTGAATAACAGTTGACCATCATGATGCCCTTCACATCCATGGCCGTAATAGCTATTCCCGGAGCTCTGGCTGAATCCTTGTCATAATTAAAGGCAACTCTTGCTATATACCCTCTAAATACCTCTCTTACAGAAGTTCCATGCCCCATTTCAATCTTCACAGAAGAACCGAGCATGATATATTTTTTGGCTTCATCTACTGCAAAGGATTTGCCTTCCTCATCAAAAGCTCCGATTATGGTAAAAGTCGCAATATTAGCCTTATATTCACAGGAAAGCTCCACATAAAGATCATCGATCGTATAAATGCTCTTTTTGGAATTGACAATATCCCTGTCCCCTACGTACACATAGTATATGGAATCATAAAAAGACTCGTACTTATCAAACAGATCTTTGTAGTTATAAGTAGCCAACCCTAAGTAACCCCCTATAATATGCTGCTGATAGCTCCTGCCACAGCTGATACAGAATCATCTTTGCCCCAGTACTTTTCATATCTCTGACCAAAGACGCTAGCAGACTCTTTATACCTGTCAGATACGCACAGTATCCTTATTGTCACAAAGGCTCTGCATGGCTCACCATTCATATTGAACATGGTGTAATCAGCATTTACTCTTGATAATATTCCCTCATAGCACATATCTCCCCAGTTAAAAGAGATAAGTCTCGTATTAGGGTTTCTAATGGCTCCTATAAAGGCCTCCACTTCCTTCTGAACCGAAGTCTCATTCTTCTTACCTGCTGCCTTCTTAACCAGACTTATTCCTTCTTTAACAATTCCTGAACCTGAAAGAGTTGCCTTATCTGCCATAAATGCTTCCCTTATATCTGTCCTGTCAAAAAGAAGTCTGACAGAAAACTCAACTCTTGCCTTTGCAGGAAGGATTGATGAGCTTCTAAGATCTGTGTTCTTTGTGGGTGAATCTTCAAAAATTTCACTTGGAAACTGGCCGCCACCATGAGCTGAAAGAGATATCTCGCTGGGATTGAACATAACAACAAACTGCCTGCTCTTTGCAGCGCTCAGATACGATGCTATCTGCTGTTCATCTGACAGCCCCAAAACATCTCCTGCCATCTGAGATAGTTTTCCCTGTACGGAAGATACATTGCTCATAATGTCAGACTGAATATAATTGGCCGCAAAGCTGCTGCTAAAGCCTGTATTCATAGAACCGGTCTTATATTTCTCCAGTTCCTCCTGCTTTAGATTGCGGTCACTTATATCTGTGATCTCTATAATGGCTTTCTCATTAAAACCCGCTATATCTTCAAGTGAATCAACTATGGCGCTTCCAGCATTTGAAAGCAAACTTCCCAAACCCATAGGCATCTCCTTACAAAAATCTTAAAAGCTAAAGAAATTGTTATTGAAAAAATTACCGGAGCTTAATTTTGTAGCTTTTTGAGCCTTCTTCATCATCTCTCCACCATCATTTAACGCTGAAGCTGACAGAGGGCTCCCCTCTTTAAACACCTTCTCAAATTTTTTATTCCAGTATTTGTCATCATATTTAAGTTCCGCCATCTCGGCATTCTGGACGATTCTGCAGTCAATGACGCCCCTTATAGGATTACCCTTGGTGTTAAACATGGTATATCTGGCATTTACAATTGTGATCTCGCCTCTAAAGCTCATATTGGACCAGAAAAAGATAACCTGCCTTGTAGATGCTCTTGCTATGGCTGCCACCAGCATATCCATCTGGGGCTGCACCGTATGCTTAGTGCTCTTGCCCTGAACTACCTTGGTAAGATCCTTTACCTTTTCTGCTGCTGTATTGGATATAAGACTTCCTGTATCCAGTGAAAAGGCATCGCCTATCTGAAGGTCATCAAAAACAAGCTGAAAATCAAGTGATATGGTGGTCTTTGAATTGATCTTTTTAAGCTCATCTGCATAGGCTGATTTCTGAGTGTTCTGAATATAGACCTGTTCTCCTGCAGTTGCCTCAAACCTGAGGGAATTGGGATTATATTGAACCTCGAACTCCACAAAAGTATCACTTTTTTTTAGAAAACCTGGCAGCTTCCCGGCCACATCGGATATCTTTAAAGCGCTTTCTGCATTTGCCAAAAGCTCTTTTTCCTTTTCATTGGCCTTTTCAGCAAGCTCAAAGAGCTTTACATTGTTTTGCTGCTTTACAGGTCCTATGGAAAAAGTGTTGTACTCATTGGCCAGAGAAGGATTTACCATACACAGGATTGCCTTCTTTGTAGAAGTATTGTCTTTTATAAAGTTGCCAACTGAGCTCGCCGCACTGCCTATAAAATCTGCAAAACCCATGATCAGTAACCTCGTCTACTTTTCTCGCTCGCAAGTCGCCTTTCTATTTTCGTGTATACCTTATCGCTTATGGTTCCCAGCGAAGCGTTAACTCCCTCCTGTACCATCCTGCGGATATCAGGAGTTTCTATTTCCTGTTTCGTTGTGTTTATGGTATTTATTACCTTGTTTGTAGTGGTATTCTGAATACTCTCTGTTTCCTGCTTCACCTCATTTTTTATTTCTCTTGTAATATTTCTTCTGTACTGATTTAGTGTCTCTTCTATATCTTCACTGGAAATGGTCTCGCTCTTTCTGTGAACCTTCTCAATCTTTGGTACATTTTCCCTTACAGTCTCAACTGTCCTTGTATTCTCAGGACCATTTTCAATGATGTTGTGTACTATCTTTGCCCCTTCGCTGATCTCATTTTTTATCTCAACGTTTTGCTGGTAGCTTGCCTCGTTAAGGTGACGTACTTCTTCGATATTGCTTATCAGCATACTGATGCTCTGCTGTGTCATCTGAGATACGCCCGCCTCTGTAGTGTTTTTATAGTAGTTAGCAACAGTCTCAAATATCTTTCCTGCTTCATCAGGGAAAATAAGCTCGATTTCTTTCCTCATCTGATCATCGAGAAGAGCGCTCTCTTCCTCCCTCTCTTCAAGCTTTTCTATGAGTCTGTCCTTGTCATTCAGGGCTAGCTTTGCATCTTTTATTGTCTCTTTGAAGCTTAACTTTTTCTTTTTGTTTTTATACTTTCTCTCTATCTGATTTATAAGCTGAGTGTACTGTTTACGTCTTTCTTCATTCTGTATATTTATCTCATTAAGTACTGATACAAGCACCTCATCACTGCTCATCTGTGACTTATCTTCGTAAGTATTTACGATTTCTGCCTTATTGGTATTTTCATACTCCTCTACAAGTCTGTTACTTGTCCTGTCCACAAAGGTCTCATTGTAGAGCCTGTGAAATGTGTTATTGGATGAATTGTAGATAGTACTTGTAAAATCATAGTAAGTGTTACTGTTTGAACTGAATCTGTCATAACCTGTGTTATAAAGGTTTCTTATCATATCAAGAAATACTGCAGAAGTTACAAGGCTACTGTTTTGCTCATTGGTAACATTTCCTTCAGCGTATTCCTGCTCATATTCATTTTCATAGTTATAAATGATCTCGGGACTTTTAAACTCAGCACTTTGAGCAATATTGTTTATAAGCATGTTAAGAGCTGTATTATTCTGCTCTGAAACTAAAAACTCCTCTGCACTTATCTGATTCGTCTCCTGAGTATGTGCAAAGTTTGAAACTATCTGGTAAATTGCCCCTGTCTGAAGCCTGTTAAAAATTGATTCGTAAAGATTTAAATTCTCAGTTTTCTCAAACCTTCTGTTGTCCTGGGACTCCCTGTTATTTATAAGCTCAGTCAGAGCATTTCTTATATTTTCTACTTCTGTATTATCAGAAAAAAACATATCAATGAGCTTGTTCTTTTCCTTGTACTCATTAACAATCTCATAAAAGCTCTTCATGAATTTTCTGTCATCCCGGATTCCAAGCTTGTAGAGCGCATCTGTCACAAAGGTCCTCATCTGGTAAGTAAGATCCACACTTGCGCTGTTTACTATGCTGTTCATGAGATTATTTATTATCTCTATCTTTTCATAATTGACCTGATTGGAACTATTCTGGTTAAGAATACTGGTAAAGCCATTCCCTTCTGCTATGTACACTTCAGGAGGAGTATTTACCACATGCAAAAGATCTGTCTTCTCAATCCTTGTCTTCATCAGGTCATAGCCTGCCATAATGCTGTGAGTAAAGCTTTCATTATCATTTACAATTGTAGTCTTTGCAGTTATTTCAATTGGTGCGAGTAATTTAAGCATTTACCTTTGCTTCCCCTCATTAGATCTTTTTGCTTTACTTTTTGGATAACATATCTGCCATAAGAGCTCTTCTTGTGGGCGGCCACTTAACAGGTACCGGCTTTGAGCCATCAACAGGCGACGTTGCTACGTTCTTTGTATGTGGCTTTGGCTTTTTTAAATCGACATCTTTCATGTCAAAGGCCCCTTGTGCCACCTGATCATTTACCTTCCAGGTTTCCTTATCCTGTTTTGAAACTGCAATATGAGCTGAAACCGGTGACGTATCCGCCTTACCTTTCATCTCAAAAGCTTTTCCGTTTGACTGTTTTTCTCCGTTTATCTTCCTCTCAGGAACATCATTTTTTGATGTCACAATATTTGGACTTGTTGGTGCAAACTGCGAAGTACTTATTGTTTTCTTGGAAGCATCAAAATCATCCGGCATGGCATATGGAGATACATTTATAGTTCCGTCAGCTTCAACTCTTGGTTCTCCGCCGTTTAGGGTCTGTGCGCCAAACTCCTGATTTATATCATTCTTTGAAACCTTTACCCTGTCTGTATGCTCAAGGGTCTTTCCGAATCTGCCATCTTTCCCTCTCCAGGTAAGCGGATCAAAGCTGTTCTTAAAGTCGCTGTCATCGTCAAACTTATCCCATCTTCCATCCGTCGTGGAGTCATCTACAGGGTTATTTACAACCATTAGCTCTCTGTAGGCTATGGTCGTTGTTTCTACTAAAAGTCCGCTTTTTTCTGCATTCAGTTCTCCGTACTCTTTTGCTGTCACAACACAGCCTGTAAATACATAGAACCTCGAAGCCCAGGCCTCTGCGCTCTTTTCACTGGCAAAGCCCTGCTTGGCATTGGATTTATATACAAAAAGAGACATGGGAAGCATCATCTCGGTACCGTTTGCCAAAGGGTCCAAAAACTTAGACCAGCCCGTATCTACATATCTTTCAACCTGAAATGTAAAAGGCTTGGACACAGGTTTTCTTTTCATCTGAACATAGTCATTGACCCCGCCTTCCTGAATGTATTCAAACTCATTTTCCTTGGTAAATACATGTACAGATTTAAGGGGAAGAAAATAAACACCCTCAACCCACAGCACAAAGTTAAAACTGGGTATGGGATCAAATTCAGCTTTATTATTACCTGTTATGTTATCTATGCCTTTAGCAATAGTATCTAATACACCCATTAACTAACCTCTCTATCTGTCAGCCTTAAGTTCAAAAATACTCTTTTCTTTTTTCTCCTTAGAGGGATTAAGACTCTTATTTATCTCCGATATCTCACTGCACCACCTTCGGCGCGTTGAATGGTCCATTTCAAGGACTTCCTTTTCACTCCAGTGGAAGTAGTATGAGATAAAAGACATCTCTTTAAAGAGCTCGTCCTTTGGATAAAGCCTTAGCCCTCTTGAGTAAAATTTAATGGAACCTCAAAGGTCTTGCCGCAATCAGGGCATACACACTGCATTACAGGAGGTTCTATATCATTTATCCTCTGATACATATCCTGCAAAAAAGCAAGATCTGCAGTAAAGAGCCTCTCGATCGAAGTAGCCGTCACAGCATCAAGTCCCTCTATTTCTGTTACGACTTTACTCAAAATAACTATTGTCAGATAGGACGGATTGGCAAGGACTCTCGGATCTCTTGTAGCGGTGATCTCATCACCTGCTGTTGCAAGTCTCATCTTGCCTTTTCTGTGAACATCCCCATTTCCATCAACATATCCCTTAGGGAGTGTGAATTCATATACTGTTTCCATCATGTGCCTCCTCTATATGTGTTTATTGGCAGGGACCAAAAGCGGCCCCTGCCTCCATGAATTTAGTTAGGTATTACAAGTTCTTCATAGGCAATTTCAACACTCTCAATTGCTACATCACTTGTCTTTGCATCAAGATCAGGTGCTGAGTATTTGGTTACCCAGGCATTTGTAAGTGTCCACTGCCTTGTTCCGGTTGCAGCTGTAACAAGCTGAGCCGGTGCTCCCGGATTTATGTCAATGAGCTCAATAGTCACATTCTGACGAGGAATCTGACCTCTTGTCTCACTTACACACTCCTGGATCCATGTCTTGAATGGGCTGTTGATGATGTAGCCCATCTTAAGAGTAACGTTACCGTGCTTTACAAGTCCCGGAATCTTTACCGGTGCAAGTGAAGCTGAATTACCCTGTCTGAACTCGATTGGCTCTACCGTTGACTCTACTCCTGTCACCTCGCTGAAAGCTGCTGTTCCTGCGATGTTATTAACTGTGACAAGGAAGTTCATTTTGGTTAACGGATAATCAGAGTTTTTATCATTCTTATATGCATCAGCCATAATGTGTTATCCTCTCTTTGTATTATTCTTCAGATTCGCCGCCTGCTTCTGCAGTGTGCTGTGTAATCCTGAAGATTACGAACTCTGCAGGTCTTGAAGGAGCGATACCGATATTGCAGATAAGTCTTCCGTTCATAATATCCTCACGGCTCATAGTAGAAGGTCCGATCTCTACAAAGTAGCTGTCTGAAATGGACTCTCCTGCCAGCATTCCGTTTCTCCACAAGGTATCGAGGAAATTAGAAATTGTAAGACTGACTCTCTGCCACAGTGAAGCATCGTTTGGTTCAAATACAACCCAGTTGGTGTTAGCCTTGATACTCTCTTCAACAAATATGAACAGACGTCTGACGTTGACATATTTGAAGTTGGTATTGCTGGATGCTGTTCTTGCACCCCAGATCCTGATTCCCTGTCCGGGAAGTGCTCTTATAAGGTTTACGCCCTCAGGATTTAAGATGTCCTGCTCATCCTTGGTGTAGTTAACCTTAAGTCCTGTACAGAAGACTGTTTCATTAGCAGGAGCCTTATGAACACCTCTGTTGATATCAGTTCTTGAGTAAACACCCATTACAGCACCTGATGGAGGAATAAAATCAGGCTTATTTGAGGATCTGTCAAATACCTGGATCCATGGATGATACATAGCTGCATAGGAGCTGTCAATCATCTGTCTGTAACCGATAAGATCTGCTGTCTTATACATGTCGCCCGGCATATCGATAACTGCGAATCTGCTCTTTAAGTTCTCGCAGTGACCAACAAGAGCAACAATTACCTCAGGGATTGTTACACCCGGGATTGCCAGCATGCTTATCACATTGTTTTCCTTAAATGCCTGAAGACCTGTCCTCTTTCCGGGGCCGTTGTCCTCACCGATGAATGTTGCAGCATTTACACCTGAAATGTTGCCGTCATCGCCGCCTTCAAGGAAGAACATTCCGTCAGTATTGCCATCTCCAAGGATTGCTTCTACCGGATTACCAATGCCCTTCATGTCATCAACAGTGATCTTTACGATATTACTGAGAGACAGTTTTGACTCGATGTATCTTGTGGACTTTCTGTTAAAAGAAAGCTCTGAATAATTCTCAACATCATCGCCATATCTGACACTTACATCTACAGTAACCAGATAAACAAGTGACTTTGGAACGATAGCATCGTCAACAACGCCCTTTGGCATATCTTCTTCAAAAGCTACTACATTGTCATAGATAGTCTTTATCTTGTTGTAGGTTCCATTGAATTCAACGATGTCTCCTTCTCTGAATCCATCAACACTCTTTGCAATATAGCCGGTATCAACCTTTTTGATAAGCTGCATCTTGTGCTTTTTGCCTGTTGAGAAAAAGATCTGGATCTTATCTCCCCACTTACCGGGGTTAGCAGCCTCAACAGATAAAATACCCTGTTTCTTCTTTGCTACCTTTGCCTTTGGAGGAGCAACACGCATTACATAACATCTTGTTCCGCCATTATCAAAAAACTGCTCAACACTGTTTGCAAGATATCTATATTCTCCATAGAGAAATTCAGGAAGAAATCCGCCAAACTGCTGTTTAAAAGACTTCATGTTGGTTACAAGGAGTGGTGCCCCCTCTATAGGACCTTTTTCAGCAAGACCGATAAATCCTGCAGTACTGGTGCCCACACCTTCTATACTCCGTGGAGAATTATCGTACTCTTCCACATATACACCTGGTGATAAATATTCTGGCATAGTTTTTCTCCTTCTATTTTTTAGTTAGCTGTAGCTTTGATCTGGCCTGGATTAACAATCGAAACCTGCCCTGCGTATGCACACATCATCTTGCAGTCAGAGGTAAGACAAGGCTTACCGCTGTTTAGTACCTTTGGATGAGTTGGTATCCATGTTCCTGCCGGAACAGGAATACAGGGTTGGGGGGTCAGGACTCCCAAAGCAGCTGCTGTGGCTGATGCCACCATTGGATTTGTAAGGGTCGTACACATTCCAAAGGGCCCTATGTTTGCAAGTCCCTGACAATCCTGGATAGTTGCCACAGGTTTGCCGCTTGCAAGGACCTTTAGCTGCGAGGTAACCTTTAGTGGAGCAGGTGCTGTTCCGAAGGAACACATGCATGTAGCTCCAGCCGTTACAAGTTCACTCACTTTCCACCTCCTTTGGCTCCAGATCAGTCAATCTTTCGGCCTTTTCCATGAGATCGATCTTTCCATTTTCTTCTCTGAAATCGATGACTCTGAAGTACGTCTCATCCCCCGCCCTAAAGCGGATAAGATATTTAAGTACCGTCGCATCATCCCTGATCCTGAAAATAAAGCTTCCATCTTCCTTCACATTGCCATAGAGCAATCTGAATATTTTCCGATTTGGCTTTACTTCAGTCTGGATAAGATCTTTCAAAACCACTTTGTTGTCACCGCTCTGATCTGTAACAACAAACTCTTCATAGCTTTTTTCATCAGTTGATGCCAGTCCGTAGTACACATCATCCAGAGTTATCTTTTTACCTGCAACAAAGCTAAATACTGACAACAGCTTCTTTTTAGGTTCAAACTCGTTTAATGAGCACACAGGACGCATGAGATTTACTGCATCAATTGACTTTAGAGAAGGGAGGTTTCCGGATATGCCCAGTACCGGCTCGCCACTTATGACTTTCTCTGACGGTATCAGGAAAACATCACAGGTAGGGGCTTTTTCATCAAGCTCTTCATAATTCACGGCAATATCTATATCCTCATATCCATAAGCCCTGATCTGCATAAGAGTATTCTCTCTGCCTTTATTTATGAATATGAATGTACCATCGCCCTTGTATAAGGGCTTGACCTCGCAGCCCTTTTCAATAAACTTTACGTTTATTTCTGAGGCCGCCGCCCCTGTGGTCGTGTCGATAAGCCTTAGTACAAGGTCAATCTTTACACGAATAACAGAAGCACTCACTTACGCTATTCCCTCCTTTCTTCTCCTACTGAATACAATCCAAATTCAGCTTCAGATACACGAGGTGTGGTGATGATCTCACCGCTTGAAAGCATTACGGGTGCCGCCTTATAAAACAGGCTTATCTGATAGGGCTTGCTGATAGCCTGCCACACCCTTACTTTCTCCTCCAGACTTATCTTCGCCTGAGACAGCACTATTGGAGGTTCCTGGGTATCCAGCCAGGATTGCAACTCATTGGGTCGTACAGAGCTGTTGTCATTTACGATCTGAGCAACACGACCAATGATCTTTTGTATATCCGGTGCCTTTAGTCCCATCTGGGAGGAACCGTTTATGAAGACCATATAGTAAAGTTCATATGGCCTTGGCGGCTTTGATAACTGGACTCTTCCCCTCTGTACATAGTTGGGAGTAGACAGCTGAACTGCCTCCCTTATGTCGTAAAGGTAAAGTCCTACAATATAGTCAACGTCCTGAGATGCAGGTGAAGAAATCTCTATATTGTTTGGGGATGGTATAGGTTCAGGACACATCTTTTCCCTGAGAGTCCTTACAATATATGCACTTACATCTGCTATGATCGGATAATCTGCCATACACTGCTCCTATCACTGACTATTTAGAAGTTCCAAAAATTCTTCTGCCCTTGCCTTCATAGGCGTTGTGTAACATACTGCATAGGACGAGTTTGGAACATACTCGGTTTCTATCTTGAAATAGACGACAGAATCTGCTTCTGATATGTGAGGAACGCCTGAAAGCTTAACCGGGCTGTTCATTTTCTCCTGGTCTTCGCCGTAGGAATTCTTATACATCACGTCACTTCCGTTGGTAAAAATGTATATCTTTGCCCCGCTTGTCATAGTCGAGATCTTCTTTGTATCATCATAGAAATACCTAAAGCTCGTCACATCTCCTATAGATTTAAGGCTTACATATTCACTGCTCTGAGTTCCCTGGCACTGACTGTAGAAATAAATGTTATTGCTTGTTACGCCCTTGGTTGCAAGCCTTGAGGCAAGCGCCGCAGCCGGTGTATTTCCCATCCTGTAGAACTTTGAAAGAGCTGCCGTAACAATTGCAAGTTCCTTCATATCAAGGTCATCAAGAGATTTGCCAAAAAAGCTCTCTAAAAGTGATAAGAGATCATCTTCAGATAAAGCACCACCGCTTGTATCCTTATCTTTGGCATTCCTGATACCATCCAAAGTGTCAGCTCCTGCTCCTGATTTTTCGGCAAGGTCTAACAGATCGTCCAAAGCTTCATCTTCTCCAAGGTCTGACAAAGCCTCTGCTATATCTGACAGATCTGCATTGGCATCATTTTGAAGAGAATCAACGGCTTTTGCCAAAAGGTCATCTGAAATTGATGAGCCGCTTCCACCGCTTCCATCACCACTGCCATCGCCACTACCATCGCCGCTTCCACTGCCATTTTGTGAATCAATATCCTTATCAACTGCCGCTATCATGGCATCATATTTCTTTGCTCCCGCAAGATCATTATTATCAAGGCACTTATCACGCTCTTTTTGAAGCTCGCTCTTTTTATCCCGCAGCTTATCAAGTTCCGAGCGAAGGCTCTCATCTGAAGCTATTATTTCCTCTGCAAGTTTCTTTAGATAATTTAAAAATGTTTCGATGGAAAGATACGCTGCAGAGCTGTAATCATCCTGCACAACTCCTACTTTTAGTCCCTCTGCCCAATCCGTGACCTCATATACAAGCGTCAGAGAGTCAGCAGCTGCCTTTCTGTTCTTTATGGCATCAAGGATAAATTTTAGTTCAGCACATAATCCGTCAGTCTTTGATGTCTGGTTTTCAAGTACTGACTGCTTGGCGCTTTCACCCTGAACTGAATTGTATTCAGGATCGATTCCGCCATTTACCATTGAAGAGTACTTATTTCTTGCAAGGCCCAAAAGAGAATTTTCCAAAAGAGAACACTCTCCATTAGCGTCAGCAATAATTCCGTCATTTATATTGAAAATGTGCTTAAGATACTCTACAGGTCCTCCAAGCTCCGCTCCGCTTGTATTTTCCAGAACCTGCGTGCTGTACTCATATTCCGCGTGTCCAAGCACTGTATCTATGTCATTTAGTCCGTCTGAAGAATACGTGATATAGCTTGTTGAACAGTTGGAAATACAAGTCACTATTGCCTCTGTAATGCCGCTGTCAACCTTAAATGCATCACCCTTGTCCTTGGTATTTTCTTCATCCTCATCGTCATCGTCGTCATCATCATCGCTGTCATTTTCATTTGCTTCTTCAAGTACTCTCCACCAGCCATCGCTGTCCTGGGATAGTCCAAGGCTTCTCATCCATCCCTGGAACCAGCTGGCACCCGATGCTGCCTCAAAATCATACTGAAGGGAATCCTGAATCTCTCTTACATAAGAGGGCTCACTTCCCGCATTGTTTTCTGATGATGAATCCTTAAAGTTTCCTGATGCTGTATAATAAGCTCCGTTTGCCAGTGAGAACAAAGTATCAAGAGCATTTACATCCAGCTGAGAAAGCTTTTCAAAGACAATTGCCCTTCTTGCAGAATCAACCTTTTTCATGAGCTTATAAACAACTTCTGCTTCATCCTGGTTGCCATTTGCTTTGTAGCCCGCATATATACTGTTTAAAGCTGCCAGCTGCTTATCATACTTATTGGTAGTCTCATCCCTTAAATTCAGGTTAAAGAATGTACTAAGGATCTGATAATAATAAACATCACTTCTTAAATTCCCGCTATCCTTGGAATTTCTGGTCGTAAGGAAATCATCCTGGGAAATGTCCTGACTTTCAGTTGAATAGGTGTACTGAAGCCACAAAGGATTCAGCTCCTCAAGCTGCTTTAGATCATAAGGGTCAGGAATATCAAAAGGATTAACTCCCTTATCATTTAACAGGTCAATAAGGATACCATCTGCCCCTGCGTAGTAGCGAACATAAAGCTCATCAAGCTCTTCTTCAGGTACGATAACTCCGCTGTTTGAGATTCCCTCAACACCGTTTTGGATATCTCCGATATCAAACCAGCTTCCGTCTGCAAGCTCTGACTTATAGTAAACTTCAGACTGTCCCGACTGGCTCGCTGATTCAGAGGCCTTTTCATACAGATCATCTGTCATGGCATTTATATGAAGGACATAGGTTCCGATGAAAAGAACTGAATTATCGATGGTATATCTGCTCTTAAACACACGAAACTTAATGGCATCCTTCTCATCAAAGACCGCCTTTGAATTTACAGCCGGGATACTGGTGATCAAAAGGATCACAGCAAGGACCACCGGAAGTCTTTTTATCAGGTATGAAATTTTCCTCTTAAACTCATGCATTTTCATACTTTACAGTCCTTTACTGGGTGATGGCTTTTACCACCTTCTGGTTTGCAGTATCGAATCTTGCAGTATAAATTACTTCTTTTTCTTCATTCATTAGTTCGATGGTGAGTTTATCAAGGTCAAATGCCACAAGCTGCAAATGCTTTAAACCGGTCTGAATGCTTGCAGGCTCACCGCTTCCAAGGGCTATGCCCTCTTCATTCTTAACGACAAAGAACTTTATATCATCTAAAGCAGGCGATATCGTTATATCTACAAGACCGGTGCCCTCGTTTATAGCAGCTTCATAGGTTCCATATTCTTCCAGCTCTACGGTCTTTATGTCATAGCCTGTTATAACGTTTAAAGGTCCCGAAACCGACTGGGGATCTATCTCACAGTCATCTATGAATTCTTCGCCGTTATAAAGCCTTATCTTCACTTCATCTATATCATCAAGCGTAAGTGCCAGATGTCTTATTTTTCCATCCTTTGGAGTTTTGCTTCCAATCTGTATGTTGTCTACCCAAAGCTCGTAGTCAGTCACCTCTACATCAAAGTCCTCAGGAATATATATATTTACTTCAAATTCTGTCTTCTGGATGATCTGCTTGATGTAGTAGTAGGCGCCCTCTGCTGTCTGTTCTTCTATATAGCTCTCGCCGGGCTTTGCTGTCTGAAGATCTGCGTCATTTCCATCAAGTATTGCAGACACTCCGCCGCAGGTTGTTCTGTCAAGGGCATGAAGGGTATTTGTATATAACTTCATGGTGTCTATAAGACTCTTTTGAAGCTCCTCATAGGTGCTCATTTCCGCATCGTACTCTGAAAATGAGAGCTTTCCTGTCTTATTAAGAAGTGAGCTTTTATCAAGGTTTTCTTTTGCCTCTTTAACATCTGTCTGATACTGGGCATAGGAGTTTTTAACTGATACATAGTTGTTAAAAGAATCAGTTACAGCCTGCCTTACATCCTCTTCGGCCGCCTCCTTGTCCTTATAGGCACTCACATAATCTAAAACATCCTGATAAAGAATATTTGGATCATCTTCTACATATCTTGTTCCGTCTATTGCTCCCTTGAGCCATAACCTGGGGATCTTGATGAACCAGCAGATCTTTTTCTTGCCCGTCCAGTAGCTGTCTACCTTCTCAAGAAATTTCTTATAATCAGCCTTAAATCCCTTTTTATTGACCTCCTGGCCACTTATTGCCATGTTCACATAGGATGCGATCATATTTGTATCGCCGCCATAGTGCTTTTTCATCAGATCAAAATTGGTCTGAAGCTGCACTCTTGCCCTTGTTTCCTCTATGCATGCCTCGTAGTAGGTCTCATCTCTGTCAAGGGTGTACTCTATTAAGGGTTCAAGCATGTCTCTGTTTAGCCTTGCATCTATATATGGGTCTTCAAAGACGTAACCTGTTGTCACATCCATTCCAACCTTCTTTGTCATCTTCTTTAGATCAGCTTCAAGTGTTCGTCTGTCAGAAGCTATCGTATTGTTTACTGACTTAAGCTTTGCTGTCATGGTATCTACATCTGCCTGATTGGCCTGTCCCAGCTTAAGTTTTGCTGTATTTCTTTTTACTCCATCCTCTAAGGTCTCAACTCTCATCTCGTTAAAAGAGATCATTTTCTGGAGTGTTACTATTTCCACGTAAAGATTGTTTACTTCCTGGTATTCCGTGAGCTTTACATCATTTATGTTGTGCTCGGCAACATCAATATCGTACTGAAGAGAGATGGGCTTAAACTCAAACTCTGAATCCTGATCAAGTGTCAGTTTCTCAGGGAATTTTAAGTTTAGTAAGGGTGACCATCTAAAGGTTGTAAGGTTCTTCTTTTTTAGTTTAAGTGACTTTACAGAGCTCTCATACTTAGCCTCTTTAGCCTCTACCTGATCCTCTGCCGATTCATATTTACTGCTGTTTCTTATAGCCAGTATCTTGCAGGTTTTAAGAGTAAGAGTTTTGTCCTTTGCAAAAGATGTACTGCTTTCTGAAGGCAGGTAAAATGAAACCGCTACGAAAAGCACTGTAGCTGCCAGATAAAGTATTAAGCTAACCTTTCCCCTGCTTCTTATCATGTATACCTCAAAATCAAAAAACTTTTATATTGATACGAACGAAAACAAAAAATGTCAGGCATCTGCTGCAGAAACGTAGTAAAAATCAAAGTATTCGCCCTGTCCCTTGCAGACAAATGAATAAATAAGGTCTCCTCTTCTGAAGGAATAGATATATACAACGTACTTGTTATCAAATTCATTTACTTCGATAACATCTGAATAGAGTTCAGTTGTGGATACAGTTACCCTTCCGCTTAGGGAATTTTCTGATTCGTTGAGCTTGTTTATACATACAACCTCAGGAAAAACAACTGTGGAGTTGCCCTCATATATTGGGTCTCCTAAAATACTTTTCAGCTTTGTTATGGTATCTATATTGGTGTTTCCATATCCAAAATAATCTTTTAAAACATAGACAGATTCTATTTTGATGCTGTCATCAAGGGAATCCTCTTCCCCTTTTCCGTAATAAACTCCTTCTATCTGCTTCATATATACAGCGATGTCATCATCCATCTGATAAAGAACCTGACTGCCCTTATAGTAGTCTGCGGCCTCCTGAACTGTTTTGCCCAAAAGTTCACTGTAAACTATGCTGTCACTGGAAAATGCACCTGAGTAGATCTCATTTTCACCATTGTCATAAAGGACGCCTTTTCCGTTCTTTTCTCCAAGATCAAACTCTCCAATATATTCAAAGGTCCCATCTTCTCTGTATAAAGTTCCCTCTCCGTCAAAGAGATTATCGTGGAACTGTCCTGTGTACATGGTATTGCCACTTGGATAATTTAAAAGTCCCTGTCCCTCATACTTGTTGTTTACAAAGTCACCTTCATAGACAACATTCCCTTCTTTGCTGTAAAGGGTACCTTTCCCTGTAACATAGCCCTTTTCAACCTGTCCCTCATAGGCCAGATACCCTGACTTCCCGGTTATCCTGACATTATCACTGACAAGTCTTAGTCTCACGGAATCATACTTGTAAGTCTTAATTCCACCGTTTTGTCCGAACTGCTTGAAAATTGAGGTCTCAGATGCAATGTAATAAATACTTAAAACACCTATAACAATGATCATTGCATGGACAAGGCGCCTTGATATCATCCAGCCAAAGACCGTAATATAGTCATTTTTATTTCGTGGCTTTAGGTTAAGGAAACTGTAAAAGAAGTCACGAATCTTGGCTATTATCTTGGTCCTGATAAAGTTCCAGTTAGTAAGAAGCTTTAACTTGGATACCAGGCCGGCCCATCTTGATTTAATTGTCTGGACTAAAACAGTAAAAAGGTTTTGCACTTAGACCCCTCTCCTTTATTACAGATGAAGTGCCCCAAAGGTAGCTTCGTCAGCAATTCCGTTATTTAAGTACTTCTCACTCTCAAACAGATACCACCTTGAAAGTTCGTCACCGGGAGCTGCCTTTAGCAGATCTGAAAACATATTTCTTGCCAGATAAAAATCTTTTTTCTCATAAGTCTCAAGAGCTTCCTTAAAGAGTCTTGAGGTGTGGATCTTGGCATGCCTTTCGCTTTGTCCGCAGGCATCCATAACTTCATAAAGCTTGATATTTTCTGTGTACTTCTCGCACTTGATATAGCCTATATACCTGACTGACCTGTCCTCATACTCTCTAAGATAGATGTACTCAGTTATAACAAGTCCTAAGTGGAGCCTGTTAAAGAACTCAACATAACCTGTAAACTCTTTTGATATGTCGCCGTCCAGATATGTAAGTGCAAGCCCGTCATTTCCAACTATTCCAAACTCGAAGGTGTCAAAGAAAATAAAGGCTGAATTAAAGACATTTCCATGCATGTTGATGTCATGAATGATCTCTGCTGCATAGTCCACCATAGGTTTATCCGACATCATGAACAGCATTTGGAGTCTTGAAAGGTCTGTACTGTTTCCAACAAGGATACAGTCATTTCCTTTTTGCCTCTGCTCAAGGGCTGTGGTCACTGATAAAAGAAGCTCCTTTTCAAGTCCCTCCCCAAGCTGGATCGTCAAAAGCCTTCCATCAATCTTTGTCCTTTCACCATTTTTGACATCCATAATTGATTCTTTGCCCAGAGCAAATTCAATATTTTTAGGAGCATATTTAAAATATGCTTCAAATACCTTAAATCTCTTATAGTTGATCTCATCTACTCTCTTTCCTATTTCAAAAAGAGAATCCCACATATTTTTCAGATCAACTCCTGCAGTTGCAGGTCTGTCGGGAATCTTTCTTCCAAGTGCACATTCACGAAGGGCATCCTCAAGATGCTTAAGATCTCTTGAATTAAGATAATAAATGCCCAAAAGTATCAGACTGCCGACAGCGAACAGGGCTATAAAAAGAACTACGTAGAAAAAGTTACTCTTATTAAATCTCTCATTGACCCTTGTATCATCGATAATTCCTACGATCGCATAGTCAGAGATGAAATCATCATCCGCTACACCTACTGCCAGGCAATCCTCTCCGCCAAGGTACAGCTCGCATACCGAATACATTGCTGTGCTGTTATGAAGATCATCTATAACATCTGAAATTGCATTTCCGAAAAGAAATACAGCGCTTTCGTTGTTCCTTCCACTTCCGCTTGTAACAACCATGCCATCAGCAAGTCTTACGATAAGAACATCGTAAAATACTGAAGAGTTGCCATTTCTTTCAAGGAAATCTGTCAGAGCATTTTGCGTCTCAAAATAGTCATTACTTTCAAAATAATCCTGGGCTCCATAATCAACGGCTCTTGTAAGTCCGGATTCATCTGCAAGAGCCTGCATTGAAATGATTCCAAACCTGACATGCTCCTGCTTTCTGGCTGTCATATACTGGCCACTTATGTAATAGATGCTGCATCCAACAAGTATCGCCAGAATAATCTCGAACAGAACAAAGGAATACATTGTCCTGTTTGAAACTATCAGCATGTTGTAAATAAGCCTTACTATGATGAGCCAGATGATTGTTCCAGCTATCCATACAATGAAGTAAGCCCTGTACATTATGAATTCTGCAGGTGCCGACAAAGACATGGATGATACTGCAGCTGAAACTCTTTCATCCTGTGCAAAATATCCTGATGGCTCATCCTCGTCGGTCCTGATAGTCAGGCCGCCGTTTTCATAAATTGCAGATACAAAGAATCTTTCAGGATCAGCCTTTCTTATCATCACGTTTTCTGTGGCATGTATCTCGTGTCCTCTTTCTGACGGACTTGCCATCTTATCATGTGAAAAAGATACAACCCTTACCTGTCCGCCATCCTTTGAGATCGCAGTCACATAAATTCCGCTGTTGTCTACTGTAATGGATGAAAGAATATCTTCATCCAGATGAAATTCACTTGAAATTTGTAAAAGATTCAGCTTTGTATTAAACTCTCCGATGCAGTACTCGTAATGCTTGCCCTCCTGGTACTCGTCATCATTTTCAGTTTTTGAAAAAGCAACATATAGATTGCCGTCATAAACTGTAAGGGCAAGAATCCTTTCCTGATCGATATCTGCGCTGTTATAGACATTTTTGACTTTGCCCTTGCTGGTAAGTCTGTACAGCAGCGCAAAATCCTCAAGATTTTCACTAAAATAGATTCCCTCGTTCGTAACAAGAGATCTGGTATAGGATGTGTATTCTGTATCATGAACGTTTCTGGACATGACAAACGCAAAGATAACCGCTGATACAGCTATACTCACTATATAAATTATTGGTAACAACCTCTTTCTTATATTCATGCTATCCCTCACCACGAACTACTGTACAAGCGATTCTGTTCCAATATTCTTGAAATTATTGAATATGATCCTAAGCCACGAGCCATTTCCGAGTACAAATCTTGATATAATAAGACTCAGTGCGATAATTCCAAGTATTACGCATATCCAAAAGAGAACACCGAATATATAATTCGAATAAAGTGAAAGCCATAGCTTCAACCTGCCAAACAGTGATATTCTCTTATCTCCAACTGCCGCTATAGTAATGTCCCTATAAAGCTCTGAGAACTTTGAATAGCTTCTGTTGGCACTTTTTTTCTGAAGAAGGATAAAGCTGTTGGCCTTCTGTGAAGCCTTTGCCTCAAGAAGCACCAGGATTATTCTCGCGCACTCTACTACGCAATCCTTCTCAGTGATATTAAGATCAAAATCCTTAAGATCTATGGCATAGCTCATAAATATATTGTTGTCTGATGACAGATTAAGCTGGTTCTGGGTCAAAAGAAGATACAATAACTGATAGGGAAGTGCCAGCTGCATACAGGCTATGATCGTGTTGATACATATGTCTTCACACACCTTTAAGCTGTACAGTTCTCCTGCATAGAAATCAAAGAGGTTCCTTTCCCTCCTGTATGGGAAAACAAGAACATGGATTCCTTCACAGGCAAAGCTGTCAACAAGGGCGGAGTTCTCAACAAGGTCAAGGCGCCTGAAAGCTTCCAGAACATTCTTTATACATTCATGGTCCTTGACCACAATAACTGTATAAAGACTTCCACCGGAAGACTTTAAGTCTTTACATATGTAGCAGTCATTAGTTTCACCGATAAGCTTTGTACTAATGACTTCCAATTTCATTTTTGATGACTCAAAAATCATTGGCACTCCTTAAGAACTATTTCATCTTCAGTTCCGGTACATCCAGCGTAAATCCTTCAGCAATCTTATCTTCCCCTGCAGGGCCGCTTACGGGCTCAGCATCGGGATTTTCCTGCTCTTTTTTAACAATTGCATAAGCGTATGTGCAGATAACAGGCATATCAGTGCAATAGATCCTTATCTCATATACGCCCTCCTTGGCAGGTGAAGTATAAATACCATCTGCAGTGATCTCGCCACTTCCAGGAGACGTAAGTTCATAGGTTATACTGCAGTTTTTCATGTTGTTAAACCTTACTCCGAAGAAGTGATTGGTCTTAGGTCCCATAACAATTGTCGGAGTCTCAGCGGTAATTGACTTGTCATAATAGTAATCAACCACATCGCTCTCATCGCCTGATGCAAACTTAATGGCGATCCATCTGTAGGTGAGAACCAGATATTCAACATCTCTTAAAAGTCTTGCTGCAACTACAAAGCTTCCCTTATCATTTAGAACTCTTACGGCAGTTTCAGCATCAACCGACTGACCTGATTCCTTGGAAAAGAGCTCCGGATTACCGTAAATTGTATTTCTGGCATTGGCTCCAAGAGTCTTGTCCTGTGAAATATACTCATAACCTATAGAAACATAGATATTTCCCTTTCCAAGCCCGTGAGCAATTTCTCCGGAATACCTTATATCGCCTGCCTTTGCATTCTTGCCAAGAGGAATCTCAAGTATTCCTGTTGCAAGATATCTGCCAAGGTCAGCATTTTGAGCCGGGCTATCTTTTGTATCAGCTACAAAGCTTTCTTTTATTTTCTTTTCCCTTATATCAACGTCTTTTACAAAGTACTCAAGATACCTGTTTTTTAACAGTTCCTGCGATGGCGCTGATATATAGTTCTTGATACCGATTTCGGATATCTTTTCGATAATGTAGGTGCCTTCTGATCTGACAAGACTTATATCTGCAAGCTTGATGTTTTCGCCCGCTTCCACACTTCTCATTTCCAGATTCATAATGGCTGTAGCTCTGTTTACAAGCTCCATCGGAGAAGCGTCTGTGAGTTTTAGTTTTATGGAAAAACTGCTGGCACAAGGCACTGCCCTGTCATCCTCAAAAGCTGAACAGGATCCGCTCTTTAAGATGATCTCTGAGTCAATAGCGCTTGTCTTATCAAGTCTTACCCAGTACTCTTTTACAAAGGTCTCTCCGGCAGAAAGTCTGAGGTCATCAATGTCTATATCCAGAGTCTTCTCATCATCAGGAGTTGTAAAAGCAGGAAGCTCCAGCACTCCCTTGCATGAGATCTTGCAAGGATTATTTGTGAGCTTTTTTATCTCAACAGTTATCTTGAAATTGCGTCCCTTACAGGCTGTGTTCGGGATTATGATATTTCCTATATAGTTCTCACTTGAAAAGAGATTTTCTGTAGCCAAAAACTCTGTCTCAAGATCGTAATTCTCCTCATAGTCCTCGCTGTCGATAAGCGACAGTTCATAGCCCTCTTTTATGCGGTTGTTCTCATATTCCTGTTCACCATTTTTATGGCTTACGGAATACACAGGATGAACCTCTGTCTCCTTGTATTTAATGATCAGGCTGGCCGATGAAGTTTTTAGATTCTCATAGCCTTCTATGGATGAGAGCTTTAAAACCACAGAACTGTCAACTACAATTTCTCTGCCAATCCCGTCGATTGCCACTCCGCTTTCAACCAGGATGGACAGATCATCAAGACTAAACACTCCAAGTCCGCAAACAATACCGGATCCATACATAAGGCTGTTCATGAATCTGGACTTGTTGACGCTGTAATTCTGTTCTGCCAAAAAATCAGCGCTGGCAAGCTCTTTTCCCTTGTAGTAACGGTTTTTTTCAAATGGATACAGACGATTATTGCCCATTATTTAGTCCTTTCTATTTTTTCCTATTTACAAAGTCCCATATAATAGTTCTCTAAGAATACTGGTATGACCGGTTTTCTTGTATTCCTCATCAATAGCGCTGCACAGGTCCTCATGCTTTATGACTCCATCTCCTGCGGCCGCTTTGTAAGCTGCAGATAAGGCAGCAGATTTTATGCTGCTTCCCGGCATATCTGCGTATCTTGCATATACTTCAAACTTAACGTCTTTAGAGAGCTTAACCTCTTTTGGAAATACCTTCTTCCACATAAGGAGTCTGTCTTTTTCCTGGGGAGCTTCGATGCTTATGATATAGGTGATCCTTCGCTTGAATGCATTATCAAAGTTCTGCATTACATTGGTTGCCAGGATCGAAATCCCCTCATATTCCTCCATCTTCTGCAAGAGATAAGCTGTCTCCGAGTTTGAATATTTATCATTAGAGGATGAAACTTCTGTCCTCTTGGCAAACAGGGCATCTGCCTCATCAAAGAAAAGAACCACATTTGAATCTTTTGCGGCTTCAAACACTGCCCCAAGATTCTTTTCGCTCTCTCCCACATATTTACTGCTAATCTGCGAGAGGTCTATTCTGTATATATCAAGTCCAAGTTCATTGGCAAGAACATTGGCAGCCATGGTCTTTCCTGTGCCAGGTGGCCCGTAAAGTGCAAGTACAAGCCCCCTTCCATAGGGAAGCTTTTTGGAAAAGCCATATTTATCAAGCACTGTATTTTTATAGATTACCCTGTCTATCACTTCCTTCAGCTTGTTCAATGACTCATCCGGAAGAGCTATATCTTCAAAGGTGTATGCACTTTCAAGTCTTGTTGCAAGGCCGTTAAAAGATACATTGCAGGAACTTCTGATATTCTTTTCAAGGACCTGTCTGTCAACAATAAATTCCTCTTCAAAATCTGTTTCGGAATCATTCTTACCTATCACATCTTTTGCGCAGTTAACTAAAACCTCTTTTATCTGACCTGAATTTAATCTGTACTTGGAAGTAATCTTGTCGAAATCCACATCATCTGCAAAATAAATATCTTCTCTTTGAGAAAAGTATTTATACATGGCTATCTGCTCTGTCTCATTAAGTCCCTGGAGAGTGATCTCATAAACTTCAAGATCAGAAATACTTCCTCCCGGTTTCTTTTCGCAGCCTGCCACAAGGATATCTGCCCTTAATTGTATGTAAGAGATAATCTGGGTAAGGGTTCTCAAAACGCCCTGATCATCTAAGCTTTCTCCATTGCAATCTATATAGATCTGATAATTTTCAAGATATACTTTTTGGAGAACTCTCTTTAGTATCTTTTGCCTCATCTGTTCCTTTTGCGCCAGATACTTTTTAAGACTTAGTGTCAAAAGACCTTTTTTCATCTGGCAGGAAAGGCGCCTTGCGGCAAATCTCTTTCCTCTGCCTTTGGTTCCCTCAAAGAGAATAATTCCTTTCTTTTGGCGAATACCAAGCGTCTGCACCACAGACCAGGCTTCCAAGATTTCTTCTTTATGGGAAAGCATTTCAAGATCAAGGCTCAGAAGCTCTTCATAGGATTCTTCTTTGCAGCAAAGTTCTGCCTCACCGAGAGGTAGCTTTTTTTCACAGATAAAGCTCTCTATCCCGCTTTCAAGTTTCATTGGTGCCGACAGCGAGAGTCCTTCCGATTCCCTGAGCGGTTCCATAAAAACCTCATTAAGAAGGCTATTTTCTGATAGAAGTTCGCATTCAAAAGAACTCTCCGGAAAAATAAATCCGGCATAAAGGCAAATATCTCTATATGATAAGGATTTTTTGGACAAAGAATTGTCTACGGACTCATAGAGGTCTTTACAGACATAGAAAATAAGCGCAAAAAAACTTATCTCTGACAGTCCCAGATCTTTATCTTTTTCATAAAGACCGTCAAAACAAGTTCGAAGCGAATCTGTATTTTTTCGATTGTCAAAACCTCCATTGGCAAAAGATATCAAATCAAGCACAAATCCTCGCCAGTCGTCTGTTTTTTGTTCCAAGAATATGCCCTCGATACCGTATTTTTTAATGCAAAATCACATATATATTTTATCATAATTAAGAGTTTTTATGTTTGCCCTAACATAAACAAGGCGTGCACTATTTTAATGCACGCCTTGCTCTAAAACCGCTTGTACTCTGTTATTCATCAAGCATTTGATCCCAAGGATCCTTTTTTTGTTTATTAAAATTTAATCTTTTAGCAGTATTTAGAATAAAGTCTGTAAATCTGAAATTCTCGTCCTGCATTCCCGGAATAAAGAGGATGGATGCACCAAGTGCTATGCTTATAATGGTAATCGCAATAAGCCAGTTCCTTATTCCCTCAAACTTCTTACCTGCTGAAAGAAGTCCTGTACTCCTGGTTGTGGGAACATTGGTGTAGTCTTCGATAGTGCCTGCTATTCCCAGGCCCTGCGGATCCCCTATTGCTCCTGCTACCGTCGGTTTTACTATTACTGTATAGTCAGAAGCATGACCAAGTTCATAGGATACATCTCCGTTATTATCAACCTTGGAGCTATCAACAAGGTTAAGCTCTCCCTTAGATGGATCATAGTAATAAAGGTTACCGTAAAGGCCGGCATTTGCCTTATTTACATTCATTGTAAGTCTTGCTGTAAATCCAAACTCACCATCATGGGCTATATTAAATTCATAGTGCGGATAACTATCTGCCATCTGGCTGATAAGGCTGGATGGGATATTTCTGGAATTGGCTGTAACTCTAAGGTCAACTCCATCACTTTCTATATCTGTAACACTTGTTCCATTTATGGTCCATCTATAGTCGTCCGCCATCTTAAGGATAACATCCACATCCTTATTCTGAAGATTTGAGATAAATGTAGCAGGGACATTGCTTGTTCCCCTCATATCTACAGAAATTGTTGCACCTTCATCAGCTCTTTTAACCTCAGATGAAATTGAAGGCCAGGTGCTGGTAAGCTCCTCTCCGATATGGACATTGCCTGTGGCATCATATATATAAGGATCACGTTTTATCTCAATCTGACTAAGATCGAGCTTTCCGCTATCTGACGATCCTGAAGATTTTTCCTTACTGCTGTTCTTATTTCCAGAAGTCTTAGAGCCCTGCGAGCTTCCGCCTGCGCCTGAACCTGATGCGCCACCGCCAGCTATTCCATTTGGAGTAGCTGCAAGGGAGGTTGCACCACTTGCTTTTGATGAGGCTGTGCTGCTTCCACCGCCATTTTTACCCTTTTTGTAAACCTCTCCAAGATTTTCAACCTTGTCCTCTGCCACAGCATAATATACATAGCTTTTGGTGCTATCTGCAGGAATATCAAACTCACCTTTATCAGATGAGTATCCGCCCTTAACTGTATCAGCATCCGGCTTACTTGATGGAGCATATGCTGCCTCATACTGAATAAGATAGTACTTTGCAACTCCGCTTAGCTTATCAGAAGCTACAGCCTTGATATGAGCAACGCTGCCATCCTGCACTACTGCCATGCTCTTAATAGTCGGGCCTTCTGTATCATGTATTATTCCCTTGGTTGATACATAGGCAATATTTCCGGCAACATCCTGGATCCTTACACATACAAAGCTTGCATCATTATCCGCGATCTTGGGATTTGTGCTCTCGGTGTATTTGATCCATTTGTTTTTGGCTGCTGTTTCAATGTCAGAAGAGTCTGCCAAAAGCTTTGATGAAATATAGTACTCAACCGAAGTAACTCCGGAGAGCACATCATCATATGTTATGTGTATACCCCTTCTTTCCCTTGTGTAAAAAGCAATCTCCTTGGAGGTATTTATCTTGGATGATGAATGATCACCTACTCTTACAGTACCTGTAGGAGCAGTCCTGTCTATGTTGACGGTGGCTGTTATAGGCGATGAAAGAACCTCACCTGTTGAAGTATTCTTTAAATATAGTCCCGCACCTATTACCATACCTTCACCTGTTATGGTGTATTTAGGCTGGAAGGCACCATCAAATGCGGTAGATAAGTTATACCCTGGAACTGTTACTACTACGTCACCGGTGTACCAGTCTTTCTTGGTAGTGCTGCTGTTATACATAACAGTGATATCGCCGCTGCTTCCAACAATTGAGAATTTTGTTTTGATGACTCCTGTATAGTTGCCCTTACCTGTCACTACTACAGTAGGCGCCTTGGCAGCAGTCTTTTTAGCAACTGCAGTGTTGTTTTCATAGGAAATGATATAGTCAATCCCTGATGAAAGCTCAGTTGTCCCATCAGTCACCTTGGCAATAGGCTCAACCGGGGATCCTGTATAGGCGTACTCTTCCAAAGGTGTCGTAGAAGTAGAAGACTCTACAAGCACTACCGTCATGCCTGATATATCCTTGGGCCTGATTCTGCAGTTAAGTGTCTTTACATAGTCACAGTACCCTTCCTTACCGCAGAATCTCACCTTGACTTCATATATATCCGCAGCTATAGCCTCAGGAATTGTATCGGTCTCTGCCTCTTTTTCAACTGAGTACTTTACAGCTGTGATATTTCCCGAAGGGTAAGTTCCATTTAATGTAACAAGAGGTATTGATGCTCCTGTATACTCAGCGTCACAGGCTGTCACAAGAATCTCACTTGCAGCTATCTCATCACCGATTGAGAATGTCTGGGACAGAGAACCTGTATAGTTGCCCTTACCTGTAACTGCTACAGTAGGTGCATCAGTATCCGTGGAGAGCTTTTTCTCTTTGTTATTAGAAAAAGCTACAGTATAATCTGTTCCCTCTTTTAGAACATATTCTGTGCCGTCAATGTAGTCAGTAATTGTAACTTTAGGCTTTACCTCATTCCCACCGTTATACTTAAAGAACTGGTTGCTTCCATCAGAGGGTGTAAGCTCCATTGTAGTCGTAGAGATACTCTTTGCCACAATATTGGCTGTAACTACATTGGCAGAGGTTTTACCTGCGCTGTCCTTGCAATTGATAGTAATATCATATTGCCCGGCTGCTATGCCCTTTGGAATACTCTGGGAAGTTGTAGATGTTGTCTTACCTAAAGTGTCAGTATATTTTATAGCAAAGTCTGAAATAGTGATCTTACTAGCGTCATAGTCTCCTATTGTCACAAGAGTGTGCTCAAGACCGTCATAAATGGAGTCATTTCCTGTAACAGAGATATCTATTTCCGCATTTGTTTTTGAATCCGTGATCTTGATTATGGTATAAGTAGAAAAACTGTTTGTTGTAAATTCTACTGTATCGCCATTTACATCAGCTCCAACTTCATCTACGCTGCCGCTGTCATCGCTAAAATGGTATACCCTAAGCTCAGCATTATCATCCTCTGAAACATCCTGCGCCATACCCAGCTGAGAGAATGTAACGCTTACTTCTCCATAATTTGTATCCGGTTCTATTTTCTCTCCGTCTTTATTAAATATCGTTATGTCAAAAGAGATAATATCTTCAATTTCTTTATCTTCAGATATACGCCCCGAAAGCTCGCCTTCTATATACTCAAGGTCATCTCTGCCGCCCAGGGCTGATACTTCAAGAAAGGCACCTTCAGGAAATACTCCTTCAGGAGCTGATACCGAGATTGTGATTCCGTCAATTGTCACACTCTCATTAAATGGATAAAGCTTTTCTTCTTCAGTTTCATCAGGAATAATAGTTACTCTTATTCTAGGAAGAACGGCATTTTCTGAAATCTCGTATTCATCAAGAACAGGCACATAGGTGTAGTAATCGCCTACATTCTCCTTAAATGAAAGGAACTGATTGTGAGAACTTGCGCTCTCATCCAAAGTCCAGGTTATATCTTCAAGGATAGCCCTTGTTCCCTCTGATAGTTCTTCTAAGTCATCTTCCATAGCATAAACTACGGACAGGGCCCTTACTTTATTAAAAGAATTAATGGCACTTCCAACTATTGTGCCGTCAGTACTTTCAGGCTCTGAATTTTCAGGTTCTGCATTTTCAGGCTGCGAAGGTTCTTCCTCTGTAGAAGGTGCAGGTTCAGAAGAAGGCTGCGTCTCTGCAGGCACTTCCTGTTCAGTTTCAGAGGTCGTCTCCGGCTCTGTATTTGCGGGAGTTTCTGTATTATCACCTGATTCTGTATTAGCAGGAGTTTCTGCATTACCTGCAGGCTCTGTATTTTCTACATCACTTCCTGTAGTTGCAGCATCTTCATTTACAGTTGCTTCACCTGCTGCCTCTGGATTTGTTACTTCGCCGCTATTTTCTGCAGCGCTTGCAGCTGATGCTCCGTTTAAAGAGCTTTCGCTCGTTCCTTCTGTACTTTCCTGACTTGATGCAGAGCTTGCCGCACTTGAGCTTTCTGTAGATGCACTCGATGCTGCACTTGAAGCTTCACTTGATGCACTTGAAGCCGCACTCGAAGCACCACTTGATGAATCCTTTTTACCAAAAGATAAAAAAGTAACACTAAGTGATGTCGGGAAAACTATGTCTGATTCAGATGAACCAACCATTAGTTTCTGATATGCAACTGACTCCGAAAGTGTGTCAAAATCAGTAATATACATATCCTCATATGGATCATCCGCCTCTACTATAAATGTCCCTATACTTGTAGTCGTGCAGGCAAGCGCTGTGGCCATACATATGGCTAAGGCTTTTTTAGCTTTCTTGTTCAGCATATTAATTCTGTTCATCAAAGCTCCTCCTGATCATCTGGTGCTTGTGACAAGTTCAACATACTCTGCCGGAAAGTCTTCCTTTGCAATTTCCTCCAAGTCTAAAAATTCTGTCGAGCAATAACCTATAGTATCTCCTGATGCAACAACCTTGCACCACTCATCGTCTTTTTCAAGAACATATCCCTTAGAGCCCGGGTACAGCCTCTTTAGAACCTTCGCATTTAAAGAAGGCTCTTCCCTGACTCTTAGATTTGATTCTGTATTATTTGTTACATAGGAGTAGTAAACAATTTCTGCTTCTGTTGCAGGCTCTGTTGCAGGTTCTTCTGCAGGCTCTGCCTCAGTCTCTGCAGGCGCCTCACTGGTAGCTTCAATTGCAGCTACAACTTCCTCAATCTCTGTCTTGGTCTCTACTTCAGCTGTAGCCTCTGTTGTACTTTCCTCGGCCTTTTCAACTCTTCCGACCACTGTCTCAGTATTTTGGGCCTCTATGACTTCATCTGAGTACTTTCTGTTAAATACAGACAAGTCCCTGCTAAGAAATGCAAATGCAAAAAAAGCAACAAGTACATAAAAAACAATCATGAATATTAAATAGTTTTGATTTTTTTTCATAGCCTACCTCATTCTTCTTTTGCAGTTTCAGCAGGAAGCTGGATATAGACGCCCATACCCTTTCCCTGGCTGCTTCTTGCATAAATATTGCCACCATAATAATCTACAATCGCTTTTGCCTGAGTTAGACCAAGCCCATTTCCGCTTATCCTGTTACTTCCCTGGAAATTGAGTTCAAATATATGCTTCGTTTCATTTTCTGAAAGACCATTTCCGCTGTCTTTTAGTACTATAAATATATCGTCATTTATAGTTGAGATCGTAATAACTAAAGTGCCCTCTTTTTGCATGTACTTTATAGAATTATCTATGATGTTCTTGAACATGATCTTAATGCGTCTGGCACTTGCTCTTACCTCAAGTGCCTCTTCTGTTGCCACGACATTTATTGTAAGTCCTGCCTGACGGGCAGATTCTCTAAACTCCTCAGCAGTTTCTTTTGCAATGGCGATAATATCCACCACCCTGTTTTCCTCTCCATCTGCTGCCGGAGGAAGGAGTGATGAAAAAGCATCATCATTAAAACTATTTACTCTCTCAGGTTCTTTATTATTTCTTTCCTTTTCAAGAGCATCAGACAGTTCCTTATTCTTGTTTCTCTCATCCACAAGACAGAGCTCAAGATCATCCATCTCTTTTTTGATGGATGCAACTTTCTCATCGCAGTCCCTTACAGTCTGTGCATTCTCAGCACGCATTATTCCGATTTCCTGTCTGAGATCATCAAGGTCATCCTCATCCGTTTTGGCGCTTAGTGACACATATGTAAAAAGAATAAGCGAAATGCTGTGCAGAACAAAAAGAACTATGATCAGGTAAAGATCAAAATTAAAAAAGCCAAATATTACAAGTACATATAAAACACAAGATGAAATTAGTAGAATTTTCTGATCCCTGCTTAAGTTACCCCATGTAAACATCTGATAGTTTCTCCTTATGATTTATTTTTGTTCTTCACTGGAACCCAATTCACCAAGCTTTCTTATGGCAGCTCTTATCTTTTCATAATTATTGTTTAGCTTCTGTAACCTTTCCTTACTCCTTGCGATTTCTTTATCAGGGAGTGCTTCCAGTTCTTTTTTGTAGAGATTTTCTCTGTCCTGTTCAAACTTAACGAGCTTATCAAGCCCAAAGGTTCCTTTCTTCATATATGCCTTTGAAAGAGACACCTTCAGCTTTTGGAGCTGCTCTGCCTTTACCTTAAAGAAATCCCCGGTTCCAAATTTTTTATCATATTCTTCATAGGCATTTTCCTGCGTTATGTTACTGCCTTTAAGAAATGCTACTCTCTTACTGTATTCAGGGCCTGCATCCTTGAAATATTCATACTGATATTCCAGAATATCAAGTGGTGTTAAGTTATCGATTATTTCCTTTGGCTCGATCTTTAGCAGCTCTTTCTCGCCATGAGTCTTCCTGAAAACAGCTTTTGCCCATAATACAAAAACGTTGTCTTCCCCCTCAGCAGCGGCCTTATACTCCCTTTTTCTTCCGCTTACTAACAGGTCAAGCTCTTTTAGCTTTTTCTCATTTTCCTCATGGACAAGCCTTCTTTCATAATCCATTATCATTTTAGGAGTAGCTTGCGTATTGTCGGTATCACTAACAAATTTGTTCAAAGCTCCACCAGCTTTAAGCTCATCAATATATAACTCCTTAAGCCTATTTCGGCGCTCATCTTCGGGAAGATCTGAATATTCATTACTGTCACGGAACTTTGCCAGAGCCTCTATCCTGTCAAAATGATTTGCTATCTCCTTATCCCCAATTCCCTTTTTCTTGCGGGTAGCCCAGGACAGCTTTGAAAGGTCTCTTAACTTACTCCTGGTAAAATTGATCATTTCATCAAAAGAAATAAATGCTTTCAGATCTAATCTGTCCCACATTATATCTTTAGAAAAATGCGAGATATTCATACCCCTTTCTTTTCTGTAAAAGTCCATGATTTCATCTTCTGAAGCTCCGTTTGCCTTAAGGTCTTTTAACTTTTTCAAAAGAAGAACGTGATTGTCTGAAAAAATAAACTCTTTGGAATAATGACTATCTATTATTTCCTTCTTAAGAGCCTCCAATATCTGCTGATCATCAGCTATATATCTTCCCTCCACAGCAGCATCCAAAAAGTCCTTTATAGGGGCTATTTTCAGATCCCCCATATTCTCGCCCTTATAGTCAAAAACTCCCTTAAAGTAATCTGCTCTTAAGGCATTTATCTGGGCATCTTTTATCTCACCCTCTTCAAGCTTTTTAATATCACTATAAAGGCCTGATAAATATCCGCGTCTGCTGCGGTGCCTTTGTTCCTCTTTTACATCTCTGACACGTTCAAAATACGCTATCTGCTCATCCTCATATTTTATGAGGGTATCAATTTCAACATTGTTTTTTATTATTTCTTTTCTTTTATTATTATCAGGTGAAAAGACCTTCTGGCTGATTCCCGTATAATCAATACTTGCAAGAAGTTCATCTACTCTTTTGCCTAAAAACAGGTCATTCTCAATCCGATTGACCTTTCTTTCCTCATAATCGATAATTTCCTCTGAAGTAGCCATTCTGTAGGCCTCTGCGACCACATCCGAAAGCTTAAATCCGCCCGTTCCAAAAAACTGCTTTCTGGCGGTTTCAAGGCTCACCTTTTTGTACGGTTCCTCATAAGTCTCATACTCTTCTTTTTTTTCTAAGAGCATCTGGTAGATATCATAGGCTTTCTTTGTGGCGTCGTCCCTTTTCAGCTCCGAAAGTTCTATGTCTATTATCTTTGTAACATCAACAAGGCCGTTTATTATGGCTTCTTTAAAAAACAGACTACCGCCATTTTCCTTATAAAACCTGGCAAAATCCTTATTGGGCTTATCAAGCTTGTCATCTCCTATTCCAAGCTCTTCAAGCTTTTTCTCATATAGCTTTATTCTCTCGTTTCCCTCGAAGGTCTCCCTGTCTATCCTCTCTCTCTCTCGCTTTATAATGTCTTCATCAGATACATCCTCTACTTCTCTACCTTCCACCAGCGGCTTTGCAATTGTATAGGCGTGGGTTGTAAAATCAGGCCTTACCTCTTCAAAGTTCTTGATTCCATGATCATAGGCATAGTCAAAGAGCTTTTTTATTACTTCGATATCACCGCTCCGTGCCTCTTTAAGTCTCCCATCCTCAAAATCAAGAAGGGCATCTTTCGTTGCAAGCCTCTTTTTGGCCTCTATCTCAGCCTGAGTGTCAAATGCCTTTGTGATATCATCAGTGCTTATCGCACTTTTATAAAAAGAAAAGACTTCACTTGAAACTTCCTTTTCATCTTTCCCTTTAGCCCACTCTTCAAGTTTTTTTCTGTTTTCTTCATGCTCCTGTATCTTGCTTTCAAGAATCCCTTTTTTTCTCTTATACTCAGAGGAACTATTGACATCATCGATGATATCTGATTCTTCATTGATATCTTCAAGAATACCTATAACTATAGCGTTTAGGGAGTCAAAATCTTTGCCTTCAGTGTTAATGTCCTCCACCTCCAAAGGCTCACTTTCTCCCTTTAGCTCAGCCTCCATGAACTGACCTGCATCAAGGTTAAAACCGGAATCTATCTCAACGTCCTCTTCAACCTGGGCTTCTACTTCAACTTTATTTTCTTTGGCTTCATCAGCAGGGCTTTCATTCTCAGAAGATTTCTCATTTTCATTTTCCTGACCAGCAAAATCAGCCTCCTCATTTTCCAGGGAGGCTTGCTGCTCATTTTCTTCAACATTCTCTATATTATTATCAATTACCTGTTCATCTTTCTGATCTTCACCAAATCCAGGCATTTTTTATCCTCATAAGAAAAAGAAAATCATTCCTCGTCGCCACTTGTAATAAAGACATCCCTCACATCTTCAAGATCCATAGTCCCATCCTCAAGGCTAAGAACAATATTCGCATTAGTATCTGCCATTGAAATGGCATTTCCCATTGCTATCTGTATCTGCGCATACAGGTCTTCATCCTTCATCCTGATTGGAAGGGCCTGAGTGTATCTGTAAACTATGCTCTCATGATCTGCGTCAATGGCAAACGCTCCATAAGGAATATAAAAGTTAATATAAGCAAATGCCTCATACAATAAAGGAAGCTTATCCTTATCAATATCCTGAGTCAGCACAATGACACAGTTAAAATACTGAACCTCATCCTCATCTGTGATTACAGGAGAAAAAAAGAATTCTCCAAATGCCTCATCACTATTTGATCCAAGCTCATCAAAAAGAATAGCCAGTACTCCGTCCTCAATTCCGGATTCTTCTTTATCCTTAATTACTGACGGTATAAGCTCATCCTTAAGCTCTTCGTTTGCTTTTTGTAATAGCTTTTCTCTCTGCTTTTTAATCTTCTCAATATCCATTACACCCTCCACTTTTACTTTCCTATGAGCTTATAAGCCAAAGATTCAACAGTAGGTTTGTTTTTTTCATCCTCTTTTTTGGCTTCATGTATTTTAAGTCCGCAAGCCTTAATGATATTTATATAGGGCTTTTTCTCTTCACTATTTATATCTGTTCCGTCAAAAACCTTATCTATAATGAATCTGGCATAATCTTTTCCGATAGATGAAACTGCAGAATTAACTGAAGTGAACTTATTTTCAGATGCAACTCTCTCTCTGAGCCTTCTCATGAGTTTGTATTTATCCGGACGCTCGAACTTAAATTTCCCGACAATTTCCTTATACCTATTCTCTATGTCATAGTACTTATCAAAGATCCACTTAGCTATGCTGTTTTCTCTTGTAGCATCTAAAACGCTGGTAATAGTCGCATAGATAGCGGTTGCCGCTCCAAATACAATTCCATATCCCGGAAGAAAGGCTGATGCAAGAGCAAGGCCTGAGGTTACGGACCCAAAGGCCAGGTTCTTTCCTTTAAAGTTCACTACCTTCTTACTAAGAGCTGCAATCTTCTGGTCGTAGTTTTTCTCTTTCTTTTTCTCCTTGGTAAGGTTCTCATCATCCTGATCAGCATACTTATTCTTAATCGCATTTACAGCACTTGTAACTTTACCTTTTCTATGCCCCCAGATTCCACCCTGGAGAATCTTGTTGCCCACATCGACTATGCCCAGAACCTTGCTGAACTTATCCAGGAATTTGAACTTCTTAAAGCCGTCCTTGGCAATCTGTTTTCCAATACTTTTCACAGACATAAGAACTGAGCTTACTGTTCTGCCACCAGAGATCAAAATATCAATAAGGGCAGTAAGTAAATCAGGGTTATCAGAATATTTGCCGAATTTAATCTGCATCACTATCTTTTCTATGGCTCCAAGCACAGAAAAAGGCGTATAAACTGCTGAATTTGCTATATTTCTTCCAAGCTTTACCCCAAATTTTTCAAGGAAGGATAAATCAACTTTTCCTTTTCCGTCAAGAAGACCTGCTTTCTCAAAGATATCGATCATATTATTGAGATAGGCAGCTTTTTGTTTGGCCTCTTTAAACTCACGCCTTGCATTTTTTAAACGACCACTTTTGAAAAAGCTTTCCTTCTTAACAGGCTCATAATCCTCATCAACATCAGCCTGTACTACTTTTTTTTCAAGATACTGCTCGTCAAGTACGTTCCTGTTACTTTCACTTCCCAATAAGGAGACAGCCTTGTCGAGCTTATCCCAGTAAATATAGTCTCCCGTAAAGCGCTTAGACATAAGCCACTTGGACGCTATCATTCTGCCCTTAAACTTATCAAGATCAGGAATATAATGCTTTTGAGAATATATCATGTCATTGCCCTTTTCATCAGGCTTAACACGCTTTCTTGACTCCACCATGAAGTAGACAAAGAGTCTCTCCCTCTTTGACATGGATAACAGGCTGAATATAAACTCTGACCTGTTCTTTTTTACCTTACTTCTAAATCCACCTACCAGGCCTCCGTTCTGATAATTCCTAAGGAGCCATCTGTCAATTTCAGCAACTCCTCTCTCCTGTTCCTTGGTAAGGCCCTCATCAAGCTTTTTATTTCTTTCCTTTAATTCATCTTTATTATCAAAAAGAGATTCCTTTTCTTCTTTCTTTAAAGCCAGGCTGTTTTTAGTGCATGTGGCCATAAATTTAAGCTCACTAAAAAGTCTTTTTCTTTCTGCCAAAAGATTTTTTATCTCTGCCGGCATATTGCCTTCATGCACAGCTATATAATCATCAAAATAAGCTTTATGGGAATTAAAAAGACTCAGCTTTCTATTAAGCTTTTCCTCAGGAGAATCATACGGATCCTCTGCAAGCTCTTTAGAAAACCTTAAATAGTTTTCATTTAAGTTGATTAGTGCTTTTTGAGCAACTTTCGCTTTTTTTATAGCTTCTGGAGAATCATTATTTTCAATGACATTATTTACAACCTCATTATCTGCCAAAAGCATAGCACTTATCCTGTCATAGATAGACTGTGCCAGATCTTTTGTATTACTTTTTTTACCAGTCACACTTATATATCCTGAAGCAGCCTCATAAAGGCGCATAAGCCCCTTTACAAAGGCATCATAGTCATCAGGTGTTGCTGCAGCAGTATTTTTCATATATTTATGGGCAACAGCCCCCAGCTCATCTGCTGCTTCTTTAAACTCTGCAAGCACATTTGTGTCTATCTTGCTTTTGTCTGCTATAAGGACATTACAATCAGAGATGAGGTCAATAAACCCATCGTCCTCAAATTTTTGTATTATTTTTTCTATCTCTTTTGGCGCAGTGAGCACCTCTTTAGCAAGCATTGCATTTGCTGCTACCTGCACATTGCTATTATCCTCATCTGCAATTTCCTTTGAAACCTTTACTACATGCTTTAGCTCGTTTTCCTTATGCTCTGATCCCGACTCCGAATCAAGGCCAAACTTTTTTTTCATTTTGTCCATTGTTTTGCCTTCGGCATAAGAATACAGGCCCTTATTAAGCATTTCAACGTTCTGGGCTTTTTGTTCTACATTCTGATTTTCATGAGCAACTATGTTCTGATTATTTTCTTTGAACTTATTTAAACTGTTTTGATCGTCACCACCAAGCATTCAGCATGCCTCCTGCATTAGGGCAGTTTCAGAATAGCATTTACATTTCCTGAACTGCCTTCCATTAAGATATAGCCTCTGTCCCCAATATAAGAAGACAACAGTTCAAAGTTATACTCCTTAACTTTGGGAATAGTTATTGATATTTGCTTTATCTTACGTCTAACAGCAACTTTATAAATTTCTTCAAAAAAATCATCGTAAACCGCTTCCGGCCTCTGAACCGCAACCGAAGCATACACCCATTTAATGTGTATAAAAGAGGTTCCTACGTGCTCTGGATGATCTATGATATCGTAGATCATAACTCCGGCCGGAAGCATGCCACTCTCTGTTTCCCATATGCTTCCAAGCATATGGTATTTTCTCTCAATCGCCTTTTTCCATATACGGTCATCAACCAAGTGTATGAATTTCCTAACATCCTGCTTATAGATCTCAGTAACCATATGTGCGTTATCCTCTATTATAAGTATACACTTTTATGATAACTTTTTCATCTTTACTTCACAGATGGATCATAGGTCTTTGGAACGTAAATATGATGGTTGAACAAATCTCCATTTTTTCCATTTAACTTTTTATTAACCTCAAAAGAAACACCATTCCTATGTGCAAGCCATGAAGCCTTATCACTCAAATTAGATTTTTCAGCTGCCGTAGAGTTAACAAGTTCTCCTTTTTCGTTATAAGAGGCTCCCTTCATATCACATTTCTTTTCAACCTCTTGTGCTTTTTTTGAGTCAAATTTCTCCAGCCACGTAAGAGTAAATCCAGGTTTGTCCCCCGAATAGCCAAAAAATTTGTCCACATCCATTAGCATATCAGGTATCAATTCTGAAGTATCACCCTCGTTATCCTTTTTGTGCATTGGATTCATAACGATTAGTCTGCCATCTGTAGTAGTTCCCTTTACTACAACGTAATGCCCCGCCTGTCCATAATCAGCAGTCAAAAGAGCAATTGGCGTATCTGGCCTTTCTTCCATAAGCTCTTCTATCTTTCCAACAACTGTTTGAAAATAATTTTCTTTAATATCTCTCATATAAGGAGTAAAGTGCTTTCTTTTTTTACTATTAACCTTATATTTGTCGATACTAGAATCTAAAGCACTGTTGTTGAAAGGTAGATTATCCTTCTCTGTCTCCTTTTTCAGAGCTTCGGTATAGAAATCCGAAAATGGCTCAAATTCTATGCAGTTTACGCATACATTCTTAGACATATTAATAAACTTATCAGAGATACTATATATGTCACGCTCACTGTCATTTTGAGTATTTGATTCTTCCAAAAAGTTCTTATAAGCATATTGAATTCCTGAATTTGTATCCGCATCAAATGGGCCTTTGTTATCTAATGCATCCTTTGCAATATCATTAATTTTTAATTTTCCATACTTAAAATCCTCCTGATTTACATAAACACCCTTTTCATCCTTTCCAAACTTACTATTCTTACAGCGATATTTATCTAATCTTCCACTATCTATCAAATCTGGATTTTGTATAAAGAACTTATTTAGCAAATATGCAGAACATGTAGCATAGCAGCTATTTTTATAAAATTGAGGTTCGAAAGTATCGCCATTTTGTATATAACATTTTTTTTGATACTTATCCTTATAGACATCCTCTGTAAGTTTAATTTTCATCTTCTTATGATCATGTAACTCTTTATATAATTTGTCGTATTTCTGTTTCTGAATAGGTTCAGAATTTAATGCAGCACTTTCAGCTTTTTTCCATGCATCCATAAGATCATAATAATATTCGAACGCACCACGCTTAAGCTTACCTTCTTCATAGAATTGTGGAAATTCCTTCTCAAGTTCATACATTCTATCTCTAAGTTGCCTTGGACTTGAATAATCATCAATATGTTCAAAAAGCTTATCAAAATATAGCATTTGTGCATCACCAAGTTGATAAGAGTCCTCTGGTAAGGCTTCCAAAAGCTTTTTATAAAATATATTCCTGTAATCTGTTTCCGGAAGCATTTCTACATATTGCCAATATTCATGGTTGAGCGCCTTCTTGCCTAGTGTGTGTAGTGCAAACCTGAGTAATACTTTTCGGTCAATTTCTTCATCTTTATCGTCTATCTCGTTCTTCACAAACTCAAATTTACCGTATTCATTTGTGACGAATATCTTAAACATAGAAGAAGAAATATCTCCAAAATTGTAGTTGCCTTTTTTTATACCATATTTATACTTTTCATCAGTCAGGTTATCAATTTCTTTCTGTATTTCTTCTTCAGTCTTACCACCCATATTTTCTTCCATTTTATCCAGCTCATTATCAAGCCCAGACTCCAATATCTTTTTAATTTCTTTTCTTCTACTGGCTTTCTGCGCTTTTAATGAATCTAGATATTTTTTCTTTGCCAATTCATACTTTTCCAGCTCCTCCTTTTCTTTCTTAAGGCGCAGTTCTTCCTCTTCTTTTTCCTTACGAAGTCGTTCTTCCTCTTTCTTACGATCTTCCTCTTCTTTCTCCTTACGAAGTCGTTCTTCCTCTTCCTTCTTACGATCTTCCTCTTCTTTCTCCTTACGAAGTTGTTCTTCTTTCTTCTTACGTTCTTCCTCTTCTTTCTCCTTAGCTATCTGCTCTTGCAACTCTTGTTCTTTCAAAAGTTTCTCAGATTTGTTGTCATTTAAAGCTTTCTCAAAGTCTTCATCAGTGTCTTGCCAGTTTCTTTTTTCTTCGTTAATATTAAAACTTATTTTTTCTTTAGATTTTTCATTGATTTCTTGCTCATTATTCTTTACTTCATTAGCATACTGCGCATAAAACTCCTCTTCTCCTAGAGCATCATCATAATCCTCATAATCCTCATCATCAAAATCCTCATTGACATTACTGCTTTCTTTAAGCTGTTCTACTGAAGATTTATTGAGACTATCCTCTTTGAGCTGATCAGAATCTGACTCCTCTTGCTCTTCAAATGATACTTCTGATTTAGCAGAAATAAAGCTGCTTTCCATATCTTTATTTACATATTCCTCGATGACATCATACTGTGGCCCCAGTTCACTCAGTTTTTGTTTAATAACAGTATCAACAGCAAGTTCAACATCAGTATCAACATCATCAAGTTTCATTCTATGTCTTGCAGTATCAAAATCGTCTTTTGCTCTCTTATTAAGATTATTAAGTTCTTCCTCCACCTCTTCTTCGAGCTCATCTTTTTCATTATACTTTTCAGAATCAAATTCATCCTTGGATATGTATTTTCCATGTTTCTTAGCAGATTCTTCATTAATTCCATCTTTAAGCTCTTTCTCAACCTTGTTGTTTACTTCTTCTTTTATTGCTGCTATGAATTGGTTCTTATATTCGTGTATCTGGTCTTCAGACAAATTCAGTTCTTCTAATTTCTTATCAATTTCTTTTTCTATCGCTTCTTCTTTATCTTTTAATACCTCATCTACCTTCTGATCTATTTCTTCGAATTTTTCCAAATCCATTATTTGATCTATTCGTTCGTTTGTATATTTCTCACGATTCCGCATATGAGTATTCTTTTCTTGCTCTAAGATACTCAATTCTTCATCATCAAACCCCAGCTCTTTAAGGCCTTCATAATATTTTGCAATATTTCTTTCTCCATCAGAACTAAAACCTTCATTTTTTACACTAGGAGCATCAAATCCACTATTGAGAAGCATCTTTAGCCTTAGCTTAAAGCCATCTGAGCATAGTTCAAACATGCCATCTTTTTTTTCTATTTCATTCAAAAGATTATTCTTAAGGCTTAAATTTACATTTTGATTTTCAGTCCCAAGAATAGAAAAAGAATCTATTATTGTAGAAAGAAGCGTCTCTTCTCCTTTTATCATAGACATAGGCATTAATTGTTCATTGTTTTTAAACGATTTATTATAAGAAATCATTCTCTTTTTAATTTTAAAGAACATCGAAATAAGAGCTTTCTCATGTCCATCCAAGTATTTAGGATCAATGAATAAAAGCTTTGTATCAAATGCCCTAAACATATCTTTAAGATCATCAACAAGGAGAATATGTTTTAGACCATCTCGCATCTTATATCTGGAATTTAATATATTGAACAAATTCTCAGCTCTTTTACTTTTTTTCTCTAGTTCCTTTACTTCATTTTTACTTAGTTCCCCATGATTATTTAGTTCTTCATTTCTCACATTTTTCTTTACTTCAGCCCGAAGAATGGCGTCCTTATTCTTTTGTTCTTCTTTTTCAGCCAGCTTAGCAAATTGTCCCGTTAAATCTTTCAAATAGGGGGCCATGTATTCGTTGATCACTTCGTCTAATGTTCTATTCTTTAAAGCTTCTTCTTTCGCTAAAGCTTCTTTCTTTAAAGCTTCTTTCTCTAAAGCTTCTTCTTTCTCTACGGCTTTAACATGCTCCTCCCAAGCTTTATCCTCATCAACAAACAGCTCTCCTAAACTCTCATCATATCCTCCAGGATTCTCTAAACGGCCTTTCTTTCTGGCGACACTCTCTTTCAGTTCATCGCTATTATTTGCCAATGCTATATAGCTATTGATAATTCCTGCAAGTCTTATTCTAAATCCATCAGAATATGACTTGAATTTAGAATCAATATCTTGACTTAATATATTCATCTGTTTACGAAGATCATACATTCTGTCATATCCGGTGCTATCAATGATATACTTAAGTTCCTTTATTTCTTCATCACTAATAGAAGTATCCAGGACCACTGCATCTTCCTGATACTTATCCATTCCCTTAAAGAAATCCTCTATAAAATTTCTGGTGACTAATCCCATATCATTCAGATATTGGTCTCCCGGATCATTAAAAAGATCTCTTATAGAGTCAAGATTTCTTGTGAGAGCAATATTTGAAATAGAATCTGCATCCAATTTTCTTTGAAGATCTGCAGAAATAGTTCCTTTATTTTTTAATTCAGCCAACTTAAGCTCATTTTTCCTGATCCTAACATTGTAATCTTTGTACCTATAATCGGTATAATCTATTTCTCCCTTTCCCATGAACTTTAAATTATTCATTAACGTATCATAAATATGCTTATTATCATCTAATTCACCAGATGCTCCCATACCATATTTGCTATAATATAAGAGTTGTAATCTGAAACGCGTTGCGTTATTTATCTCGCTCCTTGGAGACATCAAGTTATCAAATTCAGAAATAAGATCACTGGTATCTTTTTCAGAATCTTCAGGATCATCACTTGCTACAGCGAATTTTTTAGCCATATCCATAATAACGGCCAGATCGTAATCGCCCTTATCATCTGCATATGTGCCGTCTTTACCATATACTTTTTCAAATGCTTTAGTTATCTTAGATATTTCATTGACATAATCGTTTTTATCTTTACGTTCTTTATCTGATAAAAGATCATCATCCAGATACAGAATTCTCTTATCAAAATCATGCCGTTTCATATAAGACTCAATTATTGCTTTTGGACTATTAAGTATACTATTTTCATACACGCCAAGCTTTTCCAGCTTGTCGCCCACACCAAGCAGTTTATCAACAGTTTCTTTTAATACATCAGGTACAGAAACTGCGTTCTTATACTTTTCAATAGCCTCTCTGTTTTTCTGCTCCTCGAATGCTTCTTTCTCGTCTCGCCATCTTACAATTGGACTAAACGACAATTTTTCATAATTTCTTAATATATCCTTTATCTGATCATTATCGAAATTTTGATATTTAGCTTCCATACCAGCATAGTTGTTAGCTTTACCAGAAAATTCTTTATCTTTTTTAACATATACAACTTTTTTACCGGAAATATTTTTGTCGCACATCAAAAGAAGTCTTAACTTTGTTCCGGCGCTAAGACCATCAAAATCTTTATCTCCATTTAAAAGCTTATTCTTTAATCCTTCTTTTGCACTTTCTCTTTCTTTGTAATTTTTTATTCTGGCAAGCTTCCTTGCGTGCTTTCGTAATAATGGTATTTCTACAGCGTCTTTTCCGTTTTCATCCATGAATTCAATATTTAGTAGTTTTGCACCTTCAACAATGTTATTTAGTAATAGCATAAAGTTCTCTCTTGCCACTTTTTCCTCATCTGTAAGGTACTTTTCATCGATACAAAGAATTCTCTTATCGATATTATTAATGAGACTGTTACCCTTTGCTATATCAGAAAGTTTACTTTCAAGAGAAATCTTTACATCACTGTTTCCAATATCAAGCAGGTAATCCACTTCTTTTTCAAGTTCTTTATCCAAGGTTCCTGCATATTCATCATCAATGTCTATTTTTTCATTATTTAGCCGATTACCAATATTTTGTTTTTTTAGTTCATCAAGAAATTCTTTCTCTCTTCTTTCTGTCGCTTCTTTTACTAGTTCCAATGTAACTTCCTGTTGGATTTTAGCATCCTCTTCTTCGTTGTATCCATCTTCAGCATATTCTCTTAGTTTTTTTACAAAGAAATCTATATTTTCGTTGTATATAGGCTTTTGCTGAGCAACTACCTCATTTTTATCAAATTGCTTCCAAAGATTTTTTATGGCCTTATCAGTATATTCCTTATGTTTCGCATAGAGAGTCTTGACACAAATAATAAGATCATCCTCGGTTGCATTAGATTTCGATTTTTGAAATAAATCAATAGCTTTATATAGGTCAGGATGCTCCCCAAAAACTTTATCCGTAACAATCTTTTTAATGCTAACGCCCATATCAAGCTTTTTGACTAATTCACCCAGTTTAAACTCAAAAACAACATTTTCTGCGGTCTTAAACTCTTGTTGACATATGGCATGGATTTTCTCAAAATTTTCCATTTGAGCAGGCCCAAGTTTATAATTAAGCGTCTCAATAAGAGTCTTTTTTATTGGCTTTTTAGTAGTGTAATCTATATCGTCGACTTCTGAGTATAATATCTTTTGAACAGAATCATACTTGTTCCTAAGTTCTATAAGCTTTTCGATTTTATCCCTAAAAGCTTTGGCAGTGGATGTTTCTTCCTTAAGAGTGCCCATAGCTCCAAAATTATCAGCAAAAAGCTTCTGAAACTCTACACTGATTTCAGTTACCTTATCAAATATGGATTTAATCACATCCTCTTCTTTTTTGGTTCTTTTAATAAGCTTTTTAAACTTATTTTTTTTCAAATCTCCTAAAAGAGGAGCATACTCATGTATCTTTTCGTATAATTCCTTATCGCTTAGCTTACTAACATCAACGCCATTAATATCAAGGTCAATAAGACATAAACTACCTGCAGTAGAATTCATCCATGTACTTATCTTTGCCTTTTCTTCTTCGGTTAATTCCTTTTTCTGGCTTGCCTTCTTTGCTGCGCATAATTTACTTATAAGAGTATTTTTTAATTCTGAAGTATTGTTAAATTTTGTTGGGACTGACAATCCTCCAATCTTTCTTAGAAGATTTGCAGTCTGTGAATTATCTACATATGTATCCGGATTGCTTCTATATTTTTCAATGATATCCTGTCCTTCCGGACTAAGTTCAGAGTCAGTGTATATATTGCTCATAGCATTCATGAAGCCATTAGCTCTTCCCAAAAGCTCCATCACCTGTCTCTTTTTCTGTTCTATACTTGTATTTAATGACTTCTTTAAGTTCTCATTTATCTGAATGCGCATAGAAAGAGCACTGGAGTCATCAGGAACCCCAGCCCCACTTGTTATCTTTTCCATGTACTCAATTTGATGCCTAAGACTATCAATAGAAGTCGCCACTTTTTTGGCATCTTCTATCATCGGATCAAGCATGGCTTTGTTAGCCTGGTACTTCTCTTCATTGTTAGCTTGCATATTTAAAACAGCCTGCCCGATTCCAAGTTCATCGTCACCACTATTTCCGTGAGCTTCAATTTTTTCTTCCAGCTCTTTATTAAAAATATCAAAGAAATCACTTGATTCACTATTTTTCTTTCTGGTATCGTACCCGGCAAGTGACTTTATTATAAGTTCCGCGCAATGTCCCTTTTCCTTATGGTTTTTGGCAAGATTGTGGTATGCCGTGCTAAGAGTTTTATAGGTACTTTTAATCTGAACTCCCTGTTTGTTCATTTCAAGAAGGAATGAACCATTCTCAGCAAAATCCATTCCATTTTTCACAAAGCACGTCCTCATATCTGCATCAAGAGCCATAAAGAGCTGCCTTGCTAATTTTATATGCTCAGAAAACTCTTCATTTATTGTATTCCCGCTTGTCGCTGAATACAGATGAATAGCCTCTAACCTGTCCCTAAGAAGCTTGCTTTCCATTATTTTCTGGGGCATTGCATCAGGGCTTAAAGCCTTATCGTTTATATAATCCATAGAGATAAGACTTTCTTCTGCGACTGTTTTTAGAAGCTCAGCCTGAGTTTTTTCATCATTGTTATTAAACTGTTCATAATACTTTCGTACCGCTTCTACAGAACCAGCAGTAAACTTTTTATACTCAAGATCAAGAACAAGTGGATTATTTGATGAGTCCTCACTTTCCTTGACAGCCTTGATATCCATCTTAGGACTTGGAGCAAGAGCATCAATTATCTTCTTGTTCTTTTGATAGAACTTATTTCCTTTAAGAACTGATGCGCACTGCTCTTTTAACTTCTGTGCATTGGCCCAGTTATTAAGGCCTACCATCATTGAGTAGGTTTTGTAATTTACATTTTTGCTGGCTATCTTAAAGCCATAACCATTTTTATTAAGATCATTGATCTGGCATATATCGTTCCATTTTGATACCCACTGCTTGGCATCTTTTTTTATACGGTTTTTAAAGGTCTTATCAAAAGCCCTGAGTTCAACTGATTCATTCACAGGAACAAAAGATGATTCTTCAATTTCAGGACCATCTATAATATCAAAGCCTGTCCTCCTGGACATGTATTTTTTCTTAAATTCATTTTGGGCGGCAGTCTGCTTGGAGATAAATTCTTTATCGGCTGCCTTTTGTGGCTTTAGCTTGTTCTTTTCATCCGGGTTAGCCAGATTAAGCTTCTTTTTTTCATCAGATTTTGTGTTGATAACCTGGGCCTTCTTTTGGGTAGTTTTTAACATTTCATCGTAATTCATGCTATCTCTCCTTATTCCAAAAGTACTTTTATCTCCATTACAGATATCATCCGATATTATCCAATATCGTAGTAATAATAAATTGTCTTGCCGAGGGTTATATAAGCGCCCCCTGATATATGATCAAGCACTTCCATAGATGATTTTGAAGCACCGCTCACAATGACATATGTTTGTTCATCAAGCTTTTTACGTGAAGCATCAATTGCATTTTTGAGCAGCGCATAAAGAATATAAGATTTTTGTGCCCCTATGGCTGAAAGGGTAAGGATTTCAAAGCCGGCCTCTGATATTTTTCCCAGGATCATTCCTTTTATGTCCCCGTTATCATCAAACGCCATAAAACTAAGTTCCTGGTCATAGGTATCTTTTTTGTAGGAAAGACCTGCCATACCATGAGATGATCCGCCATCGTGATCCCACATGATCCTGCTATCATTCCACTTTTTATCACTTATATTTTTCAGGGATTTTACGCTGAATTTCAGCGCTTTTTCCTTGATCTCATCTATCTGTATTTCACTTAGCATGGCTCCATATATAAAGCTGCTCAGTTCTTCATCAGGATAAAAGCCACAGGATTCCAATAGCTCTGATATACCATCACTGATGTTTCCTCTTGAATGCACACAGGTAATGCCACTTGCCTGCATTCTTTTTGCTGCTTCAATAAAGGTATAGACCAGTTCTTTTCCTGCGCCCTTTTCTCTGAAATTCTCATCAACGAAAATATACCTGATATCCAAAACGTGATCACCAACCGCTTCTGCTGCAAGGATGCCACAGGCATTTCCAGATTCTTCATCAATAACACCTATGAGAATGTCGCTTCTTTTTCTGGTCTCAGCATCAAGAGCATTTTCAAAGAATTTAATATTGGATTCGTTTATCAGTGTCCCTCTCATTGAATTCTCCTTTTTCTATTCCTGATCATATCGTCTATGTCACTTCTAAAAATAGCGACAGGTGAAAATTTACTTACCTTCTCGATTCCCAAGCCCTTATTCGCTGCAAGATCAGCAAAATATCTAATGGAGTACAGCTGTCTTAATTCTTCATTTGCCAGTTCGTTAGAAAAAGAAATCTGCTTTTTCTTATCATCCCATTTAACATTTTTATCTTTTTTTGCCAACTGTAATACCTTTTGCTTAACATAGTTAAGCCTCTCCTCCATGGCATCCAGCTCTTCTTTATTTAAAATGTCTCCAAGAACCTGCTCAAAATAAGGCCTGTCAAGAGCCATCAGCCTATTGATAAAGGAAGTCGGCAGTCCTAAAATACCTTCCTTTCTAACAGGAATTATCCTGTTATAGAATTTTCCTTTTAAATCCTTTTGCCTTAGATTTCCAAATGCCATATCATTATCAAAGCATCGTATCTGGTCTATTCTTCCATTTTTAACTATTCCGTTAAAATTCCCAAAGTGTCTGTCAGTCTGACCACAGATATAGTCAAATATCTGTAGTTCAAACAACTGAGAAATTGCCTTCATAGAGTAACCCGGTGAATCAATAAGTGTGCACTTTCCACCTGCATCCTCCATGAGATTTCCCTGTAAAACCTTTCCATTTAGTCTTATTGTGGCCGTTCTCGAGTCACATATCATTGACTGTATTCCCAAAAGTGTAGCAAGACGGCTGGTGGCCACATTTCTGTCAGAAAGATTCCTTTCAAATCCTATCTTGGCAGAATTATTAAGTTTATTTGCCATATTTCGCTTAGCATATGCACCTGAGTAATCAATTAGCGCCAGCTTAACTGCTTCATATTCTCCGGCATCAAATTTAATTGATTTCCCGGTTGCCTTTTTTATTTCCTTTTCCATTGCCTTTGCAAATTTATCAGCTTTTAGTCCTTTATCCCTATATTTAGAGATTGCATCGGAAATATCCACTCGCTGATTTCTCTTATCAAGAACTTCTGAGAGTATTTCTTTTAACTTCGTTCTCGTTTGTTCAGTAAGTTCATGTTTTGCAAATACATCCGAGAGCATTTTTATGTTGTCTTTTGCCGGAACAAAGTCTTTTTCCCTGAAATACACAATTTCTACTCCTTTAGGATTAGCCTTTGTTTTTGGAACCTTTTTGCTTATCATGTAGATAGTTGAAGCTGCAGCGCCCTTTATGCTGTAAGTAATATTTTCGTCATTATCAAGGTCATAGAACTCGCCCCTGTTAAAGCTGACTATGTCGCGAATTGTTGTTTTCTTTCCTGCAAGAGTCTTATCTGAAATGGCCAGTTTTCTGTACTCAAGCAGTTTTTCCCTAAAGCTCTCGCTTTCTTTCTGGGTATACCCTGAAAGGACCTTAAGTATCTGGCAGGCATCCTTATAGTCTGCGCCATGCTTTGCAAGAACATTATTGGTGCTGTCTATAAGGCGCTTATAGAGCATAGTGACCATTATGCACAGGCCATCCATTTCTTCCTGCGCCTTCTTTTCATATTCAGTGTCAAGCTTTCCCTTTTTATCAAGTTTAATAGGTGGCAGTTCGTTGGTATAAACTGCCTGGATAGCCTCTATGCTCCTTCTTACATCAGCAAGCTCTCTTGTTCCTTTAAGCGGAACAAGTTCATCTGATGTAAGAAGAGTATTTATCGCCTCATTATCAAAACTTATGTCTTTAAAGCGCTCCATTTGCGCTTCTTCCTGAATTTCATTCTCAATGGGCTGATTATCCTTTACCTCTTCTACATTGACCGGCACTTCTGCCTGTTGCGGCCCATTTTGGATAATAATTTCATTTGGCGCATTATCTAAATTTTCATGATCCAGCACTTTGGACTTTTTCAAGTCTTCTTTTAATTTTTTTCTGTTTACCGATGGTTCCCCCAGTGATTTCCTGTTATTTAATCTGCCACTAAACTTTCCGCTATGATTTTCGTTTAATACAGACTGGGCAGGAACTTCCACCTGTATGCCTCCTTCAGGCGCTTCTTCCAAGTCTTTTACGGATTTGCTGGCCCACTTCTTGTCAGCATTTTTTTTATTTATCTGACCATTATCACCCGTATTAAGAAGCATTGACTTAATATCAAGCTTATTTACTGCATCCTCCGCTTCTTTATACTTATGGACTGCCTTTCCTTTTTCTTTGTTTAGCTGCTGGTTATCACTATTTGGCATATCTTCGCCTCCTGATCCATGAAAAAGAATTACTTGTTAGCTGCGTTTTTCAGTTCTGCCTCTCTGTCACTTATCATCTTATCGATGTTTGTTAGTTTGATATGGGGACCGTAAAATTTACTAATATGCTCCAGCTCTAATTTTTGTTTTTTATTTTGGTTAATATATTTTTGGTATGCTTTGATTGCCTTTAAGCGCCTAAGCTTGTCATCTTTCATAGAGCCGGTAAAGACAATTTTCTTTTTCTTTTTATCCCATTTAATATCACTATTCTTACCTGCAGTTTTAAGAATATGAGATTTGACACAGTTAAGCCTATCCATGAGAGCCGCAATCTCTTTTTCATCCAAAATATCTCCAAGAACCTGTTCCAGATATGGTTTATCAAGTGCCATGATCTTATTTATAAACTCCGCCGACAGTCCACTGATTCCATTATCGCTTATAGGTATTGAGCGGTTATATATGAATCCGTCTATATCCTTGGCTTTAAGCTTTCCAAAAGACATGTCGTTATCAATACACTTTATCTGCGTGAATTGCCCATTCTCTAATATCCCATGGAAGTTTCCAAAATGTCTGTCCGTCTGTCCGCAGATAAAATCAAACACCTGCATCTGGAATATCTGTTCAATAGCCTTATCCGAGTAGGTTGCTGGCTTTTTGCCATTCAGCGTAGATATTCCTCCAGAATTCTCCATAAGATTTCCCGTTACAAGTTTTCCATTCATACGAATAGTGGCAGTTCTTGATTCACAGACAATGGAACTGATTCCCAAAAGTGTTGCAAGGCGGCTTGTTGCCACGTTTCGGTCAGAAAGATTTTTCCCACAATCAATATAAGGTGACCCCTTCATTGTTGCCATTTTTCTCTTGGTAACCGCATTTGTAAAATCTACAAATAATCTCCAGGCTTCTTCTTTTTCCTGATTAGGAATTGCAATATCAATACTCGTTGCCGCAATAAATGCTCCGGTGGCTACTACAACTGCATCGGAAAAATATTCCTTTGGAGTGTTTTTAATGCTTTTCAGTCTCATAAAGAACATTTTGCCAATTTCTGCATTGCCAAGTATGCTGTTAAACCCTTCTCTTAGCTTACTTTTTACTTCTTCACTGATCTCATATCTTGAAAGAACATCCTCTACCAGTTCCTGATTATTTTCAGGCGGTACATTGTCTTTTTTTCTGAAATACACCACTTCCTTGCCATCAGGATTATCCTTGGTCTTGGCTACATTTCTGGTAATCTTATATACAGTGGATGCCGCTGCTCCCTCAATACTTACTGTCAAAGTCTTGTCATTATCAAGATCATAGAAAACTCCTCTGTTGTACCTGATAGTATCAAGTATTGTAATAGGTTTTTTCACAAGTTCCGGATCCCTAGTTACTATTTCTCTGTATTCAATTGTCTTTTGCCTGAATGTTTCACTATCACTGCTTACCTGTTTAGAAAGCTCTGTAAGCATTTCGGTAAGTTCCGTATACCCACTGCCATATTTTTTTATGAAATTGTTAATGCTGTCCGTAACTCTGTTGTATAGCATGATCATTGACGTGCAGACTGCATCAATTTCATCCTTAACCAGCTTTTCATTTTTTTCATCGAGTTTTCCTTCCCCATCAAGCTTTACAGGAGGAAAAGAATTGGATGAAAATGCAGAAAGAGCTTCGATACTCTTTCTGAGTGCTGCCATTTCTCTGGTGCTCTTAAGAGGAATAAGCTCATCTGATGAAAGCATTGTGCTAAGAGGTTTTGATAAATACTCGCTCTCATTCATCTTTTTGTTGTGTGCTATGATCTGTTCCTCATCCACCATAGACTCATCTATTTGGACTTCAACATTCAAGCCTTCGCTATGCAATTTTAGAGAAATGTCTGCAAGGCTGTCAGTTGGCGAGTAATTGTCCTGAAGTTTTTCCCTATATACCTTTTCATTTTCCGGCGCAAAGTCTTCGACGATCTTTGCATAAACTTGTGTTGTGTTGTAATCCTTAAAGTGAAGCGACTTCATACCGGATGATTTTTTACCGGTAAGTGACAGCATATTTTTTCCTACAACATAGGAACTCATCAGAAGCCCTGCAAGTTCCTTTTGCTCCTCGGTAGTTGCCTTGCTGTAGTCCATAGAAAGTTCATCATCATAATGATTCTTGTACTCTTTATTTCCGATTATTTCTTTTCTGAGTGTATAGTAAGTAAGCACGGGCCTGAGTAACGACAACTTGGACTCGATTGCTTGTTTCTTCTCATTTCCTAAGTTTTCAAAGAATTTGTATTTAGATGTAAGCCTGTCAAAAGAAGCAACCAGCATCGAATATTTCTCAAGCTTTACAGTATTTTCTACAATATCTTTGTCTGAATCCAGTCTGATTCCATCAAGTTTTATTCCAAGGATCTGATTTGCAGCCTCTACAAGAGCAAGCTTTGCATGATATTCATCCACCTGAGGATTCCCATTATCATCTCTGCCTGCCATAAATAATTTCAGAAGGTCAATATTCTTACTTTTGTCGGTGCTTGTCATAAAGTTACAGATATCATTAAAGTCAGAAGCGCTTATGTTGCCCTTTATTTCTTTTGCCATTTCAAGGCGTGTCGCATACTGGCTGTCATAGACATCCGAAAGCTGCTTTTCCAATTCCTCTACATTGCGGAGTTTGTTATATAAGCGGGACTTTTTATTTTTCTGCTTCTGAGCCCTTTTTGCCGCAGTAAGCCTTTCTAAGAACTGTTTTCCATGACTGATCTGCAGAACAGTATTTTTCGGAATGGAAACACCAATCTGGCTGTTTTTAAGATCAATTAAGTCTTCCGCGTAAAGGTCAAGTCTTTGGTTTTCGTCCTGGTCTCTAAGCTGCTTTGACCTCTCTTTTTGTTCTTTCTCCTTTTGGGCCTTAAGCGCTTTTTCTTTACGGCGCTTTTCGTCTTCCTCTTCCATTTTCTTTAAAGAATCGCCAACCCACTGTTTATCAGCATTTTGATCATTTAAAGCGTCCTGCCCATTTATGTTCATAGGCTCAGCATCATTAAGAAGCATCGACTTTATATCAAGCTTACCTGCTACATCCTCTGCCTCTTTATATTTGCCTTTCTTTAAACTATTTTCTTTGTTTAAATGCTGCATATCTTTGTTGGGCATATAGCGATCTCCTTTTTTACGAAAAGTAATTATTTATTGCCTGCATTTTGAAGTTCTCTTCTACGCTTCTTTTCCATGCTATCAAGATCAGTAAATTCAATATTTTCTCTAAAGAAGCAGCATATATTTTCAAGCATTTGATAATTTTGATCTGCACGATTCACATATGCTTTGACAGCAAGTATTTGTCTTAGCTGATCATCCTTTGTTGCTCCTTTGAATGAAAACAATTTTTTCTCGCTATCCCACTCGGCTACTGCTTTATGATTTTCAGCATAATTAACAATATGGTTCTTAACGCAATTAAGCCTGTCCATCAGAGCGTCCATCTCTTCAGCATCAATAATATCGCCAAGAATCTGCTCCATATATGGTCTGTCCATCGCCATTATCTTATTGATAAATGATGCTGAAAGTCCTGAAATTGCAATTGAATCAACTGGCTTAATTCGATTAAAGTATTTTCCATCTATATCAGCAGCTTTAAGTCTTCCAAAAGCCAGGTCATTATCAAGGCACCTGATCTGAGTGAATTTACCGTTTTCTATTACTCCGTGGAAATTTCCAAAGTGTCTGTCTGTCTGGCCGCAGATAAAATCAAATACCTGCATTTGGAATATTTGGGCTATGGCTTCCGGTGAATATGCTACATTTTTCGTACTTGTGCTACTACCTCCTGTATTATCCATTAAGTTGCCCTTAACAAGCTTTCCATTCATACGGATGGTAGCTGTTCGTGAATCACAGATCATGGCCTGCATACCTAATAGTGTTGCAAGGCGGCTTGTAGCTACATTTCTGTCAGAGAGATTTTTCCCGCATTTTATTTTGGGTGATTCATCCATCTGACTTGCTATTTCACGCGATGTCATCAAATGCTGATATTTAAGTACTGCATTCCATACCGCTTCATACTCATTTTCAGAAATATTCAGTTTTTTGTCAGTCATGTCTTTAATATAATATTTCAGTTTTTCGATCTTTTCTTCTATTGTCATTTCTTTATTAGCTTTGTACTCATTTAGTTTGCCAAATAATGTCTTGATTTTATTTAAATTATTTGAAATATTATCTAACGCATCTTCAAGCGTTTCTTTAAGTTTTTCACTTAACTCAAAGCCAGCCAGCGCTGAATCAACAAGTTTTATATTATTTTCGCTTGGAACCTCATCCTTCTCCCTGAAATAAACTATTTCTTTGCCTTCAGGATTCTCTTTTGTCTTTGGAACCTTCCTTGTTATCTTATAAACAATAGAAGATACTGCTCCTCCAACCTCTACTGTCAGATTTTTATCATTGTCAAGGTCATAGAAAGCTCCTCGGTTGTACCTGATAGTATCTAAAACAGTTATTGGCTTTTTTGATAACTGTTGATCAATGCTCACAACTTCTCTGTATTCGATAGTCTTTTGCCTAAAAGACTCTCTTTCTTCAGCAACACTTTTAGATAACTCAGTAAGCATCTCACTAAGTTCTGTATAGGCACTGCCATATTTTTTTATGAATTTATCTATGCTGTCTGTAAGTTTCGAATAGAGCATGACCATAGTTGTACATACAGCATCAATTTCGCCTTGAACCTTCTTCTCATTTTCTCCATCTATATTGCCTTGGGCATCAAGCTTTATAGGAGGCATCGTATTGCTTGCAAATGCTGAAATTGCAGCTATATTTTTTTTCAGAGTAGCCATTTCTCTGGTGCCCTTAAGAGGAATAAGCTCATCTGAAGTAAGCATCGACCTAAGTGGCGCTTCGATATAGCTATACGCATTCATCTTCTGGCTATGTGCCCTGGCCTGAACATTATTCTCAATAGGAGCATCTATTTTTACTTCTTCATTTATTCCCGCCTGTTTCATCTGAAGTGCCAGTGCTCCAAGGCTTTCTGTTGAAGTATAATTATCCTTAAGCTCTTTTGAATAATTCTTTTGATTATTTAAAGCAAACTCATTTACGATCTGGTTATATGCCTCATTTGCTGATGTATTCTTAAACTGCAGATTCTTCATTTTTTCTGCTTGTTTTGTATTTTTGCTTGCAATAAACATGTTTTTTCCAACAACATAAGAACTCATAAGAAGCTTTGCAAGTTCCTTCTGCTCTTTTGTCTTGGCTCCGCTAATATCCATTGAAAGCTCATCGTTATAGTGGTTTTTATACTCTTTATTTCCGATTATCTGCTTACGTATGGAATAGTATGTAAGTAGCGGCCTAAGAGATGCGAGCTTACTTTCTATTGCTGATACTTTAGCAGGGTCAATGTTTTCGAAAAGCTTATACTTTGCAGATATTCTTTCAAATGCAGCAACCTGCACAGACATTGTTTCAAGCTTGTCTGCACTTGCTACTATGTCATTATCTGTATTTAAAGCTATGCCATCAAAGTTAAATCCAAGTATCTGGTTAGCCATCTCAACAAGGGCAAGCCTTGCGTGAAATTCATCAGTCTGAGGATTATCATTTTCATCTCTGCCGCCTAGAAAAAGCTTTAAGAGATCTATATTTTTAAACTTATCTTTGCCCATAAAACTGCACAGGTCACTAAAGTCAAAAGAATCAATGTTTCCTTTGACTTCTTTTGCCATTTCGTTGCATCTTGCAAACTGTGTTTCATATATATCGCTTAATTTATCTTCAAGCGCCTTGGCTGTAACAAGCTTGTGATACAGGCGGGAGTTTTTATTATTCTGGGCTTTTTGACGCTTAGATTTATCAATCCTGTCAGTAAACTTTTTCCCATAGCTAAAATCAAGAACTGTCTTAAGTGGAACTTTAACCTCAAGACGATCTTTTGAAATATCGATAGCATCTTCTACAAAGAGCTTTAATCTCTCTTTTTCATCCTGCTCCTGAAGATTTTTTGATCTTTCTCTCCGCGCCTTTTCTTCTTTTTTGCGCTTTTCATCTTCCTCTTCCATTTTCTTTAAGGAATCGCTAACCCATTTCTTTTCATGGACAATATCATCATCAGTGGATGGCCTTTTCTTCTTTTGAAGATCATAAGGATTTCCTATTTTTTCTTTCACATCAAGATTTCCGGAGACGTCTTCAGCATCCTGTGTAACCTTTATCTCAAAAGGCTTTTTCTCTTTTTGAAGTTCCATTCCATCTATAGGCATAATCTTTTACTCCTTTGCTTACCTTAAAAAAGCGCACAATAAGACAGTATTCAAAGTTATACATATACAGTTTATCAACGAATTATTAAATATTTAATAACGTATTATTAAACATGCCTAAAATAAAATTTCGTCTGCGCCAATCAATCAGTTCTATACTGTTTATACGAGTAGATAGAAATCATGGCACGCATTTTATTTGTTTTTGACGATGCAATTTATGATGGGATTTTAAAGAATCTTGGATCTCCAGATATATCCGCTGTCTTCAATGCTTGGCTCCGTACGCCACCATTGACTGGACCTGAGTAAAACGCCTTGGTCTGCGAGCCGACGGTGAGGATGATGGGAACAGTAGATTTTCTCGCACCGTCGGAATCAGCATTGTAGCGTTTTCCTCAGAACCCGTCAATGGCAAGCACCTTCGGTGTGGCTTGGTTAAGGTGCCTCAGGATCCAATTCCGAGAACAGTAGGGGTGGCTACTTTCAAGGATATGTGTGACTATATTCCTGCGGCTTCCAATGAAGAGAGCGAAGATTCCATTTTGGAAATATAGCCTGATTTTTGAACTTACAACACCAGTCGACAAGGATTTTGACTTGTGGTTTTGGGTATATACGGCCTTTTTGAAGTTCACGCACCATTTTATAGATGATTGATTGTCTCATATCACTGATTCAATGGATGTGTAAATCTATTTTTTCTCATATATGCCCAGTTTCACTTCCTGAAAATTCTGTCGATGGATGTGTTAACTTAAAAAATATGACTATATACCCAATTCACTTTGACAATCCAAATTTTCTATGTTCCATTCAGTCCATATGATTGTGAAGAATAATGGTTTGGGCATATAGCGTTTTGGAAAGCTCCCAGCCACCTCTGATTTTTACTATTTTGTCCTTATAGCAACTTTTTGCGAGGCCAGCCACCCCTCATGAAGGTCAACTGGGCATATAGGCCGATTTCAAGACTCGGGCCACCCGTTAAAATGGTGGCTGCGGACGGATAATCGCCGTATATGCCCAAATGCCTGCGATAAAAGCT
>NZ_FNUR01000013.1 GCF_900108105.1 Butyrivibrio sp. Su6 | reverse complement strand
TAATTCATTTAATAGGAAAAGAAACAATTTCATATATAAGAGTTTTCTTTGCGCGGTAGCTTTTTTTCTGACTGTTACATCTCTTTCTATAAGTGCTCACGCAGAAACAGTTGATTATGCCGCCCTTGCCCAGGAAAGAAAAGCACTTCCAATTCAGAGTAATGACATTGCAAACTGGCCTGAGGGACCTGAAGTTTCTGCTGAGTCTGCAATTGTAATGGAAGCCGAGACAGGCACTATCCTCTACGCAAAAAATATTCACGAAGAGCTTTATCCTGCAAGTACTACCAAGATAATGACATGTCTTTTGGCTGCTGAAAATGCAAGTCTGAGCGATAATATTACCTTCTCAAACGATGCTGTTTTCAGCGTTCCAAACGACGGTTCAAGTATAGGAATGGATGTTGGTCAGTCCATCACTTTGGAGCAGGCGCTCTACGGAATAATGGTCGGTAGTGCCAATGAAGTTGCCAACGCTGTTGCAGAACATGTAAGCGGCAGCATAGATGATTTTGTAAAACTCATGAATGATACGGCAAAGAGCCTTGGCTGCACCAACACTCATTTTGCCAACACTAACGGCCTTCAGGACGATAACCACTACACCAGCGTTTATGACCTGGCCCTTATCTCAAAAGAGTTTTTTAGCAATGAACTTTTATGTAAAGTTGGAAATACACCAAGATATCATTTCGAGCCCACTGCTACTCAGCCTGATGACTTTTATCTGAATAACAAGCACAAACTAATTACAGGTGAGATAGCATACGATGGCATTGTAGGCGGTAAGACCGGATATACGGATCAGGCCCGCGAGACTCTTGTGACCTGCGCAGAAAAAAATGGAATGAAGCTTATCTGCGTTGTATTCATGGAGGAGTCCCCGACACAGTTTACAGATACGGTTACTCTTTTTGATTATGCGTTTAATAACTTCCATCTGGTTAATGTTGCAGATGAAGAAACCCGCTATATGCCGGATGACTCACTTTTCTTTGAATCTGACCACGATGTTTTTGGTAAATCAGGAACCATCCTAAAGCTTGATGATAGCAGCGTTATTGTACTTCCCAAAACATCTCAGATTACTGAAGCCGACTATGAAGTTACCTACGACTTAAGCGATGAGGAAAAGGCTGAATATCCTACGGGAATTGCAAAGGTTGATTACACCTACCACGACGTAGCTATTGGAAATGCCATGATCTGCTACTCCGAAAACGCTGCTGCAAAGGGTGAAGAAACAAATACTCCAACCATAAAGCCTATTTATATAAATGTAAAAATACTCTTTATTATTGCTGCAGTCTTCGTCCTGATCATGACTATAATAGGAACCTCTTCCTCAAAAACTGTTCGCAACCGCAAGGGAATCAGTAGGAGTGACAGGATCCGCTACAATAGAAGAAAACGAGAATTTAACAAAAGTAATAAGAAGATCAAATTTTAATTAATAAGAAAAGCTGTGAAGAATGATTGTATCCTTCACAGCTTTTTTATGTATTATATGAGTTTCTCTACGCAAGCAGCAACATTTTCCATTTTCTCTGTAGGCTCAAAACGAGCAACAACATTTCCATCTCTATCAATTACGAACTTTGTGAAGTTCCACTTGATATCAGGATTATTCTTGTAATCCTTGTCGATCTTCTTAAGCATTACACTCATTGCAAGAGCTGAAGGGCTTTTTCCAAATCCTTCGAAACCTTTCTGCTCCTTGAGGAACTTATAAAGTGGAAGCTGGTTCTCACCATTGACATCTGACTTTGTCATCTGTGGGAACTTTGTGTTGTAATGAAGCTGGCAGAACTCGTGGATCTCTTCATCTGTTCCTGGAGTCTGACCTGCAAACTGATTGCAAGGGATATCAAGAACTTCAAATCCCTGGTCATGGAACTTTTCATACATCTCTTCGATGTCCTTATAGTGAGGTGTGAAGCCGCATCCTGTAGCTGTGTTAACTACAAGTACTACCTTGCCCTTAAACTGATCAAGCTTAACTTCGTTGCCCTGGTTGTCTGTTACTGAATAATCGTAGAATCCCATGTTTATACCTCCAATTTTTCGATTATATAAAATTTAATTGCATTCATGTTTGATAAGATTATATTGTGTACAATTTAAAATGTCAATACCTATTGCAAATATTTTTTCTTCATTTTATAGTTTATAGGAAAGAGCTTAGTATTGGGGGTATTTTTGATGATTTATAAAGAATTCAGAATTTCTGAAGAGGGTTCTTTGGATTATGCAAAACTCAATGTTTATATCCAGGAACCATCCGAGTCATTAAGCATTAGCAAAAGGCCACTTATCCTTTTATGTCCCGGTGGCGCTTATGCATATACATCAGACAGAGAGGCTGAACCACTTGCTTTTGCATTTATGGCAAAAGGCTTAAACGTAGCTATACTCAGGTATTCATGTGCACCTGCTGTCTATCCTACTTCTCTTTTAGAGCTTGGAAGATCAATCCTCATTATCAGAGAAAATGCTAAAGAATGGGAAGTAGATGAGAATGCCATTATAATAGAAGGTTGCTCTGCTGGTGGACATCTTGCTGCAAGTTACGCTTGTATGTGGAAAAGAGATTTTGTTTCCAAGGCTCTTCTTGGTGATGCAGAAGACTCTTCAAAAGAAAAGCTTCGTCCAAACGGACTTATGCTCTGCTATCCTGTAATTACTTCAGGCAAATTCGCTCACAGAGGTTCTATTGAGAATCTTCTTGGTGACCGATATGAATATATGAAGGAAGACATGTCACTTGAGAATCAGGTAAACAGTGATGTTCCAAAGACATTTATATGGCACACCTTCACTGATGGCAGCGTTCCTGTTGAAAACTCTCTTTTATTTGCTACTGCACTTAAAGAGCAGAATATCAACACTGAACTTCACATTTTCCCTGAAGGTGGACATGGACTCTCACTGGCAAACAAGCTCACTCTCAGCAATGGAGGCAATGAAGACGTTCCTTCAGCAGCCCCATGGATCGACCTTGCCACAACATGGCTTGACAGATTCTTTTGAAATAAACTGAAAGAGACTTTTTATGAGTAATTATATTGTTTTTGACCTTGAATGGAATCAAGGTGAAGCTCCGGCCGTCTCAAATGGTAAGACTTTAAATTTTGAGATTGTTGAGATTGGTGCTATAAAACTAAATGAAAAAAGACAGAAAATCGGTGAATTTACACGTCTTATAAAGCCTCAGGTTCATACTCAGATGCATAAGATAACAGGAAAGCTTATTCACCTTTCAATGGAAGATCTTGAAAATGGTGAGCTTTTCCAGGATGCTGCAAGAGATTTTCTGGAGTGGTGCGGCGAGGATCCCAAGTTCTGCAGCTGGGGACCTCTTGATCTTAGGGAGTTCCAGTGCAATCTGGATTTCTTTGATCTTCCTCTTTTGTCCGACAGACCGCTTGCATTTTATGATGTTCAAAAGCTTTATAGTCTGTCTTTTGACGATGGTAAATCCCGTGTTTCCCTTTCTACCGCAGCAGAGGAAAAAGGCATAAATCTGGATTATCCATTCCACAGGGCTTTGGCTGATGCGGCTTATACTGCTGAGATTTTCAAGCTTCTTAGTGAGCGGATATTACAAAGAATTTCTTTTGACACGTATGTCACTCCAAAGACCAGGAAGCAGGAAATCAAGATTGTTTTTGACAACTATGAGAAATTCATCTCCAGAGAGTTTGATACCAAGGAAGATATCCTTGAAAACATGGAGATCATGAGCACCAAGTGCTATATATGCCATAAAAATATCCGAAGAAAGATAAAGTGGTTCACACCAAACGGCAAACACTACTACGCTGTGGCAACCTGCGATAAACATGGCTATATGAAGGCTAAGGTGCGTATCAAAAAAGCTGAAAATGGACGGCTCTTTGTGGTCAAAACCAGCAGATTCATTTCTCCGGATGAGCTCGAGGACATGAAAGCCAAACAGAAAAAGGCAAAAAAGAGACCAACACCATAATATAATGATTTAAAACAAAGGCTTTGAAAGTGATATATCTTTCAAAGCCTTTTCTATCATATGAACTTATTTACTGAAATAAATAGTCTGCCTTTTCTTGTGGTGTTCTGCATTCCCAAATATATGAATTTGCCATGACCTCTGACAGAGACCCTGGCCCCTTCTTTTAGGTCATATCCACCGCTGTATGCAGTTCTGCCATCAATAAACACGGACTCACTTTCTATCAGCTTTTGGGCCTCTGACCTTGAAAGGTGATAAACAAAAGCCAGTATCGCATCGATTCTCTCTGATGCTACACTTCCTGTTACTTCCTCAAATTTTGGTCTTATAGTACATTCATCTGATGTGACTATCTCACACTTTACAGATGTATGCTTTATCCTTATCAGTTCATTGCAGATCATCTGGGCAATATCCATTGTTGCAAATACGTATGCCACATCATCTCCGGTTAAGATATCGCCGAGCTGATCTCTTTCTATCCCAAGATTCATAAGTGACCCAAGATAATCTCTGTGGTTTAATTCATCAGCAAACTTCTTATTTACCGGCCGTATCCTTACGCAGCTGCAGACAGATGATTCACTTTTTTCCATCATTAGAAATGTTTCTTCATCCATATAATCAGGCAAAAAACATATCATTGCCCTTTCAGCTTCGTCAAATCCGCCGTATATAACGTACTTAGCGCCACAGTATTCATGGACATTGGACGATACGCCCTCAGCCGAGAGTATCTGATGAAACATGGCAATCTCAGAGACTGACAAAAAATCTGTGTGGGTGACGAAGTTGTTCATATATGCCCTTGTGGCAAGATCTCTTACGCGCCCTGCAAGAAAATCTTTTGTTTTTTCTTCCATATTACTATCCGTTCTTTAGTACTTTATTGTTGGTGAATAGTAGGTCTGCCCGAAAATATCAGTGAAGCAGTATGTTTCAAGAACATCGCCTTCGCCAACAGGGAGATTCATAATGACCATATCGGACATAGGCCCTGTCACAGTCATCTCTTCTCCAAGCAGATATGCACCGTTAAATGTCTTATCATATGAGTAAAAATCACAAACAAAGTCTATCTTATCACCTTCTACCAGTTCTGTGGCATTTTTAGCGATAGTTTCAGTTTCTCCGTTCTGATAATCGCTGCAAGCACCTGCTACATAGCCATCTTCATTTTCTGAATCAAATACGATGATAAGGTTTGTTCTCTCTCCATTGAGGTAACATGGAACGCGGCCGGTGATCGCATAGTTATCTTCTGTTCCCTGAACATCAATAACATAATATGCCACGATCTGGTCATCAATAGAAAGCCATGTCTTATCTGACTGCGCAAGAAGGCATCCGTTGTCATCGATCTCAATCGCGTTGTCGCAGCCAAGCTCCACATATCCCTCTCCATCATCATAGAAGGTTTTATATGTAACATCTTTTACCTGTTGCCACTGATCTTTTGAAAGCTTGATCGCGTCTTCGCCAGTTGAAGCTTTGGTCCATACAAGCTTTGAGGCGTCAAACTGATTAGCTGCGATGTAGTCCGCTGCCTGCTCAACATCAAGGCCTTTTCCAAGGAAAGATGTATTGCCCGATGTAAGCCCATCTATGCTGCTGAAATCACTTGATAAAAATGTTGTAAGAAGCTGCGTTATCATCTCGGCTGATGCACTTCCGCTTCCCTGTGATGACAGTTCGCCAAAAAGTGACGGAACAGGACTTGATGTACCGCCGGATGCGACCTGACCTGCTACTTCCATGGATGCAAAGTTCTGAATACATTTTGCATAATCATCATCCATGCCAATCGCATCATAAGTGCTCACCATGGAATCGACTTTTGATGTTTTTTTATAAGGGAAGTAGATGGACAAGCCATAAGCATTTGTCATATTTGTGCTTGTTCTGTTGTACTTGATGGCACTCTTTAAAGTCTCCGCAAGTTCTTTTGACTCATCTGTTCCCATTCGGATTGCAAAGTCCACAAGGTCTATCTGATCTATCTTGGATGATGCTGCAAATTCTCTTGAACTGCTGCGGGCTGTGGAAACTTCTCTGTATTCATTGCCCTTTATCTTCTCTGTTGTGTCTTTTGAAAAATCAGCAAGCTCTTTTGGCACTGTCTGTGAGAGCTCAGCAAGATCTATGATAGAAAGAGTTGTCTTCTGACCGGGACAATTCTGGGCACAGGCATTTGTAAAATCATCGATTATGTTCTTTCCTATGCTAAGGGTGTCCATTGATGTGTTCTGTGACAGCTCTGTAAGCCAGTTTGTGTAATACCAGCCAATGCCAGGCTCTGTCTCTTCTGATGCTACCAGGTAATCAGCATAGTTTGAAACCACAAGGGCATTCTCAACAGTCGCCATGAGGCACGTATCAAATCCCACAAAATCAAAAGTTACTCCGCCATCTTTAAGGGCTGTATTTATCCCTGAAAGAGACATGGAACCTGCTGAAGCAAACTTCTCGTCATAGCCGTATCCACCTGTTGATCCACCGCCATGATTCCAGAAAATGAGATCATATCTGTTTGCAGGGAAATTTCCGGCTGCCCACTTAATGAAGCTTGAAAGTGTCGACGGCTTTGTCATCGGAAGGTTTCCTATATTATCCTGCAAAAGAGACAGCTTCCCATTTTTTACCTGATAGATCTGATTGGTTGAGCTTGAGATCACATTGTTCTGCCACTGCCTTGCTCCACCGGTATATATGATGAGATTTATATTTTCCCCAAGGCTTGCTGCCATCATCTCCTGGATGTCTTTTGTCGCCATAGCGCTTCTGGATTCAAGATCCGCGCCGCACATGTAAACCATGATAGTAATGACGTCTTCGCCATCTCCAAGGATTGTTGTGCGTTTTGGACGAGCATTTTCATCCACAGCTGTATTTAGTTTTCCTGTGTTTGCAGGCTCGCTCCAGGCTGCTGAAGATGAGCTTCCACCTGAATATGCACTGTATCCTCCAAAGAGCTGGCTAAGGGTAGACAAAGCTGATCCTGTTGAACTTGTTGAAGATACGCCGCTTCCTGTGGTAGTCTGGCTCGTTGTATTACTAAACTCAGGCTGTGCAGTTTCCTCCGTTGTATAGCTGTCTCCACCTCCAAGGAATGAAGTCAGCCCACCGCCTCCTCCAAGCACAAGGATCAAAATGACAATTATCATAAACAGCGGGCTTCTGCCACCTGATCTCTGAGGCGTACCAACTCCCGGAGTCTTATTTGAAGATGAGTATCCATCAGGATTTCCAACCGGTCCTGTTCCTAATGCTTCGCCTCTTCTATGAACGCCGGAACCGCCCGTTCCTACATTTTTCTTTCTTCCAATTGGTTTATCTGCCATATCTCCCTCCCAGATGTTACATACCATTTTCTTTTTCAATTAAGTATAGTATACACTTTTTCAATTATTTTTTTACAGAGTTTCCTTTTTAGGTTCGTTTTAGGTAAGGGTTTTATTCTAGATTCTGACTTACTATATACAAAACTAAGGAGGAAAAAGAGTTGATCATTGTCGATCATTTGACTAAAAGCTACGGTTCTACCCTGGCTGTAGACGATTTGTCTTTTACCATTGAAGACGGACATATCTACGGATTTCTCGGCCCTAACGGCGCCGGTAAATCAACTACCCTGAATATTCTTACAGGTTGCCTTGCCGCAACAGAAGGAACCGTCAGAATCGGAGACTATGACATATTTGAAGACAGCAAAGAAGCCAAAAAACTGATCGGATATCTGCCTGAGATCCCACCCCTCTATGTTGATCAGACACCAAGAGAATACCTGGATTTCGTTGCAGAGGCCAAGAGAGTTTCCAAAAAAGACAGACCCGCAGAGATTGAGCGTGTTGCAAAGGAAACCAATATCGATCATGTACTGGATAAGCCCATCAAATTCCTTTCAAAGGGCTACCGCCAGAGAGTTGGTATTTCTCAGGCACTTTTGGGCAATCCACAGATAATCATCCTCGATGAGCCAACTGTTGGCCTTGATCCCATGCAGATCCTGGAAATCAGGGAACTTATCCACAATTTGGGACAAAAACACACAGTTATCCTCAGTTCTCACATTCTTTCTGAGGTTCAGGCCATCTGCGACAAGGTTCTTATCATCTATAAAGGAAAGCTTGTGGCCTTCGATACCCCTGATAATCTGGGAAAAGACTCATCATCAGGCAGTGTAATAGAAATTGGTGCGGACGTTTCCACCGATGAGGCAAAAGAGATCCTTAAGGACATCCAGAATATAAGCCAGTTTGAAGCCTGTGAAAGCGATGATGATCATACGCTAAAGCTCCATGTGGAAAACTGCGACGTTACAGATATAAGCAAGGCTATATTCCGCGCCTTTGCAGCTAAGGATATTCCTTTGTTTAAGCTGAACCCTGTAAAGACAAACCTTGAAGATATCTTTATGGAGCTCACTTCAGAATCGGACGAAAACAACATTATAACTTTGGAGGAAAAAGAAATTGATAGCAGTATTACGGCATGAGCTTTCGCTATTCTACCACAGCATGACGGGGTATATCTTTGGTGCTTTTCTACTCCTTTTCACAGGAATAGGAGCTCTTTTATACAACATTAATGCATCAGTTGCGAATTTCGAATATGTACTGGATTTTATCTCGATCATATTTATAGTTTTAGTTCCAATTCTCACCATGAGAATTATTTCTGAGGAAAAGAAACAGAAAACAGATCAGCTACTGTACTCTCTACCTATAACTTCTACTGACATCATTGTCGGAAAGTTTTTATCTCTGTTTGTAGTTTTCCTCATTCCAATAGTAATTATTTGTATTTATCCACTTATCTTTGCGCAGTTTGGGGACGTTTACCTTCCTACTTCGTACGGATCAATGATCGCATTTATATTTATGGGCATGGCACTTATAAGCATGGGAATGTATATTTCAGCGCTGACTGATTCACAGGGAATCGCCGCAGGAATATGCGTTGCTTTCATGCTCTTTAATTATTTTTGCGCAAGCCTCTCTGACTATGTTTCAGCAACAGCAGTTGGCGCTCTTATATCTCTCATTGTTATCGCAGCCCTTCTTGCTCTTGTTATCAGATACATGACCAGATCAAACATCATGGCGCTACTGCTCTTCGTAGTGTGCAGCATAGCTTCAGTCGTTGTTTACTTTGTTAATTCAGATCTTTTAAACAACCTCCTTCCAAATATTATGAAAAAGATATCCCTCTTTGAGAGATTTTCTGTTTTCGTAAACGGAATCTTCGACCTTACAGGAATTGTTTATTACATCAGTGTAATCGTATTTTTCCTGTTTTTATGTGTTCAGGCCCTTGAAAAGAGGAGGTACAACGGATGATCAGCATAAAGAATTCTCTTAATAGTGCATTTAATAAAAACAAGCAGGCTCTCACCAGTAAGACTGCAAAGATCGGAAGCTACAATTTCCTCATCACAGTCATTGTCCTTCTGATACTTATTGGTATAAACGTGCTTTTTAGCGCTCTTCCATCTACTATCACTCAGTTTGACATATCTGCAGCGCAGCTTTACTCCTTGACTTCCTCAACCAAGGTTGTCGTAAACAATCTGGAAAAAGATGTGACTATCTACTGGATCGTTCAGTCAGGCCAGGAGGATTCAGTAATTGAAAAGCTTCTTGATGTATACGACGATATGTCAGAACACATCACTGTCGTAAAAAAGAACCCTGATGTGTATCCTACTTTTGCACAGCAGTACACAGAGGACTATGTTTCCAACAACTCACTGGTGGTTGAATGCGGCGATAAATACAGATTCATCAGCTACAACGACATCTATGAAGTTGATTCCTCAAGTTATTACATGACAGGCTCTGCTTCTGCAAGTTTTGACGGTGAAAGCGAAATAACTACAGCCATCGATTATGTAGTTTCCGAAGATCTCCCTAAGGTTTATGTCCTTACAGGACACGGAGAAAGTGAGCTGTCTTCAACTTTCACTGACAGCCTTGAAAAAGCAAATATTGAAACTGAGGAGTTTTCTCTTTTAAATGTTGATGAAATACCTGAGGATGCGGATATGATCCTTATAAACTCACCAACAAGTGATCTTTCTTCTGAAGAAGTAACAATGCTTGAAGACTATATAGAAAACGAAGGGCATCTCCTTGTTCTATCCGGTCCTCTTCAGGATGATACAGATCTTTCTAACCTTCGTGGCATTATCGAAAGCCTTGGCGTATCTATAAATGATGGTGTTGTAGTAGAAGGAAACAGGGATTACTATGCTTTCTCCCAGCCGTATATTCTTTTACCTGAAATAGAGTCATCTGACATTACAGATGCGCTTATTAATGAAAAGAGCAATGTTATTGTACCTATCGCTTCAGGCCTGACAGTAGACAGTTCATCAAGTTCTTACACTGTCACATCTCTTTTGACTACATCTGCTGATTCATTCTCAAAGATTGCAGGCTATTCACTTGAGACCTATGACAAAGAGGATGGCGATATCGACGGACCATTTTCACTGGCTGTTTCTGTAGCAAGTGAGTTAACTGACGGAAAGCTTGTCTGGGTTGCATCTGATGTAATGCTGGATGATGGATATAACTCCTACTCTTCAGGCGCCAATGTGGACTTTATCATGAACTCAATTTCATGGATGATCGGCGAAGAGGAGACAATCTCAATCAGATCAAAGTCTCTTGACTACAACTATCTGACCATCAGCGAGACTGCAGCAAAGCGTATTAAGATCATAATGATCTTCATCCTTCCTATTGGCTATCTGGTTTACGGAATAGATGAGGTATTCAGAAGAAGGAAGGAGGGAAAAGCAGTTGAAGCGTAAAAAAACTCTTATTATATTATGTGCACTTCTCGTGCTCATTATCGGCGGGATAGTTATAGTAAATGCCGTCGAAAAGCATGTTGAAAGTATTTCAACTATAGATGAAGTTGTTTATGCCGCAGACGCTGAAAGTCTAACAGAGATAAAATGGACTTTTGAAGATAAGACACTGGACTTCGTAAAAACTGATGATGTCTGGACTTATTCAGGAGATGATTCTTTTCCTGTAGATCAGGAAGAAATATCTTACCTGATAGAAAATTTTGCAGAAGTGCATGCGAGTTTCATTATTGAGGATGTTGAAGATTACAGCCAGTACGGACTTGATGATCCTGAGGCAGAGATCACATTTGTGACTTCGGATGGAGAAACTACTCTCTCCTGCGGAACTTTTTCAACTATGGATTCCAAAAGATATATCTCCATAAACGGCGGAACTGTATATCTTATCGACGATGACATTGAAGAGTATCTTTCTTCTGAAAAGGATGACTATCTTGATAACGATGAGATTCCTTATTACCAGCAGATTGAGTCCGTTGAACTTACAGGAGATAGTAACCTTTCGCTGATCTATGAGGAAGATGCTACATATGACTATACTACAAGCTATAACTATTATTTAAAGGATGGCGATACTTACCTTCCTCTTTCTGACTCTTTTGTCACAAGCTTTTTGGGATATTTCACCCATATAACTTTTTCTGATTACGTCACATACTGTGTCACTGACGAAGAGCTCTCTAACTGGGGATTTGATGCACCTTCTCTGACCATACATGTAAAGGGATATGGCTACGATACTGACTTTACCGACGACAATGACCTTGGTGAAGAGGAAGATCACTATCTGTACTTTAAGAAGATTGATGATGAGACTATTTATCTAAGAGTTGATGAATCACAGATCATTTACTCATATACTGCTGAGGATTACGAAACTCTGACAGGCTATGATTATGAATCACTTCGCCCGACAGCAGTTGTTGATATCTCTGCATCACAGGTTCAGACCATCACAGCAAGTATAGATTCTGATCAGTACATTATTGATGCTGAAACAATCGATGACATTGTTACCTATACAGTTAATGGTTATGAAATCGAGGGAAGTACAATCGTAAACGACATCACCTCTCTCAGCGTAAAAGAATTTGATACTACTGAGCCTCCAGGCACTGAAGAGTTCTCTATCACTATTGTTCTTAACGATGAAGATAATACTTCTCTGGCAATTTCTCTTTATAGAGTTGACGGTGACAGCTGCCTTGTAACTCTTAATGGAGAGACTCTTGGTCTCGTTGACAGAAGCCAAATGTCCACCCTAAAAGAGGATTTCATCACCACAATGCTCAATTTAGGAAAAGAAAGTACTGACGAAGCCGATCAGGAAATTTCAGATTAAAATAAGAAAAAAAGAACTCCTTGCCATACATTGGAAGGAGTTCTTTTTTTATAACTTATTTAGATTATTTTTCAAATTCTGCTGCAACATTTTTAAGAAGACTTCTGATCTCTAAATGCTGTGGACATACATTTTCGCAGCCGCCACATTCTATACAATCGCTTGCCTTGCCTGCACCATCAGTTGTTAAAAGATCATAGTACATTTTCTGATTCCAGTCATTGAAAACATTTTTTGTATTAAGACAAGCAAATAATTCAGGAATCTTAATATTCATCGGACAATGATTTTCCTCTACGCAATAATGACATGCTGTACAAGGAATCATATCAAGTCCTTTGTAGATAGCTGTTACCTTGGCAACTGCTCCCATCTCTTCCTCTGAAAGAGGCTTGAAATCTTTCATGAAAGATACGTTGTCTTTCATCTGCGCCATATCGCTCATACCTGAAAGTACAACACGGATTCCCTCCTGGCTTGCAGCAAATCTGATAGCATAGCTTGCATTTGAAAGCTTAGATGGCATTTCATCAAAAACTTTCTGTGCCTCGTCAGGAAGCTTTATAAGGCTTCCGCCCTTTACAGGCTCCATAACGATACCAGGCTTGCCGTGCTTTCTGCATACTTCAAGGCACTTACGGCTCTGAACAGAAGCATCATCATAATCTACATAGTTCAACTGAATCTGAACGATCTCAACGTCAGGATATGTAGTAAGTATTTTATCAAGAACCTCAGGCTTATCATGGAATGAAAGACCTACATGCTTGATCTTTCCTTCTTTTTTAAGATCAAATGCTGTCTCATAAGCTCTGCATTTTTTGAAGTGCTCAAAATTTGTAGCATTCTGAGCATGCATAAGATAGAAGTCAAAATACTCAACGCCACATGCATCAAGCTGACTCTGGAAAAATGGTCTTATATCTTCTTCCTTATGGAAATAGGGTTCTGTGAGTTTGTCTGTTAAAAGATATTTATCTCTTGAATATCTGCTGGTAAGAGCCTCTTTTATTGCCAGCTCTGACTTTCCATCAATATATCCATGTGCTGTATCAAAATAGTTGAATCCATTATCGATAAAATAATCGGTCATTTCTTTGAACTGCTCAATATCAACCTCTGAGCCGTTCATAGGAAGTCTCATGCATCCAAAACCAAAAAAGGTCTTTATCTGTGGAAAAGAATTGTCCATCGCTTGCCCTCCGAACATTTAAAAAAATATGAAATTTTTAGCCTACCCTATTAAATTTTATCATAGACAAATATTTAATTTGTATCCTTTTTTGTCATTTTAAAGAGATTATTTATTAAGATGTAATACTCTCTTTATAATTGCGCTCCTTTACCATGCTAAAATTAATCTGAACTATTGTAGGTAATTCTCCAGATAAGATAAGAAGACTATGGAACATATTAGTGAATCTGATTTACTAAATAACTTGATGACTCTGATTCCTGCCGGTATTTTCTGGAAGGACACAGACAGACGATTTCTTGGCGCCAACCAGATGTTTTTGGATTATTATAATCTAAAATCAGTCGATGAAATAATCGGTAAAACTGATGAAGACATGGGTTGGCATATTGATCCTGTGCCATTTAGAAATGTTGAGCTCAGGGTTATAGGTAACGGAGAATCTGTACTTAACGTCCCCGGACAATGCATAGTTCAGGGAAGAGTTCGCAATATAAAAGCTTCCAAGTGCCCTCTTTTTTCTGACGGAAAGATTGTAGGACTTATTGGTTATTTTTTGGATGTTACCGATGCTGTTCAGGAACAGACAAGGCTCTCTGCTCTTTCGCAGACAGATGAGCTCACAGGTGTTTTGAACCGCAGAGCTTACACCGAAATTGTGCTCCAGTATGAAGAACAGTACAAACAAAATCATACTGATTTTGTTTTATACATGATAGATCTGGATGATTTTAAAGCTGTAAATGATAACTATGGCCATGAATATGGAAATCTTGTTTTGCAGTCAATCTGTAAAAGCCTTACCGTTGCTGCCTCTGATAACTGTGTGCTATTTAGATACGGCGGCGATGAATTTGTTGTACTTCATCAGCTTCAGTCAGAAGATGAGATAGAATTACTTCAAAAGCGCTTCATCAGAGCAGTTGATGGCCCTAGAAATCTTGATGGCGCCAAGTTTTCAATAAAGGCTTCCGTTGGACATGCACTTTACTCCGAAACCACTTCTCTTCTATCTCTTATAGAACTAGCAGACAAAAGAATGTATGAAATGAAAAGACAACATAAAGCATCAAGATAAGACCTCCCGCGCCATACGAGAGGTCTTTTGATATTACATTATTTCTAATGTTCCTGCTGTAATAAGTTTTCCTGACTTTCTGTCAAATAAAAGAATGTCATTTCCCTTAATATCAATATTGGCATCCTGTCCGATCAGATAAATTGAATTACCGAAGATAACGCTAGTCAGAAGGAATTCTCCTACTCTGAGCTTTAAGGTAGATTCCATACCTGTAGGCATCGCACCATATATCTTGGTATTTATCTTTCCGCTTGGCTCGATATCAATTGCTTCCGGTCTGATTCCAAGAACAAAATCTTCATCTGTAATAACAGGTTCGTCCATGATACTCTCGTCCTGCTCCTCCACCTTTTGAACATGGTATTTGAAAACTTCATCCTTGTTGCTCTTTTCAACAGCGCCTTTCTTCATAAGTCTCTGGCGCTCAAACTCCTGCTTATCAGCATCTTCTTTATCCCTTGCTGCTCTCCAGTCAGATAAGAGAATCTTTTCATTTGGAACAAATTTTGCCTTGTGCTCTCCTAAAATATCAAGGACAACACTGCCATCCTCCTGCTGCTTTCCTTTTCCATCCACAAAGTTCATTGAAGGATTACCAACGAAATCTGCTACAAAGAGATTTGCAGGTCTGTTATAAACATCGAGAGGTGCTGCATACTGCTGTAGGACACCGTTACTTACAAGGCATATTCTTGTAGCAAGGGTCATAGCTTCCATCTGATCATGAGTAACATAGACAAATGTGCTACCTGTTTCCACATGGAGTCTTTGCAGCTCATATCTCATCTCCAGGCGGAGCTTGGCATCAAGGTTTGACAGAGGCTCATCCATGAAAAGAACCTGTGGCTCCGGAGCCAGAGTCCTCGCTATTGCAACTCTCTGCTGCTGTCCACCGGAAAGTTCTGCCGGATATCTGTCCATGAACATTCCGATCTTAACTATTCTTGAGCAGGCTCTTACTCTCGAATCTATTTCTTCTTTTGTAAGCTTTCTATTTTCAATGACTACATTTCCATCTTTTGTAACCTGGAACTTTTCGTTGAGCTCTTTACCTTCACTTTTCAGCTTCTCTTTTATCTCTGAAAGTTTTGCCTCATACTCAGTAGCTTTTGCCTTAGCCTGTGTATCAGGATCCTGTGACTGATGGATTCCAAGTGCAAACAGTTCTTTTGCCGTATAGATTGAAAGGCTGTAGTTATCAATAAGCTTTACATATGCCTTGTTTTCATCGAGCTTTCCATTTTTGTCGCGGCACTCTTCTACAATTTCTTTTATCTTTGTGCCATTCTGAAGAGCTCTTATTATGTCTCCGGCTCTTTTTGCCTCAACATCTAAAACAGGCATTTCTTCATGAATGTTCTTAAGGCCAAAAGAGATATTTTCATAAACTGTCATGTTAGGCCATAACGCATAGTTCTGAAAAAGAAAGCCTACTCGTCTCTTGTTGGCTGGCACATTGATTCCTGCATTTGAATCAAATACAACTTTATCACCGATTGTGATCCTGCCTTCAGTAGGTGTCTCAAGTCCTGCGATCATTCGAAGGATTGTTGTCTTTCCACATCCTGAAGGTCCTAAGAGTGTGATAAAAGAATTATTGGGAATATTGAGGCTTACGTTATCAACGCCAAAGAATTTACCCCAACGCTTTGTTATGTTTTCTAAAACTATTTCTGGCATGATCACTTTCCTCCTATGCCGCTGTCAAGGCTGGCGCCTGTGAGCTTGTTTACTAATGTATTAAACACAAGAATTGTAACGATAAGTATCAGATTTATTGCGCTTGAGAATGCATAAAGTCCCATCTCATCAAAATAATCAAGTGTTGTTGAAAGGATGAATCCCTGTGTACAAAGAAGAAGGAACAGGGATAATTCACGAAGACATGTCATAAACGGAAGAAGATATCCGCTGATAATTGATGACTTCTGAATTGGAATGATGATCCTTGTCATTCTCTTTATCCATGGTGTGTTCATGATAATTGCCGCCTCTTCCAGCTCGTTGCTTATCTGAAGCATGGAATTAAGGGAGCTTCTTGAAGCAAATGGTATGTATTTTACTACACCTGCAATTATCAGAAGTGTATATGTGTTAAACAGATTTATGTGCTCGTTGGAAAACAGGATAAAGAATGCTGCTCCAACTGCGATAGAAGGCATAAGATATGGGAGAAATGCAACGTTGTTCACGTAGTTTGCCCACTTATTTCTTCTCTTTTTAGCAACGGCATAACCGATGAGAGTTCCGATGGTTCCTGCAATAAGTGCGCATACAACTGCCAGGAACAGTGTTCCAAAGAACGCATGCCATATGGTCTTGTTGTAAAGGATTCCGGACTGTCCATACATGCCGTTTTCTGTAATGTTTTCGTTAGTTACCCACCACTTTGTTGTGAGGTGTGCCAGGTTTCCTGTGTACAGGAAGCTGTAATCTCCTGGGTTTGGAAGGAATGTTTCCAGGGCAAAAAGAACTATTGGCCATATGCTCGTAAAGAATGTGATTATTATAAAGATTATTCCTACAAGATATTTTCCAATCTTTCCAATTGTTAGCTTGGTGAGCTGTCCTGATTTACCCGTAACTGTTGTGTAATTTTTCCTGCTCTTTAAACTCATCTGGTTTAGGCCTAAAATGAGCACTCCAAATACCATCATGATGATTGCAAGGATACTGGCTTCACCGGTGTATTTGCTGTTCATTGAGATGTACTTGGTAGAAAGTGTTGTAAGGCTCAGGTAATGAGGTACCGGGTAACTTCCCATTGCACTTCCAAATACTAAAAGGATAGTTGAAAGAATGGCTGGTTTGATCATTGGAAGTGTTACCTTGAACATGATCTTCCACTTGGGAGTATCAAGAATTGTTGCTGCTTCTTCAAGATTCGCATCCATATTCTTAAATATTCCGCCTATCAAAATGTAAGCAAAGGGTGCGTAGTGAAGGCCAAGAACTACTGCACTTGGAAATACACCCTGGCACCACCAGTGAGGAAAATAAATATGGAATATTGCTGCAAGAAGTCCATCTGATGTTCCGGTAACTTTATTTGAATAAAACATGTGCTGCCACACAACAGCCAAAGTCCACTGTGGCATGATGTATGGGAAAATAAAGATTGAACTTAAATACTTTTTAAATTTCATATCTGTTCTGGTTACCAAAAACGCGAAGAGTCCACCGAACAGTATTGATATGAAACATGTAAGTACAGATAAGATGATTGTATTTAATAATGGTTTCCAGAGATTAGTTACAGCAAGTCTGCTGGTAAAAAGATCTATATAGTTTACTACTGTATATCCCGTTGTTCTGCCGGTAAGATGCTGATCTATTGTACCGGGATGAATAGCAAAAGTGTCTTTTACTATTGCAACGATTGGTGCGACAGTACTAAAGGTAAGAACAATCCCAAACAGCAAAAGTATTATGTTCTGAGGTTGGGAAAACCATGTCTTTACCTTATTTTTAAAAATCGCACTTTTGTCTGGTTTTGCGATTGCCTCCATTTTTGCATTCCTTTCTAAATCATCCAATATATCGGTGGTGTAAAGTACAAATGCGTTTCATGCAAGCATGAACGCATCTGTACTTTCGTCACCTGTATTATTCTTATTCGCCTGGTGCGTAGTGATCAAGAACGTCGATCCAGCTACCTACTGTAAATGAAACATCTGAGCAGTATGCAGGATCTTCAAGAACGAGTTCTCCTGTGGTTGTCCACCAGTCATATCCTCTGTCATTCTTAGCTGGGAATTCATCTCCGCCACCATTTGAATGCTGGAATTTCTCTTCGATTTCTTTTGCAACATTAGGATTTGCTGAATAGCCACCCATGTCTTTGCCCCATGGCTCAAAACCTGCCTCAGTACATGTCATGAATGCGATGAATGCACATGCTGTCCAAGGAAGTGGGCTGTTCTTTGTAAGGAAGAGGTAATGGCAATATCCATATCCGCCAATTCCTGTGTAGCCGTCCTGATATGCAGCAACGTTGATGTTATTTACTGATACTGTAGCTGACTCTTCAACTGAACGAAGCTTTGAATAAACTAACAATCCTGACTGATCTGTAGCTGAAGCATCTACAAGAGTGTTGCAGATAGGGCCGTCATCAGTCTGCTCGTTGTAGTTGTTAACCCAGAGCTTAATCCATGCAAGAGCATATGCTCCATTTGCTCCAAGACCAAGGTCGCTGGCATCTGCCTGCATCTCTTTGATAACAGGCTCAAAGTAAGCTTTCTTTGTATCATCAAGCTTGTCATATGCTTCCTTAAGCCATGTTGCATACTTATCTTCTGTGAGCATCATAAGGAAGTTCTTTCCTACGATTTCTGAATCAACACCCATGAAAAGTGGATGTGAACCCTCATATACAAAGTCCCAACAGTTAGTAAATGTTGCGCTTCCTGTGTTGTTGTACATGAATACTTTATTAAGTGTCTGAAGTGGAAGGAATCCTGAGAAAGCATCAGGAGTTGTTCCGTTTGCTTCTGCCCATTCCTTAGGTACGAATGTCTTTAAGATATCTGTATCCACCATCTTTGTCTGGATCTGATTTCCATCCTGGATAAGAGTCATTGCAAATGTGCCTTCGCTCTTAAGTGAATCAGATGTAAGCTGCTCAAAGATCTTGTTGTTCTTTGGCTGTTGCCATTCAAATTCCATGGAATATGATGGATCAATTGACTGTAAATACTCGATAAATACTGGAAGTGCTGACTTACCACGGCTGGAGTTACCAACGCCATAGAATGTCTTTCCGTTTGATTCTTCAATGGCTTTTGCAGCAAGCTCTTCCATTGTCATTGTTTCTGCTTCAGCGATGATAGCATCAATTCCTGTGAGCTCAGCTGCCGGCTCTGCCTGTGTCTCCGCAGGAGCTGCTTCCTGTGTCTGAGTCTGTGTTTCTCCGGAAGTCTGTGTGTCTGTAGTTGTTTCTGTTGTTCCCGATGCTGCGCTTCCGCATCCTGCAAGGGCTGATACAACCATTGAGAATGCTAAGATTGTTGATAATACCTTCTTTTTCACTTCGTTTCCTCCTTTTTACATTAGCCCGATAAAAAGAAAAACTGTAATTACGGGCAGTTCTTTGCTTGTAATTACAGTTTATGATTTGTTTATAAATTTTTTGAGAAGACAATTCTGATATTTTTTGTAATATTTTGATATGTTTTACTGAAGTCCCTTTGCCTGATAATCAGAGGGGTTCTTGCCTGTCAGTTTCTTGAATGTATTAGAAAAATAAGCTATATCCTGATACCCTACTTTCTCAGCAACTTCATATACTTTGATGTTTATATCTTTTAAGTAGTCCATTGCTTTTTTTATTCTGTACTTTGTCAGATAGTTATTTATACTGTTATCCGTTTCAGATTTAAAAAGCCTGCTTATATGGCCTTCGCTTACGCTTAAGGATTCTGCCAGTTTTCCAACACTAAAGTTCGTATCTGAGTAGTTCTTTTCAATGTATTCGATAGCTGACTGTACGTACCTGTTAGCAATTTCATCCTTCCCTTTTAGTGAAATGAGCTCATTTTCAAGCTCTGTTTCTTTTGCCGGAAGATTTGGATGCAGATGCAAAAGCCTCTGGATCACTCCCTCAAGTTCGCCATCCTGAAAGGGTTTCAAAATATAGTCAGATACTCCAATCCTTATTGCTTTTCTGGCATATTCAAATTCGTTATAGGCAGTTAGGAAAACAACTTTTATCCCGGGATACTTATCAATCAGCTTTTCTGCCAGCTCTATTCCGTCCATTTTGGGCATTCTGATATCTGAGATGACGAGGTCAGGCTTTGTATTCTCTGCTACTTCAAGGGCTTCTACTCCATTAGCAGCTTCGCCCACTACTTCGCATCCTATCAGCGTCCAGTCTGTCTCTGCTTTTATTCCCATACGCACATATTTTTCATCATCTACAATGAGTACTTTTGTCATTTTTATTGCTCCGGTTCTTTTTCAGAATATGGAAGCGTAATGATCATTACAGTGCCTCCCTCTGACGGTCTTACTGCCATTACTCCATACTCTTTTCCATAATATAATCTGATAATTGTATTTACATTATTAAGCCCAAGATGGCCTTTTAGTGTCTCCACATCATCGTTGTTAAGTGCCTTCATCATCTCATCACTGATTCCGACTCCGTCATCCTGTATTGATATTTTCAAAAGATCTTTTTCTTCATTTTTATCTCTTACGGCAGCTACATAAATATGCCCGTTTTCGGTCTCGTTCATTCCATGAATAATGGCATTTTCCACTATCGGCTGCATGATAAGTTTAGGAATAATGGCATCCATCACATCTTGTGGCACATCTATAGTAATGTCAAATTTATCATCGAATCGGATCTTTTGTATCTCGCAATAATTCTGAATCAGTTCCAGCTCTTTTGACAGCTTGCAGAACTGCTTTTCAGATATGCTGGTCCTGAGTATACCAGCCAGTGAAGCTGACATTGTTGCTACTTCAGGAACACCGTTTGCTTTTGCCACCCATTTTATCGTATCCAGAGTGTTATACAAAAAGTGCGGATTTAGCTGGGCCTGCATCATCTGTATTCTGGTCTCGTTTATAGTTCGCTCGGCTTTTACTCTTTCATTTATGGTCTGCTTAAGCTGCGAGGTCATTTTGTTAAATCCAACTGCCAGCTGCTCAAACTCATCTTCTCTGTTGAGCTCAATCTTGGTATCGAAGTCACCTTTTCTAAAGGTCTTCATTCCGGAAGACAATATATTAATTGGTTTTGAAAAGTATGCGCTCAGCCTTGAGGCCACCAAAAGACATATAAATATACTTATTATTGCCTCAAATATCAGTATCTGATACCCTACTTTTACCGCGGATTCACCAAGAACCGGCGGTGTAATATAAACGCTGAGAAGTCCTGTCTCTCCCACTTCATTTATGTACACGTTTCCTATTATGTTGCTGTTATAGCTGATCTTATTGAGGAGGTTGTTCCTTATAAGTGCTAAGGCTTTACCATCTTTGGCTGTTCCAATAAGGCAATAGGGTCTAAAAAATCTGTCCGTAAGCATAAATCCGTCTTTGGCATTAATACTGTCTTTTAATCTTGACTCTATTTCTTCCTGCTCAATCCTAACTACAACAAATCCCTGATTTTCTTCTCCATTAATCTCTTTTGCTATGAGGATGTCTGCGCCATTTTCTGATGAATATGTCGGATCAAGAGAAAAAATGATACTGTCTTCTTTCTCTGCCGCTTCTCTTAACACTGAATAGTTTAATGGCAGTTCTTTTGACAATGAACTTGTTGCAGTGCTGAATATGCACTTGCTTCCCTGATATATATCCACAGCAGCAAAATCGCGAATATCCTTTGAAATTGCGTAAAGCTCTGAATAAATACTTAGTGAATTGTTCCTTTTCCTTGAAATGGCATTTATTATAACTTCATTTTCTGAAAGCTCCTGCACTGCATGCTCTGCCTGCTCAAGGTCATTTATGAGTCTTGTATTGATTATCCTGCTCTGCTCAATATCTCTTTTCTCATAATCAGCTGTAAGCCTTGCCTGAAATCCCTGTATAGTAAGGATTCCACCGCAGATTACCAGTATTACAGTGGTTATCATCAGTATTGCAAAGAGCTGTCTTTTGAAGGACTGTCTTATCAGATTCATCTTCAGTCCTCCTTCTTTGTGAGTTCATTCCACAGTGAAAAAACTTTTGTTTCTTCATCTGCTGACTTTTTTACATCAAATGAAATCTCTTTTATGGATCCATAACTAGAAGTAAGCTCTACATCTGTTCTAACAGGTCTTCTATAAAAATTGTCCATGGCATATTGCTGTGTATCATACCCAACAACAAAGTCTATGAATTTTCCTGCATTGTAGCTGTGGGGGGCATTTTTTAACATAGCACATCCATCAGGAACTGCGCTTGTCCCATCGTTTGGATATATGATAGAAATCTCATAGCCGAGCTCAATGTATTTTTTTGCTGTTTCTTCCAGAGTTATTCCTACAAGGCAGTCGCCATCAGAAACTTCAGGTATTATGTCTCCTGATGATTTCAGAATATTTCCATCAAGCTGCTCATAAAACCTTGGAAGTAATGTTTCGTAAGATTCGTGGAAAAGCTGCTCCATCGTTGAAATGATGGTAAAGCTTGTCCCTGAATTATTAAGATCTGCATAGGCAATTTTGCCTTTCCATTTTTCATCAAAAAGATCTTTCCATTCCCTTGGCGCTTCAGATGAGGATACCAGTTTCCTGTTATAGATAAAAACTATTGGAAGCTCTGTAAACGCAGTCCATGCCCCTTCTTCTGATACATAGGCCTTGTCCAGATACTGAACTTCACTGGTTTTATATGGTAAAAAGATATCCTTTTGCGCTTCATAGCTTTCTATTCCGCCACCAAACATGACGTCACATTCGCTTTTTTCAGATGCTTCTTTTGCCTTCTGCATCATTTCTGCTGTTCCGCCGGCGTGCACCTCAACCCATATCCCGGTTCTGTTCTCAAATTCTCTGATTATTGGAAGGTACACTTCTTCTTTATGGGAAGTATAGACTATAAGCTGATTTTCTTCAGAAACACTGTATTTTTCAGAGATATAATCTATCTGTTCTTGTCTTTTACTGTTTCCACATGACGAAATAAGGAGCATTACTGCTCCTGTAAGAATTGATACTATTATTTTCTTTGCTCTTTTCTTATTATCCATGCTACTTTTTCTGATGTTCATTAGTTATTGGATTATCTTAGTCTAATGCGACTTTCCATTTTCTCGTTCAAAATATCATATTATATTTTACGTATCTATATTAGCTCCGTAAAGCGCTTTTTGTACGCTTTTTATACTTAGTCAACGCACTTGAATAACATATGTCTTTATGTTAATATTATTTGTGCATGTTTCCGTAGCTCAGCAGGATAGAGCGTCCGCCTCCTAAGCGGAAGGTCGTGCGTTCGAATCGCATCGGGAACATTCGTGAAGGCTACAAGCCATGCAAAAAAGATACATAAAAGCTCAATGGGAGTTTACTCACTAGAGAGCTTTTATGTATCTTTTTTTATAGGGCGCCAGCCCGCGACGAAGGAAGCTTTGCTTCCGAGTTCATGCATGGCTTATAGCCCGCGGTAACAACAAAGGTTAGTAAATCACATATTACGGAGGGAAAAAGTTATATATGGGAAGAATTGGTTAGGTTGCTGCATTTTTTATTGGAAGTACATATTCATAGCAATAATCATCAGGTTTGTATTGTGTGCCTGCATAACTTCCGACATGCATAATAAAACGTGGCGGTTCAGATGCTGTCATCTTACGCTTGTCTACTTCCTTCCAAAATCGCTTCTCAAATTCCGGTATGACAGAGAAATCTCCGAATCCCAGGAGTGAGAATCCTGATGTTTCCTGAAAAAAGCGGATATGAGTATCCATTTCGGTATCGGGAAATACAGGAATACAAAACGTATAGTCAAGCCCGGAAATTTGTGCATTTGACAAAGCATAGCGATCCTCGATAATGCCAAACAAAGGCTCGCTCCCAAGCAATTTATAGCCCTCCTCTGCACATTTTTCATGGGCAAGATAATCAAGTTTTGCTGCTTCTTCGATAGAGAACGCAGTAATTCTTGTACAATAACATTTCACAGCAGATAACGACACAAATGATTCTGAGCTGTTGCTACGGGTGATGCGGCACTCGTATTCATCCAGGAATCGTTGCATCTTATTAAGCTTCTGCCTCTGTGTTTTCAGAAAATCTGCATTATCCACTCTATTTAGATACACATCCACGATCTCTTTTTTTGATAGTCCGATACCTTGCATTCTCTGAAACTGTCCCACAGCGGTAATGTTCTGCAAATCATAATAGCGGTATCCCGTATCCGGATTAACATAGTATGGCTTTAAGAAGCCGAATTCTTCAAGGCGAAATAGCGATGTCTTACTGATTCCACATACATGACATACCTCTGCACTTGTAAATAGCTTTCTGTTATCTGAAATAATCACGATTTCATCTCCATTTTATTGACTATACCATAGGTGGTAGTGTTTATATTATATTGATTTATCACAGATGAATCAATGTTTCGTACATTTTAGGTCGGATTATTAGAGAAAAGGAGATTAATATGAAAACAAAAAAATTGAAAATAATATCTCTTTTGCTAGTATTAACAGTTTTGCTTGCAGGCTGTAATGGAAACGTATCGTCACCTATGGAAACCAATTCTTCAGAAGATATACCTGTAAAAGCTGATATTACAAGTCAATACCGTATTACAGAGGATACAGTCCCGTTCTATGTGGAAGATGCTAGTCACAAGGAAACTATTAATCTTTACTATGTTGATGGAGGCACAGTTCCGTATATTTCCATGGATACTGTATTAGAATTCCTGCAGAATCTTCATGACAAAGAGCTTTATGAACTGGAATATAACGGAGAGCACGCGATATTTACAAGAAAAGGAACCAAGCTGACCTGTGATTTTGATTTTGAAAATGACACAATCACTTTCTTTGATTACGATGCATTCCTAAGAAATGAAGCAGGACCGATCGTCAATGTGGGTATTCCGGATGATAGCGCAATCGCGCCATTGTTTTCAGAAGAAGAGGTCTACTCAAATGACAGATATGGTAAAGTCATGACCTTCGACTTAAAACCTTATGATATAAATATAGTCCATGAAGGGGATGGTTACTATGCTCCGCTCCAGACTATTAGTGATATTATTCTCACATATAATGTCGATTTTATTCTATGTAACGGAGAAGCAGTTTTTTATGTTCCTGGTGCGCTTGATGATGATCTTGCCAAGATCTATTACTCAGCTTCCAGTACAAGGACAGAGGAGTTTGCAAAGTTTGACTATAATGAGCTCTGTCTTGCACTTGACTATGAATATGGTTTAAAGGAGATACATAATATAACCAGTTTTGATGATTTCTTCTTTGAATGTGGCGTCCGCAATAAGCTTATGGGTACAGACCAGACTGAAGCGGACATTGCCCTTAAACAGTTTATTGAGTATCAACTCGATGATCTGCACTCAGGTTTTAATACAAGATCATATATGAGCGATGAAGAGACATTCGAGAAAGCATCGGCAGAAATAGCTGGGCCATGGCGATTAAGATTTAATCACAATTCGAAGGATTTTTTAAATGCAAGAGACAAAGCATTTCCCGAGGGTGTGCCCCCATACGAGGAGATTGGGGATACTGCATATATCACATTTGATCATTTCTCACATCCTGTAGATGAAATTGATTATATGTCTGATCCGACAGAAGAAGAGCTTTATGACACTATAAGACTGATACAGTATTCAAGAGATAAGATTCTTCGCCCCGACAGTCCCATTAAGAATGTAGTAATGGATCTGTCACTTAACCCGGGCGGAACTGCTGTGTCTGCTGCTTATGTAATAGCCTTCTATCTGGGTCTTGGTGATTTGAGTGTTGTAAATACCATGACCGGCGCAGCAGGAGTTGCTGCATATCAGATTGATACTAACAGGGATGGGGAATTTAATGCAGAGGATCATCTTTCGCTAAAAGGTCTTAATCTTTATTGCCTTATTTCTCCTGAGAGTTTTTCGTGCGGAAACCTTGTCCCCAATGCTTTTATGATGTCTCCCAGAGTGACTTTGCTCGGAATGACTTCAGGGGGCGGATCGTGTGGTGTGCATCACATGTCAACCGCGGGCGGGAGCACAATACAGATATCCGGATACAAGAGGATAAGCATATTTAAAAATGGTTCTTTCTATGATATTGACAGGGGTGCCACACCTGACTTTGGCATAGCCAAGATTGACGATTATTATGACAGAAAAGCGCTAACTGATTACATAGACAATCTTTTCTAAATAAGGAGGTATTATCATGGAACTTATAGGAAATCTTAAGAAACAAGTGGAAAGTGCAAAAAACAGGGATGAAGCAAAAAAAATGATTGAAAATGCTGGATTGAAGCTGACAGATGATGAATTGAATATGGTAGCGGGCGGATCGAGTATACATGTCGCAGAAAAAGAAGATACTCGACATTATAATATGTATGGAGATTATTTGTATTAAACATCGATTCTGATAGAAAACGCGCCGATTGAACAAATCGACGCGTTCTTTCAGAATTAAAATATAGAACACAACATTATCAAAGCTGAATTGCTGTTTTAAGTGCAATTTCCATCATGTCTGTGAAGCTTGTCTGACGCTCCTGTGCTGAAAGTTCTTCACTCTTGAAGAGGTGATCAGAAATTGTAAGAATTGTAAGTGCATTCTTGTGAGCTTCTGCTGCATTCATGTAGAGAGCTGGTGTTTCCATCTCTACAGCAAGGGCTCCCATCTTCTTGTAAAGTTCGCTCTCATTGCATTTCTTGTAGAATGCATCTGATGAAAGAACATCACCTACATGATAGGTAACACCTTTTTCTTTTGCTATAGCCACTGCTTTTTCAAGAATCTTGTAGCTTGCTGTTGGAGCAAATGTTCCTGGAAGTCCGAACTGGAATCCATAATTGGAATCTGTGTGAGCACCCATTGCAAAAATGATGTCCCTTACATTAACATCGTCCTGTAATCCACCGGCGCTTCCAACTCTGATGATGTTATCCACATCATAGAAGTTAAAAAGTTCATAAGTGTAGATTCCAATTGATGGAATTCCCATACCATGTCCCATTACTGAGATTTCTTTTCCATCATACTTACCTGTAAAACCGAGCATTCCTCTTACTTCATTGAAGCACTTTATATCAGTCATAAATGTCTCAGCTATAAACTTCGCACGAAGTGGATCACCTGGCATTAAGACGGTCTTTGCTATATCACCTTTTTCTGCGCTATTATGTGGTGTTGACATAGTTTAATCTCCTTTCAATTTGCATCTGGAAAATTAATATAACCCTGCATCCAGATATTTCCTTTGAATCTTCTACCAACTGCTGGTTCTCCCAACAAATCTTCATCATTTATACAAACATCAAATTCAAGGTCATTGCAGTTCACCCGCATGATATGAATTTTCTCTTTTGTCATACTATTCTCAACTGTCCTTGTTTCTTTTATTTCACCAAGAACTGAGTAATGATCACACTCTACGCCATAAGGCATAAAGTATGAATCAACGAGACTGTATACATCCTGCTTTCTGATTTTCTTGGATAGTGTTGTGTAAAGATCCATATCGTCAAGGGTCAGGGATTCGATTGCTGTCTCATCCCCTCTCCTTGCATTATTTATTAACTTATTTCTATAATTGTTTTTCTTTTTGGCAACCTCTTTTTCCTCTTCTGTCTTGGCTATGGGCATTAGTATCTGTCCCTTAATTGACAGAGCAGAAAGAGAAAGAGTTGTTCCTCGTATTGGAAAATGATCCTCATTTTCATACTTCACATATGGAATCATATTTTGAAGGTAAAAAATAAGTGTCACTCCAATTCTTGGTTCATTACAAACTCCGGCGTATGAATATTGCGCTGCATGTCTCTCAACATTGATATCTTCTTCAGTACTTATCCCTGTTGGAACAAGATAAGGATAGTAATATTCATAAATGAATTTATCGTCCTCATCAAATTCCCCGCATACAGCAAATCCGATACCATCAGCAAAATCTCTTGCAAATTCAGCCAGTATTATGTTATCACCTGTTGTCACATATGAGCGCTTTCCTGCATTTTGTATAGAATCAGTTATTAACTTTGTAAGTTCTTTTCTATCTTTAATTTTGGAAAAACCTACCGCTCTTAAGAATTTATGCAATAAGATTTCACCTCTTTCTGAGTTTCGATTTAATAATTAGTTCTTTTTTGTAGGAACAAGAACTTCTTTTCCGCCCATGTATGGACGAAGAACTTCAGGAATTCTTACGCTTCCATCAGCCTGAAGGTTGTTCTCAAGGAATGCGATAAGCATTCTTGGAGGAGCAACAACAGTATTGTTAAGTGTATGTGCAAGGTAGTTTCCATCTTTACCTTTGATTCTGATCTTAAGTCTTCTTGCCTGTGCATCTCCAAGGTTAGAGCAGCTACCAACTTCAAAGTACTTCTTCTGTCTTGGTGACCAAGCCTCTACGTCACATGACTTGCACTTAAGGTCTGCCAAATCTCCAGAACAGCACTCAAGTGTACGAACAGGAATGTCCATAGATCTGAAAAGATCTACTGTGTTCTTCCAAAGCTTGTCATACCACTCCTTTGATTCTTCTGGTTTACATATAACAACCATTTCCTGCTTTTCAAACTGGTGAATTCTATAAACTCCACGCTCTTCTATTCCATGAGCACCTTTTTCTTTTCTGAAGCAAGGTGAATAACTTGTGAGTGCCTTTGGTACTTCATCTTCTGGAATAATCTGATCGATGAACTTACCGATCATTGAATGTTCACTAGTTCCGATAAGGTAAAGGTCTTCACCTTCGATCTTATACATCATAGCTTCCATTTCCGGGAAACTCATAACACCTGCAACAACGTTTCCATGGATCATGAAAGGTGGTACGCAGTATGTAAATCCTCTGTCGATCATGAAATCTCTTGCATATGAAATAACTGCAGAATGAAGTCTTGCGATATCACCCATAAGATAATAGAATCCATTACCTGCAACTCTTCTAGCTGCATCAAGGTCGATACCATTGAAGCTCTCCATGATATCTGTATGATAAGGAATCTCAAAATCAGGAACAACTGGCTCGCCAAACTTTTCAATCTCAACGTTCTGTGAATCATCTTTACCGATTGGAACTGACTCATCTATTATCTGAGGAATGATCATCATTTTGTTAGTAACTTCTTCATCAAGTTTCTTCTGATTTTCCTCGAGCTCTTCAAGTCTCTTTGCTTCTTTTGCTACTTCATCCTTAAGGGCCATTGCTTCGTCTTTCTTGCCCTGAGCCATGAGTCCACCAATCTCTTTAGAAATCTTGTTCTTGTGAGCACGGATTTCATCAGCTTCCTGCTGGTTTGATCTTCTCTCTTCATCAAGCTTTATTACTTCATCAACAAGAGGAAGTTTCTCATCCTGGAATTTTTTCTTGATGTTCTCTCTTACTACATCTGGGTTTTCACGTAAAAATTTAATGTCGATCATTTCGATCTCCTCCAAAAAAATATTATTAAAATATATTTATAACAATTTAATTTTAAATAAGTTGTTATCTGTTTACACTGTCAAGCGCCTGCTCTAAAGCTTTCTTTTCCTCATTGCTGAGTTCGACGTCTGCAACACCTGCATTTATTTCTTTTGAGTAAGCATAATTGATTCCGTCAGTTCCATGAACTGAATTCAAAAGAAATCCATTGTCATTTTCATCCAAAAGACATAATGAAAAACTAAGTTTTCCACCACTCTGATTGAAAGCATCATACTTTTCCAATCCTATTTTTTGGAATGTTCTGGCCATTCTTCTGTTGATGTCAATTATGTCTTTTCTGTTCTTCTCATTTTCACTTCGGATAAGCCTGTTATCATGGAACAGTCCAACAATTTCTTCTTCCAATGATTCAGCTTCTTTTCCTTGCATAAACTTGTTGTATTTCTTTTCAAGTTTTTTCAGTTTGTTTGCATTGATAATAAATAATACAAACAAAGCAATGATCAGAACTATTAGTACTATAAATATTATTGCAGGATCTAAATTTCCTATTCCTATAGCATTAAGTATTCCACTGTTCATTTTGTATTATCTCCATTTTATCCTTTACATAATCTGTCGATGATTTTTTCAAGATCGTCATTGCTATAGAACTCAATTTCAATCTTTCCTGCACCATCACCTTTAGAGATAATATCTACTTTTGTACCAACTGCCTGTTTACACTTTTCTGAAAGACTTGCATAAACTGCATCGATACTTTCATTCTTAGTATTATTCTTTTTATTCTTTGCTGGCTTTCCAAGTGACTTAACCAGTTTTTCGGTTTCTCTTACACTGAGCTTCTCGTCAAAAACTTTTTGAGCTATTGTTATCTGCTCTTCTTCATTCTCAATTGAGATTAATGCTCTTGCATGACCAGTTGAAATCTTTCCTTCGATAACCATCTGTCTTACATGGTCACACAGTTTTAATAGTCTTAATGAATTGGTAATTGTTACTCTACTCTTTGATACTTTGTCAGCAACTACATCCTGTGTATATCCAAAATCATCAATGAGCTTTTTATAAGCAAGTGCTTCTTCAATAGGATTGATATCTTCTCTCTGGATATTATCTATCAATGCTATCTCAGCAATTTCCTGTTCACTTAAATCTTTAATTATTACAGGAATTTCTTTTAAGCCGGCTTTCTTGGCAGCTCTCCATCTTCTTTCACCGCCAACTATTTCATAATGATCTTTCTTATCAGTAACAATAAGTGGATTGATTATTCCAAACTGTTTAATTGAATCAGCAAGTTCTATAAGACTATCTTCATCAAATGTTTTTCTTGGCTGACTTCTATTTGGTTCAATCTTTGTAATATTTACTGTGACTACCTGACCCTCAACATGCTTTTCTTCGGGTACTTCTTTTTTAGAAGTTGATACCTTTGCAGGTATTATTGAATCAAGGCCTTTTCCCAGACCTCTTTTAGTACTCTTTGGTGCCATTCTCCCCTCCAACTTAATCAAACTTTCTTTCTATAACTTCATCTGCAAGAAGTCTATATGCTTCTGCACCGGCTGACTTTGGTTCATATATATTTATTGGCAAGCCATAACTAGGTGCTTCAGCAAGTCTAATATTTCTAGGAATAATTGTTTTATAAACATTTTCCTGAATATGCTCTTTTACATTTTCTACAACCTGGAGTGAAAGGTTTGTTCTTGAATCAAACATTGTAAATACAACGCCTTCCATCTCAAGTTCAGGATTTAATCTATCCCTGACCAGATTAACTGTATGAACCAACTGGCTTAATCCTTCCAACGCATAGTACTCACATTGTATTGGAACCAAAACAGTATTTGCTGTAGTCATTGCATTAACTGTTAACATACTAAGTGAAGGTGGACAATCTATAACAATAAAATCATAGTTATCTTTTACTTTACTTATTGCTTCCCTAAGAATGAACTCTTTCTGATCTGCATCTATCAATTCAATTTCAACCGCTGCAAGATTAACATTTGATGGAATGATATCTACTCCATCAAGATTTTCAACAACATCTTTCTGTATAGCTTCATCGATAGAACACTCACCTATCATAAGTTCATAGATACTATTTTCAAGTTCATTTTTATCAAGACCAAAACCACTTGTTGTATTTCCCTGTGGATCAGTATCAATAACTAATACCTTTTTTCCTCTTTCAGCAAGCGCTGCCGATAGATTTATCGAAGTAGTGGTTTTTCCGACTCCACCCTTCTGGTTTGCTATCGCAATAACTCTTCCCATTTTTCCTCCTATTTTCAAAACACACTATATTAAGTATAACATCAATTCTTCAATGTGGTTTAATACATTTCATCTTTATCACTAATTATTTTTATAAATCAAGATATAGTGTTTGAAATTGTACGGTTTCACAATACAATTTTATCTTAATAATAATGTTTCACGATTATAATTACAATATCTTGGGTTTATATGTTTCACGTGAAACAATTTTTTGTATTAATAATTGTAGTTAATTGTAATGTTTCACGTGAAACATTGATTAACAAAAATAATAAAACCACAACATCTATTATAGAGGTTGTTTTGAAGGAGTACCTGCTTTGCGAGGATATTTCTTTGAAGTATTTTCTTTCTTATTAACTATACAGGTGGTTCTACTCACATCAGTTCCAGGTAAAAGAAATTCATTAGAGCTTAAAAGCTTTCCTCCTAAGAGATGAATTGCTCCTTTTGCATGTTCTAATTCTTCAGATGCTTTTTCACTTTTATAAGCAATAAAACATCCGCCAACTTTTACATAAGGGAGACAATACTCTGAAAGGGTAGACATATTTGCAACTGCTCTTGAAACTGCAATATCAAATGTCTCTCTAAGTGAACCTTCCTTTGGCTGTGAATAATCTTCTGCTCTTCCATGAAGTGTCTTGATTGAACCTTTTTCGTTAAGTTCTAATGTATCAATAACTTCATTTAAAAAATTCAATCGTTTATTCAAAGAATCCAACAATGTAATATTAAGATTAGGAAAAACTATCTTTAATGGTATACCAGGAAATCCTGCTCCAGTACCTATATCAATTAATGAATAATTTTTGGAACTAAAATCAAAATATTGGCAAGCAGAAATACTATCAACAAAATGAAGCTTACATACATCATCAAAATCTGTGATAGCTGTAAGATTCATAACTTCATTCCATTTGATAAGCAGTTCATAATATGTATTAAACTGCTCTAGTTGTCTATCAGATAAATCAATTCCATATGAACTGAAATCATCTATCATATTTTTATATTTAGTTCTCATCCTTATTACCTCTATACAATGAATCAAGATAAATAAGTAACACAGATATATCAGCAGGATTAACTCCACCAATTCTAGAAGCCTGACCAATATTTGTTGGTCTGAACTTTTCTAGTTTTTGTCTGGCTTCTAATCTAAGGCTACCAACATCATTGTAATCAATATCAACAGGAATTAATTTCTTTTCAAGTTTCTTAAACTGCTCTACCTGTCTTTCCTGTCTATTAATATAACCTTCATATCTAATAGTTATTTCTACCTGTTCAATAACATCTGAAGGAAGTTCTTTTCTATCAGTATCAATCTCAGCAATTGTTTCATATGAAAATTCTGGTCTGCAAATAAGTTCAGCCAATGAAGTTGCTGTCTTTAAAGGTGAGCTTCCATTCTTCTCCATGAAAGCCTGCATTTTACTGTTAGCACCAACGACAGTATTTTTTAATCTCTTAACTTCATTTTCTATGGCTTCAATTTTTGAAACTAACTTGTCATATCTAGTCTGATCAATCAGTCCAATATCATAGCCCTTTTTACGAAGTCTGATATCAGCGTTATCCTGTCTCAAAAGTAATCTGTATTCTGCACGAGAAGTCATCATTCTATATGGCTCAAGATTCTCTTTTGTTACAAGATCATCAACAAGAACTCCAATATATCCTTCGGATCTATCGATAGTCAGATAAGGCTTTCCAAGAATTTGCATTGATGCGTTGATTCCGGCATAAAGACCTTGAGCAGCTGCTTCTTCATATCCACTGCTTCCATTAAACTGTCCGGCACTGAACAAACCTCTAACTTCCTTTATTTCCAGATAAGGAGAAAGTTGCCCTGGACAAAGACAATCATATTCAATAGCATATGCATTCTTTACTATCTTACAATTTTCCAAACCAGGAACTGTTCTATACATAGCAAGCTGAACATCTTCAGGTAGAGATGAAGACATACCATCAATGTACATTTCATTTGTATATGTTCCTTCAGGTTCAACAAATACCTGATGCCTTTCATGATCAGGGAACTTAACAACTTTATCCTCAATTGATGGACAGTATCTGGGGCCAATTCCCTCAATAATGCCTGCATAAATTGGCGATCTATCAATGTTATTTCGTATTATTTCATGTGTTTTTTCATTGGTATATGTCAACCAGCATGAAACCTGTGGCTTTTGAACATCTGCAGCGTCTGTATCAAAAGAAAAAGGAACAACCGGATCATCACCAAACTGTTCAGACATCTTTGAATAATCAATAGTACGACCATCCATACGAGCAGGTGTTCCTGTCTTAAATCTTCTAAGTAAAATGCCTGCATTAATAAGTGACTCAGACAAATAATTAGAAGGCAAAAGACCATTGGGTCCACTATAAGTGATGGACTCACCTGTAAGACATCTACTTTTTAGATAAGTCCCGGTGCAAAGAATAACTGCTTTTGCTTCATATATCATTCCGGAAAAAATCTTAACTCCGGTAATTTTCTTTTTATAACCATCATCGTTATACTCTTCAAAAAGTATCTCTGAGACTTCTGCCTGCTTGATTGTAAGATTATCCTGAGCTTCAAGCACTTTTCTCATTTCTTTGGAGTACTCCATCTTATCTGCCTGACATCTAAGAGAATGTACAGCAGGTCCCTTTGAAGTATTAAGCATTTTTGACTGAAGAAATGTCTTATCAATATTTTTTCCCATTTCTCCACCAAGAGCATCAATCTCTCTTACCAAATGTCCTTTTGAAGATCCACCAATATGTGGATTACATGGCATGAATGCAATATTATCAGCGCTCATTGTAAAGATAATAGTATTAAGACCAAGCCTGCTAGAAGCAAGAGCAGCTTCACATCCTGCATGACCAGCACCAATAACAATTACATCATATTTTTCTCGAATATCTATCATAAATTATTTACCCATACAGAACTTAGAGAAGATTTCTTCAACCAGATCATCTCCAACTTCTTCACCAATTATTTCACCAAGTGCAGCATATGCGTTTGTAAGATCTACATTGTAAAAATCCTCAGAAAGATCTTTATCAATACTATCAATTACAAGCAATAAACTATCATAAGCTTCCTTTAATAAAGACTTATGTCTCAAGTTCGTAATATACAATTCCTGTTTAGGAACAATATCGCCATTCAAAAAAAGATCAGCAACAGCTTCCTTTAATTCCTGAATGCCGTTTCCTTTAAGCATTGAGGTACTAATAACAGGTAATTTATCAGTTTTATACTCTGAAAATTGCATACGAAGGATATCTTCTGTTATTTTAATATTATCAGAAAGATCGTTTTTATTTAATAGAACAATGGTCTTTTTATCTTTGCAAAGATCAATGATCTGTTTATCCTCATCATCAAGAGCTGAAGTAGAATCTAATATATATAATACAAGATCCGCTTCACTCACTTTACTTTTGGCTTTATCAACGCCAATTTTTTCTATAACATCATCTGTATCTCTGATACCGGCAGTATCAATAACATGAAGAACAATATCCCCGAGCCTAACGGTCTCTTCAATAATATCTCTTGTTGTACCGGCAATATCAGTAACTATTGCTCTCTCATCTCCTGTTAAAGTGTTCAAAAGAGATGACTTACCAGCATTAGGTTTACCAACAATTACTGTTTTTATTCCATCTTTTCTGATCTTACCTTCATCTGCAGTATTGATCAAAAAGCTAATTTCTGAATTAACAGATTCGATTATTCCTCTTAATATTTCAGGAAAACCTGTAAGATCATAATTCTCAGGATCATCCAAAGCAGATTCAATAAATGCCATCTGATAAAGAATCTTTTCTCTAAGCTCTTTTATCTTAGAATAAACTTTTCCCTGAAGCTGTGACCTGGAACTCTCAAGTGCAAAATTATTCTGAGCGCTGATAACATCCATGATAGCTTCTGCTTTTGTCAGGTCAATACGACCATTCAAAAAAGCTCTCTTTGTAAATTCACCTGGTTCAGCTAATCTACAACCATTTTTCAATAAAAGTTGTAAGATTTCATTCATCACCAGCATTCCACCATGTGAATTGATTTCTATAACATCTTCTTTTGTATAACTATGGGGAGCCTTCATATAAGAAATCATGACTTCATCTATGATTTTAGAATCATCACAAATATATCCAAAACGAATTGAATTGGGATTGTGGTTAATAAGTGTGTGTTCCTTATTAGCTGAAATATAGATTTTATCGCATATTGAAACTGCATCATTTCCACTAACTCTGATAATACCAATACCGGCATCAGACATAGCAGTTGCAATAGCACAAATAGTATCATTACTAAAATTATTAAGTACAGTAGACATATGAAGTCCTCTCACTTACTTAAATAATACCCCAAGGAACAAATTGTCCAAGGGGTATTTGATTAACATTATTTCTTTAAAGTAACTACTACTCTTCTAAATGGTTCTTCACCTTCACTATGTGTTGTAACATATCTGTCATTCTGAAGAGCTGAATGAATAATTCTTCTTTCATAAGGATTCATAGGTTCAAGAGCAACTGACTGTCTTGACTTTCTAACCTTATAAGAAATATTCTTAGCAAGATTTTCAAGAGTAGCTTTTCTTCTTTCACGGTAGTTTTCTGTATCAACTTTTACATGAATGTAATCAGCCTGTCCTCTGTTAACAACAAGGGAAATAAGATACTGTAAAGAATCAAGTGTCTGACCTCTCTTACCAATGAGAACCCCCATTTCAGGTCCATTTAACTCAACATCAAGGATCTTATCCTGCTGATTAAACTTAGTCTCAACATTAACTTCCATTTTCATGGCTTCGAATACTTCTTTTAAGAATTCATTAGCCTTATTGCAAAGATCATCACTATCAACAGATGCATTGTTAACTTTAACTTCTTCAGCTTTTTTCTCAGGAGCTTTTTTTGTTTCAACAACTTCTTCTGTCTTTACTTCTGAGACTTCTTTCTCTTCTTTTACTCTTGCTTTTATAACTGCAGGCTTGGAATTGATACCAAGAAATCCTGTTGAACCAGCGGAAATAACTTCATAATCAAGTTTATCACTGGTAACTGTAAATGTTTCGCAAGCTTCTGTAATAGCATCATCAACATTCTTTGCGCTAAACTCTCTGTATTCCATTTTATCCTCCACATAAGGAAATCTTATTTATTTATTATTTTTTTCGTTGAACTCTTTAACCATATTGGCTTTGGCAAGAAGTGAATCCTTACGAATTTCCTTACCATTAAACTTAGCTCTTACATCCTCAAGCTGCTTTTCTTTTTCAGAATCAGACTTCACAGAAGTATTAGCGCTAGAACTAATATTTCTTGTAGACATGTTAGCATATCTGTTCATCTGAGGAGTAGATTTCATCTTCTCCATCTTCTGCTTATATTTCTCAGTATTCTTTGCAATTTCAGCATCGATATCAATCTTATCGATATGTTTGTTGATAACGATCTGCTGAATTGATCTAACTACAGCACCGGCAATCCAATAAAGACCCATACCTGCAGGAAGATTGAAACAGAAAAATGCTGACATCAGAGGCATCATAATGTTCATAGTCTTCATAGACTGCTGCATTTGAGCTGCTGGATCATCAGGATCGATTTTTCCATTATTGTCAGTCTGCTGAGGCATAAGCTTTGTGTTGATCCACTGAGTAAGGGCTGCAAGAACAGGAACAATAATTCCACCAATAAGAAGAATGAAGTTCTTGTTTGCAAAAGCAGTCTGAACCATGTACATAGGTGAATCACCAATGTTAAGTCCAAGGAAAGAGTTAAACTGATTCAGCTGTGCATGTGTACTATTAATAGAATCAGCTAAGCTTCCAAAATTAGAAGTAAGTGCATCCCAATCAGCTGTTGATGCTTTATTAAGAACATCAACCAATGTGTTTTCCACATAAGTCGGATCACCTGATGTGAATAACTCGTTGTTAAACTGACCTGAGTAGTTCTTGGCACTTGATAAAGTTTCCTGAATAAAAGCAACAGCTCCATCAGTATTACGTAACTGCTCAACAAGTGGATAAAACGCATTTTTAACAATAGTAACATATGCTGGAATAGAATAAATAACACGATAAAGAGCAAACAAAATAGGCATCTGGATTATAAGCTGAAGACAGCTACCAGTCTGAGAAACACCATACTTTGCATAAAGCTCTTTTGTTTCCTCCTGCATAGCAAGCATAGAATCGTTGTCTTTTTTTCCTTTATACTTAGCCTGTATAGCCTTAAGTTCAGGACTCATTTTAGACTGAAGTTTGGAAAATTTCTGCTGCTTGTATGTAAGTGGTAAAAGACATAAATAGATAACTAAAGTGAAAATGATAATAGCAAGACCAATGTTTGGAATACCGATGGCATTTAAAATATTGAAAATACCATTCATGATGTGTCCCAATACCCAAGCTACAGGCCCTACTATCTTACCCTGATAAGGGGTTAAAAAAAATGCTCCCGTCAAAATTGACCTCCTCTAAAGCCTACGGAACCGGATCATATCCGCCGCTTGAGAAAGGATTACATCTAAGTATCCTCCATGCAGCCAAAAGTCCCCCTTTAAGGGCTCCGTATTTTTCTATTGCTTCTAGTCCATATTCAGAACATGTAGGAATATATGGACATTTTGTTCTTTTTAATGGAGACAGATACTTCCTATAAAATTTAATTAAATAGATAAGTATTTCTTTCATAAATCACCGCCATTTTTCATTATGCGGGCCTTCCCAGCCAGGCTTAATACTGATTTCTCAATATCAAAAAAATTCGCATCTTTTGCACAGGCCCTGGCCACGACTACTATATCCAAACCACTATTGAATATATCTTCATGTAGTCGGTACGATTCTCGAACAAGTCTTGCAAATCTGTGCCTTACAACACTGTTCCCAACTTTTTTACTACATGAAATCCCTAGTTTATTTCTGGAACCTTCATTTTTCCACACATAAATAACAATATTTTTGTCAGCGTAACTCTTTCCGTTCCTATAAACATTCAGGAAATCATTCGTTTTTTTCATAGATTCTGAAAAAAGCATCATATTATCCTTTTTTATTAAGAAGAAAAAAGGCCACAGTAATTGCGGCCTTTAATATCATGCAGATAATCTCTTTCTTCCCTTTGCTCTTCTAGCAGCGAGTACTTTTCTGCCGCCCTTTGTAGCCATTCTTGCTCTGAAGCCGTGAACTCTGGCTCTCTGAAGCTTATGAGGCTGGAATGTCATCTTCATATTGGAAACACCTCCTTCTTATACAAACTAACCTATAAAGGTCCGTCAAATGAGAAAATTCATTATATGAACAATCTCAAAATTATCCAGTGTGGAAAAAATCTTTATAATTATAAAAAATAAAAAGGCCGAAGTCAAGCCATTAATGGACACAAAATCATATAATAAATCACTAATTTTTTTTCTAAAAAAATATAAACAATATGTAGTATTAAAAAAAATTATCCACAGCTAAATGTTGAATTTGTGGACAACCTGTTGATTATTAATTTTTGAACTATTTTATCCACAATTTTCCTCAAATTTGTGGATAAGCCAGTACATTAATTGGGTATATTTTATTCAAACCCGTGATTTTATGGGCATTCTAAGTGTAGATAGCTCCACGTGGAAAACAGAACACTTTTCCACAGTGAAAAAAAGTATCTAAAAATAATCAATTTTAGAAATAAGTTATCCACAATTTGAGTTTGTTTGATATTTATAGCCTTTTAATATACAATAATTAAAGTCTAAAATTATGCTTGTTGGGAGTTTTTTCATGCAATCATCTAAAGAAATCACAGAAAAATTAAGAGATAATTGGGAGTCGATTAAACATACAATAAAGATAGAATCCGGTATTACAGAAATATCATATCGTACCTGGATTGATCCTTTAACTGTATATAGTGTTCAGGATAATAATGTGAAAATTCTTATTCCATCCGATAATTCCATGGCACTTCAGTACATAATCAATCACTACATGGACTTTATTCGCGTTACGATCTCTGAGTTTTTGGAACTCATGATCGACGTAACTTTCATTTTGAACAAAGATATTATTAATAATGAAGAAACTCAAAATGAAAACGACGAGAATAATGCAAGAGCCTATGAAAACAATGCAAATTATGAGCATTCAAATCTCAATCCCAAATATAGATTTGATACTTTCGTAGTAGGCAGCAACAACAAATTTGCCCACTCTGCATCTCTTGCAGTAGCTGAATCACCAGGAATTTCCTACAATCCTCTTTTCTTATATGGTGGACCTGGTCTTGGAAAAACTCACCTTATGCATTCAATTGGTCATTTCATTATGGAACATGATCACAGGGCTAAAGTATTATATGTAACATCTGAACAGTTCACTAATGAAGTTATTGAATCCATCAGAAGTGGTAAAACAGAGAGTATGTCAAAACTCCGTGAAAAATACAGAACTGTTGATGTTCTTATGGTCGATGACGTACAGTTTATTATAGGAAAAGAATCAACACAGGAAGAGTTTTTCCACACTTTCAACGAGCTTCATCAGGCTGGAAAACAGATAATTCTTTCATCTGATAAACCACCTAAAGAGATGGAAACACTTGAAGAGAGATTCAGATCAAGATTTGAAATGGGTCTTATAGCTGATATTCAGTCACCTGACTATGAGACCAGAATGGCCATCCTTAGAAAGAACTCTGAAAACTATGGCAAAAACATCGATGATGAAGTAATTGATTACATTGCTACAAACATTAAATCAAATATTCGAGAGCTTGAAGGTGCATATAACAAGATAATTGCTTATTCACGACTTAACAACGTAGATGTTACATTAGAGAACGCTATGGAAGCTCTCAAGGATATTATTTACCCTGATAAATCAAAAGTAATCACACCACAGCTCATTATCGACACAGTTTGTGAACAGTACGGGACCAAAAAAGAGGATATCCTTTCCAAAAAGAGAAATTCAGATATTGTTCTTCCACGTCAGATAATAATGTACCTGTGCAGAATACATACTGATTCTTCATTAGAAGAAATAGGAAAACTTCTGGGTAAAAAAGATCACACAACAGTTATGAACGGAATAAATAAGATTAAAAAGAAAATAACTGTTGATGATGAACTCAACAAAAACATAGATATAATAATGAAAAAAATCAATCCATCACTTTAATTAACAAACAAATGTGGATAACCTTGGTGATTAGTTGTGATTTAAAAGAGGATTATCTGTTATTTGTGGGTGGATAAGAAAAACTAGTACTCATTTGTTAAAATTTGGCTTGTTTATAACTTTTTAATTTTCAACATGAAATTTTTTCTTTTCAACAATCAAAAAATTGTAAAAAAGCCGCATAAATAGTATAATAGAATAGGTTTTACACTTATCAACAGCTATTATTAATTCTTTTATTATTTATTTATAATATTTTTATATTTACGCATGCGAAGGGAGTAATAATTCAAAATGAAATTTGTTTGCTCTAAATCTAATCTTGTGAGTGGACTCCAAATTGTATCAAAAGCAGTTCCTTCTAAAACAACAATGTCTATTCTTGAATGTATACTTGTTGATGCAACAGAAGGTGTTATAAAGTTTATTGCCAATGATATGGAACTTGGTATTCAGACTATAGTAGACGGAGATATTGTAGAAAGAGGTTTTATAGCACTTGATGCTAAGCTCTTTGTAGATATAGTTAGAAAACTCCCTGATAATAACGTTACGATCGAATCTGATTCATCCAATAAAGTTACAATTAGCTGCGAGAAAGCAAAGTTTAATCTTATTGGCAGAAAGGGTGATGACTTTACATATCTTCCATCTATTGAAAAAATTGATGGAGTTTCAGTTTCACACCTTACACTTAGAAATGTAATTCAGCAGACAATCTTTTCAATTTCAGAGAACGATGCCAACAAGATGATGGCTGGTGAGCTTTTTGAGGTTGATGGTGAGAATTTAAAGCTTGTTTCTCTTGATGGTCACAGAATTTCTATCAGAAAAGTTAAGCTTGGTGGAAGTTATTCATACAAAAAAGTAATCGTTCCAGGAAAAACACTTGGTGAAATAAGCAAGATCTTAAGTGACAGTGCTGATAAGATGGTCAGCATCTACTTCACAGACAAGCACGTATTATTTGAGTTTGATAAGACAATTGTTGTTTCAAGACTTATTGAAGGTGAGTATTTCAGTATTGACCAGATGCTTTCAAGCGACTATGAAACAAAGATGTCCATCAATAGAAAAGAGTTCCTTGAGTGTATAGACAGAGCAACTCTTCTTGTAAAAGAAGGAGATAAGAAGCCTGTTATCATTTCAGTTACTGATGGAAAAATGGAACTTAAGATCAATTCAGCCATTGGTAGTATGGATGAAGAAATCGATATTGAGAAGCAGGGTAAGGATCTTATGATCGGATTCAATCCAAAATTCCTTATTGATGCGCTCAGAGTAATTGAAGACGAGACAGTTGATATTTATCTTGTTAATCCTAAGGCACCATGCTTTATCAGAGACAAAGACGGATCATATATTTATCTTGTTCTTCCTGTCAACTTCACAACTGTTGACTAATAAAAACAAAAAGGAAATATCATGGAAATAGTAAAACTTAGAGAACAGGATGATTTTATTAAGCTCGGACAGGCCCTTAAAAAGGCAGGTCTCGAGCAATCTGGTGTTGATGCCAAGATGGATATTCAGGCAGGACTTGTAAAGGTTAACGGAGAAATTGAGGAAAGACGTGGCCGCAAGCTATATGATGGAGACATTTTGGAATATAATGGCACACAGGTAAAAATAGAAAAATGATAATAAAATCATTAGAGTTATCTGATTTTAGAAATTACGAAAATTTAAAAATAGATTTTAGTAGTGGAACTAATATTCTCTATGGCGATAATGCCCAGGGAAAGACCAATATCCTTGAAGCTATATTTATGTCAGCTACCACTAAGTCACACAAGGGTAGCAAGGATAAAGAGATTATTAGATTTGGAAAAGATGAGGCTCATATCAGGACTATTCTTGACAGAGACAACGCAGAATATCGTGTTGATATGCATCTTAGGAGTAGTAAGACCAAGGGAATTGCAATTGATGGTCAAAAGATAAAACGGGCTTCGGATCTTATTGGAAAGTTAAACGTAGTTTTTTTCTCACCTGAAGATCTTAGTATCATAAAAAACGGACCTTCTGAGAGACGCAGATTCATGGATATGGAGCTGTGTCAGCTTGATCAGGTATATTTAAATAGTCTATCTAAATACAATAAACTTGTTGTCGAAAGAAACAAAGTTCTAAAAGATCTGTTTGATCATCCTGAAAACAGCGTTCTTCTTGATGTTCAGGATAAGCAGTTATGCGAATATGGATCTGTCATAATCAAGACTAGAGAAAAATTCATTGGTGATCTTAATGAAATAATAAGACCTATTCATAATAAGCTTACAGGTGGTAAAGAAGACCTGTCGATTTATTATGAGCCAAATGTGGATGCAACTGATTTTGAAAAGAAATTAAGTTCTTCCAGACAAAGAGATATCTATGCAAAGCAGACCACAGTTGGCCCTCACAAGGATGATTTTTCTTTTATCGTAAAAAGAAATAGCGATAACAGTGAAAAAATTGATATAAGAAAATTTGGATCACAAGGGCAACAAAGGACAGCATCTTTGTCATTAAAGCTATCTGAAATTGAAATTGTGAAAAAAGCTAAAAAAGAAAATCCGGTTCTTTTGCTTGATGATGTATTGTCAGAACTTGATAGCAATAGACAGAATTACCTTCTTAACACAATAGGAGATATTCAGACAATTATCACATGTACCGGACTTGATGAATTTGTTAATAACAGATTTGAAATAGATAAACTGTTCAAAGTAACTGAAGGAACAGTAAATAGTGAAAACTAAGAAATGGAGCAAATAATGGGTAACGAAGAAGTACAATATGGCGCTGACCAAATTCAGATTCTTGAAGGACTTGAAGCAGTCAGAAAAAGACCTGGTATGTATATCGGAACAACAGCAAGCAGGGGATTGCATCATCTTGTGTATGAGATTGTTGATAACTCTGTAGATGAGGCGCTTGCTGGTTTTTGTGATCATATCGAAGTTACTATTAACGAGGACAATACCATTGTTGTAAAAGATAATGGTAGAGGTATCCCAGTAGACGTAAACCACAAATCAGGACTTACTGGTGTGGAAGTTGTATTCACAATCCTTCACGCTGGTGGAAAATTCGGCGGTGGGGGATACAAGGTATCCGGCGGTCTTCACGGAGTAGGTGCTTCTGTAGTAAACGCTCTTTCAGAGTGGCTTGAAGTACAGGTTACAAGAGATGGCAAAGTATACCAGCAAAGATATGAAAGAGGAAAAGTATGCTATCCTCTTAAGGTTGTTGGAGATGCGCCTTCAAATGCAACAGGTACAAGAGTTTATTTCAAGCCGGATGCGCTCATTTTCAAAGAGACAACAGTATTTGAGTATAATATTCTTAAGCAGAGACTTAGAGAGATGGCTTTCCTTACAAAGGGACTTAAGATATCTCTTACAGATAAAAGAGTTGGTGAAGGCGAAGATCCTATAAAGCAGACTTTCCATTACGAAGGTGGAATAAAGGAATTTGTTGAGTACCTCAACAAGAGCAAAACATCTCTTTATAGCGATATTATGTACTTTGAAGGAAACAAGAATAACGTTCAGGTTGAAGTTTCTTTCCAGCATAATGATTCATATAACGAGAGTATTTATACCTTTGTAAACAATATCAATACACCTGAAGGTGGTACACACCTTGAAGGATTTAAGGCAGCTCTTACAAAGACATTTAATGACTATGCGAGAGCAAACAAAATGCTTAAAGACAGTGAGGAAAACCTTACTGGTGAAGATATCAGAGAAGGTCTTACAGCAATCATAAGTGTTAAGATCGAAGATCCTCAGTTTGAAGGACAGACTAAGCAAAAGCTTGGTAATTCAGAGGCTAGAGGAGCTGTAGCAAGTGTTGTCGGCGAACAGCTTACATACTATCTTGAGCAGAATCCTTCTGTTGCTAAGCAGATTTTGGAAAAAGCTATTCTTGCTCAGAGAGCTAGAGATGCAGCCAGAAAAGCAAGAGATCTCACAAGACGTAAATCAGCGCTTGATGGATTTGGACTTCCAGGAAAGCTTGCTGACTGTTCTGAAACAGACAGATCAAAATGTGAAATCTTCATCGTAGAGGGAGACTCTGCCGGTGGTTCAGCTAAGACTGCAAGAAGCCGTGCTACACAGGCTATTCTTCCACTTAGAGGAAAAATCCTTAATGTGGAAAAAGCAAGAGTAGACAGAATATACGGTAATGCTGAAATTAAGGCTATGATCACAGCATTTGGTACTGGTATCCACGATGATTTTGATATTAACAAACTTCGTTATGACAAGATCATTATCATGACTGATGCCGATGTTGACGGATCTCACATTGCAACACTTATGCTTACATTCCTGTACAGATTTATGCCTGAGCTTATCAAAGAAGGCCATGTATATCTTGCACAGCCACCACTTTATAAGCTTGAGAAGAATAAAAAAGTCTGGTATGCATACAGTGATGAAGAATTGAACAGTATTCTTGCTGATGTCGGAAGAGATCAGAACAACAAAATCCAGAGATATAAGGGACTTGGAGAAATGGACCCTGAGCAGCTTTGGGAAACAACAATGGATCCTGAACGAAGAGTTCTTCTCAGAGTAAACATGGATGAAGAATCTGAATCTGATGTTGATGTTACATTTACTACTCTTATGGGTGATAAAGTTGAGCCTAGAAGAGAGTTTATTGAGAAGAATGCTAAGTTTGTAAAGAACTTGGATATTTAAGATTTTTACTCATCCATTGTAAAGGGGAATAATTAGAAATGGCTGAAAACAACAATAATAACAACAATGACTTATCAGAGGATGTCTTTGATAAAGTCACAACCGATAAAATAAAAGAAGTTGATCTTCAGAAGACCATGGAATCGAACTATATCGATTATGCCATGAGCGTAATTGCTTCAAGAGCACTTCCAGATGTAAGAGATGGTCTTAAACCTGTTCAGAGACGTATACTCTATTCAATGATAGAGTTGAATAATGGACCAGATAAGCCACATCGTAAATGTGCGCGTATCGTCGGTGATACAATGGGTAAGTATCATCCACACGGTGATAGTTCTATCTATGGTTCATTAGTAAATATGGCTCAGCCATGGTCAATGAGATATTGCCTTGTTGACGGACATGGTAACTTTGGTTCTGTGGATGGTGATGGTGCAGCTGCCATGCGATATACTGAGGCAAGACTTACCAAGATCTCTATGGAAATGATCGCAGATATCAACAAAGATACTGTTGATTTTGTACCAAACTTCGATGAGACAGAAAAAGAGCCAACAGTACTTCCAAGTAGATATCCTAACCTTCTGGTAAATGGTACTACAGGTATTGCGGTAGGTATGGCTACTAACATTCCACCACATAACCTTAGAGAAGTTATAAGTGCAGTTACAAAGATGATTGATAACAGAGTTCTTGAGGACAGAGAAACTGAAATTGAAGAACTCCTTGAAATAGTTAAAGCTCCTGACTTCCCAACAGGTGGAATTATTCTTGGAACAAGAGGAGCAGAAGAAGCTTATAGAACAGGCCGTGGAAAAGTAATTATCAGAGCTGTTACAAACATTGAGCCTATGGCTAATGGAAAGAACAGGATCGTTGTTACTGAGCTTCCATATCTTGTTAATAAAGCAAATATGATTTCAAAGATCGCAGAGCTTGTTAAGCTTAAAAAGCTTGATGGAATCACAGCTCTTCGTGATGAATCAGACAGAGAAGGAATGAGAGTAGTTATTGAGCTCAGAAGTGATGTAAATCCTAACATCATGCTCAACAAGCTCTATAAGCATACTCAGATGCAGGATTCCTTCGGTATAATCATGCTTGCGCTTGTTAATAATGAACCTAAAGTTCTTGGTCTTGTTGATATGCTTAAGTACTACATTAAGCATCAGGAAGAAGTTGTTACCAGAAGAACAAAATATGATCTTAACAAAGCGGAAGAAAGAAATCATATCTTAGAGGGATTGCTCATCGCGCTTGATAACATCGATGAGGTTATCAGGATCATAAGAGGAAGTGAAACAGTTGCAATTGCCAAAGAGCAGTTAATGGAGAGATTTGGTCTTTCTGATGTTCAGGCTCAGGCCATTGTGGATATGAGACTTCGTACTCTCACAGGTTTGGAAAGAGACAAGCTTGAACAGGAGCACGCAGAACTCTTAAAGAGAATAGAAGAATTGAAAGCTATACTTGCAGACAGAAAGCTTCTTCTTGGAGTTATTAAGACAGAAATACAGGAAATATCAAATAAATACGGAGATGACAGAAAGTCACAGATAGGACATGACGATTCAGACATCGACATGGAAGATCTGATTCCTAATGTAAATACAGTAATTGCAATGACAGATCTTGGCTATATTAAGAGAATGTCTATTGACAATTTCAAAGCGCAGAATCGTGGTGGAAAGGGAATCAAGGGAATAACAACAATTGAAAATGATTTCGTTGAAGATATTCTCATGACTACTACACACAATTATGTAATGTTCTTTACTAATACCGGAAGAGTATACAGATTAAAGGCATATCAGATTCCGGAAGCTTCAAGAACATCACGTGGAATGGCTATTGTAAATCTGCTTCAGCTTGCACCTGGAGAGAAGATATCCGCAATGATACCTGTAAAAGACTTTGAGGATGAGGAAAAGAGTCTCTTTATGGTAACCAAGAAAGGAACTGTAAAGAAAACTCCTATTACAGATTTCTCAAATGTAAGAAAGACAGGACTTGCTGCAATTAACCTTCGTGATGACGATGAGCTTATTGAAGTAAAGACAATAAAGAAAAACTCCGAAGTATTCCTTGTTACAAAAAATGGTATGTGTATCCATTTTGACGAAGATGACGTTCGTTCAACAGGAAGATCATCAATGGGTGTAAGAGGAATGATGCTTGACGATACAGATGAGATCGTTGGTATGCAGCTCAATACTCAGGGTGATTCACTTCTTATCGTTTCTGAAAAAGGATATGGAAAGAGAACAACTCTTGATGAATTCCATAATCAGTTTAGAGGTGGTAAGGGAGTTAAGTGCTATAAGATAACAGAAAAGACCGGTAACGTAGTTGGAGTTAAGGCAGTAAATGACGACAACGAGATCATGATGATCACTAATGCCGGAATAATAATCCAGCTCAGAATGGATGAAATATCAGTCCATGGAAGAGTAACATCAGGCGTTAAGATGATAAATCTTGATAAGGGTGTTACAGTAGCAAAGATTGCAAAAGTAAGAGAAAAAATATCAGACGGCGATAAAGAACTAGATAATATTGATGACGTAACAGAAGATATTCCTGAGGAATGAGGGGCCAATGAACATCGGACTGTTAGTATCTGAATTAGAAGATAAGGATGTAAAAAAGATTTGTATAGGAGCTAGTCAGGCTGCTGATGACAAGGGTGTTTCCCTTGTCATCATGCCTGGTAAATATCTTGCTTCTGATAACAAAGATGCGAAAAATCCTTATGACTATCAATACTCAGCATTATTTGAATATGCCAATACTGCTGATTTCGATGCACTTATCATAGACATAGAGCGCATAGGAAGAAACGCTACTATTCTAAAAAAAGAATCATTTTTAAAGAAATTTGATAAGGTGCCTGTTTTAACACTAACAGAACAGGAAGGCTTCACTTCAGTAAATGAAGTAAAAACTGATCATGAACAGTTTGAGCAACTCGGATATGAAGCAGTTTGTGATGCATGCTTTTTTGCTAAGGAAGGAAAACTTCCGCCAAATGAAGCACAAAAGAGCTTTTCTTTTGTGGAAAAACCTGAATCCGATGCAATTAAAACTCTCTCAGAATTAGGTGCTCTACTTCTGAACAGAAAATATGGAAATGAGAAAGCATATGGTATTTTCTCAGAAAAAGCTGTTGCCGATGGAATAAAGAACTTTGGTATTTTTCTTTATGACACAAAGATAAGGAATAATCTCAAGTATAATTGGGTATTGCCTGAAAAAATAAGTGTAAAAAGCACAGCGATTTGTGGAAAAGTAGATGTGTTTGATGAAGAAAAGAGGATAGTAGACACAGATAAAATCTTTTCACAATTCCTTAAGAATAAACCAATGGTGCTTATCGCAGGTGACATATTCGTCGGAGAGCATCAGCTAGGAATTGTAGTAACAGAATTCAGATCAAAGACACTTATAAACCACTTCTTTAGTTCACTTGTGAGTATAGTAACTGGTGTTTCGAGGCTTTCGTACCTTGAAAAAGAATTGCTCAAAACTACAGAAGAGCTGTATGAAGTTCAAGAAGAGCTTGCAAGGGATGACTCAGTTTTGGATCATATCGGAGATCAGGATTATCTCACTGGAGGCCTTAACAGAAGAGGATTCTTTGCAAAGGCCTATGACCTGTTAAAAGAAGAATTTAAACCTGGAAGATATGCAATAGTTGCCTATATCCATATGGATTCGCTAAAGAAGATTAACGAATTATATGGACATGAAGAAGGCGATAGAGCTGTAAGAAGGATTGCCGAAGTTCTTGAAAGCGTATTTAAAAAGAGTATTTATGGCAGAATCAGAGGCGACGAATTTGCAGTTATAGAAATAACAGATGAAGAAGGTAAAGCTGAAAATTTCAGGCAGGAAATGTCAGCGCAGAATGCAAGCCTTCTTGAAGAATCAAGCAGATATATGAATCATCTTCAGTATTCTATCTGCGAATTCAGTTATGAAGATAATCTCTCACTTAGAGAAATGTTAAAAGAAACAGATGATAATCTTCAAAAAATAAAACAGATGCAATAAGAAAATAATGGATAATCTTATTTTTAGTTTAAATGCTACATTACCTATTTTTCTTTTGATGGTCCTTGGATATATCTTTGAAAAGATAGGTATTATCGACCAAAAAGCAGCATCATGGATGAATAAATTTGTATTTAAGATAGCACTTCCTGTTTTGTTATTTAATGATCTCTCAACCCAGGATTTTGCTGGAACTTGGGATGGCAAGTTTGTACTATTTTGTTTTGCTGCAACGATAATAAGCATTTCAGTAATCACAATATTTTCAAAAATAATAATAAAAGATAATTCAAAACGCGGAGAATTCATACAGGGATCCTACAGAAGCAGCGCGGCTTTGCTTGGAATTGCTTTTATCCACAATATATATGGGGATTCCAATTCCGGAATGGCACCGCTTATGATCCTTGGAAGTGTGCCTCTTTACAATATCTTTGCTGTGATCATTCTTACATTGACTGCTCCAAAGGAAAATGCTGATAACAGCGAAAAAAAGGCACTGGTAAAAGATACAATAATTGGAATATTAAAAAATCCTATCATTTTGGGGATTCTATGCGGAATGATATGGTCGGTACTAAAAATGCCAATGCCTAAATTTTTTAGAAGTGTGACTTCTAGTGTTGCTGCGCTTGCAACACCACTTGGACTAATGTCAATGGGCGCAACCTTTGAGATAAAAAAGGCAGCAAAAGAAATAAAGCCAGCGCTTCTTGCAAGTTTTATAAAACTCTTCTTATTAGTGGCGATAATAATGCCAATCGCAGTAGGTGTGGGATTTGTAGGTGAACAGATAGTTGCTATTCTAGTGATGCTCGGATCAGCTACAACCGTAAGCTGCTATATAATGGCCAAGAGTATGGGCCATGAAGGAACACTTAGTAGCAGCATTATAATGATGACAACCTTAGGATGTGGATTTTCACTTACTTTCTGGTTATACATTTTAAAATCAATAGGAATTATATAAAAATAAGGCTTTGTGAATTGATGATTCACAAAGCCTTTATCTTACTTAAAACTCAATCTTTGTAAGAAATTCTGATATCTTTTTCCAGTAATTCTCAGGGTCTTTTACCACGCTCTCAATATGTCCGGCGCCAAGAATCATGCAGTACTGCTTGGGACAGCTTGCTGCCTCATAGAGTCTTGAACACATATGTGGATCGATAAATGTATCATCATCTCCATGAATGAAAAGAGTTGGAGTTGATGATGAAGCTACAGCCTTAATAGGGCTGGCGTCGTTTATATCATATCCGGAACGAATAAGAATAACAGCACGTGCAATAGCTATTGCTATTGGAATAGGAACAAAAGAACCCTTGAAACTCTTGTAGGTGGAAGCAAACTGCTCACGAAGTGTTGAATAGGAGCTGTCTGCAATTGCAGCTTTAACATTTTCAGGGAGCTTTTCGCCTGTAGTCATAAGAGTTGTAGCGGCACCCATGGACATACCATGAAGGATTATTTTTGCCTGGGGATCTCTTTTAATTATCCAGTAGATCCATTCCATGATATCAAGCCTGTCATCAAGGCCATAACCTATGTATTTACCTTCACTCTTTCCGAAACCTCTAAGGTCGGGAAGAAGGACATTTAAGCCTTTTTCAAGGTAGTGTTTTGCATAAATACCATTACTTTCGTGATTATCCCAGATTCCGTGAATAAGGATCACGTATTTATTTGTTTTTTCTTTTGCTGGAATAAATGAAGCATGAAGCTTTAACTGATCAATGCTCTCAATATACATATCCTGTCTGTCAGGATTGTTTCTTACAAAGTATCTGCCTTCAGTGATCAGCTTGTCAAAATCTGCATCTCCGTCGCTGTGCTGATGAGGGATTGAAGTGATCTTGTAGATATAGTTACTAAATGCATAAACGCCACCAAAAAGGGCTGAAAATAAACCAAGTTTAAAAATTGTATTATTCTTACTCATTGTGTCTCCAATCTTGTCATAAATAAACCTCAGAAAGGTTATATATATAATACCATTATTTTAAAGATTAAGATATTTTCCATTTTCATTTTGAAAGAATTGGTTTATATTATTTGTATAACTGTAAATTATTTTAGGGGTATGTAAAATGAAAAAAGCAAAAATCGATAACAAAGTGCAACTATGTATTGATCGTGACTTCACGATCAGCAAGATAGATGAGCGTATATATGGTTCATTTATCGAGCATCTTGGGAGAGCTGTATATGAAGGTATTTATCAGCCCGGTAATAAATTTGCTGATAAAAATGGATATCGTAAGGATGTAATGAAACTTATTAAAGAGATTGGGGTTCCAATCGTAAGATATCCTGGCGGTAATTTTGTATCTGCATTTAATTGGGAAGACAGCGTTGGCCCTAAAAAAGACAGACCAAGAAGACTTGAGCTTGCGTGGGGAGTAGTAGAAACAAACCAGTTCGGTCTCGACGAGTTTATGGACTGGTGTAAAAAAGTTGGCACAAAGCCAATGTATGCAGTAAACCTTGGTACCAGAGGCATCGAGGATGCTAAAAATGTAATTGAGTACTGCAACATAAAGAGCGGTACAAAGTATAGTGATATGAGAATTAAAAATGGTGCTAAAGACCCTTACAATATCAAGCTTTGGTGCCTTGGCAATGAGATGGATGGCCCATGGCAGATGGGACATATGACAGCTGAGGAATATGGTTTGAAGGCTGGAAGAGCAGGCCATATCATGAAGCTTGTTGACCCTTCAATTGAGACTGTAGTATGCGGATCCTCATCTCTTTATATGGACACTTATGGACAGTGGGAGAGAATTGTTCTTGAGAACAGTTATGATACAACAGATTATCTTTCACTCCACACATATTATGGAAATGCTGAAAATGACACACCTAACTTCCTTGCAAGCAGCGTAGCAATGGATCAGTTTATCAGCCAGGTAATCAGCATCTGCGATTATGTAAAAGCTGTTAAGCGCTCAAAGAAGACAATCAACCTCTCATTTGATGAATGGAATGTATGGTATCACTCAAATGGCGCAAAGATTGAGAAATGGTGCGAACATCCACATCAGTTGGAGGACATCTATAACTTTGAAGATGCTCTTTTAGTTGGTTCAATGCTCATTACACTTCTCAGACATGCAGACAGAGTTAAGATTGCCTGCCTTGCTCAGCTTGTAAATGTTATTGCACCAATCATGACATCAGATACAGGAGCATGGAGACAGACTATTTTCTATCCATATATGCAGGCGAGCGTTTATGGAAGAGGAGAAGTATTAAATACTGTAGTAAAAACACCAACATATGAGTCAAAACATGGTGAAGCACCTTATGTAGACAGTGTAGTTGTTACTGATGAAGAGAATGAGACTCTTACAATCTTTGCAGTTAATAAGAACCTTGAAGAAGATTTCGAGCTTACATGTGACCTTAGACAGTATGCAGGTTACAAGGTTGTTGAACACAGCGTACTTACTCACAAGGATCTTAAGGCTGAAAACACAGAGAAAAATCCTGACAACGTTAAACCTGTAGATTTCACTAAAGGTTCTAAAGTTGATAAGGGGATCCTCACAAGTAAGCTTCCTGCAAAGAGCTGGAATGTAATAAGACTTGCAAAGTAATAATTATTTATTATAATGAGTGGACATGTCTTGGTAGACATGTCCATTTTCTATATAATAGACTAGTTGAGAATATAGATTGAATAGTTTTTAAAATGAGGAATAACATGGAAGTAAAAATAGATAATAAGATGTTTTATAGGAATCTTGTGAGAATAGCCCTTCCTATTGCCCTTCAGAGCCTGATGCTGGCTCTTGTCGCTGCAGCTGATGCACTTATGCTTGGACGGGTAGCTCAGCAGCAGATGACGGCCGTGTCTTTGGCAACACAGATTCAGTTTGTACAGAATATGTTTATTTTTTCAGCTATATCAGCCGGTACAATTTTGGGAGCTCAGTACTGGGGAAAAGGAGATAAGGCTACTCTTGAGAACATCTTTAATCTGATGCTGTGGTTTTGCGGAATTGTTTCTATACTGTTTTTTGCAGCCTGTGAAATTTGTCCTGAAATCCTTATGAGCATTTTTGCCGGAGATAAAGAACTGATTGAAATTGGCAGTGGATATTTAAGGATTGCCGGTTGGTCATACCTCATAACAGGTATTTCCCAGAGTTATCTCGGGATAATGAAAGTGTCAGAGCATGTCAAAACCGGAGCTGTAATAAGCTCAACAGCGGTTATTTCAAATATAGTACTTAACGGTATCTTTATATTTGGCTTGTTTGGAGTACCAAGGATGGAGGCCAGAGGAGCTGCTCTTGCAACAACAATTTCAAGAATTATAGAATTATTTTTATGCATCTTTTTATCTTATGGAACAAATTATGTAAAACCGGCTCTATCGAGGTTTTTTAAGATTCCTTCACTGCTGATAAAAGACTTTATCAGACAGTGTCTGCCACTTATGGGCGGATCACTTTGTTGGGGAGTAGGATTTACTTCTTATACCGCTATAATGGGGCATATGGGCGTAGATGCGGCAGCTGCCAACTCAGTGGCGGCTGTTGTAAGAGACCTTGTATGCTGCATGTGCAATGGTATTGGAACTGCTGCGAGTATTATTGTTGGAAATGAACTTGGAGCAGGTAAGCTTGACGTAGGTAAAAAATATGGAATCAAACTAAAGAATCTTTCTTATGTTATCGGTTTTATTTCTACAGCGATTGTTCTTGCAGTTACACCGATAGTTGTTAGAGGCGTGATACTTACCGACTCAGCAAGAGAATACCTCATAGGAATGATGGTTATAATGTCTGTTTATATGATAGGAAGAGCAGTTAATACAGTAACCATAAATGGAGTATTGGATGGTGGCGGAGACACACTATTTGATATGTATAGTCTTATTGTCTGCATGTGGATGATAGCAATACCCTTGGCTTTTGCAGGAGCATTTATATTTCACTGGTCGCCGCTTGTAGTATATGCTTGTACCTGTCTTGACGAAGTAGGAAAGATTCCATGGGTTATGCACAGATTTAGAAAATATAAATGGGTAAAAGACCTTACGAGGTGATAGGTAATGTTAAAAAAGATTGATAAAGTTCTTGTAATATCCTGGATACTTGCGATAATATCAGCATTTTTTGTACATCCGGGAAAAGAGTATATTTCATACATAGACTTTAGATCATTAGGAATCCTTTGGGGACTTATGGTCATTATCCAAGGATTTAAAGAAAACTCCGTATTTGAGAAGATAGCATCAGCTCTTTTAGCTAAGGTAAAAAAGGGCTGGCAGCTGGCGGCCGTGTTGGTGTTTATGTGCTTTGTGGGAAGTATGCTCATAACCAACGACGTAGCACTTATAACATTTGTTCCGTTTGCAATCATGATCCTACATAACTGCGATATGGAAGATATGATGATACCTGTGATCGTTCTTCAGACAATTGCTGCAAACCTTGGAAGTATGCTAACTCCAATTGGTAATCCTCAAAATCTGTACCTATACGGACTTGCCGGTATGGGACTTCCTCAATTTGTTGCAACTATGCTGCCATATAGCTTATTATCAGCAATTATGCTGTTTTGCACTGTTATCGCAATATCGTTCAAAAATGTAACACCTTCGACAAAAAACTCAACGCTCGTTACAAAGAATTTTGGCAGCAAAATTCAAATTTTAGTATATGGAGTACTTTTTACAATAGCTATTTTGACGGTATTGAGAATTTTTATTCCATGGTATATTTTTGTAATTATCGTTTTATTAGTAATATTAGGAATGGATTACAAAATACTTTTTAGAGCTGATTATGTTTTATTACTCACTTTTATAGGATTCTTTGTGTTCACTGGAAATATGGGCAGAATTGGCTTTATTAGTGACTTTTTCAGAAATACAATAGATGGAAAAGAGTTTGCTATATCAATAGTTTTAAGTCAATTTATCAGTAATGTCCCTGCCACATTAATGCTGTCAGGATTTACAACTAATTATAAGGAACTTTTAATTGGAGTAAACGTTGGCGGACTGGGTACACTTATTGCTTCAATGGCAAGCCTTATCTCATTTAAGGCTTATACAAAAGAGTACAGAGAAAACACAGGAAAGTACGTAGTTACATTTACTTTATTCAATATTTTCTTTTTAATAATGCTGGTGATTTTGCAGCTAATTCTATAAGATAGTAATATTGGATAAGAAAGGTTTTTGAATGGCTAAGAGAATATTAATAACAAATGATGATGGAATTAAATCAGATGGAATAATAAGACTTGCAGAGGCTGCAAAGGAGTTTGGCGAGGTGTATGTAATTGCGCCTGATGATCAGAGAAGCGCAGCATCTCACAGCATAACTTTGAGACATGGTATAGACGTTTATCCATATGATTTTCCTGTTGAAGGAGTTAAGGCATATTCATGTAGCGGAACACCTGCTGATTGCGTAAGAGTAGGCAGTCTTAGCGTGATGCCCAAAAAGCCCGCTATTGTAATGTCAGGAATAAATTTTGGATATAATGTTGCGTCAGATATACAGTATTCAGCAACTGTTGGAGCAGCACTTGAAGGTGAGTTTCAGGGATATCTCTCCATTGCTTTTTCTGAGGGAATGAATGGCATTCATGAAACAACTGATAAATATTTAAGAGACATAATGGCTGAGCTTGTGGAAAAAGAATATACTCCGGGATTTATCTATAACGTGAATTTCCCGGGATGTAAGCTTGAAAAATGCAAAGGCGTTTTAAAAGACAGGGTAGTATCAAGAAGTGCATTTTACAAAGACAGTTATAAAGAAATAGAACAACTCCCAAACGATGGAGTGAGATACATGGTAGATGGTGCTTTCTCACCAACTCCTGAAGAAGGCACTGATTATGGTGCAATCTTGGATAATTACGTTTCAATTGGACTTGTGGAGAATCTTTGCTGATGGGTTTTAATTCGTTTACTTTTATATTAGTGTTTCTGCCCATACTTCTTATTGGGTGGTTTGCACTGAATAAATTAGAAAAATATACGGTGGCAGAGGGCTTTTTAACACTTATGTCACTGTATTTCTATTACACTTTTGGAGTGTCTTTTTTACTGATCCTATTGCTTAGCATTGCTGTAAATTATTGCCTGAGTTTTATTATCAAAAAGCGACCACAAATATCAAGAGTCATAAAGATAATAGGTGTAATATTTAACCTGATACTTTTATTTTATTTCAAATACCTGGGATTTTTTATCGACAATGTCAATGCGATTTCAGGGGCTCATCTATCGGCAAAAGAAATTCTTATGCCTATAGGAATCAGCTTTTTTACCTTCGGACAGATATCATTTATTGTGGACAGAGCCAATAACGAGGCACCCCACTATCCATTTTTGCAATACGCATTATACACAGTGTATTTCCCAAAACTGATCCAGGGACCAATAGCTTTCCACAAAGAAATGATAGATCAGTTCGAAAACAAGGATTTAAGGCGTTTAAATGTGGATAACTTTGCCAGTGGACTTACTTCATTCATAATAGGTCTTGCCAAAAAAGTCATCCTGGCAGATACACTTGCAGGCGCAGTGAACTACGGCTTTCAGCAGACCTACTATTTGGATACAGTAACAGTAATAGCCGTAATGCTGGCTTATACATTTCAGATATATCTTGATTTCTCAGGATACTGCGATATGGCAAATGGCGTCAGCATGATGCTTGGCTTTAAGCTCCCTGTGAATTTCAATTCTCCTTATAAAGCATCCAGTGCAAAAGAGCTATGGCAGCGCTGGCACATGACACTTTCAAGATTCTTCATTAAGTATGTGTATATTCCGCTTGGTGGAAGCAGAAAAGGAAAAGTAAGAACAGTAGTAAACGTTTTGATAGTATTTGTGCTCAGCGGACTCTGGCATGGAGCCGGATGGACCTATATCTGCTGGGGACTTATGCAGGGACTTTTAGTTGTTTGGGATGACCTCGGAATCATGAGCGTAGCTCCGGAAAAAGGGAAAGAATCAAAAGCAAGATACCTGTTTTTTGAAAAGCCTCTTTTAGTTATTCCAAGAGCTCTAGGAAATGCGCTTACCTTTTTGATGTTTGTTATATCCCTTGTATTCTTCAGATCAGAGGATATGGCGCATGCCATAGGAATGTTTAAGAGACTGTTTTTCTGGACATATCCGGGATTCTTGTACAGAACAGCATCAAAACTCGAGATTGCAGAAAACTACATACCAAGACAGCTCTTTTCCCAGCTTGGTATGAACGCTGACAATACCGTATACGTAGCAACTCTTGTAATATATATCGCTATTTCAGCCTATATAATGACAAGGAAAAACACACAGGAAATTGTTGAAAAAGCAAGTTATAGTAAAAAGATGATTCTTGGACTGGCGCTTTTATTTGTATGGTCATTCATATCACTGTCAAATGTCAGCACCTTCATATACTTCCAGTTCTAAGGAGTTTAATGGATAATACAAAAATGTCATCAAAAAAGTTTATAAAAAAACTGATAATAACAGTTCTTGTTCTCATATTTGCAGTTGGAGCAGTGGTCTATATTTTTGACCCCTTTTACCACTACCACAAGCCATGGCTTGGACTTAAGGAAGTCCTTAACGACAAGGAATACCAGTGCATAGGCACATTAAGGCACTTTGACTATGACACTCTTTTAGTTGGTTCCTCTGTTATGGAGAACAATGACAATGCCTGGTATGATGAGGCTTATGGCGTAAAATCGATAAAGGCAATCCGCTCATATGGCGCCACCGCAGACCTTTGTTACCTCATGGATGAAGCCTATGAAAACCATGATATAAAGTATGTCTTTTACAACATCGATCCTTCATCACTTTCAGCAGATGCGGAGACTACCTATGAGTCAACAGGCTGCCCAATGTACCTGTATGATCACAATCCTTTTAATGATGTGCAATATCTTTTTAATAAGGATGTGCTCTTTGAAAAGATTCCATATATGATAGCCAATTCCTATCTTGGAGATTACGATGAGGGACTTTCATATAACTGGGCCAAGTGGAAAACTTTTGATATTCAGATGGCGCTTGGACTTTACTACAGACCGATCGATGTAGTAGAAATGCAGGATGAGACAATATATAATGATAAGCTCGTTGCTAATATAGCTCTTTTGACAAAAGAGGTAGCTGATCACCCTGAGACACAGTTCATGTTCTTTTACCCAGCCTATTCAATGCTCTGGTGGGACGGTGTTTATAGAACAGGAGAAAGAGATGCCTATATCTATTGTGAAAAAGAGATGACGAAAGCTCTTTTGCAATATGATAATGTCAGGATTTTCTGCTTCCAAAATGAGCCGGATGTAATAACAAATCTGTACAATTACATGGATTCAATCCACTTCTCGCCTGAGATCAATAAGCTTATGCTTGATCAGATGATTAAGGGTGAGTATGAGATGACTCTTGATAACTACGAGGAAGTCCTTGATGGAGTAAAAGAGTTCTCAGACAAAATAGTAAATGAGCTTATTGTGCCATATGAAGAACAGGATATGCTCACCTACGAAATCAGGTAAATTATGGTATAATGTTGTGCAGAATAATTTTAGAATTGGAAGAAGGAATAAAAAGTGAGCGATAAACCGATCAAAAAAATAGTGCTTACAGGTGGCGGAAGTGCCGGACATGTAACACCTAATATCGCATTGATCCCAGCACTGAAGAAAGCTGGATATGAAATTTATTATATTGGTTCATATAACGGAATCGAGAAAAAGCTTATTGAGGACTACAACATTCCTTACTTTGGAATAGCCACAGGTAAGCTTCGCAGATATTTTGATCCAAAGAATTTTTCAGATCCTTTCAGAGTATTAAAGGGATTCACAGAGGCAGTTAAACTTCTTAAAAGAATTAAACCTGACGTTGTATTTTCTAAAGGCGGATTTGTAAGCGTTCCTGTTGTAAGAGCTGCAGGAGCATTAAAGATTCCATACCTTGTTCACGAATCAGATATGACTCCCGGACTTGCCAATAAACTTAGCATGTCAGGAGCCAAAAAAATTTGCTGTAACTTCCCGGAAACAATGCGTCTTTTACCTGCTGATAAGGCTGTTCTTACTGGAACACCAATAAGAGAAGAGCTTGGACTTGGCGATAAAGAAGTGGGAAAAGAGCTTTGCGGATTCGAGGATGATAAGCCTGTACTTATGGTAATTGGCGGAAGCCTTGGCGCACAGTCAGTTAATGAGACTGTAAGATATGCCCTTCCAAGACTCCTTCCGTATTTCAATGTTGTTCACATCTGCGGAAAAGAAAAGATGGACAATTTGAAACTTACCGTTCCGGGCTACAAGCAGTTTGAATACGTTAAAAATGAGTTAAAAGACATATTTGCTATGGCGGACATAGTAGTCTCAAGAGCAGGCGCTAACTCAATCTGCGAACTGCTTGCACTTAAAAAGCCTAACATTTTGATTCCGCTTTCAACTAAATCAAGCAGAGGAGACCAGATGCTTAATGCAAGGTCTTTTGAGCAGCAGGGATTCTCACTTGTAATTGATAACGATGATCTTGATGAGGACATCCTTGTGGAAACAATCGAAGATCTCTACAAAAACCGCGAGAAATTCATTGAGAACATGAACAAGAGTAATCTTCACAGCGCAACAAATACAATCGTCAAACTTATTGATGAACAGATCCAGTAATAGAGAGCTTCTCCATAAAGATGGAGGGGCTTTTTCATTTATCAGAGAATTGGTGTATTATTGAATTAGCGTAAATTTATATGAGGGAGAAATGTTATGAAGAAAAGATATGTGGCTTTAATTATGGCACTGACGATGATTCTATCTGCTTGTGCTTCAACCCCAGTTGAAAGCCCTGACGCGCAGTCAGCGCAGGAAACAACAGAAGTTTCTGAAGGAAACGAGCAGAATGCGGCCGTTGAAGAAAGCAGTGAGCCTGCAAATCTTATTCCTTCAATTGCACCTTACAGCGTGAATGAAGATTTTTCTAATGTAGTGTATGCATCTGATTTTGCTTATCTTTTTAGTGATGAATATGAAAGCGAATATAATCATCCATCAATTCTCAGAAATGCACTTATCAAAAATAATTTTGCTGTTACAGCTGACGGTAGCAGAGAGTTTTTTGACATTTATGAGGATAACAGATATGTTATGTTCCCTAATTTTATAACAGTGGATTCACTGATGCATACATATCATCTGTATTTTGCCCATCTTATGAAAAAGTGCGAGCAGCAGTATCTGTCTGATGAATTAAAAAAAGTCAGCTCAAATATGCTGGCAGAATCTGCAAAACAGTATGAGGAGCTGAAGGGAACAGATTGGGAAAATGCGGCATTCAGAAACCTTGCATTTTTCTATGTAGGAAGTCTGTTGCAGGACGAAAGCGTTACAGCACCTGTAAGCGACCCTCAATTTGATCTGTTAGTTAAGGGCGAATATGACAAGGTTATGGCTGCAGAAGGAATTGAGGTATGCGCTCTGACAGATTTGAATGAGGATTATACCCAGTACAAACCAAGAGGCTACTACGACGGAGATGACCAGCTAGAGCACTACTTCCGTGCAATGATGTGGTACGGACGAATTGCATTTGAGCTTGATAACGATGAGATGGCAAAGAGCGCGATCCTTCAGACTATTGCGCTTTCAGCAGATAATAAAGAGTGGAGTAACATCTACGAAGTCACAAGCTTTTTTGCAGGAAAATCTGATGATGCGGGATTTCAGGAAATCTTTGATGTTTTGGAGGAATGCTGCTCAGAGGCTCCATCAATCCAGACAGTAACAGATGAAAAGACATTTAAAGACAGCATTTTGCCTGCTTTAAAGAAGATCGATCCACCTGCAGTCAATTCAATTCCTGTCTACGATGGAGAAGACCCAATAATTCCATCCTACAGATTCATGGGACAGAGATTTACTATTGATGCTGCAATAATGCAGAGACTTATATACAGCTCAGTAAAAGAAAACACGGAGGGTGAAAGAAGGAACTTACCTGATACCCTTGATACAGCAGCAGTTCTCGGTTCAGAAAAAGCTTACGAGATCCTTGATGAGCAGGGCGATACAAAATATGAGAATTACAACGAGAATATTCAGGCTCTTAAGGCAGTATTTAATAACGATGAGCAGGATTTGTGGAACGCAAGCCTCTATTCAGGATGGCTGTATACCTTAAGACCTCTTTTTGAAGAAAAGAGAGATGGCTATCCTTCATATATGCAGAGCGAAGAATGGGATAAAAAGAATCTTGAGACCTTTGCGGGCTCCTACGCTGAGCTTAAACATGACACAATTCTTTATACCAAACAGCCTATGGCTGAGATGGGTGGACCTGATTTTGAACCACTTGATGACAGAGGTTATGTTGATACACAGCCGGTAGTATACAGCAGATTCAAGGCTCTTTCTGAGAAGACAAAAGAAATGCTTAGTAGCTGCAATATGCTGTCAGATGGAGCAAGTGATGACCTTGATAAACTGTCAGAGATAGCCGGAACGCTTATTACGATTTCTGAAAAAGAGCTGACTAATGACACAATTACAGATGATGAGTATGAATTTATCAGATGCTATGGTGGATATATTGAGCACTTCTGGGAAGAAGTTACTAAAGACTCCTTAGGCGAGGATGCGATTGACAGCACACAGGCCCCATGCCCTGTAATTGCTGATATTGCAACTGATCCAAACGGCAGTGTCCTTGAAGTTGGTTCAGGTTATGCTGCAACAATTTATGTGGTCTTCCCAATTGATGGAGAGCTACACGTTGGAAGAGGAAGTGCATATAGTTTTTATCAGTTTACAACTTCGATTACAGACAGAATGACAGACGAAGAATGGAAAAATGCTCTGTCCGGTGGATATTTGGACGATGAATGGAACTGGGTTGAAGTTGAGAGAGCACCTGAGCAGCCTTCATGGACTCAGAGCTACAGGATAAAAAATAATTGATGCAGGTTACAAACAATAGTAAAACCAAATTAAGAATATCTATTGGACTGCTGCTGCTCTTTGGAGTGGCAGTAGTTCTTTGTATACTCTTTTTCCTGATAAAGGATAATTACATTCCACGCTGGGTTACATGGAATGAAAAGGCCATGAATGAAGGCCGTTTAGTGCTTAAAGATAAAATGCTCACTTTATATGATGAGCAGGGAAATAAAATCTTTTCCACAGAGAAAACTGTTAAGGTACAGGATTTTCTTTTGACTGATATTGATGGAAATGGGCATGAGGATATAATTGCCCTTGTGTGGAAAAGAGGAAAGTACGGAAAGTACAGACCTTTTTGGATTGATAAAGATGAAAGAAACTATTCGCAGCACATCTTCATATATGAGATCGAGGATGAAAATAAGGTAAGGCCCAAGTGGTTTGCCTCTGAAACAGGGCACCTTATCAGGCGGATGAAGCTTGAGGATGAAAGCGGAAAAATAATCCTCGTAGAAGATGTAGATAAAACCAATTCCCTGTGGAGATGGGATGGATTTGGACTTAAGAATGTGGATAACTCGGTAAGGTTCATAGCTTTTGGCGATAATATCATCCACGAAGAGATTTATAAACACGCCTATGCCAATGAAAATGAAAGCTTTGACTTTTTATATGAACCTTTCAAAAAAGAAATTGAGAATGCTGATATAGCGGCATTTCAAGCTGAGACAGTACTTGTGGATAAAAAATCCATGGTAAGCGGTTATCCCACATTTGGTTCACCCAAAGAAATGGGACAAGCTCTGGCTGATACAGGATTTGATATAGCAGTGTGTGCAAATAACCATATTCTGGATAAAGGCAGAGGAGCTGTTGATTTTACAAAGGATTTCTACGAGGATTGTGGATTAAAAACTGTTGGAATTCAGAAAAGTACTGACAAAACTTACATGCCCTATGAATTGATATCAAGAAATGGCATAAAATTCGCGCTCTTTGCCTATACTTATGATACTAATGTGGAAAAAGCTACTGAGAAATATCCAAATCTGGTCCATTACCTTCCACAGGATGAAGATGGCGAAAAAGAGCTGGTCAAAGACCTGACAGAAAGCAGAAAAGAAGCGGATATTGTAGTTGTGTTCGTCCATTGGGGAGAAGAGTATCAGACAGAAATAAGCAGTTTTCAGGAACATTTTACGGAGCTCTTTGCAGAAGGAAATGCTGACGTAGTTATAGGCACGCACCCGCATGTGGTCCAGGAGACAAAAGAGATAACAAGACCTGACGGCAAAAAAATGATAGTTTTTTATTCTCTTGGAAATTTCAGAGCTGATCAGGGTTTTTCTGAAGAAACTAAAATTGGAGAAGAAGCTCTTTTTACTGCTGAGCATACCTATGACGGAATCAGGATAACGGGCTTTGAAACCAAAGAAATAAATGCATATTGGAAGGATGATATGAAATAAAAAAGACTTCCCTGATCACCTCAGAGAAGCCTTTCGCATTCTATTTAATTATTTGAAATATCTATCAAGAAGTCCCTGGAAGCCTTTTCCGTGTCTTGCTTCATCACGGCCGATCTCATGAACTGCATCATGGATCGCATCGAGATTGAGCTCTTTTGCCTTCTTAGCAAGGTCTGCACGGCCCTGAGTAGCGCCATATTCTGCTTCTGCTCGAAGTTCAAGATTCTTCTTTGTAGAATCAGTTAATACTTCACCAAGCATCTCTGCAAATTTAGCAGCGTGCTCAGCCTCTTCCCAGGCAGCCTTCTCATAGAAAGCACCGATTTCAGGGTAACCCTCTCTGATGGCAACTCTTGACATTGCAAGATACATACCAACTTCTGAGCACTCACCGTTGAACATCTCACGGAGACCATTCTTGATCTCTTCCGGAGCTTCACTAGCTACACCAACAACATGCTCGCATGCCCAAACCTTCTCACCTTCCTGTTTCTGGAATTTAGAAGCTGGAGCGTTACATACAGGACACTTCTCTGGTGGCTGATCGCCTTCATGAATGTATCCACAAACCTGACATACCCATTTCATAAACTAAAATCTCCTTTCGTGCGAAACAAAAAAACTAGCTACCCACAATTAAATTGCCTACATCGAGCATATCATAATAGTCAGAAAATTAAATGGTTTTCACAAATATTTTATAATTACTTATGAAATTTTATTTCAAAATGGTTTACAATTAGAAATATAGTATTGAAATGGTTTGGAGGCCAATTTTTATGAACGTTGTAAGTGAAAGAATTAAAAGTTGCTATAACTCTCTCCCAGCTTCAGAAAAACTGGTTGCTGATTATGTTTTGCAGAATAAGGACGATCTGTTTCTTTTCCCTATAAAAGAGCTTGCTCAAAAATCAGGCACAACACAGGCGTCATGGACCCGCTTTGCCCAGGCAATAGGATATGATGGTCTTAAGGACCTGAAAAACGCTTATTATGCTGAGGCTAATACATCATTAAAACAGGCAGACAAAGGACCAAAGATTGCATTTAAGGATGTAAATGAATACACATCACTGCAGTCAATTGCTGATAATATCTGTGCAACAAGTGTACAGGCTGTTCAGACAACCTATAGACTTTTCGATGTGGGAACCTTTAATGATGTGGTAACCAAGATTGTTGGTGCTAAACAGATTCAGCTTTTTGGAATAGGAACTGCCAGCGTAGCTGCTTATGATTTATATTGTAAGCTTTTGAGAATCCATTATAATGTTGTCTTTAATCAGGATTTTCATATGAGTTTAATGACAGTATCTCAGGCAGCACCGGGCGATGTATGTTTATTCTTTAGTGACAATGCCAAGAATAAAGAGATCATGCAGCTTTATGGCATTGCCAAGAACAAAGGTGCTACAACGATTGCGATTACAAAGCTCGGAAATAACACTCTCACGACGGGTTGTGACCATGTTCTTTTTGCAACTTCTCCTGAAATTGACAAAAAGAGTGGCATCACCAGCTCACGTTTTGCTCAACTTTTCTTAGTTGATACACTTTATACTGCCATTGCCAATAGAGATTATGATAATATAAGAGAGTATCTCAGAGATTCTTATGAGGTATTCAATGATGTGCCAAAGGATTGAAGAAATGGAAAAAATAGCAAGTTTTACAGTTAATCACCTGGATCTTGAACCGGGAATCTATGTTTCAAGAAAAGATAAAGTAGGACAGGAGACAATCACCACATTTGACCTTAGAATGACTGCCCCAAACAAGGAGCCTGTAATGAACACTGCAGAAGTGCATACTATGGAGCATCTTGGAGCAACGTTCTTAAGAAATGATCCGGAATATAAAGACAAAACAATATATTTTGGACCTATGGGATGCAGAACTGGATTTTATGTGGTACTTGCCGGAGATCTCAGCTCAAAGGATATAGTTTCTCTTATCACCAGAATGTATGAGTTTATAAGAGATTTTGAAGGTGAAGTCCCGGGAGCGAGCCCAAGAGATTGTGGAAATTATCTTGATATGAACCTTGGAATGGCCAAATATCTTGCCAAAAAATATCTTGATAACACTCTTTACGGCATTGATGAAAAGCACCTTGTATACCCTGAATAATGTAATTGATTGGAGAGAGCCTAATGAAAATTGGAATAATTGGAGCTATGGAAGTCGAAGTTGAGACACTCAAAGGCGCCATGAACGTTAAAAACGTGGTAAAAAAAGCTTCCATGGAATTTTATGAAGGAACAATTGAAAATACTGAGGTTGTAGTCGTAAGAAGCGGCATAGGTAAAGTCAATGCCGGAATCTGCGCCCAGATCCTTGCAGATATCTTTGGAGTTGAAAGAATCATCAACACAGGAATAGCAGGTTCACTTAACAACGATATAAACATTGGTGACGTGGTTCTTTCAACAGATGCTATTTACCACGATATGGACGTAAGGGTATTTGGCTATAAGATGGGCGTAGTTCCTCAGCTTGGAGTAGAGTCATTTGTAGCTGATTCTGACATGAGAGAAAAAGCAAAAGTCGCTATAAAGAAGGTTGCTCCTGATATCGGAGTTTTTGAAGGCAGAGTTGCCAGCGGCGATCAATTCATCAGTGGAAAAGAAACAAAAGAAAGAATAATCGCTGATGTTGGCGGTATGTGTGCGGAGATGGAAGGCGCAGCAATTGCTCAGGCCTGCTACCTTAACAATATTCCATACCTTATCATCAGGGCTATTTCCGATAAGGCTGATGGAACTGCAGATGTAGACTATCCTACATTCGAAGCAAAAGCAGCAAAGGATTGCGCTGCCCTCACAATGGAACTTATAAAGAATCTTTGAAAAAAGTCAAAGACTTCTCTGAGATGATCAGGGAAGTCTTTTTTATATAATGTTTTAACCTATTTTTTATAGTTATGCGCTTGATATGAAAAAAGTTCTTTGATACACTTTTAGCTGATGGCGGAATACGTTTTCCGTGCATCACTATAGGAGGATTTTATAATGGCCAATTGGAAAAATCTTGACACACTAAAAACTTTTGATGATTTAAAAAATGTTAAACATGTAGATCTTGTATCAGCTATGTCTGGTGAGAGCGGAGCAAACAGAGTAAAGAACTATTCTGTAAAAATGGCTGCCGGTCTTTCATACAACTATGCTGCAAAAGAAGTTGATGATGATGTATTAAAGGCTCTTGAAGCTCTTGCAAAAGAAGCTGAGCTCTCAGAGAAATTTGAAGCACTCTACAACGGAGAAGTAATAAATACCGGTGAAAAGAGAATGGTCCTTCACCAGTTAACAAGAGGTCAGCTTGGCGAGAACGTTATGGCTGACGGAGTTAACAAGCGCGATTTCTATTTAAATGAACAGAAGAGAATCGCAGAGTTTGCAAACAAAGTTCACTCAGGTGAGATTGCAAACACTAAGGGCGAGAAGTTTACAACAGTAGTACAGATTGGTATCGGCGGTTCAGACCTTGGCCCAAGAGCTATGTACCTTGCTCTTGAGAACTGGGCACGCAGAACAGGCAACTTCAAGATGGAAGCTAAGTTCATCAGTAACGTAGATCCTGATGATGCATCTGCTGTTCTCAACGGAATTGATGTTGCTCATTCGATCTTTATCCTTGTATCTAAGTCAGGTACAACACTTGAGACACTTACAAACGAGTCATTTGTTATCGATGCTCTTAAGAAGGCAGGTCTTGATTCTTCAAAGCATATGATCGCCGTAACTTCAGAGACATCACCACTTGCTAAGAGTGATAATTATCTTGAAGCTTTCTTTATGGATGATTACATCGGTGGAAGATATTCTTCAACATCAGGCGTAGGCGGAGCAGTTCTTTCTCTTGCATTCGGACCTGACGTATTTGCTCAGTTCCTTGATGGAGCTGCAGAAGAGGATAAGCTTGCAGCAAATAAGAACATCTTCGATAACCCTGCTATGCTCGATGCTATGATCGGTGTTTATGAGAGAAATATCCTTGGATATGGCAGCACAGCTGTACTTCCATACTCACAGGGACTTAGCCGTTTCCCTGCACACCTTCAGCAGCTTGACATGGAGTCTAACGGTAAGAGCGTTAACCGTTTCGGCGAGCCTATAAACTATGTAACAGGACCTATCATCTTTGGTGAGCCTGGTACAAACGGACAGCATTCATTCTACCAGCTTCTTCACCAGGGAACTGATATCATTCCTCTTCAGTTCATTGGCTTCAAGAACAGTCAGCTTCAGAATGATGTTAACATCCAGGACAGCACAAGCCAGCAGAAACTCTGCGCTAACGTTGCTGCTCAGATCGTTGCATTTGCATGTGGTAAAAAAGATGAGAATCTTAACAAGAACTTCAAGGGTGGACGACCATCAAGCATCATCATTGGTGAAGAGCTTAACCCTAAGTCTCTTGGAGCTCTTTTATCACACTTCGAGAATAAGGTTATGTTCCAGGGCTTTGTATGGAACATCAACAGCTTTGACCAGGAAGGCGTTCAGCTTGGTAAGGTTCTTGCCAAGAAAGTTCTCGCACACGAGACAGATGGCGCACTTGCTGAGTACAGCAAACTTTTAAATATCTGATAAAGAAATATATACTATAAAGGCTTCTCCGTTGAAGGAGAAGTCTTTTATATTGTATAATTATGAAATACATTATGATCAGTCTTGGGAGGGTTACATGAGCGCATATTTATTTGCACACTTTAGAGAAAAAGTTACACCGGATGGGGAACAGGTCTATTTCGGTATTTCTAAAGATGGTTTTAACTGGGAACAGGTAAATAATGGGAAACCTGTTCTGGAGAGCACTATGGGTGAGAAGGGAGTAAGAGATTTTACAATCACCAGAAAAAAAGACAACACCTTTGTTATTCTGGCTACAGATCTTTCTCTTGCTTATAATTTCAAGGAAAAATATGAAAGTAATTGGAATAAAGTAAACAGAGAGGGCAGTAAATACCTCTCAAAATGGGAATCTGACGACCTTGTTCACTGGTCAGAGCAGGAACTTATAAAAGTTGTTGATGACAATTATGGATGCGCATGGGCTCCTGACATCATCTATGATGAGGAGAATCAGGACTATATGGTTCACTGGTCATCAAGATACCCGGCAGATTCTTCTAACGAAATGGCTATATATTATGCCAAGACCAAAGATTTCAAGACCTATACTCAGCCCAAAGAGCTTTGTCATAAGTCAGATACAGGAATAATCGACTCAAACATTGTATATGAAAATGGCTACTATTATAGATTTACAAAGAGCGATTTCAATCCTGCACACATAATTCTCGAGAGAGGAACATCTCTTACAGGCGAATATGAGAGAATGCCTCTTTTTGATGAAGAGATGAACAAACTTGAGGATGGACAGTACGAAGCACCTACTTGCTATAAACTTCCTGATGGAAGCTGGTGTCTGATGCTTGATTTTTACGGATGTGAAAAAGAAAAACAGGGTTATGTTCCATTCGTGGCAAAGGATATTTCTACAGGAAAATTCGTGCGTTCAGACAAAGTATTCAGTTTTCCGTATGGTTTCAAACATGGAACAGTTATGGAAATTACTGATGAAGAGTATAAAAGGTTAAAAGAGAACTATCCAAACAATTAACAAAATATGGTATACTAAAAGAGCATAGGAGGAATTATGCGATTCCGTACAAAACTCTTAATTACCTCACTGGCGATAGTAATCATACCGATAATACTTGCAATGGCGACATATTTTGCTGTTGGAAGGTATCTGATATATGATCAACAGATTGATCAGTATTCCAAAGTGGTAGATTATGGAATGATCTCGGATCCCGGAGGAACCTTCTCCGAGATGACAGAGCAGCTGGTAAAAGAAATTCTGGTTACTATGCTGGCTGATCCATTTATTTTGGAGGATGAGAACTATCTTCAGCAATTGGATGAAGAAGTTGCACCAAGCTATTCATTTATAATTGTAAAAAAAGGCTTTACGGTCTACTACGTAGCAGATAAGAACAAGGCGAAAGAAGTTATTTATGAACTTCCGGGATTTGGAACTGATATTAAGGGTATTTATTATACCACCTCTAAGCATCTTGTTAGGCAGCTTGATTTTTACTTTTCAGATGGTGATGAAGGTAGCCTTTATATCATATCCGGCATCAGAACTGGTCTTACTACATCACTTGTAGTTTATATGACCATTGCGATAGTGCTTATCCTGCTGGTTACGAGTGTTCTTTTAACTACCTGGATCGGACGAAGTATATTTAAACCTATCAGCGAACTCAATGTGGCGATGCAGCATATCAAGGATGGAAACTTTGATTACATGCTTCCTACCAACGTTATGGAAAAAGGGGAGCTTGGAGCCATGTATCGCAATTACGAAGACATGAGACTTCGGTTAAAAGAATCTGCTGATGAAAAGATTGAGAGAGAAAAGCAAAACAAAGAGCTTATCAGTAATATCTCTCACGATTTGAAGACACCTATTACTGCTATCAAGGGATATTCACAGGGCCTTTTGGAAGGCGTTGCAGACAACCCTGAGAAGCAGATGAAGTACATAAGGATCATTAATAGTAAGGCCAATGATATGAACAACCTTATTAATGAACTTACCTTGTACTCCAGTATTGATAATAACAGAATACCTTATAACTTTGTTAAGCTTAATGTGGCAGAGTATTTTGGGGACTGTATTGAGGAGATTGGTGCTGATCTTGAGAGTAAACAGATCAAACTAAATTATTCCAACCTCACAGGACCTGATACACAGATTGTTGCAGATCCTGAGCAGATCAAGCGTGTAGTTAATAACATTGTCAGCAACAGTGTCAAGTACATGCAGAGAAGCGATGGAAAAGAGCAGATTGATATAAGGATTTTGGATGAAGTTGATTCTATAAGAATAGAGCTTGAAGACAACGGTAAAGGAATAGCACAGAAAGATATTCCAAATATCTTCGACAGGTTCTACAGAACAGATGCTTCCCGTAATTCCAAGCAGGGCGGAAGCGGAATCGGCTTATCTATAGTTAAAAAGATAATAGAAGATCATGGCGGTTATATTTGGGCGACCAGTCATGAGGGAGAAGGAACCTGCATGCACTTTGTACTCAGAAAGTATATAGAGTTTGCAAATGGTTCAGAAGCAGTTACAGTCGATAACGAAACATAAAAATCCAAAGAAAGGCGAGAAACGTGTATGAGTAGAATTCTTATTGTTGAGGATGAAGAGGCTATTGCTGACCTCGAGAAAGACTATCTGGAACTTAGTGATTTTGAGGTAGCAATCGAGAACACAGGAGATGCAGGTCTTCAGACTGCCCTTGCAGAGGATTTTGATCTTATTATATTGGATCTAATGCTTCCGGGCATGGACGGATTCGAGGTTTGCAAACATATCAGAGAAAAGAAAGATGTGCCGATCCTTATGGTATCAGCTAAAAAAGATGATATCGATAAGATCAGAGGTCTTGGTCTTGGAGCAGATGACTATATTACAAAGCCATTTAGCCCATCAGAGCTGGTAGCTCGTGTTAAGGCACACATGGCAAGATATTCAAGGCTTGTTGGATCAGGCCATGAGTCTAATGACTATGTAGAGATCAGAGGACTTCGAATTGATAAGACAGCCAGAAGAGTGTATGTTGATGGCGAGGAGAAGAGCTTTACAACCAAGGAGTTCGATCTTCTTACTTTCCTTGCAGAAAACCCTAATCACGTGTTTACCAAGGAAGAACTTTTCCGTAAGATCTGGAACATGGACTCAATCGGAGATATTGCGACTGTAACAGTCCACATCAAAAAGATCCGTGAGAAAATCGAATATGATACCTCAAACCCTCAGTATATTGAGACAATTTGGGGCGTCGGTTACAGATTTAAAGTTTGATAACCATTGATTTTGTGGCGGCAGGTAACACTGCCGCTTTTTTCATATATTTAGAAAATCTATAGGATTGTAATTTTTATTGATAAGAATGAAAAAAATAGAGTATATATACGAAGACGAAGATATAATTGTATGCCATAAACCCGCAGGGATTGCCACAGAGGGGGCAGGCCCCGGGAAAATGGACCTTGTAAGTCAGGTAAGAAATTATCTCACCAGAAAAAGCAGACAGGAAGGCAAAAAAGGCCCTGCTTACGTAGGAACTGTCTATAGGCTTGATCAGCCTGTAGAGGGTGTAGTTGTGATGGGCAAAAACAAAAAAGCAACATCAAGTCTTGCACAGCAGATCAAAAAGCACACTACAGATAAGTATTATTATGCTCTTTGCTATGGAGCTGTGGAACCAAAGGAAGGACATGTGGAAAACTATCTTGGCAGAAGAGAAGATAGTGGATTGGCGGTTATTGTATCTGAAGAGGAAAAAGTAAGGCTCATAGGTGGCGATGTCAAAAAAGCCGAGCTCGATTATGAAGTTGTATCTTCAGATGAAAGAACATCTCTTTTGAAAATAAAACTTCTCACCGGAAGATTTCATCAGATCAGAGTTCAGATGGCAGGGCTTGGCTATCCGATCATTGGTGATACCAAATATGGGACCGAAGAGTCCATGAGATATTCAGAGGAAAAAGGCATAAAGACAGTATGTCTTGCCTGCTATAAATTTGGCTTTAAGCATCCGACAACAGGAAAAAGAGTCTTTTTTGAAATTAAACCGGAATTCATAGACCATGAGAACTAAAATACTAAAAATACTTTCAACTATACATGTAATAATGCTGTGCTCTATTCTGCCTTTATATATGGAGCAGGGGTATTATAAACTTGGCGAGGCAAAGGGAATAATGTACATGCTGATCGGCGGAGCATTTATCCTTGCTGCCTCTTTTCTTGTGGGACTTACTAAAAAAAGTGAAGGCGTCCATGACATTCTTTTAAGAGCGCTTCTGTTAACAAATCTTGTAACTCTTATCTTTTCCTGCGACATCAAAACCTCTTTTCTTGGACTTGAAGGGTGGAGAGTAGGTTTTTTGACCACTGTCATAATGATCCTTGATTGTTACTTCCTGGCAAAAGGCCTGTATGTTGATGAGTACGTCCTTGCGGCAGTATTCATAACACCATTTCTTATATTTGTCATGGGAGTCCTTGGAAGGTTTGGAATTTATCCGATTGAAATTTACGGGAGCGACACATCTTTTCTTGCAACCATAGGAAATATCAACTGGTATGTGGGATTTTTGTCTATATTTGTCCCTGCCGGTGTGGGCTTAGCTTACCTTCAAAAGCCGGGAAGCAAAAGCTTTCTGGCATGCAGCGCCTATACAGTAGTTGGGCTGTTGGCTCTTTTATTACAGGGAGCGGACAGTGGCTTACTGGTATTACTTGGAACCTATGGTCTTCTTTTTTATCTGTCACTTTCTGACAGAAGCAGTTTTCACAGATTTTTGGTGCAGCTGTCGGTTTTGGGATTCTCTATAGAAATAGTTAATCTTATAATGCTCTTTTACCCAGCTGCATATAATTATGAAAAGAACTATCTCATTACTCTGTGCAGCAATCACACAGGGCTTGTTATTATTGCATTTTCATTTTTTATATACAGATTGTCAGCTTTTCTTGATGAGATCAGTATTTTTTGGAAAAAGGATCTGTATAAGAAGGTGTATTGTGGATTGCTCCTGGCCTTTGCGGCAATTACCATTTTGATTATTGCTCTCGGAAAGATTCCCTACAACTTTGGAAATGGAAGACTTTTTATCTGGCAGATTTCTTTTGACATGTTCCTTAATCTGTCATCCTGGCAAAAGATATTTGGAGTAGGTCAGGACTGCTATTATTCATATGCTTATCACAATCCGATGTGGGCAGATTCCCTCTTAAATGTCCTTGATGGCAACAGGCTTACAAACGCTCACTGCGAATTTTTGACAATTCTGATAGAAAGAGGAATCGTGGGTGCAACGCTATACTATGGATTTATCGTAAACTCATTAAAAAGAATAATAAAAAAGGAGCCAGCAGCTATTATCTGCTCGCTCCCTATAATCGCATATTTGTTTAATAGCGTTGTGTCTTTTTCCACAACCGTATCAACAACATTTCTTTTTATGGCTATTGGAATTGGCCTTTCTCTTAAGTCAGCTCAGGAATAGGAATGGAATCATCAAGCTCATGGAAGAAGGTCCTGGTTTCAACTATTCCGAAAAGAGCTTCCTTATATTCAAAAAGAAATCTCTCATTGATATTTTCTTTTCCGTACATCATAACTCTGCCCATATAGGCATTCAGGATTGAAACATAGCGTTTATCCTGATCAAACATCTTTATGATCTCGTCTTTCCTTCTGCGAGGATGCTTGGACGCAAACTTGCGGATATCAAGCTGAAGATCAACAGGCATTTCTTTTTCTCTTTCGTGTACGGAGTGAAGGATTTCATCATAAGTGTCTTCATCGATCTTTTCAAATCGATCTGTAAATTCAAGACAGCATGCATTATCAGGCAGATGAAGTCTTACTCTGTCTTCTCCGTAAACATCTTCAATTTCTGCAACAACCTTTGGAATTGCGGGTTTTCCGTTGTAATCGAGAATGATTACCTTGTCTCCCTTTTTGTACATAGACACCTCCCCCTTTAGTGAATAGAAAACAATTGATGTAATTAGGTGTTACTTAATGACATTATATCATACATGTCGTACCCGAAAAAGCTAGAAAATATGGGCTTTTGTCAATAATTTATTAATAAATTATAAACTCTGATTCGTTTTAAGTTATTTTTAGGTTTCAAATTTAGAATGGCATCATAAGATAAAACAACACGCAAAGAAATGGAGAAAAATCATGGCAGGTTTCAAAGATGTGTTTCAGAGAATCGAAGTTAAATATTTGCTGGATGACATTCAGTACAACGAGCTTATGAAAAGGCTTGAAGGAATGGCTGCTATAGACAGCTATGGAGAGACCTCCATTTTAAATATATATTTCGACACTCCTGATTTTAAGCTTATTGAAAGATCCCTTGAAAAACCAAAGTACAAAGAAAAGCTAAGGCTTCGTACATACGGCGTTGCAAGTGATGACACAAATGCTTTTATAGAGATCAAGAAAAAATATGCAGGAGTTGTCTATAAAAGAAGAATCTCAATGCCTTACGCCAAAGCAATTGATTATCTTGTAAATGGAAAGGAAATTGAAAACAGATCACAGATCTCAAATGAGATCGATTACTTCCTTCAGTACTACAAGGGAATCAGACCGGCAATGGCGATATCTTACGACAGAATAGCAATGGCAGGCATTTCAGATCCGGATCTCAGGATCACATTTGATAGGAATATCAGATGGAGAACAGAGAACTTAAGCCTTTCACAGGGAAATGTGGGAAAAGATATCCTGCTTCCCGGCCAGCACCTTATGGAGCTTAAGATTGCAGGAGCTATGTCAATGGAGCTTGCAAGAATTCTCGACGAACTTAATATCAGAAAGATTTCTTTTTCCAAATATGGAAGAGGGTATCTCGAATATATGTATGGACAGACCAATGAGATGATCATGAAGGGCATTGTACCTGATCAGAAAAAAGAGGAATCAAAGGTGGCCGTGTTTCGTAAAGCAGTCTAAACAAACGGATAATTGGAAGGAGATTATATAAAATGACAACACAGACAGATTTAATTTTTGGATCAATTTTTTCAAATGGAACAATAACAGGAGCAACATTCCTTATAGCAACTCTTTGCTCACTTGCGATCGGTATTTTCATCGCATTTATGTACACGATCAAGAACAGCTATTCAAAGAGCTTTATCATAACACTTTCATTACTTCCGGCAATTGTTGGCGTAGTTATCATGATGGTTAACGGAAATGTTGGCGCTGGTGTTGCAGTAGCAGGAGCCTTCTCACTTGTAAGATTCCGTTCTGCACCTGGTTCAGGAAAAGAAATAGCTATTATCTTCCTTGCTATGGCAGTTGGTCTTGCAACAGGTATGGGATATATCGGAATTGCAGCAATCTTTGCAGTTATCATTTCAGTAGCAAACCTTATCCTTTCAAACTGCAGCTTTGGCGAAGGTGCCAATGAGGAAAAGACAGTTAAGATCACAGTACCTGAAAGCCTTGATTTTGAAGGAATCTTCGATGACATCTTTGAGAGATACACAACAAGAGCTGAACTTCAGGAGGTTAAGACATCTGGAATGGGAAGTCTCTACAAGCTCAACTATAAGGTAGCAATGAGAGCAAAGGCATCAACAAAGGGAATGATAGACGAGATTCGTCAGAGAAATGGAAATCTTGAGATCACATGCTCAAGACCAGTAGCAGTAAAGAGCGACGAGCTTTAATAAAATATAGAAGCCAGGGAGTCAATGGCAGTGACTTCCTGGCTTATTTTTATGTATTACTTTTTTTGTAGGTTCTTTGGTAGTTCCTTTGGTAGCGTTACTACGAAGCGGATAATCTTGTCACCATCTCTTAGAGCTTCGATTGAGCCGCCGTGTGATGTGGCAATTGCACGGGCAACGGAGAGACCGATGCCGTAGCCGCCGGTTTCGCGTGCTCTGGAAGAATCAGCTCTGTAGAAACGATCAAACAGTCTGTCCAGGTTACCACTTGGAATAGCATCACAGGTATTTGACACTTCAAAGGTTATGTATTTATTTCCTTTGTTTAACAGTACATGTATGCTTCCGTTTTCAGAAGAATATTTCATGGCATTGTCTAAAAGGAGAGATGCAAGCTGATTTATTGCATTTTTATCTCCTGTGATATGAATTCCATCTTCAATATCCATCTGATATTTTTTCCCTTTTGAGGTCGCAAGGGCTTCAAAGGAAATCGCAGTATCTTTTACAGTCTTACTCATGTCAAAGTCAGAAAAGACAACATGCATTCTTTCTTCGTCCATTCGAGACAGAGTTAAAAGGTTCTTAACAAGTCCGTTCATTCTGGAGACCTGATTTTTTATGCTGGTAGTCCACTCACTTTTCCCTGACTCAATTTCAAGGACATCTACATTGGCAGATATAACAGCAAGAGGAGTTTTTAATTCGTGCCCTGCATCAGTGATGAAGCGTTTTTGCTTTTCAAGTGATTCAACAACAGGAGCAACAGCCTGACTTGAAAAGATATAAACTAAAATGAACATTGCTATAAGTGCGCAAAGCCCAACCAAAACGGATTGAAGCAAAAGAGTAAGGGCATTTAGAATTGCAGCACTTTGATCAGCAAAAATGATGAGTTTTGAGCCGTCATCCTTGGTTGAAACAATGTATCTGTAAGTGTGGTAGTATCCGTGCTGTTTACCTTCTTTTGCCACATCTATAGCATATTCGGATGCGATTTCCTCACTGACAGCGGCTATATGCCCGAAGTTCACTTCAGTTATATTATCCGAAGAATCAAGCTTTACCCAGAAGTATCTGGTCTGATAGGGCATCTCTGCATCACGGTTATTATTTAATCTGTCAAATTGAAACGGGTTATTAGGATCTCCGGGACGCGGAACAGTAACATTATTTGACGCCTCACTTGCAGCTTGATCTGTCGTGGATTCACTAGATGCTGAATCACTTGCCGGCATATTCTGATTAACAGGATTATCCGGATTTTCAGGATCAAACATCATACTTTTTTTGAGATTCGGGAAGTATCCGTCGTTATCAGCAAGCATTGTCAGCAGATTGTCTGCTTCGGAAATAACATGTCTGACATTTATGACATTAATTACACCGATCATGATGACCAGTATCAAAAGAAGTGACAGCATGGCTGTTACTACAAATTTTTTTCTGAGTTTTTTTACCATTTATGACACCTGCCCTCTTATTAAGAAATCAGTTTGTTTCGTTGATGGAGTAACCAACGCCTCGGGAAGCCTTGATCTCGCAGGTGGCCTCAAGTGCTGTCAGCTTTTTTCTAAGGTTTGAAATATATACCCAAACCACGTTGATATCGGCGTCTCCGTCGGCCCAGATTCTATCCATGAAAGTATCTACGGAGATGATTCTGCCAGGACTGGTCATGAGCATTTCCATCATCTGAAATTCTCTGCTTGCCAGATGGATCTTTTCATGATCAGGAGTGATCAGCTCATAGCCGGCGCGGTCCAAAGTCAGGTTTCCACAGGTGAGGTTTGTAGGGGCAAAATCAGTTTTCCTTCTGAGCATGGCTCTGACTCTCGCAAGCAGCTCTCCCATGTCAAATGGCTTGGGCAGGTAGTCGTCGGCTCCAAGATCAAGGCCTCGTATGCGGTCATCTACCTCTGTTTTTGCTGTGAGGAAAAGAACCGGAGTAGAAATTCCTTTTTCGCGGAGCTTTTTTAATACCTCCATGCCATCGAGCCCGGGCATCATAATATCCAGAATAATGCCGTCATACTCGCCACTTAGGGCATAATCCAGCGCGTCAGTTCCGTTGTAAACCGCATCAACAGTGTAGTTGCTGTGCTTAAGGATTGCTACTAAAGCGTTAGTCAGTTCTTTTTCATCATCTGCTAATAATAGTCTCATAAAATACCTCTTAATATAGTAGAAATGTTTCATTAATTTTAACACAAGAACTTTTGGACAAATCACAAAGATATGTATAAATTATGAACATTTTAGATTTTTTTTAGACATCATGAGTACATATTTATTTATTAGAATTAATACATAATACTCGGGGGAGCGTTACATGAAGGAAAGAAAATCTATAATACCAGTTCCGGTTTTATTCATTATCTTAATCTGTGTTTTGCTTAACTTTGTCGCATGGAAAAGTGCGGCTTTTTCTGACTTCTATGTCAAAAATATTTTTCCGGCAATAACATTATTATATGGAAGGCTGACAAGTGTATTTCCGTTTTCTGTAGGCGAGATCATGCTTGTGTTCATAGTTCTTTTTGTGCTGTTCTCTGTAGTCTTTGTTTTGGTTCATTCGGTTTTCCTTATTTATGGCAACAGCGCAGCTTCTGTTGGCAAAAGATATTTCAAAGCCCAGAAGGCTTTCGAGCGAATTTCTAATGCGCTTTATAAGATTTCCCCCGTGCTAATGGCTATTATATGCACAGTTATGACACTTAACTGCTTTATTCTTTATCATACATCTAAGATTCAGCTCTTTTCCGGTGCTGACTCAACAGAATGTGATATTCAGCAGCTGGCAGAATTAAGAGATTATGTGGTAAAAAAGTGCAATGAACTTGCAAAAGAAGTTCCACATGACGAGTACGGAAATGTACTTTATGAAGGTAACATGCAAACGACAGCTATTGCAGCTATGTCAAATATCTCGGACAGATTTCCGCGTTTAGGTGGCTATTATGTGACTCCCAAGGCATTGTATTTTTCTGATTTCATGAGCCAGCAATATATGCAAGGCTACTATTTCCCGTTTTCAATGGAAGCCAATTACAACGACACAATGTCTATAATGAACAAGCCCTTTACCATGTGCCATGAACTTGCCCACACTCACGGGTACATATATGAGGACGAGGCAAATTTCCTTGGATTTCTTGCCTGCATTAGTTCTGACGATCCGGTATTTCAGTACAGCGGTTATTTGGGAGTTTTAAACTATATAAACAATGATTTTTACAATGCTGTGAGTAAGGCGGAGTACAATTCCCATGTAAAAATATCAGCCAGAGTTAAATATGATAATCAGTTTATGACAGATGAAGCCTGGGTAAAGGTGGAAGAAAAAGCTGTTGTAAAAACAGAAACAGTGAAGAAGGCAGCTGAAACATTTATAGATACCAATTTAAAGGTAAACGGAGTCGCTTCCGGTAAATGCAGTTATTCACACGTGGTTGCACTAATCATGGATTACTATTACAATTTCCCAGAGGGGGTGTGATAAAATATCCCCTAAAGGGAGAATTATAATGAAGAAAAAGTTTGGAATAATAGCAACTATACTAATCATGTCATCAGCTCTTTTATCAGCCTGCGGACCTACTGATGAAAAGCTCATGGAGCTTGAAACTGCAGTTGGCATCATGATGGAGGCGAAAGAGAGTGCGGAAGAAACGTACCTCGATATTACTGATTCATCTATGGAGCAGAAACTCCAGGAGCTTGAGGAAAAGGCAAAAGAGTACGAGAACATCGATCATAAAAAATATAATGATACAAAGATAGATGAGGCAATAGCTGAGATAAATGAAATAACAGCAGAGTATCAGAGCCTCCAGAGCGGATTTGAGGATGTTCTTGCAAAAGAAACTGAGGAAAAGAAGGAAGCTGAAAAGCACAGAGATGTTCAGTGCTATCTTGTTAACAAAACAGGAATGAATCTTGTGAGCGTTGTCCTGCATGATAAAACAACGGACACCTATTCAGATAACCTTTTAGGTGATAATGTAACACTTAATTCTGGATACACACTTATGGGCGTTGTGCTTGATCTTACAAAGGCCAGCACTGAATATGAGTTTGTAGTTACCAATGACAATAACACTGATTTTTCACTGCCTTGTGACGATCTTGGAAGTTTGAAAATAAATGAGACTTCGATAACACTTAGATACGATTCTGAGACCAAAACCGGATCGGTATCATTATTTGTAAGTGATTCCGGAGATACAACTTCAGAAGATACAGAAGCCCAAAATGAGGCTCCATCTGAAGCTTCAAGTGCCTCTTCTGAGGGGTAAATGTGACAGTTTTTGTAAAAAATGCACAATATCTTAAGAAAATCTTAAGATATTATGCACAGTTATGTCCGTGACAATATTCTTTTTGGAGTATATAATCTTCTTTTGTACTGAAGCAATTGCACACTATTATGTATAGCAATTGTTGCTATGCAGACTAGAATAATTAGTACGAAAAGAGGAGAAAATATTATGAAGAAGAATATCGTAACATTACTTTCAGTTTTAACACTTTCAGCAGCAGTTCTTGCTGGTTGCGGCGAAGCAGCTACAACAGAGACAGCAGTAGAAGAGACATCAGTTGAGGCTGTTGAAGAAGTATCAGTAGAAGAGGCTGTAGAGGCTGTATCTGAGGACGCTTCAGTTGAGGCTTCATCAGAAGACGCAGCAGCAGATGCTTCATCTGTTGAGGAAGCAGCTACAGAAGCTACTTCAGAAGATGCTGCAGCAGACGCTTCATCTGTAGAAGAAGCTGCTACAGAAGCTACATCAGCTAACAACTAATTCAATTAGATTTTTTTAATAATCAATTGCTTTAGCCAGTACAATAAAAAAAGACCTTTCAATCATTTGATTGAAAGGCTTTTTTATTATCTTTTTTTCTGACATTCGCTACATATTCCTAATATCTCCAGCTGGTGTCCGGTGATCTCAAATCCAGGAAGCGAACCTTCAACTACCTTTGAGATATCATGTAAAGGACAGGTCTTTATCGGAATCTTTTTGTGGCAGACTGTGCATATAGCGTAGTGCTTATGGCTGCTTTTTTTTAGCTCATAAACTGCTTCAGCTTCTGTTGAGAGAATGGTCTTTGTGACAATGCCGGCTTTTTCAAAAGCAAGAAGATTCCTATATACAGTGGAGAATGCATATTTTTCTTTTGAATCTCCGGAGTTTAGCTGATCATAGATCTCAGCGGCGGAGATGGGTTCTTCACTACAAAATAAAAGAATGAATATGTCTTTTCTCTGGTGAGTCTTTTTAAAGCCTTCAGGCCAGTTTCTGTCTATTATTGAATCATAGCTTTCAGCATGTATCTTACAATTCATAAGCGCTCCATTAAAGGGTTATTCCCAGAACATCGATCAAGAGACCGCACACAGTACCAATCACGAAAAGCAAAAGAGCTATATTGATGTTTTCTTTTTTTTCAGGATTAACTCTAAATAAAACTAAAAGTCCAATTCCGGCTCCAACCAAAAGGCCTGACATCATTGTTCCAAGTGTGATCATCTGATCGAGGTAGAGCTCAGTAATAATAACTGAAGCTGCGCAGTTTGGAATAAGTCCGATAAGTCCGGCAAGGATATGGCTGATAACAGGACTTGTCTTAAGCAGCATTGAGAGCTTGTCATCTCCGATCACTTCAATTACAAGATTGAGGGCCAGTGTCAACACAAGTACAAAGATAAAAATGTGGATGGTGTGGACAAAGGCTGATTTTACGATGCCCCATACTCCTGAAGACTCTTCGTCGTCGCAGTGGCAGTGCTCTTTTTCACAGAGCTCGTCAATTCTTACAGGATCATCAGCTCTTTTGTTGTGGATTCGGTGATAATAATGAACTACAGCGTCAATTATGAATCCTGCGATGATTCCTATAACTGCCTTGAGCGCCAGAACAGGTATCATGGTGCTAAGTGGAACTTGATTGGATATAAATAACGGAATCATCTCATCTGAAGTTGAGAGGTAGATAGCTATCAAAGTTCCTAATGTTATTACTCTGCCGGCGTAGAGGTTTGAAGCGGCAGCAGAAAATCCACACTGTGGGAATACACCGATAAGACCGCCCCACAAAGGCCCGAAATGCTCAGTTTTCTGAACCACATCTGATGTGAATTCCTCTGTCTTATGCTCTAAAAATTCCATTACCAGATATGTGATAAAAAGAAATGGCAATATCTTAACCGAATCAATTACAGCGTCCATTACAACATCAATGATTAAATCCATTTTGACCTCCTGTCTCGTTAAATGCAAATGCAAATCATTAGCATTTAGAAAAAATGCAAAAAAAATATCAGTAAAGCGGGTGATGGGAATCGAACCCACGTATCTAGCTTGGAAGGCTAGTGTTCTACCATTGAACTACACCCGCACGGTGCTGACAAGTATGTATTTTACTTAAGTTTATGTGGTATGTCAAGGGCTTTTATGATAAACTTTATGTGTTTGTCGATTGACAGACAATTTTAGTGGTGTTATTATGATTCCTACTAACTTACTAGGAATTACATTAGTTTAAGATTTTTCATAAATAGAAAGGGTTTTTATCATGTCAGATCAGTCTCTTTTAACCGTAAAGGATTTATCAGTTTCAATTGATAATGAGCTTCCTATATTAAATAAGATAAACCTGGACATCAAACCGGGAGAAACACATGTACTTATGGGACCAAACGGTGCAGGTAAGTCTACTCTTGGTTTTACTCTTATGGGTAATCCTCATTATCAGGTAACAGAAGGAAACATCATGTTTAATGGAGAGGATATCACACACATTTCAGCTGATAAAAGAGCTAAAGCAGGAATGTTCTTATCTTTCCAGAACCCATATGAAGTACCTGGCATTTCTCTTAGCAGCTTTATCAGAAACGCCTATCACGCACAGACAGGAGCACCTGTTAAGCTTATGGCTTTCCAGAAGTCACTTAAGGCTGCAATGGAGCTTCTTTCAATGGATGAGTCATACGCAGACAGAGATCTTAATGTAGGATTTTCCGGCGGTGAGAAAAAGAAAGCTGAGATCTTACAGCTCCTTATGCTTAATCCAAAATTTGCAATCCTTGATGAAACAGACTCAGGACTTGATGTTGATGCAGTTCGTACAGTTTCAAAGGGAATTGAGGAATACCAGAAAAAGAAGGATGGAGCGCTCCTTATTATTACACACAGTACCAAGATCTTAGAGTCACTGCATGTTGACTATACTCACGTTCTTGTAAAGGGAAGCATAGTTCACACCGGTGACGGAACACTTGTAGATGAGATTAACGAGCACGGATTTGAGAGGTTTGTATGAGCGATAACAAGCAGGTTGTGGCAGATATAGACCACAGTATGTATGATTTCAAAGACGTAGAGAATGACAAAGATTTCTATCGTCTTCAGGAAGGTCTTACAGAAGAAACTGTTTTAAAGGTATCAGAAGAGAAAAACGATCCTGAATGGATGAGGGATTTTAGACTTAAATGCCTGAAATTATACAACGATATCAAGATTCCTGATTGGGGCCCAAGCATAGAGGGACTCGATATGGATAAGATTTCTTCTTATGTAAGACATAAGTCAGATATGAAGGGCAGCTGGGAAGAGGTTCCGGAGGATATCAAGAACACTTTTGAAAGACTTGGAATCCCTCAGGCAGAGAGAGAGTCACTGGCAGGTGTTGGAGCACAGTACGACTCAGAGCTTGTTTACCACAACGTAAAAGATGAAGTGGCAGCTCAGGGCGTTATTTATACAGACTTAGAGTCAGCACTTCGCAGTGAGTACGCAGATATGATCAAGGAACACTTTATGAAGCTTGTTCCTCCAACTGATCATAAGTTTGCAGCTCTTCACGGAGCAGTATGGTCTGGTGGATCTTTTGTTTACGTTCCAAAGGGAGTAAAGGTTGAGATCCCTCTTCAGTCATACTTTAGATTGAATGCTGCCGGAGCAGGACAGTTTGAGCATACTCTTATCATAGTAGATGAGGGCGCAGATCTTCACTTCATAGAAGGTTGCTCAGCTCCTAAGTACAATGTTGCCAATCTTCATGCTGGTTGCGTTGAGCTTTTTGTTGGTAAGAATGCAAGACTTCGTTACTCAACAATTGAGAACTGGTCCAAAAATATGTATAACCTCAACACCAAGAGAGCAATCGTTGAGGAAAACGGAAGAATGGAATGGGTATCAGGTTCTTTTGGATCCCATACATCATATCTTTATCCTATGACAATACTTAAGGGTGATAATTCTCAGATGGAATTTACAGGAATTACATTTGCCGGAAAGGGTCAGAACCTTGATACCGGAGCTAAGGTTGTCCATCAGGGTAAACATACATCATCAGTTATATCAACAAAGTCCATTTCAAAGGATGGCGGAATCGGAACATACCGAAGCAGCGTAGTGATCCAGAAGAGCGCTAAAAAGGCTAAAGCTTCTGTATCATGTGATTCCTTGATGCTTGATAGTATTTCAAGAGCAGATACTGTTCCCGGAATGGATATCAGAACTAACGATGCGGATGTAGGACATGAGGCTAAGATTGGAAGAATCAGCGACGAAGCAGTATTCTACCTGATGTCACGCGGCATTTCAGAAGAAGATGCTAAGGCAATGATCGTCAGCGGCTTTGCAAATCCTGTTTCCAAGGAGCTTCCTTTGGAATATGCCGTTGAGATGAACAATCTTATCAAGCTTGAGATGAGTGGAAACATGTGAGGATAGCTATGAATAAAGACATAAATATGAAGGTTAATGTACTGCCTGTTCTTACATACAATTTTTTGCATGTTAATGACAGTACTTTAAATGCCGGAGATATTACAATAGATAGCCTTAGTACTCCTGTAGAATCAGTTATCTCTGATGAAATTGAAGTAAAAAGAGATGTGACTTTCGAGGAAGCCGGAGAAATATTTAGGGCTAATAAGGAAAAAATCCTTAAGACAACAGGAGTTCCGGGAACACCCAATGGCGATATGACCTACAGAGATGAAAAGCAGGCGATTCGCACGGGAATGGGAATAGATATAGATGAGCTTATGATATCTACTGGTGTAAAAGCTGTAGTCTATACTGTTCCTGAGAATGTAAAAGCAAAAAGACCTATCGTGATCAGATATGATCTTGCAAATGGCCAGGGAAGTCTTTCTTCACAGGTTATACATGCAAGAAAGGATTCTGAAGTAACTGTCATCATGGAGTATTCATCTGAAAAAGATGCTACAGGATTCCATGGTGTTAGTACAAGGCTTCTTGCGGAAGAGGGAGCCAGGATCACGCTTGTTAAAGTTCAGCTTCTTGGAAATGGATTTATTCATTTTGATGATATAGGCGGAGCCTCTTTTGAGAAGGGTCAGATAGATCTGGTTTCTCTTGAACTTGGAGCTAAAAAGAGCTGGACAGGATGCTACACAAATCTTGTGGAAAAAGAGTCTGTATTTAACAGCAATATGGGATATCTTTGCAGAGATGACCATTCACTGGATATAAACTATGTATCTGACCACAGAGGCAAAAAGACTGAAGCGCTCATGCAGTTTAAGGGTGTTCTCATGGATAATGCTTCCAAAACTTTCAGAGGAACTATTGATTTTAAAAATGGTAGTTCTGGCTCTGTAGGTGATGAGCAGGAAGATGCTTTGCTTCTTAGCGAGGATGTAGTGAATAAGACAATGCCTGTAATTCTTTGCCAGGAAGAGGATGTTGATGGAAGACATGGAGCTACCATTGGACAGCTTGGCGAGGACATTCTGTTTTACATGCAGACAAGAGGCATTGATGAGGAAGAGGCAAAGAGGATCATTATCAAGGCAAGACTTGAGAGTGTTGCACGTATGATCCCAGATCCAGAGATCATGCAGAAAGTTCTGTATTATATTCAGGGAATTGTCTAAGGGTAAAAATATTTCGTTATTATAGGAGAAACAATGGCTAGTTTGGGAGACTTTCGTAAGGATTTCGATATTTTAAATTCTGGCGACTATGTATATTTTGACAATGCTGCAACTTCTCAGAGACCAAGGCAGGTTCTGGATGCAGTATCAAATTTTTATAAAACTTCTAATGCAAACCCGCTTCGTGGCTTATATGACCTTAGTATGATGGCAACAGAACAGTATGAAAACGCCAGGGCTGTTGTTGCGGATTTTATTGGAGCAAGCAGACCGGAAGAGATTATTTTTACCCGCAATACAACGGAGTCTCTTAATCTTGTTGCATACAGCTATGGACTTGAGAACGTTCACGAAGGCGATGATATCGTAATAACTGTTATGGAACATCACAGCAATATGCTTCCATGGCAGATGGTTGCCAAAAAGTGCAAGGCCAACCTTGTATATATGGAACCTACAGAAGATGGAACAATCACCAGAGAAGAATACGAAAGCAAGATAACTGACAAAGCCAAAATAGTTGCAGTTGGTCATGTTTCAAATGTTATGGGTGTAACTAACCCTATAAAGGAAATTGCAGCTTATGCTCATTCAAAGGGCGCTATCATGGTTGTTGATGGAGCGCAGTCCGCACCACATATGCATGTTGATGTTAAGGATCTCGGAGCAGATTTCTTTGCACTGTCAGGCCACAAAATGCTTGCACCGATGGGAATAGGAGCGCTTTACGGAAGATATGAGCTTCTTGAAAAGATGCAGCCATTTTTAACAGGCGGTGAGATGATCGAATATGTAACAAGAGAAGATGCTACATATGCAGAGATTCCGCACAAGTTCGAAGCTGGAACAGTTAATGCCGGTGATGCAGTAGGACTTGCTGAAGCAATTAAGTATCTTAAAAACGTAGGATTTGATACAATAAAAGAGCAGGAAGAAAAACTTACAACTCTTTTGATGGAAGGGCTTAAAAAGATGCCTTATATCAAAGTGTATGGTTCTGAGGATCCTGCTAAACACTGCGGAATTGTTACTTTCACAATGGAAGGAGTTCATCCACATGATATGGCATCAGTACTTAATGATGACCATGTTTGCATAAGAGCCGGTCATCATTGTGCACAGCCTCTCATGCAGTTCATAGGAGCGGGCTCAACAGCAAGAGCAAGTGTTTATTTTTACAATACGGAAGAGGAAGTGGAAATCTTCCTTGATAAGCTTTCAAAGGTAAGAGAGGTCATGGGCTATGGAGCTTAAGCAACTTTATCGTGAGATAGTAAATGAGCATAATCTTCATCCAGTTCACAAAGGCAAAATGGAGAATCCGGATCTGGTGCTTCGTGGTGTAAACCCAAGCTGTGGAGATGATATTACACTGCAGCTTAAGTTAAAAGACGGAGTTATCGAAGATGGAATGTATGATGGCAGTGGCTGTGCAATTTCACAGGCATCTGTCGATATGATGGTAGATCAGATCATTGGAAAGAAAAAAGAAGAGGCTATTAAACTTGCCGGATTATTTATGGGCATGATCAAAGGCGATATCACTGACGAGGCGAGCCTTGAAGAGCTTGATGAGGCAGCCGCGCTTCAGGATGTTGCACACATGCCTGCGAGGGTTAAATGTGCAGTTCTTGGATGGCATACCATGCAGGAGATGCTTGAAAATCCGGAAAAGACGCAAACCAGCTAAGTAGTAGGTGGAATATGGCAGATTCAAATATCACTAAAAATGCACTGGCTACATCACTAAAAAAGCTAATGCGGGAAAAGCCTTTTGAAAAGATAAGTGTATCTGATATATGCGATGACTGTGGAATGAACAGAAAGAGCTTTTATTACCATTTCAAGGACAAGTATGATCTGGTTAATTGGATATTCTATGTTGGTTGTATAGGGAAGCTCAACTTTTCAGCATATGAAAGAGGCTGGGACGTTATGTATGACCTTTGCAAGAGCTTTTATGCTGATAGAGAATTTTATAGTACAGCATTTCAAATTGATGGACAGAACTCGTTAAGGGAGTATGCTCTAGAGACTTTTGAACCAATAACACGATACTTTTTACAAGGTAGTAAGGTTATTGGTGATGATGAAGAGTTTTTTGTAACTTTTTTTGGCGATGCTTTTTTATCAGCAATTATGCGTTGGGTAAAAGAGGGAATGAACCTTACTCCGGATCAGCTTATGGAAAAGATTCATAAACTCACATTAGGGCTGGCTGAAAAAGTAATAGAAGATGAGAACATAAATTAACCCGTATAGACTAAAAGAGCCTATACGGGTTGTATTTATTTACAGATGATTGAACTTATATGATTGTTGTCATAAGGAAAATCCCAAATAAAATATGGTAGATAAATGAAATTTATAAGGACACGGACAAATCGAGTGATTTGTCCCAAAATGTCACATGACCATTTTTTTGTCCGATGTAATAACAAAATTCCGATTATATAATTCAAATAATAGGGAGAGATTGACCAATACGTGTGTAAAAAGGACGGAGGTATATTATGACAACATTTGTGGAAAAAGTTTCACACAAAGCTCAAAGGCAAGCGTTTAGTATTCTTATAGACAGATTTTTAAAACACCTGGATAAATCAGAGGACAGGACGGCAACTTATCTTAAACTTGTAGATGAAGCGGGGAAATTCTGGGGTGAGGGAGCAGACAAGGAGAAACTTGAACTCGTTAAAAAAGCATTTCAGGATCCGAATAACAGATGGGTTAAGTTTCTTAATCGAGTGGTAGATGAGACAGATCCACATGTAGCAAAAATGATGATGCTCAATCTTGGATATGAAGCATTTTTCAGGGGAACCAAGATGATAAGAGCTAACAGAGAAAAATTTAATTGTAATATTCCATGGCTTATTCTTTTCGATCCTACCAGCGCCTGCAATATGCATTGTGAAGGCTGTTGGTCTGGAACATATGGCCCGAAGCACAATCTCTCTTTTGAGGATATGGACAAGATAGTTACTCAGGGAAAAGAACTTGGAGTTTACTTATATATGATGACAGGTGGCGAACCACTTGTACGTAAAAAAGATGTCCTAAGACTTGCTGAGAAACATAACGATGTGGAATTTTCAATTTTTGATAATTCTACGCTCATTGATGAAGATTTCTGTAAAGAAGTAGTAAGACTGGGAAATATCACATTCCAGCTTTCTATTGAAGGAACACCTGAAACCAATGATGCAAGACGAGGAATAGGTCATTACGATGCGGTAATGAAAGCAATGGATCTTTTTAAGAAATATGGAATAGTCTATGGAACTTCAATCTGTTATACAAGAAACAATATTGAAGCTGTAACAGATCCAAAGTTTATAGAGTTTATCGCTGAAAAAGGAGCAAGATTTGGCTTCTTCTTCCATTACATGCCGGTTGGAAATAACGCTGTTCCTGAACTTATGCCGACAGTTGAGCAGAGGCGTAAGATGGTAGATCAGATAAGATACTTAAGAAGTGATAGATGTGATATAGGATTCTTCCCAATGGACTTCCAAAACGACGGAGAGTCAGTTGGAGGATGTATTGCCGGCGGAAGAAACTATTTCCACATCAATTCAAGCGGAGATGCAGAACCTTGCGTATTTATTCATTTTTCTAATACAAACATTCATACGCATTCAATACTTGAGATGCTTCAGAGCCCGTTATTCATGGAGTATCACAAAGGCCAGCCATTTAATCGCAATCACTTAAGACCTTGTCCAATGCTTGAGAATCCACAGCTCCTTAGGGAAATGGTTGAAAGATCGGGAGCGCATGGAACAAATGAAGAATCTGAAGAGGATGTAGAGCATCTTTGCGGAAAATGTGATGAGTATGCAAAAGAGTGGGCACCAGTGGCTGATGAAATCTGGGCTCATCAGAAACATACCAAGAAGAAGTATGAGAATTACATCAAAGAGAAGAGAGAAAACGGAACTTTAGCAGCTTTTAAAGCTAAGCCGAAAACAGAAAGTGACGAAGGTATAAAGGGCGCATGATGCGCGGTTGACCAAGAAATGAGCCATGCAGACAAAGGGCCACGCAAGACTCGAAATTTGCTTTGCAAATTTCTCGTTTACGCGGCGTTCGCCGCATAAACCAAATAAACCGGATACAAGTTCTTAGATGAGTAAACTCCTCACGAACTCGTATCCGGTTTATTTATCTTGCGTGGCTCACTTTGACGCGAAAAAAAGTACCATCCCCACAGGATATACCTGCGAAAACAGTACTCGGCGTGCGCTGCCAGGGTCTCGAACCCTGGACAACCTGATTAAGAGTCAGGTGCTCTACCAACTGAGCTAGCAGCGCATTTATTTGTGTGCCGTTCTTAACGACAAGTGATATATTACTACGTCATAAACATTAATGCAAGTACTTTTTTCAATTTTTTTTTAATTTTTTTAAAAAGTGCGTATTTATGCGGTTTTCAGAGTGCTTTTTTTGTGGTATTGTATTTATGGTAACCCAAAAGATGAAGTTTTTTATGGAGAAATAATGATATTTGATACACATGCTCATTACGATGATGAGCAATTTGATATAGATAGAGAAGAGCTTATTGAAGCTGTTAAGACAGCGGGTGTTGATCATGTGGTTGACGTGGGAGCAAGTATAGATTCTACAGCAAGGGCTTTAGAGCTTGCTCATAAATACGATTTTATATATGCAGCAGTTGGAGTTCATCCCAGTGAAGTCGAAGAGCTTAATGAGGATAATATTGAGCTTTTAAGAGAATGGAGCACAGATGCCAAGTGTGTTGCCATAGGTGAGATAGGGCTTGATTACCATTGGCCTGATCCTTCACCTGAGCTTCAGAAAAAGTGGTTTAGAAGGCAATTGCAGCTTGCAAGGCAGGAAAGACTTCCTGTGATCATTCATTCAAGGGACGCTGCTGCAGATACTGTCGAGATAATGAAGAGTGAGCACGCTGAGGAGATTGGCGGCGTTGTACACTGTTTTTCATATTCCAAAGAAGTTGCTAAGATCTGTGTGGATATGGGCTTTTATATAGGAGTCGGCGGAGTAATAACATTTAAAAATGGCAAGAAGTTAAAAGAGGCTGTTGAGCAGACACCTTTGGAAAAGATTTTACTTGAAACTGATTGTCCATATCTTTCACCTGAGCCTTTCAGGGGAAAGAGGAACAGCTCTTTGAATCTGCCTTATGTTATAGATGCGATAGCAGCTATTAAGGGCATTGAAAAAGAAGAAGTTATCAGACAGACAACCGAGAATGCCAAGCGCATGTATGGTATTTTTGCGGAGGTGTAAATGGCATATTTAGGAAATAGTACAAAGACCAAAGAGGTATTGGCCAAATACAATATGAGTGCCAAAAAGAAGTTTGGTCAGAATTTTTTGATAAATGAAAATGTCCTGGATGGAATAGTTGAGGCAGCAGGTGTTACAAGAGACGACTGTGTTCTGGAGATAGGACCCGGAATCGGAACTTTGACTCAGTATCTTGCAGAGGCAGCAGGAAGGGTTGTTGCTGTTGAGATAGATAAGACACTGATACCTGTTTTGGCAGATACTCTTTCAGAGTATGATAATGTCACTGTCATAAATGAGGATGTACTAAAGGTTGATATAGAGGCCATTGTCAATGAGTACAATGGAGGCAAGCCTATCAAGGTAGTCGCCAACCTTCCATATTACATTACAACTCCGATCATAATGAAACTCTTTGAAAGTGGAGTTCCTATCGAGAGCGTTACAGTAATGGTACAAAAAGAGGTTGCAGACAGGATGGTAATGGGGCCTGGAAGCAAGGATTATGGATCGCTTTCACTTGCGGTTGCATATTATGCAAAGGCACAGAACATCATGGATGTTCCTCCGAGTTGCTTTATTCCACAGCCCGGAGTCGGATCTGCAGTTGTCTATCTCAAAAGACACGAGAACAGACCGGTTCAGGTAAAAGATGAAAAGTATATGTTCGAGATCATTAGAACAGCCTTCAATCAGCGAAGAAAGACGCTGTCTAATTCTCTTTCAAATAACCCTTCTTTGAGAGTTACAAGAGACCAGGTTCAGGAAGCTCTTGTAAAAATGGGGATTAACGAAAAAGCAAGGGGCGAAGTTCTTGCATTATCACAGTTTGCGGAGCTTTCAGACATTTTACAAAGCAGTGGTGCTATGATAAACTAACACTATATATAGTATTTTAGGCACCAAAGAGGTGGATATTTTGGATAAAGTTGAGTACAAGATCAGAGCTGACGAAATAAAAGCTCTGGTGGGGGAAGGCAGATTTGCCGAAGCAGTTAGGATTGCGGACACAATCGACTGGAAAAAGGTCAGAAGCGTGCAGATGCTTTGCATGATAAGCGATCTGTATAAGATAAACAGGCGCTATGAAGAGAGCAGAGATGTTCTCCTTATGGCTTACGATAGACACCCTACAGGAAGGGCTATAGTTTACTCTTTGTGCGAACTTGCTATTAAAATGGGCGAGTTTGTTCAGGCAGTTGAGTATTACAAAGAATTCGTAAGAATAGCTCCAAGGGATACTGGAAGGTATATCCTTCAGTACAAGCTTTATGAGGCACAGGATGTAAGCCTTGAAGAGAGAATAGCTGTTCTTGAAGAGTACAAAAAGCACGACTACAAGGAAAAATGGGTATATGAGCTGGCATACTTGTATCATCGCGTAGGTCTCACAACAGAGTGTATCGAGACCTGTGATGAGATGTTTTTGTGGCTTGGTGATGGCAATTATGTTATGAAGGCCCTTGAACTTAAGGCGCTTCATGAGCCTCTTTCCAAGGAACAGCAGGACAGATATGTCAGATATAAACAGGCTCACGGCGGATACGTTGATAAGAGCGTTGTTATAGACAAGGCTCTTGATCAGGTCGGCAATGATGATCCACGCACTGTTGAGATAAAACAGCCAACCAAAGAAATGCCACCTGTAACAGATGCGGATATTGCAGCATATAATGCTTCAGAACACGAGGATTCTTTTGCAGAACGGAGTCAGCCTGCAGAGGAAACTTATACATCAGATCTTTCTTCAGACAGTCCTACCAGAGAAATGGACAGGATTGTTTATCCACATATCAGCGAAATAAAAGAGCCATCTGTTGATGTAAGTGCGTACAACACTATGAATCTTCAGGAGGCACTTGCAGAGAATCTAAAGGCAGTCATGAACGACAGCGATCCTGATCAGGAGCTGAATTATACTCCTGTAACAGATCAGGAAACCAGCCCTGTCAGCCTTGTTCAGCCTATTACATCAGAGATTTTTGAAGTAGAAAAAGAATCTGATATGGGAATGCAGGAGATCTTTGCACAGGCAACAGCAGAAAAAGATCTTGAGGAGCAGGAAGACAGTGCTATTCCGGAAGAGCCTTCCATGAACATTGAGATAAAGTATGGCGGCAACGGTCCTATTCTTGGTGAGGAAAAAGTAAGCCATACTCCTGTATATGAAGAGAAGCCACTTGAGGATGAAGTTCCGGGAGCGGTTATCCATCCTAACGCTGCATACCAGGCACCAAGCCATTTTGATAGTTTTCTTTCGCAGGAATACGACGGTCAGATATCGATGGCTGTTGAGCCTGAGCCTGAAGTTGAAAAGCAGATAACAGGTCAGATCAGCATTGATGAATACATGCTCAATTGGGAGTCCTATAAAAAGAGCCAGCAGGAGAAGCAGCTTGAGAGAGTTAAAAAACTCGTAGCTGAGGAGACAGGAGATCTTTTTGCTGACTTCGATGAAAAGACAAAAGTCGGCCTTCAGGAAAAAATGGAGAAGGCAATTGCTGATGCTTTGAAGAGAGAACGTCATGAAAAAGCGTCAGGAAGAGGCGACTGGTCCAAGAATAAAGAAGATATAATCGACAATGCAGTTGACGATGTTATCAAATCCGAGGAACTCGATGAGGCTTCAGATACCAAGGAAGAGGTATTCCTTGACGAGACAGCAGAGCTTGAGAAAATTGTAGAAGAGGATCTTTTAGAGGCAAAAGAAGACCAAAAGCCTGCAGAGAAAAATGTTAAGGAGCCTGAAAAAGAAGACTCCAAGGAGCTTGATGACGGAGAAGCTGAGGACGTAGAAGAGCCTAAGGAAGAGGAAAAAGAAACCTCAAATAAATCTTCAGAAGAGGAAGATGAAGAAGAGGAAGAAGCTCTTGTAGAAGAGAAAGCTACAGAAGAAAAAGAAGATTCTGATAAAGACGAAGAAGATCAGGATGATGACGAGGAAGAAGTGAAATCACCTGAAAAGTCTGAAGAGTCAAAAGAGCCTCAAAAGAACAAAAATGCAGATAAGAAAAAAGACAAAAAGAATAAAAAAGCTGAGAACGGCGCAGCTAAGAGACATATTGGAAACAGAGAGATTGAAGAGCGCGTAAGGACGATGACCCCTGAAGAGAAGCAGCTCTTTGGACCATATATCCATCATAAAAAGTCAAGACGCCAGATTATCAATGCTATCGATAACATGAGCATGGATGCATTTAGCGGAAATGCTATAGTGACCGGTGAAGAAGGTGCGGGAACAGTTAATCTTGCTAAGGGCCTTATAAAGGCAGTGCAGGCATCTGATTCCAACTTCAGCGGTAAGGTTGCCAAGATAACAGCAAACACTCTCAATAAAAAGAGTGTTGAAAGCATCTTTGATAAACTTGCAAACGGAGCATTGATCATACAAAGAGCAGCGGACCTTGAGCCTGAAACAGTAAATGAACTTCTCAAGGTACTGCAGGAAGAGAACAAGGGCCTTATCATCGTAATGGAAGATACCAAGGAAGATATGAACAGATTCCTTGATAAGAATCCATCTCTCAAACAGAGCTTTAACGTAAGAGTTGACATAGAAGCTCTCGACGATGATTCACTTGTAGCGTACGCAAGACAGTATGCTCTTGAGAAAGAGTATTCTATCGATAACCTCGGAATCCTGGCTCTTCACACCAGAATTTCAGAGAGACAGACACTTGACCATGAGGTAACTGTTTCTGAGGTAAAAGACATCATTGATGACGCAATTTACTATGCAGAGAAGAGATCAATATCTCATTTTGTAGATGTTATCGTCAACAAGCGCTATGACGAGAACGACATGGTAATTTTAAGAGAAAAAGACTTTATGCATTAAATACTTTAAAAATTTGAGGGGGCTGTTTATGGCAGAAAAAGTATTTATTTCCGAAGCAGACGAGTATTTGTTTGGCCAGGGAACGCATTACGAAATATATGAAAAGCTTGGAGCGCATCCTTCAACGGAAAAGGGGAAAAAGGGATACTTCTTTGCCGTATGGGCGCCCAATGCTGCAGATGTTCATGTAGTTGGCTCTTTTAACAACTGGGATGAAAATGCAAACCGTCTTGAGAGGACAAAGACAGGAAACATCTGGACAGGATTTATTCCGGGGGTAGGAATAGGAGAACTGTACAAATACCTTATTACAACCCAGGATGGGAGAAAGCTTTACAAGGCAGATCCATATGCTAATTTTGCAGAGCTTCGTCCGGGCAATGCGTCAAGAACTACAGATCTTTCCGGATTTAAGTGGACTGATTCAAAGTGGTTTGACAACAATAAGGGAAAAGACATAAATCGTCAGCCTTTATCAATTTATGAGTGCCACATAGGATCTTGGATGAAACATCCTGATGGCACAGAAGATGGTTTTTATACATACAGACAGTTTGCTGATAGAATTGTCGAGTATTTAAAAGAGATGCAATACACCCACGTTGAGCTTATAGGAATTGCAGAACATCCTTTTGATGGCTCATGGGGATATCAGGTTACAGGCTATTATGCACCGACATCCAGGTATGGTGAGCCTAAAGACTTCATGTATCTTGTGAATAAGCTTCATAAGAATAACATTGGTGTAATCCTTGACTGGGTACCAGCGCATTTTGCAACAGATGAGTTTGGTCTTGCCTGCTTTGATGGCCAGTGTATCTATGAGCATCCGGACCCAAGGAAGGGAGAGCATCCTGACTGGGGTACAAAGATATTCAATCTTGAAAAGCCGGAAGTTAAAAACTTCCTTATCGCAAATGCTCTTTTCTGGATAAGGAAATTCCACGTAGATGGTCTTAGAGTGGATGCGGTTGCTTCCATGCTTTACCTTGACTATGGTAAGAAAGATGGTCAGTGGGTTCCAAACAAATATGGCGACAACAAGAACCTTGAGGCGATTGAGTTCTTTAAACACTTTAACAGCGTAGTAAGAGGAACTTATCCACAGGTTCTTACAATAGCAGAAGAATCTACAGCCTGGCCTAAGGTTACAGCTGCGCCTGAAGAGGACGGACTGGGCTTTGCCTTTAAATGGAACATGGGATGGATGCATGATTTCTGCGAGTATATGAAGCTTGACCCATATTTCAGGCAGGGCGCGCATTATATGATGACCTTCGCCATGAGTTACAACAGCTCTGAGAAATATATTTTACCTCTATCTCACGATGAGGTTGTTCATTTGAAATGCTCTATGGTTGAGAAGATGCCGGGGTATCAGGTTGATAAGTACGCCAATCTTCGTGCCGGATACACATTCATGTTTGGACATTCCGGTAAAAAGCTCTTGTTCATGGGACAGGAATTTGGACAGGAGAGAGAATGGAGCGAAAAGCGAGAGCTTGACTGGTTCCTACTTGAAAACGATCTCAACAGAGGAATGAAGGACTATGTGGGCGAGCTCCTTAAAATGTACAGAAAATACCCTGCATTATATGAAGTTGATGATGACTGGGGCGGATTTGAGTGGATAAATGCTGATGATAAGGAGCGCAGTACCTACAGCTTCTACAGAAGAGCAATAAATGGCAAGGACAATGTTCTGTTTGTTCTTAACATGACACCTGTTGAGAGAAAGGGCTTCATGGTTGGAGTTCCATTTGCTGGTACTTACACTCATATATTAGACAGCGCGGAAAAGAAATATGGCGGATTTGGAAGTAATATTCCAAAGAAGATAGAAGCGGTTGAAGGACTTTGTGATTACAAGGACTACAGTATAACCTTTGATCTGCCGCCCTATGGAGCAGAGGTCTTTGTTTTCCAGACTAAGAAAACCCAAAAGAAATCTTAAGATTTTTTTCCTAAGAGCCGAAATAGAAGGTGATGGATGATGTCCATCACCTTTTTTAGTACAAACAAGTTTCCGTAGAAAGGCATATATGAGTTTAACTTTTCAGACTATTAGCGACAAGAGGTCAGCTAATGAACAGATTATCAAAAGCACGGAAGCAGATAATAGGATTTATACAGGATCAAACAGAACAGAGCAGACAAAGGCAAACTCTTTTATGGTTGATCTGGATTCAAGCTTTTTTAGCAGCGATGCATATGCGCAGAGCACAAAAAGCCTTGATGATGTAAAGAATCTGGCACAGAACACGGATGTTCAAAATAAGCATAATTACATGGCTCTTTTATCAAATACCATGTCTGATGAGGACTACGCAGCTGTCCTTGAAGGTGGATTTGATTTTGGAAATCTAAATAGCGCAGAGACTGTAACCATAATGGATAAGATAAAAAGTGTCCTCTTAGAAGCAGGGACAGTTATCGAAGGTTACAACGATGATCTTAGCCTTGATAAGCTTGAAAAGATCACCGGAAACAGGTCTTTTGCATCAGCTCTTTTAAAGAGCTTTTCAGAAAACGATATTCCAATCACAACTAAAAATGTTAGTGAAGCAAAGCAGGCATTTGAGCAGATATCTGATATTGAAAAAATAGATGACTCTGCGGTCAAATACCTTGTTCTTAATGGGAAAGAGCCTACCATCAACAATATCTATTTGGCCCAGCATAGTACCAATGGACAAAATGCAAATGGTCGAGGCTTTTATGCCCAGGATTCCTACGGGTATTACGCAAAAAAAGCTGATAACCTTGATCTTGAGCAGGTTCGCCCCCAGATAGAGAAGATAGTTAAGGAAAGCGGCCTTGATGAGAGTGATGAAACTAACATCGAGCAGGCAAAGTGGACTATTGAGCAGGGGATACCTCTTACAAAAGAGAATCTTGAAGCAGTAATTGATATAAACGAAATAGAATTTCCTGTGACAACAGAGCTTGGAGCAAAGGCTATAGCAGCAGCTCTTGCTGATGGGAAAGCTGCCAAAGAAGCAAATCTTCATGATCCTGAAAGCTCAACAAAAAAGCTTCTGACCCAGAGATTACAGCTTGAAGAAAGCAGGATAAAGATGAGTGCTGAGGCAAACTCTAAAATGGCTGATAAGGATTTCAAAATCGACTTAAAGCCTATGGAGAAATTTGCAGAGCTCATAAAGGAAGAGCTAAAGGGCCTGTCAGGTGAGTTGGCAGGAGAAGTAATAGATGAAAAAACTCAGGTCAATTCTGAAAACAAAGCATACATTTTCAGTATGACCATGACCAGGGTAGATATTATAAAGCAGGGACCGGCAGACGTGACCGGAGCTATGCTTGATCATATTGAGACAGCAAGTCTCTTAGAGATCAGCAGTGTTTCTTTTGACCTTACTCAGAAATTCAGGGCAGCAAAAGAGGGCTATGAAAAGATGGAGACTGCTCCGAGGGCTGATCTTGGAGACGGCATCAAAAAAGCCTTTAGAAATGTTGATGAAATACTTACGGATCTTGGAAAAGAGATCTCTGATGAAAATAGAAGGGCAATAAGGATACTTGGCTATAATTCTCTTGAAATAAATGAAGAGAATTTTGAAAAAGTAAGAGCATATGATCTCAGACTAAAAGAGACTATGGACAGACTTAAACCCGGAGCTGTGCTGGATCTTATCCGTAACGGGAAAAATCCGCTCGGAATGACCATAGAAGAACTGTCAAAAGGTCTTGATCAAAATGAGTTTGGAAATAATAAGAATGACTCAGGAAAAAAATCCGATGAGAAATATTCAAAGTTTTTATATAAGCTCGAAAAGAACAATGGAATAACTAAAGAAGAAAGAAAAACTTTTATAGGAATCTACAGACTCTTTCACACCCTGAAGGTAAATGATCACAAGGCAATAGGGGATCTTTTAAAGACTGGAAAGGAGATGACTTTAGGAAATCTTCTTGATGCCACAAGAACTCAGAAGAAGGCAGATCGCGGAATTGATTATACAGTAGACGATGCGTTTGGTGGCCTTGATAGCATAAATAGCGCTCAAGGAGAAAAAATTGATGAACAGATCAATTCGGCATTCATATTTTATAAGGCTCATGCCGATATAGTATACGAGAATCTTGAACCTGAAAAACTTAAGGCAGCAAATCCTAAAAAGAATACTCTTTTAACACAGCTCTCCCAAAAGCTAAGTGAAAGCGACATCGATGAGGAACTTGAGAAGGCGTATACAAAAGAAAATCTGAGGAATATCAGAGAAGTTGGCGCCTCCAAAGAAACCGGGGCAGCTATAGATGAAATGGAAACTGAGCAGGTTGAGTTAAACTTCAACAACCTGGAAGCCATGATCGAAAACAAGAGAGAGCGAAAAAGAGGAAAGCTTTGGGATAAAGCCTCGGAAATTGATGGCTCTATCAAGAAGGACGAAGAAGATCTTTTGACACTTCTTGATGAAGATAATTACGAAGATTCTTACAGACAAAAGCTGGATCAGATTTCAGAAAAACTGACAGAGGCTTTGATGAGCACAGAAGATAGCTACATCGATGTGAAAGCTATCACGCTCATGCAGAAACAGATTTCAGTTATGAAAAAAGCATCGGGTAATGCTGATTTCGATGTTCCTGTGGAAATAGAAGGAACCAGCGTTTCGATGCATGTCACCTTAAAAAGCGATGACACTTTAAAAACAAGGATGGACGCAAGTATTCAGACCTATGAGTATGGTCTTTTAACAGCAAGTCTCTACGAGGATGGTGGTTCTATAAAAGGCATGATCACCACTTCCATGTCGGAAAGCCCTGAAGAGTCTGAATATCTTGGAAATGTAAAAGAGAAGCTGTGCAGGAAACTTTCAGAAAAAATAAAGGATCTGGGTGTAGACCAAAATCAGATAGGAATCCTTTATGGAGTGAAGGTACCTCAAATTAGCAGCACGGTTGATGCAAAGGCCATGGACGGCGAAAGAAAAATAACAAATACAGGTACATTACTTAAAATGGCAAAAGCATTTATTGAAGCTCTTTGATAGGAGCCAGATACGTGCAGAAATGAGGTAAAAATGAAAGTTAACTACAATGTATCCGCTATGATTGCGAATAATTCACTTCAGAAAAATGACAAACTCCTCTCTGAATCTCTAGAGAGATTATCAAGTGGTCTTAAGATTGCAAATGCAAAAGATAATCCATCAGGCCTTGCAATGTCCAGAAGAATGAATTCCCAGATAGAAGGACTTGGAGTAGCAAATGCTTCTTCAAATGATGCGATCTCAATTGTTCAGGTTGCAGATGGAACGCTATCTGAGATTCATGAAGTTCTTCAGAGAATGAACCAGCTTGCTGTTCAGGCAAGTAATGGAACCCTTACGGATTCTGATCGTCAGACTATTCAGGCTGAAGTAACTCTTTTGAAAGAAGAGATTGAAAGAATGGCAAACACAACTCAGTTCAATGGTCAAAGCATTCTTGATGGCTCTTTTGACCTGAAAGGATATGTAACAGATCAGGATGGAAAGACCAATCCAAACATTAAAGTAAGCACATACTCTGACAACATGGATCAGGGCTCTTATCTGATAACCGGTCTAAATGTCAGCTATATCAATCTTGTTGGTACAACAGGAGTTGATAAAAAAGGAATCTTCTGCGAAGAAGAAGTTTTAAAAGAGATTAAGATCTATAAAGACGGCGAAGAGTATATGACAAACAATATGCTTGTTTCAATCCAGGAGGACGTTCTTACATTGTCGGACAGCACAGGAAAAAAGCTCTCAATTCAGATTGATGAGCCATATGCCGGTGACCTCAATGTGGAACTTACAACAACGGGAGCAATGACAATGCAGGTTGGCGCAAACGAGGGTCAGACTCTTGACATAAGAATAAATAAGATTTCCCTTACGACCCTTGGACTTTATAACCTTGATCTTGCCAATGAAGCTGGTGCAAGAGAGGGAATCGACAGCATTAAGAATGCCATTTCAGAGATCAGCGCAATTCGAAGCAGACTTGGTGCTTATCAGAACAGACTTGAACACACAGTAAGCGGACTTGATATAACAGTTGAGAATATGACTGCAGCTTATTCAAGAATCATGGATGTAGACATGGCAGAGGAAATGACTGTTTATTCAACTCAGCAGGTTCTTTCACAGGCAGGAACATCTATGATGGCACAGGCCAATGAGAGACCATCACAGGTGTTACAGCTTCTGCAGTAACCCGTAAACGCTGACTTGTAACGAATCGAGGTGCCACATGACTCAGGAGAAAAAACAGGAATTCACATTAAAAATAACTCAGGCCAACAAAACACAGATGATAACTATTCTTTACGAGATGATCATTGACTATCTCAACGATGCGCTGGATGAGATAAGCGTCGGACAGAAATCTGATGGTGAAAAGAGCTTATTAAAAGCTCAGAACTGTTTGGATGAATTAATACGTTCAGTAAATCTGTACACAGATTTGGGAAAAATGCTCCATAAAATTTACATTTTTTCGAAAAAAGAATTAATTGTTTCCGGAGCAAATCATAGTCTTCATAGAATTTGGAGAGTGAAGAAAAATATCAAAGCTCTTCACGAAGCCTACAGGGAGCTGGAAAAAAATGATAACAGTGAACCTATGATGAACAACACTCAGAAAGTCTATGCAGGCCTCACATACGGAAAACACAGCTTAAACGAAGATGTTACAGCACTTTCCATGAACAGAGGCTATGTAGTATGAATTAATTTATGCAAAGTGACGATTCAGAAAAAGGGGGTTTACAACAAAACTCAAATTTGATAAATTCTATACTCGCGAGCTCGAAGAAAAACAGAAAGGAGTGAGCTTATATAGATACGGTTTTGTTGACCCTCTTGTCTGGAGCGGTATTTACCGATCTTTACAAAGACAGGATTTATAATCTCTGGTTGATTCCCGGATTAGTTGTTGGAATCATCACAGCAGCCTTGGGCGGGCTGGAATCTCTACTGGCTGCAATGACAGCAATCGCTTTTTCGTTTGTTATCTTGCTTCCTGTATATCTTTTTAAAGGCATTGCCGCAGGAGACGTTAAGTTATTCATGACGGCAGCATCCTTTATGTCAGTGCAGGACACATTTTCCTGCATCATTCTATCATTCCTGATAGCTGGTATTATTTCACTTTTTATTTTGATCTTTAAAAGAAACAAAAAAAGAACGATACACTTTGCGGTACCGGTGCTTATTAGTGCGTTGTTTATTATTGGAGGTACATTATGACAAGGCCACTGCTAACGCTCTGTGATCTTGACGAGACCTATTGCGGAAGGCTTTACGAGTATTTAAAAGAAAACTTAAAACTAAAATTTAAAATTGAAGCATTTACGTCTGTGGATATTTTGCTGGACTTCGCCAGAAAAAATACGGCGTCGCTTCTTGTTGTGTCTGAGTCAGCACTGTTGGAACTTAAGAAAATAGCGGGAACAGAGCACTTTAAAAATATACTGATCCTTGATGAAGACTTTGTTGGCGTAAAGGAGGAAGAAAGCTCTTTTGGCGAACAGAACATAGCCCATACGACAAAATACCAAAAGGCTGGAAAGATAGTTGATACGATAGTTGACTTCTGTGCGGAAAAGGCTGAATCCTTTGATGGCCTGACAGCTGGATTTAACAGCGATAAAGGAAAAGTAATCGGGCTTTTTTCACCAATATCTAAATGTGGACAGACATCTTTAACTCTGAAAATGGGAGAAATTCTCTCGTCTTACGGAAGAACCATCATGCTTAGCTTTGACAGCTTCTCATCTCTTCCCAAAATCCTGAATGTTGAATCTGATGGATGTATCACCGATCTGATGTATTATTCTGAAGGTGATAAGAACAAGTTTTGCATTTATCTGGAAAAAATTAAAAAGACAGTCGGAAATCTTGATGTTATCATGCCGGCAAGGACAGCATTGCAGATCAGAGATATTACTGCTGAATCATTAAAGATGCTCATTGATCTTTTGGTGCAAGAGGCAGGATATGAATATGTACTACTTGATCTGTCTGAATATCCTGAAGGGTTTTTTGATATCTTAAAGCTCTGCGACAAGCTGCTTACCATTACGAGGCAGACAGGCGCAGACTCCTACAGAATTGAGATGTATGAAGATTTACTCAGGCAAAATGGATATGAAGATATCTTTGCTTCAACCATAAAGATCAGCCTCCCTGATTTAAAGGACACTGCGGCTTTTTCCAGATTTACCTGTGACCTTCTAAAGAAGGAGGAAATAATCAGTGGTAAAGCAGGCTGATGAGCTGAAACTTCGGGTCAGACAAAGAGTAATCGAAGACATGGATTTTTCCAAAGACATTACCGATGATGAGATGCTGGAGCTTATTGATAAGGCCCTCTTTGATGAAATAAGGCACTTATCAATTTCCACCAATCAAAGAAAACAAGTAAGAATGCAGGTCTTTTACTCTATAAGAAAGTTGGACGCTCTTCAGGAGCTGCTTGATGACCCAGATATCACGGAAATCATGGTAAATGGCACAGACAATATTTTTGTTGAAAAAAATGGCTCAATATTTAAGAGTGAAAGCCGCTTTGAGTCAGAAGAAAAACTGCAGGATGTTGTACAGCAGATAGTTGCCTCCTGTAACAGAGTAGTAAATGAAGCATCGCCTATAGTAGATGCAAGGATATCCGGATCACGTATCAATGTGGTTCTCAATCCCATAGCCTTAAACGGCCCAATCATAACTATAAGGCGATTTCCGGAGAATCCCTTTTCAATGGATGATCTGATAAATCTTGGAGCTTTGTCTGAATATCTTAAGGAATACCTCAAAGTCCTGGTAAAGGCGGGGTATAACATCTTCATCTCAGGTGGAACCGGATCAGGTAAAACAACTTTTTTGAATGCACTTTCCAATTTTATCCCTAAGGACCTAAGACTTATAACGATTGAGGATAATGCAGAGCTGCAGATAAGGAAGGTTCCCAATCTGGTTCAGCTTGAAGCCAGAAATGCCAATGTTGAGGGCTGCAAAGAGATAACTATCAGAGACCTTATTAAATCCTCCCTCCGAATGCGCCCGGATTGGATAGTAGTGGGCGAAGTCAGAGGTGAGGAGACGGTTGATATGCTGCAGGCTATGAATACCGGGCACATGTCAATGTCGACAGGCCATGCCAACAGCGCGGGGGACATGCTCTCAAGGCTGGAGACTATGGTACTTATGGGAATGGAAATCCCCTTGTCCGCAGTCAGAGGCCAGATAGCTTCTGGAATAGACATTATTGTACATCTTGGAAGGCTCAGGGACAGGTCAAGGAAACTGCTGGAAATATGTGAGCTTGAAAAAGAACTGGATCCTTTAACCGGGAAAATATGTGTAAACCAATTATTCAGGTTTGAGGAAAACGATGTGGATAAAGAGGGGAGAATAGTAGGATCATGGAGGAAAACCGGTGAACTTAAGAATACTGAAAAGCTCGTGGCAGCAGGTTTTAAACTACCGTCCCAAGGTCAGTGATATCCCTATTGCGCTTCAGGGCATAGGAGTGGTTGTGCTTTTTGGAAAAGTTTTTTATGACTCGTACGTGGCTATGGCCATATTGTCGCCCCTTTCTCTTTTCTGGTTCTTTTATCAGAAAAAAATCTTAGAGAGGCGAGCCTGCAGACTTTTAGGAATCCAGTTTAAAGACGCGATAGCCTCAGTACTAACAAATCTTAAGGCGGGATATTCCGTTGAAAATGCCTTTAAAGAGGCCACAAGAGACATAGAACTTCTATATGGGAAAAAGAGTCTTATATGTGATCATCTTCACAGAATTCTCAAAGGACTAAAAAACAATATTCCACTTGAAAAACTTCTGTATAACTTTGGCGTTGAAAGCGAAAACAAAGATATTTTGGAGTTTGCGATCGTCTTTTCTGTTGCCAAAAGAACCGGTGGAAACCTGACAGAAATAATAAGCAGGACCATTTCGGTAATATCCAGAAAAATAGAAGTGGAAAAGGAAATCGAGGTCCTGGTGAGTGCCAAGAGAATGGAAGCAAGAATAATGAATGGCGTGCCCTTTTTCATTATCTTTTATATAGGTTTGACCAGCAAAGGCTTCTTTGATCCTTTATATCATAATCCATTTGGAATTGTTCTTATGACTATCTGTATGCTCGTATATCTTGCGGCATATCTTTTATCTGAAAAGATCATAAATATTGTAGTTTAACTATACCCAAAGCAAGGAAGAAAAGATGATTGTTTTATATTTTATACCGCCGATAGTCCTTTTTGTCTTATGGATCAAGGCAAAAGATATGACTCTGCCTTCAGGAATAAATGAAGAAGGTATAAGCAGAGAATTTCTTAAGATAGCTCTTTTTATATATGAAAAGAGTAGCAGAAAAAAGAGGCCCATTGAGGAAGGAAAGATAAGAGGATATCTCTTGGCCCTAAACAACAGAAAAGACATAGAGCAAATGGAGACAGAGTATTTTATACGAAAAATCTCTATTGCTTTGGCGATGATGCTTGCCGGAAGCTTTTTGGCGGCGGCAGTGTTCATAAGTAGCAGAAATAGTAAGTATCTGGAAGATGGAAGCATTATTTACAGAAAAAACTATGGGGAAGGTGAGTTTGAGGCCAGACTTTTGGCCCAAAATGAAACCGGGGAGGAAATTGGTGAATATGATTTCCTTGTAAATGAGAGACTTTATTCAGCCGAGGAAGCAAACGCGCTCTTTGAAAGAGCAAGTATAGAGGCTGAACAACTAATACTAAAAGATAATCCAACGTTTGATGAGATAAGAGATGACATAAATTTAATAGATAGCGTTCCTGGATATCCATTTTTGATTTCGTGGAAACTTGATAACTTTGAACTCATGCATTCTGACGGAAGTCTTGAGACGGACAAGATTCCCGCCGAAGGTGCACTGGTTAATGTAACGGCGATTTACAAGTATAACGAACAGACATGGCAGCAGGAATTTGTAATGCGTTTGCTTCCAAAAGCTCTTTCGCCTAAGGAGAGAATAGCCAAAAATCTGGGAGATCTGCTGAAAGAAGCAGACGGGAAGACTACTTATGATGAAAAAATACAGCTCCCAACAGACCTTGAAGGAGAAAAGATCATCTGGTCAGAGCAGGTTGAGGATAATAGTATCCTCATACTGGCGCTGGCAATTATAGGCGCCTGCCTGTGCTACATGGTAAAAGATAAAGAACTTAAGGCAGAAATGGAAAAAAGAAATCTGCAGATGCTGACGGACTATCCACAGCTTGTGTCTGAGCTTGTTCTTTACCTTGGAGCAGGGATGACAGTCAGAAATATTTTTGAAAAGCTTGGGAAAAACTACATTAAAGAAAGAGAAAAAGGTGAAGAAAAGCGCTTCGTCTACGAAGAGCTGGTGAGAACCTGCAGAGAGCTGGCAAGTGGAATATCTGAAGCAGAAGCCTATGAAAGGTTTGGCGCAAGGTGCGCAAGCCAGCAATACTCAAGACTCTCCACACTTCTTTCACAGAACTTAAGAAAGGGTAATGGAGAACTATTAAAAGTTCTTAATGAAGAATCAAAGAACGCTTTCAATGAAAAAATGGATACAGTCAGGAAACTTGGTGAAGAAGCGGGAACTAAGCTGCTTCTTCCCATGATACTTATGCTTCTTGTGGTCATGGTGATGATCATGATACCGGCATACATGGCATTTTGAGTAATAGCAGATACTGCTTTTACAAATATAGCGCAGAGCGCAAAAGGAGGAAAAATGAATAAATTAGTAAAAAAGACAAAAGCAATCGGAGAAGGGATCATGACAGGAATTAAAAATTTCTGGAATGATGAATCCGGAATGGGAACAGTAGAAGTTATACTGATAATCGTGGTTCTGATCGGCCTGGTAATCGTGTTCAAGGAGCAGATTTCAGGAATTGTCGAAGATGTCTTTAAAACTATCAGACAGGAAACCCGTGCGGTTACAAACTAAAGGGTATCTCACCGTCTATCTATCCCTTTCTATTACGATAATACTTTCTCTGGTCCTGGCTTTATATGAAGGAGCCAGGATCGGAGCAGTAAAAATGAAGACAGAATGCGTGGCAGACATCTCCATGAATTCTGTTCTTGCAGAATACAGCAGGCAGCTTTATGAGCAGTATGGCCTTTTAATGGTAGATACTTCTTATGGAACGGGAAGGCACACGATTGTAAATACAGAGGAACATCTAAGAAATTATGTTCAAAAAAATCTTGAGCTATCGCTTCAGGGCAAGGCGCTTGGCCGAAACACCATGCTTGGCATGTACTGCAAGGATGCTAAGATTACCGGCAGCTCTTTTGCCACAGATAATGATGGCGCAGTGCTGAACCGGCAGATCCTTGCCTATATGGGTGCAGACGTGATCGGGAGTCTTGTTACAGATGTTGAGGAGAATGTCAGGAGCCTTAAGGAATCTGGATTTGACACGACGGATGTAGATGAGATGGCAAGAGAAAATCAGGAACAGATAGATGCGGTTGAACTTCCAACTATTATTAATGAAGAGGGCGAAGAGGAACAGATAAGCCTTGGAAACCCTGCAGATACAGTCAATTCTCAAAGAGGAATTGGCGCTTTAAGTCTGGCTATTCCCGACAAATCCCGCATATCTGATGCGTCAGTGAATCTTTCTGAGTATGCATCCCACAGAGAAAAGAATAAAGGTACTGGCCTTGATGATGGGCTTGATATGTCACTATCCAAAAGAGCTCTTATCGAGCAGTACTACTATGAAAAGTGCGGTTATTTCGGCGCTGAGATGGATAAATCTCTCTTGAAATATCAGATGGAGTATCTGGCTTATGGCGAGAGCAGCGACTACGCCAACCTTGAACAGGTAGCAAAGACGCTTCTTTTCTGGAGGCAGGCCTCAAATATGCTTTACCTTTTTAACTGCAGGCCCAAAGTCGATGCGGCAGATCTTATGGCATCTCTTTTGACCGCAGTGATGATGGTTCCGGAGTTAAAAGAACTGGTGAAATATTCAATACTTTTTGCATGGACCTTTGCGGAGAGCATTTCGGACCTCCGAATCCTGTTCAGTGGAGGAAGGGTTCCTTTGATGAAAAGCGATGACACCTGGCGACTTGGGCTGGAAGCCATGTTCTCTTTCAGGGACAGCGATGGAGGCGACTGCGGTGAAGGGCTGTATTACAGGGATTATCTCCGGATGATAGTTTTTATGACTGATTTTGATAAAAAGACCCAGAGGCTAATGGACATAATGGAGATGGACATCAGGAAAACGGCAGGAAATGCAGATTTTAGAATGGATCATTGCCTTGACTGCTTTAGGGCAGAAATTGAAATAGGAACAAGTTATGGTTATGGAGCAACAATCGAAAGAGTGTATGGTTATGAGAAGTGAGACACCAAAAATAGGAGCAGCTAAAGGCACTTCTTGTAAAAAAATAAAAAGGATAATTCAGTCGCTTCTCCAGGTGATCAGAAAAGAAGTGTCTCTAACTGCTTCTATGACCCTTGAAGCTTCCATAGCGCTTCCCTTATTTTTGTTCTTCTTTGCCAATATCCTGATGCTCTTTAACATCATAAAGATCCAGTGTGATGTAGAAGCAGCTTTGCACCAGACTGGGAGTGAAATGATGCTTCTTGCTTTTGATGAAAAGAGCGCTGAAGAAGTGATAGGAGCAGAAAATACAGGCCTTTCCACAGCTGTCGGAGCTGTATCCACACTATATGCCAAAAATAATGTGGAAAACTACCTTGGAGAAGAACTCAAAAAGGGAATTGTTTCGGGAGGAGAACTTAGCTTTTTGTCCTCTCAGATTCTCATAGGAAATGACTACATAGATATTGTAGCGGCCTACAAGGTAAAGCCTATGATCCCAATTGTGGGCTTTAGAGAGTTTCCGGTGGAAGGAAGATTTTTTGGCCATGCCTGGACTGGATATGACCTTGAAAGTGAGGGGTATAAAGATTCTTTTGAAGAAGAAATGGTCTATGTCACGGAGCACGGAGAAGTTTATCACAGGGACATAAACTGTAAATATCTGAAAACAAGCACCAGAAGCATTTCATATAACGAACTGGGGAAATCAAGAAATAATGATGGCTCAAAATACTACCCCTGTGAATACTGCGGGCAGCAGGTGCATGGTGGAAACGTGTTCATAACTGACTATGGAAACAGATATCACAGCAAGGTCGATTGCCCTGGGCTTAAAAGAAGGATATATACAATACCAATCTCTGAAGTAGGAGGAAGGCACTCCTGCAGTGGATGTGGAGGATAATATGGAAATGTTTTTTTATATAACTCAGTTATTTTTACTGTTGCTATCCGCTTTTTCTGATATTCGGAAAAAAGAGATATCTATATGGATTGTCATTTGTATGGCGCTTTTATCGCTTTCTGATGGAGCAATAGCTTTATTTAACGGGAAAAGAACTATAGATGACCTTATAGTATGCATTGTTCCGGGAGTGATAATGATGCTTTTGGCTCTTTTGAGCCGTCAGAGCATAGGCTACGGAGATGGACTGATAATCCTGGCAATAGGTATGACCTTTGGGATCAGTAAACTTGCTGTTGGAATAGCGATAGCTCTTTTTACAAGTGGAATCATGTCAATCTTCCTTATAGCAATAAGAAAGGCAAAAAGAAATGACACATTCCCATTTGTCCCATTTATATTTGCGGGAATGGTGGTGAGTGTGCTTGCGTAAATTAAAAGGATATATGACCTTAGAGGCCTCACTTATTGTGCCTATGGTCATATGTGTTTTCGTAATCATAATATCTTTTGCCTACTATTTATATGGAAGATGCATATTGTCACAGGATGCGTATATTCTGGCATTCAGGACAAGCATCGCCGATTCGAAAGAGTATTTAAAGGTAGATGAGAAGCTGGGAAATAAGTATTTTGGGAGTACTAAGCCTGTTATAAAGACAGAGGTAAATGGAAATGAAGTGATTGTCAGAGGATATGCGAATGTGCGGACCCGTGCCATGGGCAACTTTTTCCTGAAACCAAAAACCGGTTGGGATTACATGGCAGCAGGCAGAGCCAAAGACCTGGACTGCATCAGGCATATCAGAAAGATAAAGAGATACAAAGATCTTGGGGAAGGACTTTTGGAATAGGAGAAGAAATGGAATTTAAATTTTACAGAGATCTAAAGCATAGCTACATGGTATGCAACTGTGATAACGATGAAGAGAACAAAGACGCAAAGTATCAGCTGAAAATCCTTGAAAGCGGGAGAGTAAAAAGACTTCTAAAGTGCAATATACGAGCAATCAATCAGGAAAACTTCTTATATTATGACATTACTTCAATGATAAATATTGCTGACAGGTTTTCTGCTAAAGGTCTTGGTAAAGATCAGCTTTTAAAGCTCCTCTCAGATATGAAAGAAATGATGGAGAATCTCTCAGAATTTCTCATGGGAGAAGAGGGCATAGTTCTGGATACAAAAAATGTTTTCGTAAATCTCTCATCAGGCGAGTACAGCTTTATGTATTACCCCTATCTTAAGGAACAAAAGAGCTTTGAGGAATTTGCTGAGCAGCTTCTTGATATTGTGGATCATGACGACGAGGGCGCTGTTGATATGATCTATGAGCTGTGCGATAAAGCGCATATAAAAGAGATGCTCTTTTTGGATGTTCTTGAAGATGTTCTTGGGAAGAATGTTGAAGAAAAAGAGCAAAAGCCGGTTGAGGAGGATTTCTACGCAGAGGATGAGTATAGCTTTGATGAGCCTGAGGATGACCCTGTGGAAGAAAGCAGAATGGAGCGCTCAAAAAGGAAGCTTAGTGGAAAGGTTCAGATTCTTTTCTTTTTCATGTTCATAGCTGTTATTGCAGGAATAATGTATGTGAGAATGAACTATATATTAACTAAGGAAGAGAATCTTTTGTCTATAGGCATCATGCTCATATCAGGAATTACGGGAGCTGTGGCGCTTATTGGAGGCATAAAGACCATGAATGACTCCAGGTCTGTAGAAGAAAACAAGGTTACAGAAGAAATGGATGATAGCGACTCCTTTGAAGATTACGAGGACTATGATGACGAAGATTATGAAGCCTACAGAGCGCCGGTAAGAGTAACGTCTTCTTTTTCCGGGGAGATGACATCCAAACCTCATAACGATTACTGCGACGCAGAGACAGTAGTTCTTACAGATAATGAAGAAAAAGAGATGACTCTATACAGCACAAACCTTGATAAGACCATACGCATAGCGCTTGATAAGCTTCCTATAACAATAGGAAAGATGGAGGGCTGCGTTGACAGAATTATACCCGACAGCAGCGTTTCAAGACTTCATTGCAGGATAGTAAAGGATCAGAATGGAATTGCTCTTATCGATCTCGGATCTACCAATGGTTCTTTTGTTAACGGCCTTAAAATTGCGGCACAGAAAAAGACCTATATTGATGAAGGGGATGAAGTTAAATTGGGCAGAATATGTTTTGACCTTCGATAAATGTGATATACTATCCTTAACTGGTTGGAGGGGTATTCATGAAGATTAATATCTATTACGGTGGACGAGGAATCATCGATGATCCCACCTTATGCGTTATCTCGCAGATTACAGCAGTTTTACAGGAATTAAATGTTAAGGTACAGCAGTACAATCTCTATGAGCAGAGAAACGGCATTACTGCTTTGCCCAACACCTTGAAGGATGCAGATGGAGTTATTCTCGCGTCTACAGTTGAATGGTTCGGTGTTGGCGGCTACATGATGCAGTTTTTGGATGCCTGCTGGCTCTATGGCGACAAAGAGAAGATAAAGCAGATATACATGGCACCGGTTGTCATGTCTACAACTCATGGAGAACGCGAAGGCATGATGAGCCTTGCAGCTGCCTGGGAGATGCTTGGGGGACTTCCTTGCGAGGGAATATGCGGATACATCGCTGATACAACAAAGCTGGAGAACAGCCCTGAGTATACCAAGATAATAGATAAAAAAGCTGAAAACATTTACAGGACCATAAATCAAAAGATGCCTGTTTTCCCTGCCAGCAATCAGGCGGTTATCAATAAAGTTGCAATCGCCAACAGCATTGATCTGACACCTCAGGAGTCTGAGCAACTTTCTGAATATGCATCAGATGATAAATATGTAAAAAAACAAAAAGAAGATCTTCAGGAACTTGCAAGCATCTTCAGGGATAAGATGGGCCAGGATGGCGCAGCATCAGGTAATTCTGAGGAATATGCGAAAGTTCTTTTAAAGAAGTTTACTCCTGTGGCAGGCATAAATGCCAAGTACAGAATAAACTTTATTGATGGAGGAAAACTTAAACCCATCATTATCGATATAAACAATTCAAAGTGCAGCTGTCGTGTGGCTGAAGAGGAAGGGTGCGACGTGGTTATTTCCACAGACCAGAAAATTTTCGAAGAAATCCTTGATGGTCATATGACATTCCAAAGAGCCTTTATGGCCGGAAGCATAAAGATGAAGGGAGATTTTAAACTCCTTAGAAGCATGGATCAACTCTTTGAACTTATGGAAACAAAAGGCTGATAATTTTTGGTGACATATATGCAGGAAGAAGAATTTTGGGAAAGACAGAAACAAATCTATAAACATGCTTACATTAGTATTGCCATATTTCTTTTGAATGTGATCATATTTATTATGAGTCAGCACTTTGCCAAATGGATGTATGCTGACGGTGCCATGGTAACTGAGAGAATATTGGGCGAGGGAGAGTTTTACAGGATTTTCACGGCCATGTTTCTCCATGCAGATATCGACCATATCTGCAACAATATGGCTATTTTGATTCTTGTTGGAGCGGTTGTTGAGAATTACACAGGTCATATTTATTATGTAGTTCTTTACATGCTATCGGGATTCTTTGGTAACATCCTCTCCATGGCATATGAGGTCAGAAATAATCTTACATGGTTTTCTATTGGAGCAAGCGGTGCTATCATGGGAATCGTAGGTTTTTTATCTGCCTGGATCATAGCCAACAGAAAGACCTTTTTAAAGAATAGAGGAACTGCTGTAAGAATGCTGTTTTTATTGGTGTTTGTAGTTGAAGCATGCTTTTTTCAAAAAGGGGCAAATACACCGGCACATCTGGGAGGATTCCTTACAGGATTTGTGCTGGGAGTTATTAATATAGTAGTATTTAGCAATAATAAAGTTATGGAGGGCTTGGCATAATGGACGGATGTATTTTTTGTAAAATTGCAAATGGAGAGATTCCATCAAACACAATATATGAGGATAACGATTTCAGAGTAATTTTGGACAACGGCCCTGCCACAAAGGGACACGCATTGGTCCTTCCTAAGGAGCATTACGCAGATCTTTTTGAAATCCCTGAAGAAAAGGCAGCAGGAGCAATTAAAGTTGCTAAAAAAGTAGCAGGTCTTATGAAAGAGAAGCTTGCATGCGATGGACTTAATCTTGTGCAGAACAACGGACCTGTAGCAGGTCAGACTGTTATGCATTTTCATCTTCACGTAATTCCAAGATATGAAAATGACGGACAAAAGATTCTTTGGAATCCTACAAGTCCTTCGGCAGAAGAACTTGTTCAGATAAAAGATACAATTATTGGCTGATATTATATTAAGTAGATTCACACATTGTGGGTCTACTTATTTTTTGTATAAATAAAGAATAAAAAACGACATAGAAGGGTTTTATATGCGCGAGATCAACGTTTCAGAAATAACACAGACAGTAAAAGATATGTGCATCAGCGCCAATTACAGGCTTTCTCCTGATATGCAGAGAGCTCTTGATAAGGCAGAAAAGGAAGAAGACTCTGAACTTGGGAAGAAGATTTTTACTCAGCTTCAGGAAAATTTGAAGATAGCAGAAAGTGATCAGATTCCCATATGCCAGGACACCGGAATGGCAGTGTTCTTTTTTAAGATAGGACAGGATGTACACTTTGTAGGTGGAGACTTAAATGACGCAATAAATGAAGGCGTTCGCCAGGGATATACAGAAGGTTATCTTAGGAAGTCAGTTGTGGGAGATCCGCTGATAAGAGAGAACACAAAGGATAATACACCTGCTGTCGTTCATTATGACATAGTTCCTGGTGATAAGGTTACAATCACCTGTGCACCTAAGGGCTTTGGTTCAGAGAATATGAGCCGTGTATTCATGCTAAAACCAGCTGACGGAGAAGAAGGCGTCAAAGCAGCAGTTGTCAGGGCTGTAAGAGATGCGGGGCCGAATGCTTGTCCACCTATGGTAGTGGGAGTTGGAATTGGTGGAACCTTTGAGAAGTGCGCTGAAATGGCAAAAGAGGCACTGACAAGACCTGTCGGAGAGCATTCTGAGATAGAATACGTCTGTGAAATGGAAAAAGAGATTCTCGAATTGATCAACATGACAGGAATTGGGCCTGCTGGTCTTGGCGGCAAGATAACTGCTCTTGCAGTAAACATCAATACCTACGCAACTCATATTGCAGGACTTCCTGTGGCAGTAAATATATGCTGCCATGTGAACAGACATGTGACGAAGACACTGTAATAATGAAAAACACATAATTTAAAGAATATGGAAGATAACAATATGGATATAGAAATTCAGGCTCCCGTAGATAAGAATAAAATGAAGGAACTTAAGGCAGGTGATATGGTTTATATTACAGGAACTATATACACGGCAAGAGATGCAGCCCATAAGCGAATGTCTGAAGCGCTTGCAAAAGGAGAAAAGCTCCCTATTGATATGGAGGGAAACCTCATATACTATATGGGGCCATCACCTGCAAGAGAAGGTCGACCAATAGGTTCAGCAGGCCCAACAACAGCAAGCCGTATGGACAAGTATGCACCGGCACTTCTTGATCTTGGCCTTAGTGGGATGATAGGCAAAGGAAAAAGGTCAAAAGAAGTAATAGATGCCATAGTCAGAAACGACGCAGTTTATTTTGCTGCCATAGGTGGAGCAGGAGCTCTTTTGTCCAAAGCTATCGTAGAGTCAGAAGTAATTGCTTACGATGACCTTGGCACCGAAGCCATCAGAAAGCTCAAAGTCGAGAGATTCCCGGCAATAGTAGTCATTGACTCCATGGGAAACAACCTCTATGAGACAGCAGGGAAGAAATATAATTTAGATTAAAACTGTGCGATTAGGGAATTGAAAATGAAGACTAGAGAAGAAGTTATACAGTATGGTTTGTCCTTTCCTGATACATATAAGGAAGCACCATTTAGAGAGCAAAATTGGCAGCTTGTCAGAGTAAAGGGTAGTAAGAAAGCCTTTTTATGGACATATGAAAAAGATGGATATATAAATATCAACGTGAAGGTTGACCCTGACTGGCGGGATTTGTGGCGTAAGGCGTATGATTCTGTTATCCCTGCGTATCATCAGAATAAAGAGCACTGGAATACGGTAATACTTGATGGCACTATCCCGGATGAAGAAATAAAGAAAATGATAGGGCACAGCTATGATCTTATTACAGACTCGCCTACAAAAAGGATATATGAAGCTGTGAAAAGAATTCCAAAAGGTCATGTTGCTACATATGGACAGGTTGCAGAAATGGCGGGAAATAAGAGAATGTGCAGGGCTGTTGGGAATGCCTTGCATAACAACCCAGACCCTGATAACATACCATGCTTTAGAGTGGTTAATTCACAGGGAAAGCTTGCCGGCAATTTTGCTTTTGGAGAAGGTGTGCAGGAGAGTCTTCTTTTAAAAGAAGGCGTTGAAGTTATAAATGGAAAAGTTGATTTAAAGAAATATGGTATATAATAAATAGTGAGAAAACAATTGACAAAGCCTTTGGGTCTTTGTATAATTACATTTGCGTCTTGGTTATTAGACATAGACGCATGAATTCAAAACCACATATTGGTAGAGGGATTCAGGCATGGAGAAATACTCAAGTGGCTGAAGAGGCGCCCCTGCTAAGGGTGTAGACCGTTCGCGCGGTGCGCGGGTTCAAATCCCGCTTTCTCCGTTAAAAATAGCTCGCAGTTTTGCGAGCTTTTTTTGTTATCTCTTTTAGTCTTTTTTTCCCCATTTGATACGATAGTATATAAGCTCTGTAATACAGCAGGTAACCCAGCCTACAGGATATCCGAGGCCAACAAGAAGAGGTGTATTGTCTATATACCTGGTTACTACAAAGAGGTATATTTGTCTGATAACAACAAAGCAGCCAATCATTATGAACATTGGCCCTTTGGAATCGCCGCGTCCTCTCAGGGCACCGGCAAGTGTGTGATTCACGCAGTTTGCAATCAGGAAAAAGACATTTGCGTGAATGAAGAGAGCTCCGAAGTCTATAACTGATTGGTCTTTAGAAAACCAGCCGATTGCAGGTTCTGCAAAAGCAAATAAAAGGGCAGCAATAACAACGGTAACGCCAACTGCCAATAAGAGAGTTACTCTGGTTCCTCTTGAGGCCCTCTCATTTTTACCGGCGCCTATATTCTGACTTACAAAGGTGGTTGCAGCCATTGCCATACTCGACATAGGCAGCATTATAAAAGTATCAAGCTTGTTGTAACTGCTCCATCCCGCCATACAACTGGAACCGAAGTGATTTATATAAGACTGGACAAAGACATTTGAAAATGCCGTTATGACGGACTGTATTCCGGCGGGGAGTCCAACTATGAAAATGCTCTTAAGGATATCCTTATCAAGTCTCATATCTCTCCAAATAAACTTATATATTTCATTTGAAGTAGTAAGAAGAATCAGGACCATAACAGCAGATAAAAACTGGGAAATAATTGTGGCATAAGCTGCTCCGCTGATGCCGAGTCTGAAATACTTAACAAACAGGATATCTAAAATAATATTCATTATACTTGTGAACATTAGAAACAGCAGAGGGCGGGTAGTGTCTCCGACAGCCCTGAGTATAGCGCTTCCCATATTATATATAAGTAGCCCGGAAAAACCCAGAAAATAGATCTGCAAATAAATCTGAGCCTGCCCAAAGACATCTTCTGGAGTCTTCATAAATCTTAACATTGGATCAACTCCAAAGTACCCTATTGCTGTAAAAATGATGCAGAATAGGAAAGTTGTGGTAATGGTAGTCTCAATAGCAGCATGTAGTCTGTCTGAATTCTTTGCTCCAAAGAATCTTGAGATGACAACTCCTGCACCTATTGAAAAGCCATTAAAGAAAAACACCAGCATGTTGACGATCATGGATGTGGAACCAACTGCAGCCAATGCTTCTTTTCCTACATAATTTCCAACAACTATGGAGTCAACGGTGTTGTACAGCATCTGGAAAATGTTTCCAAACATCAGTGGTATTGAGAACAGAAGGATTTGCTTTATAATGGATCCCTCTGTCATGTTTCTTGTTTTTGTCCTTGTGTTTTGCATAGATCACCCTATTGATTCTTTTGATTTTCTTCATTATACAATTTATGCCTATGTATTGCACAAGGATTATGCGACCACAAAGAATAGTAGTTTAGCCAGAAAATGCTACTAGATAATGTATAAAAAACATTTATAAAAATTTCTCAAAAAAGTTGTTGCATTTGGTATGGCCCTTTGCTATAATAACTTTTGCCCGCTTGAGAGAGGGGCAAGAAAGCCGAGAATTAAGCGGTTTTCAAAAATGAGTTTGAAAAAACTCAAAAAAATAATTTAAAAAAGTTGTTGACAAACATCTGAAGCTGCGATATACTAAATGAGTTGCTGCTGAAGAGCACAACAACAAAGCACCTTGACAAATAAACAGTAATGCAACCCTGAAAAATTCCAAAAAGCAATGAGCATTGCGAAGCAATTCGCAAGACCAATGCAAAAGAGAATTTATTCAGAACAAAGATTTAGTAAATAACGGACAGAACAAAAGCCAAGCTTAGTTCTAGCCTGATCAAACTTTTAAACGTGAGAGTTCGATCCTGGCTCAGGATGAACGCTGGCGGCGTGCCTAACACATGCAAGTCGAACGGAGAATATACGTTTCAGAAGCTTCGGCAGATGATTGTATATTCTTAGTGGCGG
>NZ_FNUR01000015.1 GCF_900108105.1 Butyrivibrio sp. Su6 | reverse complement strand
ACTAAGAATATACAATCATCTGCCGAAGCTTCTGAAGCGTATATTCTCCGTTCGACTTGCATGTGTTAGGCACGCCGCCAGCGTTCATCCTGAGCCAGGATCGAACTCTCACGTTTAAAAGTTTGATCAGGCTAGAACTAAGCTTGGCTTTTGTTCTGTCCGTTATTTACTAAATCTTTGTTCTGAATAAATTCTCTTGGAATTTTTCAGGGTTGCATTACTGTTTATTTGTCAAGGTGCTTTGTTGTTGTGCTCTTCAGCAGCAACTCATTTAGTATATCGCAGCTTCAGATGTTTGTCAACAACTTTTTTAAATTATTTTTTCGACTTTCTGAAGTGTTCAGTTGTCGAAAATCCGCTTATTTACTGAGGTTGTCCCCTCCGCAGCGGGTAAGACAAAGTATAGCACTACTCATTTTACAATGCAACACTTTTTTTAATTATTTATAAAACTTTTAGTAAAAGCCTCATAAATAGTGGTGTAGAGCTGCATCAGAACCACTATTGTACTGGAGATTATCTCAAGATCGGTCACATATTCTATTAAATATATGATGGCTGCAGCTTCTACTGCGCCGAGAACTGCACCAAGGAATCTGTCCATTGCTCCAAATATTGGCACGTTCCTCATCTTTTTAAAAGCATCTCCTATAGCAGTCATGATCTTATAAACCAAAAACGCTACCAGCAAGTAACCTATCTTTGGAATTATCACTCCGTAATTCTGATTAAGTACACTTCCCGCGATATTAGTCACATAGTAAACAGACGCAAATGCCGCTAAAACAGCAATAAGGCCTGCAGCTTCCGCAAACAGGCCATTATTTTTACCATATGATATTCTCCAAAGAAACAGGCAGACAACAACTATTGTCAAAACCACTTGTGAAATATCAAAATTCATATTAAATCCTTACTTTAAAGTATAAGTATCAACACTATCCGCTGTCACAAGTATAAACTTGTTTCTTAGATTTGTTGGTACCAGTGTTCTTACAGGTTCTTCAAAAACACCTGCAAACTTGTCATGTCCGTTCATATCCTTAATAACGCACTCATCCTCGTTGTAAATGATGATCTGCTTATTGCTAAATATGATCTCCGAATAATCAATATCAAAGTATGAGGTAAGCGCCAGCTCTCCTGATGTGTTATACACCTGAAGTCTATAGGTTCCTTCTTCTGTGCTGTTAGAGAAAACAAGTCCAACATATGAATCGTTAAAATACACAGATCGTACCTGTTCGCTTCCTGTAAAGCTCTCACTGAGACTAACAGGCTTTTCTTCTCCGGAATAGAACATTATCCTGTCATCCGAAACAGCAAATGCAGATGAGGAATTCATGAACTGCACATAAGGAACAACAACTCCGGGATAGTCATAACCGCTTGCATAGTTATCAATTGAGTTCTGGCCTACCGAACCAAAGTTAAAAAACGCCACGCTTGTTTTAACTGTGCCATCTTCAGGATATATATAAGAAACGCAGACAAGTTCTCCGTTTGGAGATATGCTAACGCTTATAGGATATCCACTGTCTTTCATGGTGGTCTTAAAGTTAGCTATGGCATTACCTTTAGAATCATACAGATATATCCACGTAACATCTGTTCCATCAAGCACTACTGCCACGATACCCTGGGCTGATACACAAAAATCCCTGATAGGGAGATTGGTATCAATCTCGCCCATTGCACCGCCAGAGCTGTTCACATAGATATTATGTCCGTTATAGTCTCCTACCGCCACGATATTCTGGCATGTATGAGCTATTGGGTTCTGCATCTCATAGGTCTGATTCCAAAGGACTTTGCCGCTTTCGTCCATACAACTGATACCATCTTTACTGTACTGGACTATGTTTCCGCCAAGGCCTATAACTTTGGCATCAGCGCCATTTGTTATGCCGGCTCCCTGCGAAACAGTAGCTTCAGAATACTCCTTATCTCTCCAGCTTATATATATTGCAGCCACCAGCAAAATAACAATTGCTGCAACACTTACTGTTCTGAAAAAGACCGCCAGTTTATGGTTTCTGATCTTTTCTTTATATGAAGTCTCCCTTGTAAAAGATGTTTTATCATCTTCGGTATTATTTATTTTTCCGGCATAAGCGTTAAAATCTCTTACTTCCGCCAAAGCATTTCTCCGTTAACTAATAGATTATTTAGCAAAACTGATACACAGTCTCTGTATCATATTCCTTCTCAGGACCAAATACAGGCTGAGGGAATGATGGCTGGTTTATAGAATCAGGATAGAACTGTGTTTCCAGGCAAAAACCGTTTCTAGGTACATATGTTGCACCATCTTTTGCATTATTGGCCTTAAGGAAATTACCAACATAGAGCTGGAATCCTGGAAGTGTTGTAAAGCACCTCATAGTAATTCCTGTATCCGGAGAAGAAGCTACTGCAAACTCTTTGAGAGTGCCATCTGCTCCGTCCACTACAAAGTTGTGGTCATATCCGCCTACAAATTTAAGCTGTGCATCATCAGCGTTTACATCTCTGCCGATTGTTTTGCCTTCTGTAAAATCAAATGGTGTTCCCTTTACTGAAGCAATATCGCCTGTAGGAATTGCTGCTGAATCGATTACAGGTGTGTACTCGACAGCATTAAGTTTAAGTGTATGTTCAAGAATACTTCCTGAGTTATGTCCACCAAGGTTAAAGTATGAATGGTTTGTCATATTTATAAGTGTCTTTGCATCACTTGTAGCATGGTAATGAAGAGACAGCTCATTGGCTTTTGATAAAGAAACATTAAGAGTAAATACTCTGTTTCCTGAAAATCCCATATCGCCATCTGAAGACTCTAAAGTAAATTTAACTGAATTATCACTTTCTTCGCCCTTCCATACGCGCTTATGGAATCCCTTCTCCATATCTGTATGAAGATTGTTTGGTCCGTCATTAACAGGAAGATTGAACTCTCTTCCTTCTATACTATATTTTGCATTTGCTATTCTGTTAGCTGTTGGTCCGACTGTAGCTCCAAGGAAACAGTCATTTACAAAATAGCCCTCAAGATCTGCATATCCTAAGGCAACATCTACTTTATTGCCATTCTTATCAGGAACTATAATGTTTCTGATTATGCAGCCATAATCAAGCACAACAACTTCCATATTGTCGTTGCTGATATGATATGCGTGTACCTGCTCTCCGCTAGGTGCATTTCCAACAAGTTCTTTTCTTACTCCCATGATTCTCCTCCATTTTAAGTGCGATTATAGTTCTGTTCTTCCCTCAAGCGCTCTTAAAAGTGTAACTTCATCAATATATTCAAGATCACCGCCAACCGGAACACCACTGGCAATCCTCGTAACCTTTATCCCCGTAGGTTTAACGAGTTTGCTTATATACATAGCAGTTGTTTCGCCTTCAAGGCTGGAATTGGTAGCAACGATAACTTCCTCTACATCTTCTGTCTGAAGTCTCTGCATTAGCTCCGTGAGACGTATGTCACCAGGGCCAATTCCCAGCATCGGTGAAATTGCTCCATGTAAAACATGATATACCCCTTCAAACTTTCCAGTCTTCTCATATGCTGCCAGATCTCTCGCATTTTCCACAACCATGATGGTCTTGTGGTCTCTGTTTGGATTGTTGCATATCGGGCAGATGTCATCATCTGTCAGGGTACAGCAAACTTTACAATAATGCACATTTTCACGGGCATTTGTTATTGAGTCTGCCAGCTTCTTAACCCTGTCTTTTGGAAGATTGATAATATAGAAAGCAAGCCTTTGTGCAGACTTGCCCCCTATTCCGGGCAATGAAGCCAGTTCGTCGATCAGTCGGTTAATATGTCCGCTGTATAGATCCATTAGAAAGGAAATCCTCCGCCAAGGCCACCTGTCATCTTGCCAAGCATAGCTCCACTTGCTTCTTCAGCCTGCTTCATAGCTTCGTTGACAGCTGCTACGATCATATCCTGAAGCATCTCTACATCATCAGGATCAACTGCATCAGGTGAGATAACGATGCTCTTTACTGTTTTGTTGCCAAATACAGTTGCCTCAACTGCACCGCCACCGGCTTTTGCTGTGAACTCTTTTGTCTCAAGTTCTTTCTGGCTTTCCTCCATCTGGCGCTGCATTCTCTGCGCCTGTTTCATAAGATTGCTCATGTTACCGGGCATTCCGCCGCCCGGAAATCCTCCGCGTTTTGCCATTTGTTAATTCTCCTTTTCTTCATCCTCAGTAACTATATCAAAGTTTATAGCCTGCAGATTTACATAGTTTTCTTCAAATACAACCTGTGGCTCTATGAATCTGGTCTCAAATTCAACGTGTTTCCCAAGAGCCTGATCAAGCACATCCTGCAATTCCTCAGATGATGTACCATTTGAATATTTATCTGATAACTGCTTATTGTCAAAGACAATCTGCAGAATATCGTTGTTGCCAAGACTTAACCTTGCTTTCTGAAGGTAAGTCTTCATAGGGTTTTCCATTCTGGCAAGTATCCTTGGCCAGTCATTTACAAGTCTTTTTATATCTTCAGGAACTGCCCTGTCCAGGGTTTTCTTTTGTCCCTGGGGAACAGGTTTTCCAGCCGGAACTGCTGACGCGCCGGCCACAACAGCTACCTGACCTGACTGAATTCCTCTTAAAAGCTTGGTGTTCTCCTCATCGTGCTGCTCCAAAACTCTTAATCTGTCCTCAAGAGCATCTTCAGCTTTGTCCATCTGAGGTTTACACATTTTTATCAATGTTATTTCTATTAATATACGTTTTTGTGTTGCATATCTAAGCTGTGATGACAGCTCGGAAAAAATCCTGATATATCTGAGGATCGTATCTGTATCCGCGCCTTCAGCCTGCTCTTTTAGCGCTTTCAGATTATCGGAAGAGATGTCGATAACATCCTCCATCTGATCTGATGCCTGAACAAGCATGAGGTTTCTTAGATACCAGACAAAATCATTTACAAACTGATTTAATTCTCTGCCCTGTATAACTATGTCCGCCAGAATAGTAAGTGCCTCATTGGCATCCTGTCTATAGAGGGCATTAAAAAGTCTACTGAAAACTTCCGTATCAACAGCGCCAAGGACGCCGAGCACTTTGTCGTATGTAAGCTCCTGCCCATAGTTAAAGGCAAGGCACTGATCCAGGAGACTAAGCGAATCTCTCATGGAACCATCAGCAGTTTTGGCAATGTATCTAAGGGCTCGCTCCTCCACTGTGATACCTTCAGAATCCACAACTTCACGGAGCCTTCCCTCTATGGTATCGATGGTGATTCTGTGGAAGTCATATCTCTGACATCTGGACAAAATAGTGATAGGAATCTTTTGAACTTCTGTTGTAGCCAGAATGAACATAACATATGACGGCGGTTCCTCAAGTGTTTTGAGCAGGGCATTAAAAGCGCCTGCTGAAAGCATGTGCACCTCGTCGATGATATAGACTTTTCTTTTACCCTTTGTTGGGGAGTAGGAAACCTCGTCGATGATCTCTCTGACGTTATCAACACCATTGTTGGAAGCAGCATCTATCTCTATAACATTCATGCTGTTTCCTGCTGCAATCTCCCTGCACATCTCACATTCACCACAGGGGCTTCCGTCAACCGGATGTTCACAGTTGACTGCCTTGGCAAGAATCTTCGCAACAGAAGTCTTACCTGTTCCGCGAGTTCCGCAGAACAGGTAAGCATGTCCAACTCTGTCAGATTTGATCTGATTCTTTAGTGTTGTAACTATATGATCCTGTCCTTTTACATCTTCAAAGACAGGAGGTCTGAATTTTCTGTAAAGAGCTACATAACCCATTTAAAATAACTTCCACCTATAGCAAAACTTTTATAACAATTTAATCCCCAAAGCAGACACCAAGCATCTTGGCCTCTTTTATGATGCTGGCATCCGGTGATACATATTTAAGCTTTCCTGCTATTTCAGAAAGAGGAACCTTAACGATCTCTCTATTCTTGTAAGCTACCATATAGCCATATTCTTTATTGAGAATAAGCTGACCAGCCTCTGCGCCAAGTCTTGAAGCAAATACGCGGTCATATGGATCAGGAGCGCCGCCCCTCTGCATGTGGCCGGGAACAGTTACTCTTACTTCATGTCCGCTCTTTTTCTGGATAGCTTCTGCAATTTCGTAGGAAACTGAAGGGTACTTGTAGTTTGCCATTTTTTCCTTGTACTCTTTTTTGGAAAGCTTGGCATCCTTCTTGGAGATTGCGCCTTCAGCAACCGCTATGATAGTAAATCTGCTGCCTCTCTTATCTCTTGCTTCGATAGCCTCGCAGATCTTGCCAATATCGTAAGGGATCTCAGGTATCAGGATAACATCAGCTCCTCCTGCAAGTCCTGCATTGAGGGTGAGCCATCCAACCTTGTGTCCCATAACTTCTATGATAAATACACGGCCGTGAGAATCTGCTGTGGTATGTATGTTATCAATAACCTGTGTTGCAACGTCAACAGCACTCTGGAAGCCAAAAGTCATATCAGTTCCCCAAAGATCATTGTCGATAGTCTTTGGAAGAGATACCACATTCAGTCCCTCTTCACTCAGGAGGTTGGCTGTTTTCTGAGAACCATTGCCGCCCAACACCACAAGGCAGTCAAGCTGCAGTTTGTAGTAGTTCTGTTTCATGGCCTCAACTTTATCAAGACCGTTCTCATCAGGTTCTCTGATGGTCTTAAAAGGTGTTCTGGAACTACCTAAAATAGTGCCACCCTTAGTCAGAATACCTGAAAAATCATGGGAAGTAAGCATTCTAAAATCGCCGTAAATCAGGCCTTTATAGCCATTCTTAAAACCGTAAAACTCAACTTCCTCACCACTGTGCGCAATACACTTTACAACGCCGCGCATTGCTGCATTCAAAGCCTGACAGTCGCCACCGCTTGTCAACATACCGATTCTCATCATGTGAATAGGCCTCCTTTGAATAAATATGCTAAATTGCTATTTGTAATCGCACATATCAATGACAATTATACAAAAAAATGTAGTTAATGCCAAGTAATACGCGCGCCAGCTCCCATGCTATTTTCTAGTACTTTCTTCATCATCACGCTCATAAAATGTCACCGCAGAACCCGGAATCTTTTTACTCTCATAAGCGCAATTATCAGCTCTTTTGTATAACTCACCAAAAGAATACGAGTCAGTCGGGTAATAGATGGCAGCACCAACACTGATATCTATCTGCCTTCCCTGAAGTTTCTCAATGTCCATGTCATGTATGCTGTCTATAAGACGTTTCATGATAAGTTCGCCATCTTCTTTGCTGAAAACGCCTGGCATGTAAGCTGCGTACTCATCACCACCAAGTCTCATAACGATGTCTTTTTCCCTGAACAGGCGTTTCATCCTCTCAGCTATTCCGACAAGTACTTCATCTCCAACGTCGTGGCCAAAATTATCATTTACAAGCTTGAACTTATCTACGTCAAACAAGAAGAACATTCCACCGACATTTTTCTGCAAAAGGTCCCGGATCTTTCCTTCACCGCTTCCTCTGTTATTGATTCCGGTAAGCTGATCTGTTTCAGCAAGATACTGGTACTTATCTCTGATACGCTTTTCTTCATCGATTGTCTCAGTCGCAAATATTACACTGGTGACTTTCTCGTCCTGATCCCTTTCCGCCACAATGAACCTGCCACGATACCAGATATGATCATAGTTTAGAAATTCTAATGTAAGGGTCTGTTTGCCTGTCAGTCTATCATTCAATGACGAAAAATCCATAAACTCCTTCATCATCTCATATGATCTGTCTGCTACAAATTTACCCGTAAATTCCGCAACAGTTTCACGTGCGTGATGGCGTCCTTCCTCAAGACTACTGGCAATGCTATAGTCCCTGCAAAAGATTATTTCAAGTTCGTCCTTATCCAGATCAATTCTTACAATTGTCCCGTAAATGTTCGCCACAGCGTTAAGGTCTCTGGCGTTGATAAAGGATTCATGGTCCTTATGGTACTTCCTTTGATTTAGGACAAAAGAGATAACAAGTGCCAAAAACAGTACTGCTCCCAGCAGTGATGCTGTCTTTTTCAGTTCATCCATTTCAGCATTGGCATCTGTTATAGTAAGGACATTGAGATTATACAGTAGATGCCTTTGAGATACGATAAAGTCGTCATCGTTCCACCCATCACTCCTAAGCTGATATGTACTCTTTCCGCGATTATTTCTCCACGCCTTGTAAATTTCCCGTTGACACAGATCTTCTGACGTGGCGTAATCAACTCCCATTTCATCATCTCTGGAATTACAGATAACGACACCCGAATCGTCCATTATTAGGACCGTACGCGTCTCATCTTTCCCAATAAGCTTTGTTGTCATATCCTTAAAGGTAGCGTAATCAATAGCATAAGCAATAACGCTCTCCCCATCGTCCAGGAGCTTACTTACTGTAACCACGTAATCCTGAGTCCTAAGGTTATAATATGGGCCAACAAATACATATCTTCCTGCATTTTTGACTGCCTCGGTATACCATAAACGCCCGGTTGCATCGTAAGAACTATCCGGGTTCCAATTAACACCATCCAAAAATCTTCCATTAAATACTCCAAAGACACCTCTTGATCCTGTTTTTGTGGTTATTCCAAGGTTTTCAGATTCATATACAAGATAATCCCTGATTTCTTCCTCTGAAGCGCCTTTAGCCATCATGTATTCTGCCGAAGATGCGCAGGACTTAAGGGTATTATCGATATTACCCAAATATGTCAAAAAAGAGTCCGCTATATAACTGGTGGTTTTAGCACCTCTATACTCAATATTCTTCAGATATAGGTTTTCATAATTTGAATAAACCCAAAAGAAAGCCACTAGTATTACTACCGGCCAAAAGAAAAATGGGATTATTCTTATTATCTTTTTCTTGTTTAGCATAGACCCCCTTTTATAAAACGCACTTTTACACATACATTTTATAATGTTTTTACGCATACTTCTATAACAAAACACTAATAAAAATCGAAACAAAATATAAACCAATCCATTGACGCTAGTTTGCTAAAAAAGTATAATAAAAACCGCTGCAGATATTATGCAGCGGTCATATACGGAGTTGTACCCAAGTGGTTGAAGGGTCCGGATTCGAAATCCGGTAGGTCGGCTCGTCCGGCGCAGGGGTTCAAATCCCCTCAACTCCGCTTATATATTCAGTTCTTTTGGTGAGTATTATTCTTAGATACTATTTAGAGAGATCACCATCTCAGCAGCTTCAAGCATTGTCGTTCCCGAATTCATCGCACATTTCTGCAAATACTTATGTGCCTCAGGCTCAGTCATATGATGTCTTTCCATCAGTAGCTCTTTTGCCTTGGAGATAGTCTTTTTATCAGCTTCACTTTTATTCAGTCTTTTTTGCTTTGCTCTTTTACGGGAAAGAGTTACTCCCTCAATCATCATATTTATCGTAGAATAGAGATCTGCCTTGGAGAAAGGTGATGGCAAAAACATTAGTTTTTCTCCAAAATTGTCAAAGGGCGCTTTATCAGCAGACGCAACCATGAGCATCTGAAAATACCCGGGAAGGTCCTCTGCGAGGTCTGAATAGAGCATGTCACTTAAGCGGTAGCCACATACTATGACTCCGCTTCCCAGATCCTCCATGACTGAAAGCGCCTTTACACCAGTGGTGCAGGCAATGACATTGTCATATCCGCCACGCAGCAATATGCTTTTTATGTTCTGAGCATCCTCAGGCTTTGCAAAAGCTACGATAATATTCACCCAAACTGCCTCGATCAGAAATTATTGAGATACTTATCAATTTCCCATTTTGTTACACAGGTTCTGAATTCCTTCCACTCTGCCTTCTTGGCTGTGAGCACCTTGTTGTAGATCTCATCTCCAAGAACTCCTTTTACAAAAGAGTCTGACTGATATGCATAAATTGCTTCTCCAAGTGTCAGAGGGAGGACATCGAGCTCTTTTTCTGCTCCGCCATTTCTTGTGGAAACAGCTTCAGGTGGTGTCATTTTCTTTTCAATACCATCAAGACCTGCTGCCAGCAAAAGAGCTATGGCAAGATATGGGTTACAGGTTGCGTCGGGATTTCTTACTTCAACCTGAGGATTTAGGTCAAGATCACTTGATATGCGTATAAGTGCGCTTCTGTTTGCCGAATTTGAAGACCAGGATATATCAACAGGCGCATCATACCCGGGCACTAATCTCTTATAGGAATTTACAATAGGGTTAGTTATGAGAGTCATTCCCTTTACATGATAGAGAATACCTGCAACAAACTGTTTTGCAGTCTCGGACAAGGCTCCGCTTTCATCTGCAAAGATGTTCTTTCCATCTTTATCCTCTGCAATAAAGCTCATGTGCATTCCGGAGCCACTTATGCCTTCCACAGGCTTTGGCATAAATGTGGCATAGAGGCCATGCTTTTTGGCAATAGTCTTAACCGCCATTCTGAAAGTCATGACCATATCAGCCGCCCTTACAGCTTCTTCTCCGCCAAACTGGATCTCGTGCTGAGCAGGAGCAATCTCGTGATGTGAAGATGAAATATTAAAGCCCATCTCTTCAAGGTTAAGGATGATCTCTCTTCTGACATTCTCGCCCTGGTCGAGAGGCGCAACATCAAAATATCCGGCCCTTTCCTTGGTGCATGTAGTAGGCTGGCCGTTGTCGTCGTAATCAAATAAAAAGAACTCCGGAAGCGGATTTACCTTTATGTTAAGTCCCATTCCATTAGCCTTTTCAACTACCTGTTTTAAAACGTGCCTTGGATCACCTGAAAAAGGCTTGTTATCTGCAGTGTAGACGTTGCAGAACATACGGGCCACCTTTCCTGCCTGTGGTCTCCAAGGATATATCTCAAAGCTATCAAGATCAGGATAAAGATACATATCGCTCTCTTCATTTCTGACAAATCCCTCAACAGAAATTCCATCAAAGGCATACTTGTTATCAAGAGCCTTTTCAAGTCCGCTTGAAGGAATCGCTATATTCTTGGGAACTCCGAAAAGATCGCAGAACTGGAGCCTTATAAAAGCTACATCCTCTTCATCAACAATACGTATGATATCCTCTCTGGTATACTTGCTCATTTTTCCCTCCTAACAAAAATGGCGCACAAAACAAACGATTACTCAGATCATTGTTTTGGCGCCCTTGCCACTATGGTTATTATCATATTTTCTTTTTCAGGCAGTGTCAACGAATATTTTAGAAACTATACTTCAAAACAAGTTCGCTGATAACCCTGTAGGTTCCTCTTGGAACCGAAAACTCTGTTCCATCTTCCATAACAAGTGAAGCCTTGGTTATTCTCAGGACTTTTTTAAGGTTTATCATTACGTTTTTACCCAAAAGATAAAAATACGGAACATCACCAAGGTCATCCACAAGCATTTGCATTGTGCTCCTTACAAGATAGCTCTTTTTCTCAGTCAGGATTCTCTTGTAGTGGTCCTCCGACTGAATGTAAAGGATCTCGTCCACGGGAACTCTGCTCACTTCGCCGCTATCCCTCACTGTAAGGAACTTCACTTCCTCTTCCACACAGACCCTGTCCATTGCTGAAAAGAATTCCTCCTCAAGGATAGGTTTTTCCAGATAATGCACTGCGCGGATCCTGAACGCCTCTTTGTAGAAGGCATTGGAAGTAGTCATAAATATGATATGACCGCTATTGTCACGTTTCCTTATGGTATCAGCAATTTCTATGCCATTCATCTTATCTATATATATATCCAAAAGATAAATGTCATAGCTCTCTTTTTCCATTGCCCCCAAAAGCTCTATGGATGAGTTAAAAATATCAAGCTTAAATTCCAGCCCTGACTTTGATCTTTTGTATTTTTCCAAAAGTCTGGCCGCCTCAGCAGCAGAGCTTTTTTCATCATCACATATTGCGACTCTGTACATTGCATCCCCCAATTATGTTCGTTTACGTTTTATCATGCATCGTACTCAGCGGATTCAACCACTTTTCCTGACTCCTGCTCTACTTTGCTGAAAATAACTTTCTTTGCTGCCTCATCATACTCTTTTTTGTATATATATCTGATTCCCTCTTCCACAACCTCACGGTCACCATACCACATAGGGCATTTAGAAACCAGCGGATCTGTACTTTGAGCCTCAAGCATGGCATTTGCAGCCTTTTCAGATATATTATAGGCATCATCATAAGTGTACTCAAAGTCTGCATAATCGCCGATCTCTGCGTTTTCTCTTCCGATGCTCTCAACATACTCTTCAGCGTAGCCTCGCTCCATCTTTTCAAGCTCGCTCATATCATCTTCTTCAATTGATATACATCTTGCCCACAGATCCTCAGGGAACATCTTCTTGATAGAAGGAACAAAGTCGCTTCCGTCTTCAGCCTCTTCATAACTCACGATAGTGTATTCCTTGGAATCATTCAAGACAAACGTGATAACTGTCGGAATAGCCCCGCTTCCTGCGCATTTAACAAAGTTTCCGTTTTGGAACTCATATTCACCATACATTGAAAGAACGTAGGCTTTAACCTGAGGCCCCTCTTCTTCACTGCTCATAAGGATATGGCCTTCTGCAGCAAGCTCGCCTTCGTAATAAACACCGGCATTGGACTTAAATATTGCTGATGAAATAGCATCGTCGAGAGCTGTTGGATTATCAAGGTCAACTTTGTTATAAGAAAGAGCTGAAAGCGCCTTTAATTCAAAGTCGTCGTATACACCCTCGCTACCCATAGACGGAACCACGGTTGCAATAAATGTAGGCATGTTGTCGTAGCTGATATCATCGTTTCCTGAAACTTTAATACCAGGAGTAACCTTCACCATCAGGTCATTACCTGAGTTTAAATAGTAGCTGATGTGATCACCAAGACAGATGTTTGTAACATTTCCCGGATTCTCAATACTGTAGAGCTTATTTCCGTCATAGTTAAAAGAGATAGTGCTGTCATCTGACTCTACAGAAAGCATTTCAAGAAGCTTATTCTGAACAAGAACAGGATCAACAACATAAATTATCTCAGCACCTGCTGAATCAATTGTAAAGAGATACGGAATCTCTGCATACACGCCATTTTCTGAAATAGCTTCGCCCACAAGCCACATTGTATTTTCATCAAAATCAGCATTTACCGCCGGGCATCTCCCATGTCTTACTTCAGGGAAAACTGTTTTAGTCTTACCAGATCCTGTAACGATCACTGTTCCATAGTCGTTATAGTCCTTGTTGCCCTCTCCGACACTGAGAAGATCCCACACGCTTACTTCCATGCTAAGGTCCCCGTAAACTCTCTGGAATCTGCTGTCACCAGGCAGATCTTCTATTGCCTCATCGTCAAGGATCTGAGCCATTTCACCAAAATCCTCATCTGAAATATGATCTACAGCCCATCCAAAATCCAGGGTTCCGGTAAGTTCAATAGAAGCTTTTGCAGTTTCTTCAGGCTCTGCAATGCTCTCCTCTTGTGATGAAGCATCAGTTGCACCATCTGTGTTCTCCTGCCTGCCGCAGCCAACAGCCAAAGATGATACTAAAGCTAAACTTATAAGTAATGCCAAAAATTTCTTTTTCATAATTCCCCTCTTTTCATAAACAATTAGACATCATTTCCACATGTCAGACAAAAAGTACATCATTGCTGCCCATGTATAAACTGAATAAAAATGTCCGTTATCATCAACTCCGTCTTTTAAGAGTTTACGCGCCTTTTCTTTTGTGACAAAAACAAATCCGTCAAAACATTCCTGTCCCAATGCTCCGTCCTGAGTCATTTTAGATAAGTCAGGGTCGCGCAAAACTACAGAAACAAGACCGTTACTTTCATCTGTCATTCCGGGAGTACTGAAAACAAGCGGGTTCACAACTGACATTTTGTCTATGCCACCTCTGACTGTGATTCCTGTCTCTTCAAATATCTCTCTTTTAGCTGTTTCAAGAAGCGGATTCTCTTTTGCCTTATCTTCAGGATCAACCAGTCCTGCCGGCACTCCTAAAAGAAATCTTCCGGTCGGATACCTGTATTCATAGGATAAAAGAAGCTCCGGCTCTTTTCCCTCTTTCTCAATTATTACAAAGCAGCTTACCGCATCAGGGATCATTTTTTTAAATTCTTCCTCAGTCATGGAAGCTGCAAGCTCTTCAATAGGTCTTCTGGAAGCATCGAAATAATGCTTTCCCTCTTCATAATGAAGGTCGTACAGTCTCAAAAACTTTTTGTCCAGTACTGTTTCTACCTGGTCTTTTTTAATGTTATATCCACTCATGGCAATTCTCTCTTTAATTTATTTTACGTAATAATGGCGGGCAATCCACTTGGAAAGGCCTTCAAGGCCCGGGTAAACAATACGCTCACTCATATTAAGCTGATCGAGCATATCTCTGACACGCCATCTTAATTTTTTATCAATAATATATTTGACTGTATCTTCTGTGTTGTCCGAAAGGAACTTCTCAATATCCTTGATTCCTGTTGGTACTACAGCGAAGAATGAATGCTGGTTTATTATCCTCTGATTCAGTGATGGGGGCTCGATTATTACCATTGAGGAATCGCCCATATCTGTATCATACTGTTTTAAGCTGTTTCCCGTCAGTTCTTTTAACATGTCCACAGTAAAGATGGTGGAATGCTTCCTGTTTACCGCGTACTTGTAAGGTTCAGGAAGGTGGTCAACAAGCTCTGACATATTGATCCTCCAGACCATGCAGTCATGCTTGTCCATTTCCTCAAGGTTTTCCTCTGTAGTTGCAAAGTTAAGTCCAACAAGGGCTGACTGAGTCCAGTCAAGAAGTCTTGTAGGAAGCCCGTAGTGCTGCCCGAGGATCATCTGTCTCCATACGGAATGGCCTATTGAAGGCTCATCATTTATGGCATATTTGGCAAAGTTTTCAAGTATTGCAGGCTCAAGCTGTTTTTGAAGGCCCTTACAGTTTCTGCTAAGGCTCGTGTACATCTTGAAGGATGAATCCGACATTCCACGATATACGTATGGACTTCTGTTCCTGTCAAGATCGGGCCTGTACTCCTGCTCTGTCAAAAGAGGCAACAGCTCTTCCAATGTATCTATATGTATCTCTTTTATCATCACATGTCCCTTTCAGTAATATCTCCAGTCAGAATAAGTATATCATAAAATGAAAAAACCCCACAGCATACGCTGTGGGGCATTACTTACTAAAGCAAAATTATTTAACTGTAACCTTTGTGATGTGTGGGTTAGCACCTTCGTACCAGTAAAGGAATCCTTCAACATCAACTACTGTGCCTGCTTCAAGACCACTTACAAGGTTGTAGAACTCTTCGTCGCTACCATTTAAGTAGTACTCAAGGCAGAAATCATAGTTAGCTCCATCCTTTGAAAGAGTAACATAGATGTCATCTCCAGGCTGCTCGTTCTTGAATGCAACAGACTCAACTGTCATATCCTTGAAAGATACAAGCTGGTTCTGAAGGTCAATGAGCTCATCCTTGCCAAGAAGATCTGTAGCATCCTTAGCTTCTGCTACAAAGTTACCTTCCTCGATCTCATATGTTGCATCAACGATCTCTACTTCACCAGACCACTCAGACTTAACACCAGTAACCTTGATCTTTGTTCCAGGTGTAAGCTTGTTGTAATCATCCTCTGAGCAAGCCATCTCGTAGATAAAGTAAGCGCCGTCCTGATCCTGTGTGTAGAATGTTGCCTTGTCTTCCCACCATGACTGCTTAGCCTGTACATAAGTCTCAACTACAACCTCTGTCTCAAGCTCTGCTGCTGCGAACTCAGCGTATGTCATAACGCCTTCTGACTTAGCATCATCTGCTACTGCCTCTGCTGCCTCTGATACTGCTTCTGCAGCTGCCTCTGATGCAGCTTCTGTTGCTGTCTCAACTGCCTCTGATACAGCCTCTGTTGCTGTCTCTGCAGTCTCTGTAGCTGCCTTGCTTCCACATCCTACGAATGAAAGAGCAAGACCCATTGTTAAAACTACTGCCAATGTCTTTTTCATAATATCCCTCCATTAAAAAAGTTATGAGACATCTACTATTGATGTCTAACAATACCAAACAAGGAAATTATACTAAATAATAAATAAAATACAAACACTTATTTGGTTTTATTCTTTAATTTATCTTTTAAGGCAAAAGTTCCTATAAGAACCCAGGCAATTACAAGGAGGCTTAAGAATGCCACCGATTCAGTTGGAAGTGGCCCGAGATCTTTTTTCTGGCCGCTATTTGCAGCGCCTGTGCTTCCCTGATCAAGATGATAAAGAGATTTCACTTCCTCATAGAGGTCATCAATGAATTTATCATCAACTGTTTTCTTTCTTCGAACCGCTTTGGTAACATTTTCTATAAGCTGTCCTGCCGCGTCTCTTACAGATGTGGAGCCATTAAACACCGGTGTGACAAAAGTGTTCTCAGTGTTGTTCATAAGGAGCTTCGCAGCATCTATTTTTACCTGATAATGCTCATTGTCATCAGTCCCGGCCTTGGCAATATAATCCTGATATTCAGGTGCATTCTGGGCCTTTAATGTGACAGGAACATAGCCTTCTGTCTCTGAGTAAGCAATCTGCACGTCATTAGTCAAAAGATATTGCGCAAAAAGCCACGAAGCAAGGACTTCCTGTGAGTCTGTCTTATTAAAGACACACACTGACGGTCCCTGTGAGATCATCCTGGGGTTTGACGGATCATACTGCGGAATGGTCATGACTTTTGTCTCAAAATCCACAAGCTTGTCTTCTGCAATATCAACAAGTGGCGCATCGCTTCCCATCCAGGTTGCACCTGCTGTTGAGTCAATAGCAAATATGCACTGTCCTGCATTTAAGAAGTTCGCAGGATATCCTGAAATCTTAAATGTGGAAAAAGCGCCGTTCTTTGTGTGCTCTGCTACAGTTCTAAGGATTTCTCTTGTGCTGTCATTAAAAAGTAAAATGTTCCCATCAGCATCTGAATAATCTGCTCCAAGCTGCTTAAGGCTCTGGATCATCATATTGTCTGTTGACTTATAGATAAATGGGATCATTACCTGCTGCCCGTTTATCTTGAAGGTTCCATCTGCATTTTTTTCCATGGCTTTCTCTGAAACTTCCCACACAAAATCCCAGGTAAGCGTCTCAGGAAGCTCATATCCAAGGGCTTCTACATAAGTCTTATTCACATAGCAAGCCTCAGTAGATCTCATATAGGGAATTGCATAGTGTTGATCCCCGATCATGCACTCATCCAAAAACTCAGGCACGATCTCATCAGCTCTCACTGAATCAAACTTAACCTCACTTCCGCCAAGTCCATATTTCTCATCTGCAAATAAGCCATCAAGCGGCACCACCGTATTACTTCCGGTCATATATGTTGCAATATGATCAGGATATGTGATGCAGACATTCGGTGTTGTATTAGTGGATATATTAGTTATTACATCGTTATATATCTTGCCATAATCGGTATACAGCCTCATATTTACAGTGATATTTGGATATATCTTTTCAAAATCCTCAATTGCTTTGTTGTAGATTTCTGTCTGAGTCTTGTTTGTGTCATTTTTTGCCCAGAAAGTTATTTCTATATTTTTACTCTCGTCGAAGTTCTCAGGAATCTCAAACTCATTTCCACCTTTTGAACCATGACACCCCGTCAACAAAATCATTGATAATATAGTATAAATAACCGTTCTCACTCTTATAGTCATAGTAACGTCTCCGTTCTGAAATAAACAAGGAAGTTAAGCTCTCGCTTCGCTCGCCTTAACACGTTCGCACTAGGCTCGAAAAAACCTCGCCAAGTGCTCTCAGCCCTTTGTCCCCCCTCGGGCAACTCCTTCCATGATCTTATCTCTGAAAACGAGGAACAGGACAACGAGCGGCACAGATATTACAACTACTGCGGCCATCATTGCCGGCACGTTTTCTCTCCCAAATCCGTTTTCCCTGATCTCCTGAATTCCATTGGAAACCAGGAAGTAATTCTGATCATCAGTAATAAGCCTTGGCCATACATAAGAGTTCCAGCACTCAATGACCTTAAGGATAGTTATGGTAACTATCGTAGGCTTGGAAATCGGGATCATAACCCTGAAAAGATATCTGAAATCCGAAGTTCCGTCGACCTTTGCTGCTTTATATAGGTTTTCAGGTATCTGCTCAAAATTCTCTTTTAAAAGATATATGTAGAACACTGAAGTAACTGACGGTAGTATAAGTCCCGAGAAGGTGTTCCTCATATTTAAATTTGTGATAGTAACAAAGTTTGTGATGATAACAAGTTCATTTGGAATCATCATAAGAGAGAGGAAAAGAGAAAACAAAAGGTCTTTTCCCTTAAAATCAAGCCTTGCAAAGGCAAATGCCGAAAGCACCACAACAACCAGCATCATGCCTGTGGTAACAACCGTGAAGACAATAGTATTAAAGAAATACTTTGCCAGGGGAACTGCGGTAAAGGCTGTTACATAGTTCTCAACAGTGGGACTCAAAGCTATGAACTTTGGAACATATTCAGAATTGTATGAGCTGTAGCTTTTTATGGAAGTAAGTATCATCCAGTAAAAAGGAAACAGCACTATGATAGCCCAAATTGAAAGAAGGGCATAAATTATCACATTTCTGGTTTTATTTTTCATTGATAGTACACCGTCTTTCTACTAACCATGAGATTTATGGTTGTAATTGTAAATACTATGGCAAAAAGAATGAGCGCCGCAGCTGATGCATATGATGGATAGCCACCGCTGTTTCCATAGAGCATGTCATATACATAGCCCACTATTGTGTTCATTCCTGCAGCATTAAGGTCGGTTCCAAAAAGAGCTACCTCATCGCTGTATGCCTTGAAAGCACCGATAAAACCTGTTATTACCAGATAGAAAACCATAGGGGATATCATAGGAAGTGTAATCTTGTAGAAAATTCTCCACTTTGGCGTGTCATCAACAACTGCTGCCTTGTAGTACATCTCATTTACTGATGCGAGAGCACTTGTGAGGATCAATATCTTAAAGGGCATTACGATCCATATTGTGTAAAAGCACATAACAAACATCTTTGCTGCGTAAGGACCATCAATAAAGTCAACAGATGGGCCTCCAAAAAACTGTATCAGGATGGATATAAGTCCGTCGGAATAAGCAGTCTTTTTAAAGAGGATCATAAATACCAGGCCTACCGCCAGAGTGTTGGTAACGTAGGGAAGGAAATAAACTGTCTGAAAGAAATCCCTCAAAGCCTTTATCTGACTAAGTTCAAGGGATATTAAAAGAGCGATTCCGGTAGAAAGCGGAACCGTAATTATGACTATGATAAAAGTATTCTTCAGAGCCTGGATAAAAAACGGGTCGTGGAGTACATATGAATAGTTGTAGAGTCCTGTTCCCCAGAAGCTCTGCGATGCAAAATTATAGCCTTCTTCAAATGAATAGACCAATACATCAAATAAAGGGTAAACCATAAATATACCCAAAAACAAAATTGCAGGCAAAAGACAAAGCCATGCAGTCAGGTTTTTCTTCATAGCCTTATCCTCTCTTCTGAACTTCCATCAAAAATAAATACTTTGTTTGGTTTAAGTGAAAATCTGACTTTGCCGTCATCAATCTTAACTTCATCGTCAGATGAGATTATTCCTCTTATCTTTTCACCTGTAAAATCAGGATGTGAAACAATAAGACTTGTATCTCTGCCCATTATCTCCCGGTTCACATAATCACAGGCAAAAGGTCCATTCTCATCAAGGATAAATCCTTCAGGTCTTATGGCAACATAGACGTCACCATCTTTTACGCCCTTTGCATCAAGAACAGGGGCCTCTCCAATATAAACCCTGCCCTCTTTGACCTTTCCTTTGAAAACATTTATCTGAGGTGTTCCAAGAAAGCTTGCGACAAAAAGGTTATCAGGATCATCATAAATATCCTGAGGTTTCCCCATCTGCTGCAGGACACCGGCCTTCATAACAACTATCATATCTGAAATACTCATGGCCTCTTCCTGATCATGGGTTACAAATACAGTTGTAATACCGGTCTCAAGCTGGATCCTCTTAAGCTCTTCTCTTGTCTGAAGCCTAAGTCTTGCATCAAGGTTTGAAAGGGGCTCATCAAGCAAAAGAACCTGCGGCATCTTTACAAGGGCTCTCGCAATAGCAACTCTCTGCTGCTGACCACCTGACATCTCGTTTGGACGTCTGTCCATTAGTTCTTCGATCTGAACAAGTTTTGCTGCCTCTTTTACCTTGGCATCCATTTCTTCCTTAGTCAGCTTCTTATCGCCTCTGAAGTTCTCAAGGGGGAATTTAATGTTTTCATAGACAGTAAGATGTGGATAAAGAGCATAGTTCTGGAATACAAGGCCGACGCCCCTCTTTTCAGGAGCAAGCTCTGTAACATCTCTCTCACCAAAGAAAATTTTTCCTTCCGAAGGTTTCTCAAGTCCACAAATAAGATTAAGAGCTGTACTTTTTCCACAGCCGGATGGTCCTAAAAGTCCGATGAGTTTGCCGTCAGGTATAGTAAAATCGAAGTCATTTACAGCAATTACATCGTCCTTTATTTTTTTGTTTCTGTTAGGAAATCTCTTAGTTAAGTGTTTTAAAACTATTTTCATAAATCTCCTCCTCCGCTTACATCTGATGTCTTACAACTTTATACTCATCGTTGTCCTGATAATAAGGGCACTCTGAGCGATTTCCGGACATCATGCGGTAGTAGTCATCTTCATCCATATTTACCATGCATGTATAGCATTCCCAGTCTTCATCGTATACATAATTGGCACATGTATCACAGATCATACAAAATCCTCTCTCATAGGGTTAAAGATATCCAAAAGAACTCCCTTTTCAAGGCAGACGCAGCCATGCTCAACACTGTTTGTCTTAAGCATTGTATCGCCGGCTTTAACAATTTTCTTTTCACCATCAATATTAAACTCAAATTTGCCGCTTACGACGTAAGTGATCTGAGTGTGTGGGTGATGATGAAGAGCTCCAATCGCGCCTTCTTCAAAAGTATTCTCAACGCACATAAGGTCTTTGCTGTAAGCAAGTACACGCCTTACCACACCATTTCCAAGGTCCTCTGCCTTTGCATCATCATGAAATACCCATCTTTCGTCTAGCATTAGTTTATCTCCTTTTTTAGAAATTCATTGCTTCTATATAATCACTGTCAAACTGATCCAGCTCTGCCAGCTGAATCACCTCAGAAATTTCAGTTATTCTTTTTATTTCCAAAAGAGCTTTTTCACCATCGCCCATAAGATCCTGCACCAGATATTTGATGCATCCCTTAAGAGAAGTGTTTCCCGCTGCTAAAGCTTTTGGCACCAATTCTTCAGGGAACATTTTGAGGTTCTTTATCCTGTCTATATCAATATGGGAGCCAAAGCCTCCTGAAATATAGACGCTGTCAGCATCACTTCCGTCTAAGATATTGACTATCCCCGAATAAATGGCAGCCTTGGCCAGCTGAACATTTCTGATATCACCTTGAGTTATGGTAATATCTTTTTCCCTGGTAAGAGGGTAGCCGCTGTCAAAATATTGGTCGCACAAAAGCCCCGTGTCATCCATAAGTCCGCACCTTAAGAGCTCTGCCACTGTTTCCAGGACTCCCGTTCCACAAAGACCTATAGGTTTGTCATTACCTATTATATCCAATTCGGGAAAAAAATCTCCTATATTTATATGTTTTATTGCGCCATTTATGGCAGGGACACCGCATGAAATCCCTCCACCCTCAAATACAGGGCCTGCTGCAGTTGATGTGGCATAAATCTTTGTACCGTCAAAATAAGCAATCTCGCCGTTTGTTCCAAGGTCTACCATAAGGCTCTTTTTGTCCGGGTCTTCTGCCATATCAAGGGCATATATCCCGGCTACTATGTCTGCCCCTACAAAGGCTGATATTCCGGGGAAAAGAATCACCTTATAGCCGGAAAGATCAGGGCTCAGCTCTTCTCCCGTAAAAACTTCAAGGTCAAGTGACTTTGGGCTATACGGGTATTTTCCAAGACCTGAAACGCTATAGCCTCTTAGAAGATGAAGCATTGTAGTGTTTCCTGCAATACAGATGGTGGTAACATCAGACTTTGCTTTCATCGAAAGCTCTTTTACCAGGCCACATATATCCTGGGTCACAAGCCTTTTTAAGTCATTGGCTGTCTCAGGATCAGATGCATTATCTATTCTGCTGATAACGTCCGCCCCGTACTTTCGCTGATGATTCACACATGATGCTGTGAGTGCCACTTCACCTGCCTGGTTTTTAAAGTCAAATCCCACAAGCGCCGCAGCGATAGTTGTCGTACCAAGATCAATGGCGATACCATAGGCGTCATATTTTTTATCTATGTCACCATCTATCACCTCGCTCTGAACATCTATCTGTTCGGCGTCAGAACATTTTCTTGTGCACTTATAGCAATTTCCCTTGCATCCATGGGCTTTATAGATATTTAGTTTTTTCTCGGAAATAAGTGTATTTTTCATCCACATAATTGTATCAGCATCAGTTATTTTGAGCAAAAAGAAATAGTATTTTGTTATGTTTTGTGCGAAAATAGTAAATGTCTATAAAATTATCAGACAACTATTGTTTTTCGTATGAAAGGAGAAAGTTATGGGGCTTATTCAGGCTGCACTTGTTGCAGGTGGTAATGTTTTAGCAGATCAGTGGAGGGAGTATTTTTATTGTCCGTCTCTTACAAACGACGTACTCCTTACAAAAGGTGAAAAGAAAGAAGGAAAAGGTTCAAATAAAAAGGGCTCTGAGAATGTTATTTCCAACGGCTCTATCATCGCTGTAAATGAAGGACAGTGTGCTGTTTTGGTTGATCAGGGGCAGATTACAGAAATCTGCGCAGAAGCAGGCGAATTCGTTTATGATACTTCAGCTGAACCTTCAGTTTTCTATGGCGACTTAGGCGAAAACATTGTAAACAGCTTTAAAGAATTTGCTAAACGTGTAGGTTTTGGCGGAAGTACTCCTAAAGACCAGAGAGTATATTTCTTTAATACAAAAGAGATCATCGGAAATAAGTATGGCACAGTTAATCCTGTTCCTTTCCGTGTTGTAGATACAAATATCGGACTTGACCTTGACGCAAGCATTAAGTGTCACGGTGAATACAGCTACAAGATAGTTGATCCTATCCTTTTCTATAAGAACATTTGTGGAAATGTGGAAGGTGAATACAGAAAAGATAAGCTTGATTCTCAGCTTAAGAGCGAGCTTCTTACAGCTCTTCAGCCTGCATTTGCCAAGATTTCTGCTATGGGAATCCGCTATAGTCAGCTTCCTGCTCACACAACAGAGATTGCTGATGCACTTAACGAAGTTCTTTCAGATAAGTGGACTAAGGTTTACGGAATAAAGATCTCAAGCTTTGGCGTAAGCTCAGTAGTAGCTTCTGAAGAAGATGAAAAGACAATCAAAGAGCTTCAGAGAGCAGGCGCATTAAGAAATCCTAATATGGCTGCTGCAACTATTGCCAGTGCTCAGGCTCAGGCTATGCAGGATGCTGCCAAGAACACAGCAACAGGTCCTATGATGGCATTTGCTGGTATGAACATGGCTGCGCAGGCTGGCGGAATGAACGCAAGTCAGCTCTTTAACATGGGAGCTCAGGCTCAGAATGCCGCTCCAGCTCCGGCTGCTGCCCCTGCATCTGATGCATGGACATGCTCATGCGGTGCTACTTCAACTGGAAACTTCTGCTCTAACTGCGGAAAGCCAAGACCAGCACTTAACTGGACATGTTCCTGCGGAGCTGTTAACACAGGAAACTTCTGCTCCAACTGTGGAACTCCAAGACCAGCAAACTAATTCTATGATCCATTAGAGGGAAATATGGCTTTACAAGAATATGAATGCCCCGCCTGTGGCGGGGCAATGGAATTTAATCCACATACTCAGAAATTAAAATGTCCTTATTGCGATTCAGAATTTGATGTAAAAGACTATGTTGCCAATCACAATTCTGAAAGTAGCGGAACTCCATCTGATACACAGGATGAAATGTTCATCTACTCCTGCGGATCCTGCGGAGGAGAAATACTTGCAACAGAGTCTCTTGGATCACTGAAATGCCCGTTTTGCAGCAACAATGTCGTTGTAAAGGAAAAATTCACAGGAGAATTTAAGCCTGACTACATCATTCCTTTTAAACTCACAAAAGACGATGCTGTAAAAACTTACACTGAGTATGTAAAGAAAAAAAGGCTTGTTCCAAAGGTCTTTTTAGAAAAAAATCACATTGATGAGATAAAGGGTGTCTATGTTCCCTTCTGGCTTTTTGATGCAACAGAGGAATACTCCGGCTCTTTTGAAGGAACAAAGGTAAGGACCTGGTCTGATTCTAAGTATATGTACACTGAGACCAAATACTATGACATCTCAAGATCAGGAAGCGAACAGTTCGAGAAAGTACCTGTGGATGGCTCCAAAGAAATGCCGGATGACCTTATGGAATCTCTTGAACCATTTGATCACACGACCATGGTTCCTTTTAACATGGGCTATCTTGCAGGATTTCTTGCCAATAAATACAATGTAACATCTGACGAATGCAAAGATAGAGCATTGCAGAGGATGTCTGCTTCTGCTACCGCAGATTTCAGGGCAACCATAAGCGGTTACAGTTCACTGCGGACTAAGCATGAGGACTGCAGCACCAGCAGCTCATCAAGCAAATATGCTCTCTATCCGGTCTACATTCTAAACACAACCTGGAATGACAAAAACTTCCTGTTTGCCATGAACGGTCAGACCGGTAAGTTTATAGGCAATCTTCCTATAAGCTTTACGCAGGCGCTCAAGTATTACATTCCTATTGGTTTTATCGCATCAATTATTTTTTACCTAATTTTGTATTCTACATTTTAAATTCAGAAAGATTGTTTAAGTATGAAAAAAATTAAGGGGTTTTTACTATTATCAATAACTCTTCTGATAATACCTTTATTTTGTATTACAGCACGGGCTGCTGACGAAGAGCTCTGGGACAGCTATGAAATTCCTTCCTCCAGGCAAAAAGAGCTTCTGCTTGATAAGGCAGATCTTTTAACTGATGGTGAAGAAACTGATCTGCTTGAGCTGCTTGAATCTGTCAGCCAAAAGAGGCAGTGCAACATTGTTGTTCTTACAGTAAACGATCACTCAGGCCCTGTTCAGGACTACGCGGATGACTATTTCGACTACAACGGCTTTGGAGCTGATTACAACGACAGCGGAATTCTGTTCATGCTCAGCATGTATGACAGAGAGTGGGCTATCAGCACTTCAGGAGAGGCAATTTATGCATTTACTGATTATGGCCAGGAAGAGCTTGTAGACAGTATGCTTCCATATCTTTCAGATGGAGACTATTATAGGGCATTCGAAACATATGTAAACATTTGTGATGATTACCTTGAAAGTTATGAGAATGGTTCCGCCATCGATGTAGATAACACATATCGCAGCAGAGGTAGCGGCATCAAACTGCTACTTATCAGCCTTCTGTGCGGATTTGGTTCGGCACTGATCCCTATCTTTTTTATGGGTTCCCAGCTTAAGACTGTTCACAGTAAGGCTAACGCCTCAGGTTATCAGTCACACCAGGGTCTTAACATGAGATCTCATGAAGACAGATACGTAACTACAAGAGTAACTCATACTCCTCTTCCAAAAGATAATGATTCATCAAGAAGTCACGGCTCAGGTGGCTCATCAATACATACATCAAGTTCAGGCCATTCGCATGGTGGAAGCCACGGTCATTTCTAAGAAATAAATTTTTTATCTTTTCTTTATTATCTGTATACTGTTCAAGAATTATCTCTTGGAAGTATACTATAAGTGTGATAATAGGAGAAGAATACGTGAGCGTATTAACCAGAGTAAGAACTGCTTTCCTATCGCTACTGGGCATAGCCTTAATTGTGCTCACAGTAGCGATTTTAGGAACATCAAAGTTTAATACTCCAAGCGAATTTGAGCTTGTCCAGCTGGATTCCGGCTGGACTATTTCTCGTGGCAGCGAATACCATTACATTGAGTCTTTAGTAAATTCTTACACGGGTCTTGCCAACAGAGGCGACAATATCGTAATCCGCACCAATCTCCCTGATCTTACTTCTTACACTGACGTGCCAATCGGCATCTGTTTCAGGAGTATTCTTTCTACTGTGGATGTTTATGTAGACAGCGCACTTGTATACTCATTTGGACATGACTATGTTGAGAAAGGCAAAATGGTTCCAAAGATCTACAATTTTGTTCCTCTTCCCAAAAATAGCAGTGGAAAAACTCTTCTAATACGTTTTACAGCACAGGAAAACAATGCTTTTTCCGGTTTTTCTCCGGTGTACCTTGGCACTTATAATGACATTTCAAACCAGCTTCTAGAGCCAAAACGCCTCTCTGTTGTAGTTGGTATCTTCCTTATGATGTTCGGATTTATCTTACTGATCATTTCTCCATTCATGCTTTTATCTTCAAGCAAAGATACAAGCATCCTTTTTAGCGCCACGACTTCCCTTGCCATGGGTATATATATCTTTTGTTTCAATGACTTGTTCTGGATTGTTTCTGATAATCCGTCTCTTTATACCTTCCTGGAATATTTTTCTCTTTTCATGATTCCGCCCAGTATTATCGGTTTTGTTCTCTTTAATGGAAAAGACCGAAATAAGAAAATTGTTACTTACGGATTTATGGGAAGCCTTCTGTTCGTTCTCACGGTTACAATGATGCATGTGTTCAACATCGCTCATATCTGTAATTTTGTTGTGTTATTCCATGTTACTGTCATTATTCAGGGTGTTTATATGGTAATAACCCTTAGTATGTCTTTGCGTAAACGTCTCATAGAAAAATCCGAGTTCCGTGGAGTTACCCTCTCCACTGTCTTCCTTGTAACAGGTCTTTTACTGTTTATGATCTGCGCGCAGGTAGATATTGTATTCTTTAATCTGCTCAAGTACTCTGCCGAAGGCGAGCAGTCAGCAACTATAAATTTTACAACTGTAGGTTCTCTGCTTTTTATGATATGTCTTTTTCTGAATTACTTTTATCATCGAATCGAGTACCTGAGCGAATCAAATGTAAAAGAAAAATTGGAAGGAATCGCTTATACTGACGCTCTAACAGGCATTGCCAACAGGGCAAGGTGTGAGCTCACTTTAGCAAAGCTCGACGGTAACTATACAATCATAAGTCTTGATCTTGATTATCTAAAATACACAAACGACAATTTCGGACACGCTGAAGGTGACCACCTTCTCAAAGGTTTTGCCGCTATTTTGAAAGAGAGTTTCACAGAAGCCCTCCTTATCGGAAGAATGGGCGGAGATGAATTTATAGTTGTTTTACCATACATTGATGAAGATCGCTGCGAGCGTGCCATCAAGTGTATGGTTGATTTAATGTGCTACAGAACAAGCAAAGAAGAACACATCAGATATTCCGCTTCCTGGGGCTATGCTACTAATAAAGAACTGACATTTAAAGCAGGTGCTACCGCTCAGGATGTTTATCTTTTAGCGGACACAAAAATGTACTCTATGAAAAACCAACACCACAATCAGTCCCTTGGAAGGCTCTATGATGATCTTCTAAAGAATTTCTCGCAGAAGGGAGGTAGCTCAAATGAAGCATAAACAGCATTTGATTCCTCTTATATGCGCGTTTTCAGTCCTTATTGCAATCGAGATCGTATGCCATATTTTCTTTTCATTTTCACCTAAATCTAAAATGGCACTTCTCGCAGATGGCTGGGAAATTGATATAAACGGTACCAAATATGAAGATCAGGAAATTAAGCAGTTTTATAAACTGTTATCTGCTCCTTTGGAGCGAGGGGATAAGCTAACTTTCAAGACTACTCTTCCGGATTTAGGCTTCCTTCCATTCCCGGCTATTATGTGGCGCAGCAAATACACAACAGTTGAATGTTATGTGGACGACCTTTTGGTCTATGAATATGCGCTTGATCTGTATGACTCAGTTTCTTTTATCGGTAAGCACTACAATTTCATCACACTTCCAAGAGAGTATCAGGGAAAAGAGCTGACTCTGAAGCTGACCGTATGTGAGCACAATGCTGCGAAAAATTATGAGGTTCCGCTATTTGGAAGTAATGAAGATTTAAAGGCAAAACTGATCCATGACAATATTGTAGTTATTGCAACAGGTGTATTCATGTTCATTTTCGGCATAACTTACCTGTTTATGTCACTTATTTTCTCTGCCGCTATTCCAAACAGTAAGGCCCAGATTCTGGAATCATTTCTATGTATGAATCTCGGCGCCTGGCTTTTGAGCTATTACAATCTGTTTTCACTTTTTTACAACACTCCATTGGAAACGCAGATTGAATTTTTCACGCTATATATGATAGTTCCGTATTTTTACCTGATACAGCTTTCTATACAGAAAATAACGCGAAAAGCAATGTTTTATGCTATAGCCATCATAAGCTGCATTATTCCTGCCTTTCAGTATTTGCTGCACTACGCTTTCAACATTCATCTGCGCACAACAAGGCCATTTTATTATGCCGACGCAATATTCGGTTTGGTAGTGACTATATGGTTTCTTAATAAAAACCTCAAAAAACATGATATTTCCAAGTCCGGAATGATACAGATGAATGGTATTACAGGTTTTGCGATTACTCTTTTTATCCATTTCCTGTCGTATCTTGGCGAGCTCTACAACATCAGAAGCTTGCATGTGCTTAATCGCACCATCATATGTTTTGGTTACCTTATACTCGTAGTTTCGATGTTGGCAAATTACCTTGTATTTATCACCTGGAACTATGCCCAGCGTCAGGAACATGACTCTTTGTCACACCTTGCCTATGCCGATGGTCTGACCAATCTTCCTAACAGAGCCAAGGCAGATAAAGAGCTTGAGGAGTTAAAAAATGAGACCAACGACTACTGCATCATCAGCATCGACCTTAATGGTCTAAAACTTGTAAATGATAAATTCGGTCATCCAACCGGTGACAAATACATCAAAGATTTTGCAAAGGTAATTTCTACTACTTTTGGTGAAAATGACTTCTGTGCCAGAATTGGCGGAGATGAATTTATTGCTATTGTTAAGAACTCTTCTACCAAGGACATTCCTTCAATGATCGACAGAATGATCAGCGCTCTGAATGTTATGAATGCGCTCTATTCTGAATACAAGAGAAGTGTAGCGACAGGATTTGCATTTCTTCATGAGTTTGAGGAAAACAACCCTCACGAAGTATATCTTTTGGCTGATCAAAGAATGTATGAGAATAAGAAGATCATGCACGAGCAGCTTGGTATTCATGCAAGACTGTAAAAAAAAACTGCGGAGGATTATGAATTCTTGAATGATGTATTCAAGATATTACACTCCTTCGCAGTTAAAATTTGGTATAAAGCTTTCGCTTGCAGTCTCTCCAACCTGGATAAAGCCATTGGTAAGCCCCATGTTTTCTGCATACTTTATGAGGCTGTGATATTCACTTCCACTGACTTTCCTGTCTATCTCAGGATAATCCTGTAATTCCCCATTTGGCGTAAACTGATTCATAAGACTAATGTATATACTATCTCCATATTTTTCATAGAGATATTTGATTATCATCTTGGCCTGGATAACTTTGCCGGGCATCAAAAGATGCCTTACGATAACGCCCTTCTTCATCAGGTGCTGGCCTTGTTCATCGTCCCAGAACAGGCACCCTGGCTGCTGCCTTACCATCTCATCTATTGCTGCCTTGGCAGCCTCTACATATCCCGGAGCTCTGCTGTATCTTATCGCATCTTCATTTTTGATGTACTTAAAATCCGGAAGGTAAATATCTATGAGACCTTCTAAGCTCTTTAAAGTCTCAACATTTATGTATGATGCTGTATTTAGCAAAAATGGGATTTTAAGCTTTTGGTCTTTGGCACATTCGATAGCTCTTTTCACTGTGGGGATGAACATATCAGCAGTTACAAGGTTGATGTTGTTTGCACCTTTTTCCTGTAATTCAAAGAAGATATCCACAAGCCTTTGTGGAGAGATGTATTTACCTACTTCTCCGCGACTGATCTTTTTGTTCTGGCAAAATACACAGCCCATATTGCAGCCTGAAAAGAAAACTGTCCCCGAACCGCTTGTGCCTGATATGCATGGTTCTTCCCACATATGAAGGGCGGCGCGACTCACGTGAAGCGTAGCTTTTTCTCTGCAAAAGCCTTGAGTACTTGTTCTGTCTACCCGGCAGTTTCTGGGACAAAGTGTGCAGGAGGTATATTCTTTAATTCTATTAAGATCCGACTCTATTATTGTTGATTTCATACTTTTTTGATTTATTACAGCGAAACAACCGAGCAGTAGTCTTTCCATATTTCATTTATATAGGCTTTATCGAGATGCTCTCCGATTATAATAATGGCATTTCTGCTGCTGGTAACCGGCTCTATCTTTATTTCTTTTTGCGTTGCATTTATTTCAACCTGCGCAGAATCTGAGGTTTTAACAAAGCCTTTTATTCTGATCACTTTTCCTGCTTTTTCATCATTAAGAAGCTTTGTGGCAGTTTCTTTTAAAAGCGTCTCTCCCATCTCCACATCAAAATAAAACAGTGGCTGATATTGAGAATCATCTATCTGCATCTTTGCATATGAGGAGCGGCGATATCCCGCATTTTCAATGGAGTCAAATTCATCCGGTGATAAACTATCAAAGGCTTTTGAATAAATGTCTTTTAACTGAAATCTGGCACTACAGCCATATTCTTCCATTGTTGCATTTATAAAAGCATGTATCTGATCGACATCTGTGGTTTCATCCACCTTGCTGATAAGGAGCTTTCCGGCCCATGCTATTTCTGACATAAACAAGTACTTTGATGTTCCTTCAAGAAGCAGTACTGATTCGGCGTCAACGATTGATATGACACTTCCAATCTCATACCATCTATCAAGAGGCTCATCATATAGCACATCAAAAAACTCATCAGCATCATAAATCCCCGATGGCTCAATGATCACTCTGTCGTATCCGCTCATTCCCATGGAAATGAGTTTGGTCCTAAAACGCCTTCTGTGAGCTTCTTTTCCGTCGCCTCCAACAATCATCTCAAGGTTACAATTATCCCCTAAAAGATCCTGAAGAAGAACCATGTCAATGTTTACTGCACCATAATCATTCTCAATTATGCAGATTTTTTCTCCCTTTGACATTAGGTATTTTGCGTATTCTCTTATGAATGTTGTTTTACCCGATCCAAGAAATCCGGTTATCAGATCTATTTTTACCATAGCTTTATCCCGATTATTCCGTACATACATCAGCAAAGGTGTATCTTACAACCTTCTCAATATCTTTTACCGCAACTTCCACCTGGTAGCCAACTTTTCCGGCTGAAAAGAATATTTCCTCATAGTTTGATGCACTTTCATGGATAACCGTAGGGAAGGACTTTTTCATACCTATAGGTGAGCATCCACCATGAACGTATCCTGTAAGCGGGAGCAGTTCTTTTTGAGGTATCATGGAAACTGACTTCTCTGATACTGCTTTCGCAGCTTTTTTAAGGTCAAGCTCCGCTTTTACCGGAATAACAAAAACATAGTACTGACCTGTTTTTCCCTGGGTTACAAGGGTTTTAAAAACCTTATCAGCGTCTTCTCCAAGTATCCCGGCTATTTCTTCTCCGCTAAGCCTTGCATCAGGCTCGTACATGTGACTTTTATAGGATATCTTTTTCCCATCAAGAACTCTCATTACATTTGTTTTATCGTCTTTGGCCATTAAATATCATCTCCAATTTCTCATTCAATTAGATCCAGATTCCCAGAAGCATCGATTCTAATCTCCATGTCAGCTCTTTTGCTGTGTTCGAGGCAGATCTTCACATTTGCCATATCGCTAAAATCCACAAACTTTTCAGCTTTCTCTCTTTTATTGCCGCTGGCTGTTTTTCTGTCGATCAGCCTTTTGCGAAGCATCTGGGGTTCTGCTGTCATTGAAATAGTATAGTCCGCATACTCAGAAATGTCACGCCAGCCATCATCATCAAGTAGAAGGTAATTGCCCTCAAGAAGAACTATATCGCCATCTATAGTGATTGCATCTTCAACCGGATTATGGAGCATTCTGTTGTACTCAGGCCACTTACATACAGCATTTTCTTTTAATTCTATGATTTTGTTTTTTAGCGCTTCAAGATCAAAGGTTATAGGTGCTCCCTTTATGTCAACCATAGGAATTTCTTTTCCATCAACTATAGTTGTATGAGAAGTTAAATACTCCTGCCTTCTATGGAATCCATCCATTCCCACTGCCTGTACCTTTTTGGTTGGGATGAGTTCTTTTGCCATGTATTCAAGGAAACTGACAAATGTACTCTTTCCTGCCCCTGGAGGCGCAGCAAGCATCACAAGGATGCGTCTTTTTTCTGAATCATGCAGGTCAGCCATATACTTTAAAAGCGGCTTTACTATCTCTTCTATCGTCTCATCGCTATATGCAGCATCAACATCTATTCCGTTAATGTTTACGTTATATTCCATGATATTTCCTCATCTATATATTAATATCTGAACTTTTTCTTTTCTAACATTTTTATTTTTACTATCATAATTAGTAAACAATAAACCGCCAAGTGCATACATATCAGCATCATCTCTCTTGGTTCAAAATAACTATTGCTTCCCACAGATTTGAGCCCATCAGTGATAGGCGGGAGTACAAAGTTCAAAATACTAAATGCTGATGAACAATCAATAAGTCCCTCCTTAGAGACTGCAAGCATGGAAATCGCTATTGCTCCTATTATCGCATCCCTTCTCTTTCTAAGAATTCTTGGGTGAAAAAAATCTCCTGTCATCATACCCCCGAGTCCACACATGAAAATATGTACCCCTCCACATGAAATATCTGCAAGTTCCATCTGCCTGTTAAATCTGCCATTATCCATCAAAAACAATATCGTAGGCACTAATGTCAGCACAAGTGTATAGCATAAATCCAATGTAATTAATAACAGTTCGCGCGAAAAGTAATAGCTATGAATGTCCAAACAATGCAGGAATAGCGTTTCTTCATATATATCATTCTCTTCACCATTCAAGTATATAGACAGAAACAGACATATAAAGTATATGAAAAGCGCAGACAGTAAAAAACTACTACATATACCATGCGGTGCTACAGAATACATTGCTCCGAGAAAAATCAGAGTGACAACTGTAGGAATCGTTAATGTAGAGCTTTTCTTCAGCATTTTTAACCTTAATCTATATATTTCAATCAAGTTTCTCAATCCCAACAATTTCCCAACCCTCATCGTATAGTTTTAGCACCATTTCCTTTAACACTGCTTCCTTTACCGTAATTTCATACCTATCACCATTACTTTTCATACCAAGCCAAGCTTGTAGCTTGGGGCATTTTCTAACATAGACCAAATATTGTAACTCTCCTGGGTTCTTTACTTCCATGAGTTTTCCTTTATCTATCGTATAGACCTTGTCAGACAACTCATTTATCAGCATCTTCTCATGACAAGCCATGAAGATCGTAACTCCCTTGTTCCTCAATTCATTCATTTTTGTTATAAACATTTTCTGAGAGTCTGCATCCTGACCTGAAAGAGGTTCATCAAGAAAAATCACATCCCTCGGTGCAAGAATAGCCTGAATAACTCCTACTTTTTGAAGGCTTCCCTTTGATAGTTTGTTTAATCTTGTTTTGATCATGGATTCCAAGTAGAATTCACTGATCAGTTCATTCACTAGCGAAAAATCCACTCTTTCTATCCTGGCAATGCCTTGAAGATAATCAATCATTGATATTTCCATACCTGGAAACTTTTCAGGTACATAAGCGAATTTAAGTTTCTTTTGATACACTATTTTCCCAGAGCTTAACGAAACAATGCTAGCTAATAGCTTAAGCATTGTACTTTTGCCACATCCATTATGTCCACATAATGCTATGGATTCTCCTTTGGCAAATTCATGTGAAATATTATTTATCACATACTTACCATCATATACCTTTGAGGCATTTTCAAGTGTAATTACTTTTTTGTTTAGACTCATAATTATTCTATGCCTTTAAATCATAATTATCTGGCTGCAACAAACATAAAAAATGCAAACTCTCATTTTTGGAGCTACATTCTCATGCTGTTATGTTTACCAATTCAAACTCTTCACAAATAACCTTTGCCTCTTCACTAAAAGGCATATTAATCGTTTCAAGTTCGCTCTCTAAGAATTCCTTATGAACCTGACGCCAGTATTCGAGACTCCTATCGCCTTCGCCCTCTTTATATGCGTGCTCTGCAGTTACATCCTTAAAAGGACAAATTGTAATCTTAGTTGTACGCACAATACAAACTGCATTGTCATTAGAATCAAGAATAATGCTGTACTCTCCAACCTTTGGAATTGGTTCATTTTCTACTGCATACATGTCGTAGGATGAACATGTTGCTGTTTTTGTTCCTTCGCACACAAGTGCTGCCAATTTATCTGGGGCATCAGAAAATGCCCACGCTTCGTATTCTCCTGATAATCCTGATTGTTTCCATAATTGTTCTGCTGTCATTTTTATCCCTTCTTAACTCTTACAGATTATTCGAACCTATTTCTATTCATTATTACATATTACTCCTTATTTTTTACTGACCATAATACAATTGCCACTAATGCGCCTACTATAATGGTAATAATCCCCTGTTCTCCACTGAGATATGGGACGTTTGCATTTGTACTAAGCGGCTGTAAATATGACTGGTCAACCAAATTGTGTGAAGCGTGTAATATAATTGCTGGAATAACACTGCCGCTAGAATTTCGTGACCAGCAAAATATCATTGTCAAAATCATTACTTCTATAAAGAAGCTAATTAGTCCATATATTATATTCACACTTGCCTGATATTGTCCGCTAAGAATTATAGGCATGTGCCATACCGCCCATATACTACCATTTATCAGAATAGCTTTTTTGGTTCCATATAAACGGGCCAGGATCGGGAATGCATAGCCTCTCCATCCCAGCTCTTCTCCTGCTGCAGTCACCATACTAAGAATCAGCATTGGAATAAATGCTATAAAAAGGACGCATATTCCCGGAATATCAAATGCGATTCCATTAGTAAATCTTTGCGCCAATTCATCAACACCTATTGTCGGGTCCTTCAAAATTGCCCATGAAAGCATATAAGAAGGTATAAGGTAAGCATTTGGAATCAGTATGGCCAACAGCAAATAACGTGGCTTAAACTTTTTCACTCCCAACGCATGTGCTTTAGGATAAAAGACTCTGCTACATATGATTCCGACAATTCCCGGAACCCACATGAGTATCAAAATAGTAGCCCTACATCCTGTAATTATTGTGATTCCTTCTACCACTGCACTTATTAGTAAGGTAATCACATAAAAAACAACAATACTTTTCTTGTCATTATTTGCTTCTATCATTAAAAACCTCTTTTATAAAATCATTCACATCATCTGACATCTCTTTTGCCTTTGTCCAATGCATATAATGCGAAGCATCATATGTTATGACAGATTGAATATCTGGATTCGTTATATAGGTTTCATATAGACTCTTGCTTGTTTTGCCATCATCACGTTGCTCTTTATCTGCATCATTGGTCGTAAAGAACAAAATTGGCATTGAATCAGGGTATTTCAAATCAAATGTTGCTTTTATTTTATTATCCAGATCATTATATTGCTCAATAACGTTTTTATTGGCTTCTATTCTGGCTGAAATTATTCTCTGCTCTTGCAGATTTTCTTCACTATACAGATTTGAACTATTATCTGATACAAACTGATTCTCATTCATCATTTGTAAAAGTCTTGTAAGTCCCGTTATTCTCATCAAATCCATAGCCATCGGCATATCCGCAGGGACTTCTTCTCCAAAATAGGATAACATAGCTGGCATTGTGCAATCTATGCCAACTACAGCCTCAACATATTCCGGATACTTGTTTGCAAAATAAATACTATCAAGCCCATATACTGAGTGTGCCATAAAGATATAAGGACCTTCTACGCCTGAAGCATCCAAGGCCTGTTTCAGTTCCTCACATTCATTTTCAATTGTTCTGGGCTTATCAGTAATATCACTGTAACCATATCCAAATGGCTCATATGTAATAACTCGATTATTTTTTGCAAGCTCATCTGCCAAAGGCTCAAAATCATATATTGGAGAAGTAGTTCCAAGACCAGGAAGCAGCACAATTGTATGCTCCCCTTCTCCTTGAATTTGCATGCTAATTCTTTTTCCACCCACTTCAACAAAACTGAATTGAGATGGATGATTTTTTTCCTCATCAATACAAGTAACTCTGTGATATATAAAAAACAAAACGCAGATAAACAATATCACAGCAATTACAATGCCAATTACTTTTAATATTCTATTTATAATTTTTTTCACACTAATACTCCGTTATCAGTTTTTATCCAGCAGGCCAAAATTCCTCAATAAACACTATCTCACCTGCCTCATTTCCTGTAACACGTAACTCCCCCGTACCATGCCACGAGTCTGTACTCATTCCCCACTCTCTTTCAGCAAAATTACCGTAATCAGACTTTATATCCTCTGATAGAAAAGTCTTAAAATCAACAGTGTCATATGTAAGGTCGTTATCTTTAACGGACTTTATATATTCTATCTTTGCATTTGCTGCTATTTTCACTTTAACCTGCTCATTGAATTCATGATAATCATAATCCTGTGTGTATTCCCCAGGCTCTTCTTCATCCTCTACACAAGCAAAGATATTTCCTTTACTATCCTTGCATGATTCGTCAAAGCATATTGTCAAAGAATCATTGCTCTTGGCTTCATCAACAGAATCATAGCAGCTATCTACAAAAAATTTTTTACCGTCTTGAATCTGCACACATTTAAAATCCCCCCATTCATAGGCAAGATGATCAATCTTTGGCAATTCGCATCCAACCTCGATGCTTGAAAACACCTCTTTAGTGATTACGACTGGTATCCTAACGTATGCAAAATCAAATGTACCTGTAAAGCTTCCGTCTTCGTTTTCCTCAATAGTAGAAGTATCCCATTTAAAGTGGTAGTCACAATCAGGATCAATCTTTAGAAGACCGCCATCTAAAGTTGTAAGCTTCTGAACATCATAGAGTTGATTTTCATTATCGACGTTTCCGACCCCTACATTTTCTTCAATTGTAACCTGCTCCGATTGAACAGTATTATCTGCTGCAGCTTGACCAGCTTCCGTTTCATTTGATATTTTTACCCCTTCAGCATTACTTTCTGATGCCGTGCATCCAACTAGTGATAATAAAATGCAGCCCATAAGCAATAAATTTACTATTCTTTTCATTTCAACCTCCATAACTTATTTTCACGATTGATAATGTTAGCACCCAAATGTCAAATGTGTTTTTTTACACTTAATTGGTATTTCATTACACACGCTTTGTCGTTTACTTTCAATAACTGGATTACTCAAAAAAAAGACAATCCTCCGTGAAGATTGCCTCTGTAAACATATTTATGGTTTTTACATTAATTCAAAATCATCCGCACTTTGAATGAATTATCGTTTGATTCATATTGAATGAAACCTCCCGTTTCTTCCACGAAAGACAGCACACTTTGGGTTCCGATGCCATGCCCAACTTCATTGGAGAATGGATATCCCTTTTCATTTAAAGGTACTTTTGAAGCACATGAATTCTCAATTTCTAAAAGCAGCTGCTCTTTATATACCGCTTTGATATGGATAAAACGTTTGTCTTCAGGTACATTTTTGCAGGCATTGATGGCATTCTCAAGCAAATTAGCCATTACAATTCCAAGGTGCAGATCATCCATAGAAATAGTTGCTGGAATACTAATATTAGTCTCCACCGATATATTATTCTTTTCTGCGGCATTTACATAAAACATCAGTGCCACATTGATAGTGGTATTATCACAGTATCTTTTGATTGTCCCTGGCTCCTCCGCCAACTGCTCCGAAAGATATTTCTTTGCTTCGTCCACATTCCCATCCTGAAGCAATGTCATTAAAAGCGCTTCAAAATGTCTCCTGTCATGTCGCAGTTTTCTATCCTGCTTCACAAATTCTTCTGCAAGCAACAATCTCTCCTTCATTGTTTTTGCAGCCAGCTGATATAGCTGAGCATCAGCTTTTAGCTTGTACTCTTTTTCTTTTAAATCTGTGGCATCAGAAAGCACATATATATCACCAACTACACAATAATCGTTATGTAAAACATTTTTCTCTATAACGTATATACGATTATCGAAAGTGTACTCATTATCACTAGTAATTGCCTCTGTCAGGGCCGATGGCAGATCTGCATTTGGCTCAATAATCTCAGGGAATATTTTCAATGCCAGCTTGTTGTAATACTTTACTTTGCCCACAGTATCCACAGCAATTATTCCCTCTGTCAAACCATCTATAATATAGTCCTTTGCCATTTCTATGAGGCTAAGCAGATTACACCTTACTATTGCCACATAAAGAAGTATAACCAGCACAATATTTCCTATAACAGATAGATCGAACACCTGAGAAATCGGAAGAATATGAGTGATTTGAATAATGTAAAAAATACTAAGTGATAGTATTGCCAAAGTCACAGTTCTAAAGCATTTCTTGGTAATTGGATTCTTCAATATCCTATAAGTGGAAAACAACATATAAAATCCAAAGATAATGTATAGCATTTGCATAAACATCAAAATATGATAAAAGATACCACAACCATGCTTTAGAACAAGTATGCCATTCTCATATACAGATTCAACCCAAGTGTAATAAAGACAATGCTTTCCTACTGTTAAGACCGAAATATAAATACTCGCATGCATAAAGAGCAGCACCTCTTTAGCGATTCGCGGAAAATTCACCTGGCACAATTCTATGGCAAACATAAAGAGTGTGTAGGCGATCCACACTCTCCCAGCATATGAAAACTTTACAGCCAAAACACGGGATTCTAGCGAAGTTGATTGAATCCCCAGCAAGTAGCCAATATTGTTTACAAGCATGGCCACACAGCAAAAGAACAAATACTGGTGCAGCTTTGACTTCATGTTCTTAAAAACTGTATAGCATTCCAAAAACAAAATAATGATACTGATGTAAAGAATTGAAACGACGTAGGTCTGCATTATTTTCCCTTTGTATTATTAAAGTCTATAATCCATATAAGCTGATGCTATTTCATCATAACGATTTCTAGAAACAGGAATAATCTCCTTGTTACGAAGTGCTATTTCATATTTCACCAATTTATCTATAGCTGCTATATTTACAACAATGGATTCATGGCATCGTAAAAACATGTCAGTCGGAAGTAACTCCTCGACATATTCTGCAAATCCGATTCGTAAGGTGGGAGTTGCAATTGGATCATTTGATAATAAATGGAATGTCACCTTGTGATTACTGCAATCAACATACATAATATCGCATATACGAATTGTGGCAAATCCGCCTTTGATTTTTACCGTGATTGACTGTTCATCCTCAGGCCCAATGTTAGAAATAGCCCTATTCAAAGATTGTTCCAGCTTATTTTTATCCACTGGCTTTAAAATATAATTAATAGGGCTAACATCATATGCCTCTAAAGCATAAGATTTTTCAGAAGTTGCAAAAATAATCTGGGCATTTTTTTGGGTCCAACGAACTTCTTTGGCTGCTTCTAAGCCAGTAAGCATGGGCATAACAATGTCTAAAATATAGATATTGGGATGAAAGGCCACACTCTCAGTTAGCATTAAATCTGGGTGAGTATACTTTCTCACATCTGCAACCAAATCATTTCTATTTATATAATCTTGAACAAACCCATATATTCTGTCGCAATCTGCTATATCATCATCACAAACAGCTATACGCAACATTTGAAAAATCCCCCTACTATTTATGCAAGCAAAATGGGAGCTGCCCGAATACAGACAGCTCTCAATAATAGTTATATATTATTTTCCTGATATAATCAATTCACCTGCCATACCAAAAAGTTCATCTACAGTTAATGTTGTATCGAAGGTCGTAAGACAGTAGTGAACGCCATCAACATCAAATGAAAGATTTGTGATCATCTGAGTTTCTTCCTGATCTGAACCATAGCTAATGAAGAAATGGTCATCATTTTCCATCCTGTCAATAAGTTCCTGTGATACCTGTCCTTCCATGCTAGGCGGAAGGAAAAGATATTCATCCAGGCTGTATTTTACGGCAACATCACCGACCATCCTCGTTTCCATAGACGTGTCTTCATAGCTTCTTAAGGTGCTTACCGGCTCGGCATTCAAGTAGATATCAGCCATTGCGTCTTTTGTATATGTGACGTTAACTCCTGAAATATCCGCAAGATCTGCTCCTTCCTCGTTATAATCTGACACATCAATGATTTCGGCGTTACTGAATGTAAAGCCATTGCTGAACTTTTTAACCGTAAGGACATCCATGCTGATAGTCCTTTCAAGTTTTGCCATATCCTCATATGCTGTAATCTCACTGCCAATCCTGTTGTGGCTTTCAATGCTCGAAACAATGCTACTTCCTGCAAATGCAGTAGTTCCAATGAGCATTACACATGCTACTGCAACGATACCTGCTTTCTTAAAGCTGAAACCTGCCTTCATAATCTTTCCTCCAATGTTCTGTTCTGAGTACTGCTCGCTTATCACGCGTAACATTTTTTCTTTAGCTTGTCCTGAGAAACAGAGTTCATTCATGGAGTGGTTATAAATCTCTTTTATCTGATCATTCATATGCTTCACCTTCCTTTAGTAAAAAACGAGAATTCTTAGATAATGAGTCCTTGAGCCTTTTCCTGCCTCTTGATAGATAATTGGCAACTACGGTTTCTCTTTTTCCAAGGATCTGGGCAATTTCTTTGATGGTATACTCTTCGTAATAAAAGAGGTGGATGCTTATCCTGTAATTTGCCGGAAGCTTTTTAAGCTCTTCTGTAAGAACAGACACCGGTTCCTCCGGTACAGCCCTTTCCGTTAACGCATCTAGTCCTATCGTATTTCTGAAGAAAGCACTCTTTCTCAGATCCTTGCACGCATTGATTGTAGTCCTGATAATCCAGGCTTTTTCATGCTCGCGACTATCAAATCTTTGGTGGGAGGACAGGTATTTCAGTATTACATTCTGGCAGATGTCCTCTGCATCATATGTATGGCGAAGGTAACTATAACTGATTCTAAGTATCATGTCAGCGTATGTTTCCAGTATCCGCCTTGCTTCTTTTTCCTCCATAACAAAACTCCCTTTCTGTTTTTTAGAAGGCCTTCTAACTATAATACGATTCTAACCGCAGAAATATATCACCTGAAAAAAAATTTTTTCAAAAATGTAACCATGACTTCATTACTTTTTGTGTAAAATAATAAAGCTGAACTTTTTATAGCTCAGCTTTTTTCATGCTTTGATTTCGTAGATACGTTTAATTTGCTTTCTTTCTTAGTCGTTAATTGTCGTTTGGCTTTCCGATATCCTCAATTAGACCGGTAACCAGATTCTGTAGTTCGTTTGCGCTCTTGTTGGTTATAACTGGTTTACCTGTTCTTTTTTCAACAGCAGCTCTAGCTTCTCCAGCTGCTGCACCACCTTCGTTTGCCACAATGCGGTTATCTTCAAAAGTCTCCGGTTTCTTCTCCTTTGAGATTTCTGCTGTAGTTGCCTCTGCAAGCATATTAAGCACCAGTTCCAAAGTCGACATATTATCCCTAAGATTCTCTTTCTTCAGGCCTTTGAGGTTCTTATATTGCCTTGTTGTCATTCCAGACCATGCCTTTGTAATTTCGTCTGTTAGAATAGCATACTCAACGCCCTTTTTGACTCCTCGCTTGTCCCACTCATCAGTAAGCTCTTTTCGCACCTGAATTGCCTGCAAACGTTGATTGATCCATTCTCTTGAATAGCCTTTCTTGGCATACGTTTCAAGGGCACGCTCTATTGTAAGCTCAGGATCTATTACTTCTTCCATCCTCTCTCGTCCTACCTGGGCAAGCCATAGCTTAAAGGGCTCTGCTTTCTTTGATGGAATCGACTGGATAATGCGAAGAAGCTGCTCCGCATTAGCAACATCTGTCAACCTCATTTTCCCATCCTGAGCTTTCATTTTCAACTGGTTACAATTTGTAACCAGTTCATTTCCTTCCTCTTTTATTCTCTTTTTCAGAACCTTCCAATAATTCCTGGCACCGTCTGTATCCGGCTGTTCTGTTAATATTCTGACCACATCAACAACAGAGAAATACCATTCCTCCTCTTCTTCTACCCACGCTGTCCTAATCGGCTGATTTTCAAATAACTGTATTTTATCATTCCCCATTTTTCTCATTCCTCATTATTTGACATTTTGTTCGAATGAAACGCATTATATCATCTGGCATGTCAATTTTACCATCATGTTTAATTATATAATCCTCTCCTTCAAAATAGTATTCTGTTTTGGTTGACGGTTCATACCATAACCCCCTTTCATATCAGCATTACAATATGTCTTTAAATATACCGCCAAAAGCATTGCTCATGTCCATCTGCACTCTATGCTTTCCCTTAGGATTTCGATAGACTTTAAAACCCATCCCTTTTATCACATCCAATAATTCCATGTACTTTTCAGAATCAGTCCAATACAATGTGTTCAGTCTGTTCTCCATATCTTTTATATTCGGTGCCATCGTTCGATTTCTCCTCATCCGCTCCAGCAAAACCTTCCCCCTCCAATGTCAGAGGATTTGCTTAGGTATCAAAATTTATTTTCTTATATACCATTGGTATGTGTTGATGGTATCATATTCCAATGGTATAATCAACAGATAACACCGAAATCAAATACTGTTTTCGAAGGAGTTTTCAGAAAGTATGAGTATTTCACTGAATATAAACAGATTAAAAGAGTGCAGAGAAAAACTTGGGATCAGCAAGATGGAAGCAGCCAAAAGAATGCAGCTCTCTCAACCTGCTTATCTGAGGTACGAATCAGGCGCCAGAACACCTTCTATACAGACTTTAGAAGTGATTGCTCAGGTTTTGGATACTTCCAAAGAATACCTGATGAACCTTACCGATGATTCCAGCCCCATATCCTATACCATATCAAGAGCATCAGATTCGGAACTATTCGAAATCATCAAATTATGCCAAAATCCGGAAAACGAAACGAGAAAACGGTTAATTACATACGCAAACAAAATAGCAGGAATAAGCTAAAAGAACAGACCTTGGAAAGGAGCCTCGTTAGTCCTTTTCAAGGTCTGTTACTTATGTTCTATTTAATTCTTTTAGGATAAAGCAGTTTACCTCGTGGAGGATAATCTGCTTTGCCCTATGACACATATGTCACTCGTCCAACAGTATTTTTCCTTTTTTTGCCTTTGCTTTAAGCCTTGCCATCTGTTCCTGCTCAATCTGTTGAATGCTTTTCTCAGGTGTAGGTAAATCTTCCGGCATAGTGCCACCGATTTTCTTTATGGCTGTTCTTACTTCCTTTCCAACATTGTAATGAATGCTTGTAGCATTCTCAGCTCCCTCAACTCTATCCTTGCGTAGCTTTTCTTCTGTTTGCGATATTCTGAATAAATTGGCAATCAATTCGGTACTGCCCATATAATCAAGAATCTTCTGTGTCTGTCCCAACGCGATGACTTCTTTGCGCGGGTCACCATTCTGAACGATTAAATAACATGCGTATCTTGACAACTCATAATCTTTTATCGGTTTGGACGTTGCTCCTGCATCCACGATTTTGCTGACCTCAGCAAAATCATCTAAAACACTGTGTCCACTATTCTCACAGGCAATCATCGCCCGCCCCATGCACGCAATGTGTGGTTTGAGAAAGCTATTTATAGAATCAATTTAGAATCACTATTAGAATCATTACAAAAAAAGAGCCGGGAGCAAACGCTCTCAGCACTTGATATTACTGGTTTTCTATGCACTTGCAAACCACTTGGAACCACTCACCCGTTATTCCAGTTCCCTAACTAAACCTATGTCTTAAACATTTTTTGTTAGGGTTTTCTGTTACGATTTGATTCCATTTGGGTTCAGCTGTCCATATTACATAGACTATATCAGCTAATGTTATCAAATTTTCATCACGGGAGTGTTATCAAAGCGACATTACATATATCTGACATGGATTCCACTCGTCCCACAAAGTCGGGAACACTTCAAACTCTTTAAACCCAAGGGACAAATAAAAATGATTGGTAGCATCATAATCTTCGTATCGTCCCATCTGAACCGTCTTAACCTGCATAAACGAATAACCCGCTTGCTTGGCCTTTTCTCTCGCCTGTTCAAAAAGTTTTCTTCCAATGCCCTTTCTGTGATAATCTTTCAGCACTCCCATAACACAGAGCTCAACGGTTTCTTTACCTGTTTCTTTAAGGCAAAGAAAACCTATAGGTTTATTCGAATCATACGCAGCAAAGAATGGCTGATCTGGACTTTCTTTTATGTACTGTTCTCTGGCTTCAGGAATTCCAAACCAGTCAGGTAATGCCTCTAGGATTTCTCTGGCAATTCTTTGTTTCTGATTAACTTCTTTCTCTTCTATAATTTTTATTTCTTTACTCATCATAGGCATCCCACAATTCCACAAGTATCCCTTCCTCGCATTTACCCCACATTTTCGATTTTCTAAATCATTTTCCTCTCTGAAACTGCTTGCCGAAGTTGTTAAGATAGTAACTGTACTCCTTGTGGCTCACGAAAATAAAAGCCCAGTGAGCGTTCTTCTTTTCCTTTCTCAGCAAAGCAAGATATTCTTCTCCACAGAAACTTCTGAATCTGTGATCCTCGAACATAATGATCAAAGGTTTATCTGTATACGCATCCGATTCTTCTTTTGCCTCCGCACCTGTACCATCCTCTATAAGGCGAAGAGGGATTTTCACAAGTTCAGACAGGAAAAACTCTGATCCGTCAGGTGTATCCATACCTTCATTGTCCAGATATATCCTTACCCATTCTTCACCTATACCGGCATCCGAATACTGCTTTGCGGAGTATATGGTGGGCGAATACTCCGGAAGTTTTATCTTCTTACCGTACACTATTTTCTTGATCGATTCCGGAGAGAGAAAAAACTCCTCCGCCAGTTCCATAATACCGGCACCTGCGCCATACCTGCTGCAGATGAGAGCATTTCTCTTATTCAGTTTTTCACGATAACCAGATGCTTCTCCCCAGCCCTTTGATTTTTCGCGCTTAGGTATATAGATGGCTTTTCCTTCTGCATACTTTTGCACTTCTCTCAAAAGGCTTGCTGGAAGAATATCCTTTGCATTTTCATATTTCATCTGTTCAGACCAGCCTGTTCATGCGTTCTTCCAGTTCATTTAAAGATGCGGTAATGGATTCGCAGGACTCAAGATCGTCTATGGATGCATGCCACATGAGTGTGTGCAGTCCCTTAAAATACGCCATGCACAGAAAACGTTCCTTATAGTTTTTTATATCAATCTTCTTTTTCTGGACATACTCATATAGCTTTTCCGGAACCAGTAAATATGGCTTATTCAGATCAAGAATCGCAAAATCCATTATAAAGTCCATTATACCGGCACGGCCCCAGTCTGCGCAGTAGGTTTTTCCCGAATCATCCACGATCATGTTGACAAAAAAGGTATTGTTATTTGCAAGGAATCTCTGCCCTTCGCAGTAGGGTGCATACTGCATGATCTTTGCAAATATCTTATCGAAATAATCTTTCTTGAGGAATGTTGTTTCAAACATCTGCGTCCAGTTATGCCAGTAGCCTTCCTGATCCTCGTTAAAGGTCTCACGGACAAATTCCTCGAATGTGGCAAATGGGGCTTTGTTGTCTTCGTCAAATTCCCCGTATCCGGTTATGGAGGAAACATCCGTATCGGCGACCTCAAAGATCATTTCGAAAAACTTCTCATATCCTTTTTCAAATTCTTCAACGGAAAGCTCGTTTGCACATCTGCCCTTGGGACTCATCTCTATCCGGTCTCCGGTCAGGTTTTTTATAAAAATATCTCTGTTCATTTTTATCATCCTTTCGTATCTGCTTATTTCCTGTTACTTGTATCGGCGCCTTACAAAAAGAATGATAACAGCCACCCCGGCAGCCTCATATAGAAAGAACTGTTATAACAAAACTTTACTCACCGCTTTATTGCTATCGCTGTAAACTCACCCGGGAGTTTTTCATTTTCCCATGAAGGATGTTCATCAAAACGCTCCAAAGTAAATCCGCTCCCGATGATAGAATTGATGATCTCGCTGATGGTGTACTTCCTGTAATGGCATTTCGGGATCTGCTTACGGATCTCCTCATCGTAAAACCTTGCGTGCGCCATCTCTCCTTCAAAGATATCTGTTGAGAAATAACTCATGGTTGGCTGCTGCAGCCCAAGTATATCGGAAATCTTCGTAAATGGATGGAAGTCACTGCAGATCATCTTTCCACCAGACTTTAAGAGTCCGTTCATAACGGTCATAAAAGCATCTATATCGTGGAAATAATGAAGAATCCCACCCTCCATAAAGACAACATCAAAAAAACCGGCATACTTGTCCATATCTATTTCCATGATGTCACAGACTTCATATCCAATCTTCACGCCTGCAGCTTCAGCAGTTTCCATGGCATATTTCTTATTGGCCTCGGATATATCAAATACTGTAACCTCTGCTCCCAAAAGAGCCAGTGGAATTGCCTTTTTTCCGCAAGATCCGCATATATTTGCCACCTTGACACCTTCAAAAGAATCAAAGTAGTTCGCATACTGCTTTAGCATCTTCCTGGGGTTTTCTTTATCCTTTGCAGCCCTTTCCTGCGGTGTCCCGGCGGTTCTTACCCAAAAGTCATATGCATCAAACTCCCAGGCTTTCTTATGTTGTTTACTGTATTCTTCCAAAACCGTTATCCTCCCGGCATTTTTTATGGACATTTATCCCTCAAGTTGAATTGCGCCATAACCTGCTAAACTAGATATTCTTTAATCATAGCCTTTATTATATTAGAACTGATGGCATGTTGAGAAGTCTCAAATGTCATGATCATATTTTTCCCCAGAAAGTATCCACTTTGCTCATATGACTCTATCTTACCTATGTTCTTGTTTGCATAAGATATGTTATCCATCATTCCGAAATGTTCCCATATATATTCCTTTCTAGTACGGATATTAAGGCACGTAAAATCTGGTCTTACAGTTCCAATGCCCTTAAGTGTAAATGGATATTCATACCTGTATGGAATCCCCTTTTGTTCCAGCATATTAGCTATTATCAGCTCAGATTTTGATCTTACCCGTATACCATTGTTTGAGATAAACTCTGTTACACTTTCGCTGAATCCCATTGGCTCATAGATTTCATTCTTCCAATTCTCAACATACATTTCCAAAGGTTCAATAATTGGTGTGACCAGTTTTTTCCTTGCGTCTGACATGCTTATATACACATTTTCAAGACTATTTATGTCATATAGCTTTAAAAACTGTAAAATATCATTTCTAATTATTTCAAGTTTCTTTTTAAGTGTCATTTCATAATCTCGCTGTGCAACTTTCTTTAGCTTGTCAATTTCCTCGATTCTCGCATACTTTCGTTTTTGTGTGAGTTTATCTACCCAGTAATACTGGTCTTTCCCGTTGCTCTTACTTATTGCAATACCACAATTGCTCAAGCTTTTTACCCTTAATGCATTCTTATCAATTTGGGTTATTAGAGCATCTATCTCCTGTATTTGTTTTTCCAATTCATCCTTGTAATTCTGCATCACTAAACTCCTTTTTCGAATCTACGTGACACCGCTTTATCTTTAGGCTATTATCACGTAGTTTCGCACTGATATTCTGGCATTTTACGTGATACTCCCCGTTAACAAGATTCTCCTCACGTAATTTTTTCAAAAATCTTTTCATTTCTACGTGAACCACAAGAATTAAGAGCAGTCTCTCACGTAAACAGCCTAAATATCATGCTTGTCACTACGTGAATAGTAGCTCAAAAAAGCCAATGCTCACGTAAGCCGTCTTCTTTTGCCCCTTATTTATCTATTATTTTGGGAATTACCAAGCTGTCCCAGAAAGAACAGCCATTTCAAAACGAACTTTGAAAAGAACTATCTTGAAATACAAGTGACAATATATAACAACACAGAAAAAAAGTAAAGAGATTTCTAACCGTATTGATTCCCATACGGTTATGCCTTAAGGATTAAACTCTGACGAATTCAGCCAGTATAACAACAGGGCCCTAGAAGTCGCATATATGCGCTTCCAGGGCCTGATATAATAACACTCGTTATCTTATTCTAACTCTACCGTTCCTGGTGGCTTACTTGTGAGATCGTACATTACGCGGTTAACACCTTTAACCTCGTTTATGATACGGCTCATGACTTTCTGAAGTACTGCAAATGGAATCTCTGAAGCTTCAGCTGTCATGAAGTCGACTGTCTCAACTGCACGGAGGACTACTGCGTAATCGTATGTACGCTCATCTCCCATTACGCCTACTGAACGCATATTGGAAAGAGCTGCAAAATACTGATCAGGAAGTTTCTCGAGTCCTGCGTTTGCAAGTTCTTCCCTGTAGATGAAGTCAGCGTCCTGAACAATTCTTACTTTCTCTGCTGTAACTTCACCGATAATTCGGATTCCAAGTCCAGGGCCTGGGAATGGCTGACGGAATACCAGGTATTCAGGAAGGCCAAGTTCAAGACCCGCCTTACGAACTTCATCCTTAAACAAGGAACGAAGTGGTTCGATTATCTCTTTAAAATCAACATAGTCAGGAAGTCCTCCAACATTGTGGTGGGACTTAATAACTACTGACTCTCCTCCAAGTCCTGATTCAACCACGTCAGGATAGATGGTTCCCTGCGCAAGGAAATCTACAGTTCCAATCTTCTTGGCTTCTTCCTCAAAGACTCTGATGAACTCTTCACCGATGATCTTACGCTTGCGTTCAGGCTCTTCTACGCCCTTTAATTTATCATAATAGCGCTGTGCTGCATTTACTCTGATAAAGTTGATATCAAAGTTACCGTTTGGTCCAAATACGCTCTCAACCTCATCGCCTTCATTTTTACGAAGAAGACCATGGTCTACGAATACGCATGTAAGCTGTTTTCCTATTGCTCTTGCAAGAAGCGCTGCAAGGACAGATGAATCCACACCACCGGAAAGTGCAAGTAATACCTTGCCGTCGCCAACCTTCGCACGGATTTCCTTAATTGTATTCTCTACAAAAGAATCCATTCTCCATGTTCCGGCTGTTTCGCAAATATTTCTTACGAAGTTATGAAGGATCTCTTTACCCTTTACAGTATGGAGAACTTCAGGATGGAACTGGATCGCATAAAGCTTTTTGTCCTCACAAGCGGCTGCTGCAACAGGGCAGTCAGCTGTATGAGCGATAATGTCAAATCCCGGAGCAACCTTGCTGATATAATCAAAGTGGCTCATCCATACTATAGTCTTCTCCTCTATACTGGCAAAAAGAGTATCCTTTGAGCCGTCTATAAATGTCTCAGTCTTACCATACTCACGGACAGGTGCTTTCTCAACCTTTCCACCAAGTACGTGCATCATTAACTGAGCTCCATAGCATAAACCAAGTACAGGAATTCCAAGTTCAAAGAGCTCTTTAGTATAAGTTGGAGCTCCATCTTCATAACAGGAATTTGGTCCACCTGTTAAAATAATTCCCTTGGGGTTCATCGCCTTAATCTGGTCGATAGGTGTGCGATAAGAATAGATTTCGCAGTAAACGTTGCATTCTCTGACTCTTCTGGCAACAAGCTGATTGTATTGCCCGCCAAAGTCAATTACTATAACTTTTTCTTCTGTAGCCATGCTTCCTCCATATAACAGAGTTAATAGTTACCATGTATTATCAAATATATCTTCTTACAGATATCATGGATCTGTAGTTGGCATTAGTAATCTTGATACCGGTTTTCTGAGTACTTGCGTGAACAATCTGTCCACCACCGATATATATTCCGACATGTCCACCATAATAAATAACATCTCCAGGCTGAGCATTTGCATATGAAACCTCTGTTCCATAAGATCCTTGAGCCCATGATGTTCTGGGAACCGATATTCCAAAGGCCTGATATACAGCCATTACAAAACCTGAGCAATCTGCTCCGTCTGTGAGGCTTGTTCCACCTGCTACATAGGGATTACCTACAAACTGGCATGCAAACTTCGCAATATTTGAACCAGTTGCACTTCCTGCTGCAGCGTAGCTTTTGGAAGAACCTGACGAATTATCATCATCATCGTCATCATCTGAATCTGAAGTTGTATCTGTGTATGTTGTTCCTGAAGAAGTTGTCCCGGTACCAGTAGAATAGCCGGAATTATCACCATCTTCATTTTCAGCATTGGCAGCTTCCTCTGCAGCTCTTCTTGCTTCCTCTTCTGCCTTTAGTGCTTCTTCTTTTGCCTTTTTGGTCTCTTCAACCTGCTTTTCTTTTGCTTCTATCTGTTTCTGAAGCGATGCTATACTTGATTGCTGGCTCTTTACCTGTGCTGTATAAACTGCAGCCTCCTGCTTTGCCTTGGCAAGCTTAACCTCATAATCAGCATATGTTGCCTTGTACTCAGCAAGCACTTCCTCCATATAAGCTTCTTCCTCTTCAAGCTCATATTTGGAAGTTTCAAGTTCTGCCTTTTCTTCTTCCAGCTGTTTGCCATATGCCTCAGCCTTTTCCTTGGCTGCTACATACTCTGCAAGTTTTATTCTGTCATACTCATAAAGCTGTTCAACGTATTGGGCCTTATTAAGCGCATCAGCGTAGCTTGTTGCAGTCAAAAGAATCTGCACATACGACAGGTTTCCCTTTTCGTACATAAACTTAACTCGCTGGACCATCGCTTCATAAAGGGTCTCTTCCTGCTTTTTGGCCTCATCATACTCTTGCTGTGTTATCTCGATCTGCTCTTGCGTCCTGTCAATGTCTTCCTTGATGAGCTCTATATCTGTCATAAGACCAACAATAACTGCATTGGTCTCATCAATTGCCTCTTTTGTTTCCCCTTTGGCTTCTGAGATACTGCCTATCTGACTGTTGGCATTGTTTAACTTGTTCTGGCTGTCTTTTTGTTGTGACTGGAGTGATTTCTGTTGGGACTCCAGTGCTTTCTGTTCTTGTTCAAGCTTATTCTGTTTTTGCTGTAAATCAGTACTGGTGGTAGCCCATACAGGGTCTGCCACCAGTAAACTCATAACAAGAGACATAGCTATTACTACAAAAAAACTACTTTTTTTCATACCTATCCCCCTTGCTCCTAATTAAGATTTTACTTCAATATCATTATACAACAATATTGACTTATATATGTGTCCAACTCTCAAATGATTATCAGAGTTCACAGTTACCAACTGTTCTTGGGAATGACTCAACGTCACGAATGTTACCCATTCCTGTAAGATACATTACGCAACGCTCAAATCCAAGACCAAATCCTGCGTGACGAACACTACCGTACTTACGAAGATCAAGATAGAACTGATACTCGTCCTTCTTCATTCCAAGTTCATCCATACGGCTCTCAAGAAGCTGAAGATCATCCTCTCTCTGGCTTCCTCCAATGATCTCTCCGATTCCTGGAACAAGACAGTCAGCTGCTGCTACAGTCTTTCCATCCGGATTAAGTTTCATATAGAATGCCTTGATTTCCTTTGGATAATCAGTTACAAATACAGGCTTTTTGAAGATTTCTTCTGTAAGATATCTCTCATGCTCAGTCTGAAGGTCACATCCCCATGAAACCTTGTAATCAAACTTATCATTGTGCTTTTCCAAAAGCTCAATAGCTTCTGTATATGTAATACGGCCAAACTCGTTGTTTACTACGTTGTTAAGTCTATCGATAAGTCCCTTATCAATGAACTCGTTAAAGAATGCCATCTCTTCAGGGCAGTGCTCAAGAACATAGCTGATAACATACTTAAGCATTGCTTCTGCTGTATCACAGTCGTCCTTAAGATCTGCAAAACACATCTCAGGTTCGATCATCCAGAACTCTGCAGCATGTCTTGTTGTGTTAGAATTCTCTGCACGGAATGTAGGTCCGAATGTGTAAACATTCTTAAATGCGAATGCATATGTCTCAACATTAAGCTGTCCACTAACTGTAAGGTTTACAGGCTTTCCGAAGAAGTCTTTTGAGTAATCAACTGCTCCCTCTTCAGTCTTTGGAACGTTGTTAAGATCCATTGTTGTAACCTGGAACATTTCTCCTGCACCTTCACAGTCACTTCCTGTGATAAGTGGAGTGTGAACATATACGAAGTTTCTCTCCTGGAAGAAAGAATGAATAGCATATGCAGCTACTGAACGTACTCTGAATACAGCTTCAAAAGTATTTGTTCTTGCTCTCAAATGAGGAATTGTTCTGAGGTACTCAAGTGTATGTCTCTTTGGCTGAAGTGGATAATCAGGAGTTGAAGGTCCCTCTATCTCAACTGAATCAGCCTGCATCTCAAATGGCTGCTTTGCATTAGGAGTTGCAACAATGCTACCTGTTACGATAACTGCTGCTCCTACATTGAGCTTGCTGATGTCTGCAAAGTTTGCAAGTCCGTCAGTATAAACAACCTGCAAAGGCTTGAAATATGTACCATCATTAAGCATGATGAAACCGATAGTCTTTGAATCACGAATATTTCTGATCCATCCACCTACAGTAACTTTCTGTCCTGAATACTTTTCCTGCTGTTCAAACAGCGCTCTGATATCAACTAATTCCATGGCGTCCTCCAATCTATGAAAAAGGTAAATTATTCTCCTGCTGGCTCAACGACATTAGCATTTTCTACAAGGAAGTCTAATACCTTCTCTGCCATCAAACCTTCTCTGTAAACTTCAGGGTCAATTGTTGCTCTGAAATCTTCGTATGAACTGTAAGCTGTTGTTGATGCTGTATCGTAAGCATTCTTAAGATATGCATCTATATCATCATCTGTAACTTCAATTCCTTCAGCCTTTGCAACTGCTGCAAACATAACGAACTGCTGTGTAGAATTTGTTACCATTTCTTTTAAATAATCATCACCTGAAAGAGCTGAACCTTCATTCTGGATCATCATATTAACGATATCGCTGGCTGTAAGCTGCTGTTGAACATACATTGAATACATGCTTGCGTAGTACTCAAGCTGTTCATTCTGCTGCTTAAGGTATCTGTTATAAAGCTTTTCAGGAACATCCTTAAACTCACAGTTTTCCATAACTTTTGTGAGAACTTCATTATCTACATTGTTATTGTAAGTATCCTTAGCGTCCTCTTCAAGTCCGCATCTGATGTATTCTCTTAAATCTGCAAGATTTGTAACTGCTCTGTCTTCGTAGCCTTCACCAATTTTGCTGAAATTAGCTCCAAGACCTGCTGCCCACTCATCTGTCATCTCATCTGACTGTACAGAGATGCTGTTGATTGTAACTGTGAAGATGACATCCTTGCCGGCAAGATCTGTAGCGCCATAGTTCTCAGGGAATGTAAGATTAAGATCTACTGTATCACCAATATTTGCTCCAATAAGACCGCTCTCAAAACCATCAATGTATGAGTTTGATCCAATAACAAGATCAGCACCCTGTGCTGTACCGCCGTCAAAAGCCTCTCCGCTGTCAGCATATTTACCTACATAATCGATATTTACTGTATCTCCATCCTGAACTGCTCTGTCTGTAACCTCAGTCATAGGTGGGTTGCTTGAAAAGATACTGCTGAGCTGGCTCTCAACATCTTCATCAGTAACATTTGGTGCTGCAACTTCTACTGTAACACCCTTGTACTCACCAAGAGTAACAAACTCTTCCGGGTTGATCTCTGCAAGTGTCATTGTCTCAAGGTTCTCAAGATTCTCTAAAGCTGAAATTGTAGGTGTTGTCTCTGCTGAACTATCTGAAGCAGCAACTACAGCCTCATCTGAACTAACTGAGCTGGTCTCTGACGCTGCATTTGTAGCTGTTTCTGTATTATTTTTTCCGGTGCAGGCTGTAAGTGATGCAACGACTAAAACTCCAGTCATTAATAATGCGATTTTGTTTCTCATTTCTAATTCTCCTCCAGTGAAATCGGTATAATTCCACCTTTCATAACATTTGTAAAAACAATATTTTTTATACTACCACACCTTACAAACAGATTAAAGTATTTTATTTGCTTATCTTCCTAAATAATGCTAAAATACATCTTGCTATATTTTTATTATTTGGAGGATTATATTTTGAGTACAGGGGCTATCGTTGCTATTGTTATTTCAGTGATTCTTATCGCTGCCATCGTTGCTTTGATCATAGTTGGTAAAAGAGCTCAGAAGAAGCAGGCCGAACAGCAGGTTCAGCTCGATGCGATGAAGCAGACGATCACTATGCTTATAATTGATAAAAAGAGAATGAAATTAAACGAATCAGGTCTTCCTCAGTCAGTTATTGAGCAGACACCTAAGCTTCTCAGAAGATCTAAACTTCCAATCCTTAAGGTAAGAGTTGGAAACAGAGTAATGAGTCTTATCTGTGACGAAAAGATTTATGATCAGGTTCCGGTTAAAAAAGAAGTTAAGGCTTCAGTTAGTGGAATCTATGTTACAGAGGTTAAGGGTCTTCACGGTAAGGTTCAGGCACCTGAACAGAAGAAGGGATTCTTTAAGAATCTCGTTGCCAAGGCTCAGGAAAAAGCCGGAGCTAAAATGGTTAAATAACAGTAAAAAGAAAAAGCTGGGACAGTTAAACTGTCTCAGCATTTTTTATTTCTATGATTATCATGGAATCCGACAAAACTTCGCCACCCATCTCAAGTTCATATTCAGCCATGAGTTTCATTTCCTCCTCATGTCTGATATTTATAAAATCAAAGCTTGTGGTAACTACTTTCATCTGCATTGTACCATAAGGTGTCTCATAAGCAGTGTCATACTCCAGCTCTTTTCCAAAAGCAAGCTTGGAGTTCATGTCTCCGCCCCTTGTAATCTCCATACTATTACCGTCGGATGCAATGCACACCTTGTTATGGACACATAGTTCACCGCTTCCGGTATCCTGTTTTTCATCATATTCTAATATCTTGCTTCCATCATCCAATACTTCATACATTCCCATGGAAGTTGTAACAATCTTTTCAGTCGGTTCACCTGGTCTTGAATGAATACCGGTAACATTTACATCTACATTCTTTTTCATGCAAAACACCTCAATCATTCCTCAGGATTTATTGGTCCTGATAAAAAGAGTTCTGGTGCAAGCCTGCTTTTATCTACTTCTTTTAATGCTGCCTCAGCTTTATTTTTGTCATCAAAAATAGCATAAACAGTTGGACCGCTTCCGGTCATAAAAGCTCTTATTGCACCGTTGTTTTCAAGGATGTTCTCTATTTTTCCGATTTCGTCATATTTACCGGCAGTCACAGGTTCAAGGACATTGCCGATAAGATCACACATCTCATGGATATCACCTTTTTCAATTGCTCTTTTAATACCATCAATATCAGGGTGATCCACGATTTCTTTACTATCCAGTTCTTTATATACCCAGCCTGTTGAAACATCAATTGCAGGCTTTGCAATTACTATGTAGCAATGCGGCAGGTCAGAAACCTTAGTCAGCTCCTCGCCTATGCCTTCAGCCAGCATAGTTCCGCCCATAATGCAATAAGGTATATCTGCTCCAAGATTTACTGCAAGTTTACACAGCTCATCCTTACTAAGGCCCAGGTTCCAGAGCTCATTGAGTGCGATATATGCAGCTGCGCCATCTGTACTTCCGCCAGCCATTCCGGCAGCAACGGGAATTCTTTTTACAAGATTAATATTCGCACCTTTTTTTACATTAAATTTATCCTGAAGCTGCTTGGCAACTTTGCAGATGAGATTGCTGTCATCTGTAGGAATCTTTGGTGAAGAAGCCGTCAAAACTATTTCACCTGTCTCGTTGTCTTCAAAATCCAATGTATCGAATAAATCCACGTTCTGCATTATCATGCGAACAATGTGGTAACCATCAGCTCTTTTACCTGTGACATCAAGTCCAAGGTTGATTTTTGCATACGCTTTGCGAGTTATTTTCATTAAAATCCGCTCCAATTCTACTTTTCTAAAATCTTCTCACTCATTATACATAAACTCAAGAAAAAAAATTAAAAAAAACGCTAAAGTTTTTAAAAAATCAGCCGATAAGAAGATTAGGTAAACTATAGTTTCGTTTCAGCGCGGTTTTTAGGGACCTACGCGGAAAAGGAGTTCTATATGGGCGTAAACGGAGTTACCGAGGTTACTAACAACATCGCAACCACCTATGCTTCTTCTGTCAATCCTTCTTCTGTAGAAGAAAAGAAAAAAGACGATGAAGTTAAGGTGAAAGCTGAAGCCGCTGCCGTATATGAGAAGTCAGATGAGGGAAGCGATAAGACCTCACAAGTATCTTCAAAAAATACGGACAGAACCCAGATCATTAAGCAGATGCAGGCTGACGTAGAAATGCGTAAGCAACAGCTTTTGGACATTGTCCACAAGATGATGGGCAAGCAGGCCAAAACCTATGGCATAGCTAATTCTGAAAATGACGAGGATTCTATGTGGAAATTCCTTGCAAAAGGAGATTTCACTGTAGACGCAGCGACAAAGGCACAGGCGCAGGCAGATATCGCCGAGGATGGCTACTGGGGTGTAAATAAGACCTCAGAAAGAATCCTTGATTTTGCCAAGACGCTGGCTGGCGACGACCCTGATAAGCTCGAAAAGATGAGAGATGCTTTCGAGAAGGGCTATGCACAGGCTGAAAAGACCTGGGGCGGAGAGCTTCCGGAAATTTCAAAGCAGACCTATGCAGCTGTAATGAAAGGGTTCGATGAACTCACCGGAAAAACAGACAGTGAGTAAGGACTAAGAGTTGCTAGTAATCGAAAAGGAAGAGCTACAACGGCTCTTCCTTTTCTTATGTCGGTTATTCAACTATGCCTCTGATACTGTTTATATCATCCACATTGTAGTTTCTCATATACTCTTCAATTCCATCTACAACTTTCCCTGTAAGATATGGATCATGGAAATTCATGGCTCCGACAGCTACTGCAGTTGCTCCTGCCATAATAAACTCTATGGCATCCTCTGCACTTGCTATTCCACCCATTCCTATAACAGGGATATTTACTGCTCTTGAAGCCTCGTAAACCATTCTCACGGCAACAGGTTTGATCGCAGGACCTGAGAGTCCGCCGGTCTTATTGGCAAGGGCGAATTTTCTTTTATAAATATCAATCTTCATGCCTGTTATGGTATTTATCAGAGAAATCGCATCAGCTCCTGCTGCCTCAGCTGCTTTTGCCATCTCTGCAATGCTTGTGACATTTGGGCTGAGCTTCATGATAATGGGTTTTTTGGATACTTTTTTTATCCTGCTTGTTATATCAAAAAGAGCTTCTTTCTTCTGACCAAAGGCAATGGCGCCCTCTTTTACATTAGGACATGAGACATTTATCTCAAGCATATCAACTCTTTCTTCATCAGAGAGTCTCTCAACCACTTCAAGGTAATCTTCTACAGACTTTCCGCAGACATTTACGATTACTTTTGTGTCATATTTTTTCAAAAACTCAAGGTCTCTGTCTATAAACACGTCCACTCCAGGATTTTGGAGGCCTATGGCATTTAGCATTCCACCGTATACTTCTACAACTCTGGGCGTGGGATTTCCCTCCCACGGAACATTGGCAACGCCTTTAGTAACTACAGCTCCGAGCTTATTCAGATCCACAAACTCCGCGTATTCCATTCCGGATCCGAAAGTTCCTGACGCTGTCATTACCGGGTTATTAAATTCTACTCCTGCTATCTTAACTTTTGTATTCATATCTACTCTCACAATCCTCAAATAGTTTCTTACATATCAAGATCATCTGCATCAAACACAGGTCCGTCTGTACAGATCCTGGCATTTTTCACATGAGAATGATCATCTACTTTTTTGGTCTTGCAGATGCAGCCAAGGCAGGCACCTACGCCACAGGCCATTTTCTCCTCAAGTGAAAGATACGCCTTGATCCCATTCTCCTGTGCATAAGCCTTGATTCCCCTGAGCATTGGCATTGGTCCGCAGGCAAAAATAACATCGCAGTCTATCTTGTTTTCTTTTAACGCATCAATTACATTGCCCTTGGTTCCTACGCTTCCGTCGTCAGAAGCAATGTAAAGTCTGCTGTATTTCTCAAATTCGTCTGAAAGGAATGTTTCGGAATTTCTATATCCCATTACTGTTATTACATCTGTGCCTTCTCCAAGTCTCTTAGCTGTTTCAAGAAGTGGTGGAACTCCAATTCCGCCTCCCATCAAAACAACTCTTTTTCCCTCTGCCTTTTCAAGAGGAAAGCCGTTACCAAGAGGTCCAAGGATCATCATGTAATCCCCCGGCTGATACAATGCAAATTCAGCTGTTCCGGTTCCAACTACTCTGTAAACCAGTCTGATAGCAGTCTTTTCCTTGTTTACCTCGCATACGCTGATAGGTCTGGGCAAAAGAGCTGCCTTATTTACTGTGTACACACCAACAAACTGCCCGGGACAAGTATCCTTTGCTATTTCTGTCTCAAGCCACAGATCAAAAATGCCATCTGCAAGCAACTTTTGGCTTAGTACTTTTGCTTCTTTTTTCATTTTCTTTGTCATGCTTTGTACACAACCTTTCCTCTGCATATTGTATAAATAATCTTTCCCGGTAATCTCTCACCAAGGAAGGGAGTATTTGACGATTTCGAAGCGCTCTGAACAAAGCTCCACTCTTCACCCGGGGCAAAAATAACAAGATCTGCCCAGCCGCCTTCTCTTATAGCCCCCGCATCAATCCCATATATCCTGGAAGGATTGATAGTCATTGCTTTCAAAAGCTCCATCAGACTAAGGTATCCCTTGTTAACCAACTCTCTTATACCAAGTGCAAGCGATGTCTCAAGTCCCGTTATTCCGCTTGGAGCAGCCTTTAAATCTTTTGCTTTTTCCTCTCTTGCATGAGGAGCATGATCTGTTGCGATCATTTCTATAGTTCCATCTTTTAAGCCCTCTATGATGGCCTGTCTGTCACTTTCAAGCCTGAGCGGAGGATTCATTTTTGCAAGAGCTCCGTATTTCAGCACCGCATCCTCAGTCAATGTAAAATGATGGGGTGTTGCTTCTGCATGAATCCTGATTCCTTCCTTTTTGGCATTTCTGATAAGTTCAACCGATTCCGCAGCGCTTATATGCTGAACAGTGATGCTTGCGCCTGTTTTCCTTGCTATGTCGATATCTCTTTTCACCATGGAGATCTCTGCTTCTCTTGGGGATCCCGCTAATCCGAGCTTCTCAGCCACATCTCCTGCGTTTATGCCATTGTCTGTTATAAATGAAGGATCTTCCTCATGAAGACTTATGACTTTTCCGACTCTTGCCGCTTCTTTGCAGGCTCTTTCCATAAGTTCTTCATCAACTATCGGCTTCCCATCATCAGTGAAAAGAACTGCTCCTGCGCCTATAAGTTCATCCATATTCACAAGTTCTTTTCCTGCCATGTTTTTAGTCACATTACCGCAGGTGTAGACGTTAATTCCGGTTTTGGCGCCTCTTTCCAGCACATCTTTGATAGTATCTGTATTGTCCATATGCGGGTCTGTATTTCCCATCATGACAACGCTTGTAAATCCGCCCTTTGCAGCAGCTTTTGCCCCGCTTTCGATGTCCTCTTTATAAGTAAAACCAGGGTCTCTGAAATGAACATGACCATCCACAAGTCCAGGTGCAACTATGCATCCTGCGGCATCAATTGATACCAGGGTATCTTCTGACTGCGCATCTGTCAGTCTATTTCCTGCTTCATCCTCTCTTAGCAGCATGCTCTCAGTAGCCATGTCATCGAGGCTTCCGCACATTCCAATCTTAGCGATCCTGTCTCCATCAACAAGCACGTCGCAAAGCCCGCACAATCCTGAAGCCGGATCCATCAGTTGTCCATTTTTAATCAGTAACATTTGCATCCCCTTGAATATGAATTTGTCCTTATGCTATATAATGCACTACCGGACATATGGTTTTCAAGTTAAAAATCCTCTTTCTATTTTTTATGAGCCGTGAGAAAATAGATGGTGGATTTATTAAGTACAAAAGAAAGGTAAATAATTTTATAATGATACGTTTAGTTCTCGCAGTTATATTTGTAGCGGTATTTTTAATAGTCAGTCTCCCTATTCAGGGAATCCTCTGGATCGTCGGAAAGTTCAATCCATGGGCTAAAAAGACTGCTTCACTTGCTATCGTCAGCTGGGCTTTCAATGTAGTTATTTTTATCTCCGGTGTCAAAAGAACTGTCATCGGTGAGGAAAATATTCCAAAAGACAAGGCTGTTCTTTATGTTGGAAACCACAGAAGCATTTTTGATATAGTTCTGTGTTATCCAAGAGTTCCTAATCCAACGGGATTCATTGCTAAAAAGGAAATCCTTAAGGTTCCGCTCCTTAACATTTGGATGATCTATATGGACTGCCTCTTCCTTGACAGGAAGGACCTTAAAAAGGGTCTTGAGATGATCCTTTCAGCCATCGAAAAAGTTAAGAACGGCATCTCAATCTTTATCTATCCTGAAGGTACCAGAAACAAGACAGATCAGCCACTTGGCGAATTCCACAAAGGAAGCTTTAAGATAGCTCAAAGAACTGATTGCCCCATCGTTCCTGTAGTAGTTACCCACACGGAAGATATTTTGGAAAAGCATTTTCCACTGATAAAGAGCACTCATGTGACTATCGAGTACTGCAAGCCTGTTGTTATGAGTGAGCTTTCCAAGGAAGATCAGAAAAATATCGATCAGTATGTTAAAAAGATCGTTGAAGAAACATATCTCAAGAACGTAAATTCTTGAAAAAATGGCGAGTGCTAAACTGCACTCGCCATTTTAATTAATTACATCTTACTTCCTTTTGTTCCGCCACCAAGGTGAACGCCTTCAAGGACGTTTGTCTCAAATGAATATACAACCTTATGGTTTTCTCTGTCTGCTTTAAGAGCCAGCTGTATCATGCTGTCTAAAAGCTGTTCATATTTAACTCCAAGAGGCTCCCAAAGATAGAATGAAAGTGATCCCGGAATTGTATTGATCTCATTTAAATATACTTTATTTGTTGCCATGTCGATCATAAAGTCAATTCTTGAAACTCCTGAGCATCCAAGGCAAATAAATGCGTCAACAGCCATTTTTCTGATCTGATCTCTCATCTCAGATGTGATGTCAGCAGGGATTTTTCTCTTAAGAGATGCCATTCCCTTTGAACCGCCGGTCTTTGCGCCGCCCTTAGCTGAGCCCTTTGCTCCGCCGATGTACTTATCTTCAAAGCTAAGGATATCATCAGAGTTGATAGGTTCCTCACACTCTGAAGCCTGTGCTGACTCATAGTCACCAAGAACTGAGCAATTAATCTCCTTAAGCTGAGTAATTGCAGGCTCAACAAGGATTTTCTTGGAAAATTCAAATCCAAGATCAAGAGCTTCTAATAAGCCCTCTCTGTTAGATGCCTTCTTTATACCGATACTTGAGCCAAGATTTAATGGCTTGATAATTACAGGATAATCAAACTGCTTTTCTATTTTTTCAACAAGTCCGTTAACGTCCTCGTAGTCCTTCCATGTATAGCACTTGCAGTCAAGAACAGGGATTCCGTTATCCTTTAAAACTGTCTTCATAACATACTTGTTCATACCAACTGCTGATGAAAGAACATCACATCCAACAACAGGAAGACCAAGAGTAGCAAGATAGCCCTGTAAAGTACCATCTTCTACGTTTGTTCCATGAACGATAGGGAATGCAACGTCGACCTGAGAAATAACATTATTTCCGAATTTCTTCATTGGATATCTCATAAGAGATACCTTGTCACCTTCTTTAACCCAGATAACCTGAGTACTCTTTTTCAAAAGTTCAGGAATATGTGTATATTCCTCTATCTTGTCCACATATTCTCCAACATAATAATCATTATTCTTTGTCATATAAACAGGGATAATGTCATATTTTTCCTTGTTGATACTGCCTATAGCCTGAATTGCTGAAATTATTGAAATTTCATGCTCAGTACTTTTTCCACCAAATAAAACTGCAACTTTAAGCTTCATAAACTGCCTTCTTTCCTAAAACTGTTATCATTTATTTATAATTATCCGGAAGATCATTTTCAAGCAAAATAACTTTTTCTCTTCCTGCATCTATCTCATACATAAGAGCTGTAGCTTCGCTTAGAGTATTCTTTACAAACAATCTCTCAGGATCAAAGCCCTTTTCCAGAGCTCCTGCCTTTATTGAAGCACTGTTCTTTTCTCCAACAAGAATTATGTAGTCGCAAACCTCAGCAGCCTGCCTTCCAAATTCTTTGTTGTACTCATCCTCTTTTTCACCAAGCTCAACCATTCCCGGAGTAACAAGGATCTTAACCTGGTCCTTAAAAAGAGAAAGTGTTTCAAGAGCTACCTTTGCTCCGTTTGGATTGGAGTTGTAAGCATCATCAAGTATGGATACATTACCGTGCTTATTGAGCTCAAGTCTGTGAGGAACGCTCTGAAGACGCCTTACAGCGATCTTAAGCTTGGACATTGAGATTCCAAGACTGTTGGCCGCAGCAATTGCACCAACTATATTCTCAACATTATGTCTTCCTACAAGTTTTGTCGTATATTCTGATGTCTCTCCACTTGGAGAAGTAACAGTAAAGGTTGTTCCCTGGCTGTTAACCCTGATATCTTTTGCCTGGTAATCGTTGCCATCGTTAAGTCCATAAGTGATGGCATCTTTATATTTCATATTGGCACGGATTATCTCATTGTCTCCGTTAACAAACTTAAGGTGTTTACCTTCTTTTTTGCCTTCGGCTTTTTCTTTTTCATCCACCGCATCAAGCAGCTCATATTTAGTGCTTATGATATTCTCAAGGCTGTGGAAAGTCTCAAGATGCTGATATCCAATAGATGTAACTATTCCGTCATCAGGATGAACGATATCAGTTATCTCTTTTATGTCATGAAGGTGACGAGCACCCATTTCACACACAAAAATCTCGTGAGTTGGCTTTAAATGCTCTCTTATAGTCCTTACAATTCCCATTGGAGTGTTGTAGCTTTCAGGAGTCATAAGAACGCTAAAGCCTTCTGATAAAAGTGTCGTAAGATAGTACTTAACACTTGTCTTACCAAAACTTCCTGTAATACCTATAATGCGAAGATTCTCATGTTCTCTAAGCATTCTCTTTGCATCGTCAATAAAGTACTGATTTATTCTGTTCTCTATTGGCTTATTTATAAGATTGGCAAGTGCAGGAACAAGCGGCAAAAGAGCCATGAAAAGAACCGCTGAAATTGCTGGAATTCCTGATATTAAAGCCCCAACCACAAGGAAAATTAACGCAATGACCACATAAGTGATGAATAGTCTTTTTACTCTGTCAGTAACAACAAATTTCTTTTTGGCAGGCTTGGGAAGATACGAAATAAGAAGAAATACATAGAGCGCCATCATTACCACAAATGATAAAAGCAGTACTCTTATTCCGTTTGCATCTGCTATAAGTGTGCAAATAACAGTCAGAAGAAATGCTCCGTGCGCCACAAGATTTCGTGGGATGGACCTTAAGAATCTGAAATATCCCTGAAACTGATAGCTTGATAGCTGGAGCATATGAGTGTAATACCTAAGTCCCAGCACTGCCATCACAAGAACAAGTAATAGTATTATTATATTTCCTATCATCAAAAACATGCTTTACCTCTTAATCAATGCCTAAAAAGCTTCCAAGAATCCTGTTGTAAAGATACGGATTATCAAGGAATGAGTAGTGTCCTGCGCCATTTATCACAGCAAGTCCTGCCTCCGGCATGAGCTTTTCCATTCGCTGTCCGTCAGAAAGCGGTGTCGCTGTATCTTTATCGCCCCATATCAAAAGAGCCGGCTGAGTTACTGATGGCATGTAAGGAACCAGGTCCTCATTAACTGCCATAACAAGACTCTTTCTCATAACAGGTGAAGCTGCAGCATAGTCGGCACTTCCAAATTTCTTCTGAAGTTTGTTAAGAGCATCAGGATCGATCTTTAGAATTCCGCTTTTTTCTATGAGGTTCTTATAAAAGTGATATCTCTTTGTGCGTTTCTTTTGCGCCTCGGTTTTTTCAGGAATAATTCCTGCCGAATCAGTAAGGATCACCTTTGGAATTGAAAAATCAGCCTTAATCCTTCCATCATGGATTCCGGACGCAAGCTTTATTATGATCCTGCCACCCATTGAATGTCCGAGGAATATTACCTCTTTTTCCTCCGGATAGAGCTTTTTGATAAATGCTAGAACAAAATCCACGAATGCATCAACGTTCATGGGCTCTGCCGGCTCGTCGCTCTTTCCAAATCCGGGCATATCCATTGCTACTACGTGATATTTGCTCTTGGCAAAAGCTATGACTCCGGCGAAAAGATCTATGTTAGATCCCCAACCATGGAGCATCACAAGTAATGGTCCCTGCCCTTCATCTATGTAATTTATGTTTAATCCATTAATATTTTTATTCATGACTCATCCATATTAACACCTAAGAAAGTGCCATGCAAATTAAAAGGTTGTCATTTAGATAGTAAAAAGTGGTTACTTTAAAACGCTTAGCATAAATATAAGCAGAGCATCGTTTCTCGGGTCATTTAAGATTCCGGATTTTCCGGCTTCATCCTGATAGGTCCTCTCGGTTGAATCCGTAACATAATTCATAGCATCCGGATTCATTCCCATAAGATAATGAAGATGGTTCTCTATGATCGTTGTGTATTCATGATTATATATGATGTGATCTGTAATGGTAAGGCATCTCATGTCGTATAAAAGATTCAGAAATCCTTCTTCCGACTCAAGGTCAGACACAAGATATGTACTCTCTGATGACTCATCAGCAATTTTACCAGACCTTTTCATAAGGCATTTCATGAGCTTACCGCACTGATCAACATCAACGGCCTGGCTTGTGGAAAGGTAAGTCACCGATCCGATAAAAACATCTTCATTACTGTTAAAGAGTTCATCAAAATCTGACTTTGTAAAAAATGCGTTGATCACATCTTTATAGGCATCACTGCCTGTTGCCCTATAGAGCTGAGTAGCTGCCTTAAAGGCCAGCGGGTCATCAGTTATGTTCTGATTCACCCTATAGCAGTTCCAGGCTTTATCTGCTGCCCTCAGGCAGGTTGTTGCAAATTCTGCGTCGTACTGCTGATAAAAATAACTAAATCTTGCCAAAGTAGCTGCAAAATTGATGGTTGCCTCCATTGAAACCGGGGTAACAACAACCGGATAATTTATGACATCTCCGCCCTTGCTGCTGTCTGTAAGGGCTGCCCCATGCTCTCCCCCTGTCTTATCATCCTGCATTTTGATAAGCCATTCCACTTCATATCTGACTTCATCCAAAATATCAGGAATACCATTGCCACTCTCAGGGATTCCCAGTTCATCTGTAAAGGCTTCCTCATCCATTTCATATGCTAAAAGAAAATTCTCAGCAATCTTGCTTCCAACATTAGTGTCCCTGTCTGCCTGCTCATCCATGTGCCATCCGCCTGTGACGTCGATCTGGATGCTCTCATCCTCCTGAAGTTTGGCTGCGTTTGTGTGGCAGGCACTGTGGCCACTTTCACCTGCATAATTTTCAGAAAGCGCTATTCCGCACCTGTTGTAATAGAATTTTTTGCAGGCTTCATCGAAAGTGTCCGAGACTGTGGTCTCAGCAATAGAAAAAGAATAGGATTCTCCAAGGTAATCTGCGCAAATGTAGTAACTTCCTTCTTCCACAAGATCCGTAAAATACCCAAGAGCATAGGATTCTCCAAGCTCCTCGTCATAGGTTTCTTTTAGGATAACGCCCTCGAAAGCCGGTGTACCATCCTCGATCCGATTCACAGTAAATGTTGTCGGTATTTCTTTTCCCCTAAATACTGCAACTTTATCAGAATCAGGTAAAAAACCTTTCTGATCCACCAGGATATTGGGCGTCTGGACAGGCGCCTCATAGTCAAAACTGGCTGTCTTTTTTTCACTTACTTCTATTGTACTATCACTAGAAGAAGCGCCGCAGCCTGCGGCGCTTCCTATAACAGCAGTAGCAACGACTGCTGCCAGTGTTTTCTTTTTCCCTCTCATAATAAGAAACATTATTTTACCCTGTTATAATTTATCAAGCATCCATCAAGAATAATCTGCCTCTCATCATCAGTCAAATTCCCCAGTCTCAATGAAAACTCTTTAAGTCCGTTTTCAGAAACAGCATATGCTTTAATTTCTTCACTCTTATTATATACGGCATCTCTGATTCCAGGTATAAAAATATAATCTTTATTTTTAAACGGAAGCTCTCCCTCGTCAATTATAAATGGTAACATTCCCCAGTTGATAAGGTTTGAACGATAACGCTTTGTAGCGTATTCATTGGCAATGTTAGCCCAGCCTCCAAGTACCTTCTGGCAAGAAGCAGCCTGCTCTCTGGCTGATCCGTCACCGGGTTTTACTGCAAATATTGTTGAACCAATTCCGGTGTTGGAATTATTAACATCAGAGAACTGAGCCTTTATGGTCTTTACTGCCTCTGCAAGCTCCTGATCAAGCTCTTCCATAGGAACATTTTCACGTCTCTTTATCTCCTGAGCGTATACTTCCTTAGCAAGACCCACATAAGCAGGATCTTTTCTTGAAAGTGTAAACTCAGCAAGTCCAAGAGGATTTGAACGATAAGATGATGTCTCGCCTGATGGAATAAGTTCATCAGTAGTTGTAACAGGATCATGGATCTCAGATACAACCTTCAAAAGGAGATTGTCTGTAAGGGCAACCATACTTGGCCAATCCTTGATGTTAGGTCCAAGCTGAAGCTCCACACTGTCATCTGCAACACCATGAGAATCAAATACTCTGTTTTTGTAGATAGCACTGTCAAAATGATATTTATATTTATTAAAGTCACCCACAAATTCTGTAGCAGGTGTAAGAACGCCCTTGTTTGCAGCTGTTGCAGCAATTGATCTGGCATCCATAAGAGCAACGGAAGCAATCTGTCCGCTCTGAACCTTGGAACCTTCTCTGTTAGGGAAGTTTCTGGTTGAATGTCTGATGCTGAATGCATTATTGGCAGGAGTATCGCCTGCGCCAAAGCAAGGTCCGCAGAATGCTGTCTTTAATATAGCACCTGACTCCATAATAGTTGCAGCCGCACCGTTTTTAACTATTTCCATATAAATCGGTGTTGATGCAGGATAAACGCTAAGTGTAAATCTGTCGTTTCCTATGAATTTGCCCTTGAGGATATCTGCTGCCGCACAGATATTTTCAAATCCGCCACCTGCACAACCTGCAATTATTCCCTGGTCAACCATGAACTTGCCATCTTTAAGCTTATTCATGAGAGAGAACTCAACCTTATCACCAAAGCTTACCTTTGCTTTTTTCTCTACATCAGCAAGGATATCAGCTGCGTTTCTGTTCACCTCATCAATCTCATAAACGTTACTTGGGTGGAATGGCATAGCGATCATAGGATTGATAGAGCCAAGATCAACCTTTACCAGGCCATCATAGTAGGCAACTTTTCCAGGTTTTAATTCTTTATAATCAGCTGCTCTTCCGTGGATATCATAGAAGTCCTTTATCTCATCATCGGTCTGCCATATAGATGAAAGGCATGTTGTTTCTGTTGTCATTACATCTACGCCAATTCTGAAATCAGCGCTAAGGTTCTTAACACCAGGTCCAACAAACTCCATTACTTTATTCTTTACATATCCATCGCCGAATACTTTTCCAATAATAGCCAGCGCTACGTCCTGAGGTCCAACCCCCTTCTTAGGCTCACCTTCAAGGTAAATAGCTACAACTCCAGGCATATCTACATCGTATGTCTGTCCAAGAAGCTGTTTTACAAGTTCAGGTCCGCCCTCACCGATAGCCATTGTTCCAAGAGCTCCATATCTGGTATGGGAGTCTGAGCCAAGGATCATGCTTCCGCCTGATGCCAGCATCTCTCTTGCAAACTGGTGAATTACTGCCTGATGAGGTGGTACATATATTCCGCCATACTTCTGTGCTGCTGTAAGTCCAAACATGTGGTCATCTTCGTTTATTGTTCCGCCTACAGCACAAAGAGAATTGTGGCAATTTGTAAGAACGTAAGGAATAGGGAACTTGGTAAGTCCTGAAGCTCTTGCAGTCTGAATGATTCCAACATAAGTGATGTCATGTGAAGTAAGCTTGTCGAATTTAACGCAAAGCTTATCCATGCTATCGGATGTATTATGCGCTTTCAGAATACCGTAACATATCGTATTTTCTTTTGCCTGCTCTTTAGTTACACCGTCAAAACCTTCTGCAGAAAGCTTTGCAGATGCATCATTATCATCTAAAACAAGTGTGGTTCCATTTAGTAAAAAACATCCATTTTCGTATGTTGTTACCATTGTTTTCCTCCTACCCTTTTTAACCGCTATACATGTATACAATTTTATAAGCGCTATTCTACCATAGATAAACACTACTTGGTAGGATATTTTTTAATATGAATCCAAAACTCGCTGAAGCTTTGCAGTAACTTCCTCGATTCCAGCCTCTTTTAGCTCTTGTCTGAAAATCGTCACCTCTTCTTCAGGTGTCACATCATACTGACCATAAGTTATCGCCGGAAGGTATTTGTCGAACACTTCTACTATGGATTTTATCTCTTTATTGATATCCTCTGTTGAAAAAGGAACGCTATCCCACGGGTACGAATAGGCATTTCTATCATATGTATCAATCAGATCATAATATTCATTCCAATTGTATGAGGAATCCTGGATTTCAAGGGCATCCCTTCTTCCCCACCAGAAATTCGTGACAATCTCATCTCTATCAGCATTATATCCGCTGGGCTTTTCCAATAATCCGTTTTTATTGACCTCGTATTGGACACCCTCTATTCCATAATTGATCAATCTGTAGCATCTTGGATCATTTCTTAGAAGGTCATATACCATAAGCGCTTTTTCAGGATTTTTAGATCCGCTGTAAACAGCCATTGCTCCGTGGAGAATACTGTTTCTCATCAAATTGCTGTTTTCTTCACCAAACCAGAAAAAATCCGTTTCTGCGTCAGGGATCATTACATCCATTGTAGGCTTTATTTCTGAGTAATACTTCTGTGTATGGTGCTGAACAACACTCGTATATCCAGAGAAAAACTCTTCTGTGTTATCCCCGGTAAATCTAAAGTCATCTCTCCATATACCACTTTCATCCCAATCCTTCATGAGTTTTGCATATTCCAAAAACTCATCACCTGTATAATAAGGAGAAACTATGGTTTTCAGATCATCGGTATAGGCTCCCCAGATTCCGTATGTGCTCAGTTCATAAATAGGCGCATACTTCCTTACGGACATAAGGTAGCCCAAAGTATGTATCACTGTCTTACCATCCGCATCCCAAGGCAACATATCAGGATGAGCTTTTTTCACATATTTAAGATACTTATCCAGATCTGACCATGATTTAACCCTGTCAAGCCCAGCCTCTCTGGCTAGATCTTTCCTGTATATAAATCCGTGATTTATCCACTGGGTATATTCATTCTCCGGAATCATATAAATACTTCCGTTGTATGAACATTTTTCCCATTCTTCTTTTTTTATGTTGGAATATGTTTGTGGACAGTACTCTTGCAACATATCTTTTGAAAGAGGTAAAAAGTTGCCTTTTATCGTATTCGGCCAGGCATCCAGCCAGTCGCTTCCGGTACCGACCAAATCCAGATCAACATCTCCTGAATCCAACGCAATATTATAATTTTCCAGATAGTCTTTCCAAGGAATGTAATAGATATCAAGCCTTGCATTCACTTCTTTTTCAAGAATTGAATTCAGTTCTTTTATTACTTCCTCAGTCCTTCCGTTAGATGGCTTTTCACCAATTGTTAAGTATGTAATAGTAACCGGGTTTTTGGTGTAGTCATTTTCTTTTGCTCCACAGGCTGCACATGCTATCAGCATCCCAAGAACAATTAAGCTAGTAAAAATCCTTGTTCTCACTAGAGATTTCCTTTCTGCTCCTTCAATGCCTTATTTCTTGCACGAAGTTCAACAAAAAAATCTTTTAATAGTTTGCTACACTCCTCCTTCAAAACTCCCTTTTTCACTGTAACCTGATGATTAAAATCCGGATTATTCAGAATATCCATTACAGAACCTGCGCAACCAGCTTTCGGATTTTCTGCAGCCATAATGACCTCCGGTATCCTCGCCTGTACAATTGCTCCCGCACACATCTGGCAAGGCTCCAAAGTAACATAGAGCTTACACTCCTCAAGTCTCCAATCCTTCATGACTTTAACTGCCTTTTTTATAGCTGTTATCTCTGCATGAGCAAGCGGAGTCTTGTCTGTATTACGCCTGTTGTATCCCCTTCCTATAATCCTTCCTTCATAAACAATAACGCATCCTATCGGCACCTCCCCAAGTTTATATGCCTTTTTAGCCTGCGCTATTGCAGCTTTCATATACTTATTATCTTCTTGTTCTTCGTTTATAACTCTTGATTTTGCTTGTAATTTCATAGTAGTAATTGATTTCTTTTTTTGTTATTATATGATATACATGTCATATTTTCACATGATTATTATATATTGTTTCAGAGGTCATATAAATGAAAATTTCCACCAAAGGTCGTTATGCCCTCAAAGTCATGATGGATATTGCTCTTCACGACAATGGGGAATTCATTTCACTTAAAGATATATCGAATCGCCAGAATATCACAGTTAAATATCTTGAACAGATTGTTTCTGGTCTTAACAAGGCAGGTTTTTTACTTAGTATGCGTGGAAACAATGGTGGGTACCGCCTGGCAAGAGAACCTAAAGATTGTAATATTGGCGATATCCTTCGAACTGTTGAGGGAAGCCTTACTCCTATCGAATGTGTTTCCGGTAGTGAAGGAAATCCTTGTCCATTATCGGATTCCTGTTCAACTCTTCCTTTTTGGGCCGGGCTCGATAAGGTAGTAAATGACTACATCAACAGCTATAGTCTTCAAGATTTAATAGATCAAAATTGACAATATACAAAAAACAAAGTATAGTAATAAAGCGGTTTTGTGAAGGGTGCATGTAGCAGTCCTTTTGTGCAGAATCGGGTCTTATGCAATGGAAATCTACGAACCGTGTCAGGTCGGGAACGAAGCAGCACTAAGTAGAACCTTCCATGTGTTGTAAGGTTGCCTTATTCTGCCTGAAGTCAACGTGCATGCGTCCTTCACAGAACCGCTTCTTTTTTACCTGTTTTCCAGGTATTTCATATATCCTATTACCATAAGAGCAATCTTAAATGTAAGTGCATCATCAAATTTTCTAACATCAAGTCCAGAGCTCTTTTCCAGTTTTTCAATTCTATAGACAAGTGTATTTCTATGAACAAAAAGCTGTCTTGAAGTCTCAGAGACATTAAGATTGTTCTCAAAGAATTTATTGATTGTATTTAAAGTCTCTTCATCAAGATCATCCGGAACTTCTTTTCCACCAAAAATCTCATCGATGAAAATTCGGCAAAGACTCTCAGGAAGCTGATAGATAAGTCTTCCAATGCCCAAAGTGTTATAGGCGTTTACTCTCTTTTCAGCATAGAATATTCTTCCAACTTCAAGAGCCATCTTGGCCTCTTTGTATGACTTACTCAAATCCTTAAGTTCATCCACTATAGTTCCGTAGGATACCCTTACATCGAGCATAGCCTCAGTGTTCATCATGTCCACAATTGTTGTGGCAATCTTTTGAACCTCTTCATATGTCTGAGACTTAGCAAGAGACTTTATCAATATAACGCTGTTCTCATCGACAGCAGTTACATAATCACCTGTATGTGGTGCATACATGCTTCCGAGAAGTTCCTGTGCAGTATTATCATTGGAATGCTTAACCTCGACCAAAATGATAACTCTTGGTACATTAACTTCTACCTTAAGTTTGCGTGCTCTGTTATATACATCAATAAGAAGCATATTATCAAGGAGCAGATTCTGGAAGAAGTTATTTCTGTCGTACCTCTCCTTATAGGCTACGATAAGATTCTGAAGCTGACTAACTCCAATCTTACCAACCATATATGCGTGCTCACTGTCACCTTTTGCTAAAAGAACGTAAGCCGGCTCACCTTCATCAAGTATCTTAAACAGATGAACATCTCCAATAACCTGTGAATCAACCGGAGATTGTGCAAAACTTGTAATTATTGAAATATCAAGTATATCCCGTTCAGTGGTAGAAGCTACAATATCACCATTTAAGTCCATAACACAAAGCTCAACTTTTGTAATTGCTCCTAACTCATCTATACTTCCCTTGATAGTCTGCGCAGAAATCATCTGTCTACCTCCTTGCAATATAACATAAGTATAACATAATGCATGAAAAAAAGGCTATCGCTCGCGCGATAGCCTTCCCATTTTTAATATTAGTTTGTGATTGTCTTCTCTGTCTCTTTGTCGAAGATGTGGATCTTCTCAACATCGAATGCAAACTTAACCTTATCGCCAGGTCTAGCTGTTGTACGAGAATCAACTCTAGCTGTGATAGGGAACTTATCAAGATCAAAGTACAGATAAACTTCTGCACCAAGAAGCTCGTATACGTTGATTGTTGACTCAAATACAGCCTTTGATGTGTTAACAACCATCTCTGAATCGTCAACATCTTCTGGACGGATACCGAATGTAACAGTCTTTCCAGCGTAGCCTCCCTCGATAACCTTCTTAGCCTTTGCAGGTGGAAGTTCGATTGACTGGCCAGCGATCTTGAGGCAAGCCTTGTCGCCCTGTACTTCAACTTCTGCATCAAGGAAGTTCATCTGAGGTGATCCCATGAATCCAGCAACGAAGAGGTTGCCTGGCTTATCATAGAGGTTCTGAGGTGTATCAACCTGCTGAACAACACCGTCCTTCATAACTACGATTCTTGTACCAAGAGTCATAGCCTCTGTCTGGTCATGTGTAACGTAGATGATTGTTGTGCCAAGTCTCTGGTGAAGCTTAGCGATCTCTGTTCTCATCTGTACACGGAGCTTTGCATCAAGGTTTGAAAGAGGTTCGTCCATAAGGAATACCTTAGGGTTACGAACGATAGCACGTCCCATAGCAACACGCTGTCTCTGTCCACCTGAAAGAGCCTTTGGCTTACGATCAAGGAGCTTCTCAAGGTCAAGGATCTTAGCAGCTTCTCTAACCATCTTATCAATATCAGCCTTTGGAACTTTTCTAAGCTTAAGTCCAAATGCCATGTTATCATATACTGTCATGTGAGGATACAGAGCGTAGTTCTGGAATACCATCGCAATATCTCTGTCCTTAGGCTCAACGTCGTTAACAACTCTGTCACCGATCTTAAGTGTTCCTGAAGAGATATCTTCAAGTCCAGCGATCATACGAAGTGTTGTTGACTTTCCGCATCCTGAAGGTCCTACGAAAATAATAAATTCTTTATCCTGAATCTCAAGGTTGAAGTCTTTAACAGCCTCAAAACCATTAGGATATACTTTAGTTACATGCTCAAGTGATAAACTTGCCATACCTTATATTCCTCCTAATTCATCAATAGCTTAATGCTATAAACAAGTATAGCGGCGGAGGTGTTTATTTACTATTCACTTATTTCACAAATATTTTACAATTCATTAGCAAAACTGACTAGCAATCAGGCGACTTTTCCACAATTCTGAAATATTGACGAAGAATCTAAAAATTCTATATGCAATTTGACCATTGCCTATTCGTGATAAAAGACTACCTGACCTGCTCCACGAGCTTTCGACTCTGTTAAAGCCGCTTTTGATGCAGCGAGAAGATTAGAGTATTTTTTACCATCTTTAGGAGCCACAGCTCCGCCAACACTCAAGTAAACTACTCCATCTTCATTTCCCTTCATGGTCTTGAAATCATGCGTGAGCATTACCATTGAATCAACTTGCTTTCTGATATCCTTTCCGGCACTTATATCTTTCATAAAAACAACAAACTCACCGTTGTCAAATGCGCCGACAACATCTGACACCCTGTATTTTTCAGATAGCTTTTTGGCAAAACCAACAATAACTGCATCAACACTATCTTCACCTTTTGCTATTCGCAGATCTTTTAGTCCATTAATATCGATAAGGAACATCAGGCCATATTTTCCCTCTGAGGAATCCAGATAAGAATTAATCTGTCTTTCGGTTGATTCTTCAGTCAAAAGACCTGTCTTGGTATCTCTGTCCTTCTTGTTTCTGTTTCTTTTGCTAAAAAATGTAGCTATAAGATGTCCCAAAAACAGACTTACGCAGAGAAGTACAAGAAGCACCATAACCCAAATATACATAGCATAATAATCATGAAGAGGCTCATCTAAGGCTCTGTTCATGTTCCTATAGCTGATAAGAGCTACGAGCGCACCTCCGGAAAGAGGCGCCGGTACTGTAATGATGTACCCGTAGTTAGGCATTTCTTCAAAAAATGGATTACGCTGAGCTATAGCATGCTGGAATTTGTTCTGATCAGAACCTTCCGGCAAAGCCTCCCAGATAAAATCAATGTCCGCATCATTATTGCGCAGTCTTTCTCCATACTCTGTAAGGATATGTCCTCTGACAGCAACCCACGCGCCGTAGTCGATAAGCTCCTGTTTTTCAAATATTCCTTCTGATAAACTCTCGATATTGAGAATAGATATAAGATACCCTTTGTTTTCTTGCGATAAATTCAATCCATTTACAAAGGCAACGCTTCTGCCACCAAAGGTATCTTCATTGATAACGAGCACGCCGGAGCTTCCAACATCAAATCCTCCGATAACCTGCTCAAAGAAACTATAATCAGATAAATCTACAGTTTTTCCGCGCTCATTATACCCTGCGCCTTCAGAATCACATATAAAAGATGTGTTGCTGTCGGTGCTATTCACTATATGCTCAAGCCAGCTCGTAATCACATTTTTATCTGAAACAAGATCATAGCCGGCAAGAGCCTTAGTACAGGCATCCTGATAATCACGGATCCTTATGTAATTTATATCTTTTTGGTACATCAATGAAGAAAGTTCTGAAGAGACTGTCTCATTAACATACGTGGAAATGCCATCTCTTAGCACTTCCCTGTAAGATTTAAAAACAATCCCCATAAAAACCGCAAACATAAGCACTATTGTAGCGCATGTTACCAGAGCTTTCTTCATTTGTCACCTCTAATCAAAAAAAGACAATCAGTTCTGCTCTTCCTCATCAAGCTTTTTGATAGCCGCATCGAGTTCTTCCTCTTCAGAAAGACTTTCTTCTTCCGGCTCAAAGCGCTTGAATGTTCCATTGTAGAGCATTGCATTTAAATAACTTGGTCCGGCAAATCCCAAAAGTATCAGTACCGGAACAGCTTTTAAGTCAAAGAAATAAAATACTACAAGCGGAATTCCAGAAATGATAGTCATAAGAATTGTCTTTGGGAAAGCAAGTATTGCCATAAGCAAAGAATTCTTTAAGGTTGCTGCATTTGTATTTACAAACTTGGAAAGGATTGGAAATACGTAAAGTGAAACCATATAAAGGAATGCACTCAGCGCAATGATCGCATATCTGTAAATTCCACTTAAATTATTCAGGATAAAGAAATCCAAAACAAGGATTCCGGCTATCGCAAATTTAATGATCTGAAGGATCATTCCCTGCTTAAAGTTCTCTTTGAAGGATCTGAAGTAGGTCTTTGTAATATAACTGTCTTCATCTCTTACGATTTTCAAAAGAACAAAATGCATAGCAGTACATGCAGGTCCTAAGATACTTGAGCAAATAATTCCAAATATCCATGCCCATAATACTGCGCTAAGGAAGTAGTTGTAATCAAGTTCAGCTCCATCAAAAAGAACCGGACCAAGTGCCGGGCCAAGGAAAAGAACCTGCTCAAAAATAAGTGGTATGGCAAATATCAAAGTAAGGATATTTACCCACATAACATCTGCGAGTCTTGTAAGAGCTCGCATCAAAGGACTCTCTAAATCAAAAATTTTTCCCATAAGTTAACTCCTCAAACAAAGCTTCATTGGTGTGAATCTGATGCCGTCGGCCGTCATTTCTTCAGCGACATCCTTAAATCCCCTTTTGTGGTAAAAACCAACAGCAATCGGTGCAGCATTGACTGTCAGTTCATCCACCCCCTCTTCTTCAAGAGCATACTTCGACACATATCTTACAAGCGCAGTCCCAATGCCATAATCATGGTAATCCCCGTCTACAAAAAGAAGTGATATGTGTTTCCGTTCTCTAAGAGAAATCATTCCAAGATATTTATCGTTATAAACCGCAACAAAAAGTTGATATTGCCCGGCGATAAACATCTTTCTGAGCATATCGTCATTTACAAAATTTCTGAAATTGGTTATTCCTTCTTCAGAATAATCAGGGGCGTCAAACCTTGCAAAAGTATCCCATGCAAGTTTCATCGCCCCATCCCAATCAGAATGGTAAGCACACCTTACCATTATTTTTGATCTGTCAATTTGCAGTGCCACTCTTTAACACTCTCATAATCCAAGCATACTGATCTTCGTATACTTTTTCTCTTCCAATCTCCTGCTGAAGTTCATGACGCATTCCGTCATAAATCTTAAGCTCTACATCTTTGATCTCAAGTTTATTTTTGTAAATATCGTAAAGTTTGCTAAATGCTTCTCCGTAACTTCCAACAGGATCTTCAGCACCACCTGTAATGAGAATAGGAAGGTTCTTAGGGATATCTTCCATTCTGTCAACATCCTGAATTCTTGTCAGAAGTTCAGCCATAGTCTTGAATCCGTTAAGAGTGAAAACGAAGTTACATCTTGGATCAGCAACATATTTATTAACGCTTTCTTCATTGTGTGAAAGCCAGTCAAACTTTGTCTTGTGATCAGGGATCTTCTTTAAATATCCCTTAAATGCCATGTTATTGATCATCTCAGAACGATACTTTGTTCCAAAAATAACCTGTAAAACACTTACCAAAGTGCTCAAAGACTTAACTGTTCCGCTTGGCATAGCAGCAGTTCCCTGAATTATCGCACCATTTATACCTGTGCCATAGCGTGTGATGTACTCTCTTGCCACAAAAGATCCAAAGCTGTGACCAAGGATAAATACCGGAACTCCCGGATACTCTTCCTGAGTCATCTTCTTTAATCTGTGAGCGTCACGTACAAGCACCGTTGCAGGGTCGTCTTTGCAAAAGAAACCATAGGTACCCTTTCCGGCTGCAACAGATCCGCCATGTCCTAAATGATCGTTCCCCATTACAAGTATGCCTTTTTCTGCCAAAAAGTTCGCAAACTCTTCATAACGATCAATGAATTCCTGCATTCCATGAATGATCTGCAAGATAGCTACCGGCTTATCTTCAGGTATCCATCTGACTGCATGGAGCATGGTCTGTCTGTCCCTTGATTTGTAAGTCAATTCCTCTTTGCGTACCATTGGAAAAACCTCCCCATAATTGTTTGTATACTTATATGATACCATTTATTCCAAAGCTTCGCTCGAAAATCATATTATCAGCAGATTTCTGCTCCTGATGGCATATCTTTTTCAGGTGTCATAAGGGCAAGATTTCCTTCTGCATCCTCTGCGCAAAGAAGCATTCCCTCTGACATTACTCCTGCAAGCTTAGCAGGCTTAAGGTTTACAAGAACCATTACCTTCTTGCCGACCATCTCTTCAGGAGAATAGTACTTTCTGATTCCTGATACGATCTGTTTAACCTGGCTTCCGATCTTAACCTGTGAACAAAGAAGCTTCTTGGACTTCTCAACTGCTTCACATTTGATGATTTCACCAACCTGGAACTGCATTGCTCCAAACTGGTCAAAAGTAATCTCTTCTTTTGCAGGGATATCAATAGCCTCTGCCTTCTCGCTCTCCTGTGCCTTTACAGGAGTTGCCGGAGCAAGTCCTGCCTTAGCAAGGTTCTTTGCAGCTTCAGCCTGTGTTCTCTCAAACTCTTCCTTCTGCTTCTTGGTTATCTCTGCAGCCTTCTCAAGGACATCCTTTAAATCCTTACGAGCAAAAAGCATCTCTGGATTCTCAGTAACTTTTGTATCATTCTTGCAAACGCCAAATGTACCAAGAGTATCAAAATCTCTATCAGGAGTATTAAGCTGCTCTTTTATCTTCTGTGCTGTCTCAGGCATAAATGGATCAAGAAGAGCTGCGCCAATTGAAATAGCTTCTACAAGGTTATAAAGAACTGTTGATAATCTGTCCTTTTTGCTCTCGTCTTTTCCAAGTACCCAAGGCTCTGTCTCATCAATGTATTTATTGCATCTCTTGAACAGTGCAAATATCTCTGTAAGTGCATCTGCAACTCGAAGCTCATCCATCTTTGCTTCTACTTTTGCATAGCATCCTGTTACAACAGCCTTAAGATCAGCATCTACTGCCTCTGTAACGTTCTTGTCAGCCACAACGCCGCCAAGATACTTATTGCTCATAGCAATAGTACGGTTTACAAGGTTTCCAAGTGTATTTGCAAGATCTGAGTTGAATCTTTCTACTAAAAGCTCCCATGTGATAACACCATCATTATCGAACGGCATCTCATGAAGAACAAAGTACCTTACAGGGTCTACGCCAAAGAGACTAACAAGGTCATCTGCATAGATAACGTTGCCCTTTGACTTACTCATCTTTTCACCGCCCTGAAGAAGCCATGGATGACCAAATACCTGCTTAGGAAGTGGCTCACCAAGTGCCATAAGGAAAATAGGCCAGTAAATTGTATGGAATCTTATAATGTCTTTTCCAATAAGATGAAGGTCAGCGGGCCACCACTTTTTGTACTCTTCTGAGCTGTTACCGTCAGCATCATAACCGATTCCTGTGATATAGTTTGTAAGGGCATCAAGCCATACATATACTACATGCTTTTCATCGAAATCAACTGGGATTCCCCATTTGAAAGACGTTCTTGAAACGCACAGATCCTGTAAGCCCGGAAGAAGGAAGTTGTTCATCATCTCATTCTTTCTTGATGCAGGCTGAATAAACTCAGGATGTGTGTTGATATACTCAATAAGTCTGTCAGCATATTTGCTCATTTTAAAGAAATATGCCTCTTCCTCTGCAGGATGAACAGGGCCGCCGCACTCCGGGCACTTTCCGTCCTTAAGCTGAGACTCTGTATAGAAAGCCTCACACTCAGTACAGTACATTCCCTTGTATGATCCCTTATAAATATCGCCCTGATCATAGAACTTTTTGAATATCTTCTGAACCTGTTTAACATGATCATCATCTGTTGTTCTGATGAATCTGTCATATGATGTATCCATGAGGTTCCAAAGACCCTTTATTGTGTCTGAAACCTGATCTACAAATTCCTTAGGTGAGCTGCATCCTGCCTCGATCGCTCTTGTCTCGATCTTCTGTCCGTGCTCATCTGATCCTGTCTGGAAATGAACATCAAATCCATCTCTTCTCTTATATCTTGCAATAGCATCAGCAAGCACTATCTCATAGCTGTTTCCGATGTGTGGCTTACCTGATGTATAAGCTATTGCAGTTGTAATATAGTATTTACCCTTATTCTGCATTAAATAAACCTCGTCTTTCTATATCAATTACCAGCACAAAAGCTCATAGCCTGTCTCAGTTACCAAAAGCTCTACTTCCCACTGTGCTGATGGCTTAAGATCTGCTGTATAAACAGTCCAATCGTTGTCCTCATCAATGAATATCTCGTTAGTTCCCATGTTTACCATAGGTTCAATTGTAAATACCATACCCGGAACCATGAGCATTCCTGTTCCCGGCTTACTTACAAAGCTTACAAAAGGTTCTTCATGGAAAGCGTTTCCACATCCATGTCCGCCAATCTCTCTGACTACAGTATATCCATTCTTTAAGGCATGCTGATGAACTGCATTGCCCATATCTCCGATAGGTGTCCATGGCTTAACTGCCTTAAGTCCCTCTTCAAGGCACTCTTTGGTAACATCTACAAGTCTCTTTTTCTCAGGAGAAACATCACCTATGCAAAACATTCGTGATGAATCAGAGAAATAGCCATCAAGTATAGTAGAACAGTCAACATTTATTATGTCGCCATCCTTAAGGATAATATCTTTAGATGGAATTCCGTGGCACACTTCTTCATTAATAGAGGTGCATACACTCTTAGGAAATCCCTCGTAGTTAAGATCTGCAGGGATTCCTCCCATCTTGGTAGTTGTGTTATAAACAATATCATCTATTTCCTGAGTGCTCATTCCGGCATGGATCTTTTCACCGATCTCATCCAAAACAGCCATATTTATGACTGCACTCTTTTTGATACCTTCAATATCCTTTTCAGTTTTGAAAAGACTTCTGTCAGGGATTATCATTCCCTGATGCTCGAACTGTATCAGTTTATCGTCAAAAGCAGCATGGCAACTCTTATATTTTTTGCCACTGCCGCACCAACAGGCATCGTTTCTTTCTAATCTTTTATACATAGCATTCCTTCTTCATAAAAACGATAATTTCACAAGTATAGTATGCCTTTTCAGGCTTTAACTGTCAACTTGCTGTTAACTATCTCCTTAACAGGACTGTTCCTTCTAAGGTAGTCAATCAAAAGATCCGGCATCTCATCAGGAAAGCTCTTTACTGTTTTGCTGTTTCCTATGCACGCATATCCGCCGGTACCTGTAGCTCTGTAATTGCTGGTAACAAGTGTGTATGTCTTATTGTCCTCAAGCTCAGTTCCATCAATCTTCCTTAAAAGAGTAACTCTCTCGCCGAGAGGCTTTGTAATATCCAGAACATACTCAAGTCCTGCATAGAAATCGTAGTTGTAATGCTCGATCTTAGGCTGTAAAAAGATATTTGAAATCTTAAGCTTTCCATCTTCATCGATTTCAAAATATTCAGCACATCTCTCAAGAGCCTGTTTGATTACAGCCTTTGTAACTTCTTTTACCTCAACAGTATTGGAGAACTGGTAAATTCCAAGAACGTCCCTTACTGTTATATCCTTCTTAAGTCCAAGAGGATCATTGGACAGACTAGTGCATGAGAAGTCAGCACCTGTATATTCAAGCTGCACCTGATTAAATATTGCAGCAACCTTACTTCCCTTTATGGCAACTTCAAGCTTTGGCTCAGGATCGATAGCCTTTTCAAGGCATCCGATCGGCTCATCGAGCCATTTCTGAATCTTTGAGTTGAGGTCATCCATGAAATCATGGGCTTTAGCGATTTCAGCATATTTTGCATCAGGTTCTTTTACCGGAACAAGACTTGATGTGATATCCCAGGCACCATCCTTCTTGTCAGCAAATACTTCGCAGTACTTCATAGCCTTTGCCGGTGGCTGAACACCGTAGCTGCCCTCTATGCTGATACCCTCAACAGCCATGTGCTGATGGCCTGTAAGAACAATGTCAAAACCAAGTTCTCTCATGATCTTGCATGCCTGATTCTCTGTAGTATCAGATAAAAGCTCTCCGGATGAAAGATCTTCCTCGAAGCCTCCGTGGTAAATGCAAACTGTTATGTCGCATTTATCCTTCATTATTTCAAGTTCTTTTTTTACTGCCTCAACAGGATCAGAAACCACGAGCTCTGTAAGGTGGTCCTTCTGTTCCCAGACATTAACGTATCCTGTAACAGCTCCTGTGATTCCGACTTTGGTGCCATCCTCAAGTGCATGAATCACATGCTTCTTTATTCCAAGGGCGTTTCTCTTATCCTCTACATTTGCAGAGATAAGTGTTGCATTCATAGCAGTAACAAAATCAAGGATAGCATCATAACCAAAATTAAAGTCATGATTGCCAAGTGTATAGTAATCAAGCCCCATAGCGTTAAAACCTTCTGCTGCAGGGTTGAAATCATATTCGTCCTTATGCTCTAAATAATAGGAAAGAAGAGGTGTTCCCTGAAGGGAGTCTCCTCCATCCAAAATGAGTGTATTTCCGTCTTTGGAAATTTGTGCAGCTATGCAAAAAAGCCCCGCATTCTCGGGGCAATTGGTAGCGTAGTTAATTGGATACACATGTCCATGTGTATCAGATGTAAAAATGATGTGCATTAATTAAAAAATCCTTTCATCTGCTGATTATAGCCTTGAAGTTATCTATATTCTCTGTTATGTTTCCTTTGAATATACTTGATCCAGCTACAATAACATTCGCTCCAGCGTCTATAACTTCTTTTAAATTGTCACAATTGATTCCGCCATCAACTTCCAGATCAGTTGAAAGACCTTTTTCATCTAACATTTGTCTGGTTTTACGGATCTTATCCATTGTTTCAGCAATAAATTTCTGTCCACCAAAACCTGGTTCAACAGTCATTATAAGAATCATTTCAACCTTGTCAAGATATGGAATGAGTTCGTTAACCGAAGTGCCCGGTTTTATGGATAATCCGGCTTTTTTACCATTTTTATGGATTTCATCAATTACTGCCTGTGGATTTGAGGTGGCCTCAAGATGGAAAGTTATAAGGTCTGCTCCGGAATCTACAAAATCCTTTATATACCTGATAGGATCTGTGATCATAAGATGCACATCAAAGACTTTGTCAGTTACCTTTCTTATACTTTTGATAACCGGCATACCATAGGAAATGGATGGCACAAATGTGCCATCCATAACATCAATATGAATATACTCTGCTCCGGCCTTGTCAGCTTCTGTGATCTGCTGTCCAAGCACGGTAAAATCTGCAGATAAAATTGAAGGGCTTAAAATTATCATTACTTAAGGAATTCCTTTACTGATGCGTATACACCCTCGCCGTCAAGTCCATACTTATGAACAAGTTCTGAAGCTGTTCCTGACTCGCCGAATGTATCCTGCATTCCGAGTTTCTTTACAGGAGTAGGTGCAAGTTCAGAAAGTGCATCGCATACAGCGCTTCCAAGTCCGCCTATAACGGAATGTTCCTCAACTGTTACAACTTTGCCTGTCTTCTTGGCAGATGCTGCTACAAGCTCTTTATCAAGAGGCTTGATTGTGCAGATATTGATTACTTCTGCTGAAATGCCATCTTTAGCAAGCATTTCTGCTGCACTTAAAGCTGAATCTACGCAAATTCCTGTAGCTACTATTGTAACATCTTTTCCTTCTCTGACAACATTTCCTTTTCCAATTTCAAATTTGTAATCAGGTCTGTCATTAATGATGCTGCATGCAGCACGGCCAAATCTGATATAAACAGGGCCTTCATGCTCAACTGCTGCACGTACGCAAGCCTTTGCTTCAATGTCATCAGCAGGGCACATAACAACCATTCCAGGGATTACGCTCATAAGAGCGAAATCTTCGTTACACTGATGGCTGGCTCCGTCCTCACCAACTGTGATTCCGGCATGTGTTCCACCAATCTTAACGTTAAGATGAGGATATCCTACTGAGTTACGAACCTGTTCAAATGCACGTCCTGCTGCGAACATTGCAAAAGAACTAACGAAAGGAATCTTTCCTGTTGTTGCAAGTCCTGCTGCGATACCCATCATGTTGCACTCTGCAATACCACAATCAATGTGTCTTTCAGGGAATTTCTTCTGGAAAACTGCTGTCTTTGTTGAAGCTGCAAGGTCAGCATCTAAAACTACAAGGTTAGGATACTCATCACCGAGTTCTGCAAGAGCATTACCATAACTCTCTCTTGTTGCTATTTTCTTTACATCGCTCATAGTGCTGCACCTGTCCTTTCTAATTCTTCCATAGCAAGCTTAAACTCTTCATCGTTAGGAGCTTTGCCATGCCAACCTACCTGATTCTCCATAAATGAAACGCCCTTGCCCTTAACTGTGTGAGCAATGATAGCTGTAGGCTGTCCCTTTGTATTCTTAGCTTCTTCAAAAGCTTTTCTTATTTCATCAAAATTATGACCATCAATGTTGATTACATGGAAGTTAAATGCTTTAAACTTCTCATCGATAGGATAAGGAGAACATACCTTATCAATAGGTCCATCAATCTGTAATCCGTTGTTATCTACGATTACGCAGAGGTTATCAAGTTTTCTGAATCCGGCAAACATAGCTGCTTCCCAAACCTGTCCCTCTTCAAGCTCTCCGTCACCAAGGAGTGTGTATACACGGAATGACTTGTTATCAAGCTTAGCTGAAAGAGCCATACCACAAGCTGCTGAGATTCCCTGTCCAAGAGATCCACTGCTCATGTCAAGACCTGGAAGATACTGCATGCTTGGATGTCCCTGAAGTCTTGAACCAAGTTTACGAAGAGTTGTAAGCTCCTCCTTAGGGAAATATCCTCTCTCTGCCATTACTGAGTAAAGGCCAGGAGCACAATGTCCCTTTGAAAGAACGAAACGATCGCGGTCAGCATTCTTTGTGTCCTTAGGATCGATATTCATTTCTTCGAAGTAAAGATAAGTGAAAATATCTGTTGATGACAGAGATCCGCCCGGATGTCCTGCCCCAGCTGCATGAAGTGCTGTGATAATACTTTTTCTGACTTCATTAGCTGTTTTTTGAAGTTCCTGATTGGTCATAATTATTTTTCCTTTCTATTTTTCTGCCCTCGCTAAGTGATTACTTTTGTCCATAATAAGCATTGGCGCCGTGTTTACGGTAATAATGCTTATCCTGAAGTTCTTGTGGAGCTGGCTTCACTTCCGGATTAATAGTTTCGCACCTATAGGCCATTTTTGCAACCTCTTCTGTAACTACTGCGTTATGAACTGCTTCATGCGCATCCTTGCCCCAGGTAAATACACCGTGGTTTTTGCAAAGAACTGCAGGTACAGCCACAGGGTCTTTTCCCATGCGCTCAAACTCATTCACAATAAGATGTCCTGTGTTCTCTTCGTAAGCAGATTCGATTTCTTCCTTTGTAAGACATCTTACACATGGTATCTCACCATAGAAGTAATCCGCATGAGTTGTTCCATAGCAGGGAATGCTTCTTCCTGCCTGAGCCCAGCTTGTAGCATAGGATGAATGTGTGTGAACAACACCGCCTACTTCCTTAAATGCTTTGTAGATCTCAACATGTGTAGGTGTATCGGATGATGGGTTTAATTTACCCTCAACCTTGTTGCCATTAAGATCCATAACAACCATATCGTCAGGAGTCATGGTATCATAGTCAACGCCACTTGGCTTGATAACAAAAAGACCGCTCTCTCTGTCAATCGCACTTACATTTCCCCAGGTAAAAGTTACAAGTCCATACTTAGGTAACAATATGTTTGCTTCATAAACTTTTTTCTTTAATTCTTCTAACATTTTTCTACGCTCCAATGTTTATTCTATTATCAGACCGCTAATTAATCTTCGTAATTATTGCGATAGGCTTATCAATTTATAACATTACTTTAATGAATCAACTGCTGCTCTCTCTATAGCCAGACCTGCGTTGTAATCTTTCATAAAATCGTCAAAGCCTGCAACATCTTCTTTATTTGGTTCGCAGGTCTCAACCTTTCCGCTTGCAAACACCTTATCAGCAAGATATTTTTCAAGAGTCTCACCATCGTTTTTCTGCATCATGAATCCTGCAAGGATTGCCTGTCCCCAAGGGCCACCCTCTCCAGCTGTCTCCATAAGTTTAATAGGAGTATTGAGCGCTGCTGCCATTACTCTGTCGCCAACGCCTCTTACCTTGAAGAAACCTCCCTGTCCAAAGAAGAAGTCTGCCTTAACATTTTCTTCTTTCATAAGGATGTCATTTCCTGCCTTTAGAGCACCAAGTGCAGTATAAAGATGTGTTCTCATAAAGTTAGAAAGATTGAATTTATCATCAGGTCTTCTCACAAACAGAGGTCTTCCCTCATTAAATCCTGTAATACTCTCCCCTGAGAAGTAGTTGTAAGCAAGAAGTCCGCCGCAGTCAGCATCACCTTCCATAGCTTTGCGGTAAAGTGTTCCATATAATGTGTCATCATCAATGTCTTTTCCGATTGCTCCTGCAAACTCTCTAAACAGAGATACCCATGCGTTGAGATCAGATGTGCAGTTGTTGCAGTGAACCATTGCAACCTGCTCTCCTGATGGTGTTGTAACAAGGTCAAGCTCAGGATATGCCTTTGAAAGGTCATGCTCCAAAACAACCATTGAAAATACTGAAGTTCCAGCAGAAATATTACCTGTTCTAACTCCAACTGAGTTGGTTGCTACCATTCCTGTTCCGGCATCTCCTTCAGGAGGACAAACCGGGATACCAGCCTTCAAATCTCCTGATGGATCAAGCTTTTTGGCGCCTTCTTCTGTAAGAAAACCAGCTCTTTCACCTGCAGGAAGTGACTTTGGAAGGATGTCAGAAAGTTTCCAGTCAAAAGAATATGATGCAACCAGTTCATCGAACTGCTCAACCATCTTTTTGTTGTAATCGCATGTTTTTGAATCAATAGGGAACATTCCGGAAGCATCGCCAACTCCAAGAACTTTTTCTCCTGTAAGCTGCCAATGAATATATCCGGCAAGAGTAGTAAAGAAATCAACTTTTGAAACGTGCTCTTCCTTATTAAGAATAGCCTGATAGAGGTGGGCAATGCTCCATCTCTGTGGAATATGATATCCGAAAACCTCTGTAAGTTTGTCAGAAGCTTCCTCTGTTATTGTATTTCTCCATGTTCTGAATGGCACAAGAAGGTTTCCCTCTTTATCAAATGCCATATAACCATGCATCATGGCAGAAAAGCCCATAGCCCCCACGCCCACCAGCTTAATGCCGTATTTCTTTTCAACATCATCTTTAAGACCCTTATAGCAATCCTGAAGGCCGCCCCAGATATCATCAAGTGTATATGTCCAGATTCCGTTGTCCAGCCTGTTCTCCCAACCATGTGAGCCGGATGCTATTGGATTATAGTCTTCATCTGTTAAAACAGCTTTGATTCTTGTAGAGCCGAACTCGATTCCAAGAAAAGTCTTCCCCTCTTCAATAAGCTTTTTTACGTCACCCATACCTTTTCTCCTTCTACCCCATTCTTTTACTTATATAACTAATATTTTAGTTTTTGGTAAACACAAGATAATTATATACGTATTCGCCTTTTTGTGTATATTTATTTCGCTAATTTTAAAAGAAGTTGCCCCCTTTTCGAGGACAACTTCCCACGGAAGTTTGACAGTCTAGCCTCATAAATCTTAGTTCATCATACCCCTCAAGCCCGCATAAAGACTGATATTTCAGTCTTATTTTTTTGTCAAATTTTATCACTTTATATGTGGCTATATGTAGCTATGTATGGTATAATAAGGGTTGGAGGATATAAGTATGAAACTAACAGTAAGCAAATCCAAAAACTCTGCATCATTCTATGTTCAGAAAACTATCAGAAAGTCAAACGGCTCTGTCACAACTGTTACCGTAGAAAAGCTTGGCAACCTTGATGAAGTAAAGGCAAAAGCCAAAGGGCAGGATCCTTACGCCTGGGCACAGGAATACGTC
>NZ_FNUR01000012.1 GCF_900108105.1 Butyrivibrio sp. Su6 | reverse complement strand
ATGAATTATCCATAGTATGTAAATAATACAATATTTGAAGAAATATTAAAATCTCAAATAGCTAACTTTTCAACTTTCCTCAAATGTTGTAAAATTCTCTTATAAGAATTACAGGTAGGGTAAGGAATGCGCTTAAGAAACATCGCAGGATCACGTGAGGTGATCGCTGATAGCAATTTTACTGTTAAGGATCCGGAGAAACTAAAAGGTCTTTGGAAAAAAGAAGTTTTTGGCAATGACAATGAACTTCATATTGAGATTGGAATGGGAAAGGGCAGATTCCTCATGGACCTGGCTACACTGAATCCCAATATCAATTATGTAGGTATAGAAAAGTATTCAAGTGTACTTCTCAGAGCGATCCAGAAACAGGAACAGCTTCTTTTACCAAATGTTAAGTTCATCCGAATGGATGCAGAAGATATAACGGAAGTATTTGCTCCGGCGGAGGTAGATAAGATTTATCTTAACTTCTCAGATCCTTGGCCTAAGGACAGACACGCTAAAAGGCGTCTTCCATCAAGGCAGTTCCTTGGAAGATATGACCAAATCTTAAGACCGGATGGCGTTGTAGAGTTCAAGACTGATAATAAGGATCTTTTTCAGTTTGCACTTGATGAGGTGGAACCTGCAGGCTGGAACTTAGATGCAGTAACATACGATCTTCATCATGACCCTGTTATGAATGAGGGCAACGTGATGACAGAGTATGAGGAGAAGTTCTCATCACTAGGTAATCCAATTTACAAATACATTGTAAGCAGAAAGGGGATTAAATAATGGACTATAATTTAAACAGTCAGAACTTTGATGAGGAAGTATTGAAAAGCAAATTACCGGTTCTTGTTGATTTCTCTGCAGACTGGTGCGGTCCTTGCAAAATGATGGCGCCACTTATCGATGAATTTGCTGATGAGTACGAAGGGGAGCTTAAAGTAGGAAAGATAAATGTAGATCAGTCACCTGACATTGCTCAGAAATATAACGTTATGTCGATTCCAATGTTTGCATTCTTTAAGGATGGAGAGGTTATCGAGACAGCAGTTGGAGCATTAAATAAGACAAAACTTCAGGGTATCATAGATAAGGTGCTGGCCTAAGGGTCAGCACTTTCTGTTAGGGGACCAAGGTTTGAAATCAGGTAAAAGATCTGATTAATTGGGAGAAACGTTTTGGGAGATAAGATTACTAATTTTTCTGATTACAAAAAAAGAGAAGTTGAGGGTGGCAAGGATAACAAAGATATCAAGGCAGAAGAGCCCAAGGATTTATTTGCCACTACAGAGATCAACAATATTGAAATAGAAGATCCTTATTCATTTTTTACGGCAGAAGAGCGCGAAGAGTTCCTTCGTGAGCAGGCGAAAAATCAATCATCCAGGCCTGAAGAGGAACCTGAGGAAAAAGAAGAAAAGCAGGGTCCAAGTCCAAGGCCTCGCAGAGAGCGCGATTACCAGGATGATCGTGAAGAAGATGATTATGATGAAGACGAGGATGAGGATGAAGATTACGATGAAGATGACTATGATGACGACGATGAAGACGAAGAGTCACATAGAGGCATAACACCGGAGCTTCTCGTAAGAGTAGCCTCTGTTATAACAGGCGTCTTTATTCTTGCTTTGCTTGTCTTTTTTGCCAAAGTGAAAATATTTGATAGATATATGAACGATCCAGATACTCAGGAGACTGTTGTGACAGCGATTCCTGAGGGATATACACTGACCAATGACACAGTTACTCTGACGGCAGATCTTAACCTTAGGTCTGTGCCAAGCTCTGAAGATGCGAGCACTATCAAAGCAATAGCTCAAAAAGGAACAACACTGAAGAGAATCGCTGTAAGTAGTGATGGCTATTGGGCTTTGGTAGAGTATGAAAACATGCAGCTTTACGCTTCTATGAAGTACTTATCTACTCCTTGAGTGAAGCCATGTGTAAAACTTGTCCTCAGCTTCAGCGAGATTATTGCTTGAGCGTGAGAACATATCCGCATGAGACAGTACTTCGTTACTGGAAGTGTCTTTGGCGTAAGCTGCTATTTTTTCAGCGCAGTTTGCCTCTAAAGACTGATAGTCCATGTTCACCAAAAGAGTATTATGCAGAGATTTAATTGATGAATAAATGGTTGGGTATTTCTTTTGAACCAAAGCCATTTCATCCAATATCTGTTCCCTGCTCTGAAGGCAGAACAGAACATAGATAGATTCAACAATCTCAGTAGGCTCAATCTCGTCCTGATATGAGTTATCCTCATAACCATCCTGAGTAGAGTAATACTCACAGATCTCTTGTACAAGAGATCCTATCTTTGTGCTATCATATAGTTTTTGAAGTTCGTCAAATTTTTTTTCGCTCATATAATTAGTATAACAAAAGAGGAAAAAATAATGAAGATTGGCATTTTTGATTCTGGCATAGGAGGTTTGTCTGTTCTTCACGAAGCCTACCACCAATTGCCGGGACAAGAATATATTTTTTATGCAGATACGGAGCATGTTCCTTATGGATTAAAAACTAAGGAACAGATACTTGGCTACGCAATAGAGATAACAGAGTTTCTCATAAAACAGGGCGTTGACGCTATAGTCATAGCCTGCAACACCGCAACCAGTGTGGCTGTAAAGGAACTGAGAAAGCGATATAGCCTGCCAATACTGGGGATGGAGCCAGCTGTAAAACCTGCCGTTGAAGGAACAGATAAAAAGCGTATAATGGTTATCGCTACGCCTGTTACGATCAGGGAAGATAAATTAAAAAATCTGCTTCACAGGGTAGATGAGGACCATAGAGTAGATCTTCTTCCAATGCCAAGACTTGTGGAGTTTGCGGAGAGAGAAGAGTTCGAGTCAGAACAAGTCAGAGAGTATATAAACAGCCAGTTCTCAGAGTATGACAAAGATGGCTATTCTGCATTGGTGCTTGGGTGTACACATTTTAACTATTTCAAGCCTTTGTATAAGGAATACTTTGGTGATGATACTCTGCTCATAGACGGAAACCTTGGAACTATCAGGCATTTAGCTGATGTTACAGGAATTACTCTTTCTGATGATCCGGATAGGGTAGTTTATTTTGATGAGCACCACAATATATTGTGTGATACAAAAACAAAATATTATTTTTCAGGAAATGAAGTAAATGATGAAAAAACGTTAGAACACTTGAAAAGACTGCATAACAGGCTTGAACAGGTACGAAAAATCGATTAAAAACAGACCTTGAATTAATCTATATAATGTATTATTATATAGTTACGACCACAACATATAGTGATTTTTTAAAAAGACCGACATGTTTATTGCTAGATGATAGACATGTCTAATTTATGGGAAAAAACCAGGATTTTTTAAACTTTAGAAGGGGGTTCTTATGAAAATAATTAAGAGAAGCGGTAAAGAAGTGATCTTCAATGGCGATAAGATCATAGCTGCTATTGAGAAGGCAAACAACGAAGTTACCGACGAAAAAAAGCTTACAGCTGGGCAGATAAGCGATATTGAGAGAGCTGTAGAGAGTCAGTGCGCATCACTTACACGTGCAGCAAGCGTTGAGGAAATCCAGGATATGGTTGAGGATGGCCTCATGAAATCAGGTAAACTTGAGGTTGCCAGAAAATACATCACATACCGCTATAAGCATGCTCTTGTCAGAAAGTCCAACACTACTGATGAGCAGATCATGTCTCTTATTGAGTGCAGCAATGAGGAAGTTAAGCAGGAGAACTCAAACAAGAACCCTACTGTTAACAGCGTGCAGAGAGATTACATGGCAGGTGAGGTATCTAAGGATATCACAAGAAGATTCCTTCTTCCTGAAGACGTTGTAAAGGCACATGAAGAGGGACTTATCCACTTCCATGATTCAGATTACTTTGCACAGCATATGCACAACTGTTGTCTTGTAAACCTCGAGGATATGCTTCAGAACGGAACAGTTATTTCTGAAACAATGATCGAGAGACCAAAGAGCTTCTCAACTGCCTGCAATATTGCAACACAGGCAATCGCTCAGATCGCAAGCTCACAGTACGGCGGACAGAGTATTACTCTTTCACATCTTGTACCATTTGTTGATGTTTCAAGACAGAAATTCAGAAAAGAAGTTGCTCTTGAGTTTGAAACTGCCGGAATGAAGATCAACAAGAAGCAGGTAAACGAGATCGCAGAGATGCGAGTTAAAAAAGAGATCGAAAGAGGATGCCAGGTAATTCAGTATCAGGTCATCACTCTTATGACAACAAATGGACAGGCTCCATTTATTACAGTTTACATGTATCTTGACGAAGTACCAGAAGGTCAGGAAAGAGAAGACCTTGCTATGGTTATCGAAGAGATGCTCAAGCAGCGTATCCTTGGTGTTAAGAACGAGAAGGGACAGCTTATCACACCAGCATTCCCTAAGCTTATCTACGTTCTTGATGAGGACAATATCCATGAGGATTCCAAGTACTGGTATCTGACAGAGCTTGCTGCTAAGTGTACAGCCAAGAGACTTGTTCCTGACTACATTTCAGCTAAGAAGATGAAAGAATTAAAGGGCGGCGATGTATATCCTTGCATGGGATGCAGAAGCTTCCTTACACCTGATAACGAGAATGTAGCAGAAGGTCTTTGCAATAAGGATAATAAAGCACATGCTTTGAACTACAAAGAAGGCGATCACAAGTATTATGGTCGTTTCAACCAGGGCGTAGTTACAATCAACCTTGTTGATGTAGCTTGCTCATCCAATAAGGATGAAGAGAAGTTCTGGCAGCTTATGGAAGAGAGAACAGAGCTCTGCAAGCGAGCACTTATGTGCAGACATAACAGACTTCTTGGAACTCCTTCAGATGTAGCGCCAATCCTTTGGCAGAACGGAGCTTTGGCAAGACTTGCTAAGGGAGAGACAATTGATCCTCTGCTCTTTGGCAACTATTCAACAATTTCTCTTGGATATGCAGGTCTTTGCGAATGTACAAAATACATGAAGGGTGTATCTCATACAGATCCTAGAGGAAAAGACTTTGCACTTAAGGTAATGCAGTTCCTTAACGACAAGTGTGCAAAGTGGAGAGCTGATACAAATATTTCTTTCTCACTTTATGGAACACCACTTGAGTCAACAACATATAAGTTTGCTAAGTGCCTTCAGAAGAGATTTGGTATCATTCCTGAAGTAACAGATAAGAACTATATTACAAACAGCTATCATGTTCATGTAACAGAGCAGATCGATGCTTTCACAAAGCTTAAATTCGAATCTGAGTTCCAGGCCCTTTCACCTGGTGGAGCTATCAGCTATGTTGAAGTTCCTGACATGAACAACAACATTGAGGCAGTTATCTCAGTTATGAAGTACATCTATGAAAACATCATGTACGCTGAGCTCAACACAAAGTCAGATTACTGCCAGTGCTGTGGTTATGACGGAGAGATCAAGATCGTTACAGATACAGACGGAAAGCTTATTTGGGAGTGCCCTAACTGTGGAAACCGTGACCAGAACAAGATGAACGTAGCAAGACGTACATGTGGTTACATTGGAACACAGTTCTGGAACCAGGGACGTACACAGGAGATCAAAGAGCGAGTTCTTCATATGTCAAACCCAAAATGCAGTTAATACGTGTATGAAAAAGTTTATTACATAAAAAGTGAAGAGCCGGGAGAAATCCCGGCTTATCGCTTATCAGAGAGGTATACTATGAATTACGGGCAGATTATATATACAGATGTTGCAAATGGCATAGGGTGCAGGACCTCATTATTTGTATCTGGATGCACGCATCATTGCAAGGGGTGCTTTAACGAGATGACCTGGGACTTCAACTATGGTGAATTGTTCACCAAGGCAGTAGAAGATGAAATAATTGAGTCATTGAAACCGGCCTACATCAATGGGATAACTATTCTTGGAGGTGAGCCTATGGAGGTGGCTAACCAAAAGGTACTATCTCCATTTATCAAGCGTATAAAAGATGAATGCCCGGGAAAAACAATATGGATCTACTCAGGATACGTATGGGAAGAACTTACTGATCCCAATAATAAGCGTTGTCACGGGGAAGACACCGAGGCCATCCTTTCTATGCTAGATGTATTGGTAGATGGGGAGTTCATTTTGGATAAAAAAGATCTGATGCTCAGATTCAGAGGTTCCTCCAATCAGCGAGTAATTGATGTTCAAGAGACACTTAAAACAGGAAACGTAGTCTTATCCAAATATAATGACAGAGACGAATCAAGAAAAGCATGACATCTTAAACTATACTTATAAAACTACTCATAATGCAGCTCCTTGGAGATTTCCCATAGCATCGATATAGACACTTCTGTCGTCAATATACAGGTCACAGGTGATCTTCCTGCTGTTGTTTCCGTAAAGCTCTACTATCTCAGGCAGATTGTCATTGACCGCATCAAAAGACAGACCGTGGTCCTCACACCATCTTGTGGCATCCATCAGCGCCTGCCCAGCACGGCAGGTCCAGAGGATGAGCTTATTTCCGGCAGCTTTTTCTTTAATCAGATATTCTATTAGTGTCTTATTGGGTGCACCCAGATCCGGCCAGTTGCTATAGCAAAGCGTTCCATCAAAGTCCACCGCAATGATCTTATAATCTGTTTCCATAGCATTTCCTCATAACAAATATCGAATATATGTTCCGAACAATTGTTTGTGTATTTCATATAATACACTTGTCGAACAAATGTTTCAATCGAACAGATTATAAAATTTTTGTGATGGAAGTTGTGATGGAAGACCATTTCATGGAGGCATGTATTGTGCCAAGTTAAGTGTGTCAGGAACCCCCCGGGGGGCTTGTGTGGCGGATTTCACAATGCTATCCTTTTCATTGTGTGAGGTGATTCAGACACAGTGGAGGATACAATATTATGAAGAAAAAGTTTTTAGCAGCACTTCTTGCTGCAACCATGACACTATCAATGGTAGCTTGTGGTTCAGGTGCAGACACACATACAACAGAAACGCAGACACCTGCTGATACACAGGCAACAACATCTGAGAATCAGACAGCTGACGCAAGCCAGTCTACGGCTACAGGTGAAAAGATTCTTCACACTGCAGCATCTTTTGCTTATCCAAGTCTTGACGTACACAAAGAGTATTATGGATGGTACACATCAATTTATGGTGTTTCAGAGGCACTGTTTAAGCTTGATGAGACCATGAGCGCAGTACCATGCCTTGCCAAAGACGCAGTAGCTGATGGCAGCACATGGACAATTACACTTAATGATGGAGTTCAGTTCTCAAACGGAAACCCTCTGACAGCTGATATGGTCATCAGAAACCTTCAGCGTCTTGCTGCAGAGAACAGCAGATTTGCTTATCTTGGCGATTTTGAAATGACTGCTACAGATGACAAGACAATCGTTATCGATACAAAGGAAGTTTATCCTACTCTTAAGAACGACCTTGCAAGTCCTGAGTGCGGAATGATCGATCTTGATGCAACAACAGATTTTGACAACGCACCTGTATGCACAGGACCATTTGTTATTACAGAGTTTATCCCTGAGGGAGACGTAACAGTAGCAAAGAACGAAAACTACTGGGGCGGCGATGTTAAGCTCGACGGCGCTGTATTCTACTACATGCAGGAGGATGATCCCAAGCTCCTTGCTATGCAGAGCGGCGAGATCGACTGCTACAACAGCGTTTCATCAGCAGCTCTTGAGGTTTATAACCAGAGCCCTGATCTGTACGATGTAGTTTCAATTCCAGGTGCACGTCTTCAGTTCTACATTCTCAATGAGAATACACTTGATGATTCTGTGAGAGAAGCAATCAATCTCACTGTTGATAAGGACAAGATTGCAGAGTACCTTTCAGGTACAGTATCTGCAGCAGTTGGACCATTCTCAACATCAGCTGCTTATGGCAAGGTAAATGTTCCTGCAGTAGATACTGCCAAGGCAAAAGAGCTTTTGGAGGCCGATGGTTATACACTTGGAGCTGACGGCATCTATGAGAAGGATGGACAGAAGCTTAGCATCAGCATTGCATATTATGCAGCAAGATCTCTAGATACTCTTGCAATCCTAATCCAGGAGCAGCTTAAGGCTGTTGGTATTGATTCAACACTTAGAGTTGAGGAAGATCCGGATGCTACTTACATTGCAAACGCTGATTTTGATCTTGCTCTTTACTGCATGATCGCTGATAAGTCAGGTGATCCTCTTTACTTCATCGACTCAACTCTTGCAGACGGAGCTTACTACAATGTAGGTGGATTTGAGAGTGCTGAATGCCAGAGCATGATTGAGCAGCTCAGAATTGAGACAGATACTGCAAAGAGAGCAGAGCTTGCCAACAAGATCGTTCAGATTGCTATAGATGACAATGCATTTGGATATGTTGGACTTTTCAATAACACTACAGTTCTTCGTAAGGGCGTAAGCGGATTTGCTGAGTATGTTCCTTTCGATTTCTATGGAGTAGACGCAGAGACTGACATTAATGGCTAAACAAATACTTAAAAGGATCCTGGGACTTGCCCTGATACTTTTAGTGCTGAGCTTTCTTGTGTTTGGCATAATGTATCTGGCTCCCGGTGACCCTGCGGAAAAGAGACTCACCTCCCAGGGTGTGGTGGTCACAAAAGAAATACTGCAAGCGGAGCGGGAGAGGCTTGGCCTCCTCCGCCCCTTTATCGTTAGGTACGCGGAGTGGCTTTCGAATGTTCTTAGGGGAGATTTTGGCGTTTCCTTTAAGGATGATCTTCCGGTCGCGCCAAAACTGATAAAAGGGCTTAAGAACACATGTGGACTGGCTTTAACCAGTCTGCTTTTGGCGCTTATAATCTCTTTTCCACTGGGAATAGTGTCAGCGGTCAAAAAAGGAAAATTGGTAGACCATATTGTCAGGCTCTTTTCATTTATAGGTAATTCTCTTCCGAATTTCCTGATATCAGTACTTTTGATGTATCTGTTTTGCATACATATCAAGGTCTTTCCCGTAATTGCAGATGGAAGCATCAAAGGACTTATGCTCCCTGCGCTTTCTCTGGCAATACCCATGGCAGGAAGGTTTACAAGACAGATTAGGAGCGAACTCTTAGATCAGCTTGGGGAAGAGTATGTTGTGGGAATGAAGTCCAGAAAGGTAAAGGGCAGATTTATTCTTATCAACAATGTCCTTAGAAACAGCCTTGGACACATACTTACAATAATCGGCCTTCAGATCGGAACCCTGATGGGAGGCAGCGTTGTTATTGAGAATATTTTCAGATGGCCGGGTATCGGCAAACTTGTGATGGATTCCATAACAGCCAGGGACTACCCTGTGATCATGGGCTTTGTGCTTATTATGGGAACAATCTATGTTGTTATAAATCTGATAGTTGATATTACCTACAGGCTTTTGGATCCGAGGTCTTTTTAATGAACCATAAACGGAAAAAGATTAACAGAATAAAAGTAATAATATCTGCAGGTGTTGCACTGCTTTTGGTGCTTATAGCTCTTTTCGCAAGTGTTATTGCACCTAATGATCCATATGCAACAAGCGCATCAGCCATAAGGTCAGCTCCGTCCGGGGAATTTCTGTTTGGAACAGATAACCTGGGAAGATGCGTATTTTCAAGAGTTTTATATGGAGCAAGGACAACTATAGCAGCTACATTTATATTGGTTGCGATTTCTTTTATCCTTGGGAGCTTTATCGGAGTACTTAGCGGATATTATGGCGGAATATTGGATGAAATTATGATGAGGATTGCCGATATTATGCTGGCATTTCCTCAGATGGTAGTAGCCATCGCGGTTGCGGGCATTCTTGGAGGAGGACTTTCAAGTGCCATGATCGCGCTGGGAATAACTATGTGGACCGGGTTTGCCAGACTTGCACGGAGTCATACTTTTGCCATAAAGAATTGCCCCTACGTGCAGGCTGCGAAATTGGCGGGAAAGAGTGGGGCGGCTATAATGATGGCCCACATACTTCCCAATATAATAGCACCACTTCTTACAAATGCCCTTACACAGATAGGAACAACAATGATAGGTATTTCGGGCCTGTCTTTTTTGGGACTTGGAGTTGTGCCACCCACTGCTGAGTGGGGCTCAATGATCAATGAGTCCAGGGCATATATACAGATAGCACCTTGGGCTGTGCTGTATCCGGCAATTGCTACCATAGTCACCATCATAGTATTTAATTATCTTGGGGACTGCGTCATGGAATATAGAGATGAGGATTAAGCATGGATACAATACTTAGGATAAACAATCTCTCTGCCGGCTACGGTGATGAGAGTGTTATAAATGATATCTCTTTTGAAGTTGAAGCAGGTAAAAGAGTCTGTATCGTTGGTGAGAGCGGAAGCGGTAAATCTACGCTTCTTAAGGCTATTCATGGCTTTGGGGGCGTGACTAAAACATGCGGAAGTATAGAGACGCCAAAAGACATTTTACTTGGTATTGTGCCTCAGAATCCCGGTGGATCTTTTAATCCCATAAGGACTTACAAGGCACAAATCATGGAGGCACTAAAGAGCAATAACATCGACTTTAAAATAGATGAAGTGGAGAAAACGCTCCGGATCCTTGGACTTAATGATGCTAAAAGAGCACTTGCATCAAGGCCTTATGAGTTGTCAGGAGGCATGAATCAGCGTATGGCCATTGCCACAACAATGCTCTTGGAGCCGGGAATTTTATTATGCGATGAAGTTACAAGCGCCCTGGATGTTAAGACTGCAGGGATGGTTGTGGAGCAGCTTCTTGAGATCAACAAACTAAAGGGTACTACTATTTTGATGGTTACCCACCATTTGGGTATCGCATCTAAAATGGCTGATTACATTGGAATCATGAAAAGTGGCAGGATGCTTGAGTATGGCCCTGCAAAAGAGATCCTGGAGAATCCACAAAACGAGTACACAAAGAATCTCTTGAAGGCCGTACCAAGACTGAAGGTGAGCTGATATGCCGGATTCAGATATAATTTTAGAAGGAAAAAATCTAAATAAAAGTTACGTTGATAAAGGCAAAAAATTGCAGGCTTTAAAGGATGTGAGTTTCTTCCTGAAAAATGGAGAGATCCTTGGAATCGTCGGCGAGAGCGGAAGTGGAAAGAGCACTCTTCTTCGTCATGTCAGCTGCCTGGAAAAGCCTGATAGTGGAAATCTTTATTATAAGGGAACAGAGTATACAGGTAAGTCGCCGGCCTTTGCCGGAACTTTTCTGCAGATGATATTTCAGGATGCCCAGATGTCTTTTGACCCAAGAATGAAGATGAAAAAAGCCGTTGTGGAAGCTGCAAAGGGCTGTGGCCATGAAAAACTGTCACGAATCCTTGAGGCCGTTGGGCTTGATGAGAGTCTTTTGGAGAAAAAGGCAGGAAGCATGTCCGGAGGACAGTGCCAGCGAATGTCAATTGCAAGGGCGCTGTGTTCTGATGCCGGGATTCTTTTGTGCGATGAGGCAACAAGTGCGCTGGATGTTACAACTCAGGCCCAGGTAGTAGCTCTTTTGCAGCAGCTGAGGGAAAAAGAAGGGGTGTCGATCATATTTGTCTCCCATGACATTGCTCTGGTGAGCATGCTGTGCGACAGGATAATGGTAATGAAAAACGGCGAGTGTGTGGAAGAGGGAGAGACTGGTAAAGTTCTTGGAAATCCACAACATGAGTACACGAAAGAACTGCTTGATAATCTTATTGAGTAACAAACTTTTAGAAAAATAATTGAGGTATACGTAGTAATATGACTAAACTTATGCAGATTCCTTTTGAGGAGGAAGCTGAAGATATCAAGGATAAAGTGGTGACCTATTGGTCCAAGAGGGCTGAGAGCTTTAGTGAGCACAAACACGAGGAGATCCACAGCAGGAAAAAACAGCTGTGGCAGGCGGAGTTTTTAAGGCATTTTTCAGCTGATGATAAGTTGTCTGTTCTGGACGTTGGATGCGGAGCCGGTTTTTTCGAAATGGTGTTGTCGGATTTTGATTTTGACGTGACCGGGGTGGATCTTACGCCTGAGATGATAGAGAGGGGAAAAGAGCTGCTTTCACGCCATGGAGCAAAGGCGCGTCTTATGGTTATGGACGCCGAGAAACTGGATTTTGCCGATAGCTCTTTTGATCTGGTGATAAATAGAAATCTTGTATGGACACTTCCGCATCCGGTGGAAGCCTACATGGAGTGGCACAGAGTGTTAAAGCCGGGAGGAATGCTGCTTGTGTATGATGCGGAGTATGCAAAGGGATTTCATCACTATGATCAGATGCAGAACCTTGCCCACAAAAATGTGACCGACGCCATGGTAGAGGAGTGCCACGATATTTACCACATGTTATCTATCAGCACTTTGGACAGACCGGAGTGGGACAAGGCTTGTCTTGAAAAGATCGGTTATGAAAATATAGTTACTGATCTTGGGGCGGGAGATAGACTCTATAGCGAGAAAGACCAGTTTTATATGCCTGACAGGATGTTTCTGGTAAAGGCTCAGAAAGCAGTAGTCTAATAATATGAATGGAGTTTGAGATGAGAAGAGGAATTGATACTACAGATATGATGGTATATGGCCACGAAGCCTGGATAATCACTGACAACAGTGTATATGAGCCGGGGGAAGAAGTCTGCGGAATAATGAGGTGGGGACATCACATGAGGCCGGACGGATTCTTTCGTCTTGATGAGATAAGAGCCTTCGCCACAGATGAAAAAGGAAACAGAATAGCAATAACACCGGTTAAGGGCCCGGGCGATGAGCAGGGAGACTACTATGAGCTTCGCTTTACGCCAGTTTCTGAGGGCATTTATACCCTTATGTGTATCTATGACAACAATTATGTAAGAGATGAAAAAGACGTGTATTATGAGGGCGACAGAAGGACATATCCTGATATTCTTGATGCCAAGAACTATCCTCAGATATATGTGACAAACATAACTGTTGGAGATAAGAAGGGGACTCCCGAATTTATCCATGAATCCAGAGTAAGCTTCGTTCCCGATCCCTGGGAAGCAGACACCGACGTGCTTCATTTAAAGCTTATTCATGACAAATTCCCGCTTAGGGGATCCACGGTAGTTGTTGTGTTCTATGATGGAAAAGAGTATTTTGAGAGAATCCTGAACACAGATGAGGAAGGCAGGATATTCTTCTCAGTGGAGAAAAAGGGTGTGTATATGGCCGTTACAAGAACTCCGCTGGCGGAAGGAATTCCCGGAATCTATGACAGCAAAGAAATTGCTTCAACATTCACATACGTTAAAAGGTAATACGAAAACAGGATGCATTCAACATGCATCCTGTTTTTGTATTACTCCGTAGGTCACCATGGGACCATTCTTGATTATGCTAAGAGATGAGCACTGGTGGATCAGAACTCCGTCAGTATTGGCAATGGCTGTGTGAAGGGGCCTTCCAAAGTAATCCCTTATCTCACCAAATTTATCACCTTTTGAAAATTTCTCTCCCACCTTTTTCTCTGGATACCAGCAGCCGGTGAATGGGGCGTCATCACTGAATTCTCTGAGTTCTGTCTTGGGATATGTCTTGTACTCTCCTTCAATAAGACCAAGGAATTTCAAAATGTTCAGTACATCTTCTTTGTCTGCCTGTACCTCATCTTTTGGAAGGAGACTAAGCTGACCGCGCTCTATTAGAACACTGGGGATTCCGGCCATGGAGGCTGTGTTGTAGGCGCCTTCGGTGGTGCAGGTACTCTTTACGCAGTAGGAGGCGTTGACGCAGTCCACCATCTTTTTTGCAATATCACTGGCAGGAGAAGCTCCCACGTAGTATGCGTAGGGGATAAGAGTCTCGTATCCGTCTCCGCTATGCAGGTCAATGTAAGCATCAGCGTTTTTGATAAAAACATCAAACAGAAGGCTTGCCAGGCGATCGGCGGCTGAACCATCCTTGTCTCCCGGGAAGACCCTGTTGAGATTCTTGCCATCCTCGTAAACAAGGGACATTGTTCTGTTTTCAAAACCTGACCTGTTGGCTAATGGGATGATGATAAGATTTCCTGAAAGGTCTTTGGGAGAAATCTCATTAGAGAGCTCAATAGCTGCCTGAATGCCGACATATTCCGCATTATGGATACCTGCTGTAACTAGTACGGTTTTGCCCGGCTTTTCGCCACAGATGATGATATGTGGAATGTGTATCTCAGTTCCATCTACATGTATATGGTCTTTTATCGTCTTGCCGGAACTAAGCTCGTGTCCGGCTATATTTATTTTTGCCATTGTATTAACCCTCGCTTCAGAGCCAAGGTTATCATGTTTGGACCGGGACTTTCAAGCCCCCTGGGGGGTTACATAGCTCACGCGTACACAAAAAAACCATAAACATCAGTACCACATCTAACGAACATTGCATAGGACAGAAGAAAGTAAAATTTTACATAATGTAAAAGAAGACTGTTGGGGACAGTCTTCTTTTTGTGTTAGAGGTTTTTATAAAGGAAATACGTTATGGCGAACGTAAATCGGCTTATTAAGTATCAGCTCTCAGCTGATGATGCAATCATACATTAATATTGTGTGCCATGTAAGTGCTTACATGATACAAAAAGTGGAAAAAATTGAACGACACTAAACATTCAGTATTTGCAAGATTTTCAAGATGTAAGCACTTTCATTTTTGGAGTTCAGGATTTATGATTTAAAATATAGTAAGGAGGGCTTTTGAAATGGGAGAAAAAAATTTTGATCTGATAACACTTGGCGAGATAATGCTTAGATTGTCACCGCCTAATTATGAGAGAATGACAAGAGGCGATGTTTTTGATAAAAGAGCCGGTGGCTCAGAGCTGAATGTTGCGTCCGGAGTTGCTCTCTTGGGACTTCGTACCGGCGTTATTTCCAAGCTTCCGCAGAATGCATTGGGAACATTCATTAAGAACAGAATCAGATTTGAGGGCGTTTCTGATGACTATCTGATCTACGATGAATCTGATGATGCCAGACTTGGAATCTACTACTATGAGAACGGCGCAGCTCCACGTAAGCCTTCTATTGTATATGACAGAAAAAATTCCTCTATGACAAAGATTTCTTTAGATGAGATTCCTGAGGATGTTTATACTTCAACAAGAATGTTCCACACCAGTGGAATTACACTTGCGCTTAATAAGAATACCTGCGAGGTCACAACAGAACTTATTAAGAGATTTAAAAAGGGCGGAGCCTTGGTTTCTTTTGACTGCAATTACAGAGCTAATCTCTGGAGCGAAGAAGAGGCAAGAGCAGCCATTAAGCACATATTGCCATATGTAGATATTCTCTTTGTTTCTGAGGAGACATCACGCCGCATGATGCAGAAAGAGGGCGACCTTGCAGACATCATGAAGAGCTATACAACTGAATATCCTGTTAAGGTAGTATGCACAACTCAGAGAGAAGTAATCAGTCCTAGAAAGCATAACTTTACTTCTACAATATACGATGCACCAAAGGATAAGTTCTACACAGAGCAGCCTTATAAGGACATCGATGTTATCGACAGAATTGGTTCAGGTGATGCCTATGTTTCAGGTGTTCTCTATGGACTTCTTAAGTATGATGATGTAGAAAAAGCTCTTGAATATGGTAATGCTACATCAAGCGTAAAGAATACAATTCCCGGAGATCTTCCTGCAAGTGATTTAAGAGAAATTGACAGTATTATTAAGAATCATAAAGCAGTTGGGCCTACCAGCGAGCTTAACAGATAACTTGACAATAAAGTTAAATGTTAATAAAATCATTTTTAAACATATTTATAGACGTTGAAGAGGAATAGTAATTTAGCAAAGCGTTTCAGAGAGAGAGCGGATGGTGCGAGCTCTTACGATAGCTAAGTGAACCTGCCTTGGAGTCCTGTGTGAAAACATTTTTTTCGATGATGCGTAAACACAGCGTTTCCCGCGTTAAGGGTGTCAATGAAGTGAAATCTGCTTTTGAATGCAGATTTAAATAGGGTGGTACCGCCGACTAGCCTTCGGTCCCTGTTTATAGGGATGCGAAGGCTTTTTTTATTATTTTTCGTATCCACTTCATAGATTAAAAGGAGAAAGAAAAATGGCAGACAACAAGAAACTTGTAGCTGAGATCACATCTATGGATGAGGATTTCACACAATGGTACACAGACGTATGTATCAAGGCTGACCTGGTTAGCTACTCTAACATTAAGGGATGCATGGTAATCAAGCCTGCAGGATACGCAATCTGGGAGCTTATTCAGAAGCACCTTGATGCAAGATTTAAGGAGACAGGAGTTCAGAACGCATATCTTCCTATGTTCATTCCTGAGTCACTTCTTCAGAAGGAGAAAGATCACGTTGAAGGATTCGCTCCTGAAGTAGCATGGGTTACACATGGCGGACTTGAGCCACTTGCAGAGAGATTCTGCGTAAGACCTACATCAGAAACTCTTTTCTGTGACTATTACAAGGGAGAGATTCATTCATATAAAGACCTTCCACAGGTATTAAACCAGTGGTGCAGCGTTGTTCGTTGGGAAAAAGAAACAAGACCTTTCCTTAGAAGCAGAGAGTTCCTCTGGCAGGAAGGACATACAGCTCACGCAACATTCGAAGAGGCTGAAGAGCGTACACAGCAGATGCTTAATGTATACGCTGATTTCCTTGAGAACGATATGGCTATTCCTGTTATCAAGGGACAGAAGACTGACAAAGAGAAGTTCGCAGGAGCTGAGGCTACATATACAGTAGAAGCTCTTATGCATGACGGAAGAGCACTTCAGAGTGCTACAAGCCATAACTTCGGTGATGGATTTGCCAAGGCATTTGGAATCCAGTACGCAGGAAAAGATAACCAGCTTCATTATGTAAACCAGACATCATGGGGACTTACAACACGTACAATCGGCGCTATGATCATGGTTCACGGAGACAACTCAGGACTTGTAGTACCTCCTAAGATCGCTCCAATCCAGGTTGTTGTTATTCCTATCCAGCAGAAGAAGGAAGGCGTTTTAGATGCAGCTTATGATATCGCAAAGAGCCTTTCAGCATTCAGAGTAAAGACAGACGATACAGACAGAACTCCTGGCTACAAGTTCTCTGAGCAGGAGATGAGAGGTATCCCGGTTCGTATCGAGATCGGACCTAAGGACCTTGAAGCAGGAAAGTGCGTACTTGTTCGTCGTGACACAAGAGAAAAGATTGAATGTGCTATTAGCGATGTACCTGCAAAGGTAGGCGAGCTCCTTGATCAGATTCAGAAGGATATGTTCGACAGAGCTAAAAAGCACCTTGAGGCACACACATTTGCAGCACACAACAAAGAAGAGTTTGCAGAAGCCTTCAAAGAGACAAAGGGCTTTGTAAAAGCTATGTGGTGTGGATGCCGCGAGTGTGAAGACAAGATCAAAGAAGATTACAACGTAACCAGCCGTTGTATCCCATTTGAGCAGGAAAAACTTTCAGAAACCTGCGTGGTTTGTGGAAAACCTGCTACAAAGATGGTTTATTGGGGAAGAGCATATTAATCCGGGGAGCAACTATGCTTGAGATTAACGTAAAAAAACAGGGTGGAGATTATTCTACTATTACAGAGGCTATACAGGCTGCGACTTATGAAGAGAAGAATGTAATCCACATTGGAGAGGGAACATTTAGGGAAAAGATTTTCTGCGAAAAGTCAGATATAACGTTCATCGGAGAAGGCATTGACAAGACAATCATTGAGTTTGACGATGGTGCTTTTGAAGAGATGGAAGATGGCTCCAAACGAGGTACATTCCGCACAGCAACAGCCTTTTTTGGAGGCAAAAGAGTTGTTGTAAAAAATATGACCATCAAAAATACAGTAGGTGGTGGCTTTGAACATGGCCAGGCGCTTGCTGTTTATGCCGATGCAGATGAGTGCTATTTTGAAAATGTGAAGATGACAGGCTGCCAGGACACTCTGTTTTGCGCACCTCTTCCACTTACTGAGAGACAAAAAAATGGCTTTATGGGACCAAGAGTTTTAAATCCCAGAAAAAAGACAAAACAGTATTACAAAAACTGTGAGATCTACGGTGATGTGGACTTTATCTTTGGTGGAGCGGATGCAGTATTTGATGACTGCTTCATTCAGTGCAATAACAGAAAGCTTCAGCCTCATGGTGAAGACAATGGCGAAAGATTCATAAATGGCTATGTTACAGCAGCATGTGGAAGTAAGGATGATCTTGGCTTTGTATTCAGGAACTGCACTGTAAAAGGTGAGGATGGCTGCGATGAAGCTTCAGTATTTCTTGGAAGACCCTGGAGAGATGAGGCGAAGACAGTATTTCTTGACTGCAAGATGGATAAGACCATTGCTCCTGAGCGTTTCTCTGGTTGGGGTGGCATCACAAAAGATGAGCCTACAGTAACTTACGGAGAGTATAATTCCAGAGAAATTGCAGATGACAGTGAGATCTCTTTATCCCAGAAAAATAGCTGGATAAAGGATATAGACAGTGAAAAATACAAAGACCTTATGAACAAGGCAGACCAAATAGTAAAGCTGTTTAAATGAGCTTTAAGTAATAAACAAAAAATGAGCATACAGGATTAGCGTTTTGCTGATCTTGTATGCTTATTTTTATCTTTTCATCATATGAGAATAATACTTTCTTTTATAATCGTACATTTTCTTGTCGGCCAGCATGAATGCCGCATGGGCCTCATTTTCTGAAGTCTCTGAACGGAAGGCATAGCCATAGGAGACGCTGTGGTTGATCTCAGGATCGCTTTCATCGAGATCTAACAGTTTCTTATCAAGCTGTTGAAGAAGTGAATCTATGGTTGCCTTATCTGTAGTACTTGTAATAACAAGAAATTCATCGCCGCCAATCCTGTAGCAGGTTCCTATAGAATTAAATGTTGTATAAAGAGCATTGGCAAAAGACCTTAAGAGTCTGTCTCCTGCAGGGTGTCCGGCGTTATCATTTACCTCTTTAAGTCCATTTAGATCAAGACTTATCAAACAGAAATCATCACCAGTTTTGTCCAGTTCAGCCATTTTCTCATCACTTTTTACTCTGTTAAAGAGGCCTGTGAGGGTGTCCTCAAAAGCAATCTGAGAAAGAGAAGCATATTCTTTTCTCTGAGCAAAAGAATGAGTCATGAAAATAAAGTAGTTGAGGAGCTGAGTAATCACAAAAAATATGGCGCCTGTAGGAATCGATATAGTGGCTAAAAAGCTCTGTCTGTAATCAACAAGTTTCATGGAAAGGGCGATTCCAACATACAAAACAAGGCACATACTAAGGACAAATAAGCCCAGCATTATGATGTTTACAGAGGCATTTCTTTTGCGACTGCGGATGTCCGTCCAAACATAATAAAGAAATATCAGTATCCCGGCAAAGGACAGCACATAATATGGATAGATAAAGTGATTTATATGTACTAATCCCAGTATGTGCAGAATAATAAACAGCACGGAAAAGCCAAGGGTTGAAAAGCCCATTATTCGAAGAAGTGTATTGTCCTGCCTTTTGTGCAGTTCATTAAGCAAAAGATAGATGCAAGGTATTATGAGATAGATGGAACCGTAGGAAATAAGCGTCGCTGCGGATTTATTTATCATAAAACCGGACACATCAAAGGCTGTAACTATCCAAAATCCCAATAATACACTGATGATAGAGCTGATGATCTGTACTCTTACACCTGAAGTTCTAAGGTAAAATGTAAGAGAAATAACTAAGAACACCTGGCCAAAAAGAATCAGGAAAATTCCGGTGAACAGAGGGAACAATGCACCATAGATTAGTCGTCTGGCCAGATCATCAAAGCTTCCGATAGTGGGACTTACCATATCTACTCGGGTGCTGTTTTCTGTAACGTAGAGTTTAATACTTAGTTTTTTTCCAACATAGTCTTCTCCGAGGGGGACCATATTGTAACCCGTACCTACGAATCTGTTGGAGTCCAGAGCATCAAGGTCTGAGGCTTCAATCAGCTGGTCGTTGAGAAATACTTCATAGGCGCAAAACTGCGTTTTGAAGAACAGATAAGGAAAATCGCATTCAAGATTCGGAAGAGGCCTGTTCATGTTAAGCGTTATTATGTCACCTCTTGAAAAAGTGTAGCCTACCTGTTCACTCAGTCGTTCAAGGTTAGTATTGATGTAGCGCTGACCTCGGTACATAACTACCCACCCGTTTTCAAGAGTATCTATCTTTGATTGAGGAGTGATCTTGAAAAACTGGAGTGAGAAGACTGTGATCAGCACCAGTATAGCAACTGCGAGTCCCAAGAAGGATAGAAGTTTACGCATTTTCTACCTCCTTCCTGTTGTCATTTCTATGTTCTTTTTTCATCTCATACATTCTGGAGTCAGCAAGCATGTACACTTCACTGGCGAGTCCGTTTGGCACTTCATAGCTGTAAGCATATCCATAGGAAGTGCTGTATTGGAAGGACTGTTCCTTGCTGTTCCACTCAGTTATTATATTGTAAAGCTCATGAATTCTCTTTGTACAATTAAGCGCGTGTTCATCAGTCATTACAACGATGAACTCGTCGCCGCCCATTCTTCCAATAAGATTGGCATCCCAGAAACACTCGGAAAGAATAGTAGCAAAACCAACGATAAGGCGATCGCCCTCATGGTGGCCAAGAGTATCATTTACCTGCTTTAGCTTGTTAAGGTCGAGACTCACGATAGTATATGTTCCGCGGTCTTCTGAAAGAATAGCCATTACCTGTTCGCAACGTGCTCTGTTGGCAAGTCCTGTCAGTGCATCGGTGTAAGCGAGATTGACGATATGACTTTGCATTGTTTCAAAGTTACTGCTGTAAATATTGTAATAAAGATAACTGATAAGCAGGCAGGACACAAAGATCAGCGCACCTATTGTAGTTATGGTGATATCAGAATTAGTCTCACCGGCAGCAGAGAAGTACTTGTTATAGTTGTAGATCACTATGTCTATTAAGGATGCAATCATGAAGATTGAGAGCCCTAATAGGAATATAGAATCAGACAAAAGAAATTTTTTATCTGAGGATGTCTTTTTATTGATAAGATTCTTGGCTATAAGGTACATAGCAATAGAGCTTTCGATGGCTGCCAAAGTGTGTAATGACATGGTAAAGTCAGTAAAACGTACAGCCTGCGAAATGTGAAGAATAATGATAATAAAGAATAAGGTTAAGTTTGTGATAAACATAAAACGGAAAAGCTGTTTCTTTTTACCTGAAAAGACCGACATCAAATAGCCCAGGATACAGGTCGGGATATTATAAAGCGAGACATACTCACAAATTGTGTTGAGAGTTGGATTCCCGATAAGAAGGTCTATAAGGCCGTAATAGGACATTATATAAAATCCCAGGAATAGAGAAATAAAGCCGCTAAAGACAAGCCTGGTGTCGTTATTGTGATAAAACAAAAGATAAGGAGAAAGAATAATAAGCAAAAAGCCAAGAGATATCAGGAAAATTCCCGACAAGATGCTGAGCCTTCTCACAATGATACCACCGACAAAAGTGTCTTTTCTTTCACCTATAAAAAATGAAGATAATCCTGAAAATGCAGAAGCCTTCGCGCCTGTCAGGGATATTTTTAAGGTTTTACCGCCGTATTCTCTTTTTAATGGAATAGCAGTGTGGGTCTTAGGAACAGTTCTGCCTGCTTCATAGGCCTCATGCCCGAAGGAATAGATGACTTCATCATCTATACTGATCTCTATCAGTGAGTGAATTGCATAAAAAGAAAGACAAGGATCCGCGTAATCAGAAATAGAGGGTAAAGTAGTTGTCAGTTCAACAACATCACCCTCGTTTATAACGCCGATATTTGTCTTGGATGGATTATGTGAATCAAAAACGTTGCCGTTTACCGAAATCTGCCAGTTATCATTAAGGTCTATTATGGTATTTAAAAATGGAGTCTCGATATTAGAAAAAGACCCCATGAGGATAAGCAAAGCAAAAAGAAGGGCAAAAGCCGCGGCAACGAACAATTTACGATCATATTTGTACTTCATTTTATTTCCTCATAGTTATAAGACAAGTATATAACCAACTGCCTAAAAATCCCAGTGAATTCTTCACAATTTCGGTTTATTAAGCTATTATGAAGGTATGAAGATCAAATTACCGGATAATGTAAAAAGGATATTGGACAGGCTTCATGAGGCAGGATTTGAGGCCTATGCAGTTGGTGGATGCGTAAGGGACAGCATATTGGGACGAGTTCCGGGGGACTGGGATATAACGACCAATGCGCTTCCACAGGATACAAAAAAACTATTCAAAAGAACTATAGATACAGGAATTGAGCACGGAACAGTCACTATCATGGTTGGAAAAGAAGGCTATGAGGTGACTACATACAGAATAGACGGGAAATATGAGGATTCCAGACATCCCAGTGAAGTGACTTTTACCAAAAACCTCACTGAGGATATGAAAAGAAGAGATTTCACGATAAATGCCATGGCCTACAATGATGAGGAAGGCTTAATCGACCGCTTCGGAGGAATGGAGGATATAGAGAAAGGTCTTATCCGATGCGTTGGAAATCCAAAAGAAAGGTTTTCTGAAGATGCTCTTAGGATTATGAGGGCTGTAAGATTTGCAGCACAGCTCAACTATTCAATAGAGGATGAAACTCAAAATGCGATTTCCGAGCTGGCTGATACACTAAAAAACATCAGCGCAGAACGAATACAGACAGAGCTTGTGAAACTTCTTTTGTCTGATCATCCTGAGAGGCTGATGACAGCCTATGAACTTGGCATCACAAAGGTGATACTTCCTGAATTTGACAGGTGTATGGAGACACCACAAAACAATCCACATCACATGTATAATGTGGGAGAACATATCATGAAATCAGTGCAGAATGTGCGTTCTGACAGGATTTTGAGGCTTACAATGCTGATGCATGATATGGGAAAACCTGCTACAATGAGTATAGATAGTAACGGAATATCACATTTCAAGGGCCATGCCGAGGTCGGTGTATCCATGGCAAAAGAGATTTTTAAACGGCTAAAATTTGACAGGGATACAATGGACAGGACCTGTAATCTGATCAGATATCACGATGACAGATTTCCTGCTACGCCGCGAAATGTCAGAAGAGCCATGAACAGGATTGGTGATGATTTTCCGCTATTCATTGAAGTAAGATACGCAGATACACTTGCTCAGAGTGAGCTTTATAGAGAAGAGAAGCTTAAGCTGATAAACGACACTAATAGCATCTATAAAGAGATACTGGCAAAAAAGGAACCAATAAATATAAAGGATCTTGCTGTTAACGGAAAAGATCTTATGGGGGCTGGCGTTTCTCAGGGAAAGGCCATCGGAACAGTTCTCAAAGCAATGCTTGAGGACGTTCTCGACAATCCCGAACATAACAGCAAGGACTATTTGTTAGAGCCGGAGCGCCTAAAAAGTTTTCTTGAAGGATCAGAATAAATGAGGGGTAGATCATGAGAAGCTTTGGATGTGCAGTCAGGATAGGTACAGCTTTATGTATGGCAGTGGTAGTAATGCTGTCATCATCAACAAGCGTACTAGCTGTGACTACAAATAAAGTAACCATATCAATGGTTGGTAAATACGATTCTGCGGATACTGCGGCCATAAGGTCGATAGACACTGAAAAAAAGCAGATCCGTTTGAGAAATCATGCGACAGGAAAGACCTATACGCTTGATTACGACAACACCAGTATGATGTATGATGCCAGAGGAACAGTTCTTTCGGCTCAGATGCTGGAAGTTGGTCAGATTGTTGATGTTACTTTTTTGAAGAGTACCAAGCACATTACAACACTCAATGTGTCAAAAGATGCATGGGTAGTTGACAGCACCAAAGATCATGAGCTTGTCAGAAATGACGGAACAGCCCGTATCAAGGATGAGATCTACAGAATAGATAACAAAGCTCTTGTGTTGGCAGATGGAGAGCTTGCTATTGCAGAGAATATTCTTTCTACCGATAAGATAAAAGTATCTGGCATAGGCCGCGAAATATACAGCGTAGTAGTAACAGGAGGACATGGTTACGTGAGCCTTTCCTCAGACGTAGTTGAAGAGCAGAGCCTGGTGGGAGCATGGATAGAGCTGGACAACGAGGTGATACACAAGATATCCCCCAACATGCTGCTAAGTGCACCTGAAGGGCAATATAATCTTCAAATACTCGGGAATGGTGCCAATTACCAGTCTGAAGTAAACATTACAAGAAATCAGGAAACCGTAGTTGATACCAGTGATATTACTATAAATAAGCCAAAAGAAGGTCTTGTAACTTTTGAGATAGTTCCGGAAACAGCGGAAGTTTTTGTCGATGGACAGAAGGTCCTTACAGGAGTACCACAGACTGTTCAGTATGGTTATCACAATCTCAAGATCATGGCTGAGGGCTATATCACGCAGAACAGATACCTTAAAGTTGGTACAGCCAGGTCAATCGTAAGCATAGAGCTTGAAAAAGATTCAGATAGTGAGGAAGCTTCAACTAATTCGCTATCTATAAATAATGCTACTGTAAATAACAGTACAGCCAAATCGAGTCTGGCTGTAAAGAAGGCAAATGCCAACGAACTTATATCAAAGAAATCTGCTTCGGCATCCAAGGCTTCAACTGTCAGCAGCAACAGCTCAAGCGATTCTTCAAACAAGGTTATCAACGGATACTATATCTACTTTGATAAACCTGTTGATGCAGAGCTATATTTTGATGGATATTATGTTGGCGTGATTCCTACAAGAGTTCAGAAAGTATCCGGCAATCATGAAGTTATACTAAAAAGAAGCGGATATGAGACCATAAGTTACAGGATTAAAATTGATAAGAGTGAAGATAACGTATCCTATGGATTTGCTGATATGGTGAAGAAGAGTGAAGACAGCAGCTCATCAGCTACTTCTGCAAGCAGCTCATCAAGTAGTTCGTCATCGAGCAGCAGTTCATCTTCAAGCTCATCCTCAAGCAGTTCATCAAGTTCGGATGCAAGTTCCGGTAGTTCATCAGGTTCGAGCGGTTCTTCAGGAGCATCAAGTGCTTCTACAAGTTCTACTTCGGATAAAGGGTCAGAGAGCAAGAGCGCTGCCACAGAAGAAACCACAAAAGAAACTTCTACTGAAGGAACAACAAATACAACAGAAACCTCAAAAGAGGATCTCGATAGTTCACAGACCGACTCCTCAAGTACAGGTAAAACAACAAATGATTCAGAAAAAGCCAGCGACGCAGCTAGTGAGGCATCAGGAGAAAATTAAATGAGACTAGATAAATATTTAAAAGTAACAAGATTAATAAAAAGACGCACCGTAGCTAATGAAGCCTGCGATGCGGGAAGAGTACAGATAAACGGTAAGCCAGCCAAAGCGTCAGTAGATGTTAAGGTTGGCGACAAGATAACCATCAACTTTGGAAACAAGGACGTCAGCGTAGAAGTGCTCGACGTCCAGGAAACAATCCACAAAGAGGATGTAACAAACCTGTATCGATATATTTGACAGTCGATTTAATAGTGTATTAGAATGTATTTAGAGAATTTATGTGATTCCGCATTATGTGGGGGTACGATATGGCAACCAGAGCACGCTATAAGAGGCGTCGTTCTCAGAACAGAGTTGGTATTCTCTGGGCTAGTTTTGTAGTCCTTATTCTTGTGACCGTAGTTTCTATCAAGAGTATTGGTCTTATGCAGAAAGCTAGCGAGTATCAGGCGAGGGAGATGGAGCTCCAGGCGCAGATCGATGCAGAGTATGCCAGAACAGAAGAGATTCAGGAGTTCGAGAGATATACACAGACGCGTAAATATATAGAAGATACAGCTAAAGACAAGCTTGGACTTGTTTATCCAGGAGAGATTATCTTTAGAAATGAAGGCAAATAATTAATTATTGAAACCAGGCGCAGACATCGTTACGTAGATTCGTAAGGGGTCTGCGTTTTAATTTGAGAAAAGAATGAATAATTTTGAGAACAAAGTATTGAACTTTATACGAGCGAACAAGATGATTGATGCAGGTGATAGGATACTTGTGGGATTTTCCGGTGGAGCAGACTCTACGGCACTCGTAACAGTTCTTTTTGAGCTAAAAGAAATACTGAAGATTGAGCTTATTGCAGCCCATGTAAATCACGGAATCAGAGAAGAGGCCGGAGAGGATGCGGACTTTACACGTAAGTTTTGTAAAGAACGAGGAATCAGATATCATCTTTTGGAAGAAGATGTTCCGCAGATTGCAGAGGATAACAGGCTTTCTGAGGAGGAAGCGGGAAGAATAGTTCGCTATGACTTTTTTTCTCAATTAGTGAAAAGCGAAAGTGCAACCAAGATCGCTATTGCTCATCACCAAAACGATGCTGCGGAAACATTTCTCCACAATATTTTCAGAGGAAGCGGACTTCGCGGCGGCGGTGGAATAAGGCCTGTCAGAGATAACATAATAAGGCCCCTGCTGTGTGTGACAAGAGATGAAATCGAGGATTACCTTAAGGAAAAAGAGATTTCTTTTTGCACAGATGCCACAAATCTTGAAAATATCCACACAAGAAACAAGCTTAGAAATAAGGTTATTCCATATGTGGAAAAAGAAATTAATAAATCAGCAGTTGAGCATATTTACAGGGCGACAAAAGATTTTGCCATGGCTGAGGACTATATCAGAGACCAGGCCAAAAAAGTATTTGATAATATATCTGAAAAAAACAATGGCAGAATAGAGCTTGAACTAAAAAAATTAGGTCTCGAGCCAGAGATAATAAAGAGATATGTTATTCTTCAATGTTTTGAGGAGCTTACTCCAAACAGAAAGGATATAACAGCGAGGCACGTGGATGCAGTACTTACGCTGATTGCTGGAACAGATGGGTCGGCAAGCCTTGATCTGCCTTATAATATAAAGGCAGTCAGAAGCTACGATAAGCTATCATTTATGGAAAACTTTGAAAAAGGTGATGGCTGTAATATAGATGATCAGCTTGTTATTAAGAAACTTGAAACAGGCCAAAAATACAAACTGAACATTCCCCGATTTGGTGTCGCAACAATTGACATAATGTCGTATAATGGAAAAACATCTATTCCGAGAGATACATATACTAAATGGTTTGATTGTGATAGAATACAAGAAGTTATTTTTAGGCACAGGAAGCCGGATGATTATATCTGTATAGAGCAAAATGGCACTATCAGGAAAAAGAAATTATCCAAGTTCATGACAGACGAAAAAATTCCTGTGAGTGAAAGAGATAACATGTGGATTCTGGCGGATGGAGACCATTGCATGTGGGTTCCCGGATATAGAATCAGTTGTTCCTATAAAATTAGTGACAATACTAAAAAAATACTAGCTGTAGCTATAGATAATGGAGGTAATTAAAGTGGCTGAGTCAGTTCGTGTACTACTTACAGAAGAAGAGGTAGACAAGCGTATTAAGGAGCTTGGAGAGGCAATCAGCAGAGATTATCAGGGAGAGACAGTACATCTTGTCTGTGTTTTAAAAGGCGGTGTATTCTTTATGTGTGAACTTGCAAAGAGAATTACAGTTCCTGTAACAATGGACTTTATGTCAGCTTCAAGTTATGGAAGTTCAACAAAATCAAGCGGTGTTGTTAAGATCGTTAAGGACCTTGATGAACCACTTAAGGACAGACATGTTCTCATTGTTGAGGATATCGTTGATTCCGGAAGAACACTTTCTTACCTTATAAAGATGCTCGGAGACAGAGAGCCTGCAAGCATTAAGCTCTGCACACTTCTTGATAAGCCTGAGCGCAGAGTTACAGATGTTAAGGTTGACTACACAGGATTTGAGATTCCTGATGAGTTTGTAGTTGGTTACGGCCTTGACTATGATCAGAGATACAGAAACTTGCCATATATCGGAGTGGTTGAGTTTAATTAACTTCTCTAAAAGGGGGAATTCAGAAGTTGAATCGCACAAAGGGTTATAATTCAATTTTTGCCATTGTGGTAGTTTTACTGATAATGGTAGTGTTTGTTGAGTATGCTAAGGGTTTTATGACATCAGATACCGGAGCATATTCACGAACACAGTTGGAGGCAGATATACAGGAAGGTACAGTTAGAAGAGTAGTCATTATGCCTAACACAGAGACACCGACAGGTGCCGTCCGTGTTAGCTTTAATGGCGGGCTTGATGATGTGACCTTTTATTCTACAGATGTGACAGCTATCGAAACGCTGGTTGCAGATAACGGCATAAACTATGAAGTCAAAGATGTGCCGTCTGAAAACGTCCTTATAACCGGTATAATCCCGGTTGTTGTAGGACTGGTTCTTATGGTCTTTATTTTCTCAATGTTTACCAATATGCAGGCTTCCGGTTCAGGAAATAACAGAATGATGAACTTTGGAAAGAGCCGTGCAAAGCTCCAGAGCGCCGACGACAACAAGATAAAACTTGATGACGTTGCCGGCCTTAAAGAGGAAAAAGAACAGCTTACAGAGATCATTGAATTCTTAAAAGATCCTGGAAAATTCACACAGGTAGGAGCAAGAATTCCAAAGGGTGTACTTCTTGAAGGTGCACCAGGTACGGGTAAGACTCTTCTTGCAAGAGCAGTAGCCGGTGAAGCCGGAGTTCCATTCTTTACAATTTCAGGTTCTGATTTCGTTGAGATGTTTGTAGGTGTTGGTGCTTCCAGAGTCAGAGATCTTTTTGCTGAAGCTAAAAAGAATGCTCCATGTATAATCTTTATCGATGAAATAGATGCTGTAGCCAGAAGACGAGGCACAGGTATGGGCGGCGGCCACGATGAAAGAGAGCAGACACTCAACCAGATGCTTGTTGAAATGGATGGTTTTGGTGTAAATGAAGGAATCATCGTTATGGCAGCAACTAACAGAGTAGACATTCTTGATCCGGCTATCATGAGACCAGGTCGTTTTGATAGAAAGATCACTGTTACAAGACCTGATATTGGTGAGAGGGAAGCTATCCTCAAGGTACATGCCAAGAACAAGCCTCTTTCAGATGATGTAAACCTTAAGCAGGTTGCCCAGACAACAGCTGGCTTTACAGGAGCTGATCTTGAAAATCTTTTAAATGAGTCTGCTATTAAGGCAGCTACAGAGAACAGACAGTTCATCAATCAGGAAGATATCAATTCTTCATTCACTAAAGTAGGTATCGGAACAGAAAAGCGCAGCAAGATAATCTCAGAAAAAGAGAAAAAGATCACTGCTTACCACGAGACAGGACATGCGATTCTTTTCCATGTGCTTCCTGATGTGGGCCCGGTTCATACAATTTCGATCATTCCTACAGGACTTGGGGCAGCAGGCTATACTATGCCACTTCCGGAAAATGATGATATGTTCCTTTCCAAAAAGAAAATGCTTCAGGATATTATGGTCTCTCTCGGCGGACGAATTGCTGAGGAGATTATTTTTGGAGATATTACGACAGGAGCTTCAAGCGACATCAGAAAAGCAACACAGGAAGCAAGAAGCATGGTTACCAAGTATGGTATGTCAAGCAATATCGGCGTGATCAACTATGATGAGAACGAGGAAGACGTATTCATTGGGTATGATATTTCTCATAAGAAAAATCACAGTGAACTTATTGCCGGTGAAATTGATAAAGAAGTAAAGGCTATTATCGATAAGTGCTATGCCAAGGCTAAAGAGATAATCCTTCAGTATGAGGATGTTTTGCATCAGAGTTCAGCACTTCTTATCGAGAAAGAAAAGATTGGAAGGGAAGAGTTCGAGGCTTTATTTGAAGGCAAGAAACTCCCTGAAGACATAGAGTTGGATATCTAATTGTACAAAATGCACAAAAACCAAGAGCTGTTTTTAGTATATTTGTGGAGTATTGGTCTTTACGCTAAGGGGTGTGGGTGTTAGTATAATATGCGTAACCCCCCAATACATTATATAGTTTTTTGCTATACCCCATAAGAAAGAAATACCTTCTCTAAAAAAGACAGCTACCCGCTGTCTTTTTTGCATTAATAACAAAGTTAGGACTTATTTATGAACAAAAAACTATTATTCCATGATATGACCATGGACTATTTAAGGCCAACTGAGCCGGATAAAAATAGAAAAACTGACTTCAGATTCAGATGTGGTAAGGGCGAGGCTTCAGAAGTCTTTATCATATGGAATAATGAAAAGCGTCCCATGAAGCGCGCTGAGTCAGATGGGGATTTTGATTATTACGATATTTCTTTCAACGTCGGAGAAAAACCAGCCACTTATTATTTTGAAATAGATGGAAATGACGGAGACAGATGCTTTTTTGACAAAAGAGGAGTAGTCAGCCAGCCAAAAGACAGCATGCTCTTTAGGTTATTCCCTGGCTTTTCCACACCGGGATGGGCAAAAGGCGCAGTTATGTACCAGATCTTTGTGGAAAGATTTTGCAATGGTGATGCCAGCAATGATGTTCTCTCCGGTGAGTATTATTACAACGGAAGCAGATCAGTTCAGGTCAAAGACTGGGAGAAGTACCCGGATCCGAAGATGGACTACGCAGAGTTCTATGGCGGAGATCTGCAGGGAGTAATGGATAAGCTTGATTATCTGAAAGATTTGGGAATAGAGGTTATTTACTTTAATCCCCTGTTTGTTTCTCCTTCATGTCACAAATATGATACACAGGATTATGACCATATCGATCCTCATTTTGGAAAGATCGTTGATGATGGTGGAAGGCTCCTTGATGACAACGAGCATGAGAACGTTCGTGCGAGCAAGTATATAAGGAGAGTTACCAGTAAAAAGAACCTGGAAGAGAGCGATAAGCTTTTTGCCAAACTTGTAAGTGAAGCGCATAAGAGAGGCATCAGGGTCATTTTGGATGGTGTTTTCAACCACTGCGGCTCTTTTAACAAGTGGATGGATAAAGACAGGATCTACGAAGAAAACAGCGAATATGACTACGGTGCCTACATTTCAGAGAACAGTCCTTATCATGACTACTTTTCTTTTACTGGTGGAAAGTGGCCTTACAACAATAACTATGACGGCTGGTGGGGATATGACACCCTTCCAAAGCTGAATTACGAGGGTTCAAAAGAACTTGAGGAGTATATACTGGGAATTGCCAGAAAATGGGTTTCTGAGCCATATAACGCAGATGGCTGGAGACTTGATGTAGCGGCAGATATCGGGCATTCACCCGAATACAACCACTATTTCTTCAAGAGATTCAGGGAGGAAGTAAAAAAGGCCAATCCTGAAGCTATTATTCTTGCTGAACACTATGGAAAGGCTAAGGACTGGTTGCAGGGTGATGAGTGGGATACAGTCATGAACTATGATGCCTTTATGGAGCCGCTAACATGGTTCCTTACCGGCATGGAAAAACATAGCGACGAATTTAAGCCTTTAAAATACGGCAATGCAAGAGAGTTTTTTGATACCATGCTCTATGAAGGTGGAGAGAACTTTAGCATGCCTTCACTTTATACAGCCATGAATGAGCTCTCAAATCACGATCATTCAAGATTTCTGACAAGGACAAGTCAGAAGGTCGGAAGATGTGACACTCTTATGCCGGCTTCAGCAGAAACAGGTATAAAGAAGCCTGTTATGAGAGAGGCTGTAATGGTTCAGATGACCTGGCCGGGAGCACCTACAATTTATTATGGCGACGAAGCGGGAGTCTGCGGATTTACTGACCCTGATAACAGAAGAACTTATCCTTGGGGAAAAGAGGATATGGATATGATACGTTTCCACAAGGAAATGATCAGGATCCATAAGGAATGCAGTGAGTTAAAAACAGGTTCTGTTATGGAGCTGCTTGCTGATAATAATGTTATTTCTTTTGCCCGCTTTAACAGAGAAGCCGCAACAATAGTGTTTATCAACAACAATGAATTTGAAGTCACTAAGGATATTGATATAAGTGCGCTGGGAATTCCCAAAGATGCATTTTTAAATCAGCTCATCTTAAGTGATGGAAGCGGATTTAGAACTGATATTGGTGGAATGAGGGTAAAAAATAATATACTGACAATTACGCTTTCAAGATTATCGGGACTGGTGCTTCGCTACGATAGCCACGCGCCTATCAGTACTGAGGAATTCTGGGCAGATAACACACTTGATTTCGGGTGATTGTGAACTATTTAACTTTATTTTTTATATCAACGAGTATATAATGTTATTAACCATCAATAACTACATATACAAAGGGAGAAAAACAAAATGTTAGTATCCGCAAAAGACATGCTTGTAAAAGCAAAAGAAGGTCACTATGCAGTTGGCCAGTTTAACATCAACAACCTGGAGTGGACAAAGTCAGTTCTTTTAACAGCAGAAGAACTCAAGTCTCCTGTTATCCTTGGTGTATCTGAGGGTGCTGGTAAATACATGACAGGTTTTGAGACAGTTGCAGCTATGGTTAAGGCTATGGATAAGAGCCTTGGAATCACAGTTCCAGTAGCACTTCACCTTGATCATGGTACATACGATGGATGCTATAAGTGCATCAAAGCCGGCTTCACATCAATCATGTTCGACGGCTCACACTATAACATCGAAGAGAACGTTGCTAAGACTTCAGAGCTTGTAAACGTTGCTCATCAGCTTGGTCTTTCTATCGAAGCTGAAGTTGGTTCAATCGGTGGAGAAGAAGACGGAGTTGTAGGAATGGGCGAGTGCGCTGATCCAGATGAGTGCAAGAGAATCGCTGATCTTGGCGTAGATATGCTTGCAGCTGGTATTGGTAACATTCACGGTAAATATCCAGAAGGATGGCCAGGACTTAGATTCGACGTTCTTGATGCTATCCAGCAGAAGACAGGTGTTATGCCTCTCGTTCTTCATGGTGGTACAGGAATTCCTGCAGACATGATCAAGAAGGCTATTTCACTTGGTGTATCTAAGATCAATGTTAATACAGAGTGCCAGCTTTCATTTGCTGATGCAACACGTAAGTATATTGAAGCAGGTAAGGATCTTGAAGGTAAGGGATTTGACCCTCGTAAGCTTCTTGCTCCTGGTGCTGAAGCTATCAAGGCTACAGTTAAGGAAAAGATGGAGCTCTTCGGATCAGTTGGAAAGGCTTGATAATAGTACTATTAAAAAGCGAAGCCCTTTGGCTTCGCTTTTTTCTTACAATAAATCACCAGATCAGGGGGATATATTAAAATGCATAACGAATTGACCAAAAAAGATATAGAGGATATGGAGGCAGAAATCGAACATCGCAAAGTCGTTGTGAGAAAAGAACTGCTTGAACATGTAAAGGAAGCGAGAGCTCAGGGCGATCTTTCAGAGAACTTTGAGTATTATGCAGCCAAAAAAGCCAAGAACCAGAATGAAAGTCGTATAAGATTTTTGGAAAGAATGATTAAGACTGCGACAGTAATTGACGATAATACTAAATATGACCAAGTTGGAATGAACAAAACTGTAGTAGTAAAATTAGATGAGGATGGTTCCGAAGAAACATACAAAATTGTTACAACAATGCGTCAAAATTCTTTGAAGGGACTTATCAGTGTTGAGTCCCCGCTTGGAAAACAATTACTTGGACATAAAGTAGGAGACCATGTTACTATTAAAGTAAGCGACGATTATAGTTACGGCGTAACGATAATTAGTATCGAAAATACAGGACTGACAGACGAGGATAGAATTAGGGACTTTTAAAGGAGGACCATATGGGCGAATTACACGTATTTCAACCAGTTAATCCAAATGATCTCGAAACAGGGCCATACAAATTTGTAGGCGACAAGATTCTCATCACAGCTGCTGATGGCAGTAAGGTCAACACTATGTGCGCAGAATGGGGAGGCGTAGGTTATATCTGGGATAAAAGGGTAACCTTTATATTTGCCAGAAAAGGCAGATATACCAGTGAGATCATCAATGCTTCCGGTGAGTATTCAATCAGTTTCATGAATCAGGAGAAATATCGTGGAACGCTCAAATATCTGTCTATGGTATCGGGAAGGGATGAGGACAAGATCGCTAATTCCAGACTTAATATCAATTACCATGACGGAGTTCCTTTTATTGATGAAGCAAGGGAAATAATAATCTGCAAAGTTCTTTATCAGAGAGAATTTGATGAAGATGCTTTGATAGATGATGCCATAAAAGAAAAATTCTATGCGAATGGAGACTATCACATTCTATTTATCGGAGAAGTGAAGACTATTCTACTTAGATAAAACTAACGACAGATGCATATCATATTTTTATGAGGGAAATATGGGTAGCAAAAGGCTGAAAAAAACCTTAGTTAGTGTAGTTTTGGATATGGCGCTTATAGCGAGCGCTTTATTAGGCTGCGGTGTACAAAATCCACAGCCTGATAAAATTGAGGCTGTAACAGAGTCAGCTTCGGAAGGCGTTACTGGAAACGCTACAGAAAAAAGAACCGACCAAAATCTGGAAACAATCAGGGTAGCAACCTGGTATGACAATTCTTATACTTCTAATCTTAGGGCGTATCTTGCCCGCAGGTTTCCAAATTATAAAATTGAATTTGTTTATATTGATAAAGCCCATTATGAGCCAATAATAGATGCTCAATTCACCTTTAAGGGTGCACCTGACATTATTTATGTGGATCAGGTAATGGCAAGAAAGAATGCCAGGAACGGGAATATCACACCCTTGACGGCTTATTGCAGTAATTTTGAGACAGAAAGCCTAGAAGCCTTTTGGTATGACAAGGATACTTATGCAGTGCCCAGCACAAGCTGTTTTGAGTGTATATATCTGAATAAAGGCCTGTTTGATAAATACGGGATAAAAGAGCCTCATAACATTGATGAATTTATTGAAATGTGCGACTTTATCCGGTTGGGTAAGAAGATGAAGCCACTTTCCGCAGGAATGATAGATTATGAGGCAGTATCCAGTAGTGCCCAGTCTATTTTGCAGATGAATTTCTTTGGAACGGAGTATGGAAGTGGATTCGGTGCAAGGATAAAGGATGGCAGATCTATTTTTTATAATGATCTCAATGAATATCTTGTGGAATGGGAAAGACTATTAAAGCACCAGATATTTACAGCGGATATGTACACCATGGACAAACAGGCGGCAATTGCTGAATTTGTAGCGGAAGAAAGCTTTATGCTCATAGGTGGGCCAGAGGATTATAACAGAATACGAGTAGCAAATCCTGAAATGGAGCTTGGGACGCTTCCTACCGGATGGGGAAGAAATGGCCCTATTATGATAGGTGGCTGTAACTGCGGATTTGCTGTTAACGCAAGCAGCATAAATATAGATGCAGCAAAAGAAATAGTGGCTTCTCTTTCAAATCATGAAGGGCAGTTTGCAATATGGAAAGACAGAGTTGGCAGCAGGAGTTATTTGAGAAAGACAACTTTTGATAATCCTGTAGCCTTTGAGGGAATAGAAGAAGTTTTTGAAAAGAATCAATTATACATGCCGGTACTTGGATGGGGGGATTCAGGACCTGACATCAATATGATCTTTGGAAAAGAGCTGCAACAGGTTCTGCTGGGAAAAGAGCCAATCAATATGGCACTGATGCAAGTGGATATTAAAGTCAACAATATGTATGATAAGTAACCACGTTTAATCTGAGGGCGAGATATGGTTGAGAACAAGAGAAAACTGAATTTCCATAGTTTTAAATTACAACTGCGACTGACATTTATAGTGCTTATTGTAATACCGGTTATTTTTCTGGGAGTATATTCCTACTTTATTGCCAAAAAGAACCTCATAGAGCAGACAAAGGTGGCAATGCGTGGAAGTGCCAATGTTATAGCCTATGGTATTGAGAATAATGCCAAAAGAGAAAATGATGTTATCAAGTTCTTTTCATATGAAGAGAATTTCAGAAGCAGACTTGAATATGTTAAGGAAGATCCGTTCTCATTGACAGAGGAGCTCACAGAGAATATCGAGCCTCTTATCTGGTATTACATCGGGAGCGACATGAGTATTGAGTCCATACATTTCTACTCTGACCTCCTGGGGCAGGATCATATCGGAGAGTTTTTGAGCCAGCCTAAGAGTGAGATGGAAGAGAAGTGGTACGAGCTCTGTAAAAATGATAATGGGGCTCAGTGGGTTGCTGATGATACAGGAGGAATCTATATCATAAAATCTCTTTTGGATGTCAGCACGTCTTCTAAGGTCATAGGTATTGTAGTCCTTAAGGTAAATAATGAATTTTTCTTTTCCATTACTAATCAATCGAGCTATCTAAACAACGGAATTATCATAAGCGATGAGAATGGCAACATAATAACGGAAAAAGAAATAGCTGATAAGAATTTAAATGAGCGGATAAAGGAAACAATATTCAGTGGCAGTATCGAAGGTGAAAAAGAATCATTTATCACCACAGATGAGTTTTTCCTTATGGCTGAAGGGAAGATGGCTAATGGATGGCGTCTCTTTTACTATGTTGATAGAAGCGAGATTGGCGTAGAGGTTTTGTCAATATTATCGTCAGTCATGCTGATTGCAGGAGTTATTTTTGTTGTTGGCTTGCTTATTGCGACACTAATCTCTAACAGGATGAGCAATAGAATAAGTAAACTCAATGATGCGGCAAACCTGATCCGAAACGGAAATTTCGATATTGAGATAAAAGACAGTGGTAAGGACGAAATAGCTGAGCTGTCAAGTTCCATGGAGGACATGGCATCAAAGCTGAAGTATATGGTTGATGAGATCAATCAGAGAAATCAGGAAGATCTTCTGGTAAAAGAAAGCGACATTCATTACAGAGAATGGCTCTTTGATTTCGTAGTTGAAAAGAATAATGACATTCTTGCGGTTGTAAATGAGGATGATTTCTCATGTAATTTCCTTACGTCCAATGCAGAATCAATTCTTGGATTATCCATGGAAGATATGCAGGAAGATATCAGAGTCCTTACAAAGGCGCAGAGAGAGGGCAAAGAGGAAAGATTAAAAGACATTATCGAGGATTGCAATAAAAAAGGCGCTGCAAGGATCATTGATGAAATCAGATTTGAGAATGTTAAGACAGGGGAGCATCTATACTACCGTGGTGCTGTTATCTGTACTATTGATGACGGCGGAAAAAGAATGGCCATTGCCCTGTATGATATAACACAGGAAATAAGAAGAAATCATCAGCTTCAGGAAGCTCTTAATGCTGCTGAAACAGCCAATAAGGCAAAGACAAGCTTTTTGGCCAATATGTCACATGATTTCAGAACACCTATGAATGCCATCACCGGTTTTAACCTGCTTATTGATAAACACGCAGAAGAACCTGATAAGGTAAAAGAATATACGCATAAGATAAGTCTGGCATCTCAGAATCTTCTTTCTCTTCTTAATGACGTTCTTGATATGAGTAAGATCGAGAGCGGAAAGACCACTCTTGATATAAAGGAAGTAGCTATAGGCCTTCTTTTGGAAGAAATCAATTCTGTTATAAGCTTCCAGGCCAAGGCCAAGAATCAGGAGTACATAGTAAGAATCGAGGAGATGGAACATGACACATTCATGGGTGATAAACAGAGAATAAATGAAATCCTCATGAATATTTTGGGAAATGCTATAAAATACACGCCTGAGGGCGGAAAGATCGAGTTCCTTATAAATGAGTCACCATCATCATCCGAAGGCTTCCAAAATGTCAGATTCACCATAAGAGATAATGGTATAGGTATGAAGCCTGAGTATAAAGACAAGATATTTGACGCTTTCACAAGAGAAGACAAGGGAGCAACCAAGGGAATCCAGGGAACCGGCCTTGGTATGGCCATTACCAAGAGTCTTGTTGAACTTATGGGTGGCACGATCCGTGTTGAAAGCGAAGAAGGTAAGGGAAGTACATTTATAGTCAACTTAAGGCTTAAAGCAGTTGATGAAAAGGATGTTGGTTTCTGGAAAGCCCATGGAATCAGCTGTGTAATGCTTGTTGCGGAAAAACCTGAAAGCTATGAGCAGATCAGAACAGCCCTTGAGGCTGATAAGGTAGAAATGCTTGAGTCCAAGACCGGCTTTGAGGCGATACACGTTATTGAAAACTGTAACAGCGCAGAGAAGCTGATAGATCTGATCCTCATCGACAACGAAGTAGAAGCCATGTCTGCCGCAGAAATCGTGAAAATGGTAAGGTCAAAGGACAGAAGAAATAACAGCCTTGTGCTTGTTATGGCTGATTCCTACGAGGATGTAGAAGATGAGCTCAAGAAAGCAGGAGCCAACGATATCCTTCCTAAGCCTGTCTTTATCTCAACTCTCAAGCAGATTGTTGAGGATATGACATCCAGAGCTTCGGCAAAAGAGACCAAGGAGGAAAAGAATCCTCTTGAGGGCATGAAGTTCCTGGCAGCAGAGGACAATGATATTAACGCTGATATCCTTACTGAACTCATGAGCATGGAAGGCGCAACTGTAACAAGGGGCGTCAACGGTCAGGAAGTTGTGGAAATGTTTAAGGAGGCAAAAGAGGGCGACTATGACATGATACTTATGGATATTCAGATGCCTGTTATGAATGGTTATGAGGCAGCTGCAGCCATAAGGGCAATTCCAACTGACTGGGCGCAGAGGATACCTATCATAGCCATGACAGCCAACGCCTATGCAGATGATGTACAGCAGGCCTTTGATGCCGGCATGAATGCACATGTTTCAAAGCCAATCGATATTAAGGTTGTGGAGAGAACTATCTTAGAATTTAAGAAATAATTAAATGTCTTTTGACACATAAGTGTGAGACAATATATATAAACTTACGTAATGGAGGAAATGACAGTGAGAGGGACAAAAAAGATTACTGAAGATATTTTTTGGATTGGAGCAAGTGACAGGAGACTGTCGAGATTTGAGAATATTTTTCCAATTCCTGAGGGAGTATCATACAACAGCTATTTTGTTGATGATGAGAAAACGGTAGTATTTGATACAGCAGATATTTCTGTATCTGATCAGTATATAGAAAATCTGAAAGAAGTTTTGGGTGATAAGAAGCTTGACTATCTCGTTGTTCTTCATATGGAGCCTGATCACTGCTCACTTATTGATACAGTTACAGCTTATTATCCGGATGTTACTGTCGTAGGTAATTCAAAGACATTTACATTTATGGAGCAGTTTTTCCCTTCGGCAGCAGGATTTAAGAAGCTGGAAGTAAAAGAGGGAGACACCCTTTCCACAGGTAAGCATACTTTCCATTTTGTTGCAGCGCCAATGGTTCACTGGCCTGAAGTTCTGCTTGCCTATGACGATGCTTCAAAAGCTCTTTTCTCTGCAGATGCTTTTGGCACCTTTGGGGCGCTTGATGGAGGAATATTTGCCGATGAGTATGACTATGAAAAAGATTTTTTGGATTCCTCAAGAAGATATTATGCAAATATAGTTGGTAAATACGGAATGCAGGTGCAGGCTGCTCTGAAAAAGGCAGCAGGACTTGATATTCAGATGATCCTTTCTCTTCATGGCCCTGTTTGGAGAAAGAATATAGGATGGCTGCTTGAAAAATATGAAAAGTGGAGCACTTATACTCCTGAGACAGAGGAAATCGCACTTGTTTACGGAAGCCTTTATGGCCATACAAAGAGTGCAGCAGAGGCAGTTGCTTCAGGACTCAGAGAAAAAGGAAAAGCTGTTAAAGTGCACGATGTATCAGGCACTGATGTCTCCTATCTGATCGGTGAAGTCTGGAGATGCAAGACGATAGTACTTATCTGCCCAACCTACAATGGAGGCGTTTATCCGCCAATGGAGGCATTTCTTAATGATATGATCGCCCTTGGAGTTCAGAACCGCACTTTTGCCCTTGGACAGAACGGAACCTGGGCGCCGATGACTGTTAAGCTCATGACAGACAAGCTTTCCGCGCTTAAGAATGTTACTATTCTGGAAAACACACTGACAATAAAGAGCGCGCTTCATAGTGCAGATCAGGGACAGGTAGATGCTTTCGTTGATAGTATTGCAAAAGCGTAAATTTTTTTGACATAAGTACAGATAGTAATTATATTATTAATGGTCTAACAAAATTAAGAATTACTTTGGAGGAATGTTGTGAGAAAAGGATCTTTTTTTAAGAAGGTAATGGGCGCAGTGCTCACAGCGGCTACTGTTTTTGCAGCTGTTTCAAGCCATAGCCTTGTTACAAATAATGAGGGAGCTGTAGCTCAGGCTGCAGGACGAGTAGTTAGTATTAATTCATGTACTATTGCCGGTGATCAGGTAGTAGTAAATGTTTCAGCTGGTACTCTCCCTTCTTCAGATGATGGAAGGTATTATCTTTATGCTGATGAGGTATATCAGGATGGCACAGTAGGAACTGTAGTTGCCACAACTGAGAGAGCAGGAAATGCTACTTTTACATTCCCACTTAATTTCTATTCAGCAGAGTCAAATTTAAGTAAAAAGTTTTTGGTTGCCGTAAAGAGCGGCGGTTCAATGGTTCAGGTAAGTGACGAACATTACATCACAAACCCTGAAGCAATTGCAACAAAGACAGTTGCACGTAATGACCACGGTATGAAGGGTATCCTTCCTAACAGCGCCGACGAGGCCACTTTCAAGGATCTCGGAATCGCACAGATGGTCTACAACCTTTACATGGGCGATATTGTAGGACCTGGTGATGGCTCAAACGTTGTTCACTTTAGCTACAATGGTGCTGATTATCAGTTTAATGGTGCTGCACTTGCTCAGTATGATGGATTTGTTCGCTGGTGTTCAATCAATAACTTCCAGCTTACAATGACAATCCTTAACAACAAGACAGAAGCAGGAGCAGATCTTATCCATCCGCTTTCAAGAGATGAGCATGTTTGTCCCGGCTATGCCATGAATACCAAGGAAGACGCAGGAACTCAGCATATTAAGGCTATTGCAGCTTTCCTTGCCCAGAGATATTCTGGTGGAGCTTATGGAACTGTTGATAACTGGGTTATTGGCAATGAAGTTAATGCCAGAACAGAATGGTATTACATGAACTCAACAAACCTTGAGCTCAATGTAAGTGAGTACGTTAAGGCTTTCCGTATTTTCTACAATGAGATCAAGGCAGTTAATGCCAACGCAAGAGTGTATACTTCTTTTGACCAGGAATGGTGCAGAAAATCTAATCCCGGATGCTTCATGTCAAAAGAGTATCTTGATAGATTTAACTATTACATGAACCGTGAGGGTAACGTTGACTGGTCACTTTCAGTTCACCCTTACAATGCACCACTGTTTGACCCATATGCGTGGAAACAGCAGTCACAGTATGTAAGTGCTTCTCTTAATACTCCTTATATAACAATGGAGAATATTTACATACTTACAGATTATATGTGCCAGGCTTCATTCCTTGCACCAAGCGGAAATGTCCGTAACATCTCACTTTCAGAGATCGGATTCACATCAAGCTTTGGCGAGGATGCTCAGGCAGCTTCACTTACTTATGCATATACAATGGCTGAGAATAATCCTTATATTTCAAGCTTTATCCTCTTCAGAGAGACGGATAACGCTCATGAGATCGAGAGTCATATCGCTCAGGGATTAAAAAATCTTGATGGCAGCAAGAAAATGTCTTATGATTTTTACAAGTACCTTGGTACTGCACAGGCTGCTACATACAAGGCTCAGGCTTCTCAGATCATTGGACAGGACGTTGATGCACTTGTAACTAACAGAACATTCCTTTCAAGAAATGGATGGTTCTTAAACGACTAATAGCAGATTTTTGCGGCAGTCCAGACGGGCTGCCGCTTTTCTTTTTGTAAAAAACGTGTTAGGGGTGAAATAATGGATAGAGATTTGTTAGGGAGTATGTATAACGACTTTTTTACCAGTATTCCGAAAACTACTGACGTAAAAAAGCCTGAGGTTAAGAGCGAGGCAGATGCTGTAAAACAGGCAAGAGATGCCATAGATGAGGCAAAAGAGCTGGTAAAGTCCGGGCCTACAGTTGAGAAAACTGAGGAAGAAAAGCCAGCAGAGCCTGAGACAGATCCAATGGAGGATTTAGACAAGCTTATCGGGCTTGATACAATAAAGGACGATGTAAAAGAGCTGACTTCTTTCGTTAAGGTTCAAAAGGCCAGAAAGGAACAGGGACTTAAATCTGTTCCGGTTTCACTTCACCTTGTTTTTACCGGAAATCCTGGAACAGGTAAAACTACTGTAGCAAGAATTATAGCAAGGATTTATAAACAGATAGGAGTTCTTTCAAAGGGGCAGCTTGTTGAGGTTGACAGATCAGGTCTTGTTGCCGGGTATGTTGGACAGACTGCCATAAAGACTCAGGAGCAGATAAAAAAGGCAATGGGAGGAGTTCTTTTTATTGATGAAGCGTATTCCCTTGCTCAGAAAGATGATGCATTTGGCCAGGAGGCAATAGATACTATACTTAAGGCAATGGAAGATAACAGAGATGATTTTGTTGTCATTGTTGCCGGATATACAGGGCCTATGAAGAAGTTCATCGACAGCAATCCTGGACTTAAGTCCAGATTCAATAAATACATTGAATTCCCGGATTATAACATAGATGAGCTGGAGAAAATCTTCTACATGAATTGTGAAAAATACGATTACACTGTGGAAGAGGATGCAAAGCATCAGATAAGGGCGCTTATTACTGCCAAGAAGATCGAGAATATCGACAATTTTGCCAATGCTAGAGAGGTCAGAAATCTTTTCGAAGAGATAATAACCAATCAGGCCAGAAGAGTTGCAACACTGGAGAATCCTTCAAGTGAAGATATGATGAAGATTGTGCTTGAAGATCTCAGTGATAAGGTTGAAGAAGGCTCAGGGGAGTGACACCCTGAGCCTTCTTGCATTATTTAATATAGAACCGAAGAGTTTTTATTAGAGCTTTTATCAAGCATTGCTCTCGTGAAGTGAAGTGGAATCAATATCTCCAAAGAGGCCAAGCTTGTAGAGTGCCGGGCGAAGTGCAATGTAGGCAACTACTGCGATTGCTGAGTTTATTACGGCATTTATTATAGTTGTGTAAGTTGTTATTGCTACAAGGGCCTTGATGGCAGAAGCAGCTTTTTCTGCATCAGGAGTTAAAAGTGTGTACCATACATATTTAAGTGATGGCTCGAAAATGCAGTTGAATCCAAGAGCAGCAACAGCTGAAATAATTGACCATTTTACAATGTATGTCTTTGGATGATTATGTGAAATGTTAGCAATCTTATGAGCAACGAGACCTGCTATAAGACCAATAACAAGCTTGCAGATAAATGTTCTGGGAGCTGACTGGGCATATCCGCCGAGTATATCAGCAAGTGAAAGTCCGATTGCACCGGCGATTCCGCCATAAGGGCCACCAAGTAAAAGTGCCCCGAGGACTACAAATGCATTTCCTACATGGATCTTGGTTCCGGCAGCGTTGATAGCAGGGAAGATTGCGTATCCGACGTAGCAAAGAGCTGCCATGAGGCCTGAATAGGTTATCTTGAGTAAAGTCTGATTCTTTTCACGATTGTTCATAATATTGCTCCTCCGTGTTGTTTTTTCATACTGTGTAATATAACATTAAGGTGGTACTATTAAAATTACCAAAAATGGAGAAAATTATATGACCAGATATATAGAAATATATGAAGATGTCAGGAAAAAGATAGTATCAGGTGTTTATGCTTATAATACAAAACTTCCGTCAAAACGTGTAACTGCGGAAAACTATGGGGTTAGTGTGATTACAGTTGAGCATGCTTATGAGCTGCTTGTGGAAGAGGGGTATGTTTATACCAGGGAAAAAAGCGGGTATTTTGTAAGCTATAGGGAAAATGAGTATTTTTATGGTAATAAATCAGAGCAGCCAATTAGAAAAGTAAGCAGTTTTAAAGTGGCCGAGAAGGCAGAAGAGATTTCTTTTAACATATATGCCAAGACCGCCCGAAGAGTGCTGTCAGAATACGGGGAAGAGATCAAGGTAAGGCCTGACGCTTATGGCTGCGAAAACTTAAGAATGGCCATATCGGATTATCTTGCCAAAAACAGGGGGATAGAGGCGGATTATAGAAGAATTGTCATAGGCTCCGGAGCAGAGTACTTGTATGGCCTTATAGTAAGAGCTTTGGGGAGAGAAAAGATTTTTGCTATCGAGGATCCCTCTTATCACAAAATTTTAAATGTGTATGAAGCAGAGGGAGTAACTACCGATAAACTGCCGCTGGTAGCTGATGGAATAAACAGCGAATCCTTGTGGGAAAGCAGCGCAGAAGTCCTTCATGTTACCCCATATCGAAGCTTTCCAACAGGAGTTACAGCCTCTGCTGCAAAGAAATCTGAGTATATCAAATGGAGCCGGAAGCGGAATGGAATTATTATAGAGGACGATTTTGAGTCCGAATTCTCAGAGAGCAGAAAGCCTGAAGAGACTCTGTATTCACGGGATGACAGCGGAAGAGTTATCTATGTTAATACTTTTAGTAGAACCATCGGCTCTTTTATGAGAACTGCCTATATGGTAATTCCTGAGAGGCTTGAAGAGCAGTTTAGGGATAGGATTGGTTTTTATTCCTGTACAGTTCCTGCTCTTGAGCAGTATATTTTGGCTGAACTTATTGAAAATGGGGACTTTGTGAGGCATATCAACAGAGTCAGAAGAAAAAGAAGAGAAAATCATAGCGACAAAATGTAAAATATAGTTGACATTATGCTATCGCAAATGTATTATGTAACTATCAGCTGAGAAAGTAGTTTATAAATATGATTCTTTTTTGGAGGTTAGTTATGAGTAGTTATTCATTGGGAGTAATAGTTGGACTTGCAGTTACATTTGCGATTTTAATGATATCATTTTTTCTTAGGAAAAAGTATCATGCAGGAGAGGAGCACTACGACGAAAGGCAGATACTTATAAGAGGCAAGGGCTATAAGATAAGCTTCATGACAGTTGTCTGTATAAATGTATTTTATTCTCTTTTCTTCTATGGGATAACAAAAGAGTTTGTTTCTCCGCAGTTTGTGGTACTTGCATCAGCATATATCGGTATAGTTGTTTACACATTGTACTGCATATTTAACGATGCATATCTGCAGGTTGGCCAGAAGGCAAAAACATGGATAATAGTTCTGCTTATAGTTACTATAAGCAATGCATACTGTGCAATAGTGAGTCTTGATCGCGGCTTTAATGATGCAGGTTTTGCAACAAGTTTTTCATTTAATACTTTGTTTGCGGTTTCTTTTGCGATAGTTCTTGTTGGTATAGCAATCAAGTATTTCCTGGATAAGAGAGGTGCTGCGGATGAAGAATCTTAAGATGAAAGCTGCCCGCGCCGGCAAGGATCTGTCCCAGCAGCAACTTGCCGACCTGTGCGGGGTATCAAGGCAGACGATCAATGCCATAGAAAAAGGGGACTACAATCCTACAATCAGCCTTTGTATTGCTATATGCAAGGCTTTGGATAAAACACTTGATGAATTGTTCTGGGAGTAACAAAAGAAGGTGGATACATTTGCTTACCAAAAAAGCGGATTTGAAAATTTCTCAAATCCGCTTTTTCTTTAAGTTGACTCATTGGGGCGGTTCCATTTTCTATCCCAGGTTTCCATAACTTCGTCCCATACAGATGGTCGCAAAATAAAATAGGCAATTACAAGTTCAATTACAGAAAGAACAAGATTTAGAACTATATCTGAAGTTTTTAGAGCGCCATCCAGTATTCCTTCTGATACCAGATCAACATTCATGAAAGCATATATATCGTTAATTGTATGAGCGATAATTGATGGAAAAAGACTTCCACTTCGAAGGAAAAGTGCCGCGAACATGATGCCTGAACAGGTTGCGGTAAATACTTGTAAAATTGAAGAATCTATTCTTGCTCCTGCGAATATGTTTGTAGCATGTACCAGGCCGAATACTAATCCGGTTGCTATGACTACCCATGGTATTAGAGATTTCTTTTTTATCTGTCTCATCAGGTATGAAGCCGGAAGACCTCTGAATATAGTTTCTTCAACAGATCCTGCGACACAGGCCATAAGGACAGAGTGCAATGTGGGAGGTGCAAAGTTTGTTTTTAGAATGAGGGAAGTTATAACATCCGGCAAAAGCCATATTATAACTATGATAAAACCAATAATGATCCATCTGCCAAGATTAACTGTTTTAAGAGTGCCCTCATACTCGGGATAGAACCATCTTTTATAAATACATAGTGTAATGAAAGCACCAACTATTAAACCAATATAATTAATATCTTCTGTTAGTAATGGAATGATTCTTTTTAGTACGATAAAAGCTATCGATGCAACAACATTACTTATGATCGCGCCCCAAAGCATAAGCCCTATTGTGCCAATAAGCCAATGCTTATCGAGGATTTTATGATTTATGATTTTCTTTTCTCTTGTTTTCATGATCGCTCTTACCTCCATAATTGCTATTCTATATAAATGTTATCATAAAATAGAATGGTAAATGAAGATGTAGCATGGTAAAAAGAAAGATTAAATCAAAAGTCTGTCTTTATCTTATCTAGAAGTCTTCTCTTTTCCTCAAAAAGAGCGTCAACATCAGCACCTTCAGTGATATTCCATTCTTCTTCCAGATATTTAATCTGTAGTTCGACATACTTAATGGCATCCTCAAATTTTCCAAGTATTTCATAAATCCTTGCCTGTGCCTGAAGATGATCCATACATATATGTTCCTTGTGGTTAGTTACATATATTTCCTCAGCCTTGTGATATTTTTCCAAAGCCTCATCGTATTTTGCATTGGATGCGTAAATGCCGGCTACTTCAAACATCGCATCGTAGCTGTCATGAAACTTCTCCTCAATATGGGATACTATTTTCCATGCATCCTCAACACGATACTCGGCAAAAGCAATATATGCTTCATATATTGGAACAAGAACAGCATTATGATCAGGCAGTTTTGAATAGGAAGCAAGATAATTTGCAGCCTCCTTGGTACGATGATCCACAATCAGGTTGTCCATAAGAAACAAGTAATTTCTACCGATTTCAGGATACTTTTCGACTAATTCCTTGAAAAATTCTATAGTGCTGTTATGCTGCCTTGCGTTCCAATCCCAGACTACAGCGCCTTCACTCTTTTGCAGGAGCCATTGGTCCTCTTTGGCGTTAGGATGTAAATTCATAGCTTTTCTTGCATACTGACTGACATATCTGCTATCACTTAACATTCTGTGATGATAAAGATGCGCAAGGAATGTGTAAATCCTTCCATCCATCCTGCTCGGATGACTCTCATCATAATCATCTTTTATATCAAGCAGAAACTCCTTTGTATTGTTAAACACTTCGTCTGTCAGTTCACTTTCATAATCAAGCATGTTTTCAATGCGGTGCAACTTCTGTTCTACAGACAGATCAAAAAGTTCATCAATTGTAACACCAAAGAATTCGGATATTGATGGGAGCAGTGATATGTCCGGAGCACACACATTGTTCTCCCATTTAGATATAGATTGACTGCTCACTCCGAGTGCATCTGCAAGCGCCTCCTGTGTTGTGCTGGATTTCAGGCGAAGCGCCTTAATCTTGTTTCCAATATTCATTTTCGCGTTCTCCTTGTGTGATTTTTGAAGAAACGAAGCTTCATTTCAGTTCTTACATGAACAATTGTAAAGTATTGTACTGTTACGCACAATGACGCAGTTTTCAAGTATATACAACCGGAGGTTGGAGGTAAGATTTTTCCAAATCCAATCGGAAAATGCATAATAAAATAATTGGAATACGATAAGGTCTGATTCTCATGTATGTTTGTGGAAAGTAATCTCGATAAGGTAGAAAAATGGTAGAACTGAGATAGAAAAAGCGGGTATGAGAATTTCTCAAACCCGCTTAAATTCTGAGTCGAGGCGACAAGATTCGAACTTGCGGCCTCTGCGTCCCGAACGCAGCGCTCTACCAAACTGAGCCACGCCTCGATAATAAAAAACCCAGATAATAAATCTGGGTAGTAGAGCGATAGACGGGGCTCGAACCCGCGGTCTCGACCTTGGCAAGGTCGCGCGTTACCAACTACGCCACTATCGCATTCATATGAGTGTCACATCTGTGACAACGAATTGATTTTAGAATAAATTTAGTGTATTGTCAACATATAATTCAAATTTTTATTTTAAAGAGGAATTAAAATGTCAGAAATAAGTAATTCAAGTGCTGTAGCAATATTAAAGAAGGGTCAGGGCCGTGAACTAAAAAAGGGCGGCCTTTGGGTTTATGACAACGAAATAGATAAAGTTGAAGGTTCTTTTGAAAACGGAGATATTATAGAGCTTCATGATTTCGACGGTTATTTCATGGGATATGGGTTCATCAATGTTAAGTCCAAGATCAGGATCAGAATGATGTCCCGCAGAAAAGAGAATCCTGTTACAAAGGAGCTCATTGAAAAGAGAATCCGTGATGCCTGGGAGTACAGAAAAGCTGTACTTGCGACCAACGAGCCGATAAATGAGCTTTCATGCAGACTTATTTTTGGTGAGGCAGATTTTTTGCCCGGAATAACAATTGATAAATTCTCAGATGTTCTTGTAATAGAGTCACTTGCTCTTGGAACAGACAGGATGAAAGAGCTCATAATCGATCTTTGTAAGAAAGTTTTGAAAGAAGATGGCATTGAGATAAAGGGCGTCTATGAGAGAAGTGATGCCAAGGTAAGAGAACTTGAGGGACTTGAGAGAACTAAAGGCTTTATCGGAAAAGAGTTCGATACAAAGGTCATCATTACAGAGAATGGTGTTAAGTACTACGTAGATGTGGAAAATGGTCAGAAGACCGGATTTTTCCTTGATCAGAAGAACAACAGAAAAGCTATTGCATCTTTTTGTAAGGGTAAAAAAGTTTTGGACTGCTTTACACACACTGGTTCTTTTGCGCTTAACTGTGCGGCAGCAGGCGCTGAATCTGTGCTTGGTGTAGACGCTTCCGACCTTGGCTGCAAGCAGGCTGAAGAAAATGCAGCTCTTAATGGCCTTGAAAACATCGCAAAATTCCAGTGCGCAGACGTGTTTGAACTTTTGCCGGATCTCGAGAAAAAGGGAGAGCTCTTTGATGTTGTGATTCTTGATCCTCCGGCGTTTACAAAGTCAAGAGCATCAATTAAAAAAGCAGTAACAGGATATAAAGAGATAAATATGCGTGGCATGAAGCTCGTTAAAAACGGCGGATTTTTGGCCACATGTTCATGCTCACATTTCATGGATGAGGAGTTGTTCCTTAAGACAATTGCTGATGCAGCCCACGATGCTCATAAGAGAATAAAGCAGGTTGAGTTCAGGCAGCAGGCAGCTGACCACCCGATTTTGGTTGGCGGAACTTCATCTTATTATTTAAAATTCGTGATATATCAGGTCTGTGATGAGATGTAACAGCGTCTTTTATACTTGACTGTTGATAAAGTGTAGTTCCTACATTTAGGAGGGTAATAAAATGCCTAATTCAATAAAAAATATAATCAAGGACATGACACTTGAGGAAAAGGCAAGTCTGTGTTCAGGAGCCGATTTTTGGCATACTAAGGCAGTGGAACGTTTAGGAGTTCCTGCAATCATGGTATCCGATGGACCTCACGGTCTTCGCAAACAGGCAGAAGAAGCTGATCATCTTGGAATCAATGACAGTATCTCAGCTGTTTGTTTTCCTGCTGCTTGTGCAACCGCTGCAAGCTTCGACGTGGATCTTATCAGAGAGATGGGAGAAACAATCGGCAATGAGTGCCAGGCTGAAAATGTAGGTGTCGTCCTTGGTCCTGCTGTTAATATCAAAAGAAGTCCACTGTGCGGACGTAATTTTGAATATTTTTCTGAAGATCCATTTTTAGCTGGTGAGATGGCTGCGTCATATATAAATGGCGTACAGTCACAGGATGTGGGAACCAGTATCAAACATTTCGCAGTAAACAATCAGGAATATCGTAGAATGAGCACCTCAGCTGAGGTTTCCGAAAGGGCACTTCATGAGATTTATTTTCCTGCCTTTGAAATAGCAGTAAAAAAGTCTCAGCCCTGGACGGTTATGTGCAGTTATAACAAGATAAATGGCACATATGCTTCGGATAATAAATATCTTTTGACAGACGTCCTCAGAGATATGTGGGGCTTTGAAGGCTTTGTCATGACTGACTGGGGAGCTGTAGATGACAGAGTGCAGGGAATAAAGGCAGGTCTTGAGCTTGAGATGCCGGGCCCCGGAACGCTCAACGATAAAAAAATCGTAGAAGCGGTAAAGAGCGGTGCTCTCGAAGAGGACAAGCTTGATGCAACTGTGGAAAAGATATTGGAGATAGTCTACAGATTTGTGGATAACCATGGCAAACACGCTGACGCAGTATTTGACAGAGATAAAGACCATGACAAGGCTGTCAGGATTGCAGGTGAATGTGCAGTTCTTTTACAGAATAACGGAGTACTTCCTATTGCTGCAGACAAAAAGGTTGCCTACATCGGCGGATTTGCCAAAACACCAAGATACCAGGGCGGCGGTTCCAGTCATATAAATTCTTCAAAAGTAGTAAGTGCTCTTGATGAAGCAATTAAAAGAAATAGAAACGTTGAATTTGCTCTGGCATTTCCAATCGATGCAGACAGCATAACCGAAAAAGATCTGACAGATGCAATTGAACTGGCAAAATCTGTAGATGTTGCAGTTATATTTGCAGGTCTGCCTGACTATATAGAGTCTGAAGGGTATGACAGAGCAGATATGAAGCTTCCTTCTGCCCAGATAAAGCTTATTGAAGAGATAGCAAAAGTTCAGAAAAATACAGTGGTAGTACTTCATAACGGAAGTCCTATCGAAGCAGATTGGGCAGATAATGTGGGAGCAATCCTTGAAATGTACCTTGGTGGACAGGGTGTTGGTGAGGCAACGGATAAGCTTCTGTTTGGCGAACTCAATCCAAGTGGACATCTTGCAGAGAGCTTTCCTTACCATCTTGAGGATAACCCAAGTTATCTGAATTTCCCGGGAGATGGAAGAACAATTGATTACGCCGAGGGTGTGTACGTCGGATACAGATATTATGACACCAAGAAAATGCCTGTCAGATGGGCATTTGGGCATGGTCTGTCCTATACAACATTTAAGATTGATAATCTGAAGCTTTCCAGCAGCACAATGACTGACAATTCTGAAATAGAAGTTTCTGTAGATGTAACAAATACAGGAAACATGGCAGGAAAAGAAGTTGTTCAGCTGTATATAAGCGACCACACAGGCACTTCCGGTAGACCGGTAAAAGAGCTAAAGGGCTTTAAGAAAGTTTCTTTAAATCCGGGAGAAACAAAGACGGTCAGTATAACAATCGATAGTCGCAGCCTGGCTTACTGGAACAGTGATATGAAGGGATGGTATGCTCCTTCAGGAGATTATGAAATCCTGGTTGGAGATTCCAGCGACCATATTTTGTGCAGCGCTTCTGTGCATAATGAAACAAAAGTACTGCCACCATTTAAGATTGATGGAGCAACTACTATTGAGGAACTGGCTACTGATCCAAGAACTGCAAAGGCCTATGAAAAGATGATGAACGAACTTGCCCAAAAGTCCGGAATGTTCGCTGCAGCTACAGACAAAGAAAATCCTGATATGATGCTTGTTGAAATGATAAAAGGAATGCCGCTTAAGAGTCTTGCGAGCTTTGGCGTTGACATAGATCTGGAGACATTAGTGGCGACATTACAAAGGGCTGCAGATCAATAAGAAGAAAATAATTTTCATATAATTTGTTAAAAAAATATTGACATCTATCGCATAATGCTTTAATATTATTTTTGCTGTCGCGAAAGCGACTTTACATATATGCGATAGTGGCGTAGTTGGTAACGCGCGACCTTGCCAAGGTCGAGACCGCGGGTTCGAGCCCCGTCTATCGCTCTTGTAAGAAAAAACCTCAGACAATGTCTGAGGTTTTTTTATGCTCTTTATTTTACAGGGACGCAGTGCTTGTCGTTTATGTCGCAGACCTTCTGAACTCTTCTTCTGTATTTTTCCTCCATGAGGGGATCAGTTGATAGCCATGTCTTAACGATTTCCATGGACATAAGGCCGCCGATGATCTTAGCTCCGAGGCACAGGATGTTAGAATCTGTGTGCTCTCTTGCGAGCTTGGCGCAAAGAGGGTCCTGACAAACTGCTGCGTAGCATCCGCTTATTTTATTGGCGATAAGAGCGCTACCGTAGCCTACTCCGTCGCAAAAAATACCTCGGTCACATTCGCCTTTGGCAACTGCCAGGGCAGCAGGATATACAAAGTCAGACAAATCACAGGATTTGTCATCGTAAGTGCCAAAATCTTTTACTTCATATCCCTGTGAGATAAGGTATGCCTTTATCTCTTCTTTCATTTGTGTTCCGGCATGATCATTAGCCATTGCAATTTTCATAGTAATTACCTCATAAAATATTGAATTATCATTAGGACTTTCTGTCCAGATCCATCATAAGGAAACCGATAAACAGCAGTACCGCTGATGTCAATATAGTCATTTCACCAAATAGTTTTGATAAATTGCCGCCGATGCCTGCGCCACAAGCAAATACAAAAATTACGACAACATAATCAAGGGTTTTGTTTAGGTCTTTTCTATCTTTGCTTCTTAAATAGGCCGAAAATGCTGCAGTACCACTTCTCATATTACCGATACACATGGTGCTGGCGTAGGGGTTTTGATGAACCTTTTTGAAGGAAGATAATTGCATTGCGCATGCGAAAGAGATCAAGCAGCATGCCAGCGTGTTAAAACCTTGTGGAAGGAAACCTACCAGGATCATTATTGCTATTTCTACAAGAACAATTCCCTGCCTCCAGTGAAGAGTTTTAGCATTTTTAAATTTGTGCTGTACAACATCGGCAATAAATACTCCGATTACAAATGAGAGAAGCGGGAAAAGATATTTGAAGCCTCTCATCCAGTGTCCTGCCATGAGATGAGTGCTCATAAGTACTATATTTCCGGTCTGGGCGTTGGCGAAAACTTTATCGCGGACAATATATGTATAGGCGTCTTGAAAACCTCCGCTGAAAGCCAGTAAAAGATTTAGAAATAAAGAATCTGAGATTTGTTTTTGGGTGGTAATTTTGTTCTTAATTATTTCTCTGTTAATCATAGTGCTCCTTTTACAATCCACTATTATAACACTCAGGTATGATTAGACTATACCATAGAAGAATAAATAAACTGTGGGTCAAAAATATTCGCAATATAAAGTTTTTATTAACAATAATTAAAAGATGCGAAACACTACTGACAAAGTAAAAGGTGAAAGTTTAAGATTATAGAGGATGATTAATCATAATGGCACAAGATGCATTTTCATCTTATTGTTTTTATCGTAACCGATTCAGAGATTCATAGTTCATAGACGAACAGAAAGGAGACATCAAAGTATGTTTAAAGGTATCCTAGGAAGTCCTATTGGTATTCGAAGCGGAATGGAATTTCATTATGAGAGTCAGGAAAAAGAAGAATATCGTTTAGAACACGATTCTGTAGGCGATAAGCAGGTTCCTGTATCAGCATACTATGGAGTTCAATCATTAAGAGCTGCAGAAAATTTCAAGATTACAGGACTTAGCATACATCCTGAGCTTATAACAAGCCTGATTTATATCAAGAAGGCAACAGCTCTTACTAACTGTGAAGTCGGTAATCTCGATAAGAAAAAAGCAGATGCTATCGTAGCTGCATGTGATGAATTAATAGATGGAAAATACCTTGAGAATTTTATTGTCGATCCTATTCAGGGTGGAGCAGGTACGTCTTTAAATATGAATGCCAATGAGGTTATTGCTAACAGAGCAATAGAGATACTTGGAGGTAAAAAAGGCGACTACTCGATCATCCATCCAAACGATGATGTAAATAAAGGGCAGTCTACCAATGATGTTATTCCTACCGCAGGAAAAATGACTGCTATAACTCTTTTGAAGTATCTGAAAATGCAAATGCAGTGTCTTCAGCTGGCTTTGTCTAAAAAGGCTACAGCATTCGAGAGCGTTGTCAAAATGGGACGTACCCAGATGCAGGATGCGGTTCCTGTTACTCTTGGACAGGAATTTAAAGCCTACGCAGATGCTGTATCAAGGAATATAGAACGACTTGATGTGGCCCTTAATGAAATGCGAAGCGTTAATATGGGCGGAACTGCAATTGGTACCGGAATAAATGCGGATAAGGACTATATTAAGAACATTGTTCCAAAGCTTAATGAAGTAGCAAACATGGATTTAGTGCAGGCACCGGATCTTATCGATGCCACTCAGAACCTTGATCCCTTCGTTACAGTATCCGGAATTGTTAAAGCTTGTGCTGTTACACTTTCAAAAATCGCCAATGACTTCAGATTGATGTCATCAGGTCCAAGAGCAGGTTTTGGAGAGATCACACTTCCGGCTAAGCAGAATGGCTCTTCAATCATGCCGGGTAAGGTTAACCCGGTTATTCCTGAAGTTTTGAATCAGGTTGCATTTAATGTTATCGGAAATGATGTTACTATCACTATGGCTGCAGAAGCAGGACAGCTCGAACTTAATGCTTTCGAGCCAATTATCTTCTATAATCTGTTCCAATCTATCGATACACTTGGTTTTGCCGTAGAGACATTCGTTGATAACTGCGTAGATGGAGTTATTGCTAACGAAGAAAGATGTAATGAACTTGTAAGTAACAGTATCGGAATCATAACTGTTCTTGTTCCTATCATCGGTTATCAGAAGGCTGCGGATGCTGCCAAGAAGGCGTTACGTGAAAGAAAATCCGTACTGGATGTTGTCATTGAAGACAAACTACTTGATCCGGATAAGGCAAAAGAAATATTAAATCCCAAAAAGATGCTTTAAAAAAGAAAGTGGAACGGTTCGCCAAGAACCGTCCCACTTATTTTTTTTTATATTTTTTATTATGCGCTCTTCTTTTTTGGTTTCCAGTTACTAACCAAGTGAGAAACAATAATAGTACAAGAAGCATCACCTGTGATATTGAGGGTTGTTCTGCCCATATCAAAGATTCTGTCGACACCTGCAACAAGTGCGATACCATCTACAGGAAGACCAACGGAAGTGAGAACCATTGCCAGCATGACCATGCCTGCACCTGGAACACCGGCTGTACCTACAGAAGCAAGAGTGGCTGTAACTACGATAGTAAGCATCTGTGAAAATGTGAGGTTAATTCCATAGCAGGATGCAATGAATATCGCGCAAACGCCCTGATAAATGGCCGTCCCGTCCATGTTTATGGTTGCGCCAAGGGGAAGAACAAAGCTGGATACTTCTCTTGATGCTCCAAGCTTCTCTGTACATTCCATATTGATAGGAAGGGTTCCAACTGAAGAAGCGCTGGAAAATGCAAATAGGATAGCAGGCATCATACCTTTAAAGAACTTAATTGGACTTATTTTCGCAAGCGTTGAAACTGTCAATGAGTAGACGATAACTGCGTGCAAAACATAACAAATATAAGCTGCCAAAAGAACCTTTGCCAAAGAACCAATTACTACAGCGCCATTTGCAGCGACAACAGGGGTTAAAAGACAAAATACTCCGATAGGTGAGAGCTTGAGGATAAGCTCCATACACTTCATGAAAACATCATTTAAAACATTGATACCATCAATGGCCTTTTCACCTTTGGGGCCAAGTAAGATAACAGAAAAACCAATAAGTATGGCCATAATGATTACCTGAAGCATGTTTTCCTCAGATACTGGCACCAGAAAATTGGAAGGGAACAGATCTACTAAAACCTCCATTGGTGCAGGCGCCTGACTAGCTTCATAGGACAGGCTTGAAGTAGTCAGCACAGGGAAACTTCCTTTGAAAAAGTTGGCAATAAAAAGACCTAATGAAATAGCAATAGCTGTGGTAAAGAAATAGTATATAAGAGTAATGCCACCGATAACTCCCACTTTCCTTATGTCTTTCATAGATACAACACCAGACATAATAGAAAAAAGAACTATAGGGCAAATAATGAATTTAACGAGGTTAAGAAAAATTGTACCAAAGGGTTTAATATACTCCTCTGCGAACCAGACTGCATTTTGCAAAAGAAGTCCGGCAACTATTGCAAGAGCAAGAGCAATAAAGATTTGAGTTGCAAGGGATAAGCCTTTTTTTTCTGTTTCAACAATATTTTGTTTGCTATTGTTATCCATACAAAACCACCTTTCGTAAAAATGTTACCGCAAATACGCACATTTATATTATGCTATATTTACTTTTCATCATCAAGAAAAGCACTATAAAAGAAATATAAAATAAATCGAACAATTAGAGGAAAACAATAGATTGTACACAAGACAAAATGATGATAGAATCGTGCTAATGAGCAGTGGGAGTCTTTCCCATTAAGATTTTGATAATAACATTAAGGAGCACAGTTATGACAGATTATAAGTTATTAGCGCAGCAGATCAAAGTGCTGGCAGAGGATGAACCCAATTTTTTACCTGTTTTTTCCAATGCATCAGCATTATTATATGAAAACATGGAGGACCTCAACTGGGCGGGATTTTACCTTATGGATAAAGGATCTCTTTTGCTGGGACCATTCCAGGGAAAGGTAGCCTGCATCAGAATCGAGCTTGGAAAAGGCGTTTGCGGAACAGCAGCAGGAAATGATGAGACACAGCTTGTAAAAAATGTTCATGAGTTTGCTGGACATATTGCCTGTGACAGCGCGTCCAATTCTGAAATCGTCGTACCGATTCACAAAGATGGAAAGGTAGTAGCTGTACTTGATATCGACAGCCCCAACCTTGGCAGATTTACAGAGGAAGACAAAACTGGTCTTGAGGACTTTGTAAAGGTGCTCGAAGAAGTAGTGGATTTTAGTGGAGTATCCTTTGAATAACAGTTTATAAACGCTTAATCGTTTGTTTATAATCATAAAATGCAGGAACAATAAGGGGTAAAATAACGATATGAAGGATAGGATTTCTTTTTCCAGTGATTACACAAAAGGCGCTCACCCAATGATCTTGCAGCGTTTGCAGGAGACGAATTTTGAACAGATCGTTGGGTATGGAACAGATGATTATTGCAAGCAGGCAGCGGATAAAATCAAGAAGAGCTGCAATGCAAAAGATGCAGATGTATTCTTTTTGGTCGGAGGTACTCAGACAAACCAAACGGTCATCGATATGCTTCTTGAGCCATACGAAGGCGTTGTTGCGGCGCAGACAGGCCATGTTGCCGCCCATGAAGCTGGTGCCATCGAATTCTCAGGCCATAAAGTCCTGACGCTTCCAAGTTTTAATGAAGAACCGCAGTTTACAGACAAAGAAAAGCCCTGTTATTCAGACCAGGTCGGAAAGATAAAAGGCGCAGATCTAAAGAAGCTCATTGATGACTTCTACGCCGACGACAATCATGAGCACATGGTTTTCCCGGGAGCTGTTTACATTTCCCACCCCACAGAATATGGCACATTATACTCCAAAGCAGAGCTTGAGGAGATATCAGGAATCTGCAGAGAGTACGGTATCCCGCTATTCCTCGACGGGGCAAGACTTGGTTATGGTCTTATGAGCAAAAGAACTGACGTCACAATAGAGGACATAGCCAGACTTGTAGATGTTTTCTATGTGGGCGGAACCAAGGTTGGAGCATTGTTTGGAGAAGCGGTTGTATTTACAAAGGGTGTTCCTGTTAAGCATCCTGTCCCTGTGATAAAGCAGCACGGCGCGCTTCTTGCAAAGGGATGGCTTCTTGGCCTTCAGTTCGACACTCTTTTTACGGATGATCTCTACATGAAGATCAGCAAGAATGCAATAGAAATGGCTGAGATCCTCAGAAATAAGCTCGTTGAGAGAGGTTATCAGATATATATCGACTCCCCAACAAACCAGCAGTTTGTTGTTATGGAAGATAATAAATTAAAAGAGCTTTCAGAGCATGTAAGCTACGGATTTTGGGAGAAACTTGATGATACCCATACTGTTGTGAGATTTGCCACAGACTGGGCAACAACAGTAGAAGATATTGATACGCTTTTTAAATATTTATAATACTCAACAAAAACAAAAAGCTTACCTTGTTTTAGAGGGTAAGCTTTTTCTTATTATTAGTTAATTCGTGGAACGCTTTTTATATTTTCGAAAGAGACGTTCTCACAGTATTCCATATGAATACTATCTGCTTCGGCTGCAGGATTTTCCATGGTTATATTTTTGAAAGAAATATTTTTTATCTCGTAACCGGGCTCATCAAATCCGCACAGGAGAATTGAAGGGCAGTCGTGCCACTCATTTTTGCCGGCATTGTTGTCGAGGTAGCGCCCTAGGATATGGAGTCTTTCAAAGTGACAGAAGCCCAGTACCGGGGGCACTTTTGAGCCTTCACCGTCATCGTTGTAGCCAACAGAATGCATTTGGATGTGGGAAGCAGTTATATCTCTTACAATGACATTTTTAACATACCCGCCTCGCTTTTTGGTGGCTTTGATTTCAATTCCAGACCAGGTGGGTCCCATATCGCAGTCCCAAAGCCTTACATCTTCAACGCCGCCCGACATTTCACTTCCTATGCAAAGTCCGTGGCCAAAGTGACAGATACTGTCAAAAACTCGAATGTGCTTGGTAGGCCTGTTTATAACGTTTCCTTCAGGGTTTTTTCCTGATTTGATAGCTACTGAATCATCTTCTGTGTAGAACTCGCAGGCATAGAGCGTGGAGTTAGTTGATGAATCAGGATCCCAGCCATCTCCGTTCCAGACGCCTTCAGATTTCAAAATGCAGTGGTCAGTTACGACTCTGTCGGAATAGATGAAGTGGAGATTCCAGGAAGGGCCGTATCCAAGGGTGAGACCATGGATCCAAATGTTCTGACAGTTGCTCATGTTGATGAGCCTTCCGCGAAATCTGCTGGCAATGGTTTCAGGCTTTTCATATTCTTTTATCTTATCTCCGAGAGAGGCGATGTAGTCTTTAAGACGCTCACCTTCAATTCTGGCGATGGCTTTCGCAAGAGTAGCCCCGCCGCCCATGATGCTTCCTTTTCCGTGGATCAGTACATTCTCGCAATTGTATCCGGCGTCATGGTCAAGCTCACCCATATTCAGAAGGCTCCTGTAGCACTCCATTTCATAGCCTTCGAAGCGGCTCTTTATCTTGGGAAGATAGTCGAAAGGCTCTTCAGAGCCCTGCAAAAGAGCTCCCTCATCAAGGTAAATTTCTGTGTTTGAATGAACGTTTAGAGCTCCGGTCAAAAATGTTCCGGCGGGAATATAGAGAGATGTCTTTTCATCACAGGCATCGAGAGCGGCCTGGATAGCATCGGTGTTTAATGTTTTTCCGTCGCCTACCGCATAGTACGGAGCTTTTGTGATGTCGATCCTCTCACGTGTTTTTTTTGTGTGGATCTTAAGATCCCCCAGAAGAACCGGATCTTTTTTGCCTGATCCATCCTTTTCAGGAGAATAAACGATATAAACCGATATTCCATAGGAAGTATCAGGAGTAAGATCTGTGAGAGAAGCGTGGGTCTTTTTAGTCTTTATGGTGTCGAGGGTATCGGCATTAACAACGAGGTATTCACAGTCAGGATCTGCATCAAGCGGAAGATCCCAAAAAATTTCTGCGAAGGTATCGGCAACTCTGTAATCTAAAAGAAAATCAAAACAAATACTCATAGGAAATCCTCTTTTCTAATGTATAAATCCATCATAAGTGCAGAGAAAAAATGAATCTATCTGAAAATGACCTTAAATCACGCAGTTTCAACCATACGAAAAAACATTAAAATAATATGCAAAATCCTAAACAAAAGGATTATAATACAGTTGTAGCTTGAAATTTGCCGATGGGGCGGCATTTTTTTACATCAGGAGGGAAAAGGTATGAAGAAATATGTAGCAGAGTGTATTGGGACAGCGGTATTAGTAGTATTGGGCTGTGGAACAGCGATGCTTGTTGGGTGTGATGCAGCAAATGGCAGTGGATATCTTTTGACAGCGCTTGCTTTTGGTCTGACTATCGTTGGCATGGCTTATTGTGTTGGCAATATATCGGGATGCCATATCAATCCGGCGGTTTCACTTGGTGTATTCATGAGAGGCGGGTTATCGCTTAATGATTTCATCGGTTATGTGATCTCTCAGGTTTTGGGATCAATAATCGGTTCAGGGATCCTGGCAATTATCTTTGGAGTTGGCGGCGTGACTGATAAGACAGGAGGCTTTGGTGCAAACGGACTGGCCGGTGTAAATGGCAATCCTTTGGCAGGTCTTTGCGTTGAGATAGTTCTTACATTTGTATTTGTATTTACTATTCTCGGTGTCACATCAGATAAAGCAGGTCACGGCTCTTTTGGCGGACTTATCATAGGCTTTACTCTTGTTCTTGTTCATATTCTTGGAATCGGACTTACCGGAACATCTGTAAATCCGGCAAGAAGTTTCGGCCCTGCATTATTTGCAGCATTCACAGGAAATTCAGCACCTCTTGCAAGCCTTTGGGTTTTCATTGTTGGACCACTTGCAGGGGCAGCAATTGCAGCTCTTTTGTATAATTATCTTGAAGAGTAATTTTTATCTTGCATGGTAAAAAAATTAGTAGTATTATATGAACGTTATTAAGAATAAAAAAGCTGTGACGAAGACAGTAGGCAGTGTATGAAAGCTTTCAGAGAGCCGGCGGTTGGTGTGAGCCGGTGCGAGTAGACGCTATCGAAAATCACTTCTGAGCTGCAGGATTGAACCTATAGTAGATCCTGACGAGTATCCCTTCGTTAACGGGAAGCGTATTCAACCATTTTAAATGGCGCGTATGTGTAAACAGGTGGTATAACGAGAGTGTAATTACAGCCTCGTCCTTTTTACAAGGACGGGGCTTTTGCTTTTAAGAAAGGAGCTCAAAAATGTATTCAAAAGTCGAAACTGACATGAATTTCGTCGGCAGAGAGAAAAAGATTGAAGAATTCTGGAAAAAAGAAAACATCTTCCAGAAGAGTGTTGACACCAGAAGTAAGGGTGAAATGTATATGTTCTATGATGGCCCGCCAACAGCCAATGGTAAGCCACATATCGGACACGTTCTTACCCGTGCTATCAAGGATATGATCCCAAGATACCGCACAATGAAGGGATATACAGTTCCACGTAAGGCTGGTTGGGATACACACGGTCTTCCTGTTGAGCTCGAAGTTGAGAAGATGCTTGGCCTTGATGGCAAAGAGCAGATCGAAGAGTACGGAATGGAGCCTTTCATCAAAAAATGTAAGGAATCTGTTTGGAAATACAAAGGAATGTGGGAAGATTTCTCAGGCACAGTTGGATTCTGGGCTGATATGGAACACCCATATATCACATATGATGACAATTTCATTGAGTCTGAATGGTGGGCTCTTAATGAGATCTGGAAGAAAGGTCTTTTGTACAAGGGCTTTAAGGTAGTTCCTTACTGTCCTCGTTGTGGCACACCTCTTTCATCACACGAGGTTGCACAGGGTTACAAGACATTAAAAGAGCGTTCAGCTATCGTTCGTTTCAAGGTTAAGGGTGAGGATGCTTACTTCCTTGCATGGACAACAACACCTTGGACACTTCCTTCAAACATCGGACTTTGCGTAAACCCTGATGAGAAATACATCAAGGTTAAGGCAGCAGATGGCAACGTATACTATCTTGCTCAGGCACTTGCAGATAACGTACTTGGAAGCCTTGCAAAAGAAGAAGGCGAAAAGGCCTATGAAGTTCTTGAGACATACGTTGGTACAGATCTTGAGTACAAAGAGTACGAGCCACTTTATCAGTGCGCAGCTGATGAGACAGAGAAACAGCACAAGAAGGCCTTCTTTATCTACTGCGATACATATGTAACTATGACAGATGGTACAGGTATCGTACATATCGCTCCTGCATTCGGTGAAGACGACGCAAGAGTTGGTCGTAAGTATGATGCTCCTCTTGTTCAGATGGTTGATTCAGAGGGACGTCTTAAACCTGAAACTCCTTTTGCAGGCATGAGATGTAAGCCTACACAGAAGGAAATGGATGAGGGTGCTATCAGTGCAGATCCAGAGGTATTAAAAGACCTTGATAAGAGAGGACTTCTCTTTGGTGCACCAAAGATGGAGCATGATTATCCTCATTGCTGGAGATGTGGAACACCACTTCTTTACTACGCTCGTTCATCATGGTTCATTAAAGTTACAGAAGTTAAGGATGACCTTATCCGCAACAATAAAGAGATCAACTGGGTTCCTGAGTCAATCGGTAAGGGACGTTTTGGTGACTGGCTTGAGAATATCCAGGATTGGGGTATCTCACGTGACAGATATTGGGGAACACCTCTTAATATCTGGGAGTGCGATGACTGTGGACATCAGCTTTCTGTTGGTTCAAGAAAAGAACTCGCTGAGCTTTCAGGAGATCCTTCAGCAGAAACTTGTGAGCTTCACAGACCATATATTGATAAATTTGAGATCACATGTCCTAAGTGCGGCAAGAAGATGCACAGGGTAAAAGAAGTTATCGACTGCTGGTTCGATTCAGGAGCAATGCCATTTGCCCAGCTTCACTACCCATTTGAAAATAAAGAACTCTTCGAGAAACAGTTCCCTGCTGAATTTATTTCAGAGGCTGTAGACCAGACAAGAGGATGGTTCTACTCACTTCACGCAGAGGCAACACTTCTTTTCAACAAGCCTGCATTTAAAAATGTTATAGTACTCGGCCTTGTGCAGGATGAGAACGGACAGAAGATGAGTAAGTCAAAGGGCAACGCGGTTGATCCTTTCGATGCACTTGAAAAATACGGCGCAGATGCTATCAGATGGTACTTCTACACTAACAGTGCTCCATGGCTTCCTAGCAGATTCTCAGGTGATGCCGTTATGGAAGGACAGCGTAAGTTCCTGGGAACACTCTGGAATACATATGCATTCTTCACACTTTATGCAAACATCGACGGATTCGATGCTGCTAACTACAAGCTTGAGACAGATAAGCTTACAGTTATGGATAAATGGCTTCTTTCAAAGCTTAATAGCTGCGTAAAGGCTGTAGATGAGAACCTTGCAAATTACAGAATTCCTGAGGCAGGAAAGGCTCTTGACGGATTTGTAGACGAGATGTCTAACTGGTATGTACGTCGCTCACGTGAAAGATTCTGGGCTAAGGGAATGGAGCAGGATAAGATTTCTGCTTACATGACTCTTTATACAGCACTTGTAACAGTATGTAAGGCAGCAGCTCCTATGGTTCCATTCATGACTGAGGAGATTTATCAGAACCTTGTAAGAAACAGCTTTAAGGATGCTCCTGAAAGTATTCACCTCTGTGACTTCCCTGAGGTTGATGAGAGCATGATCGATACAAAGCTTGAGAAAGATATGGAAGAAGTTCTTGATATCGTTGTTCTTGGACGTGCAGCAAGAAATGCAGCAAACATCAAGAACCGTCAGCCTATCGGTCAGATGTATGTAAAAGCAGAAGAGACTGTTGGCGAGTTCTATACTGAGATCATCAGAGAAGAGCTCAACGTTAAGAATGTAAGCTTTACAGATGATGTTCGTGACTTCACAAGCTACACATTCAAGCCACAGCTTAAGACATTAGGACCTAAGTATGGTAAGAACATCGGAGCTATCAAGAGTTATCTTGAAGGCCTTGATGGAAATGCCACAATGGATGAGCTTAATAACAACGGAAGCATCAAGTTCACAGTAAATGACGTTGATGTTGAACTTGTTAAGGAAGATCTTCTTATCGAGATGGCTCAGAAGGAAGGCTTTATTTCACAGGAGAACTGGGGTATCACAGTTGTTCTTGATACAAACCTTTCAGAAGAACTTTTGAATGAAGGCTTCGTACTTGAAGTAATCAGTAAGGTTCAGACAATGCGTAAGGATTCCGGATTCGAAGTTATGGATCACATCAAGGTTTCCTTAAATGGCAATGACAAGCTTGCTGAGATCATCAAGGCTAATGAAAGCAGCATCTCAACAAAGGTTCTTGCTAATGAGATCATCTATGGCTCTGATGTAGCAAATGCAAAAGAGTGGGATATCAACGGCGAGAAAGTTACAATCGGCGTAGAGAAAGTTTGATAATAAATACACCCTATAGAGTTAATGCCAAACATTGCTCTATAGGGTGTTTTTTTGCAAAAAGAGTTTATAAACTGAAAAATAAAATGAAAAATCCAACCAGGAAAAGAATGATGCCGGTGATAATAAATATTGTAGAAGTTATCTTTTCGCCGGAAAAATTTGTAGCAGTATACGCCTGATTCGGATTTTGAGGATTATATAGAATCTGCAAAACCTCTCCTATCGGAGGGAGATTTTCTTCAAGGTGGCTCTGGCTACCTTCTATTGTATATTCCGTGCCGCCCACTACATACTGAACAACAGGTATATAGATTCTATGTCCGTCGTGGTCAGTGTCATTATAATAATCAATGACTTTACCGGTGCATGCGCCGCTGCAATTTTTGATCATCTCTTTAGTAGACTTTAATATTCTGTACGCGATATAGGAAAAAAGAGCTCCCCCAGCTATAAGTCCTATACCAACTATCATTCCGGTGCTGATTTTTATAGAAAAAACGATGCTTGCGATTGTTAGTAACATAACTTTTTTTCACCTCCTAGAAGATAATACCACTTTACCGGATATGGAAAAACAATTATTATAACCACATTTTTGACGGCAAAATTAAGTTGAACAACCGACAAAAATGTGGTTATAATTATTTATGGAGGACTAAGCTATGGCAAAGTACATAACTCCTGCAGGAGTAACCGCAGAAGAAATAAAGCTTGTACGAGAGATTTTGGGAATGACGCAAAAAGAATTTGCGGAGTTTGTAAATGTTTCGAAGCGTACAGTTGAAAGATGGGAATCCACAGATGAACAAATAACGGGTCCTATTACGGTGTTATCAGATTTAATAATCAAGAATCATGGATTGGCGGAAGACCTTTCGGTTCCACAGAAAAAATACAAAATGCGTTTGTGGTACATGTATCATGATTTCGTGTGCACAATAATTGATGTTGACGAGATGGAAAAGAAGGTGTTAATACACAACTATATTTCCAATCCATTGTATAGAGCGTTTGGAGTTAATACTGAGCCCACCTATGACGAATATGTAGAGTTTATAAAATCCAGATGCTTTCCGGAGAGCAGGGATAAACTCAAACTTGAGCTAAAAAGATTAGACATACCTTTTTATGATCCAATCATGATAATTGAGAAAACTCAAGGCCGAATGGCTGACGATGACTTTTGGATAAAATTGGAGTGGTAAAGCATGGTAGAGCTTTTTGATAAAGATATAAAAACTGAAAATCGAAAGTCTTCAAAAGGTAATCAACTCAAATTTGAGAGAGATGGAGTGTGGTACAAGGCTGATAATATGGGCTATGAGGGATTGGCAGAATGTGTAATATCAGCTCTTTTAACAAAATCATCCCTTGAAAAAGATGAGTATGTGAGCTATGACTTTGAGACAATAGGTTATAAGGGAAATACTTATAGAGGCTGTAAAAGCATTGATTTCACCGATGGATGGAAATTAATTACTCTTGAAAGGCTTTTTGCGGATAATTTTGGAGAGTCGCTTAATAAGTTGATATATCGAACTCAGAGCCATGAAGACAGACTAAAACTGATAGTCAATCAGACCGAGCGCATTACAGGGCTTACAGGTTTTGGGGCTTATATGAACAAATTGCTTACTATTGATGCGCTATTTCTTAATGAAGACAGACATACGCATAATATAGCAGTTCTTATGAATGATAAGCATGAGTTTAGATTGTGTCCGGTATTTGATAATGGAGCAGGCCTTCTTTCAGATACAAAGATGGATTATCCTTTGGAGAGAGATGTTTTTTCACAGATAAATGATGTTAACCCCAAAACATTTTCAACATCTTTTGAGGAGCAACTTGAAATATCAGAAAAACTCTATGGACAGAGTATTTCATTTCATTTTTCGCAAGAAGAGGTGGAGGATATATGTTTTACAGAGAACAATTACACAAATAAGGAAAAAGAACGTGTTGTGGAAGTGATTATGGAGATGAAAAGGCGATATAAATATCTGTTTAAGTGATTGGAATAAAAATGGAAAAAGTGTATGGTATTGGAGTAAAAATCATGGAAAAAGTGTATAATATAAGAGCGGAGATTATAGAAAAAGTGTTTTTTTGTTCCGTAGGAATCTACAGGAGGCCATATGATAAGAAGAACAATTGAAAAAGAAATATCAAATTGGATAATGGGTGATCATAGAGCCCTGCTTGTTGATGGAGCAAGACAGGTTGGAAAAACTTATACTATAAGGCATTGCTTAAAAGAACAAAAATGTGATTATGTTGAAGTTAATCTGATAGATAATCAAGATGCTTTGAAGGCTTTAACGAAATCAGAATCTGTCGATGATCTGGTGATTAATCTATCTGCTTCTACAGGGCATACATTCATAAAGAATAAAACCATAGTATTTATAGATGAAGTACAGGAGTTAAAAGAACTTGTCACAAGAATAAAGTTTTGGGTTGATGATGCCAGTTTTCGGTACATTTTAAGTGGATCATTGCTTGGAGTGGAACTTAGAGCACTCAGATCGGCACCTGTTGGTTACATACATGAGCTTAAGATGTATCCGCTTACGTTCGAAGAATTTATGATTGCTAATGGTGTAACTGAAGAAGTGTTAAATCACTTAAGGGACTGTTTTGAAAATAAGAAAAAAGTAGGTGAGATAGTCCATAATAAGGTGATGAAACTGTTCAATAGATATCTTGTTGTTGGTGGAATGCCACAGTCGGTTCAAAAGCTGATAGATACAGGAAATACTGGTGAAATTGATGAGATACAGGGGGATATTATTTCTTTTTACAAACGAGATTATACAAAATATGAGGATGTAGACAAAAGACTTTTACTAAATGACATATATGATTTGATTCCTGCTCAACTTCTAAAACAAAACAGAAGATTTAATTATGCAGATATAAAAAAGGGATTACGTTTTGAAAAGGTGGAGAATTCTTTTATGTGGCTGTATAAAGCAGGAGTCGTGCTCCCATCTTTCAATGTTACAGAGCCCAAAATTGCCTTGAAGTTAAATGAAAAGAGTAGTCTGGTAAAACTTTATTATTCAGATGTCGGGTTATTGACATTCTCATGTGGGGATTCAATGAGACGTGGAATACTATATGGAGAAGGAGTTCCTAATTTAGGAGGAGTGTATGAAAATGCAGTTATCCAAGAGTTAAGTGCTAATGGATTTGATGTTTATTATTATAATAGTAAAAAACTTGGTGAGCTGGATTTTGTCGTTGAGTATAATGGAAGAGTTTTACCAATCGAAGTAAAAAGCGGCAAAGACTATTATGTTCATTCTGCAATCAGCAATGTGGTAAACAATAATGAATTTGATATTGAAGAGGCATTTGTATTTTCAGGGCATGATATCTCGGTAGATGGAAAAATTGTATATTATCCAATATACATGACAACATTTATGAAGAAAAAGCTGGAAATGCCAATACTTGAGAAAATTATAATTTAAAAAAGGGGCGGTGGAAGATAAAGCAAACACAAAATATGAATTGGGACAAAAGATAAAATACTTACCGTTTTTATAAATATGATAAAAAGCCTTTCTAACTATTACATTTTGATAATTCCTGGACTAGCCTAAATATAGAGATTATGTAATAAATAAGCGGTTCAGGAGATAATCATGGCGGACACACCATTAACAAAACAGCTAAGAATGTTACGAAAACGTCATCATTATACACAGAAAAAGGTTTCAGATTATATTGGCACCACAAGAGCTAACTACTCACACTATGAAACAGGCATAACGATTCCTTCAAATGATATATTGAACAAGCTTTCTATCCTTTATGAAGTTCCTTTGATGCATCTTATAAAACTGTCAGCAGTGTCAAAGAAAGAAGAGCTTGAAAAGTTAAAACAAGGAGGATTTGATGGGCTATTCATTGATAATCCAATGTCATCCTCGCTTGATCCGTTATATCTTGAGTTTATCAATAACTGTCCGGAGATGAGTGACAGAGAATTGAAAGAGTGGATGGAACCTGAAGATTTGGAACTGATTTATTACTATCACCAATTATCGCCTCAGAATAAGAATATGGCAACAGAGATGGTAAGACTAATTGTTAGGAACAATCGTAATACAAATGAGTAGTATTTATTCATGGTGACGATAATAGTTGTATCATTTTTGATGATAATGAGAAAAAGCGTAGCAAGGGAAGCTGCGCTTTATTTAGTTAGCGTAACACAGGAGAATAACAGGAAAGAGTAAGAAAATGCTATGAGTATGCGCCTTGTGGCATGCTTGAGAAGATTTTGATAAACGTTTGTTTGGTAAAAAATAAACAAAACATTGTGCAAGTTTTCTGGGTAATAAGAATAAATCGATCAATCGAATTATTATACCGACTAATATAAATCTAAAAAACGATTAATATAAGGGGCGTGCGATTCAGAACGGATTATTTTTTCACAAATTACACATATAATTATGTTAGCGGCGTGAAACAACGGCAGATAAGCGATATTTCCTTTTGCTAGGAATTATCGATATTCTGTGAATGACGATAATAAAATTTCAAACCAACAAACGAGTGTTGAAATTGAACAACAGAGTTATCACAAATTCGACATATTTTTTTGTATTGTATTGCTAATTGTACTGTTATGACAGCTGTGATAGAGTGTTCTCTGCGCCAAAAAGCGCAGGGAAACGTTAAAAAAGGCATATGTGGAAGTCATGGGAGTTCTTTCTTGGATGTTTGACCGTTCAAAACTTGCAACAGTCGCATCACCGCATAATGAAAAATAGTATAAATGGTAAAAGGACGGTCATTTTTATAAAACCGTCTTTTTTTTAAACATTTTTTTAAACTGTATTTTAAATTCTATGATTTTAATAAAGATGTAATTTTTTTTCAATAATAACCGATATCATTAATAGCCGTAAGGATGCGGCATTACATGCAAGGATGCTTGTGCTTAGGAAATCCCTAAATCAATAGGGATAGTAGAAGGATCTTTGCCATGGTAATTCAGCACAATATAACTGCTATGAATTCTAATAGACAGCTTGGAATGACGACTTGGATGCAGGCCAAGTCGTCTGAAAAGCTGTCTTCTGGTTATAAGATCAATCGTGCTGCAGATGATGCAGCAGGTCTTGCTATTTCCGAAAAAATGAGAAGACAGGTAAGAGGACTTACACAGGCGTCAGCCAATGCGCAGGATGGTATTTCCCTTGTTCAGGTGGCTGATGGGGCTATGGCTGAAGTCCATGACATGATGCAAAGATGTAATGAACTTGCAGTGAAGGCGGCTAACGAAACACTGACAAACAGTGACAGACAATATATTCAGCTTGAAATAGATAAGATAAAAGAAGAACTTGATGCGATAAATGAGAAAACAACCTTTAATGAAATATTCGTATTAAAGGGATCAATAATTGGAGATTTGGACCTTGGCATATCAATCGATCCTAATTCAAAGCTTCCTTCCTGGGCGGCTATTTCAGATAATGACGGCGGGTATATGTCTGGTGAATATACAGAGGGAGATAAAACGTACACATCATCAAAGGTAGACTTTAGCGCATTTGATGGATCTGACGCAATGAAGGAGGAGCTGGCAGGTACTGGTTTTAACACAACATGCTGCACATGTAATAAACATTACAGCATAAATTTCAACAATGGGGAAGGTGACAGCGCTGAAACAAGTGGCGAGCATATGATCTATAACGTAGATATTTCGGGATGCACAACAGGAGATGACATTGTTGCAAAGGTTGCAGCTATAAATACAGGCCATTATACCGAGTTTAAAAATGGCGGAAATGGTATTCTTTATATTCATGACAACAGACCGGGACAAAAAGCAAGTCCTGGCTCAGGAATGGGCGCATTTGATGGTGGAGTAGCAAAACAACAGGCTACGTTTGATGATGCAGAGGGAGATCTGATTCTTCAGGTTGGGGCAGATTCAGGAGAAGAAAACACGATTAAATTGCAGCTTCCATATATTAACGCAACGACTTGTAAGATAAGCTCCATAAGCGTTTTAACAAGCTCGTCAGCAAGAAATGCAATAGATAGCGTAAAGGCAGGTCTGAACTTTGTAAGCGAGCAAAGAAGCCGCATGGGTGCATACCAGAACCGACTTGAGCACACGGTTAGGAATCTGGACAACGTGGTTGAAAATACTCAGCATTCCGAATCAGAGATAAGAGATACAGATATGGCCGCAGAGATGGTCAGGTATTCAAATAACAATATTTTACAGCAGGCAGGGCAGGCAATGCTAGCGCAGGCTAATCAGACCAATCAGGGAGTAATGGCACTTCTTCAGTGATAATAGTGGGAAAAAGATATGGGAAATATAGAAAAGATAAGGTGTAAGAACTGTAATATTGAGCAGGATGTAATGACAGGAGCAGGGATGCGATACTGCAACATTGAGATAATAGATATCCTGTTTGACAAAGAAATGACCCAAAAACTAAAGAATACTCTTGATAAAAACAAGGGAATGACTTGGTTTGCGAGGAAGGCAGCAGCCTGGTGCCCATCCTGTAAAAAGATAGTGGAGTGTGGAGTGCTGACGTTAAAAACAGCTGATGGAAAGAGCGGAATATACAGATCAAAGTGCTCTTGTGGAAGTGAATTGCAGTTATTGACTGAGGAGCGCATTTGTCCAATCTGCAAAAGAAAAATGGAAGTAACTGTTGTGGGACATTGGGATTAACTGTTGTAGCAAAAAGGATTTGTCGGAGATTTATGTATGGTTATTCAGCATAATATAGCAGGTATGAATGCTAACCGACAACTGAATATTTCAACCGGACTTACAGCCAAATCATCTGAAAAGCTTTCATCGGGATACAAGATCAATAGAGCAGCTGATGATGCAGCAGGGCTTGCTATTTCGGAAAAGATGAGAAGGCAGATAAGGGGTCTTACTCAGGCGTCTGCTAATGCACAGGACGGCGTTTCATGGTGCCAGATTGCAGATGGAGCTTTAAACGAAGTTAGTGACATGCTCCAAAGGGCTAATGTGCTTGCTGTAAAAGCTGCTAATGATACTCTTTTGAACGATGATAGAAATTTTGCCAATCAGGAACTGCAGAAGCTTGGTCAGGAAATTGACAGAGTTCACTCTACTACGCAGTTTAATAACATCGATATATTTGCGGATGATGGCTATGCACCTAATACTGTTACATCCCCTAATAAGGTTGCTTTGGGATTTCCAAATGGAAGTACCGTAGAAATAACTGTTGATTTTGTAGATAGCAGTGGCAATAAAGTAGACCTTCAGGAAAGTTCAGCAGTTGGTCAGGATACGACCTACGCAGATACAGCTTTTGCACAGTTTATCAAAGACGCAGCTGCTAATGCGGTATCTAACCTGTATGATAATTTTCCAAGTCTTTTTTCTAACGCTGCATCACAGACTATTCAGGTGGGATTAAACCTTGCAAATATCGATGGAGCCAGCAATACCCTGGCAAGTGCTTCACTTCAGCTTTCAAGTAACGGGACTTCTGCAACAATGACTTATTGGATGACAGTCGATTCATCTGATTATTCAATGTCTAACTATTCATCTATGACGGACGCACAGAAAGCTGACCTGGCGGCAGTTATAGCCCATGAAATGACCCATCTTGCAATGTATGACACACTTACATCCGGCATGTTTTCCGGCTTCCCGGACTGGTTTGTTGAAGGAGCTGCACAGACGTCAAGCGGCGATAATGGCTGGGTTTCAAACTTTTTGAACACTTCTTCTACAGATGCAGCTATAACGAACTATATGTCAGTGCTCACACAGACAACTCAGCAGTCAGGAGGATTTGGCCCATATGGAGCAGGGTATCTTGCGACAATGTACCTTGGTTATGCTGTTTCTGCAAAGGATGGAAACACAGCAGTGACATCGGCTAATATAGCAAGTGGCCTTGATAAGTTAATGAATTATATGGCGACCACACCAGCTTCTTTTGATACGGCAATCAAAAATCTGACAAATTACACAGGAGGCCAGTCAGCCTTTGAAAATGCGGTAAAATCGGGAGCCGCAGAACCGGTAGCTTTTATTAAGGATCTTTTAGCCGCCAAAGGAACAAACGGAGCGGGGTCCATATTTGATGATCTTTCAAAATCAGAAGCAACGGTATTTGCACCTTCGAGCTTAAGTACAAGCGCTCAGAACTACATAATAAATTCAGATAACACCAAATACGCCAATTATTTTGGAACAGGATATACAATCCCCGAAAAAGAGCCTGGAACTACAGGAGGAGGCGGTGGCGGAAGCGGAAGTGGCGGTGATGATCCCGAGGGAAGCGGTCTTCTATACTTGCAGGTTGGATCAGAAAACTCACCGACGGACAGGATAGAATTAAAGCGCTTTAATATCAGTCTCGACGCTCTCACCGAATATGGAGTATTTGATATATCAACCAGGGATAAGGCCCTGTCAACAATTGAAACAGTTAAAAAAGCACTTTTGAATGTAAACAGTGTCAGAAGCTACTACGGATCCCTGCAGAACAGACTTGATCACACGATCAGAAATCTGGACAACGTAGTTGAAAACACTCAGAGCGCAGAGTCTCTGATCCGCGATACGGATATGGCGGAGGAGATGGTCAGATATTCAAACCAAAAGATTCTTGAGCAGGCGGGTCAGGCAATGCTGGCCCAGGCTAATCAGACCAATCAGGGAGTGTTAGCGTTATTACAATAATAATAAAAAATTATTTAATCCTCATGGACAGGGAAGTCCGGAGGCTTTTTTTATGTCTTTTTTGTTGGATTTTATGGAATTGTAAACGGATATGCGGTAAAATTATTTCGTATACCATATTTTTTTATGAAATAAAAATATGGATTGCAATCAGTTCTATGAGGAGGCAACATGAAGAAAAAACCACTAAAGTTTGATAAGGACTTATTCAAAAGAAGTGTCCAGTACAACGTAAAGACTCTCTACAGAAAGACCATGGAAGAAGCTACTGAGCAAGAGCTTTACCAGGCAGCAGCCTATGCCATAAAGGATGCAATTGTAGATCATTGGATGACCACACAGAAAAAAGCAGCTGAGCAGGACCCAAAGATTGTGTACTACATGTCCATGGAATTTCTTATGGGAAGAGCATTTGGAAATAACCTGATAAACCTTCAGGCATATAAGCCGGTAAAAGAAGCCCTTGATGAGCTCAATATTGATTTAAATCTAATTGAGGATCAGGAGCCGGATCCAGCCCTTGGAAATGGTGGACTTGGAAGACTTGCTGCATGTTTTTTGGATTCTCTTTCAACTCTTGGATACGTGGCCTATGGTTGTGGAATCAGATATAAATACGGAATGTTCCGTCAGAAAATTCAGGATGGTTATCAGGTAGAAGTTCCGGATACATGGCTTGAGAACGGCAATCCATTTGAGCTTAGAAGAAATGAGTACGCCAAAGAAGTTAAGTTTGGCGGCTATGTAAATATGTATACAGACGAGCGTGGAAGAACCATGTTCAAGCAGGAAGGCTATCAGGTGGTAAGAGCTGTTCCTTATGACCTTCCCGTTGTTGGATATGGAAACGGTGTGGTAAACACCCTCCGAATCTGGGATGCAGAGCCTGTTCAGTGCTTCCAGCTTGATTCTTTTGATAAGGGTGATTATCAGAAAGCTGTTGAGCAGGAAAATCTTGCAAGCCAGCTCTGTGAAGTTCTTTATCCAAACGACAATCATATAGCAGGAAAAGAGCTGAGACTTAAACAGCAGTATTTCTTTATATCTGCTTCAGTACAGACTGCTCTTCAGAGATATCTTAAGCATCATGAGGATATCAGAAAGTTCTATGAAAAAAATGTATTCCAGCTAAATGACACTCATCCAACTGTTGCAGTTGCAGAGCTTATGAGACTTCTCATGGACGAATACTATCTTTCATGGGATGAGGCCTGGGATGTAACAACTAAGACCTGCTGCTACACCAACCATACGATTATGGCAGAAGCCCTTGAAAAGTGGCCTGTAGACCTGTTCCAGAGACTTCTTCCAAGAATTTATCAGATTGTTGACGAGATAAACCGAAGATTTGTTGATCAGATCATGCGTCAGTACTCAGGTTCAGCAGGAATCGATGTTCAGGCCAAGATAAGAAGCATGGCAATTTTGTATGACAATCAGGTTAAGATGGCACATCTTGCAATTGTCGGCGGACACTCAGTTAACGGCGTTGCAAGGCTCCACACAGAGATCCTTGAAAAGAGAGAGCTTAAGGATTTCTATGAGATGATGCCTGAGAAGTTCAACAATAAGACAAACGGTATCACCCAGAGAAGATTCCTTATGCATGCAAATCCTCTTTTGGCTGACTGGGTAACGGAAAAGATCGGTGATGACTGGATTGTTGACCTGTCACAGATGGAGAAACTCAAGGCCTTTGCCGACGATAAGAAAGCCCAGCAGGAGTTCATGGATATCAAGCTTCAGAATAAGAAGCGCCTTGCTAAATACATCCTGAAGCACAACGGAGTTGAAGTCGATCCTAAGTCAATCTTTGATGTTCAGGTAAAAAGACTTCACGAATACAAGAGGCAGCTCCTTAATATCCTTCAGGTTATTCATAAGTACAACGATATCAAGACACACCCTAATAAGGACTTCTACCCAAAGACATATATCTTTGGCGCCAAGGCAGCAGCCGGCTATCTTACAGCCAAACTTACAATTAAGCTCATCAATGCAGTGGCAGATGTTGTAAATAATGACCCTGATATTGGTGGCAAGATCAAAGTTGTATTTATAGAGGACTACAGAGTTTCAAATGCAGAGCTTATATTTGCGGCAGCAGATGTATCAGAACAGATCTCTACCGCTTCAAAAGAGGCTTCCGGTACAGGTAATATGAAGATGATGCTTAACGGAGCAGTAACTCTTGGAACCCTTGACGGAGCAAATGTTGAGATTGTTAATGAAGTTGGTGAAGAGAACGCGTTTATCTTTGGTCTTACTTCACAGGAAGTTATGGATTATGAGAGAAACGGCGGCTACAATCCAATGGATATCTACAACAGCAATCCTAATGTAAAAAAAGTTCTTGATATGCTGGTAGATGGAACCTTCTCTAAAGACAGAGAGCTATTTAGACCGCTTTATAACTGCCTGTTAAATACAGTAAATTCCAACAAGGCAGATCAGTACTTTATCCTTAAGGACTTCGAGTCATACCTTGAGGCTCAGAAGAGAATATCTGATGCATATCAGGACAAGAAGCGTTGGGCAAAAATGGCACTTCTCAATACTGCAAGCTGCGGAAAATTCTCGTCTGACAGAACTATTCAGGAGTATGTTGACGAAGTATGGCACCTGGATAAGCTTGAAATGTAATATTGTAAGGCGAAATAAGGGGAGAAGGATATGATTGAACTTACTAATGATGAGAAAAGGATATTGGCAGCAATATCTTTTTGCTCAGAAGAGATAGAGAGTGGGAATCTTTGTGACGCAGATATTAAACTGCTTGAAGAAATGAGAGAAGTAAAAAAATATCTGGGAGAAAAATATCCTTCCTATACTTTCGAAATAACTGGATGTGATCCCAAGGCGGGAACCATCCGTGATTATAATGAATGGTATTATAAGGCCCTGGAAGTAGAAAGAGATTCTGCTTATATCGCCACATCAAAAGAGATAGGGGATAAGTATGAAATAAAGGATGATTTTTATGGGGAAATAATTAAGAATGAAGCATTAAAGCAGCTTGAAGAGATTCTTTCCAAACAAGAGATCCCGATAATCAAGACAGAAATAAGCTTTTGGGAGTATTTGGGAAACGAATACAAAGAGGATATTTCTGCTACGGAAGTTCTGAAGGGAAAAATTGTTGCTGGGAATGATATTAAGATTTTTTTGGATGATACCCGCTTGGGTGATAAAAATTACAATGCAACTGTAAAAAAAGTGGAAAACTCACTAAAAAACGAAGGTATTTGTGGAGAAGTATACATTGTAGTCATCAAGGATTTTAAAGGCGATCCGGTAAAAGACAGACTTTTTTCTGACAGTTTTTCATTGGATCATTAATAGGGGAGTATTGTATGGGCGGTGAATACACTAGCAATATGACTGTTGAAGAGATCGTACTTATCAACAACTTGTTGTATTGTGAAAATCTTGGTGGCCCAAGAGGTACATTTCTTTCAAAAAATCAGGAATCGAGAACTATTGGTGATTACATCAATGGGGTTCTCAGGAATGCTGCAAAAATAGAAAATGATAAGGAGTACAGCACCGGAGTTACCGGGGCAGAGTATAAGGAGATCATGTGGGCTATAAGGCCCAATGAGCACCTGAAAAACATAGTAATAAAAGAAGTCCATTATGAAAGCGATGCTGCAGGTGGCGGAAGAAGTGTATATCTTTTTGATCCGTCTTCTAAAGAAGCTATAGTAGCATTTAAGGGAACGCAGAGTGATGCGGAGTGGATAGACAACGTTTCAGGCTTGTATCAGGTTCCTACAGAGTATCAGAGCAATGCTCTTTCCTGGTTCAGGACGTTGGATTTTAGTGGCTGCGACATTATTACAGTGACAGGCCATTCCAAAGGTGGTAACAAGTCAAAATTCATCACTATCATGGACGACCGTGTAGACAGCTGCTTTTCTTTTGACGGACAGGGCTTTTCTGATGAGTTTATACAGAAGTATGCAGTAAGGATCAGGCAGAATCAGCACAAAATATTCAATGTGATCGCTGAGAGTGACTTTGTAAATATTCTTCTGAATGACGTTGGTAAAAAACAGTTTTATCTCGGGACGAATTATGGAAGATTGGGATTTGCCGAGAATCACTGTGCTAATGCAATAGTTTTTTATGACAGCGTTGGAGGAATGTCAGTGTGGAAAGCTCCGGGTCAGGACAAGAAAATGTCGGATCTGGATGAAATGTTAAACAGCTTTATCAGGTCAGTCAGGATGACCACCAGAGAAAAAGTGGCCAGGATGCTGGGGAACGTTATTGTAAATGCCAAGAGTGGCAATACTGATAACCTGATAGCTGCTTTTTCAGATGAAAGATACTCAGATAGTGCAGCGCAGCTCATAGCATATGTATTCAGATATAAGGCAGAGAAACCGGAAATAGTAGCGTCTTTAAGAGAGGTGCTCAGCCAGAACGGTTTTAATACAGAGATGCTGGGGCTGGTGGATTTCATAACAAATCACGGCATTCTGATGGAATTTATCGGAAAAAAGCCTGGTGCAGTACTTGGTATATTAAAAATGAGACATGCACCGGAGAGTATAACGGGATTTCTAAGTAACCACCAGGAATTGTTCGAACTATTAGTTCTGGTGGCACGAAAAATGAGAAAGATCAATCCACTGCGCTACAGTGGAAAGGATCTTAATGCTGAAGACGAAAGCATAGTTATAAGAGCAGAATCAAGGCTTGTGATCTCAAAGAGGAAAATCCGCCTGATTGCTGAAGGTGTGCTGATACTTATAGCAATATTTTTAATAAGCCTTCTGTTTGTACTAAAGACGTAGATTTAGTTTGGATCAGTTGAGGCCATATAACGTTCTTTTATAAACTGCTCTACCTGCTTTAAATGTTCTTTGCTTCCAGCCTTGGTATCGCTTTTGGGAAGAGATTTACGATATTGTGAAGGTGAAAGCTTCTTTTCCTGTCTGAATGCCTTAGAGAAGACCAAAGGGTCTGAGTAGCCGCAGGAAATGGCAATTGATTCAATCGATAAGGATGTCAGCTGGAGGAGCTCTGTGGCCTTGGCGATACGATAGCTTGAAAGATACTGCTGTGGCGATATCCCAAGACGGTTTTGAAAAAGTGTATACAGATAACTTCTATTGATACAGACATAGTCCGCTATGTCTGTTACTTTTATGGGATTGCAGTAATTGCTTCTTACGAAAGCCTGAGCTTTTGTGACATAGTCGTTGTCTGTTCCTGAATCGCTTTTGGGCGTAACGCTTAATCCTGAAGCGAGTACAGACAGGAACATTGCTAAAAGACCTGTTCTGCGCAGATCGTCTTCAACACTGAAAGTGTTGTGGTCCATCATATCTTTTATAAGATTGTAAATTGTTTCAGATTTATCGCTTTTAAATATCGGTTGTTGTACTGATAAGCCGAGCTGTGAAACAATTGATTCAGCTTTTTTTCCACCGAAACCTATCCAGGTATACGTCCAGGGGTCTTCCTCATCAGCCACATAATAGGCCAGTTCATCAGGCACTATCAAAAATCCGTAGTTTTCTTCCAAGGGATAGTTTTTTCCACCAATAGAAAAAGAGCCTTTTCCACTCATGATGTAATGAATCATAAAATGAGGTTTGAGTGCAGGTCCAAAGCTGTGGTGAGCTTCAGTTTTGGACATTCCGCAGCAATATACATACAGATCATCAGATTCTTCAGTATTAAAAAGAAGTTTATATGCTTTTTCCATTTGTCTATCCTTTCTGTTAATCGGTATTATAGCATAAATAAACGCATATAATTTGCGCTTTCATAAGTTGAATGTCTATTTCTTTTACTGTAAAATATACTTGCATTTGCGATTTATCTGTATGCAGTGGAGGCTAGTTGTGGATAATAATACCCAAGAAGTAATAAGAGCCAGCGGTGAAATTTTAAAAAGTGTTACCGCGGCCATAGATAAAAACGATTATAGCAGGCTTGCCAGTGATATAACAAACACGATAAAGTCAGTCAGTTTTGAACCGAAGACTACTTATTCAAGTGCAAGAAGAAGCGGCGCTACTCAGTATAGCGCGACAAAGACAAATAATTACAAACAGCCACAGTACCCGTTCTTTGCAAAAAGAGTCAGTAAATATCAGGGACTTCTCGAGATTATTCTGGGAACTTCAATATTCTTTTGCTTCTTACCTTTAGTAATTGCTACAGCCTTTGTTGGTGGCTGGTGGTCATTACTTGGACTTGGAATTTTAGCTACGGTCAGCGGGGCTTTAGTTTTTCCGGGAATAGGTAAGTTGAAGCTGGCCAGGCTTTTTCATCAATATGGCAATGCTGTTAAAGAGAATGAGTTCTTTAAGATCTCTGATCTTGCAAAGGCAGTTCTTAAGTCAGATTCTGAAGTGTTAAAAGACATTAAGAAGATGATAAAAAAAGGTTACCTGCCAAGAGCAAGGCTTGATGCTACAGAGACAACCTGTATGATAACAGACGAAGCTTATCAGCTTTATCTTGGCGCTGAGAAAGACAGACTCGAGAGAGAAAAAAGAGAGCTTGATCAGCAGAAGGCTTCAATAAATGTGGACAGCAGATCAAGAGAGAATCTTACAGGAGTTGATGCTATCCTTGCTGATGGTGAGGACTATATTAAGTACGTTAGAGCTACTAATGATATCATCCCTGATACAGAGGACATGTCCAACAAGCTCTACAGACTTGAGAGCATCATGAACAGGATCTTTGAACAGGTGAAAAAGAACCCTCAGAGCGCTGAGGATCTTCACAAACTCATGAACTATTATCTTCCAACTACCAAGAAGCTTTTAGAAGCATATGTGGAACTGGATAGACAGACAGTTCAGGGAGAGAACGTTCAGCAGACCAAGAATGAGATAGATTCAGCAATGGATACGATAAATGAAGCTTTTGAAAAGCTTTTAGACAGTCTGTTCCAGGATATGGCATGGGATATTTCTTCAGATATTTCTGTTATGAAGACCATGATGGCGCAGGATGGACTTACAAATGAGGGCGGCATGGCAATGCAGACTATGCCAAGGTCAGAGTGATCAAAATTGTGACATGAACAGCAAATCGGCTGTTAATAGTATTGTATGAGGATTTTAGGAGGAAAAAATGGGAGTAGATTTAGAATTTGATGCAGCACCGGCTGCACCATCACTAACATTCGGGGCAGAGGAGCAGGCTCAGACAGCTGCAGCACAGGCACCTGAAGAGGAGAAAAAAGACAACGGAAATATTGCTATGGAAGCACAGCTTTCCGCTGAAGAGCTTAAGCAGGTAGATGAGTTCAGCAAGCAGATTGATATCTCTAATTCAACAGGCATCATGAACTACGGTGTTGGCACACAGAAAAAGCTTGCAGATTTCTCAGAGAAAGCAATTGATAATGTCAAGACCAAGGACATGGGCGAAGTTGGTGACATGATCACTGATCTTGTTACACAGCTAAAAAACTTCGATGTTGAAGAGGAAGAAAAAGGCTTAAAGGCATTATTCAAAAAGAGTGCCAACAAGATCGAGTCATTAAAGGCCAAGTACAGCAAGGTTGAAACAAACGTCCAGACAATCAGCAACGAACTTGAAAAGCACCAGGTAACACTTATGAAGGACGTTGAGCTTTTGGACAGAATGTATGATCTTAACCTCAACTATTTCAAAGAGCTTACGATGTACATCCTTGCAGGTAAAAAGAAACTTGAGGAAGAGAGAAATACAACTCTTGTAGAGCTTCAGAAAAAGGCTGCAGAATCAGGCCTTCCTGAGGATGCTGAGAAGGCAAAAGACTTTGCTAACAAGTGCGACAGATTTGAGAAAAAGATCTATGATCTGGAACTTACAAGAACAATCGCAATGCAGACAGGTCCACAGATCCGCATGGTTCAGAGTTCTGACACAGTAATGGCTGAAAAGATCCAGTCAACCATCGTAAATACAATTCCGCTTTGGAAGAACCAGATGGTAATCGCAATCGGCATTGAGCATGCAACTCAGGCTGCTCAGGCAGAGCGCGAAGTTAACGATATGACTAATAAGCTCCTTAGAAAGAATGCAGATGCACTTAAGGTAGCAACTATTGAGAGTGCAAAAGAAGCAGAGAGAGGAATTGTTGATATTGAAACTCTTAAGCATACAAATGAGTCTCTTATCTCAACTCTCGATGAAGTGTTAAAGATTCAGACAGAAGGCAAGACAAAGCGTCGTGAAGCCGAGGCAGAGCTTGCTCAGATTGAGAATCAGCTTAAAGATAAGCTTTTAGAAGCTGCAAAGAACTAAGATTAAAGAATATATATGAGGGGGCGTAGAACCATCAATGATTCTATGCTCCTTTTACTTATATAGGAAGGTAATACAGGATGAGAGACGACATAAAGTTCCATGCATTTATGAAGATGACCAGAGAAGCGGCCAACGTGTCTCTTGAGGAGGCTGGAAAAGGACTTTATACAAAGAGTATGATGGCGCAGATAGAAAAAGGAACAACTCTTCCTGACTATATGATGCGTAACCGTATCATGTCCAGATTGGGTATTTCATCAGAAGGCTATGAGGACTTTTTACAGCCTGATGAATACAAAAGATATCTAAAGAGGATGGAGCTTATTAAGCTCATTGAGTCAAAAAGCTTTGCTGAAGCAGAAGAGCAAATTGATCAGGTTATTTTTGATGAAGATTTAAACCTGAATAAATTAGAGCTTCAGTTCTACTATGACATGAAGGCAAGGTGTCTGCATTTCAGAAAGGCTCCCTGGGGCGAAGTATATGAAATGTATGAAAAAGCCTGTTCGCTTACTATGATCATTGAAGAAGTATGTGAGAAAAAGTTTGGCGTGTGGGCAACACTCGAATACTTTTTGCTGTTTAAAATGTTAGAAGCCAAGGCAGAGTGCTCAGTTACACCTGATGAAAGCTCTAAGATAGCAGATGTTTGCCTGTCAGTGCTTGATCATCTTGAAAAGTCAGCTATTGATATTCTGGGAAAAGCGAAAGTATATACAGCAGGAGCAGTTGCTTTAGGGAACATTGCCCATAAGAATGATTATGCGCAGGTGGACAAAAAGACAGTTCTTAAGCAGTACGACAAGGCTTTGGAATACTTGAAGCAAAAGAGCAGGAGCTACTACATTGCTGAAATTCTTTCAGGAAAGATCAGTGTATTGGAAAAAAACGGTGATGAAGAGGAGCTTAAAAAAGCAAAAGAGCTCTATGACCTTTTTGCAGAAATCTATAGTGAATACGATGTGGACTATCTTATGGATTATAACTGCTATATCTACAGAGATTCAGATATTTACTGCATCGGGGATGTTATTAAATCAAGAAGGCAGATGATGCAGATTAGCAGAGAAGAACTTGCAGACAGGGTAAAATGCTCCTACAGGACGTTGATGCGTATTGAGAATAGCGCCATTTCTGCCCAGAAGGCCGTTCTGCGCCCTATTATGGATGAACTGAATATTAACTGCGACTATACTCGTTCAGATATAATTACTGATGATAGGGAAGTTATGGACAGGTACTATTCTCTGGCAAATATGATCAATAATTATGTGGCTGCGGATTATGAAACGCTGTATAAGGAATTGGAAGAAAAAATAGATTTTTCATTTGCTACAAACAAGCAGCTGCTGGACATTATAAAACTATTGCTAAGCATGGATGAAGGTAAAATCACGGGAGAACAGTATGCAACTAAACTGAAAGAAGATTTAACCTTAACTCTTCCTGTTCCAGTATTGGAAATAAAAGATGGATATGTTCTTCATGCTGAACTAAACCTTTTGATTGGTATAGGAAAATATACTGAAGATGATGAAGAAAAAGAGCACTTGATGGAGTATTTACAGTCTTTTTGTAGTAATCATGAATCTGGCGGACATCCGGTGGATTATAGCACATATGAATCAATAACACTATGGTTGACAGATGTATATAGTGACGCCGACAAAATAGAAAAAGTTAAAAAAATAGCAAGTGAGTTGTTAATATTGGAATTAAAGAGCCATAGATTATTTGGCCTTCATGGGGCACTATTTATGCTCCTCAGAAATAACGCAAAGATAGAAGAAAAGGATAGAAAATATTATGAACAGAGATTTGATAAAATTGTAAAAATATGCGATTTTATCAATAACTCTGTTCATAAAGAGTATTACAATTTAATCAAAGAAATGCTTGAAAAAAATGAAGATTGGAAACATTACTGATTTCTTAATATGCTGATAGGAAAGTGTGACTGAAGAGTAATAATGTTTTCTTCAGATACAGTTGTGTCACCAACTAAATCACTTACAGAAACAGTTGTTGTCTCAGTGTTTGTATTTGTATTGTCTGAAACAGTAACGAATGGAAATGAAATAGTAAATGTGAGATTAAAAATAACAAGTACAAGAACAAGTAAGCTACTAATTTTTTTCATTTTAGAGCCCTCCCAATTAAATTAGTTTTGTAAACTAAAATATATCAAAAGCCGCACCATTGCAAGTGACAGAGTATTTTACTTTTATGATTTTTTTGTAAAATACTCTGTCACTTTTCTTTAGCACTGTAAAATTTTATTATGTTATTAACAACAAAACTTTGACTTGATGAAAGGGGGCTATATAGTGATGAGTGAAAAAAACATCAGTGTGATCTTACCGGTTTATAATTCAGAAAAAACAATAGCAGAATGTATAGAGAACGCTCTACTTAGCCTTCGAGAGAATGATGAGCTCATAATAGTTGACGACGGATCAACAGATAATACACCAAATATATGCATGGATTATGCATGGAAATGCCCCAATGTAGTTTATAGACAGCAGGAGAACAGAGGCCTTTTCCTGGCAAAGCTTGAGGGCATCAGAGTTTCCAGAGGAGAGTATATAAGCTTTATAGATGCTGATGATGTATGTGCTGAAAAAAGATATAAAGTGATGCACTCAGTGGCAGCAGAAAATGATGCGGATATTATATTCTTTGGAGCGATAATCAAAAGGGAAGGCTTTGATACAAAGGTTTATGATTCTGAGATGTTCCCGGGGAATTACTCAAGCAAAAAGGTAATCGACTCCTTTGGGAAAATGCTATTTGGAAAGCTTGATAGTGATGACAATTCCTATACGGGTTACCTTTGGAATACATTGATCAAGAGAGAAGCTCTATGTGGCATGGAAGAATATGCCGGAGAAAAAATCCGCTATTATGATGATGAGATAATTATGCTTCATGCGCTTATGAAGGCTGATAAATGCGTTGTTTCCGAGAAAAAACTGTATCGATATGATTATTCAAGCTATAAAGCTATAAGAAAAAAGAAATCCTATGGTCCACAAAATTGGGAAAATATAGTTACAGTCTATAATCTCAAAAAAGAGATGGCGATTGAAAATGATATATATAACAGTGAGATAAAGTCCAGGCTTTCAACTTTTTTAGGACCAATCTCCTTTATGAGATTTATCATTGGTCAGGACTCTGCGGTGCCAAAGGCGTTATAAATATTATGAAGGGGAAAAAATAAGACCCGGTCAGATGACTGAGTCTTATTTTTTTACCCATTATAGAGTTTTTACAAAGCGGTCGAAAGCTTCCTGCCCTTCGGGAGTTCTTTTGTAAACACCGGCGTCTTCAAGAACATGCATGAAAATTTCGCCGATCTCATTCTGGATAATGTCGTCTATATTTGTTTCATCGATGTGATCATATTTTTTGCTGAAGGCATCAACCCAATCAGCGTGCTTTTCAAGAACTTCGTCTTTTCTTATATCTTTTCCTGAAAGGATTGCTTCCTTAAGATCAGCCATCTCCTTCTTAAGTCTTGCAGGAAGTACTGCAAGGCCCATAACTTCAATAAGGCCGATGTTCTCCTTTTTAATATGATGAAGCTCTGCGTGAGGGTGGTATACACCAAGAGGATGTTCATCTGTTGTAATGTTGTTTCTAAGAACAAGGTCAAGCTCGAAGTCTTCACCGCGTTTTCGTGCGATAGGAGTAATAGTGTTATGAGGTGTTCCATCTGTCTCAGCATAGATAAATGCAGCTTCGTCTGTGTAGCCACTCCACTTATTTAAGATCACATCAGCAAGTGCAATTACTCTATTTACCTCAGGAGCAGAAATTCTTATAACTGACATAGGCCATTTTACAATGCCTGCCTTAACATCTTCAAAGCCGTTAACGGTAAAGGTTCTCTCAACAGGAGCTTTTGCCATAGCAAAAGTATAATGTCCGCCCTGGAAGTGGTCATGACTTAAGATTGAACCACCAACGATTGGAAGATCCGCATTGGATCCTACAAAGTAGTGAGGGAACTGTTTAACAAAATCAAAGAGCTTGCAGAAGGTATCATGCTCAATCTTCATAGGGATGTGCTTTGAATTAAACACGATGCAGTGCTCATTGTAGTAAACATATGGAGAATACTGGAATCCCCATTTTGAGTTCTGGATTGTTACAGGAATGATCCTGTGATTCTCTCTTGCGGGGTGATCAACTCTTCCTGAATAGCCTTCGTTCTCCCAGCAAAGCTGACATTTAGGATAACCTGACTGCTTGGCATTTCTTGCAGCGGCGATTGCCTTAGGGTCTTTTTCCGGCTTTGAGAGATTGATTGTAATATCAAGGTCGCCGTACTCTGTAGGAGCGATCCATTTCATATCCTTGGAAATGCGGTATCTTCTGATGTAATCTGTGTTCTTTGAAAACTCATAGTAGAAGTTTGTAGCTGCCTCAGGACTTTCTGCAAGCTTTTCATTGAACTTTTTGATGATGTTGCTTGGTCTGTCTGTAAGCTCGCCCATGAGCTTTGTATCAAACAGGTCTCTATAGACAACGCTGTCATTTTCTAAAAGACCATTTGCAGCGGCATAGTCATCGAGCACTTTAAGAACATTTTCAAGGAATGTTCCCTTTTCAATTTCATCTGCAGGAAGCTCTTTTGCCAGGGCTTCTATGTCTGCTGCTTCGTAATCAGCAGCATCAATCCCAAGGTCAATAAGGATTGAATTGATGGCGTAGATCACATCTTCTTTTTCTATAAGGCCCTGTTTGAGGGCATATGCAACAAGGTTATTGATTGCGTTTTGTATATCCATGATAACTCCTCGAATTTAAAGATTAAATGCCAGGAGCAGCTATATTTTGCTCCTGACATTATTAACAATCAGGTCAGATGACTTCAGGGCCACCGCCGATTTCTACTGTATAAAATGTAGCTTCGTAGCCAATTTTGTTTTTGTAGTTCTCGCCGACAGTCTTTTTGAAGTTATCGATTGCTTCATCTTTTACGATAGAAACAGTGCAGCCACCAAAGCCGCCACCTGTCATACGTGAGCCGATAACACCGGGAACCTTCCAGGCTTCTTCTGCAAGAGTATCAAGCTCAATGCCTGTTACATCATAGTCATCGCGAAGTGATTCGTGGGACTGTCTCATAAGCTTTCCAAAGTGCTCAAGATCTCCATCCTTAAGGGCTTTAACTGCTTCAATAGTACGCTGGTTCTCGTATACTGCATGTTTAGCCTTTTTCTGCATATCAGGATCGGTTAAAAGAGCTTTATTAGCCTCGAACTCTTCGATAGAAAGATCGCCAAGTCCTTTGATATCAAGCTTTTTCTGAAGGATAGAAAGAGCTTCTTCACACATGCTGCGGCGAGCGTTGTACTGAGAATCTGTAAGTTTATGCTTTTTATTTGTGTTTGTAACGATAATCTTTGCACCTTCAAGTTTAATTGGTGCGTATTCAAAAGAAAGATCAGCTGTATCAAGGAAGATGGCGCTGTTTTCCTGGCCCATTGCTACAGCGAACTGATCCATGATACCGCAGTTGCAGCCGTTGAAGTTGTTCTCAGAATACTGACCGATAAGAGCAAGCTCTTGGTTTGTTACTTCAAATCCATAGAGGTCTCTTAAAACAAAACCTGTAAGAACTTCAAGGGATGCAGATGATGAAAGTCCTGATCCGTTAGGAATGTTTCCGTAGATCACCATGTCAAAGCCTGTATCAAGCTTCATGCCTCTTTTTTCAAAGGCCCATACAACTCCCATAGGATAATTGGTCCAGCCTGCAGACTCTGAAGGAGCGATTGTGTCATCGAGGCAAAATGAAACAACACCAACCTTATCCTGATTTAAAGAAAAGAGCTGGATCATTCTGTCATCTCTTTTTGCAGCTGCTGCATAAGTACCGATGGTAAGAGCACATGGGAAAACATGACCTCCGTTGTAGTCTGTATGTTCTCCTATAAGATTAACTCTGCCCGGAGCAAAGTATGCTTTTACATTTTCTTTTTTTCCATAAGCCTTCTCGAAGTTTTCAAGAACAGCTTTTTTCATTTCCTGATCGATCATATAACCTCCTTGGTTTTAACCAGACAAATATGTATTTTGTGACTATATATTACCCCTTTAAACTACTTATAATAAATATCTCTTTGTTTTATAAGCCTGTCAAAATGTTAAAAATAAAGCTCCCCTATTATAATAGGAGAGCGAAATATAAATCTCAAAAAGTTACAAGCGGAGCTTTTTTCTTTTGAGTGGGAGTCTCAACGCCGAGCATGTTAAGAATCTGATTTTTGCTTAATGAGTTTAAATTTTTGGCAATTGGTATGAGACCATCGATCTTTTTCTGAATCTCCTCTTCACTAAGGCCAAGTTTTGTTTTGTACATGTCCACAAGAAGCCTGTAGGTTCCGGAAATATCGGTCCTTGTTTTAACGGCAAATTCCAAAACATTGGCAGCGTCCTCAAATCTTCCTGCGTTATATAAAAGCTCTCCCCAGTTTTGCAGGGCACGGACTAAAGTGGTGTAATTCTGATCGTACTGTGTAAGTGCAGTTATATTGGCGGTTCCATATTCGAGCTTTAGGTCTGTATTGCTGATTCCGGTGAAATTGACTATTTTTTCAAATTGAAGTGCCTTTAATTCATCTTCGGCTTTTTGAAGTGCTTCATTATCTCCTGCGGTATCAAATGGAAGTAGATTATAAGGAATATGTATGTATTCAAGGTTTTCCAGACTTTTTCGCCTTACGCTGTTGGCTTCGCGCTCTTTTTCCCAGAAGTCAGCTTCCTTTTTTTCAATCTTTCTGGATACCCTTCGCATGCTGATATTAAAAAAGACAGCAAGTATAATGAAACTTGCTAAAAAAGGTAATTTCATCTATAATATCCTTTCAGTTAACCGTAATAAGTTATGCTTATTTTCATCATAACACAGAGGAAGCATTATGAAAAAATTTTTTGGAGGATTGGTCCTCTTTTTGTCTTTTCTTGTAATTTGGCCAGGAACGCCTGTAGACGCTGCTGACTCTAAAACAATCGCAAGTGGTGTATATATTGGTTCGCTTGATGTTTCAGGAATGTCTGTTGATGAGGCGGAACAAGCGGTTTCATCATTAGTTGAAAGTCAGAAAAATTCAGAAATAACGCTTACTGTTGGTGAAGATAAGAATCTTACAATATTTGGCTCTGATCTTGGAATAACATGGGAAAACACTGATGTAGTGGATGAGGCCTATGCCCTTGGACATCAGGGAAATATCATCCAGAGATATAAAGCCTTAAAAGATCTTGAGAAATCCAATCATGTTTTTGATATTGAATATGGTTTTGATGATGAGGCTCTTGCAGCTATTATTGACAGATGCAGCAGTTCTTTTGACCAGGAGAAAGTCAACTACAGCCTAAAGAAAACAGACGAGGGCTTCGTAGTTACTGATGGCCAGACAGGTTATATTGTGGATAAGGAGGCATCTGCTTCTGTAATAAAGAGCTTTATTCAAAATGAGCTCACACCAGAGAATGCTACCATCACACTTTCTGTTAAGGAAGATAAGCCTCTTGGAAGCGCAGAGGATCTGGCAAAGGTAAAAGATGTTCTTGGTACCTTTACAACAAGCTATAAAACCTCAGGTGCTGCCAGAAGCGCCAATGTAGCAAATGGTTGTTCACTTATAAATGGCACTACAGTTTATCCGGGAGAAGAGTTCTCTGTACTTGATACAATTACTCCATTTACTGAGGCAAATGGCTATTTCCCTGCAGGTTCTTATTTGAACGGGCTTGTGGTTGAGAGTGTTGGAGGCGGTATTTGTCAGGTTTCTACTACACTTTATAATGCAGTTCTTTTGGCAGAGCTTGAAGTTACTGAGCGTCACAACCATTCAATGATAGTTACTTATGTAGAGCCTTCTGCAGATGCTGCAATAGCAGAATCTGGTGGAAAGAACTTTAAGTTTGTCAATAATACCGAGTATCCTATATATATTGAAGGTTCAACAACATCTGACAAGCACATAACCTTTACGATATACGGGGTAGAGACAAGAGACGCCGGACGTAAGGTAAGCTTTAAGAGTGAAGTCCTTGAAACAACACCTGCTTCAGCAGATCAGTTCGTGTGTGATGGTTCACAGGCTGTTGGCTATGTTGGAACACAGTCAGCTCATCTTGGATACAAGGCTCAGCTTTGGAAGATCGTAACTGAGAATGGCGCTGAAGTGAGCAGAGAAGTTATAAATAGCAGTAACTACAAAATGGTTCCTAAGATTGTTACAATTGGTACAGCAGGAGCTGATGAGACTGCTATGGCACAGATAAACACAGCAATAGCTACAGGTGATGTGGCTACCGTTAAGGCTGTTGCCGGTGCACTTGGTGCAGCCAGAAGTGCAGCAGGAACAGAAAATGAAGCTGCAGCAGCTCAGGCGGCAGCAGATGCCGTCAATGCGGCAAATGCACAGCTTGCGCAGCAGCAGGCAGAGGCACAGGCAGCGCAGGAATCGCAGCCGGCAGAGAGTGCTGAAGGAACAGATACTGCAGAAACTATACAGACAGAAGGCTGATCATTGGCAATTATATGAGAATTGGAAAAATAACTGAGAATGCTTTAAAGCGTTCAGTTTTAAAACTTATAAAAACAGAATTTAAAGAAAGAACAGGCGCAGCTGTAGGGGCAGACTGCGCTTTTTCTGAATCTAAAAAAGTATTTTCATCTGTAGCGACATATGCTTTGGATGCTAAAGAAGTGGGATATTATGCTGTGGTTAAGGCGGCAAATGGCCTGGCTGCGCAGGGAATCACACCGGATCACGTGGATGTAAGTATCCTATTAAGTGAAGATATAGAAGAAAAGCGCTTAAAAGAAATAGTCAGGGACTGCATAGATGGCAGTAAGGCTGCGGGAACAGTATACGCCGGCGGCCATACAGAGATTTCAACCGCTGTAAAAAGACCTGTGATAACAGCAACCTGCGTAGGGTATAAGGAAAATGATATTTCTTTTGGAAAGCCCAAAGCAGGACAGGCGCTTGTAATAAGCAAGTGGGTAGGCCTTGAGGGAACAGCTCTTTTGGCAAAAGAAAAAAAGCAGGAGCTTACAACTAAGTATCCGGCACCATTTATCAATGACGCTATAGATTTTAAAGAATATATGTCTGTAGAGTCAGAGGCTGCAGTCGCCATTAAGTCCGGAGTCAGTGCAGTTCATGATCTCTCAAATGGCGGAGTTTTTGCAGCTCTTTGGGAAATGGGAGAACGCGCAGGCTGTGGACTAAAAGTAAATTTGAAGAGCATACCTTTGAGACAGGAAACCGTTGAGATCTGCGAGTTTTTTGAGATAAATCCTTATCAGCTTTTATCAGGTGGAGCGCTTCTTTTTGCCACAGATGACGGAGAAAAGCTTGTAGATGATCTTAAGAATGCGGGAATCCCCGCTTCTGTCATAGGTTTTTTGCAGGAAGGTAATAGAAAAGATATAATTAACGAAGATGAATCAAGGTTTTTGGAGATGCCACAGGCAGATGAGATCCATAAAATCCTTGGATAAAGATAATTTGGAGGAGCTTTTTGTTTATGAATACCAGAGAAGAGATATTAAGCATTATTGAGAAAAACAGCCGCATTGATGTACATGAACTCAGTGTTCTTCTGGGGGCGGAAGAGATACTTGTTGCCAATGAGCTGAAAGCTCTTGAAGAAGAGGGCGTTATCTGCGGATATCACTCAATGATCGACTGGTCTAAGACCAACATAGAAAAGGTCAATGCCCTTATAGAGGTTAAGGTCACACCTACAAGAGGACAGGGCTTTGATAATATTGCAGAAAGAATATACAAATATCCTGAGGTTACAAGCGTTTATCTTATGAGTGGCGGTTTTGACCTTATGGTTATAGTTGAAGGTAAATCTCTTTTGGAGGTTGCGGGCTTTGTAAATAACAAGCTTGCTACTTTGGACAACGTGCTTAGTACAGCGACACACTTCATCCTTAAGAAATATAAGGATCACGGAACTATTTTGACCAAAAAGTACGAAGACACAAGGGAGATCATTACACCATGAGAAATCCAATAGGAAAAAAGGTAGTAGACATCAAGCCTTCAGGAATCAGAAAGTTTTTTGACATTGTTCAGGAGACCGAGGGCGCTATATCTCTTGGTGTGGGCGAGCCTGATTTTGATACTCCCTGGCACATAAGAGACGAGGGAATTTATTCTCTTGAAAAAGGAAGAACTTTCTATACATCCAACTCCGGACTTAAGGAGCTTAGACAGGAAGTTTCAAACTATATCAAACGAACACAGGATGTGACATATGATCCGATAAAAGAGATCTTCATTACAGTAGGTGGATCTGAGGCGATTGATCTGGCTCTTAGAGCTATGGTGGATCCGGGGGACGAAGTTCTGATTCCTCAGCCAAGCTATGTTTCTTATGAGCCTTGTGCTATTTTAGCTGACGCTGTTCCTGTGATCATAGAGCTAAAAGAGGAAAATCAGTTCAGGCTTACTGCAGAGGAAGTGCTTGAGAAGGTTACTGACAAGACTAAGATCCTGGTTCTTCCATTCCCAAACAACCCAACAGGTGCAGTAATGGGAAAAGAGGATCTTGAAGCCATTGCAAAGGTCGTAATCGAGAAAGATCTTTTTGTTATCTCTGATGAGATATACAGTGAGCTCACTTACAATGGCAAGCATGTTTCAATTGTATCTCTCCCTGGAATGAAAGAGAGAACAATTCTTATCAACGGTTTCTCCAAGGCTTATGCTATGACCGGTTGGAGACTTGGATACGCATGCGGACCGGAAGAAATCATGAAGCAGATGGTAAAAATACATCAGTTTGCTATCATGTGCGCTCCTACAACCAGCCAGTACGCTGCGGTTGAGGCTCTTAAAAACGGAGATGAAGATGTAAGGATCATGCGCGAGGAATACAATCACAGAAGAAGATACCTCCTGAATGAATTTAAGAGACTTGGACTTCCTTGCTTTGAGCCTTTTGGAGCCTTTTACGTATTCCCATCCATAAAGAAGTTTGGAATGAGCAGCGATGAATTCTGTACAAGACTTCTTAAAGAGGAGAAGCTTGCAGTAGTTCCGGGAACCGCTTTTGGTGACTGCGGAGAAGGATTTATTCGTATTTCCTATGCATATTCACTGGATAATTTAAAGCTTGCTATGGAAAGGCTTGAGAATTTCATTAAGAAGATTAATTGAATATACCATTTATGAAAGAGAGTGTGAAAAATGCTTCATATTAAATCCATAGATGATGGGTTAGAGCTTTTTAAGGCTCTTGGTTCAGATGTAAGGGTGGAAATAATCAAGATTCTTCTAAACGAGGGATCGCTAAATATGAATGATCTTGCCTGTAAGCTTGGAATCACAAACGGGGCGTTGACGAGTCATATTAAAAAACTTGAGGAATGCGGCGTTGTTGCAGTATCTTCTGAAGCGCCCGGGCATGGTAATCAAAAGGTGTGTTCAGTTCATTTGGATAAGATTCTGATTGAACTTCAGGATAAGCCTGTAAACGCCAATATTTACACCACTGATATCAAGGTGGGGCTGTTTTCTGATTATTCAGTTTATCCTACCTGCGGACTTGCCAATTCAAGCAGGCTTATCGGTGAAGTTGATGACACAAGATACTTTGCTCATCCTGACAGATTCGAGGCGGATATACTCTGGTTTACCAAAGGGTATGTTGAGTATATGATTCCCAATTTTGTTCCTGCCAATCAAAAGATTGATGAGATATGTATTTCCGCAGAGCTGAGTTCAGAAGCTCCGGGAGTAAATAATGTTTGGCCCTCAGATATTTATTTTTATCTGAATGAGACTCTGCTTGGAACATGGACATCGCCTGGAGATTTTGGAGATGTTAAGGGGCTGTTTACACCGGACTGGTGGTTCCCAAACTGGAATCAGTATGGAATGCTTAAGACTCTTGTTATAAATCACGATGGAACATTCGTAGATGGAAGAAGAATTTCAGATGTGGTGATAGATGAGCTTGGACTCACAGCCAAGAGTCAATTGAAACTTAAACTTGAAGTTCCTGAGGATGCGGAGCATGTTGGAGGACTTACCATTTTTGGCAAGGGCTTTGGCAATTATAATCAGGATATCAATATTAAAATTGGATATAGTGCTATAGAATAAGAAAATGCCACTTCCTGTTCAAGGTAAGTGGCATTTTTGCGTCTTGTTTTATTCAATTTTTGTTGAAAAAATATTGGACTCAAAGAACTTATTAAAGCCCTGCCAGCCTGGAGTAGTGATGTTTCCAAGGATTTCAGTGAAAGTTTCCATCTTGGCGTCTGTGTTGTCGGCAAGGTTAAGAGCAACAGCTTCAATGATGGCAGGTTTCTTTGGAGAACCATATTCAAGCTCGCCGTGGTGGGCAAGGATACAGTGCTGAAGCTCCTGCTTGAGAATAACAGGGAAGCCTTCGATTCCGCGGATCTTTTCTCCAACCATCTCGGTTCCCATTACTATGTGACCAAGGAACTGGCCTTCGTCAGTGTAGTCATTTACCGGGTAGAGACTGAGCTCTTTTGTCTTACCTATATCATGGCAGATAGCAGCTGTTAAAAGAAGGTCTCTGTTAAGCGCAGGATATGCTGTGCAATAGAAGTTACAGAGCTTTGTTACGCTTAGTGTGTGCTCTAAAAGTCCGCCGATGAAGCTGTGATGCACAGTCTTGGCAGCGCTGGATTTTCTGAAAGCTGTGATGAAAGCCTCATCCTGAATAAAGAATTCTTCAAGGAGCTTTTTGAGATATGGATTCTGGATAGTTCCGATTATTCCAAGGAGCTCTTTGTACATAACATCGATGTCCTTGGAGGAAACAGGAAGGTAGAGAGATGGATCATACTCGCCTTCGTGGCATTTTCTGGCTCTTTTTACATTGATCTGGAGAGCGCCGTTAAAGCTTGTTACTTCTCCGAATACGTCAATGTAATCTGTGTCGTCAAATTCGTCTATTCCGTCACTGTTTGGCTCCCAGATCTTGGCATCAATAGTGCCTGTCTTGTCCTGGAGAGTTACAGAGTAGTACTCTTTTCCGTTTTTGGTTGTTGCGCTGAGCTTGTGCTTGCACATGTAGATGTCCGCAATGCGGTCACCGGGTGTTAGATCTTTGATAAACTTCATTAAAAAATCCTCATTTCTAAAATTAAATCTATTTAGTTGTAGAGCTTGACATTGTTGCTTCTATCTCAAGTTCTATGTACTCATTAGGTGCCTGTCGCATGATCGTAATTGATATTACATCATCAGGTGAACAGCCTGCAAGCCTTGTTATAAGGTGGTCATAGGTGTTGATATCATAGCCGTTAAAAGCAGTAATGATATCGCCGCTTTGAAGGCCGGCTTTCATGGCAGGAGATCCCATCTCGGTGCTTGATATGTAGGCTCCTGAAGGGAGATTTTGTGTATTCTGCATCTCGAGTGGAACTGTGGCGCCGTGGATTCCAAGATACGGCCTTGGCCTTGCGTTTGAAAGGTCTTCAATAAGTGGCTTTAGCTCAGTTATTCCGATTCCGCAGATCTGATTGGTCATATCTGTAGAATTGTGGGATGTATCTATTATTCCGATGACCTGTCCCTTTAAGTTTATGAGAACACCGGTAGCATCGCTGCTTCCGTAGATATCGGTAGTGATCAGCTTATAACATGAATCCACAAGATTCATGGGACTCTTTTCCGAAGTGACGATTCCGTAAGCTATTGAGTCCTGGATACCAATAGGGCTACCAACAGCGATAACAGGTGAACCAGTCAGGCTCCCGGCGCTTGAACTTCCGAGCTCCGCAGGAGAAATTGTCTGTCTTGTGCCTTCTGAAAGCTGTGTTCTGCGAACAGTAAGCACGCACTGCCCTGTAATAGTGTCGATCAGACTGATCTCAGCAGTTGCTGTGGCTCCATCACAGAATGTTACGCCAATTGACTCGGCATCAGACACAGACGCTGAAGGGACAAGGACATAGAGATTGGTGCCGTTGTCAGCAACAATGAGACCTGATGTGGAACCCTTTGTTTCGTAGGAGTCTGTAAACCAGTTGGAGTCGCTTGAGATAGCTGTTACTTTTACGATGTTTTTCTCAACCTGTGTAGTAACCTTGCGAAGGGAAGTGATCATTTTTTCATAGTCGTAAGCGTCAAAAGAATAGGAGGCAATTGCCTGATCGATCTGATCCTTCTGACTCTCCTCAAGGCTTAGAGCTTCGCTCGCAGCTATCTGATTGTCATCAGCAAACATTTCCTCGGGAGTCAGCTCTTCACTTGGCTTTTCCTCGGGGAAGGATATCATTTCCGGTTCATTTTCGGGATAAAGTTTGTCGCTGAAAACCGGCTGAAGTATAAGGAATGTAAGACAAGCGACCATTCCGAATATAACTGCCAGTGAAACGGTGATGACCGTGCGACGCAGAAGTTTTTTTCTATTGATAGGACGCTGTTTTATCTTTTCACTGATAAAATCAGTGTTGGCCAAATTCTCATTTTTGTTATCTTCAGGATTAAGTGGCATTTCGTATTCCCCCAATAAACATTTAACTTATTATAGACGTTTTTATAGGTTAAATCTAGCCATGAGGGGGTATAAATGATAAACTGTACTTTGGGTAATTGTGTAAAAAAGCATATGTTAAGGACTAGTATTTATGAACGCAAAAGCATTACACGTACTTGAGTACGATAAAATAATAGAAAGACTGGCGGATCACGCCACATCAGAGCCGGGAAGAAAGCTCTGCAAGGAGCTTGTTCCTTCTTCAGATATCAATGAGATAAGGAATAATCAGAAAAAGACCTCTGATGCTATTTCAAGAATATTCAAAAAAGGATCAACTTCTTTTGGGGATAACAGGAACTTTGAGGGAACTCTTAAGGCACTTAAGATAGGAAGTGCTCTTGAGCCGGTGTCACTTCTAAGGATAGCTGCATTTCTCGACAATGTTAACAGGGTAAAGACCTATGGAAGACCTACAAGGGACGATGAAACAGGTGACTCCCTCACAGAGTCTTTTGAACTATTAGAGCCACTTACTTTTGTGTCAGCAGAGATCAGAAGATGCATAGTGTCTGAGGATGAAATAAGTTCTGATGCAAGCCCTGCCCTCAAGCATATCAGAAGGGGCATAATGCTCACCAATGACAGAATACATGAGCAGCTTGGCAGGATGCTAAACGGATCCATGAGGACATACCTTCAGGATGCTGTTGTCACCATGAGGGACGGCAGGTACTGCATTCCAGTGAAGGCGGAGTACAAATCACAGATAAATGGTATTGTTCATGACCAGTCTTCATCCGGTTCAACTCTTTTTATAGAGCCGGCAGCAGTTGTAGAACTTAATAACAAGCTGAGGGAAATGGCACTTCAGGAGAGCGCTGAGATTGAAAAGATTCTTCTCGAGCTCAGCCTCAAGGTTGCAGAGCATATTGACTCTATCAAGTACAACTCAGACATTATGACAGACCTTGACTTTATTTTTGCCAAGGCTTCCTATGCGCTTGAGATAAATGGAACAACACCTATTTTCAATGACCAGCACGCATTTGATATCAAGAAGGGAAGACACCCTCTTATTGCAAAAGATAAGGTGGTTCCTATTGACGTTTATGCCGGAAGAGATTTCGACATGCTCATTATCACAGGTCCCAATACCGGTGGTAAGACTGTTACCCTTAAGACGGTAGGTCTTTTGACACTTATGGGACAGGCCGGCCTTGCGATCCCTGCAGGGGATAAGTCAGAGCTGTCAGTGTTTAATGAGGTATTTGCCGATATCGGAGATGAGCAGAGTATTGAGCAGTCACTGTCTACTTTCTCATCACATATGACCAATACAGTATCGATCCTTGAAAAAGCTGATGAGAATTCACTTTGTCTTTTTGATGAATTGGGAGCAGGAACTGACCCCACAGAGGGAGCGGCTCTTGCCATATCAATTCTTAACGACCTGCACAGCAGAAGGATAAGGACACTTGCAACAACTCACTATAGCGAGCTTAAGGTTTATGCCCTTAACACTCCCGGAATTAAGAATGCCAGCTGTGAATTTGATGTGGAATCATTGAAACCAACATATAAGCTTCTTATTGGAATTCCTGGAAAGAGCAACGCTTTTGCTATATCATCAAAGCTTGGCCTTCCGGACAGGATAATCGAAGCCGCAAAAGAGCAGATCAGCACTGAGGATAAGCGCTTTGAAGATCTTTTGGCTGACCTGGAGAAGAGCAGAAAGATCATTGAGAATGAGCGACTTGAGATTTCTGAGTACAAAAAAGAAGTTGAGCAGCTTAAGTCTCAGCTTGAGGAAAAGACTGAAAAGCTCGACAGCCGCAAGGATGACATCATAAGAGAGGCCAACGAAGAAGCGAGAGCTATTTTGCAGGAAGCAAAGGATCTTGCTGATGAGACCATAAGGACTTTCAGAAAAGCAGGACCAAACGCGTCAATTCAGGACCTTGAGAGAGCCAGGACCAATGTCGGACAAAAGATATCTGACAAAAACAAGGCGATCTCCAAGAAAGCTGAAAAGGCAAAAGAAACTCATCCTATATTAAAAGAGTCTCAGCTTAAGCTCGGGGAGTCAGTAAAAATCGTATCCATGGGACTTAAAGGAACTATCAGCTCTAAGCCTGACAAGGATGGCAATCTCTATGTGCAGTGCGGAATCATGAGGACTAAAGCCAATATCAGGGATCTGGTTCTTATAAAGGATGATGATGCCAAGACGGCTATGAAGAAGTTCTATGGCAGGACAAGCGGAAGTTCAGGTTCAAAGATGGATCTTTCCCGTGCTGCCAGCATCAGGACTGAGATTAATCTTATTGGTAAAAACAGCGACGACGCCATTGCGGCTCTTGATAAGTATCTGGATGATGCCTACATGTCACATCTTAATAATGTAAGAGTTGTTCATGGTAAGGGTTCAGGTATCCTTAGGCAGGCAGTACATAATTATTTGAAGGGCGTTCCTTACGTGAAGTCCTTTAAACTTGGGGAATTCGGCGAAGGCGATGCCGGTGTTACAATAGTAACTTTTATTAAATAAACTTTGGGGGAAAAGATGGTTAGCAAACAGAAAATTCTTATAGTTGATGATGACAACAACATTGCAGAGCTCATATCTTTGTATCTGGTAAAAGAGTGCTTTGAGACCAAGATATGTAATGACGGCGAATCTGCGATAAACACTTTTGACACATTTAAACCAAATCTCATTTTGCTTGATCTGATGCTTCCGGGAATTGATGGATACCAGGTCTGCAGAGAGATAAGGACCAGGTCACAGACTCCTATCATCATGCTTTCCGCAAAGGGCGAGGTGTTTGATAAGGTTCTCGGTCTTGAGATGGGCGCTGACGATTACATGGAGAAGCCCTTTGATTCAAAAGAACTGGTGGCAAGAGTAAAGGCGGTATTAAGGCGCTTTAAGCCTCAGGTTCAGGAAGCTCCTGAGTCTAATGACAAGGTAGTAAGATATCCTGATCTTGAAATCAATATGACCAATTATTCGGTAAATTACATGGGCGAGCGTGTGGATATGCCACCTAAGGAGCTTGAGCTTTTATACTTCCTTGCAGCTTCACCAAACCACGTGTTTACACGAGAGCAGCTTCTTGATCAGATCTGGGGCTATGAATATGTTGGCGATACCAGAACTGTAGATGTACATATAAAAAGACTTCGTGAGAAATTAAGCGATCACGAGAACTGGCGTCTTGCAACAATCTGGGGAATAGGATACAAGTTTGAGGTAACTGAATAAATGAAGAGAACTCTTTATCTGAAGTTTCTTCTTGCCTATCTTCTGTTTGGTGTATTCGGGTTTGTTATTGTTGCCACATTCGTTTACAGCATGACCTATGAGAGACTGCGAAGAGATAAAACTGACAACATGTATCAGGTTGCCACTCAGATTGCAAACACGTACGCGGCAGATCTTTACAATAGTGAAACTTCGCTGGAAGCAGTACATACACAAATGGTCACATTGTCCAAATATATGGATAATGAACCCATATGGATAATCAACCCTTCAGGCAGACTTGTCCTTGATTCGTCGAGAGTAATAGGACCCGGAGATGAGATAGTGATAGAAGGCTTTAATCCTTCTGTGCTTGGCGGGTCTTACTATACAACCGGCAATTTCTGGGGCTCTTTTAACGAAGATGTCATAAGTGTATTTGCGCCCATAACTGCCAACTATAAGGTTCAGGCGTATGTCGTTATTCATGAACCTGTATCGGACCTGGTGGAATCGGCCAATGAATTTTTGAATATATCCTACCTTATGCTGATAGTTCTTTTCCTGTTGTCACTGATAATCCTTATCTTTTTTACGGAGCTTGTATATATTCCGCTCAGAAAGATAACCAAGGCGACGGAGCAGTACGCAGCAGGAAATATGGGATATGAATTTTCGGTTGAGTCTGAAGATGAAATGGGATATCTGGCAGCATCTCTGTCTTATATGGCGGGCGAGATTGCACGCGCAGAGGACGATCAAAAGAAATTTATTGCCAATGTTTCACATGATTTCAGGTCTCCGCTTACATCTATCAGAGGTTATCTGGTGGCAATGCAGGATGGAACGATACCCCAGGAGATGCATGAGAGGTACCTTGGCATTGTAATCAATGAAACTGACAGACTGACCAAGCTTACCAATGAGCTTCTTACCTTGAACAACCTAAACACTAAAGGTATGATGCTCAATAAATCTGATTTTGATATAAACCAGACTATAAGGAAAGTCGCAGAGTCTTTTGAAGGAACCTGCAGAAATAAAAAGATTGCCATTGAGCTGATCCTTACAGATGAGAAGATGCTGGTAAATGCAGATGTGGATAAGATCCAGCAGGTGCTCTATAATCTTGTGGATAACGCCATAAAGTTCAGCCATCATGATTCATCCATCAAGATTGAAACCACAGAGAAACACAGCAAGGTTTTCGTTTCAGTAAAGGACAGCGGAATTGGAATTCCCAAAGAGGATCAGAAGCTTATTTTTGACAGATTCTATAAATCTGATTCTTCAAGAGGAAAAGATAAGAAGGGCACAGGTCTTGGCCTTTCTATCGTAAAAGAAATAATAAAGGCCCACGAAGAAAATATTAATGTTATCAGTACTCCCGGCGTTGGAACAGAGTTTATTTTTTCTCTGCCAAAGTCTGCAGTAATGGATGCTGATGACGAGGAGTAATTTAAATGCATATAGTTTTACATCAGCCGGAGATACCACAGAATACCGGAAATATCGGAAGAACCTGTGTTGCAACAAACACAAGTCTTCATCTTATTGAGCCACTTGGCTTTAGTATCAATGAAAAGGCCCTTAAAAGAGCAGGAATGGACTACTGGCCCAAGCTTGACGTCACTAAATATATTGACTACGAAGATTTCAAGGCAAAGCATCCGGGGGCAAAGATCTGGTATGCCACGACAAAGGCGAAACACTCTTATACCGATGTTTCTTTTGGTATGGATGACTTTATAATGTTCGGCAAGGAAAGCGCCGGAATCCCTGAGGAAATACTGGTGGACAACGAAGAAACCTGCATTCGAATCCCTATGGGAGAGGATATTAGGTCTTTAAACCTGTCTAATTCAGTAGCGATAGTTTTATATGAAGCTCTCAGGCAGAACGAGTTTAAAGGACTTGAGAGAGAAGGCGAACTTCACAGGCTTCATTGGAAAGAGTGATGACAGGGAGTCTATAATAGCGAGAGTTTTTTGTAATAGATTGGAAATTGTATGGGTAAGAAAATAAAGACAGTTTGCAAATATCAAAAAGATGATCTGCTCACAGTAGAAATAACTGACATAGGAAATGACGGAGAGGGCATAGGCAAGGTTGACGGCTATACCCTCTTTATTAAAGATGCGGTAATAGGTGACAAGGTAAGTGCCAAGATAATGAAGGCAAAAAAGAACTATGCCTATGCCCATTTGGAAAAGGTTTTGGAGCCATCTGTTCACAGACAGGAAGCAAGATGTCCTATTGCGAGACAGTGCGGCGGATGCCAGCTTCAGAACATGACCTATGAGAGGCAGCTTGAGTTTAAACAGAATAAAGTAAGGAACAATATTGTTCGCTTAGGCGGATTTGACGAGTCTTTTATCGATAGCATCATGGAGCCAATAATCGGTATGGAAGAGCCCTGGAGATACAGGAACAAGGCCCAGTACCCAATTGGCACCGGCAAGAATGGAAAGCCTGTTGCAGGCTATTATGCAGGAAGAACTCACAGTATTATTCCAGTGGATGACTGTTTTATCGGAGTTGAGGAAAATAAAGAGATCCTTAATGTTGTGCTTGCACACATGGAAAAACATGGAATTGCAGCTTACGATGAGGCGGCAGGCAAGGGGCTTGTAAGGCACGTTCTCATAAGGAAGGGCTTTACAAGTGGACAGATCATGGTGTGCCTTGTTATTAACTATAGAGGAAAAGCTGTTGGAAATAGCAATGAATTTATAGCGGCTCAGAATGAGCTTGTTAAGAAACTCCAGAATATTAACGGTATGACCAGCATTTCTGTCAGCATAAACACTGATAAGACCAACGTTATCATGGGAACAGAGATCCATACTATCTGGGGAAAAGATACGATTTCAGATACTTTATGTGGACTAGAATTTGAGATTTCACCTCTTTCTTTTTACCAGGTTAATCCCAAGCAGGCCCAGAGACTCTACGAACAGGCAATTACATATGCCGGCTTAACAGGGAATGAGACGGTCTGGGATCTTTATTGCGGTATCGGAACAATATCTCTGGCTATGGCGAAGACTGCAGGGAAAGTCTACGGCGTAGAGATCATTCCTGATGCAATTGAAGATGCCAAGCGAAATGCTAAGAGAAACGGCCTTGATAACGCGGAGTTTTTCTGCGGAAAGGCAGAGGAAGTTCTTCCGGAGTTCTATGAGAGGCTAAGTAAGGAAGCCAAGAGTGAAGGAACAATCGCGGAATCAGGTATGAGTGGCGAAGAAGACAATGTGAAAGCTATCCATCCTGATGTGATAGTCGTAGATCCGCCTCGCAAGGGCTGTGATGAGAAGTGCCTTGAGACGATGCTCAAGATGAGTCCTGACCGCATTGTATATGTCAGCTGTGATTCAGCAACCCTCGCCAGAGACTTGCGTATCCTCGCTGATGGAGGCTATGCACTCAATAAGATCCGTGCCTGCGATATGTTTAGCTGGTCCGGTCATGTTGAAACTGTCGTTGCACTGAATAGGGACCACTTGGGGACGGGGTTAGTGGGCCATTAAAGCCATCGAGGAAACATTTGTTTCTATATGCGAAGTTAAAGTAAAATGAGCTTTTCTGCACTCAACCAGCGGTAGAGTTGCAGGAAATCAACCTACGGTTCGTGTAAAAATATGATGATACCGGCTATGCTTGAGTCATGAAAGGAGGTGCCCGATATGGATCAAATCAAAATTGGAAAATTCATAGCATCCTGCAGAAAGGAACAGGGCATGACTCAGGCAGTCCTTGCCGAGAAGCTCGGAATCAGTGACCGGGCGATATCAAAATGGGAGACTGGAAAGTCTATGCCAGATTCCGGGATTATGTTGGAGCTGTGTGAACTTCTGAAAATTAACGTCAACGAACTCCTGTCGGGCGAAAGAATTATGGCAGAAGCATATGACAAACGGGCAGAAGAAAACCTGCTGGCAATGAGGCGAGAGGTTGAGGAAAAGAACAGACAGATGCTTAAGACGGAATACTGGATCGCGTTTCCTGCCGTCATTTCCGGACTGGTCATGGTGTTTGTGGCTTCATTTATAGAGATGCCAGTCTGGCTGCGAATTGCACTTATCGTGTTTGCTCTCATAATGATTTTTACGGTCGCTTTTATCGCTGTGGGCATTGAGCAAAAGGCCGGATACTATGAATGCCAGAATTGCCACCACAGATATGTACCTACATACTGGCAGACAAATCTTGCTATGCACATGGGACGGACAAGGTATATGAAATGCCCGGAGTGTGGAAAAAGAAGCTGGCAGAGAAAAGTTCTTACAAAAGAAGAGTAAGCAGACCAAGGCTCCTCGCTACTGATTAGGTTCAGTGGCAAGGAGCCTTTTTATGCTTCGATTTCGATTTTGATCCCGGAACTTGAATTATCAATTCAGAGAAAGAAGTTTGAAGAAGCAGGCTTTGAGATAATAAGAGCTGAAGAAGTATTTAAACCAATCAGGTTCTACGATGTTGGGGCATTTGTATGGTTCGCGCATATTATTGAATGGGAATTTCCGGGTTTCTCTGTTGAAAAATGCTTTGACAAATTACTTGAAATACAGGAAGTAATTGACAAGAATGGTTTTGTAGAAGGTACTATTCACAGATACCTTATAGTGGCAAAGAAGGCTCGTTAAAACCACTTGACTACGCGAAATATCTGATGCTATACTCCGGATATAAGAACATTTGACGAGCAGGAAAGGCACCCTGCGCTCCCTAAGTGGAATCTGATATGATGGATACGCCGCCCATCCAAATGTTTTTATGTTTTCACAGCGGATAATGTCAAGATCCTGATTGATGCTGCTGCATAAGAAAGAATTCTTTGGGAACGGGTTTTTACCGCGGATCATGTTACAGTGTGCGGGTTGCTCGTTCTTTTTCTTTGTTACTTTGGTTTGTACATTAGAACACATGTCGAAAGATTATATGATTTTGCTGGATTATTAAAGAATGTTACAAGTATCATTGATGCCGCAAGGAAGAATAGCGTTGAGGTTATTTATGTTCAACATGATGATGGTCCGGGAACATGTTGTTGAAAAAAATGAAAATCTTGCTGATTATTCTATGATGCGAGGATTTTGAGTTGACATGACGGCGTTACATGATTATACTCATAAAAAATTGAAGAAAGCAGAAAAGATATGAAATATACATTTCTCAATAATTCTAATACACCAAATACTAATCCCGTGAATACTAATCAGGGGACTTTTGGTGTTATGAATGATGAGGAAAAACAATATTTTTACTAATATTATTTCTGTATATAAGATATAGTGAAGCCTCATCAGACAATAGTAGTTTGATGAGGCTTTCTTTATATAAAAAAATAAATGGAGGATTTGTTATGGAACTAGTAAGAGTACAGGATTCTGATTATCGAAAAACATATGAACTTTATATGTCCTTTCCTGAAAATGAAAACGGGTACATGAATAATGTATACGGTTATAGCTATGAACAATTTCTTGAGTGGATTGAAAAAAAGAGAAATTGGTCAATGGGGAAAAATCTTCCTGAAGGATTTGTTCCTGATACCACATATGTGCTTGTTGATGAAGGTGTTTATGTCGGTGTTTTTAATTTAAGACATTGTTTGAATGATTTTTTGAGAGAAGGACCTGGTCATATTGGCTATTGTATTTCGAAAAAATATCGTGGAAAGGGATATGCAACAAAAGGACTTGAGCTTACCCTTACGAAGGCAAGGCAGATGTGCATTCATGAAGTATATATGTCTGTTAATAAAGATAATCCTGCAAGCCTCCGTGTGCAGATAAAAAATGGAGCATATATTCATCATGAAAATGCAACAGAGTATTTTACACGGATAAATGAGATTGAGGAAGGCTCTTCAAGGGAAGAAATTATCAACAAATTTTTCTCTCAATATGAAGAGGATGGTCGCCTAGAAAGAACAGTGCATGGGCGACTTGAATATACTACGACGATGAATTATATCCACAGATTTTGTGCTAAAAATTCAAAGATTTTGGAAATCGGAGCAGGAACAGGAAGGTATTCTATAGCTCTCGCAAAAGAAGGAATGAATGTAACTGCCGTTGAACTTGTTGATAAGAATTTGGAGATTCTAAAGGAGAAAAGCAAGAGTATCAGTAATATAAGGTCACTCAAGGCAGATGCCACAAATCTTAACATGTTTGAAGATAATAGCTTTGATGTTACACTTGTATTTGGACCACTGTATCACTTGTACGAGAGCAAAGAAGTTAATAAGGCAATTGATGAAGCTATCAGAGTAACAAGACCAGGTGGAGTGATAATGTTTGCATTTATATCGGTATATGCAATTATGTATTCAAATTACTTTTATGGAAATTGGTCTAAGGGACAAGAAGAGAACTTTACAGTTGATAATAAGGTTAGACATTTTAAGGAACAACTCTTTACCGGTTATGATATTTTAGAATTTGAGAATCTGTTTAAGGACAAAAACGTAACGTATATTACAACGACAGGTGTAGATGGACTTATTGAGCCAATTGAGCATAGGGCAGATTTTGCAATCTCCGACGATGACTTTAAGAGACTTTCAGATTGGTATATGTCATACTCTGAAAAAAGGGAATTGCTTGGGAATACAAATCACCTTTTGTATATATGTAAAAAGCCTTGAAGAAATGTAGAATATTTTTTGAATGAAAACCAAGGAGCAAAACATTATGGAGAAAGAGATATTATGATGATTGAAGAAATAAGAACAAGGCTTTTTGAATTACAGGATAAAAAATATAGGGATTTTCAGAGTGGGCTCATACCGACTGCAGAAAAAGAAATGTTCATCGGGGTGAGGACGCCGGATCTTAGAAAATATGCCAAAGAGCTGGCGAAAAAGGAAGGTATTGATGAATTCCTAAGTGACCTTCCCCATAAGTATTTCGATGAGAATCAGCTTCAGGCTTTTATCATATCTGAGATAAAAGACTATGATAAATGTGTAAAAGAGCTGAATGATTTCCTTCCATTTGTGGATAACTGGGCTACGTGCGACCAGATGTCACCAAAGGTTTTCAAGAAGCATAAAGAGGATTTGCTAAAAGAAATACCAAAGTGGCTTAAGTCAGATAAAACCTACACAATCAGGTTTGCTATTGGCATGCTGATGCAGCATTTTCTGGACGAGGACTTTGATGAAAAATACCTTAAAGAAGTGTCAAAGATCAGATCAGATGAGTACTACATCAACATGATGATAGCCTGGTATTTTGCTACAGCTCTTGCCAAGCAGTATGAGTCAGCAATTTTGTATATCCAAGATCACAGGCTTGATGTATGGACCCATAACAAGACAATTCAGAAGGCAATTGAGAGCTATAGGATTACGGATGAAGCAAAAGAGTATTTGCGCGGTCTGAAAATAAAGACACAAAAGTAAAAATATACTTGCATTTGCGGAAAATACTGTCTGTTGTCACTTTTTTAGTTCAATTCTCTAAAGTGTTATAGTATAATCGTGGGGATGCTATAAGACAAAACTATAACAGGGAGAATGGTATGGAAAAGTTTAAAGAGTTTTTGAAGAGGAAAGATATTGAGATTTCCTTGAAGCGCTATGGTATTGATGCGCTGGGAGCAATGGCGCAGGGATTATTCTGTTCACTTCTTATCGGAACTATCATCAACACAATCGGGACTCAGTTCCATGTTCCTTTTTTGATGAAAACAGTGGCAACGATTGCCGGTACAGAATATACAGTTGGCGGTCTGGCTACAGCGATGAGCGGACCTGCAATGGCAGCAGCTATAGGATATGCTCTTAAGTGCCCGCCACTGGTTCTTTTTTCAATGATAACAGTTGGCTTTGCTGCGAACGCTTTGGGCGGAGCAGGTGGCCCTTTGGCTGTATTGTTCGTTGCAATACTTGCAGCAGAATTTGGTAAAGCAGTTTCCAAGGAGACAAAGATTGATATTCTTGTCACACCTCTTGTAACTATAGGTGTTGGAGTATTTTTCTCATGGCTCATTGCACCGCCTCTTGGAAGAGCAGCTATGTGGATAGGAAACCTCATTATGTGGGCAACTGAGCTTCAGCCATTCCTTATGGGAATTTTGGTTTCCGTTCTTGTTGGTGTGGCTCTTACACTTCCTATTTCTTCAGCAGCAATCTGCGCAGCCTTTGGTCTTACAGGACTTGCAGGCGGAGCAGCTGTAGCAGGATGCTGTGCCCAGATGATCGGCTTTGCAGTTATTTCTTTTAAAGAAAATAAGTGGGGCGGACTTATCTCACAGGGAATCGGAACATCCATGCTTCAGATGGGAAACATCATTAAAAATCCTAGGATCTGGATCGCTCCAACACTTGCATCAGCCATAACAGGCCCTATTGCTACATGTCTTTTCAGATTGCAGATGAATGGAGCTCCGGTTTCATCAGGAATGGGAACCTGCGGAATGGTAGGACCTATCGGAGTTTATACAGGATGGGTCGGCGATGTGGCAAATGGCGCCAAGGCAGCTATCACAGGATTTGACTGGTTTGGACTTTTAATGATTTCCATAGTGCTTCCGGCTGTTTTTTCACTTATAATAAATGCAGGTGTTAAAAAACTTGGCTGGGTAACAGACGGAGATATGAAACTTTAATGTTTAGAGATAATATAATTTATGCAGTTATAGGGGCAGCGGTGGTTTTACTTGCTGTCCTTATACTTTATCTAATTAAAAGACATAAAATGCGCCCGCTTCCTATGGATGAAATGGAGGGGCATGACTTCGAGTATTATTGCGCGGATCTGTTAAAAGACAATGGCTTTCTCGAAGTTGAAGTGACCAAGGGGAGCGGCGACTTTGGCGCTGATATCCTTGCTGAAAAAGATGGCGTGACATATGCTTTTCAGTGTAAATGCTACGATAAGCCAATTGGAGTCAAGGCTATCCAGGAGATATACGCGGGGCGTGACTACTATGGCAGGATGGTTGGTGTTGTCATGACCAACCAGTACTTCACACAGCCTGCTGTGGAGCTGGCTACAAAGCTCAACATCATGCTTTGGGACAGGGGCTATGTGGATAACATGGAAAAGAAATGAGAAAAACAGGAGCAAAAAGTGATAATAGAAATTAAAGATGATTTTGATCTTGGGAAAATAGCTGACAGCGGACAGTGCTTCAGGTTTAACAAGTGCGGAGAAGAGTCGCAGGAGCACTACAGCGTTGCAGCATTAGACAAACATGTGCTGGTTAAAAAACTTGACGGAAACAGGTACGAATTTAGCTGTGACCAAAAAGAATATGACTCCTTTTGGAAAAACTATTTTGATATGGACATCAGCTATAGCGATATTCGTGCAAGGATTGATAAAACCAAAGATGAATATCTTTATAATGCTTCAGAATACGGCAAAGGAATAAGAATTTTGAGGCAGGATTCGTGGGAAATGCTTATTTCTTTTATCATATCCCAGAGAAAAAATATTCCTGCTATCAAAGCCTCAATTGAAAAACTCTGCGCTCTTGCGGGGAATGAAATTGATGAGGGAGAAGAGTTTGGGAAAATATATTCTTTTCCCACTCCTGAAAAAATAGCAGCTTTATCAATGGAGCAGCTATCATCCTGTAGCCTTGGATATAGAGATAAGTATGTTCATCAGGCGGCACTTGATGTGGCAAGCGGCGCTGTGGATCTTGATAGATGGGGAAAACTTTCTGATGAAGAGTTGATGGAGAATCTCCTTAAATTATTAGGTGTTGGGGTTAAGGTTGCAAATTGTGAGATTCTTTTTGGCTATCACAGGCTTGATGCATTCCCGATAGATGTGTGGATAAAAAAAGTTCTTGATGCACATTATCAAAAAGGCTTTTCTTTTGAAAGCTATGCTCCTTTTAATGGGGTTATGCAGCAGTATTTGTTTTTCTATTCAAGAACAGGAGGGTAATTTCTATGGGGAAAAATGAAGAAAAAAGTGTGATCCAAAGGGCCAGTGGCCTTAGGACCGCAGAGTATATCTGCTATGCATTGGGGGATGCGGGTGGATGCCTGGTGTTTGGGCTGGTGACTTCCATCCTGCAGACTTACTATACGGATGTACTTATCTTAAGTCCGTTCTTTATCATGATCATGTTTGTGCTGACAAGAGTCTGGGACGCGGTGAATGACCCAATTATGGGGCGCATCTGTGATACAGCGAAGGTCTCAAAGCATGGTCGATATCGTGTGTGGTTTCTTCGCGTGGCAATACCGCTTGCTATAGCATCTATTCTGTTGTTTTGTAAATTCCCGGGCTTTGGTACGCCGGGAGACAATCTGCCTGCCTATATTTATGCGACAGTGACCTATGTTGCATGGGGAATGATCTATACCATGCTGCAGATTCCTTACGGCTCCCTTGCAAGTGTTATCACTTTGGATGACAAAGAAAGGTCCAAACTGTCAGTATTTCGTGCTGTTGGTGCGGCTTTTGGTTCTATGCCTGTCATGGTGCTTTCAATGCTTTGCTTTAGCACTGATAAAACAACAGGTCAATCCATCGTAAAATATGATGTTCTTTTAACCGGCGTTATTGTCATGGCTCTTTTATCTATGATAGCGCTTCTATTTGCATTCATTGGTACAAAAGAGAGAGTGAAGGCGGAGCCAAAGCACCATGAAAAGGGCGCAGCAGGCAAAGCTTTAAAGCTTATCTTTGGAAACAAGTCCATGTTATCTATTTCAGTGGTAGCTATGCTTCTTTTGGCAGGGCAGATGTTTACTCAAAGCTACTATGTGTATCTTATCCGCTACTATTTTGGAAAGGGCGGTATTTTTGTATCACTTCCGACTATCCTTACCTATATTCCAATGGCTATACTGATGGCATTTACTCCAAAGCTCGCCAGAAAGTATGGCAAAAAAGAGATTACTTCCGTAGGTATGATTATTGCGGCAGCAGCGAACTTTTTGATGTTTTTCCTGAAATTCCTGGATTCGGCAGCGGCACTGATGCCATTTATGCTTCTCTGCTTTGTCTCCGGATTTGGTTTGAACCTTTTTGTTTTGCAGCTTTGGGCTATGGCAGGCGATGCCATTGATGAGATTGAAGTCACTACCGGCAGCAAGGACAACGGAACCGCTTATGCATTCCTTAATTTCTTCAGAAAACTGGGGCAGGTAATCTCAGCCATTGCGGTAAATGCAGCTCTTTTGGCAATGGGATATTATGACACCGCAAGTACGCTGGAATTCAAATTTACCGGAACGCAGCTGTCTTTAATGTATGTACTGGCAACCCTGATTCCTGCAGTGATGTTTGCCCTGATGGCTCTTTTCCTGATTGTCTGGTATCCGCTTTCAAAGGAGAAAGTGACAGAACTTCAGGCAAAAAAGGAAGCATACTTTGGAGTTGAGAATTTATGAGTGATAATAAGTTTATTGAAAAAGAAACAGAACTGGGAAGAATTAGAGGCTTGGAGAGAGAAGACGACCTGGCCTTTCTTGGGATTCGCTATGCAAAGGCAGAGCGTTTTTCCTATGCTGTTCCTGTAGAAAAATGGGAGGGGACATATGATGCCACGCACTTCGGAGATGCATGTACTCAGTACAGGACCTACTTTCCGCATCTTGATGTTCCGGAGAGACTTTTTTATCACCGGGAGTTTAGAGAGGGGCTGAACTTTACCTATAGTGAGGACTGCCTTAATCTAAATATCTATGCACCAAAGGGTGTTCAAAACGCACCGGTTATGGTTTTTATTCACGGCGGAGGCTTTAATTCCATGGCCAATTCCGAGGGCTATCTTGATGGCGCTGGTTATGCGAAGCGTGGAATCATACTTGTGTGCATAAACTACAGGGTGGGAGCCTTTGGATATCTGACTCATGAGGAAATACAGGAAAAGAATGGCCGCGACGGAAACTTTGGACTGGACGATATTTTAGTTGCCATTAAATGGGTAAAAAGACATATCGCGTCCTTTGGCGGCGATGCTGAAAATATCACGGCTATGGGACAAAGCGCTGGAGCGATTTCTCTGCAATACCTCTGTCTTTCTCAAAAAGCAGAAGGTCTCTTTAAGCGTGCTATCATGCTCTCTGGTGGAGGTCTTTTTCCTAAGAAAGCTAGGCCAAAGCCTGCTACTGAAACCAGAGAATATTGGAAAGAAGTAATGAAAATAGCCGGGGTAAAGACTTTAGAAGAATTCCGGCACTTGGATGAAAAAGAAGTGATGGCAGCCGTTGAAGTTATCAAAACTGAGCGAAATGACAATCTGGTAAACACACAACCGGTTGTGGATGGTTATCTTCTGGAAAAAGATACGGCGCAGCTGGTGAAGCATCCTTTGCGCATTGACTATATGGCAGGTACCACATCCAACGATATGTTCAATGTGGTCCTTTACCACATGGCTTGGAAATTTATAAAGAGCAATAGAGGATATCGCTATTTCTTTGATATTGATGCGCCGGGAGATGATAACGGTGCCTTTCATTCTTCGGATCTGAGGTATTTCTTTGGTACTTTGGATAAGAGCTTCCGACCTTATGGCGAGAAGGATAAGGCTGCATCAGAACTGATTATGGATTACGTGGCAGCATTTGTAAGAACCGGTAATCCCAACGGAGAGGGGAGACCGATTTGGAAAAAAGGCGGAAAGCCTTTGTACATCTCTGAGGGTGGCTTTCGAATGAAGCGGGCAAATCCTGTTTTGCTGATTCGAAATACCTTTAGGGGAGATCCCAAATAAATACGAGTACTTTTGAATATAGTATTAAACGTCTGATTGCCTTATGGTGGTCAGGCGTTTTTTAGTAGGGTTCTCTGAAAGCGCTAACAATGCAATTTTACATGTTGTTGGATGCAAAAAATATATTGTCTACCGCAAATTATTAAAAATGCACAGTTTTTATTCTGTAAGTTTGTTGATTAATTAGTGCAATATCACAATGAAAACCAGTTTTAAGATATTGTTTTCGTCATTATTTCTATGTTATGATGGTAGCACGAATTATAAAAATGTAAGCGTTTACATTATTAAGAAAGTATAAACTTGCATTTTTATAGGGGTGTTAAGATTCGTGTTTTGTGGGAGACACATAAATTGGGAGGAGAGCAATGAGAAGAAAAGGACTATGCAAAAAAGCATGGACTAAGGTTGGGGCTGTACTTATGTCTGCTGCGATCGTGATGGCAAATGTCACCATGGTAATGCCGCAGACTGTTGTCTATGCAGAAACAACTGACAATTCATCAGAATCTACAAGTGAGATTTCCGAAGAAGGTAGCACTGATGGAAGTTCTGATGCATCATCTGAAGTATCAAGTGTTGATGAGGAAAAAGAAGAAACAGTAACAGTTAAAACAGAGGATGCAGCAACAACTTTGGCTGGAACTGAAGTGGCAACTTCTTTGACTGCAGCAACAGCAGGAGCGACCTTACTTGGAGCGGCTGCAAGCGGAAATGCGTCTTCAGGAGCAGCATCCGCAAGTTCTTCAGCTGCAAGTGAAGCATCATCAGAAGGAGCTGCATCAACCAGCGCATCTTCAGTTGAGGGCTCTGCGGCAAGCAGTGCTTCTTCAGTAGAGGCAGTTACAGGAGCAACATTTATACCGACAGAAGAGGAAGAGACTTCAGGCGACTATACTGTTGATGTCTGGGATTTTGGAGCAGAACAGCTTGAGGGTGTTAATAACAAGCTGACAGTAGATATTATTAATGGATTTTATGATTCTTCAATAAGTGTGGGATCAGAAGGCGCAACTGTTTCAAGTTTTGAAACTGACGACCTTAAATTTGAAGGATCAGGAAAGGCCCACAGGATCAGGACAACTAATACAGATATTACGAGGTGGGATAAAAAGTCTAAAAATGACGCCGACGGAAATACTTATACAGGATATATTTATTCGAATTCTGGCTCTACAGATTCGGTTTATTTATCCATTGATATGGAGGCTGATGAGCAGGTAACTTTTTATGCCGGTTCAAATGGTAATGCGGCACTGTATTATTTTGTTAACATGAGTGACGCAAGTGATGTTCAGACTGCAGATTACAGTGGTAAAAATGGCGTAGAGCCTCTTACCTTCTATGCGAAAGAGGATGCCACATACAAATTGTATTGTTCTAATGAAAAATTAGTAGTGGCAAGAATTATAAGAACTCAGGCCACATATCACACTGTTTCAGGAACTGTTAGCGGATTGGAAAATGCAGAGGGAGTAAGCCTCTTATTTGAAAATCAGTCAAACGGTAGAGTAACATCTGCTGAGATAGTTGATGGAAGCTATAGCATATCGCTTGCAGAAGGCTATACATATGATGTCAGCTTAAACGGAGCAGATGCCTATGTCATAGAAAGTGGAGCAGTCGTGGAAGTTGAAGATGAAGATATGACCCATGACATTACTACTTCAGGTGTAGACCTTGTTAATTACAAGGGTAAGATCACCGGTATTTCAGAGGATGATATAGAAGAATTTGTTAAAGCTGCAGAATTCACTTTTAAGCCTTCTGATGAATCTTCTGTATATGTTCCCCAAATTGTCATGAATGTTGCAGATGCTTCTATCGAGTATGAAGTTACTCTTCAGGATAAAGTGGCATACTCTGTGGAAGTGGCTGATAAGGAAGACACAGCAACAGACAGTTATGCCAAGGTAGAGGATTACAATCTTTTGACAAAAGAGATATCTGTAGACGGGGCAAATGATAATTTCGAGATAGCATTCGAGGCAAAGCCGGTCTACAATGTCACAATTGTTCCAAGTGGGGCAACTTTAGATGACCTGGCAAAAGCGACATTTACATTTACAAGACTTGATACAGAAAATGATTATGTGGCTGACGGATATGTCTATGTATTTACAGGACCAGATAATATCGCACTTAGAGATGGCCAGTATACTGTAGAGGTATCAAATGCAGGAGCATTTGTTCAGAAACTTACAAATGATCTGATCGTAAAAGGCGCTGATGTGTCTAAGAAAATAGAATTCTCTTCAGATATTACAGAGTGGGATTTTTCTGATACAGCTTTTGCAAATAAGTTTTCGAATGCAACAGAAGGTACTTACAATGGCTTATCATGGACAAACGGAAGATCGCATAATGGCGTATATCTTTATTCGGGACAGGGAACAATATCTGTTCCGGTAAAAGGGGCGTGTCAGATACAGGTAACTGCCAATTATCAGTATTCATATTACTTTGAAAATGAGTCAGAGAAATCCGTTAATGTGAAAACAGGTTCCACAAGTCAGAATGATATTTTTACCTACGACTACAATGGTGAAAAGGGAACTTTTGATATAACTGTTCTGGGTTCATCATACATTACCAAAATTGCAACGGTATATCAGACAGAATACAAGTCAGAAATATTAGTTGGAGCATCAGAAGCGGCAGATTATGATTCCATTGGCGAAGCTCTTGAAGCGATCCGCCTCATGGAAAGAGAAAATGATGAGAGAGTAATTGTTAGCATTGAACCTGGTAACTATGAGGAAATGCTTGTTGTAGATGTACCTAATGTAACACTGAAAAATGCGAGCGCTAATCCCACAAATACGCTTACAAATGCAGGTGTTGATATTGATGACAATGCAGTTCGTATCACTTGGTACTATGGCCACGGATATACTTACTACAGTATGGGAGATGATTATAAGTATGATGCGGATGTCCTTGCCACAAATGAAGCCAACGGTTATGCATCTGTAATCAATCCGGGTTCAGGAACAAATACATACTGGAATGCAACTGTTGTAGTAAGTGCTTCCGGTTTTGAAGCTAAAGACATTATTTTTGAAAATTCTTTTAACCAGTATATGTCAAAAAAGGCCGCAGAGGATGTGATCGTTCCTCAGAGCGGTGCAAAAGAGGGATCTGTAGCCCGCGCAGGTATGTCAGTCGGAGATACAACTGTCCAGAACAAGTCATATGTTGAAAGAGCTGCAGCTCTTGCTCTTACATCATCAGCTACAGAGGCATATTTTGATAAATGCCGAATTGTGGGCCGCCAGGACACATTATATGGTTCGGTTGGAACAACAGCAGCATTTTATGATTGTGCAGTATATGGCGGAACAGACTATATCTTTGGCGGCATGACCGCAGTATTCGCGAAGTGCGACCTTGTTCTTAACACAAGTGAAGACAAAAATGACGTTGCTTACATAACTGCAGCTCAGCAGAAATCTGCAAGTACACGTGGCTACCTTATGTACAACTGTACAGTTACAAGCACAACACCGGGGGTTGACACAGCATCAAGCTATAAGTCAAAGCCGGGACAGTTTGGAAGACCTTGGCAGGCAAACACTTCAGAGGTTGTTTTCTTTAATACAGTTGTAGGGTCAACAAACTGGAGCCGTGGTACAGATGGCAAGTATGTTTATGATGCAGACTCTAACGTATCACTTATCCAGCCAGAAGGATGGAACACGTCACTTAGTGGAGAGTCTGCAAGATGCGTTGAATATGGCACATATGAAGTATCGGGAGAAGATAACAGTGCATCTCGTGTAACTTGGGCACAGCAGCCTGAAACAGCTGTTTGCTCAGATGGAACAGCAATATCAGTAGCAGCATTTTTGGGCGAATGGGATCCGTTTGAGGAAAATGGTAATGACATGACCATTACTTTCCCTGATGGAACAACAGCCGAGGAACCCGTTGCGGATGAAAACGAAAAATCTGATGAAACGACGACCACAGAATACACATTTGAATCATCGGATTTGACTGCTTTTGTTGTCGGAGCCAAGGGTGACGGAGAAACTGAAAAGGCTGGCACAGATGAATACTTTACATTAGTATACAGCGCAAAATCTAAAGTTGATTCAAGTGCAAAAACTTGGGATGATGGATATGCATCTTCGCAGCGATTGAGTTTTGGCAGCAAGGTAAGTACTGAGAAAAATGCAATTAAGTTTACTACATCAAGCGATGAAGCACAGGTTGAAATATGGTGGGTTCAAGGTGGAGATGATAACAGAGAGATGGCTGTTATTGATGAAAACGGAGCTGTGGCTGCTATAACATCCGGAACCTATACCAAAAATTCACCTTATTATTCAAAGCTTAAGTTAGAAAAATCAGGGACTTACTACCTGGGAGGCAGTACCAACAATAATAATATCTATAAGGTTGTTGTAACTGACAGCGAGCCGGAAGAAGTAACAAGAGCCGACTGGAGCAGTGTGAGTGCTCCTGTTATCGAGAGTGTTGCACTTAACGAAAGTAATGCAAATAAGATTGACGTCAAAGTAAATGCACTTATCGGGACAGATGGCGGAGACAGTCTTGCAGTAACTATGTATGATGAGGGTGGGCTTGCAAAAGAAACTCAGAAGTCCTCAGCAGAAAAAGAGTCCTTCGATTTTTCTTTTACCCCTGATATTAGTGGTAAATACTATTTCGTAGCATCTCTCTCAAGAGATGACGACACGGAAACAGAGGCAAAGACAAGCGCTAAGTCCGAACAGTTTGACTTCACACTTCCTCTTACAGCTCCACAGTTTAAAAATGCGGTAAATAAGGGGAATGGAACTGTAACAGTAAAATTCTATTCAGTAAAAGAGGCTACTGAGTATACTCTTTTAGCCATTGATACAGAAAATGAATCATCATCAGAAATAAAGACAACATACACTCCTGAAGAGGTGGTAACAAATACTTCAACAGAGTACAACTATACCTTCAAGGGGCTTACAGTTGGCCATGAGTACAAGCTTGTATTATCAGCAAAAAGAGGCGAAGAGACTTCTGCTGAAAGCACAATGAGTATTGAGGTTACTGAAGATGGTGAGCAGGAGTGGACTTTTGCTGCCTTCGGATCAGGAGTTAATACTTCCTACAACAAAGCAACAGTTCATGATGATGGATCGATCACTGTAGCATCAACGAACGGTAAGGGTAAGCTTGTTCCTGCTTCTACAGACGGTCTTGCATTCTATTATGCGACCATACCTGCAAGTAAGAACTTTACTCTTTCAGCAACGGTAACAATAGATTCCTGGACGCTTTCAAATGGTCAGGAAGGCTTTGGACTTATGGCAGCAGACGCTGTTGGAGTAAATGGAGATTCTTCAGTATTCTGGAATAACTCCTACATGGCAAGTGCTACAAAGGTTGAATATTACTACGATGCATCAACTGGAGAAGTGACAGATGACACAAGCGCCAGCAAGATTTCAATGAAACTTGGACTTGGATCACAGCAGAAAATTGGTGTCACACAGGATAATCTGGAGAGCTTGAAAGCTAATGATACAGAAGTTACGAAAAAAGAATTCTCATCAACAATGAGAACACTTGAGACATCATGCGGCAGCAGCGGAGCAGGTACATACAATATCGTTGGCAATGCTTCGAATGATGTAAGTGGAACAGTAGCAAATCCTATAACAGAATTTAAACTTACAATTCAAAAGAACAACACGGGATACTTTGTAAGCTACACAGATGCTGAAGGAAACACAACGACAAACAAGTATTACGATACTAAGGCGCTTGAAAATATTGACAGTGACTATGTTTATGCCGGATTCTTTGCATCAAGAAATGCTACAGCAACCTTCAGCGATATTGAACTTACACTTGTAAATCCTGAAGATGATGAATTGGCAGAAGAAAGACCTATTACGTATGTAACACCAAGCTACAAGATCATTTCAGCTGCTTATTCCAATACAGCTGAATATACACTTCAGTACACAGGTAACGCGGACGGCGTACTGACAATTACAGATGCAAAAGGAAATATTCTTGTAAATGCCAAGACTGTGGAGGCAAACGCAGTTGAGAGTGTTGAAACAACACTTAATAAGGGCGATAACACCTTTGCTGTGAAATTTATCCCGGATGAATTTTTCCATCCTGAGAATGATGAGTATCAGCTCCTTTCATCATATGAAGCAAGCACATTTACGCATACTGTAAATTACAAGACTATCAGTGATGCAAAAGAGATATATGTATCCCCTGAGGGCACAAGCACAGGGGAAGGAACAGAGAATTCTCCAGTAGACATCTATACAGCAGTTAAATATGTACAGCCCGGACAGACAATAAGACTTGCCGGCGGCACATATTCACTTAAGAGTACTGTTACAGTTGCAAGGGGAATTGATGGAACTTCATCTAAGCCAATCAGAATGATTGCTGATTCTGATGACAGAGCAGTATTTGATTTTAACAGTGCATGCGCCGGTTTTGTATTTGCAGGAGACTACTGGTATGTGAGCGGAATTGACTGTACAAGATCAGGTAATTCCCAAAAGGGTATCCAGATATCAGGAAGTCATATAACACTTGAAGATATTCATGCATATGAAAATGGAAATACAGGTATCCAGGTAAGCAGATATCTTTCTACAGATGAATGGGATGACTGGCCAAGTGATGATCTTATCCTTAACTGTACATCCTTCAGTAATGCAGATGCGGGTTACGAAGATGCAGATGGCTTTGCGGCAAAGCTCACAGTTGCAGATGGAATAGTTTTTGATGGATGTATTTCCTATAACAATGCCGATGACGGTTGGGATCTTTTTGCCAAGGTAGAATCAGGTTGCATAGGGCAGGTCACAATCCAGAACTGTGTTGCGTTTGCAAATGGTTATGGCGTTGACGGAACAAATGAAGGTAACGGTAACGGATTTAAGATGGGCGGTTCAAGCATGTCAGGCCCACACAAGCTCATAAATTCTGTTGCATGGGGCAACAAAGCGAAAGGTATTGATTCTAACTCCGGTCCTGACATTCAGGTTTACAACAGCATGTCATTCAATAACGGCGGCAGCAATGTAGCTCTTTATACAAATGACACAGCTAATACTGATTTCTATGTAGATGGCGTGCTTTCATACAGAACAACCGGAACAAGCACGAACGAAACGCTCAAGCCAAAGGGAACACAGGACACATCAAAGATTTATGGTACCCTCAATTTCTTCTGGAACGATGGAGCATCTGCCAATAGTGATGGCCTTACGGTAGCAGACGACTGGTTTGTTTCACTTGAAGCACCTTACGCAAACGCTGCGGATCCTCTTGCAGTTGCAGAGAGAATTAGAAGTGGAAACGGAAAAATTGATCTTGGAGATTTCTTAAAGCTTACTGATAAAGGAATGGAGACACTTGCTAAAGCAGGTATTACATATTCCGACGTGATTGCTACATTAAATGGAAGCTACGAAGCTGCTTCATACAACTATGATTCATCAGAGGAAAATGATCCTTCCAGCGAAGCTAGCTCAGAATCAAGCTCAGAAGCAGGCTCTTCAGCATCAAGTTCTGAGGCTGGTTCCTCAGCGTCAAGCGAGGAATCAGGTTCTGCTGGAACAACACAGGAGTCATCATCAAGCTCATCAGGTTCATCAAAAGAGGAGCAGACAACTGAGAGCGGCTCGGAAGGAAATACATCTGGTTCAACATCAGGTTCTGATTCAGCAAGTGAGGGATCAGGAAGCACAGATGAAGAATCATCTTCTTCTGAATCTGATACAGCAAGTACTTCTGAATCAGTTCCTGCCAAGAAGGTAGAACCTGTTCCTGTAGTAAAAGCAATTGAGAATGTAGTTAAAAAAGTTGCTGACAAGGTTAACAATTTTGTGAATCGTATCTTTGGAAATGACAATAGGGACGACGAGCAGGAGGTTGCCGGCGCTGAAAGAGAAGAAAACTCAGACACAGCGGCAGATGGCAGTACACAAGAAGAACAGCAGACTGAAACGGCAGCAACTGCAGATAATTCAGGTGACAATGGTTCTCAGACCGCAGGTCAAAGTGCTGAGGAGAAGCCTTCAAATGAGCAGGCAACTCCTTCGGAAAAAACACCAATCCCTGTTGTGCCTGTAGCAGCAGGAGGAGCGACTGTAGTTGTTGTAGCGGCCGCAGCAGTTGCTGTAAAGACTGGGCTTATGGCTAAACTACTTGCTTTCCTTCACATCATAAAGTGATAAAAATAGAAAGCTCTTTTGACATGTGAACATTACTGATAAATAGTGGGAAGTTGTCCTCGAAAAGGGGGCAACTTCTTTTAAAATTAGCGAAATAAATATACACAAAAAGGCGAATACGTATATAATCCCATCTTTGACAGTCTAAATGCGAGGAACCGCAGTAATTATGCGGAAACCTCGCATTAGTTTTAGGGTAAAAGTGTAGCTATATATTATTA
>NZ_FNUR01000022.1 GCF_900108105.1 Butyrivibrio sp. Su6 | reverse complement strand
CATATACGGCCTTATTTGAGGTTACCACACCATTATATAGAGATCATATGTCTAAAGTTCACTCATCCAATGGATGTGGCAATCCATTTTTTCTCGTATATGCCCATTTTCTCTTCCAGAATATTCTGCCGAGGGGTGTGGTAACTTAAAAAGTATAGCTATATACCCATTTCACTGTGACAATCCAGAGCTAGGAGAAGATGTAGGATAAGAGTGAAAGATTTGTAAAATTTATCCCATTCTATCCATGCCGATTTTCAGAGATGTGTGATAATGGATTTTGCTCATGAGTAGGATAAACGTTGGACTTTTACTCTTTATCCTACACTTCTCATGGTTCTGAACAAGGTTTTTTCTGGTTTGTAGGATAAATGATCGACTTTTATTCATTTTATCCCACAATTCTCAAATTTCTGACTGAGAATTTTGCTGGTTTGTAGGATAAAACAATTGATTTTTTCACAATTATCCCATTTTTCGGTCAATCGCAGTGTTCAGAAGGCTGAAAATGTGGGATAACTACGATAAAATTTCATGTTTTATCCTACTTCTCTAAAAATCAGCTTAGATAGAATGGGATAATTATTACAAATCTTTCGCTTTTATCCCACATGCCAATAACTGGAATAAAAAAAGCTTTCGCCAATAATCAGTGCGAAAGCCTCTCTATTATCATGATATTCAATTATCAGTTCTTCTCAAATTCCTCTGCAATTGCATCAAGGAACTCTTCGCTTCCAAGTTTTACAGGGTTTGGAAGAGATGTGATAAGTGCAAGGTCTCCTGTCATGCGGCCTGACTCGATAACTGAAAGAGTTGCCCTTTCCATCTTGTCAGCCCAATCGCATAGAGCTTTGATTCCATCAAGCTCTCCTCTCTTTCTGAGAGCACCTGTCCAGGCAAAGATCGTTGCTACAGGGTTTGTAGATGTAGGCTCACCCTTGAGATACTTGTAGTAGTGGCGCTGCACTGTTCCGTGAGCTGCCTCGTACTCGTAAACACCTGTTGGTGATACAAGAACTGATGTCATCATGGCAAGTGAACCGAATGCTGATGAAACCATATCACTCATTACATCACCATCATAGTTCTTGCAAGCCCAGATAAATCCGCCCTTTGACTTCATAACACGGGCTACAGCATCATCGATAAGTGTATAGAAATATGTTATTCCTGCCTTTTCAAATTCAGCTTTGAACTCATTTTCATAGACTTCATCGAAGATTTCCCTAAATCTTCTGTCGTAGGTCTTACTGATAGTATCCTTTGTTCCAAGCCAGAGCTCTTTTTTCTCAGAAAGTGCATATTTAAAGCATGCTCTTGCAAAGCTCTTAATTGATGAATCCTTGTTATGGATTCCCTGAATGATACCGGGCTCATCAAACTCATGAATAGTTTCTCTTACTTCTTTCCCGTCAGCTCCTGTAAATACAAGCTCAGCCTTTCCAGGTCCTGGAACTCTTATTTCAACATTCTTATAAACATCGCCATATGCGTGACGGGCAAGAGTGATCGGCTCTACCCAGCTTCTTACGTTGGGCTCGATGCCCTTTACCATGATAGGTGTGCGGAAAACTGTTCCATCAAGGATTGCCCTGATTGTTCCATTAGGGCTCTTCCACATTTTCTTAAGATTATATTCCTTAACACGCTCGTTGTTAGGAGTAATGGTTGCGCATTTAACAGCAACTCCGTATTTCAGAGTGGCATTGGCACTATCAACTGTAACCTGATCATCAGTTTCATCTCTGTGCTTAAGGCCAAGATCGTAATACTCACTTTTAAGGTCGATATATGGCAAGATCAGCTTATCTTTGATCATCTGCCATAAAACTCTTGTCATCTCATCCCCATCCATCTCAACGATAGGAGTTGTCATTACAATTTTGCTCATATCCCATTTCTCCTTCAAGTCATTATTATTTACTGTTCGTAAAGCTCCAAAAGCCCTTTATCCAGCATGTTTTCATAGGCATTGATCATATGCTGATTAGCAAGCTCTTCAGCCTTATCAGGGTTATTCTCTTTAATGGCTTCCATAATAAATTTATGCTCTACGTTTGAAACAGCGCCTCTGCTGCTGGAAAGAGTCTGCTGTCTTACTCTCCAAACATACTGATGGTAGTCCTTTAAAAGATGCTCAAGCATCTTTGAATTACATGACTCATATAAAATATTGTGGAATCTGTTATCAAGCTCAGCCATCTGCTCCATGTGGCCTCTGGCAGCATGAAACTCTGCGAGATAGATATTCTCTTCCATCTCTTCAAGCTGCTCTTTTGTGATATTCTCACATGCCCATCTGGCGCATAATCCCTCAAGTTTGGACCTTATCATATAGATGTCCTGAATATCCTTCACCTTGATTCCGGTTACATAAGCTCCTCTGTTAGGGATGATCTGAATAAGGCCTTCCAACTCAAGCTGTCTGAAAGCCTCTCTTACAGGTGTCCTGCTTACTCCAAGTTCCTGGCCGATCGCAACTTCTTTAAGTTCCTCATGGTCTTTATATTTGCCGTTTAGTATGTCTTCTCTTATGCGGTGAAAAACACGTCCTCTAAGAGAATACTTGTCTGTCACTTCCTGTTTTAAGTCTTGATTTTCCATGTCTCTCCTTTAGTTTATACAGCCCCTACTATCTCTCCCTCTTTTACTACGATACCTAGTTCTTTTGAAACTTTATCTATCTCACGAACAAGCTCGTTATCAGTCATAACCGTAACTCGTCCGTTTGCATACTCGTTATCAACCCACTCTTTTATCTTAGTTACAAGCGGTGATGTCTTTGAGAGGGCATGCTCCTGTCTTAATTTGTAATGGATATTTATCCAATGAGCAATGCCTGCAAGCCCTGAAGTATTGGAAACAGCGCTTACAGGAGGTCTCTTCAAGAATTTCTCAGTATCAAAAATATTATAGATCTCTTCATTCTTGAGAAGTCCGTCAGCATGAATACCTGCCCTTGTAACATTAAAGTTCTTACCGACAAATGGTGTATTGGCAGGAACAGTAAATCCAATCTCTTTCTCATAGTACTCAGCAAGATCAGTGATCACTGTCGTATTCATACCATCCAAAGTGCCCTTAAGCTGGGCATATTCAAATACCATGGCCTCTAGTGGTGTGTTACCTGTTCTCTCGCCAATTCCAAACAGTGATGTATTAACAGATGAACAGCCATAAAGCCATGCAGTTGTAGAGTTTGTAACTGCTTTATAAAAATCGTTATGTCCGTGCCATTCGATGAGTTCGCTGGGAACACTGGCGTTTGTATTGATCGCGTAGATGATTCCCTGAACACTTCTGGGAATAACGGCACCTGAGAAGTTTACTCCATATCCCATAGTATCGCAAGCACGAATTTTAACCGGTATGCCGTATTCTTCCTTAAGCTTCATAAGTTCAATACAGAACGGAACAACAAAACCATAAATATCCGCACGGGTAATGTCTTCCAAATGGCATCTCGGGCTGATACCTGCCTCCAGACAGGAACGTATAACACTTAAGTAATGCTCAAGAGCCTGCTTTCTGGTCATTTTAAGTTTAAGGAAAATGTGATAATCAGAACAAGAAACAAGGATACCAGTTTCCTTCATACCAATTTCTTTTACAAGCTTAAAATCCTCTTCGCTTGCCCTTATCCAGCTTGTTACCTCCGGGAATCTGTAGCCCCTTTCCATACATTTAAGGGCTGCATCCCTGTCGCTCTTACTATATAAAAAGAACTCACTCTGTCTGATAAGTCCGTTTGGGCCACCAAGTTCATGAAGCATATCATATATCTTCACGATCTGTTCTGTAGTATATGGTGCTCTGGACTGCTGACCATCTCTAAAAGTTGTATCAGTTATCCATATTTCTTTTGGCATGTTGTGGGGAACAATCCTGTCATTAAAAGGAATCTTAGGAATCTCCTCGTAAGGAAACATGTTTCTGAAGACGTTTGGTTTTTTTACATCGTCAAGAATATAAATATGCTCTTCAATCTTGAGCAGATTATTCTTGTCATTCATTGTTACGGGTCTACTTTGGAACGCTGATGTATCACTCATAAAAATAACCTCACCTTCTTGCAATGTATCTCTCGTATAATTGTATACAATCATACTATCCTTTATACATTGCTGTCAAGGCAAGGTTCTTTCTTAAAAACTGCTCTTTCTGTTAAAAAACTTCTTTATTTCTTCTATAGGAGTCGGTTTAGCATAAAGATATCCCTGAATATAGTCAAATCCACGGTCTACACTGTACTGTTTCTGGGATTCATCCTCTACTCCTTCGATAAGTGTTATAAAGCCGTTCTTTTTGAAAACTTCTATCATGTAGCTGAGGATGTCGTTCATCCTGTCATCGTGAAGAGATTTATAAAGAAGTGTCTTATCAAATTTAATGGTCTTGAAAGGACAATTCATAACTCTTTCAAGTGATGAATATCCCGTTCCAAAGTCATCCAGATAGAACTGTATTCCCTCTGCAGAAAGAACTTCCATGTTTTTGTTAGCGCTCTCATAGTTTTCAAACATTGCTGTTTCAGTCACTTCAAGTCTGATCTTGGATGTGTCAATGTCATATTTCTCGATGATCTCCATAAAATCTCTGTTGAGATTTTCCATAGAAAGCTCTTTTGCCGAGCAGTTAATGGATATGGCATCGAAATCATAGTATTCGTCAAAAGAACTTATGGCTCTGCAGACCTTATTAAGGATTATGCAGGTGAGCATGTGTATAGAGCCGCTGCTCTCAGCGATAGGTATAAATACCTCCGGAGAAATAAGCTTATCACCGACTTTAAGTCTCATGAGCGCTTCTGCTGATTTAAAGCTGCCGGTTTCCACGCTGTAGATAGGCTGCGCATATACCACAACTCTCTCATCATCAAGGTTCTCTCTTAGCCTTATATCCCTGATAACAGAAGATATCTCATAGTGCTCGCTAAAGCCTTTATAATCGCTTTCCTTTGCAATATAGAACTGACTACTATTTTGGTCTACTAATCTTTTGCTTATGAATTCAAAGAACTGACGCACCTTCAAGATAGTGTCTGTCTCCGGCCTAAGTTCCCCTGCAATGATCGTGTAATTAAATGGAACATCAAGATCAACTCTGCTCTTGTCAAAGATACCTCTTATCTCCTGAATGATCTCCTTGGCTTTCTCCGGATCATTCTCCTCAAGAGTATTGACAAATTTATTATCAGACATTTTATAAAGCCTTAAAGAAGGACTTAAATTCTCAAGATTTCTGCAAATGCTGATACCATAGTACAAAGAATCAATATCTTTTTTTATAAAGTTTTCAATATCCAAAGTCTTAAGGATAACGTACACTACCCAGATTTTCTTTTTGCCCATATTCTTCATGAGATAAGCATCCAAAGCATAGATACTCTGAGTTCCCGAAAGCTCATCATACGGGACATTATGGAACAGCAAGAATCCAATCATGAAAATAGGAACATAAGTGGTGGCTGAAAAAATATAATGGGCCTTAACTACATATATCATCTGACCGATCAGGACAACAAGGCTTGCGGGAACAAAAAGACATACTGCATGCCATGTGATCCTGCTTATCTCTCGCCTGTTCAGGGCACTGGCTATAAAGCATACAACAGCGCAGACAATACCCGCTGAAATGTAGTATCTGGTGAAATGTCTGATATCAATGCCGTTTAACGTAAATGTATAAAGGCCACTGGCAGCTATCTCAATAATAATTCCAATGACGTAGATAATTGACAGAACCGCGTACATCATAATAAACTCTTTTCGCTGATTGCGTCTCACCACCGACATCATATTTACGTAGGAAAAAATGCAGTAAAGAATTCCATTATAAACCAGCAAAAAAGAAATCAGCTGTATTCCGAATAGGTTTTTGTTGTAGTACTGATCGGGATTATTGGCTACTTTGATAATAGAAATCTGAAAAAGAATGGCAACTATCGAAAGAATGGTGCCATTAAAAATATACTTAAAAAGAAGAGTCTTTTTAGGTCTTACATATAACATCACAAATAGCAGGAGCCCTGAAAGAAGGAGTCCTGCTATTTCACCTATGTAGTTATACTCTACAAATGATTCAATATACATATATAAATAGTAACACAAACTAAAGGATATGGGTAAAAAATAATTAAATTATCCTTTAACTGAACCTGTAGTGATTCCGGCAACAAAGTATTTCTGAAGCGAAATGAACACAATAAATACAGGTATAAGTGAAAGAACTGAAGCTGCCATGATTAGTCCATACTCAGCTGAGTACTGTGAAATAAACATTTTCAGTCCAATCTGAAGTGTTTTCTTGGACTCTGTTGTCAGGTAAATGAGAGGTCCTAGGAAGTCATTCCAGGTATTAACAAAAGTAAATATGATAAGTGTTGAAAGAGCAGGCTTTGAAAGAGGCAGCATGATCTTGGCGTATATGCCATACTCTGTCATTCCATCGATCCTGGCTGCTTCGCAAAGAGAATCAGGGATTCCCTCATAGAACTGTCTCATCATAAATACTCCAAATGCAGAAAAGGCCTGAAGTATGATAATTGCAAGGTGGGTATCCGCAAGTCCAAGGCTTCTCATGAACATGAACTGAGGGACCATGTATACCTGCCAAGGCACAGCGATTGTAGCTACATATGCAAGGAACAGCACGTTGCGGCCCTTGAACTCAAGTTTTGCAAAAGCATATGCTGCAAAGCTTGAGGTAAGAAGCTGAAGGAAAGTAACTATGAGCGTCAGCTTTGCTGTGTTAAGTGTAAACTTTGCAAGAGGTATCTTTGTCCAGATATCAAGGTAGTTCTGCCATCTTGGCTCCTTTGGAATCCACTCAAAAGGTATTACAAAAACGTCTTTGTTAAACTTAAGTGATGCTGATAACATCCATACAAAAGGCACTAACATTAAAAGTGCCAGGAGGATTAGCAGCACATAGACAATTGTCTGTCCAATAATTCTGTTTCTTCTTTTGCTTTTCACTTTTTCTATCCTCCCGATCAGTCATTAGCATAGTTCTTTTCACCCTTAAACTGGATAAGGGTAACAACGAGAACTATTGCAAAAAGAACCAGTGCTGATGCCGATGCTTTTCCAAGCTTCCAGTTTCTGAAAGCCTCTTCATAGATATAGTAAACAAGTACCATTGCACTCTTATTTACTACACCGTTAGAACCACCAGCCAACATGTATACGATGTCATAAACCTTAAAGCAGTTGATTGTCAGCATGATAGTTACAAAGAATGTTGTTGGTTTAAGCTGAGGAACAGTGATATGCTTAAATTTCTGCCAGGCATTGGCTCCGTCAAGTGAAGCTGCCTCATAGAGATCCTCACTGATGCCCTGTAATCCGGCAAGATAGATTACCATATAATATCCCATGTTTTTCCATACGGAGAACATGATAATAGTCAACATTACAGTACTTGATGATGCTGCCCATTTTAAAGGCGCAACATGAAGTACATTCATAAGGAACTGGTTTACAATTCCACCTTTTGCAGGTGTAAAGAGCATATTCCATACTGCTGCTACTGCAACCAGTGATGCTACATAAGGGAAGAATGTAACTGTTCTAAAGAAATTTCTTCCTTTTATTTTCTGATTCAATAAAATCGCAAGTCCAAGTGCTATCACAAGAGTGATCGGCACTGTAAACAGGCTGTAGATAATTGTATTTTTTAATGATGCAAGGAATCTGTCATCCTTAAAGATCTCTACGAAATTCGAAAGACCTATGAATTTCATCTCATTACTTCCATCCCATTCAGCAAATGACATGAGAAGTGCAAGTACTATTGGTCCCAATGTAAATATTGCAAACCCAAGAAAGTTCGGAGCGATAAAGGAATATGCTACAAGATTCCTTCTGCGCTGTCTTTTTTTCATATTTTTTTCCATAGCGGATAGCTGTGCTGCCATGTCTTTTTCCTCTTAAAAAGGCACTTGAACTCAAGCTGCCTTGAAATTCAAGTGCCGGTTATTTTTATCTAGCTAATAATTACTTTCCGATGATTGCAGAAACGCCTTCGTTCATAGCTGCGATAGCATCATCTACGCTTACTTCTTCGTTCATGATAAGATCATGCTGTTCGTTAAGAACTGTCTCAATCTCAGATGACTTATCGTTTGCAGGCATCTCAAGATATGTGTGGCTTGGTACAAGAGCTTCCTTTGAAGCTTCATCTGTTGGGAAGCCATCCATTGAAGCGATAAGATCAACGATCTTGTCGTTTGTCATAGCTGGGATGTTACCTGTTGAAGCCATAACTTCTGCACCCTTTTCACCACTTACAAACTTAACGAATTCCCAAGCCATATCCTTGTTAGGAGCTGATGTAGGAATTGCAAGAGCTGTGATTGTTGAAAGAGTTGAACCAGGCTCTACACCTTCTGCATGAGGATACTTAACCATACCCCAGTTAGTGCAATCTGTGTACTCGCCATCTTTGATCTTCTGGATAAGTGTTGCGATGAACCATGTACCCATGTTCATTGTTGCTACGTTACCCTGAGCAAATGCTGCTGAGTAGTGAAGTCCCTGTGTCTTAAGTGTTGCATAATCCATGCAGACACCATCTTTCTGCTGTGCAAGAACCATCTCGTAGTAAGGCTTTGTGAACTCATAGTTGCCATCAACGATTGTGTTCTTTCCATCAAGAATACCATCAAGCTGGATTGTTGATCTCCATGTGTGGTAGTGAGAACCATAAACCTCAGCACCAGGAGTTGTGTCTGTTACGCTTCTTGCAAGCTTGTCATACTCTTCCCAGGTCATATCGTTTGTAGGATATGCAACGCCTGCTTTATCAAAGACATCCTTGTTGTAGTAAAGAACCCAGATATCTGAACGGAAAGGAAGTTCATAAAGACTTCCGTCGATTGTTACCTGATCTGTAACGCCGTTGTAAAGTGAAAGGTCAACGCCATCCTTTGAGATAAGATCTCCTAAAGGTTCAAGAACGCCCTTGTTAACGAGTGATACGTAACCTGGAACATCCTTAACTGTTACTACGTCAAAGTCTGAGCCAGCACCTGAAAGCTGTGTTCCAAGAACTGTGCTGTAATCTGTAGATCCAAGGTCTACCATCTCAACTGTTACGTTTGGATGCTCAGCTGTGAAAGCATCAATAAGTGGCTGATAGTAAACTGTGCTTGATACATCCCAAAGTGCCCACTTAAGTGTTACAGGCTCATCAGATGTAGCCTCTGCTGTCTCTGTAGTTGCTTCTGCAGCAGGTGCCTCTGTTGCTGCCGGTGTTTCTTCCTTTGCAGGTGCCTCAGCTTCAGGTGCCTGTGAAGCACTTCCGCATCCAACGATGCTTGCTGCGATCATTGAAACTGCAAGTAAAGAACTGATAATTCTCTTTTTCATTTTTTGCCTCCCTTTTAATAATTGCTACCCCATTGGCAGTTTTTTGTTTCTATAAAAATTGTAACAAAGCCTCTTATTTCCAAGAATGTACATTCTTTAACATTTATTGGTAAAAAAATGCAATTTTTTTATATAAAATTGTATTTTCTTTATTTTTCCTCTGCTCTAATATATATCTATGCGTAAAAATAGTCATTCAATCAGATTAAAAATTGTCATATGGGCAGTGGGTCTGTCTCTTGTTCTTGCCTTATTTATAGCTACAACAAGTTACATTCTCTCCATGCGCTATTTAAAAGAAAATCAGCATCAATCAGCCCTGACCAACATCCATGTCCTTGGAAACAACATAGATTCCAACATCAATACAGTTATGACTTTTTCTAACTGGATATGCCTGGACAGCACTATCAATAACTACGTCCAGTCTGTAGCTGAAACCTATACCGAGGACAAAATTCTTGGCAGAAAGCTTTCCATGATGACCTGGAACCATTTAAACAATGAATTCAATATAGTAGGAGTCAGAAATTACGTTGACCGTGTAGTGATCTCCACTATTGATGGTAAAAATTTTCTGCAGGACATTTCAGGAGGCGGTGCATCAAGCAGTTCAAATACGCCTCAGATGATAATGGCTTCAAGTTTTTATGAGCCTCTTATTTCATCTCCGTCCTTTAGCTGGTATGGAATATGCAAAAATCCAATGTCCAAAAGCGGCAACCCTCCTATTATTCCAATTATCAGAGCAATTTACAAGGCTGATTCCTCTGAAGTTCTGGGCTGGGTCTATATGGACATCCCTGTATCTGTGATAATAGATTCTCTAAAAAGCTTTGTCTTTGAAAATGATGATGCTCTATATCTTACATTTCCCGAAGGCGTATCCTACCGATATGATGGCAGGTCTTTTGTGAAAGACTCACTTCCTGCCGATCTTGTAACCTACACTTTGCCGGAAACCGGATGGAAGCTCTCATATCTGCCATCAGAAAGCGCCCTCAAAGCCCGAATGAAGCTGTATCTTGCACTGATCATACTTATATTTACGGTTATTCTTTTTGCAGGAATAATTCTTTCTCTTTCCCTGCACAGGATCATTACAAGGCCTGTATCCAAGCTAATCGACAGGCTTGATCAGATAGGACTTGGAGATTTTTCAAGGGATCCATCGATAGAATGGCCCAACGAACTTGGTGAGATTGGAATAGGAATCAACAGCCTCTCACAGAACGTCTCCGATCTTATGGAGAAAAGAATTTTAGATGAAAAGACGAAACACGACCTGGAATACCAGGTTCTGCAATCCCAGATAAATCCTCACTTTTTGTATAACACCTTAAATACAATAAAGTGGATGGCAACAATACAAGGGTCAGAAGGCATTGCGGACATGTCAACTGCCCTTTCAAGACTTATGAAAAACATTTCCAAGGGTACAGAAAGCGTTATTGCTCTTGAGGATGAATTTGCCCTTTTAGATGACTATTTTACCATTATGAAATACAGGTATGGCGGGACCATTGAGCTGGAATATGATACGGAGGATGAAGCTCTTTTGAAATGCAGAATAAACCGCTTCTCTCTCCAGCCAATCATTGAGAATTCCATATTCCACGGAATCGAACCAAAGGGAAGCGCCGGAAAGATTGTAGTCCACACCTATAAAAATGATGATAAGCTTTTCATTGATGTCACTGACAACGGAGTCGGCATGACCAAAGAAACCATTGATGATGTCCTTAGCGGCAAGGCCAAGTCATCCAACGAATTCTTTAGGCAGATTGGTGTCAGCAACGTAAATGAGAGAATCAGATATACCTTCGGCGAAGAATACGGAATGCACATAACAAGTGAAGTTGGCTCCTTTACAACGACCACACTTATTCTTCCGCTTAAATACATGTAAAAGAAATCAGGAGTTTTTTATGTACCGAATACTAATAGTAGATGATGAACCCTTGGTGCAGATTGGTCTTAAGACCATGATTGCCAAGGACCATTCCGACAACTGTGAAATAATAGGAACTGCTTCAAACGGGCAGGAAGCCTGGGATATGATCTGCAGCGACACTCCGGACATTGTCATTGCAGATATAAGAATGCCTGTAATGACCGGCCTTGAACTGCTTGATAAGAGCCATAAAAAATATGGAAACCCCCCGGCTTTTATCATGCTCACAGCCTATGAAGAATTCGAAATGGTTAGACAGGCTCTTGTATGTGAGGCTGTTGATTATCTTGTAAAAATAGAGCTAAATTCCGAAACTTTGACCTTCGCTCTAAATAAAGCCATTCAAAGAGTTGATGAATCAAATCCTGTAAGAAAGACTTCTATTCCAAGCGAAAGCTCTCTCGAGGACCTCAGGCAGAAGTTTTTGATAAAGCTGTTCAATCACCTTATCGCATCTGAAAGTGATCTGGCAAAAGAAACAAAAGCCCTGGACCTTAAGTTTGATTACAACAGATATATTGTGGTATATGGCGAGATAAAGACACCTTCTCCTGCTCTTTCTGACTCATCAAATGATGCTATTGGTATATATTCATCAAGTATAGGTATGGCAAAAGAGATCATTTCCCGCCACGCACCATGTCAGATAGTATCCATAGATCCTACGCACTTTGCTATCATCTTCCTGTTTAATGAAGAAAAACCTATTGCTTCAATAATGGATCTGATCACTGAGGCACTTGAAAATGCCAGAACCATGATCACAAGCTACTTTAAGACAACTCTTACATTTGGTATAGGAAGCGCTGTATCAACACCTCTTGATATAGCTGTCTCTTTTGACGAAGCAAAAACAGCCCAGTCCCAGTCCGATTCTGCAGCACCTATAAGACTCTTTAGCCACATCGTTGGTAGCAACAGACGCTCTGGAAAGGACAAACTTATATTTACCATACAGCAGTACATAGATGGCAACTTAAACGGAAAGCTCCAGTTAAATGAAGTAGCTGAAGTATTTGGACTATCTCCCGCTTATCTGTCAGTTCTTTTTAAGAAGACAACAGATACAGGTTTCTCCGAATATGTTTATACAAAGAAAATTGATAAGGCAAAAGAAATGCTCTTATCCGGTGACATGAAAATCTACGAAGTTGCAGATGCTTTAGGGTTTGAATCAGCATACTATTTTTCCAAGGTCTTTAAAAAAGTGGATGGCCACTCGCCAAGGGAATATATCCAAAACAAAAGCGAAGGCCAGTCCTTCTAATTAAAAAATGAGGATGAAGAAAAGCTCTTCATCCTCTTTTTTATTGATCCTTATTATTCTTCTGAGTTTGCTGCAGCAACCTTGTCTGCTCTGTCGGCAACTTCTTTTGCCTGAACATCTGATGGTGCCTGCTCATATCTGTTAAACTCATACTCATATTCACCGCTTCCGCCAGTCATTGAACGAAGCTGTGTGTTATATCCAAAGAGTTCCATCATAGGAACTTCTGCTTCAATAACCTGCTTGCCTGTAAGAGATGGATTCATGCCGAGCACTCTTCCTCTTCTCTTATTTAGGTCTCCCATTACATCACCGGTATATGAATCCGGAACTGTAACCTTAAGAGAAACAATAGGCTCAAGGAGTACAGGAGAAGCATCCATAAAGCCTTTCTTGAATGCACCTGATGCTGCTACTTTGAATGCCATTTCTGAAGAGTCAACCGGGTGATAAGATCCATCGTAAAGAACTGCCTTAACACCTACTACAGGATAAGCTGCAAGAGGTCCTCTTAATACTGACTCAGCAAGTCCCTTTTCAACTGCCGGGAAGTAGTTCTTTGGAACTGCTCCACCAACAACTTCCTGCTCAAATACATATGGAGTAGTTGGATCTCCTGATGGCTCAAAGCGCATCTTTACATGTCCATACTGGCCATGACCACCTGTCTGTTTCTTATATTTGTATTCAACATCAGATTTCTTTCTGATAGTCTCTCTAAATGCAACCTTTGGCTTTGTGAGGTCGATTGCAACTTTATATACGTTCTGAAGCTTACTCTGTATAACTTCAAGATGCATATCTCCGATACCATATAGAAGAGTCTGACGGTTTTCTGCATCATTGACTACTCTAAGTGTCTGATCCTCAGCTGCAAGCTTAGCAAGAGACTGAGAAATCTTATCAATATCTGCCTTATTCTGAGCGTGATATCTCATAGCTGTATATGGAGTTGAGATATCCATCTTTGCGTACTGAACAGGATTAGCCTTTGTAGAAAGAGTATCTCCTGTAGCAATCTCAAGCTTCTGAAGTGCGCCAAGGTCACCTGCGTGGAGCTCTGGAACTTCAGTAGTCTTATTGCCCTGAAGGATATAGAGCTTACCAATCTTAACTTCAACATCCTTACCTGCTACATACATAAGATCATCCGGCTTAATGACACCTGAACGAACCTTGATAAGTGAGTACTTACCAATAAATGGATCGATCATTGTCTTAAATACAAAAGCTGTCTTTGGCTTTGAGAAATCGAAATCTGCTTCGAAGATCTCATTAGTATTTGTATTGATACCAGCCATCTTGCGGTTCTCAGGACTTGGCATGTACTTAACGATATCATCAAGAAGTGTGTAGATACCCTGGCAGAGAGTACTTGAACCCATCTCAATAGGAACAATGCTTCCGTCACATACATTACCTCTAACTGCTGCTCTTATCTCAGCTTCTGAGAATGTATCACCATTAAAGTATCTCTCCATGAACTCTTCTGAAGTCTCAGCAACAGATTCAAGAAGTGTATCTCTAAAGAGCTTAAGGTTAGCCTGGTTGTATTCCGGAACCGGACACTCTACAACCTCTTTTCCTTCCCATCTGAAGCCCTTTTCCTGAATAACGTTTACATATCCAACAAACTTTTCATTCTCACGGATTGGCAGGTTGAATGGAGCCATTTTCTTACCGTATTTATCAGTAAGGTCCTGAACTACCTGTCTATAAGAAACATCATCGATATCCATGTCAGCTACAAAGAACATACGTGGAATCTTGTACTTTTCGCACATTTCCCAAGCCTTCTCTGTTCCAACTTCGATACCTGCTTTACCTGATACAACGATGATTGCTGCATCAGCAACGCTGATAGCTTCCTCAACTTCACCTACAAAATCAAAGAATCCCGGAGTATCCAGAATATTGATCTTGTGACCATCCCACTCGAGAGGGATAGTTGAAGTACTGATTGAGAAGTGACGCTTCTGTTCTTCCTTATCGAAATCACTTAATGTGTTTCCATCTTCTACCTTCCCCATCCTTGATGTAAGTCCGGCAAGATATCCCATAGCCTCTGCTAAAGTTGTTTTGCCAGCGCCACCATGTCCAAGCAGTACTACGTTTCTAATCTTGTCAGTTGTGTAAACGTTCATATCTTGTCCTCCAGTCGCATTATTTTGAGGAAATCCCAAAGCCTATTAACACTATTTATTTGTAGATGTGAAAAAAATTGAATTCCCCCAAAAGATTTATAAGGATATTTTACTAAAAATAATGCATCATAACAAGTATTTGTGTTATTTTTGCACAAATATATCATTATCATGTGGGTCTTATGTCATCAAGGCAAAAAACAGCAAGAATCATGCATGAATAGTATTGTTTTTCGCACGTTAAAGTGATATAGTGAAGTGAAAGACGCTTTCTTCGGGGGAATTTAACTAATGTCATTTAATAAATTTGGATTTTTAGGACTTGGTCTTATTGGTGGTTCTATTGCAAGAGCTATCAAAAAAAGCCATCCTGATTCTTTTATAGTAGCTTACACACCACACAAAGAAACCGTAGATAAAGCACATGACGAAGGTATTGTAGATAAGCCTGTATATGAGATCGGAAAAGATTTTTCTGAATGCGATATCATCTTCTTATGTGCTCCGGTAGAAATAAACAACGATAATCTTGAAAAGCTTGTTCCATTTTTAAATGAGAATACATTACTTACCGATATCGGTAGTGTTAAGACCGGTATTCACGAGAAGGTAAAAGAGCTTGGCCTTGAAAAGCAGTTTATCGGCGGTCATCCAATGGCCGGTACAGAACGCATTGGTTTTGGCAATTCTAAGGCATCTCTTTTTGAAAATGCCTACTATATTCTCACAAAAACGGAAAACACAAACGAAGAAAAATTAAAGCATTACTATGAACTGGTAAAAGAAATAGGTGCCATTCCTCTGGTGATTCCTTACATGCAGCATGATTACATTACGGCAGCCATAAGCCACGTTCCACATGTAGTCTCTGCAAGCCTTGTGAATCTTGTCAGAAACAATGACTCTGAGGATCAGCTGATGAAACTCATCGCCGCAGGTGGATTTAAGGATATTACAAGAATATCCTCTTCTTCTCCTGTTATGTGGCAACAGATCTGCACTACAAACTCATATAACATCTCAGATCTGCTTTCAAAGTACATTGATTCGCTTATCGATATCAAGCTTGCGATTGATGAACATGACAACGATAAGCTCTTTGACTTTTTCAGCTCAGCCAGGGAATACAGGGAGTCCTTCATAGAGACCAGCAGCGGTCCTATTATGCAGACCTTTACAATTCACGTTGATATCGCTGATAAACCCGGTAATCTTGCAAGAGTGGCAACTCTTTTATCAGACAATGATATCAACATCAAAAATATTGGCATTGTCCATAACAGAGAGTATGAACGAGGAACTCTTCGTATAGAGCTGCATGATCAGAGCGGAAAAGATGCTGCATTAAAAATACTTAACGAAAACGGATATCCGATCAGAAACAGCTAATTCAAAGGAGAAGCAACATGATAGCGTTAGAAAAAGCAAAACACCCATTAAAAGGTGACGTTTTTGTTCCAGGCGACAAGTCCATATCTCACAGAAGTATCATGTTTGGCGCTCTCGCTAAAGGAACAACAGAGATCACGGGCTTTCTTAACAGTGCTGACTGCCTTTCAACCATCGACTGTTTCAGAAAACTTGGCATCAATATAGATCACACAATACGCCCTACGAACGGCGTTCCGACCATCACGGTGCACGGTAATGGTCTTTATGGGTTAAAAGCTCCATCAGAAACTTTGTACACAGGAAACAGCGGAACTACCACAAGACTCATGTCAGGTATTCTCGTGGCTCAGCCTTTTGATTCCAATATCACAGGTGATATGTCCATAGAAAAGCGCCCCATGAACCGCATTATTAAGCCTCTTTCTCAAATGGGGGCTGATATTTCATCTCTTATGGATAATGGCTGCGCTCCCCTCGTTATTAAAGGAGGCAAGCGCCTCAGAGGCATAACCTACAGAAATCCAATTGCTTCAGCTCAGGTAAAATCTGCTATTGTACTGGCAGGTCTTTATGCTGACGGCGACACTGTAGTTTATGAGCCTGCTCTGTCACGAAATCACACAGAGACTATGCTCACAATGTTCGGAGCTGACATTCACAATGAACTTGCAAGAGATGGAAGTGCTGCAGCAATACTGCATCCCGGCATGCCACTACATGGTATCAAGATAAACGTCCCTGGAGACATCTCTTCTGCTGCTTATTTCATGGCTGCCGCTCTCATGGTTCCTGATTCTGAACTTCTTATCAGAAACGTAGGTATCAACCAGACAAGGACCGGCATAATTACAGTACTCAGACAAATGGGGGCTGATATCACGCTTATGAATGAAACCAATGACAGCGAACCAAGAGCTGACATACTTGTGAAATACAGCGAGCTCCACGGAAATGAAAACGGCATTTTTGAAATTGGCGGAAAAGACATACCGACTATGATAGATGAACTTCCTGTCGTTGCCGTTGTTGCTGCCACAGGTAACTTTGATACCATAATAAAAGACGCAGCAGAGCTCAAGGCAAAAGAGTCTGACAGAATAGCTACTGTAGTTGATAACTTAAAAGCTATGGGCTGCGACATAGAAGCAACAGATGACGGCATGATCATCCACGGAGGAAAACCTCTCCACGGCGCTGACATCCATTCCCATGATGACCACAGACTTGCTATGTCATTTGCTGTAGCTTCGCTTGCTGCAACAGGAACCACAAGAATCCTCGATGATGGCTGTGTAGGAATCTCCTATCCATCATTCTTCAAAGATTTTCAGGCAATTGTTAACTAAGAAGACAGAGGGAAGACAGAGGGACGGTTCTTTTGACTTGTTTGCAAAACAAGTCAAAAGAACCGTCCCAATGTCATTTAGTTAAGGTATTCAAGTGCATTTAATACATAACGGATGGCATAAAAACTCCGTTTTAGAAAACTTCATATCTTGTTTGCAAAACAAATGGCACGCCAAGAAAGCAGGATTGCTCCTGCTTCTTCCGTGCCATTTATTCTTGGAGAAATTTATGCTCTATAACTTAGTGGAACTACACGTTTGGTATGCTTTTTTCTTGGATATGTGCGGCCTTCTCGGATTGGCGTGACGTTACCTATCAACAACAGTTCCACTGTATCACTAGACATTCTGTTATG